>NZ_KZ672952.1:0-314872 GCF_002954775.1 Streptomyces geranii
GCTTCGCACAGGTCCGTTACCAGTCCTGCACGCCTCGCCGGGGGCCCGCCACCTTGGTCACTTGGCGGGGAAGATCTCCTTCCTCTGGAATGTCTTCACTGGACCTGAGCGGCTTTCAGGCCGCACCCATCTCCCCGTAGTAGAAGTCGGCCGCCCCCGGCTCGTGTTTGCCATCCTCGAACGCCTTGCGCAGCGCCCGGTACACCGGCGCCAGTTGCAACGGCCCGACGCGTCCAGTTCCGAGCACCGCCACGTTCCAGCCCCGGACTGCCGCCGGTCGGCTCGCGCGCCAGTGGTGTTCTTCGGCGAGGGTGCGGCGCTGGGTGAACCGTACGAGGCGCCAGCGTCCCCAGTGCGTACGCGACGGGACTGCATCGAAGGAGCAGTTGCCCTCCAGCCGTAGCTGGTCCAGATGCACGGTCCCGGTGAACAGGCACCCCGACAGGTCGACGTCGGCGAGGACCAGATGGGCCGCGTCCACGCCACGCAGCGAACCTATGCGCACCGTGGCGTCGGGCGAGTCGGTCAGAGCCTGTTCAGCCACCGGCCGTCCGTTGGGGAGCACGAAGGGGGCGGCCTCCGCGACGATGGTGAGGGGGTATTCGAAGACCGCGTGGGCGAAGTCCACCGTGGCGTAACGCAGCCGCAACTCGGCGGTAGACGACCATCGGGTCCGCCGGCACTCCAGGCGGCGCGCGGCGAAGGAGAGGGTCGCCGGGCCGCCGAAGACCGCGCCGGACAACTTCACCCGCCCGGCGCACACCAACGGCCCGAGGCTGACCGACTGCTCGAAAACCGCCTGCTCGAACCGGGCATCGCGCTGGAAGGTAGCCGACTTGAAGTCGGCGTAGCCCTGGAAGGTCGCCGACCAGAACCCGGCGCCGCCCTCGAAGGTAGCCCACCCGAAGTCGGCGTAGTCCTGGAAAGTCGCCGACCAGAACCCGGCGCCGCCCTGGAAAGTCGCCGACCTGAACCCGGCGCTGCTCTGGAAGGTCGCCGACCTGAACCCGGCGTCGCCGTCGAAGGTAGCCGACTCGAAGTCGGCGCTGCCCTGGAAGGTGGCCGATCCGAAAAGGGCGCTGCCCTGGAAGGTCGCCGACCCGAACTCGGCGTCGCCCTGGAAGGTGGCCGATCCGAAGAGGGCGCGGCCCTGGAAGGTCGCCGACCAGAACCCGGCGTCGCGCTGGAAGGTCGCCGACCCGAACCCGGCGCCGCCGAAGTGGGGGTGTCCGGTGGCGGGGTCGCGGAGGGCATCGAGGAGGGCGTCCAGAAGAGGTTGGGTGAAGGTGGTGCCGCGGAGGTCGATGTCGGCGCCAGGGGTCAGGCCGGCCAGGTAGGCGTCGCGGTCCGTGTCGTCCAGGTGGGCGAGGCACGAGGTGTGGCCGGGGACGTGGACGCCGCTGCAGCCAACCGGGTCAACCGGCGTGGCGCCGTGGCCACAGTGCGACCAGGCAGGCGGAGTTGGTGAGGGTTCGGGGCTCAGGTTTGGCATACCCGAAGGACGATCGAGCACGGGCGATGGTTACCGAGCTCGCCTCCGAGACCGCACTGCAATCCTCGCTTCGGTACTGAAAAGCGTACTGAAATGAATCGTGCGCTACTGAAATCTTCGGTGCTGTCCGACAGGTGGCACCCTGACACCATTCGCCCGCTATGTACATACGGACGGCCGGGTAGCCGTGGTCGGTGGTCATGGCTGGATGCCCTCTCAGGCTTGGGGGTATCAGGAGGCGGAGGCGTCCTGCTGGTCGCGGTTGGTGCGCAGCGCCCAGATGTGGTGGGGCGGGGTGGTCTCGTGCACACGGGTTCCGTACGAGACGTCGACGCGGTCCATGTCGGCGGCGTACTCGACGCGACCGCCGCAGGGGGCGTGCAGGAAGCGGAAGACGTTGGAGCCGACGGTGTGCCGGCCCAGCCGGCGTGCTTCACGCCAGCCTTTGTCGATCATGTGGTTGGCGCCCTCGATGACGTCGTCGAAGCCCGGCACCTCGTAGGCGATGTGGTTGACGCCTGCCTTGTCGGGACGGTGACACAGGAGCATGGTGTGCTGGTCGTCGTCACCCGGCGCCTGCATGAACACGCCCATGGGCTCGACCACGTCGGTGGGCCGGAAGCCGAGGCGCCCGGTGTAGAACGCGACGGCGTCCTCCCTGCCTTCCTTGGGGATGTTCAGCGCCACGTGGCACATGCGCAAGGGACGTACCCGGGTGATCGCCTCCAACGGCGCGTTCCAGCGGTCGACGCCGCCCAGCGTGTTGGCGGGCCGAGGTGTGACGGGTGCCGGCTTCGGCCGGGCCAGGCTCAGTCCGACCCCGAAACCGGTCTCGTCCACGGTGTGGTGGACGCCGTCGGCGCTCTCGCGGACCTCGCGGTCGTGCCCCGCCGCGGCCACCAGCCGCTCCAGTTCGACGCGGGTGTCGACGCCCCACACCACCTCGCGCAGGGTGGGGCCGACCTCCACCGGCGGCGGCACCAGCGAGCCGGGGCAGCTGTCCAGGTGGAGGGTCTGCCCGGTGAGCGTCCGGAACACCGCGTGCTCGTCGGTTCTCTCCACCGGGAACAGCCCGAAGTCCTCGAAGAAGCGGACACATGTGCCGAGGTCGTCCACACCGTAAGTGACCGATTCGATTCTCTGGATTCCCATGGATTCCTCGCTTCGTCGCAGATCACATCTGCGGGTTCATTCGGTCACCAGCGCCCGATGATCGTAAAATTGCGGCTCGGACGACTTCAACAGGTTCACCGCGCAGGCATCGCAATCGTTTCTTGCACAACCCGTCGGCCGGAAGGAGCCGTCACCGGGTCCGGTCTGCTCACCTGCCGAGGGCAGGTATGGGATTTCCGGAGAACCACTGGGTGAGGAAGTCGAGGAAGACGGTGACTTTCCGGGGACTTTCCTGACCGGGGCCGAAGATCGCGTACAGCGGGCGGTCGGGCACGGGAAGCCCCGGCAGCAGGACCTCCAGCGCTCCGGACATGAGGTCGTCGTAGACCGGTCGCTGTGGCAGCAGGGCGATGCCACGACCGTGCACCGCCGCTTTCTGCAGGGCAAGGTAGGAATTCGACGAGAACGCCACATTGCGAATTTTGTGCAGGGTGGAGGCATGCCCGTGTCCGATGCGCCACACCGGGTCGTTGACGTGAACGAGGCAGTCGTGGTGGGCCAGGCCGTTGGGTTCGGTGAGCGATCCCTCACGGTTCACGTATTCCTTTGACGCGCACAGCACGAAGGGCAATGAGGCGATCTTCTTGAGCCGGACGCTGGAGTCCCGCAGATCCCGGGTGTGGAAAGCTATGTCGAATCCGCTGTCCAGGAAGTCGTAGGTCCGGTCGGACATCCCGCCGAGTTCGAAGCGAATCTGGATTTTGGGATGGGCCACGGAAAAGGCGGCGATGGCGTCCCCGAGATCCAGACTTCCGATCCATTTGGGACAGATGATGCTCAGTGTCCCTTCCGCGCGATCATGGAGTTGGGCGATCCCGGCGTCCTCGGCGTCGATCTCGTCCAGGATGCGCGCGGCGAATTCCGCGTACCGATGACCCGGTTCGGTCAGGCTGACCGATCGGGCCGTGCGATTGACCAGGCGGACACCCACATGTCTCTCCAGTTCGGCGACATGGCGGGACACCAACGAGCCCGAGGAGCCCAGCTTCTTGGCGGCTCCGCTGAAACTGCCGACCTGGGCGACCGTGACGAAGCTGTGCATGAGAAGCAGGCGATCCATTTTCCCTCCCGGGTGCTCCATCCCCACTCCGACGGTCTGTCTCGTCGCCGTCCCACGGCACCGGGGCACGCGGGCCGTGCCGAACCCGCCTGTGCGTACGCGGGCCCGGGCCGGCGCGGAGTGTCACTGCCCCGTCCGGCTCCCGTCGGGAACCACGCGCTCGAAGCCGCGGACATCGGGGAAGGGAGGCTCGCGGTCGGGCTGAAGATCCACCTGGAAGGTGTTCAGGCACATGCCGAGCATGGTGAAGTTGCCGAGCGCCCCGATGGTGTCGACCAGCCCCTTGGGGCCGAAGTGCTCCAGAGCACCGGCGAAGGTGGCGTCCGAGACGAAGTGATCGTCGAGGACTTCGCGGCAGAACTGGTAGAAGGCCTGGTCGGCCTCGTTGCCGAAGGCCGCTTCGCGCCGCTCGGCGATGGCCTTGACGGCCGCCTCCGGAATACCGGCCTCGATCGCCTGGTGCGCGTGGGCGTTCCAGGAGTACTGCGCGTCCCAGTTCCGGGCGGCCATCAGGAGCGCGAGTTCACGCAGATGTCCGGGCAGACTGCAGTCGAAGCGGGCGAAAGCCCCGAGGGACTCGGCGCGTTCGCACATCTCCGGGCTGTGCAGCCAGACCCGGAACGGGCCGCGGACGGCACCGCGCCGGCCTGCGATCCTGGCGGCCAACTTCTGCTGACGCTCGGTCATTTCCTCATCGCCGAGAACGGGGAGCCTCATGAGCCGATACCTGCCTCTTCTTCCCGGCGCGTTGCCGGCGCTTACGGGCACGGAACACGAAACCGTGCGGTCCCGAGTGACGCTACAACCGGGTCCGGTGTTCCCCACCCCTCCAGGAGCGCAAGGTAAAGCTGCACGCCAGAAGGCATCCGTTCGCCGGGACGCGACCTAGTGTCGATCGACGCACGACCGTGGACTGGAGAGGAACCAGGGATGACCACCATCATCAAGACCGCGTCCGTACCCGCGCTGGACCGCGGCGGCGCCGTCCTGACGACACCGCTCATCACCACGTGCTCAGCGGGCGGGGAGAACCTCATCACCAGCGGGATGAGCGTCTATCCAGTCGGCTCCGGAGCGCCGCTGCACTCGCACAACTGCGACGAGCACGTCACGATCCTGGAGGGCGAGGCGGAGGTGGTCGTCGATGGTGAGGTGACCAGGCTGGAGCGGTTCGACACCACATACGTCCCCTCCCCCCTCCCCCACCTGTTCCGGAACATCGGCGAGTCCCCGCTGCGCATCCTGTGGGTGTACTCGTCGGGACACGTGACGCGGACGTTCACCGAGACCGGCAAGACGGTGGAACACCTGTCGGCCGAGGATCAGATGGGCTGAAAGCGTCCGGCGACGCGGACTGGGCGCCGACGCCGTTCACTCGATTCAGGCGGTATTCCGGCGAGCAGATTTTCCGCCCACTGTCAATTCAGGCCTTTCCCGACCAGGTTTCCCGAAGCAAGTCAAGGCCGAAAAGAAGGGCAATCGTCACTTGCTTCACAGGCCCTTGCGGGACTTCATGGCGGGCTAGAATTAATTCCAGGGCCTAAGAAAGGAAGAGGTGCTTATGAGTGGTTTGCATGGAACAACCGTGGATATTACGACGCGGGACGGCGTGGCCGACGCCTACCTGGTGCACCCTGACGGGGCAGACCCGTTTCCCGCCGTTCTGCTCTACATGGACGCCTTCGGGCTGCGCCCGCAGCTGAAGAGGATGGCCGGCCGTCTGGCCTCGGCCGGGTACACGGTCCTGGTGCCCAACGTCTTCTACCGCCACGGACGGGCGCCGGTGATCGATCTGCCGGACTTCGTCGGCGCAGCCGAGCGCCCGGAACTCTTCCAGCGGATCGGGCCACTCGTCCGGTCCCTGACTCCGGAGTCGACGATGACGGACGCCGACGCCTACCTGCGCCGGCTCGCCGAATACCCGATGGCCAGGAGCGGACCGGTCGGCGTCACCGGCTACTGCATGGGCGCCGGTCTCGCACTGCGTACGGCCGGCACCTATCCGGACCGAGTGGCCGCCGCGGCCGGCTTCCACGGCGCCAACCTCGCCTCCACCGCGCCCGACAGTCCGCACCTGCTCGCCGACCGCATCAAGGGTGAGCTGTACTTCGGCCACGCGGACCAGGACCAGGCGCTGCCCCCCGAGCAGATCGAGCGTCTGGAGCAGGCTCTCACCGCCGCAGGTGTACTTCACCGCTGCGTGGTGTACACCGGCGCACACCACGGGTTCACCCAGGCAGACACCGCCGCCTACGACGCCGACGCCTCGGAACGCCATTGGACGGCACTGCTGGACCTTTTCTCGCGTACACTCTGACGCGCTGAAGAAGTACCCCCGGCCGGAAATCCGGTCCGGCACCCACCGGTGAAATTCCGGTGAACAATTTCATAGCACACAAAATTGCATCCCGGTCGGTAGTCCGGGGCGCAGCCGGTCGAATTCGCGTCTGGTTGTGTCAATCGTCCTCTCTTTCGGAGAGGCCCAGTGTGCTCCCTCGTACGAGAACAATCACACTGGGAGTACCTTTGTCTGGGACGCGCATTGTCATCGCCGGCGGCGGTCTTGCCGGGTTGACGCTGGCCCACTACCTCAACCGGCACGGCCTGGACGTGGCCGTCTACGAGCGTGACACCTCCATCGGCGCCCGTGAGGCGGGCTACCGGATTCACATCAACTCCACCGGTACCTCCGCCCTGCACGCAGCCCTGGAGCCGCGGCTGTGGGAGCTGTTCCTCGCGACCTCCGGCATGCCCAACGACGACATGCTGCTGTTCGACGAGCAGCTCAACCTCCGACCCGGTCGTGACAGGTCCGCCACCGAAGGCACGGGGGTGCCCACCGACATCCCGGAGCACCTGGTGGTGTGCCGCTCGACGCTGCGCCGGATCCTCTATCTCGGCCTGGAGAAGGCCGTGCGTTTCGGTGCCAAGGTCACCGGATACCGCTCCAACCCCGACGGCACCGTCGCCGTACTCCTGGACAACGGTGAGAGTGTCGAGGCAGACGTACTGATCGCCGCGGACGGCGTCAACTCCAGCGTGCGGGCCCAAAGGCTGCCGCAGGTGAAGGTCGCCGACCTGGCGGCTCGACACATCGCCGCGAAGGTCCCGATCACCGAAGAGACCAAGGCCAAGCTGCCGACGGAACTCTTCAACACCTTCTCGCTGGCCTACGCCGCCGACTGGACCGGGCTCACGCTCGGCCCGCTGGAGCGCAGCAACCCCGGCTCTCCGCTGGTCAAGGAGCAGGACCCGGACTTCCAGAACGAGGCCACCAAGAACTACGCGCTGAGCATCTTCAACTCCGTAGAGGGCCTCATGATGCCCGACGCCGAGCTGTTCACCGCCACCCCCGAGCAGCTGAAGGCGTACGCGCTGGAGCGCGTGGCCTCCTGGCACCCGGCCCTGGTGGAGACCGTACGGCTGTGGGACACCGCCACCGTGCAGGCGCTGACCTTGCGCAGCTGTGTGCCCGTCAGTGCCTGGGAGCCCTCGAACGTCACCGTGGTGGGCGACGCGATCCATGCCATGAGCCCGGCCTGCGGCATCGGCGCCAACACCGCGCTGCGCGACGCACACGTTCTCGGAGGCGAACTGCTCGCCGCCGCGCAGGGTGAGAAGGACGTCGTGGACGGCATCGGCGCCTACGAAGAGGCCATGCGGGACTACGGGTACAAGGCTCTTCGGGTGTCTGCGGCGGTGGGCGAGAAGGTGATCGGCCATCTGCCGCTGCCCGAGTAGGCACCTCGCGGGCAACCACGCTCAGCGGGCGGGCACGCGCGCGGCCGACGGCGATCGGGGCCAGAGCACTCAGTGAGCGCTGAGTCTCGGCACCGATGAGAGCCGGCAGCCGGGCTGAGGCCACGACCTCGGCCCGGCTGCCGACGGCACAGGCACTGCTACCTGCCGAGAGGTGCCTCCTGTCCCGGCAGTATGCGGATGTCGGCCTGGCGGACCGCCGAGTCGTGACGCGGGCTTCCGCGAGCAGGTACTCGAATCCGTCCGCGTCGTCAGCCGTGGCCGTGGCCGACGCCTCGGCATCGGCGCCGCGCGCGGACGCCGCGACACCCGTACGGGGCCGGGGCTCGACCGCGGAGGCGAGCAGGACGGCCCAGGTCACGCAGGTGATGTCCAGCCCCCTCTGGAATCTCCCGGAACTCGGACTGATGTTCCGCTTCCCGTTTCCCGCTCATGGAATTACCGCACCTCCTGACCGTCCTTGAGGAGTTCTCCCTTGTCTGCCGACAGTACGATCACCCCTCCCGCTCAGGCGGGTGCCGATGCGGCTGGGGCTGCCCCGGGCAGCCGACACCTGGGCGTCGCGCTCTTCGTGATCGCCGCGGCCCAGCTGATGATGGTCCTCGACAACACCATCACCAACATCGCCCTGCCGTCCATACAGACGGACCTCGGCGTCTCCGACGCGAAGCTCGCCTGGATCGTCAACTCCTACGCTCTCGCCTTCGGCGGCCTGCTGCTGCTCGGCGGCAAGGCCGGCGACCTGCTCGGACGACTGCGGATGTTTCAGGTAGGCATCCTCGTATTCACCGTGGCCTCTTTGTTGGGCGGACTCGCCCCGAACGAAGGGCTGTTGCTCGGCGGCCGTGTGTTGCAAGGCATCGGCGCCGCGATTGCCGCTCCCAGCGCGCTGGCTCTGATCACCACCACCTTCCCGGTGGGCAGGTCACGCAACACGGCCATGGGTGTGTACGCGGCCATGGGTGGCGTCGGCGCGACGGTCGGAATGCTGCTGGGTGGCATGTTGACCGACACCCTCAGCTGGCGCTGGGTGTTCTTCATCAACATCCCCATCGGCCTGGCCGTCCTCGCCGGAACGAAGAGCCTGGTCGAAGCCGAACGCCACCTCGGCCGCCTGGACGTCCCCGGCGCGATCACGGGCACGGGCGGTCTGCTTGCCCTCGTCTACGCCATCACCCGGGGCGGGGAACACGGTTGGGCGAACGGCCTGACACTGACCTCCTTCATGGTGTCCGCCGTGCTGCTGTGTGTGTTCCTGGTCCTCCAGTCCCGCGTATCGGACCCCATGATGCCGTTGCGCATGTTCAAGGACCGCAATCGCAGCGGTAGTTACGCCACCATGCTGCTGATCGGTGCGAGCATGTTCGCCACGTTCTACTTCCTGACGCTGTACATGCAGCTGGTCCTGGGCTACAGCGCGATCAAGACAGGCTTCGCCTATCTGCCCTTCAGCATCGGCATGTCCGCTGCCGCAGGCGTCAGCTCCAAGCTCGTAACCCACTTCCCACCACGCCTGATCGCCGCACTGGGCCTGACGACTGGGGCGGCAGGCATGTTCTGGTTCGCCACCCTGGAGACCGACTCCTCGTACGCAGCTCACCTGGCGCCCGCGATGTTCGTCACCGCCATGGGACTGGGCGCGGCCTTCGTCCCGCTGACGGTGACTTCGGTGAGCGGCGTGGACCGCCTGGACACAGGTGTCGCCTCGGCCCTCCTGAACACTGCCCAGCAGATCGGCGGCGCGCTCGGTCTCGCGGTTCTGTCAACGATCTCCACGTCGGCAGCCGACAACAAGCTGCCTGCGGCAGCTTCCCGCCTCTACCGGGGCCTCGCCGCTGAGGACTCCGGTCTGGTCTCGAAGGCGAGTGAGGCACTGACACACGGCTACACCATGGCCTTCGTCGGCGCGGGCGCCATGTTCGTGGTCGGCGCAGTTGTCACAGCTCTGGCCGTGAACGCCGGCAGGCAGCGGCACCCGGAAGGCGCGGCGCCCGCCCACGTGGGCTGACCTCACGCAGGGCGAGCTCACGCCTGCGCGCGGACGACATTCCCAGCTGGGCGGCCGGGTGGTCCAACCGAACCTCAACACCGCCACAACTGTGCGGCGCGCGGCATCGCATCGTGATGCCAAGCGTCCTCGGAGAAGAGACAGCCATCATGAACACCCCGCACTGCACTCAGCGGGAGCACCGGTCCGATGCCCTGCGGCCACCCGAATCGCTTCTGGCCGCTGCCCGGGCCTTCGTCCTGCTGGGCAGAGCCTGGAGCAGCCTGATCATCGCGGCCTTGGCCAAGGGTCCAGCCGACTTCGCACAGGTCCGCGATCGAATCCCTGGCATCGGCGACCGCGTGCTCGCCGAACGCCTCCGGGAACTGGCCACGGTCGACCTCGTGACCCGAACTGTCCCGCCGGCCCCGTCCTCGCGAACCCTCTACGCCCTCTCACCGCACGGCAATGCCTTCCTCATTCCCCTCGCTGCCATGATCGTGTGGGCGGAGGACCACTTCCCTGCGACCGACGCACCGGCGTCGGACTGACCGCCTTACCAGACCGTCGAGTTCCGTAGCCACGCAGATGCAGGCACCGGCGGTTCCGGGAGCGACGACAAGTGCACCCGGCGGTCGACAAGCGGCAGGAACAGTGGCCTTCGCGTGTCGCGCGCCCGTTTCGGCGGCTGAAGCCGCGATGAGAGCAACCTGTCAACGAGCACAGCTTATTTGCCGCATACGGGATCCCGGTCGCCCAATGAGACAGGCGCGGAGGCTCGCGCGTTGAGCTGTCAACAATTTTGCTGATAGTTCCCTGCGGTGCGCGCGTGTTCTGTACGCCGCCGGCCTCGGAGTCGGCGGACCGTCCCCCACCCTTGTCTTCAGGGAGTGTTCGTGAGCAAGCAGAGAACAAGTCGGGCCCGTAACCGACGGACCTGGCGAGGCATAGCCAGCGTGGCCGCCGGTGTGGTCCTCGTCGGGGGCGGATTCGTGGCGGCCAACGCCGCGACGACCACGGGCTCCTCGCAGAAGTCGGCCGCGGGTGCGCACTTCCCGGTCAGCAAGAAGGCCACCGGCACCAAGGCCGTGGTCAGCGCCGCCAACGCGTTCCTCAACACACTGGACGCCGACCAGCAGGCGGAGGTCCTCCTGGACCTCACCGAGGCGAACGCCACGGCGTGGTCGAACCTGCCGTGCGGCTCGTCCTGCCGTCCCGGCATCGAGCTCGGCTCCCTGACCGACACCCAACTGGCCGCCGCGCAGCAGCTGTTGAAGGTGGCCACGGGGACCGGCAAGGGCTCCGGGTACGACCAGATCACCCAGATCATCAAGGCCGACGACGTGCTCGCCTCGGTGCAGGCCACCAGCTCGGCGGGGACGGGCCCGGCGCCCTCGGACACCGCGTCGAGCACCGCTTCGGCCGACCCGTCCGCCTCCGACTCGGCCTCGGCCGACCCGAGTTCGTCGGCCACCGACGCCCCGACCGGCGCCCCGCCCTCAGGCGGCACCGGCGGGGGCGGCTCCTTCGGCTACGGCAGCGGCCTCTACTACATGGCGTTCCTGGGCACCCCCTCGGCGGACGGCACCTGGCAGCTGCACTTCGGCGGTCACCACCTCGCCGTGGACCTCACCTACAAGAAGGGCAAGGTCGCAGGCGCCAGCCCCTTCTTCCTCGGTGTCGAGCCCACCAGCTGGACCGCCGACGACGGCACCACGTACACGCCGCTGGAGGAACAGCGCAACGGCCTGCTCGCGCTGACCGGCAGCCTGAGCACGGAGCAGCTGGCCGCCGCCAAGCTGTCCGCGACGTACAACGACGTGCTCCTCGGCCCGGGCGAGGACGGCCAGTTCCCGGAGACCAAGGAAGGCATCAAGGTCAGCGAACTGTCGCCCAAGCAGAAGCAGCTGGTCCTGAAGGCGATCCGTCCCTGGGTCGCCAACGTGGACGACGCCACCGCGAAGCAGCTCATGAAGACCTATGAGCGTGAGCTGAACGAGACGTACGTCGCCTACTCCGGCGGCACCGCCCTCGACACCCAGGGCGACTACGTGCGTATCGACGGCCCCGGCGTGTGGGTCGAGTTCGTCTGCCAGAACGGCCTCGTCATCCAGGGCAAGGTCCATTACCACACGGTGTACCGCGACCACACCCGCGACTACGGCAGCGAGTTCTCCTTCTCATGAACCGACCGCGAAACTGGCTGACCACAGCACTCCGCCTGGTGGCCGGGATCGCGATCGCGGTACCGGCGGCGCTCCTTCTGGGGGCGTCGCCGGCCGCCGCGCATCCGATGCCGCACTCCGTGGTCCAGCTCGACGTGTACCAGGACTCGGTCACCGCACGCCTCGAACTGCCCGTCGGCGACCTCGCCTCGGCCAGCGGCATCGACCTGAGCACGATCAAGTCGTCGGCCCTGTCCACCAAGGCAGGCGCCGTCCGCACCTACCTCGCCCAGCACATCCACCCGAGCACACCGGGGGGCGAGGGATGGCAGGTGGACATCGGCGCGCTGAGCCTCGGCCGCACCCAGCAGACCTCCACCGGCCCCTACCGCGAGCTGACCGCCGAGGCCGTATTCACCCCGCCGGCCGGCGCCGACGTACGGCACTTCACCTTCGACTACGACGTCATCGTCCATCAAGTCATCACGCACACAGCCCTGGTGACGGTACGTCAGGACTGGGCCCGCGGGCAGATCGACGACGCGGGCACCACCCAGGTCGGCACCATCCGGGTCGACACCCGCACCATGAAGGTCCCGGCCCTGAAGGTCGACCTCGGTGAAGGCAGCGCCTGGCGCGGCTTCGTCGCCATGGTGGAGCTGGGCGGCGACCACATCCTCACCGGCACCGACCACCTCCTCTTCCTGCTAATCCTGCTCCTGCCCGCGCCGCTCGCGGCCACCGCGGGACGGTGGAACGGGCTGGTCGGCGCACGTTCCGCGCTCGGCCGGATCGGCCGCGTCACGCTCGCCTTCACCGCCGGGCACTCCCTGGCGCTGGCCGCGACCGCGCTCGGCCGCCTGGACATCCCGGACTGGCCGGTCGAGGCGTTCATCGCGCTGAGCATCCTCATCGGCGCCGTGCACGCGATCCGCCCGCTCTTCCCCGGCCGCGAGGCGCTCGTGGCCGGGCTCTTCGGGCTCGGTCACGGCATGGCGTTCTCCTTCGTCCTGGCCGAGATGCACCTGTCCACCGGACAGCTCGTGACCAGCCTTCTCGGCTTCAACCTCGGCATCGAACTGGTCCAGCTCCTCCTGGTCTGCCTGGCCCTGCCCTCGCTGCTGGTCCTCGCCCGCCTGCGCGTCCAGCCCGTACTGCGGCTGGCCGGTGCCCTGCTCACCGGCACGGCGGCACTCGGCTGGCTGGCCGACCGCCTCGGTCTGCCCAACCCCGTCGCCCGGACGGCCGACAGCGCCGGATCCCACACCACCGCGATGCTGGCCGCCCTCACGGTGACCGCACTCGCCGCCACCGCCTGGACCCTGACCACCCGTCGGCACGCACGGCCCGGATCGGCCGAGTCACCGGCGGTGACCTGTCCCGAGGGTGAAGGACGACACACGGCGCCGACATGTGAGCCGCCCAATCGGGACCAGGCGGTGGACACCGCCGACTCGGCGACGGCGCAGAGGGGTTGAGCCTCGGGCCGATGATCAGGTGGCGGCGCCGGAAGGCAGGGGTGTCGTTCGCAACAGCAGGTCGGCCCCCTTGCGACCGCGGCTCGTCGACACATCGGGCGATCCAGGCCCGGGCGCGAGCCGGATGCCGGTGATCACGGTCGGCGCGGCACGGCCCCTGGAATTCGCCGGGCAGCTGCGCGGCCTCGGCCGGCTTCGTCCGCCGACCAGGTCCCGGAGCTCTCCGCGACCTGGTCGGCCTCGGGGCGTGGATCACGGAGCGGTGCCCCGCACACCGGCACGGCCGGTGCCTGACTTCGACACGAGGCGCCGGGTCGACCCGGTTGCGCCGACCCGGCGTTCACCGAACAGCCGTCACAAGGGAACGCCCCGGCAACGACCGCTGAACTGACGCCCGTCTCCGCACACTCGATAACGAGGCAGCGCTCGTCTCCAGGACGAGGTTCTCACGTGGCTCCAGGTCGACTCGGATGCGGAATATGGCACAGCGCACCGCCCATGGGTGACGCAGGATCCGCGCATACACAGAGCAGATGGCGGTTCTTGTCCGTTCGGCAACGGATCCTTGGTATCGGGGCACTTCGGGGCGGAAATTGGCAGGGCCAGTCCGGGAGCGTGCCGCACCACTCGTGCGGCACGGTCGCGAAAGGAAGCTCTGTGAACGCCCCTACCGCCGTGGCACCGATTCCAGCCTCCCCGGATCGTCGCACGGCCACACTGGTCATGGCCTGTGTCGGCGTGTTCGACCTGGCGGGCATGGCCTCGGCAGGCAGCAACGCCTTCCGCCAACTCGGCGCGGCGCTCGACCCGGCAGTACTGGGCGCCGTCCTCTCCACGCGAGCCATGAGCACCCTGCCTGGGCACCTCTCGGATGCGGGTCTGACCGGGGCGACGGCCAGGAACATCACCGAAACCGCCGCCGACAGCGGCCTGAGCGCCGTGGCCCGCATGCATCTGGGCGCCGACCGTGGCCGTGTCCTGGCGGCACTGGGCGATTCGTTCCTCGGCGGCCTACGGCTGTGCCTGACGGTCAGCGCCAGCCTGCTCCTGCCGACCGCGCCGGCGGCCACGGTCCTGATCCGCCGCCCTCGCCCCTCGGCCGTCCCGGAATCCGGCACGGCACCCGACGGGACACCGAAGACGTCGCCCGACCAGGCGACGCACACCACCGCGGAGACCGCGCACCTCCCGTCGGCTCCCCGGCCGCCCGGCCCGCGGCTCTCGGGTCGGGTGCGCGACACGGACGGGAACGGCATGGCGGGTGCGACGCTGACACTGCTCTCGCCGGTCGGACGCCGGCTGGAGCGGACCGTGGCGCGCGGCGACGGCAGTTTTCGCCTGGACGTTCCCGGGCCCGGGGCCTACTTCCTGGTCGCCGCGGCCTCCGGTCACCGGACGCGGGCGGGAACACTGCTGCTCGGGACGGAGCCGACGGTGTACGACGTCGTCCTGCCCTCGGGCCGCGGGCCGGCGGGCACGGTGACCGACGAGGAGCACAGGCAGCCCCTGAAGGCGGCCTCCGTCACCGTGACAGACGTGCGCGGCGCGGTACTCGCGGCCGGCCTCACCGACGAGAACGGCCGGTTCGCCTTCCGGGAACTGCCGTATGCCGACGGCACGGTGGAGGTGCGGGCGACCGCCACCGGCTTCCGGCCGACCGCGCTTCCACTCCGACTGTCCGAAGCCGGCACCGCCAGGGTGCATCTGCGGCTGCGGCCGAGCGCACAGCTGCGGGGAACCGTGCTCAGCGGCCCCGACCACACGCCCCTGGCGGATGCGCGGGTGACGCTGGTGAACGCCTTCGGCGATGTCGTGGCCGACGTGATCACCGCAGCGGACGGCGACTACGCGTTCACCGACCCGGACGCCGGCGAATACACGGTCGTCGCAGCCGGATTCCCGCCGGTGACCGTGCACGTGACGGTGGGCAGCGGCCACGACCGGGACGGCCTGGACCCCGAACCGGCCCGTCCCGAAATCTGACCGACACTTCCCCAGACGTATCGGACGGGTCCGCCCGCGCGGAGCGCCCGTACCGGTACGGGCGCCTTCCGTGGGGACGGGACGGCGCCCCGCGCGAGACCCGGGACCGTACTTCCCCAGCGGCTCCCGGGTCTCCCCGCGACAGACAGGCACCGGGCCCCGACCACCCGCCCCGACACCGAGCCTTGGAACAGGACATACCTGTGGACTCCCCAGAACGCGACGCTCTCGACGCACTCGACCTCCGGCTGCTGCGGGCCCTCCAGATCGACGCGCGCGCCTCGTTCAGCCGTATCGGAGCCGCGCTGGGCGTCTCCGACCGGACGGTCGCCCGGCGCTTCAAGCGACTGTGCGACCTCGCGAACCTGCGGGTGGTCGGGGTGACCGACGATCGCGGGCCGGGCGGAGTCAGCAGCTGGATCGTCCGGCTGGGCTGTGCGCCCGATGTCGCCGAGAGACTGGCGGACACGCTGGCCCGGCGCCCCGACACCGTCTACGTCGCTGTGGCCTCCGGCGGCACCGAGGTGGTGTGCGGTGTGCGCGACGGGGACGGGCTCGTCCTGGACCGGCTCCAGCGCAGCGCGGAGATCTCCTCGATCAGCGCCCACCGCCTGCTGCGTTCCTTCCACCAGGGCCCGCTCGGCCGGGTGCATCGCATCGACGCGCTCACCCCGGACCAGGAGGCCGCCCTGCGCCCTGCGCCCGCGGAGCCGTCCGGCGGAACGATCCCCCGGTCGGCTGCGGACGACGTGCTCCTGGCAGCCCTGCGACGCGACGGACGAACTCCGCTCACCGAACTCGGCCAGGTCACCGGCCAGTCGGAGTCGACCGTCCGCCGCCGGCTGGAGCGCCTGCGCTCGACCGGTGTCCTCCAGTACGCCGTGCAGTTCGACCATGAGCACTTCGACCACGGGTTCCGGGTGCTGCTGTGGCTCACCGTCGCCCCCGCCCACCTGACCCGCGTCGGGCTCGAACTCGTCGGCCACCGCGAGGTGAGCTTCGCCGCGGCCGTCACAGGCGACTCCAACGTCGTTGTCTCCACGTACTTCGCCACGCGCACAGAGCGTTACGCCTACCTCATCAGCGGCCTCCGGGACATCGAGGGCATCGGGAGGGTGGAGACTGCGTCCGTCCTGCGCCAGGTCAAACAGCTCGCACACCCCTAGATGAGTAGTTCTGATGTGGCTCAGTGGTCGTAGGCGACCAGTGAGCGGGTGATGGGTACGTCCGCTGGGCCACCGGACGCCGACGCCGTCGATGGTGCGTCCGCCGTGCTGTTCGAGGTCGAGTTGGCCCTTGAGGGTGTCGTTGACCGACTCGATCAGCTGGCGGACCGTCTTGAGCAGGGGCTCGGCCAGGTGCAGGATGCTGCGGGCGGCGAGGAAACACCCTGCTGGGAGCCCGCCGCTGAGTCATCGAATACGGCACCCTCGGACGCGGCGACAACCCCGGCATGGCATGGGAGAGGGGCATCGCCTCGGACCGGTGTGATCGGTCCGGGGCGATGCCCCTCTCCTCGCATCCGCAGGTCAGCGGTACCGCCGACCTGGAGGCTAAGCGGAGGCCGCCGCCTGGGGGGCCTTCTGCGCCGAGGCCTCCGGGCCGCCGTGCTGTGCCGTGCCTGCGCGCTTCGCCGCACCCACCGCCGTCTGCTGGGGACGGCTCAGCAGGGTGACCGCGCACACGGCCGCGATCAGCACCAGCGCCGCCGCCACGATGAGACACAGCCGCATGCCGTCAACGAGGGAGTCGCCCAGGGCGCCGTAGACCTGACCGGCGGTGGAGCCGAGGTCCATCCCGGCGACCGCGCCCAGGCCACCGTCCTTGGCGGTGGCGACAATGGTGTGGGCCTGGGCGCCCGTCACACCGGCGTCGGCGAGGTGACCGGGCAGGGTGTGCACGGCGCGGGTGGACAGCAGGGCGCCCAGGACGGCCGGGCCGAGCGCCCCACCGACCTGGCGGAAGGCGTTGTTCGCGGCCGAGGCCATGCCGGCCAGCTGGTGCGGCACGGCGGCGACGGCGGTGGCCGTCATCGGGGTGGTGACCAGGCCGAGACCGACGCCCAGCACGATCAGCCGCCAGGCGATGGAGCCGTAGGAGGTGTCGGCATCGAGGTTGGTCATGGCCAGCAGGGACCCGGCGATCAGCACCAGCCCGCCGGTGATCATCCAACGGGCCTGGACACGGTGCATGAGGCGGCCGGCCGGAGCGCCGGCCACGATCGCGGCGACCGGGACCAACAGCAGGCGGGCGCCTGCCTCCAGGGTGCCGAGCTGCTGGACCATGCCGAAGTACAGGCTGAGGACGAAGAAGAAGCCGATCAGCCCCAGGAAGATGATCAGGGCGATGAGGGCGGTGGCGGTGAACGCCGCACTGCGGAAGACGGCGAGGTCCAGCATGGGGCTGGCGCTGCGCTTCTCCGCGACGACGAACGCGATCAGCGCGACGACGCCCAGGGCGAGGGCGGCGACCACCTTCGGTGTGGTGAAGGAGTCGGCGCCGCCCTCGATCACGCCGTAGACCAGGGCGGTGACGCCGACGGCCGCGGTGATCTGGCCGGGCCAGTCGAGCTTGCGCCCGTACGGGGCGCGCGAGTCGGTCAGCAGCGGGGCGGCGACGGCCATCGCGACCAGGGAGAGGGGGATGGACAGCAGGTAGATCCAGCGCCACGAGTAGTGGTCGAGGATCACGCCGGCGATGACCGGGCCGACCGCCAGGGCCGCGAGCAGGGCCATGGCCCACATGCCGATGAACTTGCCGCGCTCACGAAAGTCGGGGACCGCGTGGCTGATCAGCGCCAGCGTGGTGGGCAGCAGGGCCGCCGAACCCAGGCCCGCCAGTGCCTGGCCCGCCCACAGGGTCTCGATGTTGTGCGCGCACAGGGCGACGGCCGCGCCGGCCGCGCTGAAGAACAGGCCGGCTTGGAAGACCTTCTTGCGGCCGTGGACGTCGCCGAACACGCCGGCAGTCAGGATGAAGGCGGCCATGGGAAGGACGAACGCGTCCTGGACCCAGGACAGTTGCGCGGTCGAGGTGTTCAGCGCCCGCTGGATGGCGGGCAGGCTGACGGCGACCGTGGTGATCGGCAGATAGGCGACGAACACGCCGAGGCAGGCCATGACGATGGTGGCCGCCCGCCTGTCCGTCGACCCGCTCGCCGGTGTGGTGACGTTCACGGAAACTCTCCGTTTTCTCCCGTGCGGCATGGTGAGCCGCAATCGGTTGGATGGGGAGGGATGGGTGGTACTCAGGGGCCGCGATGCGGAAGCGTGCAGCCCGTGCCTGGCGGACGCAGTCGGACAGGTGTGCGGCTGGGCTCGGTCACGGACGCGCTCGAACGGGGCCCTGACGAAAGCGGCGCCCATCCGTCCGGCCGGGGGGATGTCGAGCAGAAGCTGTCGGCGGCGCAGCGCGGCCCGGAGGCCCGGAGCGCCAGCGGGGGATGCGAGGACGGCGCTCCGGGCCGGTCAGGGGGTGACGACGGCGCCCGGGTCGGCGCTTGGCCCGCGGGCTCCCGGGAGCGCCGCCGCGTTCGCCGGGGCAATCTCACCGATCACCCGCCGGATGCGGGAGAGACCGTCGAGTGGAAGCACCGTCCGGTGGGACGACACCACGCCCGCCGCGGTGAGGTGCATCAGCAGGACGAAGGTGCCGATACAGGCCACAGTCGGCGCCAGCCGCGTGCTCATGGGAGTCACGCCCTTTCTTGAGAACACAACCAGCATCCACCCCGTATCCCAAAACTATGAACTCCATAGCCCAAAACGAATAAGAACTTCCAAGCAGTCACAGTCCTATGTCAGACTCCTCCAGTGATCGACGAAGTGGACAGGAAAATCCTCCACGCACTCCAATGCGCTCCCCGCCTACCGTTCCGGCACATCGCGGAGGTGACCGGCGTCTCGGAACAGACGGCCGCCCGCCGCTACCACGCACTGCGGCGCAGCGGGGTGATGCGCGTGGTCGGCCTGGTCAACCCGGCCGTCCACGGAAAGGCCCAGTGGGTGACCCGCATCCGCTCCCGCCCCGACCGGGTCGGGCCCCTGGCGGACTCCCTGGCCAAGCGTCCGGACGTCGCCTACGCCAACCTCGCCTCGGGCGGCTCGGAGATCATCTGCATGATCCACTCCCCCGTCGAGGCCGAGCGCGACGACATCATCCTGCGCCAGCTGCCCCGTTCCGCCTCCGTCCTGGACGTCAGCATCGACCTCCTGCTGCACCCCTTCGGCGAGACGGGCACCAGCGAATGGACCGGCTACGGCGACGGCCTCACACGCGACCAGGTGCGGCAGCTCATCGCCGACCGGCCGCCCACCCCCACCGGCCCCCCGCGGCCCCCGACGGAGGAGGACGCCCCCCTGCTGGACGCCCTCGCCGAGGACGGCCGCACCACCCACACCCGCCTCGCCGAGCTCACCGGCTGGTCCAACGCCCGCGTCGCCCGCCGTATGGAGGCCCTGGAAACGTCCCGCACACTCTTCTACGACGTGGAACTCCTGCCCGAGCGCCTCGGCCACACCCTCAACGCCACCCTCTGGCTCCGCGTCACCCCCGACCGCCTGCAACAGGCCGGGGAACAACTCGCCCAGCACGCCGAGGTCGCCTTCGCCGGCGCCATCAGCGGCCACCACAATCTGATGGTCAGTGTCATCTGCCGTGACGCCGAGGACTTCTACCGCTACCTCACCACCAGCGTCGCCGCCGTCGAAGGCATCGACGCCTACGAGGTCAGCATCCGCGTCCGCCGTCTCAAACAGGCCGCCTCACTCATCTTCCACGGACGCCTGGTGCACACGACACCCGCATGACAGTCGGGCCCGCTACAGCGACTGATCCGGGCGTGCGTTCTGGAACGACCTCAAGGCCGTGACCCACGGCTCCGGCGCCGAAGGCCGGCCGATGGGACAGTCGCCGGGCGGCCACCGGGCTTGTCGACGATCAGTCCCTGGCCCGGTGTTCCCAGGTAGGCAGGCCGTCCGTGAACGCGCTTCGGGCAAAGATGCCGGTACAACGTCAGGGGCGCGGGAGAACAGGATGTACACCGTCGCACTTCCGCAACGGCTCGTGGTGGACGCTGTGTTCTCACGCGCCGCCCTCATCGCCGGCCGGGAGCCCGGTGCTCTCCGCATGCGGGAGCCGGTGAGGCCCGGGGACGTGCTGCACGGCGCGATGGAGATCGTGGCGGTCCGCCCTCGCGACGACGGCACAGCCGTGGTCCGCGGCCGGGTCACCCTCACCAACGACTCCGGCGCGGTCCGATGCGTCGGCATGGCCCCGGTTGAACGGGGCGGGCCCACTGCCGAGGCGGTAGGCGTGAGGACGCCAAGGCACGGGAAGTGTGGGCATGCCACACCCAGGTGCCAACTCCGGTGTCGTACCCGGGTACTACGGCGCCGGGTGCGGTCTGCCCGGGGCGACCAGGCCCGACTCGTAGGCCATGACAACGAGTTGTGCCCGGTCGCGGGCCCCGAGCTTGGCGAACAGCCGGGCCATGTGGGTCTTGACGGTCTGCTCCGCCACCACCAGCCCCGCGGCGATCTCCGCGTTCGACAGGCCCTGTGCGACCGGCAGGAGGACCTCCGTCTCCCGGGGCGTCAGTCCGTTCAGCCGCACACGCGGGTCCCGGCGCGAGACGGGGAGGCGGCGGGCCACGTCCTCGATGAGGCATCGGGGGACGTACGGGGCGAGCAGCGGCGATCACCCGTACCGCCTGCCCGAGTTCGGCGACCGGTGCACTCTTGAGGAGGAAGCCGCCGACTCCGGCGTGGAGGGCCTTGTAGACGTAGTCGTCGATGTCGAACGTGGTCAGCATGAGCACCTTGGGGAGGTGGACCACGCCGGGCGGCGGATCCAGCAGCCGCCGTGCCGCTTCGAGCCCGTCCATCTCGGGCATCCGTACGTCCATCAGCACCACGTCGGTGGGTGGTGCCGCTGCTGACCTCGATGCCGAGCCGACCGTTGGGTGCCTCCCCCCTCACCCCACGACGTCGATGTCGCTTTGCGCCGACAGCAGTGCCGTGAACCCCGAACGCGCCATGTCCTGGTCGTCCACGACGACCACCCGGATCACCATGTTCATGTCTCCTGTTCCCGTTCGTCGCGCAGCCCACGCGAGCCGGCCACATGACAGGGCGGCCGTGCGCGCCTCACTCGCACGTACTCAAGCGGCATTCCGCGGTGCCCTCCCGCCCAGCGTCACGACGATGTCTTGCCCGTCGGCAGGTTCGCCCTGACCTGCCAGCCCCTGCGGTCGGATCGGGGTCCCGTACGCAGTTCGCCGCCGAGCGCGGTAACCCGTTCGGTCAGTCCGACCAGACCGAAGCCGCCGCCACGTGCGGCGGTCGGCAACCGGGTGCCGCCACGGCCGTCGTCGCGCACCGTCACCTCCAGCGTGCGGCCGTCGTGGGCCAGGGCGACCGTCACCTCGGTGGCATCGGCGGCATGGCGCCGTACGTTGGTGAGCGCCTCCTGGACCACCCGGTAGGCAGCCGCCTGCACCTCATGCGGAAGGTCGTCGGGCACCGAGGAATCTCGGCGCAGCGCGGCTTCCGGGCCGACCGGCCCGACGAAGCCTTCCACCAGTTCGGGGAGCGCGGCCAGATCGCCCGCCGGGCTGCGGTCGGTCCGGCCGGCCTCCGGAGTCTCTCGCATCAGGCCGACGGTGCGGCGCATCGAGGCGAGGGCCTCGGTAGCGGAGTGCTCGACGTTCTGCAGGATCTTGGCCAACCGCTCGGGGTCCGTCGTGGCCAGGAGCTGAGCCACCTGTGACTGCACCAGGATCCCGGTGACATGGTGGGCCACGAAGTCGTGCAGGTCGGCAGCCATGGCGAGGCGTTCGGCTCGCCGGACCTCGGTGACCGTTACGCGGCGGCGGTGGTCCAGGGTGCGCAGATACCCGCCCAGCCCCGCGACCACACCGACCAGCAGCACCATGCCGAACGGGTTGACCGACACATCGCCGACGGCCTGCCGGTAGGGCAGAGCCAGCATCGCCGCACCGTCCAGAGCACCGCACACCGCGGCCCACGGCATGGGGCAGCCACGTACCGCGATCAGGAGCAGGCACAACAGGATCGCCTGTTCACCAGGGCCGTCCAGCGCCTCACGGCCCGACAGGAACACGGCGGCCGTCACCGCGCCGGAGACGACCGCGGTCACGGCGGTGCGAACCGCCGTGGTGAGCCACGCCGGCCACCGGGCGGCGGGCCACAGGACCGCGGCCAGACCGATCGGCAGGACCACCAGCTGAGGCCACAGCGAACCGCCATGGAGGCCGGCGAACAGCAGGTCCACGCCTGCCGCCGCCAGAAGAAGGACGACGCCGAACGCTCGCACGACGCCCTGCCGACGATCATCCGGTCCGGGAGACGCACCAAGGGCACGCACACTGCTCAGGAGATCCACGGCGCGACCCTAGCCTCCCTCCGGCACAGCCGGATCGGCCGAAAGGCCATCCTCCGCGGCGCGGCGCGCCACGCACATCGGCCGAACGGCCGAGGCCCAGTGCGAGCAGGGACCTCCCCCGGTCGTTCCGTATCCGAGAGGGGCTACTGACCCATTCCGTCACCCCGGCGGCAGCGGGCCCGTCGGTGGACCTGGAGGCCACAGCGGCGGGCGGGTCGGCCGGGGGCGGCGTGCACGTGACGCTGGTGACCGGCGACACCGTCAGCGTGGACAGCACCGATCGCCCGACGCCCACGCGACCCGGGTGACCGTCCCGCCCAACTCCCGCGCGGAGCTTGAGGGGAAGATCCGCGACGCCGACCCGGGGGACCACCGGGTGAGGGCGAACCCAGCCGGCGGACGAGGTCGCGTGGTGGTCCGACCGCTCACCGACGTCACCGGCACCGCGCTGTGTATCGGGCCGGTGGGCTCCGGCACCACGGCGGTCGAGCGCGTCGGTTCCTGACGGCGCGGCCCCCGGGTTCCGCGACCCGGGAGCCACCCTTGTCACGCCGCGGGCCCGCCCTGTTGTTCTGTCATCGGGATGCCATGATCCTTCCGGACGGCGACGGCTTCGAGACGTACGGCGCCCTGCGGGCCGCCGGCATCGATGCGCCCCTTCTCTTCCTCACCACCAAGGACCGGACCGAGGCCAAGGTGCGCGGGCCAATGACGGGCGCGACCGGACGGTGGTGGTCACCGACGCTCCGACCTCGGTCACTGATCCGCTACTGAGCGCATACCCCGGCAAGATCAGCCTCCAGGCACCCCCAGCCTCACAGGTGATCAAGATCGGCTGAGACCGTGAGGGGCCCGGTCACCAGGGCCCCTCACTACGGCGGGAAGGCAGCGTCCTGCGATGCGCAAGACGGCGATGAGCCGCCAGGCCCCCTCTCCGGCCTCCCGAGCCGTAACCGAGCACCTGACCGGCCCCCTCGGCGTCAAGAGCGTCCTGGACCACGGCTGTGGCCGCGGCGCCGACATCGCCCACTACCGCGCGGCGGGCCTGGATGCCGAAGGCTTCGACCCGCACGACGACTTCGGCTGGCCCCGCCCCGAGCGGACCGGCTTCGACCTGGTCACCTCGATGTTCGTCCTCAACGTGCTGCCCGACCCCTGGCAGCGGATCCAGGCACTCAAGGACGCGGCGTCCTTCGCCCGCCCCGGCGGCCATGTCGTGGTCGTCACCCGCTCACCGGAGGAGATCACCAAGGCTGCCGCGGACTGCGGCTGGACGGCCCACCACGACGGCTTCTGGTCCAGCCAAAGCAAGGGAACCTTCCAGCGCGGCATCGATCCAGGCGAGATCACCGCCCTCGCCCGCCGGGCCGGCCTCGCCCCCACCGCCGGTGCCCCCGTGCTGCCGCTGCCCGGGATCTGCCACACCGTCCTGGCCAAGCCCCGGACGTGAATCGCGTACCAACCAACGTCCCCAGTCGCGTACACAGTTGTGCACGAAGTCGTGTGCCAACTCTTCGCTGAGGACGGCTTGCGGTCAGCGGTTGCCCGTCCAGACGATCCGGTCGGCGAAGCCGCCCCGCTCACTCGCCTTGGTCTCACGGATCTTCTCCATCTGATCCACGTCGACCCCCAGGTCCGCGGCGAGCGCGCGCACGACCTCCAACACGTCAGCGAGTTCCTCCGGCGCCGAGTCCTTATCCGCCTCAAGGAACTCGGCGACCTCCTCGCCGAGCTTGTCCCTCAGCCGACTGCGGTATTCCTCCCGGCCAGCTGTGTAGGTGACCGGCTCGGCCCCGTCTTCCCGGATGATCTGCGGAATCCGGTCCCGCACCAACTTGCCGTGCGAACCGCCAATCCCACCCGTTCGGAGGGCCACCTTGTCCCGGCGGCCGTTCGTCACCGCCGTCCCTGCGGCGGGAAGCGGCGGCGGGTCCGCCCGCCGGAAGGAGCGGCCCGCTGCTGCGGTGGGGTGGTGGGCAGGGCCGCGATGCCCAGAGCGGCGTCTCTCGCGGTGACGGCCTCATCCCGTTCGGCCAAGGCCTCGGCCCGTTCCCTCGCCAACTGCTCGATCGTAACCGCGGAGGTGCCCGCTCTTGTGCTGGGCGGCCTTGAACTCCGCCTGATGCTTGGCCATGACCCATGTGTTGCCGCTGCCGGATCGTCCTCCGAAGCGGCAACGGTGGTGCTTGGCGCGGGGCCGCTCCGGCCTCTCATATCACCGCACCGCTGCTCGGACGGCCGCAGAACAGGCTCTTCGGGCTCCGGACATTTCGCAGGGATGGTCGGCGAGTCTTTCATCTTGTGTGCGGAGGGCGCCCGTGAAGCAGCGGACTGCTTAGGGTCGACGTGCCCGGGTCGCAGGAGGAAGACAGAGTGTTCGGAAAGAAGTCGAAGGCGCAGCGTCAGCGGGACAACGCGCGTGCGCGTGCCCGCGCGGAGTAGCAGCGGCGCACAGCGACGATGGAGGAGTTCACCGAGGAGCACGCCCGGATGGTGGCGCGGCGTCACAGCGATCCGCGGTTTGTGCAACGGCGCCGAGGAGTGGACGGATCGGTCGAGGTGGCCTGGGCGGCCGGGTCCGAGCTACATGTGCACATGCGGGACGCGATGGAGGAGCAACGGGCCGCTTTCGAAGAGAAGTTCGGACGGCCTCCCGGCCCGCACGATCCGGTCTTCTTCGATCCCGAGGCCGACGAGCCGTGTCCTCTGACGCAGGAGGCCATCAGCCGGGTGATGGACGAGTTGCTGGAGGCGACGGACCGTTCGGGAGTGGATCCCGCGCTCGTGCACGCCTGGCGCGAGTGCGGGTATCCCGTGACGGAGGACAACCGGCATACCTTCTCCGCCGCCGAGGTGATGGCCTTCAGCGATGCCGTGCACGCCTACCGTTCGACGGCGCACGGTGAGCAGGAAGCCGCCGGGGCCGAAGCCGTCACGGACGAGGTTCTCCCCGACGACGGCCGGGCGGCGGCGGTCGCAAGCCTGAGCAAGATGGTGGCCACGATCCTGGTGCGGCGCGACCCGCGCATCGCACTACGGGTCGTCGTGGGACTGGAGCGGCTGGCGGAGGAGTCCGGGGACGAGGCCGCCGGGCTGGCGGAAGCCCTGTCGTTCGGGGTGCTGGCGGGATGGCTGGCCGGGCGCGGGAGTCGGGCCTGTCACCGGACGAGGCCAAGGCGGCGACAGGCTGGGGCGATGAGCGCCTCGGCACCCTGGCAGGCGAGACGGCCTCCCGGATGTCAGGGCTGATCGGAGTTCCCGGAGCAGGCGACGTGACCGTGGCGGAGGTGACCGAAGACCTGGGCGACGATCTGCTACCGGCGATGATCTGGCTGACATGCGGCGTCGTGGCCATCGCCGGAGCGGGCAACACCGACTGGCTGGAGCAGTTCAACCTAGACGTGTCCCGACAAGCCGTGTCTCAACCGCTCTTGGAACATGTGGATCGAACGGAGTTCCTGGGCGGGTGATCTTCCGGCGGCACGCGCATGAAGGCAGACACCTCACGTTGCTATGCCGTCAAGTTCGCGGGATGAGTCCTCCGTTCACGGCGCGGTCGTAGAGCCGCTTGTGCCAATCGTTGGCATCGGGTCCGGGGTCGGTGGTCAGGACGGGATTCGGGCCGGTCTCGATGAGGTGCAACAGGGTTCCGGCGACGCCATAGCAGTCGTCCGGGCCGAAGCAGGAGACGAGCGCTCGGGCTTCCTTTCCCGTGACCGGCCTTGGGATCGCGTCGAGCTGCTCGACGCGCCTGTCGATCTCTTCGCCGCTCGCATCCCAGTCGGGGAGCGGACCGTCGGCGACGAACGTCTGCACTTCGGGTCTCATGGGCGAATGATCGGCTGTCTTCGCCACCGCGGGCAAGGCGCCCACGCGACCGCCACCACCACGAGCACCAGGGCCGCGCACGCTGTCTAAGACCGTGTCCTACGTGGTGAGGCGGACGTTGAGCTGTCTACGGGGCGGAGTACGTGGAGTTGGATTGTTCCGGACGGATTGTGGGAGATCCCGAAGCCGCTGATCCCGCCGTCGAAGGTGCGTCCTGTCAACGGAAAACTTTGATCGGCTCTGATCCACATTTCGGGATCACCCAGCGTGACACAGCGTCAAGTTGATATCTGAGCAGGTGTGTTAAGCGATCAGATACTTGACCTGCTCCTTCCGCACCTGGCGGGTGTGGCCGTCGTGGACGTGCGGGAGGTCGGCACGAGGCTGTGCATCACGGCGTGTACGACGGCTGAAGGGGCGTCCTGCCCAGCCTGTGGAACCAGTTCGCGCAGAGTTCATGACCGCTATGGCCGACGGCTTGCCGATCCCGCCGTCGGCGGGAGGGCGGTGACGATAGCACTGACCGTGCGCCGGCTCCGCTGCGATGCCGCGCACTGCCCGCGCCGGACCTTCGCCAAGCAGGTCGAGGGACTGACCTTCCGCTACGGCCGCCGAAGCCAGCTCCAGCAGACGGTGCTGGAGGCAATCGGCTGTCACCTCGCCCGCCGGGCCGGGTCCCGGCTCGCTGCGGTACTGCGCTGCCCGGCAAGCCCGAACACCCTGCTCCGCCGGGTGCGGGCCCTGCCCGCCGACCCGCCGGAGCGAAGCCCGCGGGTGTTGGGGGTGGACGACTTCTCTCTCAAGCGCGGGCACGTCTACGGCACTGTACTGATCGACATCGAGACTGGCCGCCCCGTCGATGTGCTCCCCGACCGCACCGCCGAGACCTTCACCGCATGGCTCCACATGCACCCCGGCGCCGAGATCGTGTGCCGTGACAGGGCCAGCGCCTATGCCGAGGCCGTACGCACCGCGGCGTCGGACGCAGTCCAGATCGCCGAAAGGTTTCATCTCTGGCTGAACCTGTGCAAGACCGTGGAGAAGTGCGTCGTCGCTCACCGCCACTGCCTCGTCCCGCCCGCGGAGACGGGCCAGGACGAAGTAGTGGCGGCACCCGCCGCACCTGTGATCGAGGGCAAGCCAGCGGCGAACACCCGGCGCCACTTCGCGGCAGTACACGAGATGTACGACAAGGGCGTCGCGATCCAGGTCATCGCCGAGACGCTGCGGATGGACCGCAAGACGGTCCGCAAGTACGCGCACGCCACCGCAGTCGATCAGGTCCTGTCTCCGCGGCCCCGTCGCGACTCGAAACTTCAGGCGTGGGCCGAGTACCTCAATATGCGCTGGCAGGAGGGCTGCACCGACAGCGGACGCCTCTTCCGAGAGATCCAGGAACGCGGCTATCGCGGCACCAGCCGCAGCCTGAGGCGCTGGCTGGAGCCATGGCGCTCGGCTGCAGCCCCAACGCCCAAGCAATCCGAGGCTCCCACCGTCCGGCACGTCGTCGGCTGGCTCACCCGCCACCCCGACAACCTCACCCCCGGCCGGCAGCTCCGCCTCAAACGCATCCTCACCCGCTGTCCCGAACTCGCCGATCTCCGCAGGCACAT
This sequence comes from Streptomyces geranii, assembly GCF_002954775.1. Lineage (GTDB taxonomy): Bacteria > Actinomycetota > Actinomycetes > Streptomycetales > Streptomycetaceae > Streptomyces > Streptomyces geranii. Next base: position 27,943 of record NZ_KZ672952.1, read on the forward strand.
CGCGGACTTCGCCACGATGATGAAGAACCTCGACGGCCACCTCCTACCCCGCTGGATGAAGGCGGCCGAGGGCAGCGAGCTGCCACCACTCCGCAACTTCGCCCGCAACCTGCGCAAAGACCTCGACGCCGTGGCAGCCGGCCTGACCCTGCCCTATTCCAGCGGCATCGTCGAAGGCCATGTAAATCGGATCAAGTTCCTCAAACGGCAAGGATACGGGCGGGCCCACTTCGACCTCCTGCGACGCCGCGTCCTCCTCACACCGAGAGCCAATCACCCTGGGTGATCCCGAAATATAGATCAGAGCCATTTCCGCCGTCCGCCCACACACTCCCCTGGCAACACCAACCGGACAACCCGCGGCTCTGCAGCTGACCGCGCTGGCCCTCTCGCACACCTCGGGAGACACCGGCAGCACCGACATGGAAGTACTCGCCCGCACGTGCGGGCACTCACCCCACCAGACCACCGAACTCCTTGACCGGCTGACGGCGTCACACGCACTGGCCATCTGGCACCACAACCGCGAAACCGACGAAGCCTTCTGGCACCTGCCCCCACAGCACGTCACAGGACGGCCCGGTGAGCCGAAGCCTCGACCGCACTGACTACGGTGCACGGATGACAGTGCGGCTGAGCGCAGGACATCGCCCGGGCGGAACAACTGGCTCCGCCCGCCCGTACTATCGCTACACGGGAGCAGACTGCACCAGGTGCGGCCACCCATGACTCAATCAACCCCTGCGGAGTCACCGCCCAGCCCAGGCGCCCGCCCTGGAGGTTAACTTCAGCCCGGGGCCGCGCCCCGAGGAAGGGCCGGTGCCATGCCTGACACCCAGACCGCCACCACCGAACTGACATCGCATTACACAGCCCAGGTGGCAGGCGACCTTGACCGCAACGCCAAGGAACAGGACCGCATCGGCGCGGAAATCGACGCACTGCAGGAACAACTGCGCGCCCTGCAATACGACCACACCCTGCTGACGAACATGCAGAAGTCGCTCGGCGGGCCCGGACACCATCTCCCAGCCCGCTCCCGAAGCGGCCGCAGCGCCCTCGGTACCGCGACAGAAGACCACTACGCAGCCCGGTACAAACAAGCGCGTACGGGCGAAGAAGACCGCCACCGCGCAAAGCAGTGAGGCGGTCAAGAAGCCGGCCGCCAAGAAGCCCGAGGCCGCAGCCAAGGTGACGACCACGAAGGCGGCCCAGCCCACCCTCGTCGAACTGATCCGCCACCACCCCGCCGATCAGAACGAACCCCGCTCCACAGCGGAGATCGCAACCGCACTCGGCGAGGCCCACCCCGACCGGCATATCAAGACCACCGTCGTACGCACCACAACCGAAGGACTCGTCGCCAAAAGCACACGCCCAACGCACCAAGCAGCGCAGCTCCGTCTGCTACACCACCACCAACACCCCGGAACCGGCCACACCCACAACTGCCCCGACCGAGGACCAGCACAAGACCAACTGATCACCGGGATGCCTACCGGGCGCTCCAGGACCCCTGCCGGCCGCCAGACGCCGAGGGTGGAGACCAGTCGCAGATGAAATTTCGACCTCCGCAAATCATGCTCCGGCCAGCGCCTCCATCCAGGTAGCCCCGACGGGTGGCACGAAAACGTACCCGCCGCCGGTGGTCAGAAGGTACGGGGCCATCGACTCGTGCTGCAGCCGCTTCTGTACGGCCGCTTCCCGGCCTTCGCCACAGTGGTCGGGGCCTTCGACGACGGCTATGGCCTGCGGCTCGACGTGCTCTTCACGTCCGGCCTCAAGGTACTGCTCCTCGACGGCCTGGCTCTTCTCATCGAAGGCCCGGAGATTCCTCACGTAGACGGGCGGACAAGCGCACGGCAGGGCGACCTTGCGCGGGCGGGCCGAGGCGCCGGAGGTGACAGCGGTCGACGTGCCCGCCTGCATCAGCGGGCCGGGCCCGCCGCGGTATGCGGCGGGCCCGGCCGGGCAGTCCCTCGCTTCGCTAGAGGCCGAGTGGCCTCGCTTCGGTGATGCTTGCCCAGTCGTTCTCGGGATTCGCCCAGAACGAGATCTTGAGGTAGCGGGCGTCCAGGGTGCCCGAGGTGAAGTGCACCGTCTCCGGCGCCGTGGTCGTACCGGAACTGCGGCCTTCCCACACCTTGGTGTACGAGACGCCGTCCTGTGAAGCGTGGATGGTGTAGTCGTTCCACCGCAGGTCACCGCGATGCCAGGCCACGGTGGCGCCGCAGAGCCGGCGGAGTCTGCCCGTGTCGAGGATGAGTGCGGCGCCGAATCCCTGGCCGGACCAGCGGGTGGTCAGGTTGCTGTCGATGGCGTTGGAGGGTGGGTTCGCCGGCTCGTACGTGGTGGCGGACGCGGCGGCGACCACCGGGGCTCGCGTACAGGTTCGCTGAGGCGTGATGTCCGCGTGGACGGCGCGTTCGTCACCCAGGCGCAGAGCGTCGTAGTACATCACTCGCTGCGTGGTGCTGGAGGGAGCTCCGGTGTTCCAGTCCCACTTGTAGATACCGAACTTGAAGTAGGGCGACCGTGGTCCCCCGTCGTGGGTGGCGCCGGTCTGGTGCACGACGCGTTCGCCGTTCTTCCACACCTGGAGGAGGCCGGTGCTGTCCGTCCTCCAGGTCACGTGGAAGACCCAGTCCACCCAGGTTCCCGTGGTGTAGGCACCCAGATCGATGGGCTCACCGCGGAAGTCGATCTTCCAGCGTCCTTCGTCGGTCAGAAGTGCCAAGGGGGGAGAGGTGCCCGGGCAGCCGACGTCGCAGTGGTGCCACTGGCTCACGATCTCGGCCGAGGTGTCGTGGGTCCATGTGGTCGCGAGGTTGATGCTGAAGCCGTACCACCGGTCGGCGCCTGCGGGTTGCTCGTCGCGCTGCGAGATCTCCGCCCGCTTGCTGCTGGAGACGACCGGATCGGATTTGCGCAACTCGAAGCGGGCTGCGTAGGAGCCGTCGCGTGTGGGGCTCGTGACGTTGGTGGCTCCGTACGAAGTGGCCCACTGCTTGTTGAGGTTGGCCGGTGCCGCGGCGGGGAGGGTCCGGTCGGCCGACTGCTCCCAATCGAGGGTGCGTTGCACACCGGCGGGGTCGGCGATGGCTGTCTGCACGGGTGCCAGTGCCACTCCCGCGGCCAGCATCGTCGAGCTGACTGCGACGATCCATGCTCTGATGTGTGACCTTTTCATGCTCGAACTCCTTCGTAGGACGCCAGGCGAATGGTTTCGTTCGTGCGGTCCCTGGGGGCGGGGCGCTGGCTCTCACTCGCCTCCGGACAGCCCAGGGGGTCTCCGGCGCGACAACGGGCGGGTTACGGGACCAGACCGTGGCCCCGTTCCTCAACTGGCCGTGACGGTCAGTCGGCTGTAGGTGATGTTCATCGCGTTGACCGGGAACCCGCCCCACCACCTCTCGATACAGCGCGTCTGGCCCGCTGCCACGGAGACGTATTCAGGAGCCGCGAGGGGCGCGCTGCTCTGCACCCTTGCGGTGCCCTGGGCCGAGTAGCCGGCTGTGACGCACAGCCGCGTCCTCCCGAAGACCCATGTCGGAAAGTTGTAAGCGTCGTGGTAGTAGAGGGGCGGTGACTGCGTTGCTGCTGCCCGAACAAGAGCCGAGGGGACGTGCTGTGTCGCGGCGGCCGTCGCTGGCCGTGGCGATGCCTGGGCAAGACCGGCCGGTCCCAGGCCCAGACCTGACACGACGCTGATGGCCGACAGGGCGACGGCAAGGCGCCGAAGCGACGTTCGAGTCATGCGATGCCCTACCTTTCAAGGGTGGTTGCTCTGGTCATTCGTAAGATCGGAGGGCTCAGGGGCTCTGGGTATGGCTGTCATGCGGGAGACCTCTCGATGGCTCAAGGAACTTGGCCGCCCGGAGCCCCGCGACGACTCGACCGCCAATTGGGAGATGCGACTCCGATCGCTGCTGTAGGACAACGTCGGCGAGGTCGTCTGCGGGATTGGTCTACGACGAGCTGGCGGAGGGGAACGTGCCCGAGATCTGGGCCGGTGTGGACATCGGCAAGACGCATCACCACTGCGTGGTGATCAACGCGGAGGGCGAGCGCCTGCTGTCCCGCCGGGTCGTGAACGACGAGAGTGAGCTTCTCGCCCTGATCGGCGACGTCCTGGAGATGTCCCGGGACGTGCTGTGGGCTGTCGACCTCAACCACGGTGGTGCCGCACTGCTGATCGGCCTGCTGGTCAGCCACGGCCAGCCGGTCGCCTACCTCACCGGCCTGGCGGTCCACCGCGCCTCGGCCACCTACCGGGGCGAGGGCAAGACGGATGCGAAGGACGCCTTCGTCATCGCCGACCAGGCCCGCGTCCGCCGCGACCTCGGCCTCCTGCGGCCCGGCGACGAGATCGCCGTCGACCTGCGCACCCTCACCACCCGCCGCCTGGACACGGTCTTCGACCGGACCCGGCAGATCAACCGGCTCAGGGCCCAGCTGCTGGAAATCTTTCCCGCGTTGGAGCGGGCACTGGAGCTGACGAACCGGGGACCGGTGATGCTGCTGACCGGCTTCCAGACCCCGGCCGCGATCCGTCGGGCGGGAACGAGCCGGATCGAGACGTGGCTGAAGAACCGCAAGGTCCGCGGCGCCGCCGCACTGGCGAAAACGGCCGTGGAGGCCGCCCGGGCCCAGCAGACCGCGCTGCCCGGCGAGAAGCTGGCCGCCGCCATGGTGGTCCGCCTCGCGAAGGGGGTGATGGCCCTTGATGAGGAGATCGCCGAACTCGACGCCCTGATCGAGGCCCGGTTTCGCGAGCATCCGCACGCCGAGGTGATCCGCAGCCTGCCCGGCATGGGCACCAGACTCGCGGCCGAGTTCATCGCCGCCACCGGCGGCGACATGGACGCCTTCGGCAGCCCCGACCGCCTCGCCGGCTTCGCCGGCCTGGCCCCCAGGCCACGCGACTCCGGCCGCGTCAGCGGCAACCTGCGCCGCCCCCGGCGTTACCACCGCGGCCTGCTGCGAACCATGTACCTGTCGGCCATGGTGAGCCTTCAGTGCTGCCCTGTCTCCAAGGCGTTCTACGACCGGAAGCGAAACGAGGGCAAGGGACACAAGCAGGCCCTGCTGGCTCTCGCACGCCGACGCCTCAACGTCCTGTGGGCGATGATCCGTGACGGAGAGTGCTTTCATGTTTCACCTCCCGTCACGGGAGTGGCTTGACAACACGATTGGGAAGTTCCTTCGAGCTGGTGTCCAGGCGGCCTTGGAGAAGTGGTTCTTCTCTCTGCTTGATCCCGGCCGCATCGGAGTACTGAGCCGACGCATCCCATGTTCGGCTCCCGGGTGTCCCGGGAGCACTCCCTGATCAGTCCTCGATCATCCCGGTCGCAGGTCAGCCGGCCGGGGAACCGGAGCCATTCCCCAAGCCGTGGGCTCGCGCTACTTCCGCGGCCTCATTGCGTCCGGCCACACCGAGCTTGCGGACGACGGACGACAGGTAGTTGTGCACCGTGTGAGGGTCGAGGAAGAGCTCACGGGCAATCCGGGACGGCTCCTTGCCCTGCGCCAGCAGGGTCAGCACCTGACGTTCCCGCCCACTGAGGGAGGGAAGGGGACTGACCGCCGGCGTCCGTACCGCCTCCAGTGCGACGAAGAGATGGCTGCGCGCAGTGTGGTCGAGTACGGTCAGTCCTCGGGCGGCCGCACCGAGTGCCGCCAGCAGAGCGGGTGCTGAACACGTCTTCAGTACGAATCCGGCGGCACCGGCGCGCAGCGCGTCGCCGACCCGGGAACCCTCGTCATAGCCGGACACCACGACGACCGGCAGGTCCGGCCGTTCGCCGGCCAAGGCGCGGATCGCTGTCAGCCCGTCGCCTCCCGCCATCTCCAAGTCCATCACCACGACGTCCGGTTCCGTGTTCAGAACGACGTCCACCGCTTCCGCGGCATTGCCGGCCTCACCCACCACGTGCATGCCCGCCACCTCCGCGTAGTCGCGCAGACCGTTGCGGAAGACTTCGTGATCGTCGACGATGACCATCCGGATCGGTGTCAACTCGGGCTCCCCAGCGGGAGGCGCGCCACCACAGTGAGACCGCGCTCCTGCTTCGTGTCGAGCAACAGCTCGCCGCCCAGTTCCTCCGCCCGTTCACGCATGGAGGTCAGCCCCACTCCCGCGCGACGCTGCGCCCTCAGTCCCTTTCCGTTGTCAGTGACACTCAGTTCGAGGATGTCGGACACCTGTACGGTCACGACGCATCGCGTGGCGACCGCATGCCGGATGACGTTGGTCATGGCCTCTGTGGCAATGAGGTACGCGGCGGCGTCCACTGCTGCGGGCAGGTCCGCTGCGTCCCCTTCGGACTCGACGGTAATGCGGATGCTGTCGGGGGAGGACAGCCGGTCCGCGTACAGACGCAGGGCCTCGATCAGCCCTTCGTCGTCGAGAGCGGCGGGGCGGAGGCCCACCACAGCTTGGGAAACATCGGACGTGATGCCGTCCACCAGGACCTGGAGGGCCTGAAGCCGTTCGCGCAGATGCTCTGCGCTGCTGCCCTCGGCCACGTGCTCGGCTGCCGCGAGCCGCAGGCGGAGCCCGACGAGGGAAGGCCCGACGCCGTCGTGCAGGTCCCGGCGCAGACGTCGGCGCTCTTCCTCCCGTGCACGCACCACACGTTCACGCGATTCCCTCAGGTCGGCGGTGAGCCTGGCGGTCTCCACGGCCATCGCCGCCAGTCCGGCTGTCTGGTTGAGCAGTTCTCTGTCGGCGGAGGAAAGGTCGTCTCCCGGCAGCCGGGGGCTGACCATCAGCTGGCCGATGACCGCGTTCCGGTATTTCAGGGGAAGAGTCATTACGGTGCCGGTGGGCGCACCGTGACGCACACGGGGCCCGGCGGGTGTCTCGATGGCTACGTACGACAGGCGCAGCGCGTCTGCCAGAGTGCGGGCCACCATGGGCAGGGCGGCGTCCGGCTCGATCGAGGACCGCAGACGGGCGGTCAGACGGGCCATGACGGTGTGGGGTTCGTCCCGGTCACCGAAGAAGATCCGGTTCACGGCACGTTGGCTGCGCTGGTGCAGCGGCTGAAGAGCCACCGCGACGACGCCGGTCGCCAGCAGGGAGGCCGCGAAGGTGGACCTCCGGTGGAGAACACCGTTGACCGACCACATCACACCCGCATACAGGACGACCACGCCCGCAGTGAGGCCCGCATAGGCAAGCGAGCGTCGAATGATCAGATCAATGGCCCACAGCCGGTAACGCAGAACCGCGACGGCCACGGCGGTGGGGACGCCGGCATCGAGGCAGAAGCCGATCCCATGCAGCACCACAGGCGGGTACGGCAGGCGGTCTAGCGCGACCTGCCCGCCTATGGCCAGCGCGACGGCGAAGGCCAGCCACTTCAACTGGTCGCGCTCCAGGCGCGCTCCTCTTCGCCACCGTGTCACGAGCGAGACCAGGGCAATCAGGAGACATACCTGCAAAGCGATGAACGTGACCCGGTTCACGGGAAAGAGAGGGCTCTGCCCGATGTCCTCGGGATCCACCACGCCGGCCGTAGGGTGGATGGCCCCGACCACTGCGAGGACGGCGGTCGGCAGAACCACCAGAGCCGAGAAGATGAGGCCGGTCAGGCGCCAACGCGGCGAAGGCAGACGTCCTGTGGGGTACAGCAAAAGAGCCAGGGGAAGCGCGCCGAAGGCCGGCCACCACACCCACGCTGTCATCCAGCCGAGAACACTTGTGCCGGGCATCCGTGCCGCCGATGCCAGCGGCCACACCTGGTGGATCAGGCATCCGAGCGAACCGCTCAGCGCCATCAGGAGCATCAGCCAGCCCAGTGGGTGGCGCGGCAGCCGATGAGCCAGTAGTCCTCCGACGGCCGCGAAAGAGACCGAGACACCGGCGTCGCCCCAGTACAGGTCCTGGAGTCGGTTTTCGTACGCCGCGATGCACACCGCCGCGGCCACACCACTTAGCGCGCCAGCAGCCACCGGATAAGCCCACCGCCGGTATCTCTCCATGGCACAGCCCCCCGTGCAGAAGGCCGCCACCAGAGCGGCTCGCGAGGAGCCTAAAGAGCTACCCACCCGTCATGACGCTGCGTTATCGAGTCGATACCTGGTGTGCGAGCGGGGTGGCTCCAACAGCTGTCGCGGGCCAGCTGATCGGTCGGCCGCATCTCGCCCAGTCCTCGCAGGATCGCCACGACGATCTCGTAGCGGGCCCTCAGCGCGATGTCCTCCCCCGCGGCGGCGTCCAGCGGGGCGCGGGCGTGGCCGATCCAATGCGGCAGATCGGCACAGGCCTCGTCATGAAAGGTGGTACGACGCAGCGGGGTGCGCAAGTCGCCCAGGGTGCGGCCGAGCAATGCTCGGGTCAGCTGCGGATACTGCTGTCGAGGAAGCTGAGGACCGTGCGGACCGTGTCGCGGCTGAACCAGGCGGTCTCGGGGTGCTGTTCGAGGATGTCCTGGATGTGGAAGGTGACCTTGGCCCAGTTGCGGAAGTTGCCGTGGCAGGCGGCGTCGTTGATCCACATCAGGTCGTCGGGGGCGACGTTCTGCCACAGGGCGTGATAGGTCGGCATCAGGGCCAGGACTTCGTCGGGGGTGAGTGATTGGTACTGCTGGTAGATCGGGATGCGGGAGAAGAGGCCGGAGCAACTACGGATGCGCTGGAGGCAGTTGTCGCCGCCGGCGAGGATCACGGTCAGCTGGGTGCTCTTGTTCTCCCAGAGAGTCTGCAGGTACTCCAGGGAGTTCTTGGTCAGGCCCTGGGCTTCGTCGCAGACCAGGACGCGGTGCTGCTCGGCGAAAGCCTCCCGGAGGAGTCCGTCGAGCTCGTCGCCTTTGGGTGGGTCGCCGGGCATCGCCAGTGCGCGGAAGCGAGGACCGCGGCCTGGACGCGGCGCTGGACACCGAGCTTGGCCAGCAGACGGGGGATGCGGTTCTTGACGGTCTTCTCGGAGACGCCGGCCGACAAGTACTTCGCGGCGGTGGCGGTCTGTGCGGTGGCTCTGCTGACGCTGGCGATCCCGAGGTGGTCCATGTGGTGAGCCGCCGCTTCCTGGCTCCTCTTCGCGCTGACCTGCTATCTCTCTTACGGCCTCGCGCTCTTCGCCCTCATAGGCGCGGCGACGCCGCGGCTGGGCCGTCGCCGGGTTCGGCTGGCGGAAGACACAGCGGCTGCTGGTCACGTGCTACTGCCAGGGCGCGGGCGGGGTACGACCGTACGGCTACGGGGTGTGGGCCAATCTGGTGTGCGCCGCGCTGATCACGGGGCGATGACAGTGGCAGGCTTGCGCCGGGCCGCCGTGGTACTGGTCCGCAGGCACGGCGCCGAGATCCGCCTCGCCGTCCTCGTGACCGCCGCGTTCGTCGCCCTGCTGACCGCCGACGCCGAAACGGAACGTATCCGGCTCCCGTTCGCGATGTGGCCGGTCCCGTTCGGTGCCTTCCTGACCTGCCTGCGCGCCTGGCTCGCCGCCCAGGCGGTCCTCGGGCTGCTCCTCAACCATCTATCACGCACCGGATGGTGACACCGAGCAGAGGGCCGGAACCCGCGACCATGACGATCGACGTCACGGCCGCGCGGGCCTCCCCCTGTGGTCCGAGCAGCCCTCCGCCGGACCCTGAGCGGGCCCTACGCGGGCACCTCCTGACGCGCCGCCACCTCGGGTGCCGGTTCGGCGGCGCCGGGTTCCGGGGTGGTCTCGGCGGCCAGGAGTTCGTTCAGCACCTGGAGGGCGCCGCTGATGCGGAGCATCGTCTGCTGGAGGTCGGCCTGCTTGGCCTCCAGGTCGGCGAGCATCCGCTGGCCTTCTCGGTACTCGGTCTCCAGTTCGGAGACGCGCTTTTCCATCTCGGCTCTCATGCCGGTCGTCCTTCTCAGAGGTTCGTGTTCGTCACGAAGTCGGGATCTTGAGTACCCATCTGCGGTATTCGACACTGGGCGTCGGGTGTGCCAGAACGTAGTGCCTCGCGTCGGACCTGATCTCGTCGGCGGCGTAGCCGTACGTGTTGAGGCGGGGGCTGAAGAGCTCGACGCCGAGCGTTCCCGCGGCGAGTTTTTTCAGGGCGGCCAGCTCGAACTCGCCGATGGTGACCGAGCCGATCGCCAGTGACGTGGCCGTGACCTGCGCCGCGTGGATGTCCTGGTATGTGTCGTTCGCCAGGGCTCCGTGCCTGAAGTGAAAACCGTCGCGTGCCGCCTCAAGCCGATGCTGGTAGTAGCCGTTGTGGATGAACCTGATGTTGAAGGACGCCGGAGGATACGTCGCCGGTCCCGTGTCGTCCTGAACCAGTTCCAGGAAGACGTACTTGTTGTCCTCGTCGGGCTGGATCCTCTCCCGGCGCAGCTGCAGGTGGTTGTCCTCGGCGCTGACGGTCAGCCTGGACGCGGGCTTGTTGGTACCGATGCCGACGTTGCCGGACGCGCCGATGGTGAGCCGGGCGGCCTGGTTGGTGACGAGGGTCAGCGGACTGTTGGTCGCGGCGCCCACGATCATGCCCGCCGCCGCACCGAACACCCCCGTGTCGTGCGCCATCACCCGCGCGTCCACCTTCGCGGTCCGCACCGACAGCCTGGTGCCGCCCGCGCCCACGACGTCGACGACCCGACCCCACTCCCCGGTGCCCACGTCCGGGGTGGTGATGCCGATGCCCACGTGACCGTCGGCGGTGACGCTGAGCCGGGCCGCACCTGCGGTGACCAGGGTCAGCGGGCTGACGGACACCGTGCCTACGGCCATGCCCGGCTTCGCGCCGAACGCGCCCCCCTGGTGCGCCGCCACGTGCCCCTCGATGGTCGCGGTCCGCAGCGACAGCTTGGTTCTCGCGGCGCCCACCACGTCGAGGACCCGGTCCCATCCGCCCCCGTTCGCCGGTGCGGTGGTGCCGATGCCGACATCGCCGCCGGGGGCGACGAAGAGCCTCGTCGTGCCGTCCTCGGGATCGTCGGAACCGTGGGTCCTGACGTGCAGTCCCTGCCCCGCGACCGCCCGCCGGTCGTACTCCAGGGAGTAGCCCTCGTGCTCGTCCTCCGACCCGGCCCGCAACCGGATCCCGCTGCGGTACGCGTCGCCTCCGGCCGTCTTGAACGTCAGATGCCGGTCCCGCGGGCCGTAGTCGCCGATCTCCAGGTCGCTGCCGGGGGCGGTGGTGCCGATGCCGAGCGCGCCCGCGACGGAGAGGGTGGATCGCTGCGCCGCGGTGAGGTCCACCGTGACCTCGCCGTTCTCGGCCACCGCGAGCCGGGCCAGCAGCACCGTGGGACCGTCCAGGCCGGGCGGGGCGTCGTCGGGGGCGACCGTGGTGGTGCCGTCCGGGGCGACCACCACGATCCTGGGGCTCTCGTCCCAGCGGCGCTCGTTCGCCCCACCGGTCTGCGCCACGTCCGTCGCGACCTCCCGGTAGGCCAGGTGCACCTCGATGCCCTGCTGTCCGGTGAAGCCCTCGCCGAGCGGCAGGTTCGTGTCGGCGGCCAGGACGAGGTGCCGGCCCGGCGAGTCCACCGCCATGCCGGCGGTCACGGTGATCCGGGACGGCTCGGCCGAGGTAACCGTCAGGCCGGTGCTGACGCCGGTGAGGCGCAGCAGGCGGCTCTGCCGGCGCTCCCGGTCGAGGTGGAACCTCTGCTCGTCGATGAAGTCCTGGTCCTGCAGGAACTGCCCGTCGAAGAAGCGGACGCGCTTCGGTACGACGTCGGGTTGGGTGTAGTCCGCCATCGGGCTTCCTCCGAATGTCAGGTCGAGTCACGCGTGCCGAGCACGGTGTTCTGGCCGAGGATGAGCAACTCCGGTACGCCGCCCTCGCGTTCGCGCAGTTCCTCGGAGACCAGCCGCATCGTGGGCACCACGACCTTGAGCGCGTAGAAGGTGTGGGCCGGTTTCTCCCGGTCGATGATCGCCCGGGCGATCTCCTGGACACGGCGCAGCCGTCCGGGATCGGCGTCGCCGAGCGTCAGCTGGACCTGGAAGTAGTGGGCGGGCGTCTCGAACTCGTCGAAGATCACCACGTCGTCGCGGGTCACCTCGTCGTCCAGGGGCCGCAGGTAGATCTCCAGCATCCGGCGCAGCCCGGCCAGGGTCCCGCGCTGCCGGTACAGCGGGACGATCTCGCGGATGAACCCGCGTTTGGTGTCCGCGTCCCAGTCGGCGCGCAGGCTCAGGCCGACCCATCCGGCCAGCCACGGCAGGAAGTCCTCGCGGGTGGTCAGCGGGTCGATGTGGTCGGCGGAGCGCTCGATGAGCTGTTCGAGGCCCACGGTGTCGTCATGGCCGGTCAGTACGGCTTCGAACGCCAGCAGGAACCGGCCGGCGAACGGGTCCTCCCGGAACACCGCCGGCAGGTGGTCGAGGTAGCGGCTCATGCCGCTCGCAGTGCTCACTCCGCTCACGTCGGCAGCTCCCAGGTCGACGGGTGGGTTCTGCCGTAGCTGTCGTAGCCCGTCAGGTCCACCCGGGTCAGCCGCATCAGCTGGTGGGCGTCCAGGGCGATGCCGTCCACTCCGGCGTCGCCCTCCGTGCCGGTGCGGGTGAGGCGGAGGTTCTCGATGTGGTCGACCAGGGGCGATTGTTCGAGTACGGCGTACACCTCGGACAGGTACGCGCTCTGCCCGAAGGACCAGCCGTCGCGGGTGTCGCCGCCGGTGAACGGGTCGTAGAACTCCCGCAGCCGGTTCCGCGCGTCGGCGACGGCGTCCGTCGGCACGGCGTCCTCGTACAGGGCGAGGTCGGCGGAGACCGTGACGTCGACGTACTCCGGGCCGACCACATGGTGACGGACCGTCAGGATCCGGCGTGGGTCGAGGAATTCACGCAGGGCCGTGGTCAGCGCCTCGGTGGGCTGTGGGTGCGTGTCCGTCGTCCCGCCCGACTCGGGCAGGACGACGACGCTGACGTGCGCCGTGGCCGCCGCGGCCGGGTCGGTGCCGGCCAGGTTCCGGCCCGCCACGCACCGCACCCGCCGTACCCGGGAAAGCCCGGCGGCCTGCGGCTGCTGGGGCCAGGTCGTGCGGACCAGGTATTCGTAGTCGTCCGCGGTCGCGGCCCGGTGGCGTTCGTGCAGGGCGGCGACGCTCTGGCGTACGGCCGCGTCGAGGCCGCCGGTTTCCGGCGGCGACCACTGCGGACCGCCGAGCAGCCGCAGGAAGTTGAGGGTGTGGCTCTGCGGCAGCTGGTCAACCTGGTACAGCTGCATCTCGGTCAGCCAGGCCAGCAGTTCGACGAGGACGATGCCGGGGTCGCCGGGGTTGTGGTCGGTCCACTCCGGCAGGAGTACGGGGAGGAGGGCCCGCGCCTCGCCGACCAGGTCGTCGAAGTCGTGGTCGTCGAGGCTCGGCAGGGGAATCGGCACGGAACTCCTCACGCTCCCAGGGTCACGGTGATGCGGTGACGGCCGGAAAAGACCAAGGCCCGTTCCAGCCATCGGGTCAGCTCCGGGGACGCGGGCTCGGCCGCGAGCTGCGCCAGCGAACGGCCGAGCACCTCCTCCAGCCGGTCGCCGAGCTCGTCGGAGTGGGCCACCTGCGTCACCGTGAGTGCAGGGACGTGGCCGACGCCGTCGACGGCCTCGATGGCGGCGTACAGATCGGAGCGGTGCGGTTTGCGGCCGAAGGCCCAGCCGGTGCCGTCCGGTCCCCCGGTCAGCGGGTGCAGGAAACGCTCCAGGGTCTGCTCGATCCGTCCCCCGACCAGGCCAGCGGCGTCCGGTGAGGACGGCACCACCGTCGCGGCGACGGTCACCTCGATCCACTCCGGGCCGGCGACCCGGAGCGCGGTGGTCGGGCCGCACCGGGCCCGCAGGTACTCCTCGACGCGGCGCAGCAGCCCCAGGCCGGGTGCCGGGCGGGGGTTGCCCGAGCGCGGGACCACGACGATCCCGACACCGCCGGCGTCCGCCTCGGCCTCCACGTGCGCGTCGGTCGGCGCCGGGGCCGCCGGGTCGAGCCAGAGGTCGAACGGGTCGTACCGGCTGGGCGGCAGCGCCCGGACGCGGGCCACCTCGGCCGAGGACTCGTACGCGAGGTCCTCGAAGTCCTGGGCCGTGACGGCGCGGTCGCGGTGGCGCAGCGACCTCGGCCCCCTGGCGCGCACCCGGTCCAGCGGTTCCCACGCGCTCCCGCCGGAGGCCGGCTCGTGATGGGTGACGGAGTCGATGGAGGGGACGGCGGACTTCAGTGTCACGACGGTCCCTGCGGCGCGGTTGCCCTCCTCGCCGCCGCCCGTGCGGTAGGTGAGGCGGATGTTGCTCTGACCACGCGGCACCACCCGCCCGGCCCGGCCGTCACCGAAGCCGATCTCACCGTTCTGGCGGTCGATGGTGTAGTGGCGGTCGAGCGGGCCGGAGCGGTGGAACCCGGTCACCTCGTGCCACCGCACCCAGACCTCCTCGGGGTCTTCGGTGACCGTCACGGCGTCGGCGCCTTCGGTCTCGGTGAGTTCGGTCTCCTCCGCCGTCGTCGGGCGCTCCGGCTCCCGTACCACCAGCCGCTGACCGGCCAGGACCGGGCTCTGCGCGGTGGTGAGCCGCTGGCCGGCCTCGGCGGTGCCCGATCCGAGGATCTCGTCGGTGACGGTGACGGCCTGCGTCGCCCAGGTCGTGTTCGGCAGGATCCGGCGCAGCCGCGGCGTGACCGGGAAGCTTCCGTGCCGCAGGCGGAGCCGCAGCCAGCAGCGGCTCTGCCCGAAGTGCTCCCGGGCCGTCAGGTCGGCCGGTCCGACGAACCGCACCGTGCCCCGGCCGGAGAGGGCCGCGGTCTCGTCGACCGCGGCCAGCGGCTGCCAGCCGTCGGGACCGTCGTACTCCCACACCAGGTCGGCGCGGTCGGTCAGGTCGGTTCCGGCGAGACGGTCGGCCGCCACCTCTTCCGGTTCCGGCGGCTCGACCTGGAGATAGAGCGTGACCGGCCGGGTGTCGAAGGGTTGGTCGAAGCCGAGGTAGAGGGCCGGGTCCCGCTCCGGGTGCGGGGTGAAGGGCGTGACGGACCACGGCGTACCGGGGCCGAGGTGGTGGGTGGTGAGGCGGAAGTCGTTGTGCGTGACGCAGACCGGTGCCGGGACGGGCGCCGTCGGCCCCGCGGAACTCCACGACAGGGTGGTGATCACCGGCGGTGCGAACGTGGCGTCGACCAGCTCGTAGGAGCCGTCGCCGTTGCGGGTGTAGCGGGCGGCGACCCCGTAGTCGCCACCGATCAGCCGGATGCGCAGCCAGTGCCCCTCGACGTCGCCCACCTCGGTGCGCGCGAAGCCGTCGGGCGGGGTGAACAGCAGGGTGGCGTCGGCGGTGAAGGCGTAGTCGGGGTCGTCGACGGTCACCGGGCGCCAGCCGGTACCGTCCCATGCCTCCCAGACGATCCGCGGGGCGCCGTCGGTGTTCACCGGCGGGACGGGGCCGTCCGGGCCGTTGGTCAGGGTCACGTCCAGGGTGAGGTCCGCGCCGGGCCGGACCAGGCTCTCGGGACAGGCCAGATAGAAGGTGTCGTTGAAACGCGGCTGCTCGCCGAAGGGGTGGAAGTCCTTGGTCACGTCCAGCGGCGTGCCGTTGGTGAACGCTCCGGACGGCGCCACCGGCTCCGGCACGGTCTCCGTGCGCAGCTCGATGCCGGTGACGGTGGGCGGATCCCAGTCGAACCCCAGAGTCAGTGACCCCAGTTGCGGCAGGCGGGTGTAGGCGGCGCCGTCCTGGACGACCTCCGCCCGGAGCCAGTGCCCGGACCGCCCCTGGAACAGCTCGGCGGGCCACTCGGCCGGTACGCGGAAGCCGATCTCACCGTCGCGGGTCATCGCCAGGGTGCCGTCCCGCAGACCGGTGTCGCCTGCGTCGGCCGTCTCCGCCGCCGTGCTGGACTCACCGAGCCGCCGCCATTCGTCGCCGTCCTTGTACGACCACACCAGCCGCACCGGGGTGGCCGGGCCGGCCTCTCCGGGTCGTGCCAGGGTGACGGCGAGCCGGACGTCGGCGCCGAGGGCCGCCACCCGTTCGCCGGCGCTGAGGTAGAAGAACCGGCCCTGATCGGTCTGCCCGAACGGGAACACCCCGTCGGCGCTGGCCTGGAGAGCCCGACTGCCGGTCGCGACCGCGTCGGGCGGCAACCCGGAGGTGCCGTGCGGCAGCGGCATGTCGAGCTGGGCGCGCAGCCAGCCCGCCGAGGTGCCGTTCACCTCGTACGGGGGCAGTTGCGGCAGGCCGGTGAGGATCACCGTCCAGGCGCCGTCCTGCGGGGCGGTGGCGGCCTGCGCCGGCTGCCACCGGGTGCCGTCCCAGTACGCCCAGGAGATCGGCCAGTCGTCGAGCAGTGTGCCGTCCGGGGTCGTCAGGATCAGCGTGACGTCCTTGGTGCCCTCGGCGGTCAGTACCTGGTCGCAGGCGACGAAGAGCTGGTGCGGCACCGGCAGGTCGCCGGTGAACGCGGCGAACGGTTCGTCCGGGTCGCCGGTGGCCTCGGCACTGCGGTCGGCGTAGGTGTCGTGCGGGGCGTCGTCCACGACGACGGCCCGCAGGCGGGACCGGGTCACGACCAGATCGGTCCCGGTCTCGAAGACGACCTCGTCGTTCTCGCCGTCCAGGGGGTCGGCGGCGACCTGTGTGCCGGCCGGGACCAGCGCGTCGGTCCGGCTGCCTTCGGCCAGCTGGAAGGTGAGCGGCACGCGCGCCGGCAGGGGCGGCGACGGCTGGGTCCCGATCAGGTTGAGGAACGCGAGGTAGTCGCGTTCCGGCACCTGGTTGAGACGCCGCACCACCAGTTCGGCGAAGCGCGCGAAGACGCCGATCAGCGCCTGGCCGCCGTCCGGGTGTCCGTCGGCGGGCGGCTGCCAGCCGCTGTAACGGGTCGCCAGCGCGGTGGTCTGCGCGACCAGGGCTGCGCGGTCGCGGGGGTCGATGGGCGGGGGCTGTCCGGTCATATGGCGTAGAAGGGGTAGACGAGGTTGAAGCGGCTGTTGTTCGACCGCATCCGGTAGTTGACCTCGATGAGCAGTCGGTGCCGGTCCTCGGGGTCGGGTGCCGCGTAGACGTCCAGTACGTCGATGCGCGGTTCCCAGCGGGTCAGCGCCTCGCGCACCGACCGGCTGACGCGTCCCGCGGTGCTCGCGTCGTTGACGTCGAAGACGGCGTCGTGGATGGAGCAGCCGAAGTCCGGGCGCATCACGCGCTCGCCGGGCGCGGTGCCGAGGATCAGCCAGATCGACTGGCGGATCGCCTCCGCGCCGCTCCCGGTCAGCCGTATGCCCTGTTCTGGGTCGTGGGCGACGGGGAACGCCCAGCCGGTGCCGAGGAAGCCGCTGTCCGTGACTTCGGTCATCCGATCGTCACCGTGCCCGTGGCCATGACCGTCCCGTTCGGGAGGTCCTGCGGATCGTTGCAGGTCGAGGCGGGGTCACCGGTCCTGATCGCGGGTTTCCCGTTGATCCTCACGGTCGTGCTGCCGCCTTCGAGGGTGGCCGTGTTCGACGGCTGCTTCTGGAACGAGGTGCCCGGCGGCGCAGGTACGTGTGTCGGGGTGTTCTCGGCGGTGGAGCCGGCCACCGCCGCCGGCCTGCCCATGATGGTGACGTCGCCGCTCAGTCCGCCGTTGATGATCCCGGTGAACGGGTGCGGCAACGGCATCGGCACCGGCCCCGAGGGCCCGGAGACCATGACGACATGGATGTCGGTGGCCGTGACCAGGTCACCCTGCTTCGCAGCGAACTTCCCCATGGAATTCCACCCCCCAATCAGTTGATGTTGACTTGGCTGCCCTTGATGGCCAGCCGTCCGCCGGACTTGACCGCGAGCGCGGACTCGGCCTCCACGTTCACGTCGGCCTTGGAGACGATCTCGACACCGTTGCCGCTGAGCCGCAGCTTCCCGCCGGCGGAGATGACGACGTCCGCGGTCGCGGTGATCGTGATCCGGTTGTCCTTCGTGCTGATCACGACGCTGTTCCCGGCACTCCTGTCGACGATCTCGATGCGCTCGTCCCGGTCGGTGTCGACCAGCCGGATCACGTGCCCGCTGCGGGAGGTGATCGACCGTGTGTCGTTGCGGCCGTCGCCGTTGGTGACAGGCGGTCTGTCCTTGCCGTTCCACAGCGCGCCGACGACGTAGGGGACTTCGGGGTTGCCGTGCTCGAAGGCGACCAGGACCTCGTCGTCGACCTCGGGCAGGAAGGAGAAGCCACGGCCGGCTCCTGCCATCGGGACCGCCACCCGCGCCCAGTCGGTCTCGACGTCGTCCGCCAGCCAGGGCAGGGCCACCTTGACCCGCCCCAGGCCGTCCGGGTCACGGTTGTTGGTGACGATGCCGATCGCCACCCCGTGGAACCGCCCGTCCGCCCGGCCGGGCTCCTGGCCCGTCAGATGGTCGAAGATCTCGCTCACGCGGCGTTCCTCCGTACCTGGAGACCGGTCCGGTAGCCCTCGGCGGCGGTCACCGAGTGGCTGACGGAGGTGAGGTAGTAGGGGCCGCTGAAGGTGGTGCCCGCGCCCTGGATGTCGACCACCTCACCGGCGTGCAGACGGGGCTGTCCCTCGCACTCGGCCTCGCCGGTGATATAGGTGAGCGCCAGGTCGTCGAACCGGCCGCGGGCCATCTGCTCGGCCCGGTCCCGGTTCGGCACCGGCAGGTCCGTACTGACCGACCCTGCCTTGCCGAAGGCCCGGCCGGCCTGGCGGGGGCCGGTGGCGGTACCGCCCATGGTGGTGGACTCCTGGCCGACGGCCACAGTGGCGACGACGACCTGCTTGCGCGCCACGTCCCAGCCCCGCACGGTGTGCTCACGCACCTGGGTCAGCGTGCGCAGCCGGGGCGTGAACTCCGAGATGTCCTCGCCGACGCGCAGTGTCGCCGTCGGCGGGCGGCCGTGCTGCGGTGGCCGGAAGTACAGCACCTTGTCCCGTACGTGGACCTCGTAGCCGATCAGTCTCGCGCGTTTCTGGAGGAACTCCAGGTCGGTCTGGTTGTTCTGGACCACGTAGTCGAGACCGGTCCGGGTGTCGGTCACCTCGGCCCGCAGTCCCGATTCCCTGGCCAGTTGGCGGGCGATGGCGCTGTCCTTGGTACGGGTGAAGGTGCGGGTTCGCTGGCCACGGGCAAGCCGGTGCCGGTAGTCGTACCCGCGCACGGTCAGCCTCGGCAGCCGGCCGGCGGTGAAGGCGGGCTCCAGACTGGTGACCTCCCCGGTCATCACCGGGTGCAGGTCGCCGACGAACCCGAGCGAGATCCGTACCTCGGTGCCGACCGCGAAGAGCGGGGAGTCCGACCAGGACACAGCCAGCCGCCCGGAGTCCCAGTTGCGCAGGGTCAGAGTAAACATGCTGAGCGCGTCGAGGTCCTCGAGGACGGTCACCGACTCCACGTCGAGACGGGCGTCCGGCGGCAGGCGCACGCCGTCGCAGCGGATGTCGAGGTCCGGCACGGATTCTGCGGTCGTCATCGCGTGGCCCTCCCCTCAGCCCAGCCGGGGAATGGTCAGGACCATCCCCGGTCGCAGGTCACGCGGGTTGACGATGCCGTTGGCCGAGGCGATGTGCCGCCACAGGCGCGGGTCCCGGTACTCCGCGGCGGCGATGCTGTGCAGCGTGTCGTTGCGCCGGACCGTCCACGTCTTGTCCACGTCGGCCGAGTGCAGTTCCCGCTCCCTCAACTGCGCGTCGGTGAGGGACTCGACGAAGCTGCACGAGAGGGTGGCCCGCACCGGCGTGCCGTCGGGCAGGAACATCGTGAACCGCTCGTCGAGCCGGGTGAGCACACCGGTGAAAATCTCGGAGAACTCTCCCCAGGAGAGCGTGCACTGGGGCGGGCGATGCAGCTCCGTGTCGACCTCGGCAAGCCGCGCCACCCGGCCGGTCAGCGCGGTCACGTCGGTCGCGTCGCCGGTCTGGAACGGGTTGGGCGGCGTCACGAACGAGGTGGCCCGTGCCCACGGCGACGCGCTCGCCCTCGACTCGTAGGTGTCGAAGAACAGCGCGAGCGAGAGCGTCGCGGGCTGCACGGCCCCGAACTCGTGCTGGAGGCCGCTCCAGGTCCACGCACCCCACGCCGGTTCGGACGCCTCCCAGGTGACCGACCGCGACCGGCTGATCTCGTGCGGGTTGAACAGTGCCTCGATCGGACCGTTCTCGGTGAAGTCCGCGCCGTCGTGGGAGATGGTCAGCTTCTGCAGCCCGCCGCCGCCCGGGCCGACACCGAGCAGGGTGCTCGCCAGGCCCGCCGCCTTGTTGAAGGTCACCGCCGTACCCCCCTGCGTTCGGCCTCGACGGCCAGCCTGCGAACGATCCGCTGGTGCACCAGATCCGCGAGGTGCGCGACGTCCACCAGGGCAGCCTCCGCCAGGTCCGGCTGCTCGGTGCCGCGGTCGGCGCGGGGCGGGTGGCCCGCGGGGTCGGCGTGCCCGGGGTGTGCGTCCTGCACCGTGCCCGGGACCACCGGTTGCGGTGACACTCCGGTCGCCTGCCGTGCGGCCGTGCCGGGTGACGGGCGGTCATGGGGAGTGGTCGCCGCCGTGGTCACGGCCAGGGGCAGGGGCCGCACCGGTTGGGCCTGCGGCTGCCGCGCGGCAACCACCTCGGCCGACGCCGCCCCGGCGGGGAGCCGCGCGCCGGGTGCCCTGGGGTACGACGCCGGTGCGGGGTGGGCCGCGACGGTCGGGGGCGGCGTGCGCACGGCCGGGTGCGGACCGTCGGCGGAGCCGGACCGGACGGCGGGATCCGACGCCGCGGAGCCCGGCCGGGCGAGAGCCGGCCGACCGGGTGCCGCCGACGGGACCGGGCCACGGCGGGGCGCCGACGGGACGTACGCCATCACCGGACCGGAAGCAAGCGGCTTCGGCGGCACAGGGGGACCCTCGCGGCCGGGCAGCGAGGGACCAGGTCCGGGTGTGCCCGGCGTCGACAGCGGACCGGGGGACGCGAGCGGGAAGCCTGGCACCAGAGGCATCGGCGCCGTGCCAGATCCGGCACGGGAGGGCCGAGAGGTCGTGGGGGCGGGCGGCGCGGCGACCTTGCGCTGGATCACGGGCGTCGTCCCCGTCACGGCCGGGGATGTCGTGGCGCGCGCGGGTGAACCGCCGGCACCCGGACCGGCCGTGGTCCGTGCGGGACCCGCCGGGGAGATTACGGGCCGGGCCGGGCGGGCCGGCACCGCAGGTCCGGCCGAGGACGCCGGCGCCCGGCGCGCCGCGGCGACAGGCATGGACCCGGCCGGTTCCGACGAGCCCGGGCAGGCCAGGCCCGCGCCTCCGGCGGAGGGCCCGGACTGCCCAGGCGGCGCGGGGTGCGCGTACACGATGGGCACCGTCGAACCGGCGGGCGATACCGGGTCCGCATACCGTGCGGCAGACTCGGCCAGCGGGAGCGCGGGCGTCATGCCGTGGTGCCGGGTCAGTACGGCCCGTGCCTGACCCGGGTCAACCACCCCGGGGCGCAGTGCCCGTCGCGACAGCCGGTGGACCAGCGCCGGGTCGAAGGTCGTTTCGTCGTCCATCTCGGGGCTTCCTGTCAGCCGGCCATGTCGGCGATGCCGTGGCCCAGTGCGAGGGCCTGTCCCAGCAGCGGTTTGGTCAGTCCCTCGTGGGCCAGTTCCAGGGATTCGAAGCCGACCTCGTCGGTTCCGGCGTTGAAGGTCGGGCCGGTCCAGCGCACGGGCAGCGCGTTGCGGAAGTTCCACCACATCACCGGGATCCGGTGCCGGTCGAGCAGCGCGATCGTGCCGTTCTTGCGCTGAATTACGCCGCGCGCGGTGTTGTCGTACCAGTTCCAGAGCTCGCTGAGCGCGCTCAGCCCGTGCCGCAGCACCAGGGGGGAGGCACTGGCCGCGCCGGGCAGCTGGTGCACGAAGCCGTTGACCCCGCCCTCCCGGTAGGACTCCATCTCGATCCGGCTCTCCAAGCCGCTGACCTCGGTGAAGCCGCCGACCAGCAGGCCCTCGATCTCCACCGCGAAGTTGAAGGTGGCGAACGGGTCCGGCATGCGCAGCCCGGTCCAGTTGCCCACGGCGGCGGGCGCCCAGCTCAGTCCGAGCGGAATCCCTGTCGACGTCATCGCCGCACCCCTGCCTCTCCATGTTCATTGAGCCGCTCGTTTATGCGGGCGATCTCGGCGACCCAACGCCTTCGTTCGTGATGGTCGAGCTGCATGATGTCGAGATAGGGCCAGTGAAAGTGATAAGCCACGTACGCTACTTCCTCGTGCAGCCGGTCCGGGGAGTAGCGCGTTATTCCCCCAGGCTGGGGGGCTCCACTTCGAACGCCCCGCTGCAGTGCGGGCAGTCCACCTGGAGCCGGGAATGCCCGTTGGTGTTGATGCGCTGGTAGAAGTCCTGGAGATAGGCGAGATCGCCCGAGTACAAATTCTCGACGGTGTGGGTGTTGATGTATTCCAGGCCACCCAGCTTCGTGATCACCCGGGTCAGCAGGATGATGACCAGATACCCCGGGTTCGACCGCACCCGCGGATCCTTGATCGGCTCGATCTCGTCCAGCGCGGTGGACATCCGCATGGTGCCCTCGCGGTGCACCGTGCCGTCCGGCGCGACGAGGCCGTGCGGCAGGGTGAACGGAAACTCGACCGGGCCGGCCCGGCGGGCCTCGGTGACGCCGCCCGCTAGTTCCACTGGTCGACCTCGATGCGTTCGCAGGCGAGCGTGAGCTGCTCGACGGCGATCTCGTCGCTGGTCGCGTTGAGGCTGGGGCCGGACCACGACTTCGGCCAGCACTCGAAGAGGTTCCAGGTCACCCGGGGGCCGCCCTGCTGGTCGAGCAGCGTGATCGACACGTTGTGCCGGTCCACGGCGCCCTTCATCACCCGCTGGCGCCACTCCCACAGCTTGCTGTCGTTCGTCACACCGCGGCTGAGCGTGATGTCGCCGTAGCTGTTCAGACCGGGTATCTTCCGCGGGGCCAGGTTCGCGTCCATTCCCTCGCGGTATTCGGCGACGCTCTGGCTGCTCTCCAGACCGGAACACTCCCGGAATCCGGCCCGGGTCATGCCGTCGAGCTCCACCGAGAAGTTGTAGCCGAAATAGGGATCGACCCTGTCCACAACCGCACCTCCTTCTTGTCGAATTTCCTGTCGAACTTCTCGTCGAAGCTGTCTCTGGAATTGCCTTCGAAATTGCCTTCGAAGTTGTCGAATTCATTCACGCCGCGTCGACCGTCACGCCGCTCGCGCCGTGTATGACGCGAACGGTGACGAACTCGGCGGGTGCGGTCGGTGCCACACCTATCTGGGTCACCACCACCCCCGCCGCGACGACCGCCGGAGGGTTGGTCTCGTGATCGCACTTGACGAAGAACGCCTCGGCCGGTGTACGGCCCTTCAGCGCACCACGCTGGAACAGTCCGTCGAGGTACGCGGTGAGTTCCCGCATGATCCGCACCCAGAGCCGTATGTCGTTGGGCTCGTGGACCAGGCCCGTCATGAACCGCTCGATCCACCGGCCGATGGTGCCGACCAGGCGCCGCGCGGTCACGTCACGCCAGGCCGGGTCCGCGGCGAGGGTCCGCGCACCCCAGACGCGGACGCCGCGACCGGGCAGCGCCCGCAGGCAGTTCACCCCCTGCCCGTACAGCGTCCCCACGTCGGCCGCGGCGAGGTTCACCTGTAGATCGACGACACCCTCCACCACCGTGTTGGCGGGCGCCTTCTGCACGCCGACCCTCTGGTCACCGGCCGAGTACACGCCCGCCACATGCCCGGACGGCGGCAGGTACCGCAACCGCCCGTCCTCGCCCGGTGCCCACAGCCACGGGTAGTACAGCGCCCCGAAGGCGCCGTCCGCCCCGGTCAGGGCCGCGCACTGGGCCGTGACCACCGCCGGGTCCGTCGTGGGCACGCCGTCGAGCAGCGCGAACCGGTCGCCCCGGTCCCGGCAGTGCCGCAGGAGCACCCGTTGCAGGCCGACGACCGTGTCGAGGGAGCCGTCGGCCGGCCATGGCGCCGCCGTGACGAGGTCGGGGGCGCAGACGAGGTCGACGTCGTCCTCCAGGCTCTCCAGAGCCTCCAGCGCGGACTCCAGCGCGGCAGGGGGCGACTTCGACTCGTCGAGCCGTACGACGTGGCACAGGAGCCCGCCATTGTCGAAGAAGCCCCGGACCGTGTCGGCCAGGAAGCCGTCAGGCGTCGCGCCGTAGGCAGCCTCGAACTGCGGCCACAGGGTCAGCCGCTGTGGCGTGCGCGGTCCGTCGGCCGCCCGGCCGAGGAAGGCGGGCACCCCGGTAAGGAAGCTCGGTGCCGACGGCGGGAACACGTCCTGGCGGAGCACGCCCGGTGTCGGTTGCTGGGTCAAGGTCTCGTCCGGCAAGGTGCTACTCGACCCCGCCGGCCCACTGGCTGATCCGGAAGACGACGAACTCGGCCGGGCGCACCAGCGCCACCCCGACCTCCACCACCAGCTGGCCGGCCTCCCGGACCGCCGCGGGGTTGACGGTCGCGTCGCAGCGCACGTAGAACGCCTCTTCGGGCGTGTTGCCCAGAAGAGCGCCGGACGCCCACACCGTGTTCAGGAAGGCACCGACGTTGCGGCGGATCTTCGACCACAGTTCCGGCGCGTTCGGCTCGAAGACCGCCCACTGGGTACCCTCGTCGATCGACTCGCGCAGGAAGTTGAACAGCCGACGGGAGCTGATGTAACGCCATTCGGCCTGCGACGCACCCGCCATCGTGCGGGCCCCCCAGACCGTGTTGTTGCCGTCGAACCGGCGGATCACGTTGATGCCGTCGGGGTTGAGCCCGGCCTGGCCCTGCTTGCCGACCAGCGTCTGAAGGCCCAGCGCGCCGCGGATCACCTCGTTGGCCGGCGCCTTGTGTACGCCCCGTTCGGTGTCGACGCGGGCGTAGACCCCGGCGAGGTGACCGCTCGGCGGCTGGTACACCGGGGTGCCGTCCGCTCCCTTGGCGCCGACGTCGATCCACGGGTAGTAGATCGCCCCGTAGCTGCTGCCCCGGACGCCGCCCCTGATCGCCTCCTTGGTCAGCACGGTGGTCTGCCGGCCGTCGAGGATCGCGAAGCGGTCCTGGAGATACGGGTTCTCGCAGTGGTCGAGGAGTGCGCCCTGCACCGCGTCGCTCACCGCGCCGGGGATCGCGACCAGGGCGATCTCGTCGATGACGGTGAAGGTGTCCAGGGCGGCGATCAGGTTCGTCTCCACCTGGTCCGTCTCCTCCTGGGGCGCGACCCGGGTGACCCAGCAGCGGCCACCGCCGTTGTTGAAGAAGCCGTAGACCGCGTGGGCGAGCGTGCTGTTGCCCGGCTGGATCTCGCCGAACAGGTTCTTGAAGGTCTCCCAGCCGTCCACGAGCTGTGCCTCGCCTGCGGGGGCCAGCGTGGCGAGGTCGGCGGGCTCGGGGGTGCCGTCCGGCTTCAGCCCGGAACGGCCGGGGAGCAGCGGCATCGTGACTGTGTCGTGCACGACGCCCACGAAGCCCGCGGTGCTGGTTCCCGCCCCGGCGATCGGCTTGATCGCCGAGGGGACCTCTTCGACGTACACGCCAGGCGCTAGATACTGCGGCATGTGTGGGATCTCCCCCTCGTCATGACTCGTGGTCAACGCCGTGGCCGACCCGGACGACCGTCTCGGTCACCACGGGTCCGACGTCGGTGGATTCGAAGACGTCGACGCTGAGCGTGACGCTGTAGTGCAGGATGGCCTTCGGGCGTCCGCCCATGGCCTGCCAGAACTCGCCGAGACCCTGCAAGTGGCTCTCGGCGGTGATCCTGGCCGGCAGCGGAGCCGACTGCTCGGCCAACTCGCCCCGCAGGTACCTCGCGGGGATCTCCCGGTGCCGCAGCAGCACCTTCATCACCGCGCCGAGCAGGCGGTGTTCGTCCTGCGCCGGGTTGGGCGCGCTCTCGTTCGGCCAGGCGGTGACCAGATAGGAGCACTGGACCCGCACCGGTGCGCGCTTGCGTGTGACCATCCCGGAGTCCTGCCGCGTGTTGTCCCACTGGTTGGTGCGCAGCTCGTGGTTCTCCCGCACGTCGTAGAGGAAGAAGGCGAGCGCGGGCAGAGTGACACCGGAGGGCGGGAACTGGTCGTCCGGAGTGGCGAAGCTGACGGTGATGCCGGGCAGCGGCAACTCGGTCTCGACGAGGGCGACGAGGGTGTCGTCCAGGTCCTGGAACATCGCCTCGCCTCTCTTCTCCTCGGCACCGGTCGGCGTCGGTCCGCTGTCGGTTCACTTGGTTCACCGTTGTACGCGGGGTGCGTCCCCCCGGCGTCTACCGTGGCGTCTGTTCCGGCGACTCGATGCGCCGGGTGACCCGGAGGACGCGGCGGCAGACGCCGACGAGACGCCCGCCTGTTAGGTGCCCGCTTCGGCCTCACACCTCCTCCACGAAGACGGCGTCGTTCTTGTCCACCTGCGCGGCCGCGGCCGCCGCGGCGACCTCCTCCTCCCTGATCGGTGCCAGTTGCGTGCCCGGTGGCAGAAGGATCTCCTTCTCTTGGACAGCGGCGGAGAACGGAGCGATGTCGCGGGCGTACTTGCCGGCCAGCCTGGCGACGATCAGAAGACCCCTGCCCGCGCCGCCCCGCAACGTGTCGGCGATCTTCTTCTCTCGGCTGAAGCTGAGGAGGTGTCGAAGCCGCCTGCTCTTCGTCCACGCCGCCCGCGCCCACCGAAGTCCCATGCCCGCGCTCGCCTTCTCACCCCGGAACACCATGACGGGCTTCGACTCCTTGCCGACCTTCGGCAGTTGCTGAAGTGCGTCGTAGGCCATGTCCGTCTGCCAGGCGATCTCCTCGTACAGGCCCCGCTTCAGCGACGGAAGCTCGCGCCAGTACCTCTTCCAGTTCCGCCGCTCGAAGTTCTCCGATATGAGCGCCTTCGGCATCTTCGTCTTGTAGGACATGGGACTGCTCCGTCCCTGGCTCACGATTTTCCTGACCTGACGCCGGAACAGCAGATTCCCCAGCAGGCGTTTGCCCGGATTCCGGGAACGACGATATTTCATGGCGTCGTTCAGTAGCGGGAAGAGTGGGCCCGACCACGCGCTCAACGCCTGTTGATGCCTCTTGGACAGAAGACGCCGGAAGTCGTCGACGGTGAGTTCGTGCTCCGTTCGATACGCGTCGACGACCTCTTTCAGCGCCCCAAGCCTGGTCTTCTCCGTCTCCCATTCGTGTCGCGCCTGCTCCTGCTCGGGCGTCAACCCCGTGTCGAAGTTAAGCGAGGCAAAGAACTTCGCGCGCATCTCGTTGAATTTCCCAAGATCCGGGTCACTGACGTATTTGTCGAGAACGGCATGCGCCGTCTTGAACCAGTCGGATTCCTGTTCGACTATCCGGCCGGAACCCATCGCGTCGTCGTACAGGCGGTCGTGAGGCAGTACCCCGTCGCCCGCTGTCGCACGCACATCGCCGATCTCCGGCTTTCCGGGAAGGCTCTGGTAGGCGTCGACGAACGTGAACTCGGAACTCGACGGGTCACGGCCACCGATCATGACACCCGCGATCCCGGCACCACGCTCGATCTCGAACAGCGTGTGGTCCCCGCCGGGCAGCATCCAGGCCATCAGCGCGCCCAGGAACGTCTCCTGCTGCTGCGGGCTGAGGCCGATGAGTCTCGCGGCCCGGAGCATCCTGGCCGTGGTCGCCGAGATACCCGTCTGCACCGGGATCCCGAAGGAACCGACCCACCGTGACCAGCGGTTGGAGATCCCTCGGTACGCGACCGATCCCTCCCGCCAGGGCAGGGGCTGATCGGCCCCCAGCCGCTCGCCCTCCGCCAGCTCCCCCTCCTGCCGCAGGTGTTGTTCGACAAAGTGACGCTCCAGGACGCCGAGGGGTGCGCCCGCCTCGGCATAGAACTTCGGCGTCCTGGGCCGCACGTCTTTCTCGGCGATCCTGCGGCGTCGACGCACGCTCGCCCCAAAAGTGAACGACTGGAACCATGGCGACGCGGACAGTGCCGTGAGGTTGCCCGTCGCGAACGGGTCCTTGGCGAACATCTTCATCACCGCGGACGCGGCACGCCGACGGCGGCTCCTCAACCACCGGCCGACGCGCAGCAGTTCTTCCCGCTGCTCCGTACTCCCGGGGTCGGCGTCGCGGTCGCCCCCTTCCGGCATCGCGGCCGGTGTCGTGGGAAATGCCCGCTCCACCGCACCCGAGATGATCTGGTTCTGGAGAGTGTCGACGGATCCGGCGGTGTCCGGGAGGGGATTGCCGTTGTAATAGGCGGCGTTGAAGAAGGCCGTCATCAGTTCGCGGACGTTGCCATCGCCGAGCAGTTCCTTGTATGTGGCGCCCACCTGATGGGGCGTCCCGACCTGCCCGGCGGACGTCACGTCGTTGCGGAAGAACACCTTCTTCGCGCGCTCCTCGGCCGCCTCCTGCACATCGGCGTCCGGATCGTCCTTCGCCAACTCCTTTTTGATGACGAGACTGAGGGTGCCCTTCAGCTTATCGACGGCGAGCGCGGCGAGTGCTCTGGTTTCAGGGTCGTTGAAGTAGTGGGCACCGACCTTGGCTTCGAAATCCCGGACGTACTCGTCCGCCTTGGCCTTGTTGCGGCCCCCGTGGAACACCTGGAAGCCCAGGGGTGCCCGGTACGGGGCGGCCAGCCGTTGCACCGACGGGGCTGCCCGCTGCGCCACTCCCGACGACGGTGCGCCCGCGCCCTGCCGGACCGCGCCCTGCTGAATGGTGTGCGTCAGCTCGTGAGCCAGGAGCGCGTCGCCGGCGGTGGTCCCCGGCCGGTACTCGGCACGGCGAACGAACACGTCCGAGCCCACCGTGAAGGCTCGCGCCCCCAAGGACTCGCTCAGCCGGTCCGACTCGCTGCCCACATGCACGCGCACGCCGCTCAGATCCGCGCCCGACACACCTTCCATCCGCCGCCGGATCCCCTCCGGCACCGGATGCCCGCCCCCACGCAACCGGTCCACCGCGCCCGTCACCGCCGGATCCGCCACACCGGCGCTCGCGACCGGTACACCGTCACCCGCGTCCGCGTCGCCTCGGGGGGACGCCTGGGCCCGGCGCAACGACGTGCCCGTGACCCGTTCCGCGATCCGATCGGCCTCCCGTTCCAGCGGATCGTCAACGGGACCCACGTCGAGCGCCGTCTGAATCATGCGCTGAACGTGGCGGTTGCCGAACCGGCGATGCAGGTCCGCCACAGCATTCTGAGAACCGTCCGGCCCCCGGCCACGGGCTGGGGAACCCGTACGTCCCTCGTGCTGCTCCGGTCCGCGGGCAGGGTCGTGCCGCGGAGCCGACGAGAACGGCATCCGTCTCCTCCTGAACTGGCAGTCGACTCGCCGCCGCCGACTCGCCCCTCCCGTACTCCCGACCACAACACGCCGCAGAACGACAGGATTCAGACGGCGCGGCATCCCGTCACTGATACACGGCGGGTGTCTCCACGGCGCCTGCCACGGCGTCTCCGGGGCCAGGAACGCACCCGCCAAAGCGATGTCACGGATGCCGCCCCCGGGAAGACCGACCTGCCGGGCGAGCAGGTCCAGGTCCAGCCTCCCGTCCAGGAGAGCCTCCTTGGGCCGGCCCCGCTCCGAGACGCGGCGCCGGCGTCAGTGCGCGCCTGCGGCCTTGGTGGCCTCGCGGGACGCGCGGGTGTGCCCACCGCGCCCGGCAGCGGTCACCACCGCCACGTTGTCCATACATCTCTCTGGCGGTCGTTGGCGGTCTCCCCGTCGAGACGTGGCGACCGCCAACCGGGCCCCGCCCCTTGTCCGGTCACAGTGAGTCCGCTGGAACCGTCCGGCCTCACCCTGGTCGGGTTCCCGGCCGCGTCGTAGCGGACACGGGTCCCGTATCCCACCCTCCAGTCGAACCAGTCCAGCAGGATGACCGCGTGCGACGTGTTGTGCCGCACCGCGAGCCAGCTTCGGAACTGGTCCTCGCCACCGGTCCCGACCAGCCGCTGCTCCTCGCCGTCCTGCGTCACCGTCAATGGTGAACGCGTCCACGGCGAGTCCTGCATGCTGGTGGACCGCGTACTCTGAGCCGCCTCCTGGAACCTCCTCGGCCGGTCGTTCATCCACGGCTGCCGGCCCACCTTGCTGTCCTGGGCGGGCAGGTCACTGACCGTGTCCTTGTACAACACCCGCCGACTCCGTGACGTGGGATCGGTCGGCTTGTAGTAGAACTTCCTCGTCGACTTGAAGACTGTTTGCAGGAACCCGACCGAATAGGCGCCGACGAGCTCGGCCGGACCCGTCGCCGTGACATCCCCCTCGATACGGAAGCCCGTCCATCCGCCCCGATTGCCCCCGATGACTCCCACACCGAGTTGGTCTCCGTTCGGCTCGACGACAAGGTCGCGCACCGCCGCCCCGTTGTGTGTCACGTCGGCCGATTCGAACCTGACCGTGTCGTCCGCCGCGTCGGCCGTGGTTCCGGCTCTGCGACAGGGACGCCAGGGCAGTACGGGACCGTCCGTCGTGGTGTACCGCGTCCGTCCCTTGACCGCACGCGAACTCTGGGGACCCGCCCCCGACAACCGGGCCGTGGCACGCCGCCCACCAGCGCGGGGCACGACACCGACCGACGTGGCACCGCGTACGCCGTCCAGGCCGTACCCGCCGCGGTCGGCGAACACGGCAGCGCCCTTGGCGGACGCTCCCGGCCCGGTCCAGCCACCGCCGCGGGCAACGACATCGCGCACCGTCGCCGTACCCGCGTCCACGTCCCGCCTGCCGTGAGGGTGCTGGACCGTGTCAGGTGTGTGCCGCGCCGACCGTTCGACCGCACCGGGCGACTGCCGGTCCGTCTCACTCTCAAGCGAATGATCGGCATGACCGGCGTTCAGCCTCGCCTGGACGGCACCCCGCGCGCGGTGATTCCCGTACCGCCGTTGCAGGTTCAGCGCCCCGTCGCGGGGGTGTGCGGGGCGGCGGCCCCGCGACGCGGATCCTTCGGTGGTGGCCGGTGCCTTCGGCACCGGAGTGACCTCACTCTCACGAACGCGCATGCGAGGCGTCCTTTCCGGTCGTCGAACCGGTGCCGAACTCTCCGGTGGTCAGGATCTTGCCCATCTTCTGGTACTCGCGCCGCGTCGCCCGCAGCAGATGACCCATCGTCACCATCCCGCCGTCCGCGGCGGCGAGGAACGCCCCCGCCAGGGCGATGTTGCGGATGTTGCCCCCGGGCAGGTCGATCTGCCGGGCGAGCAGGTCCGGGTCGATACTTCCGTCCAGGGGAGCCTCCTTGGGCCAGACCTGCTCCCAGATGCGCCGACGGTCCTCGACGCCGGGGACGGGGAAGTCGATGGTGACGTGCAGGCGGCGGATGAAGGCATCGTCGAGGTTCTTGCGCAGGTTGGTGGCCAGCACGACCACCCCCTCGTGCTGCTCCATCCGCTGCAACAGATAGCTGGTCTCCAGGTTGGCGTACTTGTCGTGGGCGTCTCGGACCTGGGAACGCTTGCCGAACAGGGCGTCGGCCTCGTCGAAGAAGAGGACGGCGTTGCTGGTGGCGGCCTCGGCGAAGATTCGGGAGAGGTTCTTCTCCGTCTCGCCGATGTACTTGCTGACCACGGTCGACAGGTCGATCTTGTAGAGGTCCAGGCCGAGTTCGTGGGCCAGGACGTCGGCGGCCATGGTCTTGCCGGTGCCGGACGGACCGGCGAACAGCACGGCCAGCCCCCGCCCGTTGGCCAGCTTGCGCTCGAAACCCCAGGACTCGTACACCAGAGCCCGGTAGCGCACCTGGTCGGCGACCTCCCGTAACTGCTCCATCCGGTCGGCGGGCAGCACGATGTCGTCCCAGCCGTAGTGCGGCGTGATCCGCTGGGCCAGCTCGGCCAGTTTGCGGTTGGACTGCAGGCGACACGCCGTGTACAGGTCGTCCTGGGTGATCAGGGGCGCGCCGGGTGCGCGGGCGTGCGCCAGGTTGCGGGCGGTCGCCGCGGCGTCCCGGATCTGGCCGCCGCTCAGCCTGAACTTCCCGGAGACGGCGGCCAGATCCAGCGTCGGCCGGTCCGTCCCGTCGAGCACGTCGAGTGCGGACTCCCAGAGGCGGAGCCGCTCGTCGTAGCCGGGAGCGGGGAACTCCAGCCGTACGAAGGTGATGCCGCCCGGCGGGTCGGACGGTTCCCACGCGGTGTTCCCGGCCAGGAACGCCGGGGCGGGGTGGGCCGCCAGTGCGGACAGCAGCAGGGACAGCCGGGGGCGGGCCTGTTCGCCGAGGAGGGCGTCGATGTCCTCCCAGTACATGACCGCGCCCTGCAACCGTGCCTCCCGGTCTACGAGAGCGACCAGTGCCGCGAACTCCTCCGTGGGGCGCTCGGCCAGCAGGTCGGCGGACACCACCAGCAGCGGAGCGTTCCAGCGCAGGGAGCAGGCGGACGCGGCGCTCTGTTTGCCGACGCCGTACGGCCCCTGGCAGTAGACGACGAGGCCGTCGTCGGCGTGCTCGCTCAGCCGGGTCAGTGACGCGCCGAACTCCGCGGGAAAGTGCAGGTCGTCGAGTGTGCCGGCCGGTGCGACGAGCCGTGCGTACGGCCGCAGTCGCCCGTCCGGCTCGTCGTCCTCCAGCAGGAATCCGGCGATCCTCGGGTCCAGCCGGACCGTGTTGCCCAGCAGGGAGTGCGTCGACGCGGCGGAGTCCTCCGTGAGCGTGACGAGACGGTGCCTGACCAGCGGCGCCGACGGCGCGAACCGGGTCCGTGCGGCGGCCCGCTCCGCGTGGTCGGCGCTCACCATGTCGAGGGCGAGGCCGACGGTGGGCAGCCGTCGGGTCATGTCGTCGTGCAGATAGCCGTAGAGCCGCTCGTACCGGCGGTCCATCTCCGGGGCCAGGCACATCACGAGGACGTCGACGTCCACCGGGTGCAGGTCGAACAGCCCGGCCAGCCCGACCAGCCTCAGGCTCACACCGTCACGCACGCTCTCGGCCACGCGTACGGCGATCTCGGCCGACAGCCTGTCCAGCTCCGCCCCCGTCTCCGGTTCGCCGTCGGCGGGCGGAGCGTCGAGCGTGCCGTCCAGCAGCGCGTCCACCTCGGCTTCCGTGATGTACAACGCGGAGAACTCGTCGGTGGGCTCCCGGTGGGATCGCCGGGCTCTCCGGACCTGTCTGCCCAGCAGTACGTCGAAGCGGGCGAGTTCGGCCAGCAGGTGCTGGGTCGAGTCGGTGTAGCGCGGACCACTCATGCTGCCTCGTCCCCCGCCCGGGATGTCCTCCCGCGCCTCGGCCAGGTTGTGCTCGGTCTGTCTTCGCCCTCGTGCCAGGGGGCCGCCCCGAGTCCGGCCGTCCGAGTCGGACGGACCGACCGACCGCACTCGAACGGATTCGACCGGCGCGGTCTCATGCGGAGACCGGGATCGTTGCACCGGGATCATGCCGACGAGCACCGGATCCAGGTGCGTACGCGGTTCGTCGGGGCCGGATCCCCCGCTCGGCAGATCGCGCGTCGGCGGGCCGGACACCACCGGCCGGACACCGCCCGGCCAGATGTTCTCTGCGCGGTCGGCCCGGATGTGCTCGTAGAGGACCGTCGTGTCCGCCGAGGGGCCCACCCCGAACTCCTGGTCGACCACCGATGCGCACCGCTCGTACTGGCGGAGCGCCGCGGTACGGTCGCCGGCGGCGTAGTGCAGCCGCATCAGCTGTCGGTGGGTGTGCTCCCGGGCCGCGTCCTGGCGCAGGACGGCCTGCCCGAAGCCAACTCCCTTGGCGTAGAGTCCGCGTGCCTCGCAGTGGCCCATCAGCTGGTCCAGCATCGCCAGATGGGCGTGTCTCAGCCGGTCCCGGTCGTGGCCGCACCAGTCGTGGTACCACGCGGCGAGCAGGTCCCCCCGGTAGAGGTCGAGCGCGTACTCCACCGCCCTCGCCTGATCGTCGGAGAGCGCGTGCCCGGGTGTGTCACGGACCGCCGCGTAGCTCTCCTCGAACGCGTCCACGTCCAGCCAGCAGGCCGCGGCAGGGTTGACACGGATGCTGTGGGGATCGACGACGACGACCTCACCGGCCCCGCCCTGATCGTCCGACCCGTCCTGGAGGGTCGTGTTGAGCCGCCACAGGGTCTGGCGCAGGTACTTGCGGGCGACACCGGGCTCGGTGTCCGGCCACAGCAGCTCCGAGATCACTTCACGGGTGTGGATGCGGTCGCGGTGAATCAGCAAGTAGCAGAGCAGTTCGAGGGCCTTGCCCGGCGGGGCGGTCAGGGGTCGGCCACTCCGCTGGAGCGCGATCTCACCGAACAGCCTCACCTGTATGCCGTGCACCACGTATCTCCCTCGAACCACACGCCCTGGCCGGCACTCGGACGGCACCCGCGCAGCGACGCCAAAGCGATCCGATTGCCGCCAACTCCCTCTGTGCTAAAGGGAGTTGAGAGTGTCCCATGGAACATGCAAGTCCTTCACGCTTTCCACACGGCGCGCCGCTCGCCGGAAGCCGACGGTCGTCGTCCGCTCGGCAGGCCGGAGACGTCGCCGATCGACGACCTGCCGCGTGTCCACCACAGGGACCCGCCCGCGGGCCACTCGCTCCGGATGCCGCCGCCCACCCCGTCGCTGCGCCCCACAGGAACCCCGACCCTTCAGACAGGTTCTGCGCTTGCCCCGCGGTCGCGTCCAGAACGACAGCCCCCCGCCATGCGGGCGCTTGCAGCCGCACGATGACTTCAGTCACAATTTGCGGGTCACCACCATGACTTCATGACAGCGCATCAGTCAACCCTCAGATTTCCGGAGGCCGGGCCGGGAACGCGCGCGCCGGGGCCGTCATGGAAGGCTGCGAGGTACCCGCGCCTGCGCGGAGCCCTATGTCTCAGTGAGGAGCTCTCTTGCCCACACAGCCGGAGTTCGGAAGAAGAATGCGAGAACTCCGGCGCCGCGCGGGCATGTCCCAGGCCGAACTCGCCGGGCCCGAGCTGTCCGCAAGCTACGTTTCGCTGCTGGAGACCGGCAGACGCGTGCCGAGCCCGAAGGTCGTCGCCCAACTCGCGGAGCGACTGGGGGTGACTCCACGGTCCCTCCAGAAAGAGGACACGGGACTCCCGGAACGAACCGGAGACGAAGTCGCCGGCAACCGGAGCATGGCCGATCCCGGTCGGTTCGACCTCGTGGGGCTCCTGCTCAAGGCACGCAAGACGGAGGAGGAAGGCGCCCCGGCCACGGCCGCCGGGCAGCTCACCGCGATCCTGGACACGTACGGGGACGACCCGCATCGGGACGTGCTCTGGGAGGTCCGCTGGTCGCTGGCTCGTCTCCACCACAGGAACGGCCGCGCCGACGAGAGCCGAAGGCTGCTGCTGCACCTCTTCGACGACGAGTACACCCGCTCCTCGGCGGAACGGCTGGAACGGGTCGCCCTGCGTCTCGCCGAGCTCGGTCTGGGCAACGGCAGCCTTCCCGACGGCCTGCGGTTCGCCCATGTCGCATGGACGCTCGCCGAGCCCCTCCAGGAAGCCTCCGTCGCCGTAAGGGCGGGCACCGTGCTGGTGAACGCCTGTGCATGGGGCGGCTACCGAGACTGGGGGCGCGAGGTGGCCGAGGCGCTCGTAGCAAGGATCTCGGACGAGATCCCCTGGGCGCAGCGCAGTGCGGCGTACCGGGAGTCGGCCCGCCTGTGCCTGCTGAACGACGACTACGCACAGGCGCGGACCTGGTTCGAGTGCGCCCTGGAACAGACCGACCCGCAGCAGGACATCAACGCCTGGGCGGAGGCCCAGTACTACCTGGCGATCGCCGAGTTCCTCCTCGACGAGGGCCTCGACGAGCGCGCGGTCGAGCGGGTGGCCAGGGCCCGGCCGGTGATCGAGGTGATCGGCCGCACGAACATGCTGGTCCACCTGGCCGTGCTCGAAGGACACCTGGCCCTGAGGCGGGGTGAGCACGACCGGGCCCGGCTGATGGCCGACGCCGCGGTGGAGGCGGGGTCCTGGCCCGCCGTGCACGAGGTCGGAGTGAACCTGCTGTGGACGGCGAGGATCTACCGTGCGCTGGGCGACACGTCCACGGCCGCCACCGTGTACCGGCGGGCGGCCGAGCTGTGCGAACAGGGCGGAGCGATGCACTTCTGCGCGTACGCATGGCGGGAACTCGCCGAACTGCCCACCGCACAGTCCCCCATGGACGAAGCGGACAGGGCACGGCGACCTGCCCGGAACCCGACTCACTGACGCCCTGACCGCAGCCGCGTGCGGAGCGCCGGAGAGTCGTTCCTGCATGATCGACATGACTTACCGGAGTCAAACAAGTTGACTCACCGATCGACTCCTGTCAGATCCCCTCCGTCTGAGAGGAACAACGGCAGCCGGATCACCTCTCGCCGGCGGGGAGCCGGACGGTGAACGTGGTCGATCCCGGGCCGCTTTCGAGGGTGACGCTTCCACCATGGGCCTCCACCACCGCTGCCACGATGGACAGCCCGAGGCCGCTGCCATGGCCCGCGCCCTCGCTACGGCGGCGGTCCGCGCGGGTGAAGCGTTCGAAGACCTTGGGCTGAATGTCGTCGGCAACGCCCGGCCCGTCGTCGTGGACCGTCAGCACCGCCGTGCCGGCGTCGGTCGACAGCGCGACGGTCACCGTGGTCCCTGCGGGTGTGTGCAGACGTGCGTTGGCCAGCAGGTTGGCCAGCACCTGATGGAGCCTGTGGGCGTCACCCCGCACCGTCACCGGTTCCTCGGACAGCTCCAGGGCCCAACGGTGTCCAGGACCCGCCGCCTGGGCGTCCGTCACGGCATCCAGGACAAGGCGCGTCAGGTCGACAGGAAGGCGCTCCAGGGGACGGCCCGCGTCGAGGCGGGCGAGGAGCAGCAAGTCGTCGACCATCTCCCCCATACGGGCCGCTTCGGCCTCGATGCGCTCCAGGGCCCGCACCACCTTCTGCGGCACCGGTTCCGGGTGCAGCAGCGCCAGTTCCGCGTGACCGCGCACCGAGGCCACGGGGGTGCGCAGTTCGTGGCTGGCGTCGGCGGCGAAACTGCGCAGCCGTTCCTCGCTCGCGTGCCGTTTGGTCAGCGCGTCCTCGACATGCCCGAGCATCAGGTTGAAGGCGCTGCCGACGCGCCCCACCTCACTGCGCGGGTCGGCCTCGGGCGCCCGCGGCCACAGCCCCACCTCGCCGCTGGAGAGCGGCAGTTCACTGACCCGGGTGGCGGTCGCGGCCACCCGGCTGAGCGGTCGCAGCGACCAGCGCACCCAGAGCGCTCCCGCGACGCCGGCGACAGCCAGGGCCGCGCCGAGGACGATCGCGGCGACCAGTTCCAGCCGGTGGACGGCGGCCTCCACCGACTCCATGGGCAACCCGGTGACCAGGACGTCCCCGTCCCTGCCCTCGGTCGCCATCATGCGGTAGTCGTCCAGCGTCGAGAGGTCGACCGTGTGCCCGTCGCCGTCGGCGGGCAGCCCGGCCAGCCGTCTCCGGTCCCGCGCGCTCAGCGCGACGCTCACCGTGCCTGTACCCCTGCCGGACGCCACCACCGCAGCGTTGGTGACCGTGTCGCCGACCAGCCTGGCGCCGAAGGTTCCGGCGGACTGACGGCGGGTGTCCCCGTCGCCGTCCTCGTCACCGTCGTGATCGGACGGCAACGGCCCGCCGTGTTCCAGGCTCGCCGGGAAGCGTACGCCCGCCTCGCGCAGCTGCTGGTCGAGGCGGCCGGTGAGGAAACCGTTCAGTTCCACCGCCGCCGCCAGCCCGACGGCCGCGCAGCTGACCGCGAGCAGCACGACGAGGCCGACGGTGAGCCGCGCCCGCAGTGTGTGCAGGCGAGGAAACCGTACGCGCGCCCTCACCGGGCCACCGGCTTGAGGACGTATCCGGCGCCCCGCACCGTGTGGATCATGGGTGGGCGGCCCGCGTCCACCTTCCTGCGCAGGTAGGAGATGTACAGCTCCACGACGTGGGCCTGTCCGCCGAAGTCGTAGGACCACACCCGGTCGAGGATCTGCGCCTTGCTGAGCACCCGGCGCGGGTTGCGCATGAGGAAGCGCAGCAGTTCGAACTCCGTGGGGGACAGCTCGACGAGTTCCCCACCGCGCAGGACCTCGCGGGCCTCCTCGTCCATGACGAGGTCGCCGACGGTCAGCCGCGGCCCGTCCTCCGACTGCCTGGCCATGCCGGCCCGGCGCAGCAGTCCGCGCAGCCGGGCGACGACCTCCTCCAGGCTGAACGGTTTCGTCACGTAGTCGTCGCCGCCCGCCGTGATGCCGGCGATACGGTCCTCGACACCGTCCCGTGCGGTCAGGAAGAGCACGCACACGTCGGGACGTACGGAGTGCAGCGAGCGCAGTACGGCGAAGCCGTCGGTGTCCGGGAGCATGACGTCGAGGACGACGGCGTCGGGCAGCAGCTCGCGTGCCTCGGTCACGGCCGAGGCACCGTCGCCCGCCGTGCGGACCTCCCAGCCCTCGTATCGCAGGGCGCCGGAGAGGACCTCCGCGAGGTCGGGGTCGTCGTCGACGACGAGGACCCGGAGCGGGGTGCCGTCGGTCCGGGTCAGCGCGGGGCGGCCGGGGCCTCGGGGGCGGGGAGTGTTCATCTCGGTTACCAGGATGCGGTCCGGCCGCCTCCTGGGCAGCATTTCCGACCTCTGAGTTCCCTCTGAGTCGGCTCTGCGCCCGCCGGGGCCCCGAACCACCTGACCACTCTTCCTACCTGCGGGTTCGGCGGCGCTGCATTCCCAGCCGCTGAGAGCGGGCTCAGAGGTTGCGTCGGCACAGTGTCGTCCCGGACGGCCGAAGAGACGTACGGACACCGAAGGGACACACAGATGACGACGGCGTACGCGCAACGAAGGGTCGCCCCCGCGCCCCCCGCGCCACGGCGCTCCCCCGCCGGCCCGGTGCTCGCCCTCCTGTGGGGCGGCGCCGCCGCCGTGATCGCGCTGTGGTGGCACGACACGGGGTCGGTCGTCGGTACGGCGGGCCGGCTGACCGGGGCCGGGCGGATCGCGGGACTGCTGTGCGGGTACGCCTGTGCCGTCCTGGTCGGTCTGATGGCCCGCGTCCCGCTGCTGGAGCGGCGGATCGGGGCGGACCGGGTGACGCGGTGGCACGCGATGGCAGGCCGCTACACGGTCTGCCTGCTGGTCGCGCACATCGTGCTGATCCTGCTCGGGTACGCCGCCCAGGACGGTTCCTCGTTCCTGGACGAGGCGCTCACCGTGGTCCTGGACTACCCGGAGATGCTCAAGGCCACCGCGGGCACCGTCATCCTGTTCGCGGTCGGGATCGTCTCGGCCCGCGCGGTGCGCCGCCGGGTCGCCCACGAGTTCTGGTACTACCTGCACCTGCTCACGTACGCCGCCGTCTTCCTCGCCTTCGGCCACCAGCTCGCCCTGGGCTCCGACTTCACCGGCAACGGGCCCGCCCAGGCCGCCTGGTACACGCTGTACCTGGGCGTCGCCACCCTGGTGGTGTGGTTCCGGATCCTCGCCCCGGTCCGGCTCAACCTCCGTCACCGGCTGCGCGTCGACTCCGTGCACCGGGAGGCGCCGGGCGTGTACTCCGTCGTCGTCGGCGGCCGACGACTGGACGAGATGGGCGTACGGCCGGGGCAGTTCCTGCGCTGGCGGTTCCTCACCGAGGGCATGCGCTGGACCTCCACGCCGTACTCCCTGTCCGCACCGCCGCGCCCGGACCTGCTGCGCATCACCATCAAGGCGCTCGGCGACCACAGCGCCGCCGTCCCCCTGCTGCCCCCGGGCACCCGGGTGTGGGCGGAGGGTCCCTACGGGGCACTGACCGCCGCCCGCCAGACCTCGCACAAGTCCCTGCTGATCGCGGGCGGCGTCGGCATCACCCCCCTGCGGGCCCTGTTCGAGACACTCCCCGGCGACGTCACCCTCATCTACCGGGCCCGTACGAACGAGGACCTCGCCCTGGGCGGGGAACTGGAAGCGATCGCACGGTGGCGCGGGGCGAAGGTCCTCTACGCACTCAACGGCCCGCACGGTCGGCGCCCCGACCTCTCGGCCCACTCCCTGCGCACGGCGGTACCCGGCCTGGAGGCCCACGACGTGTACCTGTGCGGCCCGCACGACTTCGCGCGGGACCTGTACGAGGCGCTGCGCGCCGCCGGGGTCCCGGACAGCCGTATCCACCACGAGTCCTTCGAGCTGTGAGGCCGTCTTGCACACGTTGAGGAAGAACCGTCCCCTGCGCCGCATCGTGCTGGCGAGCGCCGCGACCGTCTCCGGGATGGTGCTGCTCCTGTCCCTGAAGCCGCACACGACGCCGTCCGTCGCCGGGCTCGGGTCCTCTCCCGCGCCGTACACCAGTTCCAGCACGTCAAGTGGAACGACCGGGTCGAGCGGCTCGGCCACCGGCACCCGGACGCTCACCGGGGACTCCGTCCAGACGCGCTACGGTCCCGTCCAGGTCCGCGTCACGCTGACGAACGGGAAGCTCACCGACGTCACGGCGGTCACCTACCCGCAGGACAACCCACGGGACCAGCAGATCAACAGCTACGCGATCCCGCAGCTGACCAGAGAGGCCCTCACGGCTCAGAGCGCCGACATCGACACGGTCTCCGGAGCCACGTACACCAGCGACGGCTACCGCCAGTCACTCCAGTCGGCGCTGGATTCGGCGAGCCGCTGAATCCCGACCGGCAACTCGGCCACATCACGATGCCGGAGAGGAGCGGGCACATCGTCTCCGGGTCGATCGCCGACGACGAGGCGAAGTCGCCCCCCGCCGGCCCGACTTGGCCCCGCCGCCTTCGCCCGAAGTGTCTTCGGCCTCGGCGTCGCCCGCGCAGCCGACCGGTGACCTCGAGGCGACATCCAGACCGTCGGCGCCGGCACCCGGGGCCGATGCCGACACGAACCGGCCGGAACCCCAGGAATCGTAAGACGCGCGCCGCGACAGAGCACCGGGCGACTGCCACCAGCGCGTGAGGCGCACGGATGATCCCCTGCCGCAGGTCGTGCACGGCGCTGCAACAGAACAGGCCGATGGTCGCCACCCGGGCTGGGATCACACAACGGTGCGGAGGCCCGTTCGAACAGGCCCCATGGCGTCTGTTCGAACGGGCCTCCGCACGGTAGGTGTCCGCTACACGGCCGGGCGGCTCACGCGTTGCTCACAGGCCGGTTTCCCGGCCACCGTTCCTGCCTGTGCCCGGTTCAGCGGCCATGGCACGCTCGGGAGCGTCGGCCATGCAGCCGGACCCGGTTCTCGTACGGCCGACGCGCTCGTGGCGGGCGCCTGTGATCCGGCGCGCCGTCGCCCGTGTCGCGGCCCCGGCGTGTCCCGCCGCGTGTGGCGTACTGCGGCGCTCCGGTCCGTCGAACCCCCGTCGACCGGCCCACGAGCACGCCGCCCACCGGGGCGGGAGTCCGGGTGGCGCACACGCTCCGAGCCTCCTCCGCCGGGCCGGGACCAGGCCACATACGCGTCAACCTCGGACAGTTCCAGCCGCCCGACGGCAAGTAAGCGACATGCCGCGACGGGCGAGGGGCGGATGCGCTGGGATGACCCGAATCATCACGGAATCGTGGAAGGCAGCCGGGGGAGGCGCGCATGGACGACTTTGCCGAGACGGAGTCGGCGCAAGTGGCGGGAGTCGGCGGTCCGAAGCGCTGCTCGCACGGCGCGGTGTTTCACCGCGGTGGGCCGGGGGAGGCCGAGGAACGGTTCCGGGGTCTGCTCGAAGCCGCGCCGGACGCCATGGTCATCGTCGACGACACCGGAACCATCAAACTGGTCAACGCCCAGACCGAGGCACTGTTCGGCTACGGGCGTGAGGAGTTGCTCGGCCGCCCCGTCGAGGTGCTGGTGCCGCACCGGTTCCGCGGCCACCACACCGGGCACCGCGACGGCTACGCGGCCAACCGGCAGGTACGGCCGATGGGCGCCGGTCTCGAACTGCACGGACTGCGCAGGGACGGCACCGAGTTCCCCGTGGAGATCAGCCTCAGCCCGCTGGAGACCGCCGACGGGCTCCTCATGTCCGCGGCCGTCCGCGACGTCAGCGACCGCAGGGCCGCCGAGGCGCGGATCAACGAACTCGCCGCGATAGTCGAGTCGTCCCAGGACGCCATCCTCGCCAAGACCCTCGACGGGCGCATCACCTACTGGAACGCCGCCGCGCAGCGGCTGTACGGCTACACGGCCGAGGAGGTCATCGGACAGCATGTGACCCTGCTCTCCCCGCCCACCGCGCGGGACGAGATCAGCCTGCTCCTGGAGCGACTGCGGCACGGGGAGAAGGTCGAGCACTTCGAGACGCTGCGGGTCACCAGGACCGGGGTGCTGCTGGACGTGGACGTCACACTGTGGCCGACCCGGGACACCCACGGCACGGTGGTCGGCGCCTGCGCCATCGTGCGGGACATCAGCGACCGCAAGCGCGCCGAGGCCGAGCTCACCGCCCTCTACAAACAGCAGCAGCACATCGCCCTGACCCTGCAACGCAGCCTCATGGGTACTCCGCCCGCCATCCCCGGGCTGGCCACGGCCAGTCGCTACCGGCCCGCGACCCAGGGCGCGGGCGTGGGCGGTGACTGGTTCGATCTGATTCCGCTGGGCGCCGGCCGCGTCGGCGTACTGATGGGTGACGTGATGGGCCGTGGTCTGGAGGCCGCCGCCGTCATGGGCCAGCTGCGCTCGGCCGCGCACGCCCTCGCCAAGACCGACATGCAGCCCCGCCAGCTCATGCAGGCCCTGGACGCGGTCGTCGCCGACCTCGACGTGCCCGACCAGCTCGTCACCTGCTGCTACCTGGTCATCGCCCCGGACGCCGGGTCGGTGACCGTCTGCTCGGCCGGCCATCTGCCGACCCTGGTCGTCGGCCCCACCGAGGGCGTCCGAAGCCTTTCCACACCCGTCAACGCACCACTCGGCGTCGGCAACATCCTCTACCAGCAGTCCTGTGAGGCCGTTCCGCCCGGCGCGACCCTCGTCCTCTACACCGACGGTCTCATCGAAACCCCCGGCAGCGACATCGAGGACCAGATCGACGAACTCACGGCCGTCCTCGGCAAGTTCTTCACCGACACCCCCTGTCTGGAGGCCGCCGCCGACCATGTGCTGGCCGCTCTGCTGCCCGACGCGGAGAGCCACAACGACGACGTCACCCTGCTGCTGGCCCAGCTGCCGGCCGCTCCACTGACCGCCCTCACCACCGGTCTGGCCGCCGTTGCGACCTCCGTGCCGGAGGGGCGCGCGTTCCTCAGCAAGGCCCTCGTCACCTGGGGCTGCGCCGCGGTGGCGGAGGACGCCCTCCTGCTGCTCTCCGAGATCCTCACCAACGCGGTGCTGCACGCCGAGGGACCCATCGGACTCCGCCTGAGCCGCACCGACTCCGATCTCACGGTCGAGGTCACCGACCACAGCCCCCAACTCCCCCAGCCCCGCCTGGCCGGCACGGACGAGGAGTCCGGACGGGGCCTGCTCCTCGTCCGCGCGCTCGCCGACAACTGGGGAGTCCGCCCCACCGACGAGGGCAAGACCACCTGGTTCACCCTCAAACCGTGACGACGCGATACCGGGGCTGCACACCCCTACAATTGAAGAAGTCTTCAATTCGCCATATGTGACGGCTGATACCTGCACGATGCGGAACCGGGGCTCCCGTGCGGACCATGGCGCGGAGGAAGACGGCCCGCGGCCTCGTGCCTGGAGATCGCTCAACTCAGGGAGACGACAGTATGGGTGAGGGAACCGGGACGGCAGAGGGCCCCGAGAGCGCGCGGCACGAGGAGAAGGGCACGGACCGGGAAAGCTGGATCGAGCGCGGTGTCGCGATCCGGGCGGGCTTCTACATCTTCGGCACCCACCTGTTCGCGGGATTCGTCTGGCTGCTCATGTACCTGGGTGAGCACGCGGACAAGTAACGGGCTGCCCAGCGACGGCAGGGCCAAGGCCCGGTAGGCAGACTCGTCGGATCTAGGTCAGGACGAGCGGCACGGTGATGGTGAGGTGTTCGTCCGTGGTCGGCAGGGCGGTGGAAAGGGCGTTCATACGAGCCGCGAGGTGGCCGATCACCCGGCTGGTCAAGTCCTCGTCCCACTCCGCTGTGCCTTCCGGCGGCAGCCGCATCTCCTTCCCGACAGGTGGGTTGTCACCGAGATAGCGCGCCGTGTCCATGTTGACGACCCAGCAGGCCAGCGCGATCCTCACCTGCCCGGGTGCCGCCCACTGCGCCCGCACATGGGCACACATGCTGAAGTCGTCCCCACCGAAGGTGACCGTCGTGGAGAACGGCGTGCCACGGGGATACTGCCGTACCAGCTC
Organism: Streptomyces geranii; assembly: GCF_002954775.1. Taxonomy (GTDB): domain Bacteria; phylum Actinomycetota; class Actinomycetes; order Streptomycetales; family Streptomycetaceae; genus Streptomyces; species Streptomyces geranii. The sequence continues at coordinate 72,045 of NZ_KZ672952.1, forward strand.
GAGCACCGCCGGTTCCACAACGGCTCGCGCCATAGGTTCCGTGTACACAGTCCGCCCCCCCTGTCGAGCCGGCCTCCAGCATCCCAGACCGGACGTGCGAAGGACAGACCGTCTGCCGTCCCGACCCGGAGGTGAACGCCGCCGCCGACCCAAGCGGCGATCCAGGACGGACGCCGCTTGAGGGCCCTCGCTACGACGGCGGTTTCGCCTGCGTCTGGGCGGCCCGCAGGTCGGCGAGCAGTTCGGCCTGTCCGGCGAGCACGCCGGAGAGGATGGTCCGTGCGACCCGCAGCAGCTCGGCGAGGTGCGGGCTGGTCAGCGAGTAGTACACGGTGGAACCCTCCTTGCGCGCCACCACCAGGTTCGCCCTCCGCAGCACCGCGAGCTGCTGCGACAGATGCGCGGGCTCGATGCCCACCTCGGGCAGCATCTCGGCGACCGCGTACTCGCGTTCGCTCAGCAGTTCCAGGACCCGAATACGGGCCGGGTGGCCGATCGTCTTGAAGAACTCGGCCTTCAGCTGGTAGAGCGGCGTGCTCATCGTGGCGTCCCCTCCCCGGTGGAGCAGTACAGCCGTCTCGACCGGCCCTCGGCACATCGCATCCACTCTCCCCCGCCCTTGGGGCCAGGGGACCCCCACCTCGTTTCGCTCGTCACACACATGCGTCCCATCCTCGCCTGCGTCAGCGGCCACGCCGAAATCCGCACACGAGAACCGTCCCGTCCGGAGGGAGGCTTGGGGCGGGGCGTTGGGGGCTGCCGGGGGCGGGCCGTCCCGCCGGGGATGCGCCTAGTGCGGTAGGCCTGTTCTCTTCAGAGAGGGAGGGTGATCCAGATGCTCTTGCCCTGGCCGTCGGCGTCGCCCCGGACGACTGCGGTACCGCTCAGGCCGAGGGTGAGTTCCATGACGGTCGCCAGGCCGCCGCTCCCGGTGCCCGTGCCGGTGACCGGCGCGTACAGCGGCGGCTGGTAGGGGTGGCGGTCGTGTACGGCGAAGGCCAGGCAGTCCACGTCGGCCGCGTAGATCACGGTCAGCTCCGGCGAGAGCAGGGCGGCGTGCCGCACGCTGTTGGTGACCAGCTCGCCGAGTATCAGCAGGGCCGGGCCGACGGCGGGGTGGCGCAGGCTGATCCCCCACTCGCTCAGCGCCCGCCCGGCCGTCTGCCGGGACAGCCGGACGGCGGACGGCGCGGTGGGCAGGGTGAGGACATGCCGGTGGGGCAGGGCTTCGAGCCGTGGGGAGATCAACGCTCCGTCCCCCGGGCCCGCCGGAAACCGGAGACCGTCTGGGGATGGATCCGCACGATCGTGTCGTGCGGGCCGTACGCCCAGCCGGTGGGCGTACGGCGCACGGGGGCACCTCCCATGCCCTTCAGGCTGTGGAGGAGGGCGTCCTCGTTCGGATCGGTGATCGTCTCGGCGGGTCCGGTGGCCGTCGCCGTCCAGCCGGTGCCGGTCGCGGCCCGCACCTCGTTCACCTGGTACGTCGGCGCCTGTGCCGGGGTGCGCACCACCAGGCGCCCGCACTCCCGCGTGTGCCGGCCGGGCCGGATGACGGGCAGGTCCCGCCGCGTGTACACCAGCCGTCCCAGCGCGCTGTGCTCCAGCAGCCGCAGGGCCTCCGCGCCGGAGACCTCGACCCTACGCAACGATGCCGGCTCGGTGCTCATCCGACGGTTCCCCCTGTTTCCTCGCTGACGGGCCGCCACGTCCGGGCGGGGAGCGGCGGCAGGACACCGGCGCACTCCAGGTGGTTGCGGGCGCCGTGGATCGCTTCGGGCGTGGAGGCGTACTCGTGCCCGTCCCGGCACAGCAGTTCCAGCGCGCCGACCGAGTCCAGGACCTGGCGCTGGCCGGGGCGTATGCCGGAGGCCATGACGACGATGCCGCGCCGGCCCAGCTTCTGGACGGCGTCCTTGAGGACGAGGGCTCCGGTGGCGTCGATGGTGCTCACCCGGGACATCCGCAGGATGACCACGCGGACGTCGGCGACCTCGGCCAGCTCCAGCAGGAACCGGTGGGCAGCGGCGAAGAACAGCGGTCCGTCGATGCGGTAGGCGACGATGTGCTCGGCCAGCAGCGCGTGTTCCTCCGCGCTGTGGTCGCCCCGGTCGAGGGGGACCTGGTCCAGGCGGGCCTGTGCGGCCACCGCGCGCAGGGCGAGGGCGCCGGCGACCACCAGGCCGATGATCACGGCGTACACCAGGTCCAGGGCCAGGGTCGCGACGGCGGTCAGGACGAGGATCAGCGCGTCGGAGCGGGTGGCCTTGGCCATGGCCCGCAGCGAACTGACCTCGACCATCCGGATCGCGGTGGCCAGCAGCACGCCGGCCAGTGCGGCGAGCGGGATCCTGGAGACGAGGGGCGCTGCCGCGAAGACGATGACGGCGAGGACCGCCGCGTGGACGAGGGCGGCGAGGCGGGAGTTCGCGCCGGTGCGGACATTGACCGCGGTCCGCGCGATCGCACCGGTCGCGGGCACGCCGCCGAACAGCGGCGCGGCGATGTTGGCCAGCCCCTGGCCGAACAGTTCGCGGTCCGGGTCGTGCTGCTGGCCGACCGTCATGCCGTCGGCGACCGACGCCGACAGCAGCGACTCCAGGGCGGCCAGCGCCGCCACGGCGACGGCCGGGGCCAGCAGCGAGCCGAGTGCGCCGAGGTCGAGGAAGGAGAGGGACGGTGCGGGCAGGCCGGACGGCAGGTCACCGATCGGCCGCGCCGCGTCCAGTCCGGCGACCTGGGCCACGACGGTGGCGGCGATCACGGCGAGAAGGGAGAAGGGGATCGTGGGCCGTCGGCGGGCGCCGGTGAGCATGACGGCGGCGACCGCCAGGGCGAGGGCGACGGCTGTCCAGTTCGGGTGCCTCGCGAACTCCTGCAGCGCGCGCCAGGCCACCACGAGGACACGGTCGCCCTCGGGACCGGGTACCCCGAGGGCGTTCGGGATCTGCTGCACCCCGATGACGCAGGCGATGCCGAGGGTGAAGCCCTCCACGACGGGCGCGGGCACGTACCGCATGTATTTCCCGGCCCTGAGCAGGGCGAGCGCGACGAGCATCGCGCCTGCCATCAGCCCGACCGTGAGCACCCCGGACGGCCCGTGCTCCGCGACGATCGGCACCAGCACCACGGTCATCGCGCCCGTCGGCCCGGACACCTGGAGATTCGAGCCGCCGAACACCGCGGCCAGCGCACCGGCGACGACCGCGGTCGCCAGTCCGGCCTCGGCGCCGAGCCCGGAGGAGACGCCGAAGCCGAGCGCGAGCGGCAACGCGACGATCGCCACCGTGAGGCCGGCCAGCAGGTCCCGGCGCGGGCCTCGGCGCATCTCCGCCAGATCACTGCGGCCGGGCAGCAGCGCGGCGACCCGGCCCGAGAGACGGGTGAAGGCGGATGTCATCGCGCGGCGACCTCGTTTTCCCGCAACTCGGCCAGCAGTTCGTTCCGTCCGGCCAGCAGCTCGGTCAGGATGCGGCGCGCGGCCCGCATCAGATCGGCGACGTCCCCGCCCGCCAGCTCGTACGTCACCGTCGAGCCGGTGCGCGTGGCGGTGACGATCCCGGAGCGGCGCAGCACGGCCAGTTGTTGCGACAGGGCGGAGGGCTCGACCTCGATGGCGGCCAGCAGGTCCCGTACCGGTTTCGGCCCGTCCTGCAACAGCTCCAGCACCCGGATGCGCACCGGATGCCCAAGCATCCGGAAGAACTCCGCCTTCGCCTCGTACAGCGGAACGGACACGATGGCGCTTCCTTTCCTTGGCAGCGCCCCGTCCGGGGCGAGCGAAGGCCGCCCCCCGACACTTGCGAGAACAGCCAACACAGCATCTAGCCAATTGCATAATTTTGCAATTCAGCATGTGATTGACATCTGGGCGTCGTCGGACCTCCGGGGGAGGCTGCCACCCTCGCCCATGCGCCTCCTGCCACCCCGCTTGCGATCCTCCTCACTCCCGGTCCGTCGCCTCAAGGCCCAGGGTGTACGGGTGGTGACGATATGCTCACGCGGTGGGCAGGCATCTCTGTCGGGCCGTGGTCCGGACCGCCGGAGGAATCGGACGGGGAGCCGGCCCGGTCGAGTGCGGGACGAGGGAAGGCGATGAAATGCGGCAGGCAGGGGTGCTCGATGTCGGGTGCCACAGCGCTCTGCTGACGTTGGTGCGGCAGCGTCCGGGGGCGCTGCTGGAGCCGGTGTTCTCCCGAAAGGTGCGGCTGAGACTGCACGAGACCCTCGATCACAAGGGGCAGTTGGACAAGGTCGGCGTGAAGAGCGTCGAGCGTGCCGTGGCCGAGGCCGTCGCCGCCGACCCGCGCGGACCGGAGGTGTTCGCCTTCGCGACCTCCGTCATCCGGGACGCGCCCAACCGCGACGAGATCATCGCGCGGGTCGCACGCGCCACGGGCACCCGCCTGCAGGTGCTGACCGGCGAGGAGGAAGCCCGGCTGGCCTACGTGGCCGCCCGCCAGTGGGCGGGCCCGGCGACCGGGGAACTGCTGGTCCTGGACATCGGCGGCGGCACCGTGGAGATCGCCTCCGGCACCGCGGCCCAGCCCCGTACCGTCCACTCGCTGCCGCTGGGAGCCCGCAGGATCACCCGGGACTGGCTTCCCGGCGGGACCACGCCGTCCCCACGCCGCCTGGCCGAGATCCGGCGGCATCTGCGCCGGTCCCTGGAGGCCGTCCCCGGCCTGCCCCAGGCCGAGCCGGGCATGCGGGTACTGGCCTGCTCCAAGACCTTCGAACAACTCGCCCGGCTCACGGCAGCCCAGGGCAAGACACCACGAACCGTACGGCGGCTGGCGCTGCCCCACCTGCGCAGATCGGTCTCCCTGCTGGCCGACGCGGAACCGTCCCGCCGCGCCGAGCTGCCCGGCATCTCCCGGCACCGTGCCGAACAGTCCCTGGCCGGAGCCCTGATCGCACAGGCGCTCATGGAGGCCTGCGGGGCCAAGAAGGTCGAGATCTGCCCCTGGTCCACCCGGGAGGGACTGCTGCTCGAACACCTCGGCACACCCCGCACCTCAGCGGGCCGCCGCCGCGACGGCGGCTGAACCCGGCTGCCGACGTTCAACGCCGGAGCCGTTCCGGCCGACGGGTCATGGCGACCCCTCGGCGCCCCGCCCATCCGCACCGTCCGGTCAGGACTCCGTCCAGGACGGGAAGGGCGATGACCGTCCAGCGCCGCACGGTCCTGCCGATGCGGACCCTGGGCGCATGCCTCGGCCCTACGACTTCCGCGCCGGTACCCGCCACAGCAGTACGGTGCCGCCGCCCTCGGGCGTCCCGAGTTCCAGTCCGCCGCCCAGTTGCTCGGCGCGCTCCCCCATGTTGCGCAGCCCGCTGCGGCGGCCGTCGGCGGGGATGCCCACCCCGTTGTCGGTGACCGACAGCCGTACCTCGCGCCCGTCCGTGGCCAGGAGCACGTCGGCGCGGTTCGCCCGGGCGTGCCGGGCGATGTTGGTCAGTGCCTCGGAGAGCACCGCCACCACATGATCGGCGATGTCCTTCGGCACGTCGGTGTCCAGCAGGCCTTCCATCCGGACGCCGGGAGCGAAGCCGAGCACCGGGGCCGCCTCCCCCACGACCCGTACGGCACGAGCCCGCAGGCCGCTCTCTCCCGTGCCTCCACGTGCGCGCAGGCCGAAGATCGTCGACCTGATGATCTTGATGGTCTCGTCGAGGTCGTCGACCGCGCGCGCCACGCGCTCGGCGGCCTCCTCGTGCTCGATGAAGCGGCCGGCGCTCTGCAGTGTCATACCGGTGGCGAACAGCCGTTGGATGGCCAGATCGTGCAGGTCGCGTGCGATGCGGTCCCGGTCCATGAGCACCGCGACCGCTTCGGCGTCCTGGCGGCGTTCGGCCAGTTCCATCGCGATGGCGGCCTGTGCGGCGAAGGACTGCAAGGTCTCGGTCTCCGTCGCCGAGAACCCCGGCTGACCGGCCTTCCGCGCCAGCAGGACCACGCCCCGTGGACCCGCGTCTCCCGTGCCGATGGGCACCGCCACGGCGGGTCCGAGTCCGCCGAACCGCGGGGGCTCCAGGGAGATGCGTTCGTCGTGGGTGACGTCCGCGCTGGTGACGGGGGCGGCACCGGAGAACGCCAGCCCCATCAGGCTCTTGTCCATCGCCAGTACGAGGCCCCGGTGTGCGTCGGCGTCCATCCCGACGGCGATCTCCACCGCGAGTGACCCGGTGTCCTCCATGGGCAGCGCGACCGCCGCCAGGGCGGATCCGGTGATCTCGCCGGCCCGCTCGGCGATCAGGGCGAGGACCTCGGCGCTCTCAGCGCCGGACATCAGGCCGTGGGTGACCTCCGCGTTCGCCCGCAGCCAGCGTTCCCGCAGCCGGGACTCCTCGTACAGCCGGGCGTTGTCGATCGCGACGCCGGCCGCCACGGCGAGCGTCAGCGTGACCGACACGTCGTCCTCGTCGAACTGGGCGCCGCCCCGCTTCTCGGTCAGGTACAGATTGCCGAAGATCTGGTCGCGCACCCGGATCGGGACGCCCAGGAAGGTGTTCATCGGCGGGTGGTGCGCCGGGAAGCCGTACGAGGCCGCGTGCTCGGAGATCTTCGCCAGGCGCAGTGGCTCGGGGTGGTGGATCAGCTCCCCCAGGATGCCGTGCCCCTCCGGGTACGGGCCGATCCGTGCGATCTGCTTCTCGCTGATCCCGACGGTGTGGAAGGCGGACAGCCGCCTGCCGTCCGGGCCGATCACGCCGAGCGCCGCGTACTCCGCGTCGACCAGGACAGCGGCGGCCTCCACGATGCTGCGCAGGGCCTGTTCCAGGTCCAGCTCCCGGCCGACCGACAGCACCGCCTCCAGCAGGCTGTGCACCCGGTCCCGGGTGCCACGGGCCGCGTCCAGCCGCGACTGCAGCTCCTCCAGCAGCTCGTCCAGCCGCAACTGAGGCAGGCGCACGCGAGCCTCCTCGGGGGTTTCCACCCTGCGTTCCTCCAGGTCCCCTCTTACGCACGGACGCCCAACGGTCCGGTCAGTTGTCACGGTAGTGGTCAGCGGCAGGGTCCGGTAGCGAATCGAGCCGAGCACCCGGGCTCCCGGCTTCCGCGCCTCTGGATCACCGACATCACGTCTGGCCTGGACCGTCACCCCCCGTGCGTCGGGTCTCACGGCTGACCCCTCGGACCTGCCGGGGCCGACCGGCCCAGTGGTGGGGACCGAAAGCACCTGCCCCTTCCGGTCCCGGCGGCCGGACGCTGGAGAGGTACCCAGCCCGCAGCCCACCGGAGGAGACCGGCGTCATGGTCCGTTACGTGTACGACTTCACGGAAGGCGGCCGTGACCAGGCCGACCTGCTCGGCGGCAAGGGCGCGAACCTGGCCGAGATGACCCGGCTGGGCCTGCCGGTCCCGCCGGGCTTCACCGTCACCAGCGAGGCCTGCCGGGCCTTCCTCGCCGACGGCACCGAGCCGGAGACCCTGGCCGGCGAGATCTCCGCCCACCTCGCCGCCCTGGAGCAGGCCGCGGGGCGGCGACTGGGACAGCCGGACGACCCGTTGCTGCTGTCCGTCCGCTCCGGGGCGCGGTTCTCCATGCCCGGGATGATGGAGACGATCCTCGACATCGGGCTGAGCGACGACGCCGTGCTCGGCCTGGCGAAGGTCTCCGGGAATGAACGCTTCGCCTGGGACTCCTACCGCCGCCTCGTCCAGATGTTCGGCAGTACGGTCATGGGCGTCGACAGCTCCCTGTTCGAGGACGCCATCGCCGACCTCAAGCGAAAGCAGGGGGCGACGAACGACCTGGGCCTGAACGCGGCGGACCTGGCCGGGCTGGTCGGGACGTACAAGAAACTGATCCGCCGGGTGACCGGTGAGGACTTCCCGCAGTCCCCGGCCGAACAGCTGCGCCGGGCGGTCCTGGCCGTCTTCGAGTCCTGGCAGGGCGAGCGCGCCCGCCTCTACCGGCGCCGCGAGCACATCCCCGACGACCTGGGCACCGCCGTCAACGTGCAGACCATGGTCTTCGGCAACCTCGGCCACGACTCCGGCAGCGGTGTCGCCTTCACCCGGGACCCGGCCACCGGACAGCCCGGCCTCTACGGCGACTACCTGGCCGACGCCCAGGGCGAGGACGTTGTCGCCGGCATCCGCAACACCGTTCCGCTGACCGCCCTGGAGGAGCTGGACCCCGTCTCGTACGGGCAACTGCGCGACCACATGGGCACGTTGGAGACCCACTACCGAGACCTGTGCGACATCGAGTTCACCATCGAGCGCGGCCGGCTGTGGATGCTGCAGACCCGCGTGGGCAAGCGCACCGCCGAGGCCGCGTTCGCCATCGCGGCGGAGCTGACCGACGAGAAGCTGATCACCCCCGACGAGGGCCTGGCCCGGGTCGGCGGGGACGGCCTGGCCCGGCTGATGTTCCCCCGGTTCGACACCTCTGCCGTCGGTGAGGCGCTCGCCCACGGACTGCCCGCCTCACCGGGTGCGGCCGTGGGCGCGGCCGTGTTCGACTCGGCCGAGGCGGTCCGCCGGGCCGCCGCGGGCGAGGAGGTCGTCCTCGTACGCCAGGAGACCACCCCCGACGATCTGCCGGGCATGATCGCCGCGCAGGCGGTCCTCACCAGCCGCGGCGGCAAGACCAGCCACGCGGCCGTCGTCGCCCGGGGCATGGGCACGGTGTGCGTGTGCGGTGCCGAGGAACTCACCGTCGACACGGCGGCGCGTCGCTTCACCGTGGGCGACACAGTCGTCGAGGAAGGCACCGTCATCTCCGTCGACGGCTCCGAGGGGGCCGTGTACCTGGGCGCCGCTCCGCTGGTCGACTCCGCGGTGATGCGGTACTTCGAGACGGGCGAGAAGTCGGCCGGGCTGGTCGAGGCCGTGGCCCGCGCCATGGAACGGGCCGACGGCGCCCGGCGGCTGGAGGTGCGGGCCAACGCCGACACCCCCGAGGACGCCGCCCGCGCCCGGCGGTTCGGCGCGCAGGGTGTCGGGCTGTGCCGCACCGAGCACATGTTCCTCGGGGAGCGCCGCAAGCTGGTCGAGGCGATGATCCTGGCCGCCGACGAGACCGAGCGGGAGAGGGCGCTGAGCGCGCTGCTGCCGCTCCAGCGGCGGGACTTCGTCGGCATCCTGGAGGCGATGGACGGTCTGCCGGTCACCATCCGGCTCATCGACCCGCCCCTGCACGAGTTCCTGCCCGACCGCACCGCACTCGCCGTCCGCATCGCCGCCGCCGAGGCCCGAGGCGATCGGCCCGACCCGCACGACGCCGAACTCCTCGCAGCGGTCAACCGTATGCACGAGGAGAATCCGATGCTCGGGCTGCGCGGTGTCCGTCTGGGTCTGATCGTCCCGGGGCTGGTGGCCATGCAGGTGCGGGCGATAGCCGAGGCGGTCGTCGAACGCGTCCGGGCCGGGGGCTCCCCCGAGGCCGAGATCATGGTCCCGCTGGTCGGTGCCGTCGAGGAACTGCGTATCGAGCGGGCCGAGGTGGAGCGCGTGCTGGCCGAGGTCTCCGAGGAGTCCGGCATCCCCGTGCACTGCCCGGTCGGCACGATGATCGAGCTGCCCCGGGCCGCGCTCACCGCCGGCCGGATCGCGGAGGAGGCGGAGTTCTTCTCCTTCGGCACCAACGACCTCACCCAGACCACCTGGGGCTTCTCCCGCGACGACGTGGAGGCGGCGTTCTTCTCCGCCTACCTCGACAAGGGCATCTTCGCCGCCTCACCCTTCGAGACCCTCGACCGTGACGGTGTGGGCCGGCTGGTGCGGATCGCGGTCGACGAGGGCCGTGCCGCACGCCCCGACCTGAAGATCGGCGTCTGCGGCGAACACGGCGGGGACCCCGACTCCGTGCACTTCTTCCACTCGGTCGGCCTGGACTACGTCTCCTGCTCGCCGTTCCGCGTCCCGGTCGCGCGGCTGGAGGCCGGACGGGCCGCGCTCCCCGAGTCGGGGACGAGCGACAGCAGGTGACGAGGAGGTGGGGCACATGACCCGCATCGTCGGTGAGGTGATGACCCATGAGGTCGTCGAGGCCCACCGGGAGACTCCGGTCAAGGACGTTCTGCGGTTGCTGCACCGGCATCGGATCAGTGGGCTGCCCGTGGTCGACGAGGACGAAAAGGTCGTCGGAGTGATCTCGGAGAGCGATCTCATCCGCCGGCAGGCGGCCCGGTCCCCGAGGGCCCACGGCGTCACGGCGCAGGAGCTGATGTCCACGCCCGCGATCACCGTGCACCCGGAACAGCGGATCGCGGACGCCGCGCGCGTGATGGAGCGTCACGGCGTCGAACGTCTTCCGGTCGTGGACGAGGAGGACCGGCTGATCGGCATCGCCACCCGGCGCGACCTGCTGCGCGTCTTCCTGCGCACGGACGACGAGATCCGCCGGGAGATCAGCGACGAGGTGCTGCCCCGCGCCCTCGGCCGACCGGACCACGACGTGACCGTCTCGGTCCGCGACGGCATGGCCACGCTGGAAGGGGCGCTGGAGCACGGCGCGGACCTTCCGCTCGTGATCCGGCCGACGTTCCGGGTGGACGGTGTGGTGGGCGTCGTCAACAGGGGCACGAGCTGCTGCTGTCCGCGCCGTTCGGCGATGTCTTCCTCGACGACCCGGTGGATGCGACCACCCCCGTCGTACTGGTCTCGGCAGGCATCGGCTGCACTCCCATGACCGGCATCCTGGCCCGCCTCGCCGCCCTCCGTTCCATCCGCCCGGTACTGGTCCTGCACGCCGACCGCTCCCCCGCCGACCACGCCCTGCGGGCCGAGACGCACGACCTCGTCGGGCGACTGCGGGGCGCCCGGGCCGTCTTCTGGCACGAGCATCCCGGACCCGAGGAACCTGACGCCCGCACCGGCCTGATGGACCTGGGCGGAACGCGACTCCCCGACAACGCCACGGTGTTCCTGTGCGGCCCGCTGCCCTTCATGCGGGAGATACGCGGACAGCTGCTCGGCGCCGGGGTTCCCGCGCGACGCATCCGCCACGAGGTCTTCGGACCCGACGTGTGGCTGCCCGACAACACCTCCTGATCAGCACCGCGGCTTACGACCCCTCACTGAAAGGACCCCTGATGACCAGCGACAACGTCCAGGAGACTCCCCTGGTCCGGCTGCGCGCCGACGGCGCCGTGGACGAGGAGACCCTGGCCTACGCCCGTACGAAGATCGACGCCGTCGTCGGCAGGCCGGGCCTGCCCACCGTCACCGGCGAGGTGCACATCGTGCGGGCGACCGCCCACCACGCCGACGCCGCGTGGTCGGCCACCGCCGACCTGCGCATCGGCAGCCGGCAGGTGGTGGCGGTCGCCGAGGAGGCGACGGGCACGGAGGTCGTCGACCGGCTCCGGGACCGGCTGCGCCGCCAGACAGACAGGGCCGCACACGCCTGGGACGACGGACACCGGACGACAGCGCCTCCGTGGCGCGGTGGAGCCTCGGAAGCCCCCCGCACCGCATGATTCCCACTGCCTGATTCCGCAGCGGCGAAGCGACGACAGCGGCCCGGTCGGCGACGTCCCACCGACCGGGCCACCGGGCCCATGTCCGGGTGGGCCGTCCGGCCCCCTGAAGCGACCAACGGCCCACTGACGCACGGCCTGTCGGCGGGAAATCGTGGGAGGCACGGTTACCGATCGACCGGCGAGCACGAGGAGTTGTGTGATGGCGAAGGCATATCTGGTGGGCAGCGGAATCGCGGCACTGGCCGCGGCCACGTTCCTGATCCGCGACGGCGGCTTCAGGGGTTGCGACATCCACCTCTTCGAGGAACAGCGGACCCTCGGCGGCAGCCTCGACGCGGGCGGCACGCCGGACACCGGCTACACCATGCGCGGCGGGCGCATGTTCGAGGCCGAGTTCCGCTGCACGTACGACCTGCTGTCCGGCATCCCGACCCTGGACGACCCCGCCGTCTCGGTGACCGAGGAGATCCTGGCCGGACACGAGGACTTCGCCTGGGACGACATCGCCCGGCTCGTCGACGGGGACGGCAAGATCATCGACACGACCTCCATGGGGTTCTCCGAACGCGACCGGCTGGAGCTGGTCCGCTGCCTGGCCACCCCGGAAGGGCACCTCGACGGCAAGAAGATCACCGACTGCTTCGGCGAACACTTCTTCACCACCAACTTCTGGTTCATGTGGTGCACCACGTTCGCCTTCCAGCCCTGGCACAGCGCCATCGAGTTCCGCCGCTACCTGAGGCGCTTCATCCACCTGTTCTCCGAGTTCGCCTCCATGTCGGCCATCCACCGGACCCGCTACAACCAGTACGACTCCATCGTCCGGCCCCTGACCGCCTGGCTCCGCGAACACGGCGTCACCGTGCACACCGGCTGCCACGTCACCGACCTCGGCTTCGCCCCGGGCGCCGGGCACAGCACGGTCGAGACCATCTACCTGAACCAGGGCGGCTTCGACAAGGAGATCACCGTCGCGCCCGAGGACCTGGTCCTCGTCACCAACGGCTCCATGACCGACGCCTCCAGCCTCGGCTCGCACACCTCCGCGCCTCCCCCGGCCCCGCACCGCTCGGACGCCTGGCTGCTGTGGCACCGACTGGCCCGTGGCCGCGACGACTTCGGTGACCCCGCCGTCTTCGACAAGCACGTCAAGGACTCCCGGTGGGAGTCGTTGACGGTCACCACGAGGGACCCCGCCTTCCTGGAGGCGCTCAAGGAGTTCAGTGGCCGCGAGACGGGCAGGGGCGGACTGATGACCTTCACCGAGTCCAACTGGCTGCTCACGATCGTCGCGGACCGCCAGCCCGTCTACCGCGACCAGCCCGACGGAGTCTCGGTCTGGTGGGGCTACGGCCTGCACCCCGGCCGCGCCGGCAACCACACCCCCAAGCCGATGACGATGTGCAGCGGCCGGGAGATCCTCGAAGAGGTCCTCCAGCACCTCCCGTTCGACGAGCCGACCAGGGCCCGGATCCTGGAGACCTCCACCGTGGTGCCCTGCGTGATGCCGTACATCACCAGCCAGTTCCTGACCCGCCGCCGCGACGACCGTCCCCAGGTGGTACCGGAAGGGTCGGTCAACCTCGCCTTCATCGGGCAGTTCGCCGAGGTGCCCGACGACGTCGTCTTCACCGTCGAGTACTCCGTACGCACCGCCTGGACGGCCGTGGCGCGGCTCCTGAAGCTGGAGAAGCGCCCTCCCCAGGTCTACAAGGGCCACCACGACCCCCACGTACTGGCCGCCGCCCTGGAGACCATGCACCGCCGATAGGTCACCCACGGCACGGGGGCCGTCCGGCCCACGGTGGGGACCATCGGCACCTGTGGGAACAGCGCGGCCCGAGAGACAGTGGAGGCAGGAGCGGCACCGATCCCCCGCGGTGTCGCTCCGTTGCACGTGGGCATTCGATCGTCCGCGTGGTCAGGGGGTTTCTGGTGCCCGCATGGACACGGGAGAGGGAGAAGCGTGAGCGACCCGCCGATACGGAAACCTGCCACGGCCGACGGCGACGCGTCGTCGAATGCCTCGGAAACGCGCAGGAATGTCGAGTTGGACGGTGCCGAGGCGCTGCGGCTCCTGGGCGGCGTGTCCCTGGGACGGATCGTGTTCACCCGGCTCGCGCTGCCGACGATCCGCCCGGTCAACCATGTCCTGGTCGACGGCGACATCGTCATCCGCACCCACGGTGACGCCACGCTGACCCGGTACGCCCAGCAGAACGGGGGTGAGGGGGCCGTCGTCGCCTACGAGGCCGACGACATCGACCCCGACACCCACCTCGGCTGGAGCGTCGTCGTCACGGGCTATGCGCGGCTGGTCACCGACCCGCGGGAGCTGGCCCGCTATCGGGCCTTGTTGCGTCCCTGGGTGATGCAGCGGATGGATCACGCCATCCGCATCAGCCCCGATCTGATCACCGGGGTCCGCCTCACGGCCGACGATCCGTCCGCGTCGGCCTGAACGACGGCGGACGCCGTCAGTCGTGCGCGACCACCGCGACCGGTGCGAGCGCGTGCTGCAGGACGGCGTGTGCCACCGGGCCGATGTGCGGGCCGAGCGAGCCCTCCCGACCACGGCGTCCCACGACGACCAGCGACGCGGCACGCGAGGCGTCGACCAGATGCGTGCCCGCGTCGCCGATCACGGCCTCAGCCGTCACTTCGATGCCCGGGTACTTGTCCTGCCAGGGGCCGAGCACATCGGCCAGCCTCTGCTCCACGTCGTCGGCGGCGGCCTCGCCGCCGTGAACCACACGCAGTCCGGTGGCCCGTCTGGACGCGGCGTCGAACGCGAACTCCAGAACACGGCCGTCAGGGGCGCGCAGATCCAGTCCCAGCACCACATCGCGGTACGGCGTCGTGTCACCAGCCCCGTCGAAAGCCTCCGTCCGGCGCTCCTGCCCGCCTTCCTCTTCGGCGCGGACCAGCACGACCGGCCGCTCCGCCCGAGCCACCACAGCAAGCGCTACGGAGCCCAGCAGGACCCCCGCCACCATGCCGAGGCCCCTCGATCCGAGCACCAGGAGTTCGGCCTCCCCCGCGACGGCGGCCAGCACCGGCACCGGCGGGCCGGCGATCTGCTCGGCGCTCACCCGTACCCCGGAGTGGCGATGGGCCAGCCGGGCCTTCGTCTCGGTCAGCAGGCGGGCGGAACGGTCCACTCCCGGCGGGGGAACCGGATGGCCGGCGAACGGCACGTAGTCGTGGGGTTGCTGCTCCCCCGCGTACACGACTCGGAGCGGAATCCCGTACATCACGGCCTCACGAGCGGCCCACTCGGCCGCGGCCAGACTTTCGTACGAGCCGTCAAGGCCGACGGCGACGGTGCGGGGCATGAGCCGTCCTCCTTCGGGAATGTGGGTGATCGCGTGGCAGCGGGCCGGTCATTCGGGGACGACGACCACGGCACAGTGCGCCCGGTGCAGCAGTGTGTGGGCGACCGGGCCCAGTCGCGGGCCGAGCACGTTCGTACGGCGGTGGGCGCCGATGACGACCACGGCAGCCTCCTGGGTCGCCGCCAGCAGTTCATCCGCGGGAGCGGTGCGGACCGTGCGGGTCTCCACCGTCACGCCCGGGTACCGGTCCTGCAGTCGGGTGAGGGCGTAACGGGGTACGGCCTCCTCCGCCCGGGCCTCCCTGGCCAGCCGTTCCTGACCCGGACCGCGGGCAGGCACGAGGGAGGGAAGTTCGGGGGTGGTGTGCCGATGGCTCCAGGAATGCAGGACACGGAGGTTCACGCCGCGCCGATCGGCCTCCTGGAAGGCGTACTCCGCCGCAGCCGTGTCCGTGTCGTCCGCCAGGCCGAGCAGCACGTCCCGCCCGTCGTCGTACGCGTGCTCCCCGCGGACGACCAGGAGCGGTCCTCGCGTGAGTGCGGCCAGTTTCAGACTCACCGAGCCGAACGCCAGGCCGGTGAGCGCGCCCAGGCCACGCGATCCCACGACGGTGAGTGCCGCGTCCGCGCTCTCGCGCGCCAGCGCACGCACCACGCCGTCTTCCGCCGCGACGGTCTCGACGAGCAGTTCCGGACGACGTGCGTGGGTGCGCGAGACGGCGTAGCGCAGGACCGGTGCGGCCTCGTCACGGTCGGGCACCGCGTAGAGCACGCGCAGTCCGGCGCTGTGCCGTACGGCCTCGGCCTCGGCCCAGTCCAGGGCCCTTACGGAATTCAGCGAGCCGTCCACTCCGACGACTATGTGATGTGTGGTCATGGCCGTACCCGTCCCTTCTTCGAGTGACCGTTCGACGGAAGCGACGCTCGACGAACGCACCGGCCTCCACGAACGATGCTCCTCGTGAGCCGACGCCTCGGGCAGGAGCCAAGAGACCCGGAGAAACGCCGAACGGCCCCTGCCGCAGGGGCCGTTCGGTCCGGGACAGAACAGACCGATGAGGTCCCCCGGGACGTGGCGCTCACGGTTCAGGAAGGAAGGCGCACGCCGTACAGGGTGCGTCCGCCCGCGAGTTCACGTCCGGTGACCAGCTCCGGGGCGATGCGCACGAAGACCTCCTGCGGCGCCGGCACCCAGGAACGTGGTCCGGTCCGCAGCAGCCGTGCGTGCTCGGCGGGGTCGGTCACCAGGGCGGCCGGCCCCATCACCACGACGCTCCAGCCGGACTGGGTGGTGACGTCGACCGCGTCGGCCTCGAAGGCCACCACGGCTCCGTCGACCGCGCTCACCAGTTCCGACGAGGCCGCGGTGCGCACCAGCACCGCACCGTCGCGGTCGAGACCGAAGTTGACCGGGAGCACGGCGGGCAACGCCTGCCGTGTGTACACGATGCGCCCCACAGGCGCCTCGGCCAGGAGGCTCAGGCACTCCTGCCGGTCGAGCTCACGGAATCCGTCGTTGGCATCCATCCGCCTTCTCGTCTCTCACCTGGCATCGCGGTACGGGTCCTGTCCATCGTCGAGCGGCGCGGGCGTCCCCGGCCAGGGACCATCGGTCCCGGCTTCCGGAGAAGGACCCTGTTCAGACCACGATGCGTCGTCCGGTGACGGCACACGGTTCTATGCGCACCCACACGTCGCGCCGGCCTCCGGCCCATGGCTCGCTGTACGCCCGTTCCGCGAGCCGGCGCTCGTCGCCGGGGTCCGTCACGGTGCGCGCGTATCCGCGCGCCTGCACCCTCCAGCCCTGGCTGAAGGCGTCGTCGATCCGGTCGACCTCGAAGGCGACGAGGCCGCCGGAGGCGAGCGACGGTGTCGCCCCGGGGGCGGTTCTGAAGACGATCGTGTCGTCGACGACCCTGTAGGTGACCGGGACGATCACCGGCCCGAGCGCGGTGGACACCGCGAGCCGTCCGACACCGTGCGTCGACAGCAGTTGTGCGCACTCGGCCTGGCTCAGCTCGGTGAAGTCGGGAGCGTGCCCGACCCGTCCGAGGCCGGGTGGCGTATCGGCGTCGGCGCCGGTGAGCGCCGACACCGTGGTCCGCAGGGCTGCCGCCAGCGCGCGCAGTACGCCTCGGCCGGGCGCGGTGTCGGCGTGCAGCTCCAGGTGCGTCACGTAGCTGGGGGCCATGGCCGCCCGGGCGGCGACCGCCTCGTGCGACGGCCCGCCGAGGACCACCTTGAGGGCGCCGGTGTCGGCCGCGCGGGCGAAGACGTCGTACGCCTCCTCCATGTGCTCCAGCGGGAAGGTGTGGGTGATCAGTTGTGCCGTGGGCAGTCGGCCGGCGGCGGCCATGCGCAGCAAGGGGGCGTGGAGTGGGTGTCCACGAGACCAGTGGGGATGGTCACGTTCTTGATCCACAGGTCTTCCAGGTGCAGCGTGGCGGGCTTGCCGTGGACTCCGACGTTGGCCACGTGGCCGCCAGGCCGCACCATGCGTGTGCACAGCTCGAAGCTCTCCGGCACTCCGACCGCCTCGATGACCACGTCAGCGCCGAGCCCGTCGGTGAGGCCGGCGACCAGCTGTTCGGGGTCCTCGCGGGCGTCGGCCACGGCGTCGGCGCCGAGCCGCTTGACGGCCGCCCGTCGGGACGCGGCTCAGGTCGACGGCGACGATCCGCTCGGGCGCGAACAGGCGTGCCGTGGCGATCGCCGCGACTCCTATGGGGTCGGCTCCGACGACGGCGGTGTCGCCCGGACGTACCTGCCCGTTGAGAACGCCCACTTCGTAGGCGGTCGGGAAGATCTGCGCCAGCAGGACGGTGTCCTTGCTCTCGACGGCGCCGGGCAGGGCGTGCACGGACAGGTCGGCGTAGGGGACGCGGACGTACTCGGCCTGGGTACCGTCGATCAGGTGGCCGAGGATCCAGCCCCCACCGCCCCGGCACTGGCCGTAGCCGCTCTCGCGGCAGTAGCGGCAGCGTCCGCAGGCGCTGATGCAGGAGACCAGCACGCGGTCGCCCGAACGTACGGTCCGCACGTCGCCGCCGATCTCGACGATCTCGACGATCTCGACGACGGCCTCGTGCCCCAGGACCGTGCCCGGTCGTACCTCGGGGACGTCGCCCTTGAGGACGTGCAGGTCCGTGCCGCAGATGGTGATGGCACCGACCCTCACGACGGCGTCGGTGGGTTCCTGACTGCGAGGTCCGGGACCTCCTCCGAGGCGGACTGCCCGGGGCCGTGGAAGACGAAGCCTCGTCCGGCAATCGCCTGCTGCGCTCGGGCCGTCCGGCACCATCGCCCGCCGGACAGCCCCGGCAGTCTGTTCGAAAGCACAGTGGGGGGCCGACCGACCTGTCCGAACAGGGACCGAACGGCCCTTCCTCGCACCCCGACGATCCCGCTTCTCTCTCCTCATGGCCGCTAACCACACGAAGTCCACGCCGTTCGGCTCCCACTACACGTCCGGTGGCACGGCCGTCCTGGCCCTGCAGGGCGAGATCGACATCCTGACAGTGCCCGCGCTCGCGGCACACCTGGACACCTTGACGGCAGCCGAGTCCCCTGACGTGGTGCTCGATCTCCGTACCGTGTCCTTCATCGACTGCGCCGGGCTGGGCGCGCTGTGCCGGGCGCGGAATCGCGCGCGGGCCCGGCACGGCCGGCTGCGGCTGGTCACGGACAGCGCCCGGCTCCTGCGGATCCTCCGCTGCACAGGGCTGACCAACACCTTCGACATCCGTCCCCGGTGGCCCGAAGATCTGGCCGGTACGTCGGCCGCGTAGCCGTGTCGCCTTCGCCCTCGGCCACCCGACCCGCGTGGGCCTCGCGACCTCTTGGGCCGAACGGCCCTTCCTGACCGCGGAGTCGGTCCCGGGCAGCCTTGCGGCGGCGCCTGGTCGGCCCATGTCGGGGCACGGTCTTCGCTGTCACCTTCGGATGCGTCACGACAACGAGGAGGTGCGGAGCAATGGCCGGTGGCAAGTACGCGAAGAAGTGGTTGTGGCGGTGGCGCGGCAACCCGCTGCGACGGCGCAACGACATCGTCGAGGCCTGGATCGTGCCGGCCGTGTGGACGGTCTTCGTCGTGGGCGGCACCATCGCCGGGCTGGTGACCGATCATGCCGCGGACGAGGTGTTCGCACGGCAGCGAGCCGAGCGGCAGGCCGTCCGAGCCGTGCTCCTGGAGGATGTCCCCGTCAATGTCACCGCCGTTCGTGGTAAAGCCGACCGTCGGATGACAAGCGTGCGTTGGACGGCCTCCGACGGTTCGGCTCGCACGGGCCGGACCATGGTGGACATCGGCCTCGAAGCCGGATCCAGGGTCACCGTCTGGCAGGACGGCCAGGGCCGTCTCACCGCCGCGCCTCGGAGTTCCACCGAGGCGGCCGTCCACTCCGGCTTCCTGGGTGTCACGGCCGCGGCAGGCATTGCGGGCCTGGTGTTCGGTGCCGGAGCTGTCGCCCGGTGGCGGCTCGACCGGCGCCGCGTCGACGAGTGGGGCAGGGAATGGGACCAGGTGGGACCGCGGTGGAGCCACAGGACCAGCTGACCGCACGACGGATCCGGGCTCCGGGCCGAAGAGCGGCCTGGAGCTTCCCCGGGTGCCTTCGGCGCGGGCCGGCCCGGATGCACGACTCCACGGGACCGTTCAACCTCTGCCCTGACGCGAAGGCGTACGACAGGCTGGGCTGCCAAGGGGCTCGTCCCGCCGCCCCGGAAAGGCCGACTGCGATGGAACCAGTGATCCTTGCCTGTACCGACCCGTCGGCGCCGAGCCGCTCTACGGTCGACTGGGCCGAACGGGAGGCGCGGCTGCGCGGTGTGCCGATGCGTACGTTCGTGGGCGCGCCGCCTGACCCGGGGCACGCGAAATTGATCGTGTGCGGCGTCCCCCACGGGATCGACGACACCGGACGGCCTCTCGGCTCCCTCTTTCCGGCTGCCGTCAGGGCAACCGAGCGTCCGCTGGTGCTCGTTCCGGACGGACACGCCTCCACACACCGCTCCGGGACGGTCCTTCTCGGCGTGGACGCCCGAGCCCCCTCCGACGCCACCATCGGCTTCGCCTTCGACAGCGCCCGGGTATGCGATGCCCTCCTGCACGTCGTGCACGCCTGGTTGCTTCCGCCCTGTGCCGCCGAGTGGCCTTTCGGTGTGCCGGAGGAGGAACGTGCGACCTGGGAGGACCAGGAGGTGCAGCTCCTGGCAGACGTCCTGCGTCCGTGGCGCGAGAGGTATCCGCGGGTTGCGGTGCTCGAAGACGTCGTTCTCTTCACACCGGCTCAGGCCCTCCTGCACCACGCCCACAGCGCCACACTGATCGTGGTGGGCCGAAAGTCCGGTACGGAGGAGTGGGGCGAGGTCGTGCGCGCTCTTCTGCGCGAGGCTGCCCGCCCCCTGGCCGTGGTGCCGGCCTCACGGCAACTCCTCCCCTCCTAGGAGGACTTCAGCGACCCGGCGATGCCCTGTGCCCAGGCCCCGATCGTGCCGAAGTCCCGGAAGTCGCCGCCCTTCCCCGAGCGGAGGATCATGCCCGCGATCCGCCCTTTGGCACCCTCTTCCAGGCATCCTCCGAAGGTGACGTGATCCCGGACGTCCAGCCGGATCATGACCCGCCGCACGCCGCGCACCGGCGGGATGTCCCGCTCGGCGGCCGAGGCGTCGAGCGGTCCGCTGCTGAAGAGCCACACCGGACGTTCCGCGAGAGCGGCGCGGTGCCGGCGGACGAACCGCCGCGCGTCCTTGTGCCAGCGCCCGCCATAGAGCCCGGCGCCGACCACGACGGCGTCGTACCGGGCCACGTCCGTCACGGACCGGGCCGGAAGCGCCTCGGCGGTCAGCCCGTCCTTGCGCAGGACGTCGGCGACGGCTTCGGCGATCTCCGCCGTGGCTCCGTTCGTCGTTCCGTAGGTGACCAACACGGTGTCGGTCATGACGGTCCGCCTCCTTTCACAACCGGCGCAGCCAGTCGTCGGCCACGCCGTTCGGTGCTCGTGTCCGTGCCTCGGCACGAAGGTCCGCGTCGTCGAGTCGGTAGGTGAGCTTGCCGACCACGTCGACCACGCCGTCGATCCGGCGGGTCATGGCGACGGCGATCTCCGTCTCGCTCTTGCGTTCCATGTGTCCGGTGAGCGTGACGACGCCTTCCACCACGAAGACCTCGAAGCTGCTCGGCGGCAACCACAGCGCGCGCACCAGGACCTCCTCGATCACCTCGGTGCGGATCTCCTGGTCGGGCCGCAGGAAGACCTGGAGGAGATCGCGGCGGGTGACGATCCCGACGAGCCGGTCCTCCTCGTCGAGGACGGGGAGCCGTTCCACGTGCCGCTGGACCATGGTGCGGGCGGCCTGGACGATGGTGTCGTCGGCGTGCACGGTGACGGGCGGCTGCGTCATCAGTTCACCGGCGGTGCGTGCCCTGCCCGTCGCGGTCCGGCGCCGGGCGCTGGGGGTCAGCTCGGCGAGCTTCGCGCGGTGCTTGGGCTCGTACGGGTCCGGCGCGGTCGCCTGGTGCATCATCAGGTCCGTTTCGGACAGGACCCCGACGACCTTGTCGTCCTCGTCCACCACCGGCAGTCCGCTGATCCGATTGGCGGCCAGCAGCTGGGCCACCTCCTTGAACGGTGTGCCGTGCTCGGCGCGGACGACGTCCGTGGTCATCACGGAGCCGACCTTGTTGTGCCTCATGGTCGTTCTCTCCTCAGCGCAGCCGACGCAGATACGGGTCCTGGGGGCGGCGTGGCAGCAGGCGTATCCGTGCGTCGAGCACGGTGACGCCGCCGGGTGTCGCCAGGACGGGGTTGAAGTCGGCCTCGGCGAGCTGCGGCAGGTCCGCCGCCATCCGGGACAGCCGCAGGAGCAGGTGTTCCAGTTCCTTGAGGTCGACGGGGGTGTTCCCGTTCCCGCCCAGCAGCAGCGGGGCGCACCGCGGCGAGGTGATCAGCTCGTGCACGTCGCGGTCGGTCAGGGGGGCGAGGCGGGCCGCGTGGTCCGCGAGGACCTCGGTGGCCGTGCCGCCGAGCCCGAACAGGACGAGCGGGCCGAAGACCTCGTCCTGGACGACGCCCGCGAGGAGTTCGGTGCCACGGGCGGCGAGGGGTTGCAGGACCACACCGGTCATGAGTCCCGCGAAGCGGGTCTCCAGGTCGCGGAACGCGGCCCGGACCTGGGAGTCCCCGCGCAGGTCGAGGTGGACGGCGTGCTCCTGGGCCTTGTGCAGCAGTCCGGGCCAGTGCGCCTTCATGACCACCCGGCCGTCGAAGCCCCGCAGCCGTTCGGCGGCGAGCACGGCCTCGTCCTCGCTCACGGCCCACGCCCACGGGATCTGCGGGACGCTGTAGCAGGCGAGCAGGTCGGCGCAGGTACGCGGATCGAGCCAGCCCCCGTCGGGCCGCGCGGCCAGATACTCCGCGACGACCGTGCGCGCCCGTTCGGTCTCGATGTCGTCGAGGTCGGGGACGACGCCGGCGGGCCGGGCGAGCCAGGCCGCACGCTCGGCGGCGTGTGCCAACGCGCGGGCAGCCCCCTGCGGTTCGGCGTAGGAGGGGATGGTGCCGCCGTCGGCGGCGGGCAGCAGCCGGACGGACCGGTCCTGCTCCAGGCGTACGGCGAGCACGGGCCGCGCCCGTCGGCCGGGTGCCTCGGTGACGGCCCGCACGAGGTCGTCGCCGGTGGCGGCGGCGACCGCCGTGGGTACGAGGGCCACCACGACGGCGTCGATGCCGGAGCACCGGGTCAGTCGGTCCACGCACTCCGTGAGCTGTTCCTCGGACACCGCGGCCGTGGCGTCGATCGGGTTGCCGATGGCGGCGCCGTCCGGCAGTACGGCGAGGAGCTCGTCGATCATCGTGGGGGTGAACGGGGGAAGGGCAAGCCCGGCCTCGGCGCAGGCGTCGGCGGTGAGTACTCCGGCTCCGCCCGCGTTGGTGACGATCGCGACGCGGCTGCCTTCCGGCAGCGGCTGGGAGTGCAACAGGGCCGCCGTTTCGAGGAGTTCACCGACCGAGCGGGTCGCGGTGATGCCGGCCTGAATGAACAGCGCACCGCGGGTCATGGTGCGGGTGGCGGCGGCAGCGGTGTGCGAGGCGGCGGCCCTGCGGCCCGCAGCGGTACGGCCGGCGTCGACGGTGAGCACCGGGATGCGGCGGGTCACGCGCCGGGCGGTGCGGGAGAAGGCGCGGGGATTGCCGAAGGACTCCAGGTGCAGCAGGGCCAGGTCGGTGCGGCCGTCGCTCTCCCACCACTGGAGCATGTCGTTGCAGCTGACGTCGTACTTGTCGCCGAGGGAGACGAAGGAGGAGACGCCGATGCCCAGCCGGGACAGTCCGTCGAGCAGCGCGATGCCGACCCCGCCGGACTGCACGGCGACACCGGCCGTCCCGGGGCGGGGGTGTTCGGCGGCGAAGGTCGCGTCGAGGCTCAGCTCCGGGTCGGTGTTGGAGACGCCGAGGCAGTTGGGGCCGACGAGCCGTATGCCGTAGGTGCGGCAGGTGGTCAGGAGGGCCTGTGCCTGGGTGTGGTCGAGGCCGGCGGTGACGACGACGAGGGCTCGTACCCCGGCCCGGCCGCACTCATCGGCGACGGCCGGGACCACGGCGGCCGGTACGGCCACGATCACCAGGTCGGGCGTCTTCGGCAGCGCGGCGACCGACGGGTGGGACGGCACGCCGAGCACCGAGCTGACGGCGGGGTTCACGGCGAAGAGCCGCCGGGTGAAGCCGCCGGAGTGCAGGTGGTGCAGGATGGCCCGGCCCACCGATCCGGGCGTGCGCCCGGCGCCGACCACGGCGACCGTGGACGGTCGCAGGAGGGGCAGCAGGCTGGCCACGTCGGCCGCCCGGCCCCGGGCCTCGACGGCCGACAGGTAGGTGTCGTCCTCGTCCAGGTGGATCGTGCAGCGCACCTCCGGCCCCTCGAAGCGGCGGGAGGTGCGCAGACCGAGGTCGGCGAAGAGGCGGAGCACCTCGTGGTTCTCGCTGAGCGCGTCGGCGGTGAAGGTGGTGATGCCCTCCGCGCGCGCCGCCGAGACCAAGTGCTCGACGAGCAGGGTGCCCACGCCGCGGTGGTGCAGACCGTCGGCGACGGCGATGGAGATCTCCGCGCCGTCCTTCCCGCCGCTGTCCATCTCCGTGCCGGGACCGGTACCGGTGCCGTACTCGGCGATGCCGATCACCCGGCCGTCCACCTCGGCCAGCAGAGCCCGGTGGCCCCGGCCTGCCGGGGCACAGGCCCGGTCGGCGGCCATGGCGGCCGAGCGCCGGCTCGCCGCGAAGAAACGCAGGCGGAGGTTCTCCGATGACATCTCCTCGTAGAACCCTCGCAGCTGGTCGTGGTCACCCGGCCGCACCGGACGTAGGCACGCGGTGGTGCCGTCCGCGAGCAGGGCGTGGACCGTGGGGCGGCCGAGCAGGTCGTCCGTCATCGCAGGTCTCCTCCATGGCTTTCGTTGCCTCGATCGTCCGGCGGAGCGCCCGTGCGGCCCATGGGCTGCACGGGTCGTCTCCGGGCCGGTCGGCCCCCCTCCCTGACCGCCGACCGGCCCGCTTCCGACGCTGCGACGAGCGGTCATCAGTCGTCAGTCGCCCGCCACCAGGGCCGTCAGGTCCAGGAGACGGTTGGTGTAGCCCCACTCGTTGTCGTACCAGCCGAAGACCTTGGCCAGGGTGCCGTTGGCCTGGGTCAGCGCCGGGTCGAAGACGCAGGAGGCGGGGTCGCCGATGACGTCGCGGGAGACGATCGGGGCCTTCGAGACGCGCAGGACGCCGTTGAGCGGGCCGTCGGCGGCGGCTTCGAACGCGGCGTTGATCTCTTCGGCGGTCGCGTCCCGGGCGAGGACGACGGCGAGGTCGGTGAGCGAGCCGTCCTCCACGGGCACCCGGACCGCGATCCCGTCCAGTGTCCCGGCCAGTTCCGGCATCACCAGGCCCACGGCGCGGGCGGCACCGGTGCTGGTGGGAATGATGCTGAGGGCGGCGGAGCGGGCCCGTCGCAGGTCCTTGTGGGGGCTGTCGAGCAGGGACTGGTCGTTGGTGTAGCCGTGGATGGTGGTCATCACGCCGCGCTCGATGCCGAAGGCGTCGTCGAGGACCTTCACCATGGGGGCGACGCAGTTGGTGGTGCAGGAGGCGGCGGAGACGATGCGGTCGCGGTGCCGGTCGTAGGTCCGGTCGTTGACGCCCATGACGATGGTGGCGTCCACGCCCTTGCCGGGTGCCGACAGCAGCACGGTGTGGGCGCCGCCCTTCAGGTGCAGGGCCGCGGAGTCGCGGTCGCGGAACCGCCCGGTGCACTCGATCACGATGTCGGCGCCGTGGTCGGACCAGCGCAGGGCGGCCGGGTCGCGTTCCGCGGTGACGGCGATGCGCCGGCCGTCGACGGTGATCGAACTGTCGTCATGCGCGACCTCGCGCCCGATGCGGCCGAACGTCGAGTCGTACTCCAGCTGGGGGTCCCCCCGGACGAAGTCTGGGGGAGGGCCAGGGTGGCGGGCGAGGTGATGTCGTTGATCGCGACCACATCGACGTCCTGGGTGCCCGTCTCGGCACGGTCGAGGGCGGCGCGCAGGTAGGTGCGGCCGATCCGGCCGAAGCCATTGATGCCGACGCGTACGGTCATGACGGTGAACTCCTCTGCTGGGTAAGAGATTTCAGGCGTTCCAGGCCCAGTCGGCGACCTCGGGCAGGTCCGTGCCGTGCTCGCGGATCCAGGCGTGGTGACGGGTCCGGGCGTCGGCCATCGACTGACGTACGCCGGCGGCGCGGACGGCGAGGCCCGGGACGCGGTCGATGACGTCCATGACGAGGCGGTAGCGGTCGAGGTCGTTGCGGACGACCATGTCGAACGGGGTGGTCGTCGTCCCCGACTCCTTGTAGCCGCGCACATGCAGATTGGCGTGGCCCGTGCGGCGGTAGGCGAGGCGGTGGATCAGCCAGGGGTAGCCGTGGTAGGCGAAGATCACCGGTTTGTCGGTGGTGAACAGGCCGTCGTACTCGAAGTCGCTCATTCCGTGCGGGTGTTCCTCGCGGGGCAGCAGCCGGGCCAGGTCGACGACGTTCACGACCCGTACAGCGAGGTCCGGCAGATGGCTGCGCAACAACTGTGCGGCGGCGAGGACTTCCTGTGTCGGTACGTCGCCCGCGCAGGCCAGCACCACATCGGGCTCAGCGCCGTTCTCAGTCCCCGCCCACTCCCAGATGCCGGCGCCGCGCGCGCAGTGGGCGCGGGCCTGGTCCATGGACAGCCAGTCGAAGCAGGGCTGCTTGCCCGCCACGATCACGTTGACGTAGTCGCGGCTGCGCAGCGCGTGGTCCGCCACCGAGAGCAGGGTGTTGGCGTCCGGCGGAAGGTACACCCGTACGACCTCGGGGCTCTTGTTGAGGACGTGGTCGACGAACCCGGGGTCCTGGTGGGAGAAGCCGTTGTGGTCCTGGCGCCACACGTGCGAGGTGAGCAGGTAGTTGAGGGAGGCGATCGGGGCCCGCCACGGCAACTCCCTCGATGTCCGCAGCCACTTGATGTGCTGGTTGACCATCGAGTCGACGATGTGGACGAAGGCCTCGTAGCAGGAGAACAGTCCGTGCCGGCCGGTCAGGAGGTAGCCCTCCAGCCAACCCTGGCAAGTGTGTTCGGAGAGGATCTCCATCACCCGGCCGTGATGTTCGAGGTGTTCGTCGACCGGCAGGTGTTCGGCCTGCCAGGCCTTGCCGCTGACGTCGAAGACGGCCTGCAGTCGATTGGACGCGGTCTCGTCGGGGCCGACGAGACGGAAGTCCCGGCGTCCGCCCGTGTCCTTCATCACCCGGGCCAGGAGGTCGCCCAGAACCCGGGTCGGTTCGTGCAGCGTGGTGCCCGGCTTGTCGACGGGCACGGCGAACTCGTCCAGTGGTGCGACGGGCAGGTCGCGTACGAGCAGGCCGCCGTTGGCGTACGGGGTGGAGCCGAGCCGCTTGGTGCCGTCGGGGACGCAGGCGAGGACGTCGGCGGCGGGGCGGCCGTCCGGGCCGAAGAGCTCCTGGGGCCTGTACGAGCGGAGCCAGGTCTCCAACTGCCGCAGATGGGCCGGGTTTTCGCGCACTCCCGCCAGCGGGACCTGGTGGGCACGCCACGTTCCCTCCACGGGCTCGCCGTCGACCTCGGCCGGACCGGTCCAGCCCTTCGGTGTGCGCAGCACGATCACCGGCCAGTGCACGCGCTCGGTGACACCGTCCTCGCGGGCGGTCTGCTGCATCACGGCGATGCGGTCCAGCGCGCGGTCCAGCGCCGCAGCCATGTCCCGGTGCACCTGGGCCGGGTCGTCGCCGGTGACGTGGATCGGTTCGTGGCCGTATCCCCGCAGCAGCGCGTCGAGTTCGGCCTCCGGGAGGCGGGAGAGCACCGTCGGGTTGGCGATCTTGTAGCCGTTGAGGTGCAGGATCGGCAGGACAGCGCCGTCGTGCACCGGGTCGAGAAACTTGTTCGAGTGCCAGGAGGCGGCCAGCGGCCCGGTCTCGGCCTCGCCGTCACCGATCACGCACGCGACCAGCAGGCCGGGGTTGTCGAAGGCGGCGCCGTACGCGTGGGAGAGCGAGTAGCCGAGTTCGCCGCCCTCGTGGATCGAGCCGGGCGTCTCGGGAGCGACGTGGCTGGGCACGCCGCCGGGGAAGGAAAACTGCCGGAACAGCCGTGCCATGCCCTCCGCGTCCCGGGACACGTCCGGGTAGGTCTCGCTGTAGCTGCCCTCCAGCCAGGAGTTGGCGACCACGGCCGGGCCGCCATGTCCGGGTCCCCACACGCACAGCGCGTCGAGACCCCGCGCCCCGATCACCCGGTTGAGGTGCGTGTACACGAGGTTGAGGCCGGGCGAGGTGCCCCAGTGGCCGAGCAGACGCGGCTTGATGTGCTCCGGCGTCAGGGGCTCGGTCAGCAGCGGGTTGGACATCAGGTAGATCTGCCCGGCGGTCAGGTAGTTGGCGGCCCTCCAGTGGGCGTCCAGGGTGCGCAGCTCGTCGTCGGAAAGTACGGTGGCGTCCTGGTGTTCGACCTTGGACATGGGGAGGACTCCGGAAGTCGTGGGCGTAGGGGTCATCGGGCGGTGGAGGCGGCATGGCCGGCAAGAAGGCGGCACGACTGCCGCGCGACTCGTACGAGAAGGAACTGCTGCGCCTGCAGACCGAGTTGGTGAAGCTGCAGGAGTGGGTGCGGGCGACCGGGACCCGGCTGGTGGTGGTCTTCGAGGGGCGGGACGCGGCGGGCAAGGGCGGGACGATCAAGCGGGTCGCCGAGCACCTCAACCCGCGTGTGGCCCGGATCGCGGCGCTGCCGAAGCCGACCGAGCGCGAGCGCACGCAGTGGTACTTCCAGCGGTACGTCGAGCAGTTGCCGGCGGCCGGGGAGATCGTGCTGTTCGACCGGTCCTGGTACAACCGGGCCGGTGTCGAGCACGTGATGGGCTTCTGCACGAAGGAGGAGCACCAGCTGTTCCTCCGGCAGTGTCCGATCTTCGAACGCATGCTGGTCGAGGCCGGGGTCCTGCTGCGCAAGTACTGGTTCTCGGTGAGCGACACCGAGCAGCAGGAGCGCTTCCGGCGGCGGCTGGAGGACCCGCTGCGGCGCTGGAAGCTCTCGCCGATGGACCTGGAGTCGATCACTCACTGGGAGGCGTACTCCCGGGCCAAGGACGAGATGCTGGTGCACACCGACATCTCCGAGGCACCCTGGTACGTGGTCGAGAGCGACGACAAGCGCCGGGCGCGGCTGAACACCATCGCCCACCTGCTGTCGTCCGTGCCTTACCACGAGGTACCGCCGCCGGTGCTTGAGCTGCCGGCACGGCCGCCGTCGACCGGCTACCAGCGTCCGCCGCGTGATCTGCAGACCTACGTCCCCGATCACGCTGCGAGCCTCTGAGCGGCCGGTCACCTCGGTCACACCCGCTCGGGCACGATGACGACCGGGCAGGCGGAGTGGTGCAGCACGCCGTGGGCGACCCGGCCCAGCTGGAGCCCGAAGTGCCGCTGCCTGCGGCGGGCCCCGAGGACCAGGAGGTCGGCGTCGCGCGAGGCGTCCACCAGGACGGTCCGGGCATGGCCCTCGACCGTACGACGGCGCACCGCGACCCCGGCCGGGACGTCCTGGAGCGCCTTCTCCAGGGCCTCCACCGCCTGCTGCGCGTGCAGCCGGGCGGGTGCCCCGGCGAGCAGCGGATGGTCGGTGGTCTCGTGCCCGGGGCACCGCCAGGCCCGTACGGCCTCCAGCTCGGCCCCGCGCCGCCGCGCCTCGTCGGCGGCGAAGCGCACCGCCGCCGAGGCCACCGGCTGCTCGCCCACGCCGACGACCACACGGCCGTGTGTCGCGGGCAGGGCCTGGTTGTCGTGACTGCCGCGCACGACGACCACGGGGCAGTGGGCGTGTCCGGCCATGGTCAGGCTCACGGAGCCCAGCAGCGCCTCGGTGATGCCGCTGCGGCCTCGGGTGCCGGTCACCAGGAGGGAGGCTCTGCGGCTCTCCCGTACCAGCGCGTACTCGGGTTCCTCGGCCCGTATGTCGGTGGAGACCTTCACCTCGGGCCGGCGGCTCGTGGCGCGACGGGCGGCGCTCGCCACGACGTCCTCGGCCATGACCTGCTCGGACGGCTTGCCCAGGTCCTCGGCGAGGTAGGCGCCCTCGTACCGCTCCCACAGCGAGGCGTACACCAGCCGCAGGGGCAGCCCGCGTACGGCCGCCTCGTCCGCAGCCCAGTCCACGGCCCGCAGACCGGGCTCGGAGCCGTCGACGCCGACGACGATCGGCAGGTCCGTCGTCATCTCCGTCACCGCCCCGCTTCCAGGTCGAAGACGATCCGGGCCTTGACCTCACCGCGCAGTACCTCGTCGATGCACTCGTTGACGGAGGCCAGCGGGCGGGTCTCGCTGATGACCCGGGTCCGGCCCGCCGCGTGCAGCCGGAAGACCTCGGCGAGGTCCTGCCGGGTGCCGACGATCGAGCCGATGACGGAGGTGCCGTTGAGGACGGTGTCGAAGATGGGCACGCGGACCGTGCCGTGCGCGGGCAGAGCGACCATGACCAGCTTGCCGCCGCGCCGCAGTCCGGCGTTGACCGCCTCGAAGGCCGCGTCGTTCACGGCGAGCGCGATCGCTGCGTGCGCGCCGCCGTGCTGCTTCAGGACCGCGCCGACGTCGTCCTTGCGGGCGTCGACGATGATGTCGGCGCCCAGTTCGGCGGCGAGTTCGAGCTTCTCGTCGGTGACGTCGATCGCGGCGACGGTGGCCCCGGCGATCTTCGCGTACTGCACGGCCAGGTGACCGAGCCCACCCACGCCGGAGATCGCCACGAGCTGCGCGGGCTTCACCTCGGCGACCTTGAGCGCCTTGTACGTCGTGACGCCCGCGCAGGTCAGCGGGGCGGCGTCGACGGCACTGACGCCGTCCGGCACGGGCTGCGCGAAGTCGGCCCAGGCCAGCATCTTCTCGGCGTAACCGCCGTCGCAGCCGTACCCGGTGTTGATCTGCTGCTCGCAGAGGGTCTCCCAGCCGGACAGGCAGTGCTCGCACCGCCCGCAGGCCCTGCCGAGCCAGGGCACGGCGACCCGCTGTCCGATGCTCAGGTGGGTGACGCCGGCGCCGAGCTTCTCGACGAGGCCGACGCCCTCGTGGCCGGGCACGAAGGGCGGGCTGGGCTTGACGGGCCAGTCGCCGTGGGCGGCGTGGATGTCGGTGTGGCACAGCCCGGAGGCCTCGACACGGACCCGGACCTGGCCGGGGCCGGGCTCGGGGTCGGGGCGGTCCTCGATGACCAGGGGCTCGCCGAAGGCTCGTACGACCGCTGCCTTCATGGGGTTCAACTCCTCGGGTTCCTGGGGGTCTTCGGGTGCGGGACGTCAGTCGTGCGGGACGACGGCGACGGGGGCGGCGGAGTGGTGCAGGACGGCGTGGACGACCGGGCCGATGTGGGTGCCGAACGGGTTGCGGCGGATCCGGCGGCCCACGACGACCAGGGAGGCCTCGCGGGAAGCGTCGACGAGGTGGTTGCCGGGCGTGCCGTAGAGGGACTCCTCGGTGACCTCGATGTCCGGGTGCTTGTCCCGCCACGGGCGCAGGAACTCGGTCAGGGCGACGGTCTCGCGGCGGGCGAGGGCGCCGTGGAGTTCGAGGTCGGTGGCCAGGCCGTAGGCGTAGTACGGGGGCGGGTTCCAGCCGTGCACGACCCGCAGGGAGGTACCGCGACGGGCCGCCGCGGCGAAGGCGAACTCGATCAGGTCCTCGTCAGGGCTCCCGATGTCGAGGCCGAGGACGACGGGCCGGAACGGGGTCGCGGCGGACGGGATGCCGGCCGGGTCCATCTCGTGCTCGTCGGCTGCCTGTTCCCCGGCCCGGACCAGGACGACCGGCCGCTCGGCGTGCGCCACGGTCGACAGGCCGGCCGAGCCGACCATGAAGCCGCCGATGCCGCTCATTCCACGCGAGCCCAGCACCAGCAGCTCGGCGTCCTTCGCCGCGTCCGCCAGGACGTCGGCGGGGTGCCCGGACAGCTGCTCGGTGGTCACTTCCAGGCCGGGGTGCCGCAGGCGGATGCCTTCGGCGGCCTCGCGCGGAATGCGCTCGGTCCAGTGGGCTTGCGTCTCGGCTCCGAGCAGCGGCGCCTGCGCCATGGGAGCCGGGACCGGCTCCCACACGTGCACCAGCTTCAGCGGCAGGCCCAGCAGCCCGGCCTCGCGGGCCGCCCACTCGGCGGCGGCCAGGCTTTCGCTCGAACCGTCGACGCCGACGGTGATGGTGCGGGTCATGATCTCCACCTCTTGAATCGGGGGCTCTGATACGAGCCTTGTCTCCGGACGAGGCCCTGGGCAGGGGCCGCAGGTCCCTGCCCAGGGCCGACCGGCCCCATCGGCCGGTGTCGTGGAGCGGCGGACCCACCGACGTGGTCCGCCGCCCCTCCCGCGGATCAGCGCAGCCAGGGGCTGCGGCGGACCAGCGGGAGCTTGGCCCACAGCCGGCCGAGTCCGAGGGCGTCCCCGGCGGAGGCGGCGGCCAGGGCGATCAGGACGACGGCGTAGACGACGTGGTACTCGGCGAACGGGTTCGTCGACATGCTCGGCGAGCCGTCGGAGAGGTGCTGGGCGGGCGGCCACTCGGCGACCCACATCAGCGCCATCATCAAGGTGCCCGCGAGGGCCGCGAACCGCAGCGCCACACCGGCGATCAGCGCGACACCGATGCCGAGGAGGCCGAGCATGAACAGCCAGTCGGCCCAGGCGGCCCCGGCCCAGTCGTGGAAGGTCGACTCCATCGGCCCCGCGGCCACCGAGCCGAGGAAGCCCTTGGTGGGCGAGCCGCCGTCGATCCAGCCCTTGCCGGAGGAGGTGGCGTAGCCGAGGCCGAAGGTCTTGTCGAGGAACGCCCACAGGAAGACGAACCCGGTGAGCAGGCGCAGGGACGCGAGGACGTAGGCCCGCGCGGTGTGCGTGTCGCTGAGTGCCGACACGGCGGACTCGGAGGTGGCGGCGTTCCGGTTCCTGCGGAAGGACGGCAGGTGGAAGCCAGAACTCCGGTGAGGGTGCTCGTGCACGGCCATGGCGGTGATCCCTTCGGGGACGGTTGGGGTGAGGGGCGGTTCGGTCGCTGTCTGACGTCCCTCACTCTGGTCTCGTGAGACCGCTGCCGCCGGATGCCGAAGGTCCGCGGCCGTTGGGCCGAACGGCCCTGTCCGCGGGGGCTGTTGGGGTGCGTGGACGGCTTCGGCCTCGTCGCCGAGTACGAGACCTCCGAGGACATGTTCAGCAGGCCGACAGCCACCCTGACCGGGGTGCGCGTCCTTCCCTTGGACGAGCCGCGCGCACCGCTCAGCGATGAGATCACCGCCCTGGAGCACGACTTCGACCGGCTGGGGATGACCGTCGCGAAGAACTGCTACCGGCAGGCCGTGGACAACCTCGTCGAGCAGCATTTCGAGGCGGCGAACGGACAGTTGAGGGCCATGTTCGAGGCCGTGGTCGTCCACATGGCCACGGCACACGGATTCACCACCACCCAGCAGGGTGCTGGAGGAGCCGCCATCGCCTACCTCATCGCTGAGGATCTGCTGCCCGTGACGGACAGCGGGAACTTCGTGCGTGCCCTGTGGCAGATCACGCACACCAACGGACCGCATCCGGGCACCTCGTACGCCGGCGAGGCACACTTCCGCCTCCAGGCCGTGACCGGTGCGGCCCGCTACCTGATCGACCGCTTCACCCCGGCTCAGTAGGCCTTCAGGCCGCGCTCCCGGAACCGCTCCCGCACCCGCTCGACCGACTCCCGTGCAGGAACCGGTGTGTCGCGCAGCGGGAACGGGATGCCGAGGGCCTCGTACTTCGCGGCGCCGAGCTTGTGGAACGGCAGGACGTCGACCCGGTCGACCGAGCCGAGGCCCGCGACGAAGGCGGCGAGCCCCGCCACGGCTTCCGGGTCGTCCGTCCAGCCGGGGACCAGGACGTACCGGATCCACATCGGGACGCCCAGGCGGTCCAACCGGGTGGCGAAACCGAGGGTGGGGGCGAGTTCGCCGCCGGTCAGTCGGCGGTAGGCCGGGACGTCGAAGGACTTGATGTCCAGCAGCACCAGGTCGGTGTGGGCGAGGAGTTCGTCGCTCGCGCGGGCGCCGAGAAAGCCGGAGGTGTCGAGGGCGGTGTGCAGCCCGGCTTCCTTGCTGCGGCGCAGGATCTCGCCGGTGAAGGCGGGCTGGAGCAGCGGCTCGCCGCCCGTGACGGTCACCCCGCCGCCGGCCGTGGTGAGGAAGGCGCGGTACTTCTCGATCTCCGCCATCACCTCGTCGACGGTCGTCTCCCTGCCGTCGCGCATGTGCCAGGTGTCGGGGTTGGCGCAGTAGAGACAGCGCAGCGGGCAGCCGGAGACGAAGAGGACGAACCGGGTCCCGGGCCCGTCCACACCGGTGGACAGGTCCCAGGAGTGGATCCGGCCGGTGGTCGAGGTGCGCATGGTGCTCACAGCGATCCGTGGAAGGTACGGCTGATCACGTCGAGCTGCTGCTCCCGCGTCAGCCGGACGAAGTTGACCGCGTACCCGGACACGCGGATGGTCAGGTCCGGGTACTTCTCCGGGTGGTGCATCGCGTCCTCCAGCGTGGCCCGGTCGAGGACGTTGACGTTCATGTGGAAGCCGCCGGAGGCCGTGTAGGCGTCGAGGATGCCCACCAGGTGCCCGGCACGCTCGTCGGGGTTGTGGCCCAGACCCTCGGGCGTGACCGTCGTGGTCAGCGAGATGCCGTCGCGGGCCTGCTCGTACGGCAGCTTGGCCACCGACAGCGCCGAGGCGGCGACCCCGTGCCGGTCGCGGCCGTTCATCGGGTTGGCGCCGGGCGCGAAGGGGGCTCCGGCCCGGCGGCCGTCGGGGGTGTTGCCGGTGTGCTGGCCGTAGACGACGTTCGAGGTGATCGTCAGCACGGACTGGGTGTGTTCGGCGCCCCGGTAGGTGGGGTGCCTGCGCACCTTCGCCATGAACGACTCCACCAGCCCCACGGCGATGCCGTCGGCGCGGTCGTCGTTGTTGCCGTACGCCGGGAAGTCACCCTCGGTGCGGAAGTCGACGGCCAGCCCGGTGCCGTCCCGGAAGACCTTCACCCGCGCGTACTTGACGGCGGACAGGCTGTCGGCGGCGACGGACAGACCGGCGATGCCGCAGGCCATGAAGCGGTGCACGGGGTGGTCGTGCAGAGCCATCTCGACGCGCTCGTAGGCGTACTTGTCATGCATGTAGTGGATGACGTTCAGCGCGTCGACGTAGGTCTTGGCCAGCCAGTCCAGAACGCGGTCGTACGCCGCCGACAGCTCGTCGTGGTCCAGGTACTCCCCGGTGAGCGGGGGCGCCGCGGGCGCGATCTGGGCGCCGGTCATCTCGTCCCGGCCGCCGTTGACCGCGTACAGCAGGGCCTTGGCCAGGTTGACCCGAGCCCCGAAGAACTGCATCTGCTTGCCCACCGCCATCGCCGACACGCAGCAGGCGATCGCGGTGTCGTCGCCGGTGCGGGGGCGGGTCAGTTCGTCGGACTCGTACTGGACGGCGCTGGTGTCGATCGAGACCTGGGCGCAGAACTCCTTGAAACCGAAGGGGAGTTGGGGCGACCACAGGACGGTCAGGTTCGGCTCCGGTGCCGGGCCGAGGTTGTACAGGGTCTGCAGGAAGCGGAAGGAGGTGCGGGTGACCAGCGTACGGCCGTCCTGGCCCATGCCCCCGATGGACTCCGTCACCCAGGTCGGGTCGCCGGAGAACAGGGCGTCGTACTCGGGGGTGCGCAGGAACCGTACGATCCGCAGCTTGATCACGAAGTCGTCGATCAGCTCCTGGGCGCGGGATTCGTCGATGACCCCCTCGTCGAGGTCCCGCTGGAGGTACACGTCGAGGAACGTGGACGTGCGGCCGAGAGACATCGCGGCGCCGTTCTGCTCCTTCACGGCGGCGAGGTAGCCGAGGTAGAGCCACTGCACGGCCTCATGGGCGGTGGCGGCGGGCCGGGTGACGTCGCACCCGTACGAGGCCGCCATCTCGGCCAGTTCGCCCAACGCCCTTGTCTGCTCGGCGAGTTCCTCGCGGTCGCGGATGACGTCGGCGGTGGAGGGGCGGGCGTCCAGCAGGGCCCGCTCGGCCTGCTTGGCCTCGATCAGCCGGTCCGTGCCGTACAGCGCGACCCGCCGGTAGTCGCCGATGATCCGGCCCCGACCGTAGGCGTCGGGCAGCCCGGTGATGATCCCGGCCTTGCGGGCGGCGCGCATCTCGGGGGTGTAGGCGTCGAAGACACCGTCGTTGTGAGTCTTGCGGTAGGTCCCGAAAACCCGGGTGACGAACGGGTCGGGCTCGTAGCCGTACGCCTTCAGACCGCTCTCCACCATCCGCAGGCCGCCGTTCGGCATGATCGCGCGCCTGAGCGGGGCGTCGGTCTGGAGGCCGACGATCAGTTCGCGGTCGCGGTCGATCCAGCCGGGGGCGTGCGAGGTGATCGTGGAGGGGGTGGCGGTGTCGACGTCGAGGACGCCCCGGCGCCGCTCCTCCGGGAACAGCGCGCTGACCTTCTCCCAGACCGCGCGAGTGCGGTCGGTGGGTCCGGTCAGGAAGGTCGCGTCGCCTTCGTACGGCGTGTAGTTGGCCTGGATGAAGTCGCGCACGTCGACGTGCTCGCGCCAGCCGCTTCCCGCGAAGTCCCGCCAGGCGTCGGCCGTCGTCCGGTTGTCCGCTGTCACGGTGATGGTCATCGCCGTTTCCTCCCGCGCTCGTGGTCCGCTTCCGATCCTGGTGAATGGCGGTGGCCGTGGGCAGTGCCGACCAGGGCCAGGGGTGGGGCCATACGGCCCCACCCCCCTCCTGCCGTACGGCCTCAGGCGGCGGTGAGATCGGGGCGGACGAGGGTGCCCGACCTGCCGTGGACGATCTCGTACGCCGCGTCCAGGGCCCCGATCGCCGCCAGTCCGCCGGTGCGCTCGACGAACCGGGCGGCGGCCTCGGCCTTCGGTCCCATGGAGCCCTCCGGGAAGTCGCCGCCGCGCAGTTGGGCAGGGGTGGCGTCGATGACGGGCCGCTGGGCCGGGGTGCCGTAGCCCTCGTAGACGTTCGGGACGTCGGTGAGGATGAGCAGGAAGTCGGCCTTGAGGTCCTCGGCGAGCAGGGCGGCGGTGAGGTCCTTGTCGATGACCGCCTCCACTCCGGTCAGTGCGCCGGTGTCGCGGTCGGCGGTGACGGGGATTCCTCCACCGCCGGCGCAGATGACGAGTGTGCCGCCGCTGAGCAGTTCGTGGATAGTGTCCGTCTCCACGATCCGTTCGGGTGCCGGGGAGGGGACGACGCGACGCCAGTCCGTCCCGTCCTTGGCGATGTGCCACCCGTTCCTGCGGGCCAGGAGCTCGGCCGACTCCCGGGGGTACACCTGGCCGACGAACTTCGTGGGCCGGTCGAAGGCCGGGTCGTCGGCCCGGACGACGGTGTGGGTGACCAGGGCGGCGATCGGGTGGCCGGGCAGGGCGTTGTGCAGGGTGCGGGCGAGCAGGGAGCCGATCATGCCTTCGGTCTGGGCGCCGAGGAGGTCCAGCGGATAGGGGGCGGTGAGGGAGCGGTCGGCCGCGCTCTCCAGGGCGAGCAGGCCGACCTGGGGGCCGTTGCCGTGGGTGATGACCAGTTCGTGGTCGTGGGCGAGGGCGGCGAGCGCCGTGGCGACGCGCTCGATGTTGGCCTCCTGTACGGCGGCGTCGGGGCGTTCGCCCCGGTGCAGCAGGGCGTTGCCGCCGAGGGCTGCGACGATGCGCATGGCTCAGGCCTCCGGGTTGCTCAGGGTCGCGACGAGTACGGCCTTGATGGTGTGCAGTCGGTTCTCCGCCTGGTCGAAGACGATCGACGCCGGGGAGGTGAACACCTCGTCCGTGACCTCCAGGCCGTCCAGGCCGTAGGTGTCGAAGAGGTCGTGGCCGAGGCGGGTGCGGCGGTCGTGCAGCGCCGGCAGGCAGTGCATGAACCTCACGTCCGGGTTTCCGGTCGCCGCGAGGGTCTTGCCGTCGACCTGGTAGGGCAGCAGCAGTTCGATCCGCTCCCGCCAGGTGTCGGCGGGCTCTCCCATGGACACC
Source organism: Streptomyces geranii (assembly GCF_002954775.1). Lineage (GTDB taxonomy): Bacteria > Actinomycetota > Actinomycetes > Streptomycetales > Streptomycetaceae > Streptomyces > Streptomyces geranii. The sequence goes on from NZ_KZ672952.1 coordinate 109,400, forward strand.
CAGACGTCGGTGTGCAGGAAGTCGACACCCTGTACGGCGGTCTCGACGTCCTCGGTGAGGGTGAGACGGGCCCCGCTGGCGTCGGCCAGTTCACGGCAGCGGGTGACCAGGGCGGGGTCGGGCCACAGCCGGGCGGGTGCGGCGATACGGACGTCCATGCCGAGCAGGGCGCCCATGGACAGCAGTGAGTTGCCCATGTTGTTGCGGGCGTCGCCGAGGTAGCAGTAGGCGATGTCCGGCAGCGGCTTGGCGCTGTGCTCGTGCATGGTCAGGACGTCGCAGAGGCTCTGGGTGGGGTGGGCGGTGTCGGTGAGGCCGTTGTAGACGGGGACGCCGGAGTGGGCGGCGAGTTCGGTGACGAGGGCCTGGTCGGAGCCGCGGTACTCGATGCCGTCGAACATCCGGCCGAGCACACGGGCGGTGTCGGCGACGGTCTCCTTGGCGCCGATGTGGGTGTCGCCGGGGCCGAGGTAGGTGGTGGCCGCGCCCTGGTCGGCGGCGGCGACCTCGAAGGCGCAGCGGGTGCGGGTGGAGGTCTTCTCGAAGATCAGGGCGAGGTTGCGGCCGGTCAGCCGGGGCCGCTCGGTTCCGGCGCGCTTGGCGGCCTTCAGTTCGGCGGCGAGGTCGAGGAGGTGGTGGATCTCGCGGGCGGTGAAGTCGAGTTCGCTCAGGTAGGAGCGGCCTCGCAGGTCGACGGTCGTGGTGGTGGTCATGGTGGTGGTCCCTCGCCGGGTCAGTTGGCCGGGTCGCGTTCGATCGGGCAGCTCATGCAGCGCGGGCCGCCCCGGCCCCGCCCGAGTTCGGCGCCGGCGACGGTGACGATCTCGATGCCCTGCTTGCGCAGATAGGTGTTGGTGGTGACGTTGCGCTCGTAGCCGACGACCACGCCGGGGGCGAGGGCGAGGAAGTTGCTGCCGTCGTCCCACTGCTCGCGCTCGGCGCCCCGGATGTCCTGCGGGGCGGACAGCATCCGTACCTTGTCCAGGTCGAGGGCCTCGGCGAGCGCGGTCGCGAGGTCGGAGTCGGGGGTGACGTCGAAGCCGGTGTCGCGGGTGTCGCTGGGCCGCAGGGTCCATGAGCGCAGGGAGTCGGCGAGGCCCGGGTAGATGGCGAAGGCGTCGCGGTCGACCATGGTGAGCACGGTGTCGAGGTGCATGTAGGCACGAGCGGCCGGGAGCTGGACGGCGATCAGTCTGCTTGCCGTGCCGTCGGCGAACAGGCGGGCGGCCAGGTTCTCCACGGCCTGCGCGGTGGTGCGCTCGCCCATGCCGACCATGACGGCCCCGTTGCCGAGGACGTGTACGTCGCCGCCCTCCAGGGTGCCGGGCACGGTGTCCATGACCGGCGTGTCGGCGAACATCGGGTGGAACCGGTAGATGGCCTCGGCGTGCAGGCTCTCTCGGCGCCGGGCGGGCTTGGCCATCGGGTTGACCGAGAGACTGCCGTAGATCCAGCAGGAGTTGTCGCGCGGGAAGAGGTGGTTGGGCAGTGGGGTGAGCGCGAAGTCGTCCGCGCCGAGCGCGTTCCAGACCAGGCTGTGCGGGGTGGCGAGCGGCAGGTCGCTCTTGAGGATTCCGCCGATCAGGTATCCGGCGAGGGTCTCCCCGTCGAGTTCGGCGCACAGTTCGCGGACCGGGTCGATCAGCGCCGGACCGACGGTGGCCGCGGTGACGACCCGCTCCAGCAGCCAGGCACGGGCTCCGGGGGTGTCGAGGGTCTGGGCGAGCAGGTCGGCGAAGTAGTGGACGCGGGCGCCGTGGTCGCGCAGGACCTGTGCGAAGGCGTCGTGCTCCTCGCGGGCGCGTTTGGCCCACAGGATGTCGTCGAAGAGGAGCGCGTCGACGTTGCGCGGGGTGAGGCGGGAGAGTTCGAGGCCTGGGCGGTGCAGGACGACCTGGCGCAGGGGGCCGACCTCGGAGTCGACATGGAAGGTGTGCATGGCGATGCCTTCTGCGGGAGGGACGGGTGGAGGTCAGTCGTGCTGCGGGAGGTCGTCGCGCTTGCGGCGGCCACCGGTGCGGCGGGCGCGCAGTCCGCGCGAGAGCCGGGGCGCGGGCGGAGGCGTCTCCGGGGCCCGCCGCTCCACGGGCACGGTCGTGCCGGGCGTGCTCGGCCGGCCGTGGATGTCCTGTCCCCGCTTGAGCCAGACGTAGACCGGCACTCCCAGCAGGAGCACGAACAGCCCGTAGTAGACGGTCTGGTAGCCGCTGCCCTGGATCGACCAGTAGGAGAAGACGAGCGCGAGGCCGGCGACGGTGACGTCCCGGGCCAGGCAGCGCGGGCTGAGGTTCTCCCGCCCTCGTACCAGCAGCCAGTACAGCTGGGCGGCGGCCGAGAACAGGTACGGGATCACGGCCGTCAGGACACTCAGCAGCACGATCTTCGTGAACACGTCCTCGAAGCGGGTGTAGCTGAACACGGTGATCAGCGAGGCCAGCACGGTCGAGGCGACGATCCCGAAGGCCGGCACACCGCTCTCGCCGCGCAGCCGGGCGAAGGCGCCGGGGAAGAGTCCGTCGCGGGCGGCGGCGTAGGGCATCTCGGCGCACAGCATGGTCCAGCCGTTGAGCGCGCCGATGCCGGAGACGATCGCGGCGACGGCGACCAGGTCACCGGCCCAGGTGCCGCCGAAGATGTTGTTCGCGGCGTCGGTGAAGGGCGCGGTGGACTCGCCGAGGGCGCCGTGCGAGACGGTGCCGAAGACGGCGAGGGTGCCCAGGATGTAGATCGCGGCGCAGATCAGAGTGCCGTAGACGGTGGCGCGCGGCACGTTGCGGCGCGGCTCGCGGACCCGGCCGGCGACCACCGAGGCGGCCTCCAGTCCGATGTAGCTGAACAGCGCGATGGCTGCGGCGGCCGAGATCGCACCCAGCGCCGACTGGCCACTGGCGTTGAACGAACCGAAGTTGTCCGGGTCGACGAACAGCAGCCCGACGGTGGCCATGAAGACCAACGGCACGAACTTCAGCACTGTTGTGATCACCTGGAAGGCGCCGATGTTCCGTACGCCCGTGAGGTTGATCGCGGCCGGTATCCAGAGCCCGATCAGCGCGATGAGCACCGAAATCCCGGTCTTGTGACCGGTGTTGACGAACACCTCGACATAGCCGACCCAGGCCACCACGATCGCGGCGTTCCCGGCCCAGGCGCTGATCCAGTACGACCAGGCGGTGAGGAACCCCGTGAACTCGCCGAAGGCCTCACGGGCGTAGACGTACGGCCCGCCGCTCGCCGGCACCCGCTTCGACAGTGCGCCGAAGACCATCGCCAGCGCGAGCGCGCCGAGGGTCACGACGACGAACGCCACGATCGCGATGGGCCCGTACGGGGCGAGCGCGGAGGGCAGGGCGAAGACCCCGGTGCCGACGATGCTGCCGATGACGAGCGCGGACGCGGCGGGAAGTCCGAGAGCCGCCGCGGGCTTCGCGGGTTCCCCGCTCCTGGGTGTGCTGAGCATGGCTGTGCTCCTTGCGCGGGTCGCGTGGGGTGGGTCGCCTGAGGCGGACCGCCTGGGGCGTCGATCCGCGGACGATCCTGCTGCGCGGCGCCGGGAGGGGGCAGTGGCCACAGGTCCCACAGGGGTCCCGTTGGTCCTGGGGCCGGTGGGCCGACCGGCCCCAGGGGGCTCAACTACCGTGCTGCTGCTGTCCGCAGACGAAGCCTCGGCGAAAACTGGTGAGCGGCAGCGGGCACGAGACAGCTATCGTGCCGATATGTCGCACTACCGTCGTCTGGCCACACTCCTGGCAACCGACCCCGCGCACGCTACAGCCGACGATGTCCGCAGGCTGCTGAACAATCCCGGAGCCGCGGAGGGCCAGGACCTGGACCACAAGCTCGAACCCCATGTCAACGGCACAGAGGGGTGATGGTGGCACCGAGCCCGCGTGCGCCGCACGCGGTACTCGGCCTGAACGACCCCAGGGACGGCTGCCTGCGGTTTCCGGTACGTTCCGGCTCGCGCGTACGGTTCATGAGCCCGGCCGAGGTGGAGACCGCCCTGTTGGACAGGCAGACACGCCGTGCGCAACGAGAACGACGGCACGGTCAATTGCTGGAGGCCATCGCCGAGCAGCAGTCCTTCGGTGCGGCGCCGGTGGCACAGTCGTGGGCCGTCAAGGTGCCGCTGTCCATCACGCTGGTACCGCACATGCCCGGCTCGCTGCCCTGGGACCGGACGGCTGTCGAGCGGTACCGGCAGCAGGTCCGAGCCGAAATGACCTTGCTGAGCAAACGGCACACGACCTTCGACGAAGTCGAGCCGATCGCGGACGGGTTCGCGGCTCGGCAGGGCTCGGGCACGACACGCCAGGTGATCGCGGTCTTCGCCGAAGACGGGAGCGCCGGGATGGAGTACCCGCTGTCACCCGAACCTCCTCGCAGGCAGCACAGTGGTCAGGCAGACGAAGTTCTCCGGATCGGTACGGGGCAACTGACGGAGGTCGTCGTCTCGGCGCTCGGCGTCCTCGGCCGACACGCCACCGACCGCGCGGGAGCCACCGGCGGCTGCACGGTACGGCTCGCCCTACGAGGCCCCTGGGCTCACTATCCGGGCGGGACAGGCGCCGGGGTACGGTCCCTTGCGCTGACCTCCGGCAGCAGGCAGGCTGCCGGTGCCACCGCCGAGATCGGCACCTTCGTCGAGGATCTCGGCGAGCCCGGACCCGCCCTCATCAAGGCGACCGACCTGCTCCTCACCCGTGTGGGACGCCGATTCGGTCAGGTGGAATCGCCCTACACGGCCTCCGACGGAACGGTGATCAGGGACGAGCGGACCCCGCACTTCCCCGGCGAGCTGTACCGGTGGGCCGAGCAGCTGGGCCTCCCCGTGCAAGCGCGCAGCCCCCGCTGACCGGGAGCGGAGCGACGCGGCCCCCTGGAAGCAGGGGGCCGCGTCGCTCCGTGCCCTCAGTGGTGCAGCAGGGGCCGGCGGGACTCGCGAGGCGCCGTGGCTGTCCGGCCGGTGGACACCGGGCGCCGCCGACGGCGTTGCCGCAGCCGTACGACGAGCGTGTCCAGCACGGCACTCACCACGAAGGTGGCCGCGGCGGAGATCACCAGTAGGACAGCGAACATCCTCCAGAAGTCGGGCGTCAGTGAGGTACCCACAGTGCTCACCCCCTCCGACGGGCTGGTCGTCTCACACCTTCAGAAAACAGCAGGCCAGGCGTGACCGCAGGGTGCCGGAGGTCTCCTCGTGGGAGCCGAGCGGCCCGGCGGGAGGACCGAACGGCCCATGGCCCGCCGCCGGGCATCGGGCACACGCTGGTGATGGCAGTTCCCACACCCGTCAGGGAGGCCCGCCGTGATCACCACCCCCACCCCCAGCATGCTGCGAGCCCTGCCCGCGGAGCACCGGCAGCGGCTCCTGCGCCTCGCCCGAGAGGTCTCCGTCCCCCAGGGGACGCGCCTGTTCGAGGAGGGAGCCAAGGCCGACCGGTTCTGGATCATCCGCACCGGCACCGTCGAACTCGACATGCACGTGCCCGGCCGCCGCGCAGCGGTCGTCGAGACCCTCCACCACAACGAACTCGTCGGCTGGTCCTGGCTGTTCGGGCCGCACGTCTGGCACATGGGTGCCGAGGCGACGACCCCGGTGCGGGCATACGAGTTCGACGCCACGGCCGTCCGGCTGATGTGCCAGGAGGATCCGGCCCTGGGCAGCACCATCGCCCAGTGGGTCGGCGACGTGCTCGCCCACCGCCTGCGCTCCGCCCGGACCCGGCTCCTGGACCTGTACGCCCCCTACGGCGCCGGCCCCCACACCTGAGACCGGCAAAGCACCAAGCACCAAGCACCGAGAGCCGGGGACCGAGAAACGAGAAACGAGGAGGGAGCCACGATGCACGGCACCCCGCACATCGTCAGCGACGTCATGACCCACATGGTCACCGCGGTCGGCCGCGAGGACACCTTCAAGGAGATCGTGCGGATCATGCAGGACTGGAAGGTGAGCGCCCTGCCCGTCCTGGAGGGTGATGGCCGCGTCGTGGGCCTCGTCTCCGAGGCCGACCTGCTGCCCAAGGAGGAGTTCCGCGACAGCGACCCCAACCGGTACACCCAGCTGCGCCGCCTGTCCGACCTGGCGAAGGCCGGAGGCGTGCGGGCGGAGGATCTGATGACCGCCCCCGCACTCACCACCCGCCCCGGCGCCACGCTCGCCGAAGCCGCGCGGACCATGGCACGGGCCAGGGTCAAGCGACTGCCGGTGGTCAACGAACTGGGCATGCTGGAGGGCATCGTCAGCAGGTCCGACCTCCTCAAGGTCTTCCTGCGCGACGACGAGGACCTCGCCGAGGAGGTCCGCCGCGAGGTCGTGTCCTACCTCTTCCCGCTGCCGGAATCGTCGGTCCGTGTCCAGGTGCACGACGGCGTGGTGAAGCTGGCCGGCCGGGTCCGGGACACCTCGCTGGTCCCCGTGGCGGCCCGCCTGGCGCGCGCCGTCGAAGGCGTGGTGGACGTGGACTTCGAGTTGGAGGACCGGGAGGGATCGGAGAACTCGCCAGCTCCGAATCCGAACCCGGGAACCACGACCACAGGGGTCAGGGATTCGGCGTCGGGTGCTCGGTGAGCCAGCGGCGTGCCACGGTCAGACGGGGAGCCAGTACGTCGTACTCGAAGGTGTAGGTCGGGGCCGACTGGCCGTCTCCGTTCCAGGGGGCGGGGTGCCGTGGCCCGGAGGGCTTCCAGTGGCGCCAGGGGTCGTGCCGGGGAGGTGGGCGACGAAGGCGTCGGCCACGTCGTAGACGACCTGGACGAGCGCCATCCCGACTCCGCCAGGGATCAGCGCGCGGTGGTCGGTGCGTTTGCGCGGGTCGCGAGCCCGCATCCCGGTGCCGGGCAGGAACAGCAGACAGTGCGGATCCAATGGGAGCAGGATGTCGGCGTGCGCGGCGGCGGCCAGCTGGTCGTCGGCATCGGGAACATTGCTCGCAGTCCGCTGTTCACCAACTGGTACACGGTGTCCGGAGGCAGATACCGCGTGTCGTCGCCGTGGCGCTTCGGGATCGCGACCCCGCCATTGGCGAGCTTTCCGTCCTGGTTCAGGGTCTTGGTGACCAGCGCCCAGCGGGCGTTCTCCGGGAGCGCCGGCACTTCGATCACCAGACAGCCGAGGCCAGGGTCATCGGGATCGTCGTGCCAGGAGAACTCGACGCCGATGGACGGGCGCACGAGATCGGCGATGACCGCCTTGTACCGCTCGGTGTTGACCAGCCTCTTCGCGAAGGGGGTCTTCTTCACCACGGCCTCGTGGAGGTCGGTCGGCCGCCTAGTCGCCTTGAACCCGCACACCAGAAGACCACCAGCCGCGTTGGCGAACGCCGCGACGTCCTTGGCCAGTTCGTACTTCTTCGACTCGAGGCTGAGGTCGTACGGTCCCTCGCGCCCCACGCCCTTGAAATCCACCCACTCGGACTCCCGCATCCCCACGATGGCTCCGGGCCGCTGCTACCGAGCGTTCAAGCCGGTCACCGATGCCCGATCTCGCGGCCGGACCCGCACCGGGTGCCGGACGGTCCCGACACCGGCCATTCCGACGCCTGCCGTGACTCCCGCCGAATTGCCGGTACCGGCCTCACCGTGGCCCCGTCCGTCCGCTGCCGTACCGGCGCCACTGTCGTGTGGCCGGTCCGAGGGAAGCCGCCCGCGGCTTGGCACGAGAGCCCGGCAGAGGCCACTCGCCCCTGACCACACCGGCGACAGGGGCCCATCCAGAAGCCCAGTAGGGCCGGTCGGCCCTAGTGCATCCGGCCCCGGCGAGCGATGATCGTCGGCACGGGCGACCCGCAGCCCGTACGCCACCGGGGACGAGGGGCCGTCATGACCGAGACACGCACCTTCACGGAACAGAACCCGATCCGTGTCTTCCTGCTCGACGACCACGAGGTCGTACGACGCGGCATCACCGACCTCCTCGACGCCGAACCGGACATCTCCGTGATCGGCGACGCGGACTCCGTCGAGCACGCCCTCGTCCGCGCTCCGGCGCTGCGTCCGGACGTCGCGGTGCTGGACGTACGTCTCCCCGACGGCGACGGCATCACGGTCTGCCGGGAGCTGCGCAGCCGGATGCCGGAGCTGGCCTGTCTGATGCTGACGTCGTTCGACGAGGAAGACGCCCTGCTGGACGCGATCATGGCCGGGGCCTCCGGTTACGTCCTCAAGCAGATCAGGGGCTCGGACCTGGTCTCGGCGGTCCGCACGGTCGCCTCGGGCCAGTCGATGCTGGACCCGGCGACGACGGCCCGGCTGATGCGCTCGCTGCGCGCCGATCCCGTGGAGACACCGGCGCTGTCGCCCGAGCTGGCGAGCCTGTCGCCCCGCGAGCGGGACATCCTGGCCCTGATCGGCGACGGCCTCACCAACCGCGAGATCGGCAAGAAGCTCTACCTCTCCGAGAAAACCGTCAAGAACCACATCTCCCGCCTGCTGGCCAAGCTCGGCGTCCAGCGCCGCGTCCAGGCCGCGGTCCTCGCCTCCCAGCTGGAGCAGCCGGACACCGGCGGACACCCCGCGAGGTGAGCGGCGGCGAGGGCCGTCCGGAGCCGTGGTGGGGCCGTACGGCCCCTGCCCCGCCTCTCGCGCCGGAAGCCACCCTGGTCCGGTCACCCAATGCCCCGCCACACCATGGACGCGGGGCGGGCAGGAGGCTCCGATGCGCACCGCGGTCCTCGACGGCACCACCCTGGAAACGCTGCTCTCCGCGGCCGTGGCCGCCCCGTCGATCCACAACACCCAGCCCTGGCGCTTCCGGCTCGACCCGGACACGCTCACCCTGGAGATCCGAGCCGCCACACACCGCGGCCTGCGCCACACCGACCCCACCGGACGGGCCCTGCACCTGTCCGTCGGCTGCGCCGTCCTGAACCTGCGGATCGCGGTCGAACGCTTCGGCTGGACACCGGTGACCCGCCTGCTCCCGCGCCCCGACGAGCCGGACCTCCTCGCCACGGTCCGTCTCGCCGACACCACCCGACCGACCACCACCCACCCCGCCCTGTACGACACCGTCTGGCGCCGGCACAGCAGCCGCCTCCCCTTCCTGGAACGACCGCTGCCCACCCCCGTCCTCACCGAACTCACCGAGGCGGCCCACACCGAAGGCGCCCTGCTCCACCACCTTCCTCCCGCCCGCACCGACACCGTGCTGCGCCTCACCCGGGAAGCCGAGCACCACAACACCACCGAGCCGCGGAGAGCCGCCGCCGGCTGACCGGGCCGGACACCGGCACCGGCGTCAGCACCGGCCTGGGCATGCCGCCCGAGTCGCTCCGCCCCCAGGACTTCCTGGACCACATCCCGATGCGGGACTTCGGCGCCCACCGCCACCCGGACACGCTCCCCGCCCGCCCCTTCGAGAAACGGCCCTCCATCTCCGTACTGACCACCACGCACGACCGCCGCACCGACTGGCTCCGCGCGGGCCAGGCCCTCGAACATGTCCTGCTGACCGCCACGGCCCACAGCGTCCGCATCTCCCTCCTGCACCAAGCGCTCGAATGGCCCGACCTGCGCGAACGCCTCATGCCCCCGACCGGCCCCCGCACCTGCCACCCACAGATGGTGCTCCGCCTCGCATATGGCCCCGAGGGCCCGGCCACGCCCCGCAGCGGCCACACCTGCGCCGGCTGCCTCCGCGGCCGGTCTCTGAAGTGGGGATACTGCCGTCTGTGCCGGTGCCAGGCTCGGATCAACGGAAGAACCGCCGAGGCCGACGTGAGGGCCCGACTGGGCGCCATCCGACACCATCAGCTGTTCTTCATGGGTCTGCACTACCGCAGAGGATCTGCACCCGTCGTCGCGCGACGCGGAGGAGGGCGGGGAGCCATCCGGAAGCCGCCACCCGCGCCGGCCTGGCGGCCGAGTCCCGGCTGGAGGCAACTGCCGCTGTTCGGGCAGGTCCCGCGTGATTACGGCCGCCTCGACCCGACCGCCGCCGATCTGGCCAGCCCGTGGTTGGCCTGGGCGAAGTACCTCGCCTACCAACTCGCCGAGGCGCGGGGCTGGGGACGCGGCATCCGCATCGCCGTCAACCGTGGCCTGGCCATCGTGTTCACCGAGTACGTCGATGGCGACGTCATCCGCCATAGCGAGATCTTCACCCCGCTCAGGGCCCTCGATCTGCGGTTCGGACACACCGCCACGGTCCTTGAGGAGATGGGGATCTTCCTGGACGACAGCAAGCCCTCCTCCGAACGCTGGTTTGCCGAGCGCCTGGAGGGCCTCGTCCCGGGCATCGCGGCGGAGGCCGAGCGCTGGATCCGGGTTCTGCATGGCGGAAGCCCACGCAGCCTGCCCCGGCAGCAGAGCACGGTCTGGTTCTACCTCAACGGGGCCCGCCCGGCACTGCTGGGCTGGTCGGACCGATACGACCACCTGCGGGAGGTGACCCGCGAGGACGTCCTCACCCACCTGAAGACCCTGCACGGCCACCACCGCCGACACCAACTCGGGTCCCTGCGTTTGTTGTTCGCCTGGGCCAAGCGTTCCGGCCTGATCTTCCGCAACCCCACCAGTCGCATCAAGGTCGGCCAGAACGAGTACAGCGTGCTCCAACCGCTCGCGCCTGCCCAGATCGACCGCTCCGTCGCAGCGACCGCTACCTCCGCCGCGCGACTGATCCTCGCCCTCGCCGCGGTTCACGCCGCCCGGGTCGCCCAGATAGGAACCCTCCTGCTCGACGACCTCGACATCGGCAACCGTCGGCTGACGATCGCCGGACGAGCACGCCCGCTCGATGACCTCACCCTGAAACTGCTGCTGGCCCGGCTGGAACACCGGCGACGCCGGTGGCCGAACACGGCCAACCTCCACCTGCTGATCAACAACCAGACTGCGACGAAGACCAACCGCGCCGGCAACCACTGGATCAGCGCGCCCCTGCGCGGACAGGACGCGACGCTGGAGCGGCTCCGCGTCGACCGGCAGCTCGAAGAGGCCCTCACCCACGGGCCCGGCCCCCTCCACCTCGCCGAGGTGTTCGGACTCGACGAGAAGACCGCCATGCGCTACGCGGACTCCGCACGAGCCCTGCTGGAACAGAGCGCTGAACAGCAACTTTGATGAAACCGGCTCGACCGGGACGCACCATGAAGGGAATCATGGGCGAGTGACGTCGACCGAAACAGCAGCACTCGCCCTACAGGACCATGCCGCCCTCTGGAGCATGGGCGAGATCCGTGCAACCGATGTCGTCTCTGGCGCCTGCAATGCGCTCGTCGCCGGCCTCGACAGTCCCGCCCTGCGGATGCTGGCCGCATGCACACGCGCGGAGGCGGACTACGACGTCCACGACCTCCTTCCCCCAGCACTCGACGAACTGGGCCTCACCTTCTACCCGGTGGGCAGCGTTGCCGGACAGGAAGCCGCCGCACGAGCACTTGCCGCCCGGATGCTGGCCGGCGAACTGACGTCACGCGAGCTGGTCTTTCGGATCCACCAGCGCTTCGGGCACGAACTGCCCTTGGCCGAGCGACTCGCCAACCTGGACGACGAGTACGACATCCTCGAATACGGCGACAGGACATCGGCACAGGTCGACGCCGACGTTCTGGCCGAAGCTCTTCGGCTCACTCAGCATCCTCGTGTTCCACCCGAACCCACGGATCCACTGAGTTGAAGCACACTGGTGGACCCGTCGGCTCGCACTGAAGAGACTTCGGTTTCCGTGAATCCACGGGGCTCTCGGGGGTCGAGGAACATCGGAACGAAAACCGGCGCTCAGGATCTGTCGGCCCTGGTGGGCGGCTGACGGAGTGTCGGCGGTCGGACCCGTCTGAAGTCGTCCCGCAGATAACGCCCTAATTATCTGCGGCATCGCTTATCACGGCCTGCGGCGACGTTCTCGGGGCTGTGCATGAAGCGGCCCCGTTATCTGTGGCAAGGGGGGAAGTGGTGCCCGCCGTCGTACGACTTCCTGCCGGGAGGGCGTTGACCGTCCGCGCGGCAACCGACGTGTTCCTCGACTCGCTCGACAACGCGAACACGCTCCGGTGTGCGGGCGAAGACGGTCGAACCGGGCGCCTGCCTGACGACGAACTTCGCGGACAACGCGACGAAGGGCGCCTCGCTGGACGAGCTGGTCCCGGCGCCCTACGCACCATGGGCGAAGAAGGCCATGGGTGACTTCACGGGCCAGGACCTGTTCACCAAGGAGAGCGACCTCGCCGAGACAGTGTGGCGAGCCGTGCACGACACGACCGGCCAGCTGCGATTCCCCGCCGGTCCCGACGCGGTCTCGCTCTCCCAGGCGAAGTGATCAGCCAGCAGGCAAGGTCACGCCGCACTGATGCCAGGAGCCGGCCCCGCGCCCACGCACCGGGGCGGTTCAGTCCGCGTTCTTCGTCGCTCATATCGCCCGCCTGCGCGGTACAGCGGGCCGGGATGCCGAGTTCGGCGTAAGGATATGCCAGTCAAGGCTCCTGTTCCTGGTTGATGCGCGGGTGCCTCGTACACAGGAGAGCGGGGAGAAAGAGGCGGAGAAGCCGCCGGTTCAGGCGGTGCCGGCGGTCCAGGACGAGACCACCGCGAGGGCCTGCGACGGGTTGAGGCGAGGGTCGCAGAAGGATGTGTAGCGGTCCCCGACGGAGTCGAGATCGGCCTCGGTGAAGGCGCACTCGGTGACGTCGTCCGGCGTCGTCTCCAGGTGCAGTCCGCCGGCCACGCCGCCCGCGGCGCGCACTGCGTGGACGAAGCGGGAGACCTCCAGCGAGACGGTCTCCACGAGCCGTGTCTTGTAACCGCCTGGCGCGGTCACGGTGTTGCCGTGCACGGGGTCGCTGAGCCAGACGACGGGGTGACCCGCGCCGCGTACGGCTTCCACCAGGCGGGGCAGCCGGTCGCCGACGGCGTCGGCTCCCATTCGCGCGATGAGGGTGAGCCGTCCGGGGTCGCGCCACGGGTCGAGCTTCTCGCACAGGGCGAGCAGTTCGCCGGGTTCCATCGTGGGGCCGACCTTGCACGCCACGGGGTTGCTCACCTCGGCGAGCAGGGCGACGTGGGCGCCGTCGACCTGGCGGGTGCGCTCGCCGATCCACGGCCAGTGGGTCGAGCCCAAGAACATCCGGCCCTTGTCGTCCATGCGCAGCATGGGTATCTCGTAGTCGAGCAGCAGTGCCTCGTGGCTGGTCCACACCAGCGGCTCCGCGAACTCGCGTCCCGTGGCGCGGTCGCGCCAGCCCAGGTGCTCGACGATGTCGCAGGCGGCCATGTAGCCGGTGAGGATGCGCAGTGGATCGGGCCGGCGCCTTTCGGGGTCGGGCTCCGGGCCGTTGACCATGTGCCCCCGGAAGACCGGGAGTTCGGCGCCGTCGATCACTTCGGTGGGCTTGGAACGGGGCTTGGCGAACTGCCCCCCGATACGTCCTGCCCGCAGGACGGGTTTGCCGGTGATCAGGCCGAGCGACCCGGCGAGCAGGTCGAGCAGTGCGATCTTCCGTGCGACATGGTGGCGTGTGCATTCCCGCGGGTCTTCGGCGCAGTCACCGGACTGCAGCACCATGGCTTCGCCGAGCGCCACCCTGCCCAGCAGAGTCCGCAGCGTGGCAAGGTCGTCGGCCTGTACGAGAGTGGGGCGTGTGGCGAGTGACTCGCCTACCCGGCCGGCCTGTGCGAGGTCGCTCCATTCGGGTTGCTGCAATGCCCCGCGTATACGAATATCCCGCTTCACGTCTTCCAAGACGTACTCCGATCCAGCGGTGTTGTTGTACCTGTCAGGCCGGTATTCCGGTGCGCTTGATTTCCGGAACCGGAATACCCAGAGCCCGCAACTGCTGGAACGGATTCATGAACTCCCGCTCCCGCTTGATCTTGCCGTTCTCCAGCTCGAACGAGTGCAGGAAGTGATTCTCGTAGTACCCCTCCGGGTAGTCGCCGAAGAGAATTTTGCCGCGTCCGTCGCACTCCACCCAGAAATGGTTGGGGTCCTGGGTCCCGAAGATCCGGATGTTGTACCACTCCCAGTCCGGGAAGCACTTCAGCGACCAGACGGCGTGCTCGGCCAGCCGGTCCCTGCCCCGGGTGGCGACGGGTTCACCGGTGTCGGTGGTCCACAGACCGCCGATGCCGTCCTCGGTGAACAGCTCGTACCGACGCAGCCGGTCCTGGCCTTTGGTGTTCATGTACCGCTCGACGGTGGCGCGGTTGATGCGACGCAGTTCGGCCTCGTCGCTGAATCCCTGAGAATTGACGGATTCGGACACAACGTTCCTCCTGTAGTGGCTGTGGATACTGACGCGGTGAATGCGGCCGGCCGGCCGCTGCCTGCGATCGTGTCCGTGTCCGTTCGCAGACAGCGGCGGCGCTGTCCCCTGGGCCGTCCGCAGTCGACCGGAACCCGGTGTCAGATGCGGAGTTCGGGGCGGTAGATGTCCAGCCAGGTGCTCAGGTCGAGCACGCGCTCCATGCCGTTGCGGACGTGGACCGGCATGGAGGCCGAGTCCTGCTGTGTGATGTCCTGCAGCCAGCCGCGGTCGACCAGGCCGAAGACCGGGTCGTCGGTCGTGAGCAGTTCCTTGGACTGCTGCAGCAGCGCGCTGTTGTAGTGCGGGTCCAGGGTGGCGGGGTAGGAGCTCTTCACCCGGTTCAGCACCGATTCGGGCAGCAGGTCGGCCGTCGCGGCGCGGAGCAGGCTCTTCTCCCGGCCGTCGAAGGTCTTGAACGACCACGGGGTGTTGTAGACGTACTCCACGAGGCGGTGGTCGCAGAACGGGACCCGGACCTCAAGACCGACGGCCATGCTGATCCGGTCCTTGCGCTCCAGGAGCATCCGGACGAACCGCGTCAGGTGCAGGTGGCACATCACCCGCATCCGCATCTCGTGGTCGCTCTCGCCCTCGGCCCTCTCGACCTCGCCGACCGCGTCGGAGTAGCAGTCACGTATGTAGGCGGGCAGGTCGAGGGCGGCGGTGATGTCGGCGTTGAACCGGTCCGACGACTGGGCCTGCGGGCCGGTGACGAAGACGTCCATCCAGGGGAAGGTCTGCGCGGCCTGGACCTCCGGCTGATGGAACCACTGGTACCCGCCGAAGACTTCGTCGGCGGACTCGCCGGACAGGGCGACCGTGGACTGCTGCCGGACGGCCTGGAACAGCTGGTAGAGCGAGGTGTCCACGTTCCCGAAGCTGAACGGACTGTCCCGTGCGGTGATGACGGCGCGGCGCACGTCCGGGTCGGCGATCGAGGCGTGGTCGAGCGCGATGGTCTCGTGCTGCGAGCCGACGTGCGCGGCCACCTCGAGCGCGTACGGGGCGTCCATCGTGCCACGCGATACCTCGGCGACGAAGTGGTCCTTCCGCCCGACGAAGTCCACCGAGAAGCTGCGCACCTTCTCACCGGGCTCGCCGTGCTCCCCCGGCCGGCCCAGCTTGGCGGCGGCCAGCGCGGTGATCGCGCTGGAGTCCAGACCGCCGGAGAGCAGGGTGCAGCGCGGGACGTCGGAGACCAGCTGGCGGCTGACGATGTCCTCGAGCAGTTCGCGCACGGTGGCGACGGTGGTCTTTAGGTCGTCGGTGTGCGGACGGGTGGGCAGCGTCCAGTAGCGGTGCTCTCGCAGACCGGAGCGGTCGACGGTGACCAGGCCGCCCGGGAGCACCTCGCGCATTCCGCACCACAACGCGCTGCCCGGCGTCTGGGTGAGGCTGATCAGCTCCCGCAGGCCGGCGAGGTCGACGGCGCGGTCCGACAGCGGGTTGGCGAGGATCGTCTTCGGCTCGGAGCCGAACATCACCCCGTCGTCGGTGCTGGAGTAGTAGAGCGGCTTGACGCCCATCCGGTCGCGGATCATCACGAGCTTCTCGACCCTGGAGTCCCAGACGGCGAACGCGAACATGCCGTTGAGGCGTTCGGCGACCGCTTCGCCCCACTCCAGGTAGCCGTAGAGCACGACCTCGGTGTCGCTGCGGGTCTCGAACCGGTGGCCCCGGCGGATCAACTCGTTCCTGAGTTCGGTGTAGTTGTAGACCTCACCGCTGTAGGTGAGCGCCACCGGGCCGTCATCGGTGGGCACCACCATGGGCTGGATGCCGCCTTCGAGGTCGATGACCGCCAGCCTCCGATGACCGAGCGCCGCGTGCCGGTCGAGCCAGACGCCTCCGGCGTCCGGGCCCCGGCAGGCCATGGGCTCCGTCATCGCGTCCAGCTGCGTGCGCTGCTGAGTCAGATCCCGGTCGAACGAGACCCAGCCGGTAATTCCACACATCGACTTGCCCTTCTTCCTCTTGAGTACATGGTCCGGAGCACGGTCAGGGTTGGAGCTGGTCCGCACGCCTGCCGGAACCGTCACGCTCGTAAGAGTCCGGCGCAGCCGGTGCCTTCGTGGCGTGGTCCCTCACGGGCTACTCCTGGGCCGTCGGCGGCCCGGGTCTTGTCGTCGAACTCCCTAGGGCTGCAGCCTGCTTGTGCGCCAGCCGTCGCCGTGACGGTCGTAGCGCAGCCGGTGGTGCAGCCTGTCCGGGTCCGCGTTCCAGAACTCGACGGCCGCCGGGCAGAGCCGGTATCCGACGAACCGAGCCGGGCGGGGCAGCGCCGTACCCGTGGCCGACAGCCGCTCGGCCTCGGCGCGCAGGGCCGCGGCGTCCGCGAGCGGCTCGCTCTGCCGGGACGCCGCCGACATGGCGTGCAGGGGGATCGGGCGGCCGAACCACAGGGCGTTCGACTCGGCGTCGGACATCCGCGCCACGGGGCCGGAGAGAATCAGCTGCCGGCCCGTCTCCCGCCAGTAGAGGACTCCGGACGCCCAGCCCGTGGCGGACAGCTCGCGGCCCTTGCGGCTGGTGCTGTGGCTGGCGAACACCAGGCCCTGCCCGGTCGTTTCGAGGACGGCGACGATCCGGTTGGAGGCGCGGCCCTCGGCGTCCGCGGTGGCCAGCGCCAGCGCGAGCGGTTCCCGGACACCGTGCGCGACGGCCTGGTCGATCCATTGCGTCACGAGCGCCATCGGCTCCGGTGGTGGTGCCTCGTATTCGGGGAAGTCGACACCGGTCTCACCGGTGAGACTCTCCAGCCTGCTGGTACCCATCACAACCTCGCTCTCGCGCTTTCACACGTGGATGACGCCGCGGGCGACGACCACGCCGTGGCCGCCCACCCGGACGTCGTCGACGCGGTCCTGCGACCCGTGGGCGGTCGCGAACATGTAGGAGGGGCGGCCCATGTCGGCCCCCTGGAGGATCTCGATCTCCTGCCCGTACTCGGCGAGCCCGTGCCGGGCGAGGTGGATGGCGAGCGGTCCGGCCGCGGAGCCCGTGGCCGCGTCCTCGACCACGCCGTAGGCAGGCGAGAACATCCGCGTACGCCAGTGCGTGCCGCTGCCGGCGAAGCAGTTGGCGGCCATGTCGGGGAACCGGGCCAGGGCGCGGTGGTCGGGGTCGAGAGCGGACAGCGCGGCCACGCTCGGCAGTCCCACGAAGATGTGGCGGGGCCCGTTGTGGTAGATCTCCACCGGTACGGTCGAGGACTCGACGCCCAGCGCCTGGATGAGTTCCTTGACGCGCTCGTACGGCTTCCACGTCGGGACCGGCTGCCGCATCCGGACGGCTGTGCCCCCGTCGTCGTAGAACTCGAACGGGATGATGCCCATGGCTGTCTCCAGCCGCAGGGTGTCCGTCTTCTTGATCTCGCCGAGGGCCACGGCCGTTCCGAGCAGCGGATGACCGGCGAACGGCAGCTCGTTGACCGGTGTGAAGATCCGGATCCGGGCGTCCGCGCCCTGCCGGGCGGAGAGCACGAAGGTGACCTCCGACAGGTTCATCTCCTTGGCTATGCGCTGCATCTGGTCGCTGGTCAGGTCGTCGGCGTCGAAGAAGACGGCCACGGGGTTGCCTTCGAGCGGAGTGCGCGAGAAGGCGTCCACGACCACGTAGTCGTGCATGAGGTTCTCCGTAATGTGTGAGTCGGCCCTACGCCGTGAAGACCGGGCCGGTCCCGTGGAGGGCGGCCACCGTGTACGCGCCCTCCACGACGGCTTCGGCGGTGAAGACCGAGCGGTGGGTCGGCGGACAGCCGATCAGTTCGGACGCCCGGTTCGGCGGGAGTACCTGGGGCCGGTCGCCCTCCCACACCATCACCGCGCCCCACCGGTTGCGGTCCCGGTCCGCGATCCAGAACTTCAGCCGCAGCCCGCGGACTTCGGCCCACTGCTCGACCGCGTCCTGACGCAGGTGCTCCCGGAGCGAGTCGATGGTCGCGGAGGACTGGTCCAGGTCCCACCACACGATGTCAAGCCTCATGACCCAGCGCCCTCCGGATCGAGTCGGCCACGATGCGGGGTCCGTCGACGGTGAGCACCGACTCGGCGTGGAACTGCATCGAGGCGAAGTGGGGGCCGTGCAGGGCGTGCACCTCACCGGTCAGCGGGTCGCGGCTCACCTCCACCGGTCCGACGCCGTCGACGTGGTGCCGGTCGTCGGTACCGCGGGCCGCGAAGGTGTTGTAGAACCCCACCCGCTCCCGCGCGCCGAACAGGTCGATCTCCCGCTGCACGCCCTGGTTGGGCGTGTCACGACGTACGAGGTCCAGTCCCAGCCTCCTGCTGAGCACCTGGTGGCTCAGGCAGACGGCGACGAAGGGCAGGCGTTCGGCCAGGAGTTGGTCGACCACCGACCGCAGGCGGACGATCTTCGGATCGTCGTCCGCGCGGGGGTCACCGGGGCCCGGGCCCATGACCACGAGGTCGTACCCGTCGAGCGTGGCGTCGTCGAAGCGCTGGATCGCCACCTGCAGTCCCAGCGCGTCCAACTGCAGTCCCAGCATCGCGGTGAAGGAGTCCTCCGCGTCGATCACCAGCGTCTTCAGCCCCCTCAGCCCCGCCGGCCGTACCGACTCGGCCACCGCCGCCGGGTGCGAGGCGTGGTCCTTCAGCCAGAAGCCCGCGATGTCCGCGTTGCGGCGCCGCAACGCGGACACCACCTCCGGGTGTTGTCCGAAACGGGAGGTGCCGCCGGACTGCAGAGCGGAGACGAGCCCGGAGACCTTGGCGTGGGTCTCGGCCACCTCCGAGAACGGATCGGAGTGGCGTACGACGGTGGCACCGACGCCGATCCGCACCCGGCCGCCCGCGTCGATGTCGGCGGTGCGGATGAGGATGGCGGAGTCGAGGGTGCGTTCGCCGTCCGCGTCCGTACCGATCAGCGCGGCGATCCCGCTGTAGTATCCCCGCCCCTGCGGCTCGTACCGGCTGATCACACGCGCGGCGCTCTCCAGCGGGCTGCCGGTGACCGTGGGGGCGAACATCGACTCGCGGAGGATGTCGCGTACGTCGTGGTCGGTCGTGCCGTCGATGAAGTACTCGGTGTGGGCCAGCCGCCCCATCTCCTTGAGGTGGGGTCCGGTCACCCGGCCCCCGCGCTCGCAGATCCGCGCCATCATCTTGAGTTCCTCGTCGAGCACCATGTAGAGCTCCTCGGTCTCCTTGCGGTCGGCGAGGAAGTCCGTGACGCCCTGCAGGGTGGGCCCGGCGGGCGGGTAGCGGTAGGTGCCGCTGATGGGGTTCATCACGGCCGTTCCGCCGTTGAGCGAGACGTGGCGCTCCGGGGTGGCACCCACGAAGGTGCGCTCCCCGGTGTGGATGACGAAGGTCCAGTACGTGCCCGGCTCCCGGGCCAGCAGGGCGCAGAAGGCGGACAGCGCATGGCGCGGCGAGTAGTCGCTGAGGCAGGCCAGGAAGGACCGCCTGATGACGAAGTTGGCGCCCTCTCCGGTGCCTATCTCGTCCGTGACGATCCGGCGTACGGTCTCGGCGTACTCGTCGTCCGACGTGTCGAAGTGCTGGTCGACCAGCCGGAGCGGTGTCTGTGGGATGCGGGCCAGGAGTTCGGGCACCGTGGTCGTCGCTTGCGCGGTGACGGTCATGGCGAGCAGCGGTTCCCCGTCGTCGGGGGCGGCGAACCCGCGTTCGGCGAGCTGCCGGTAGGGCACCAGCACCAGGACTTCCTGCCGTGGCACGGGCACCTTCGCACCGCTGTCGTGGAGCGGGATGTCGGCCAACGACTGAAGTCGGGCCATGTCCCCCACCAAGACGTCGACGGTGTCCGGCGCGGCATGCGCTCCGGGCCTGTGGAGCAGGGCGAACGCGGTCGGTTCCAGGGCGAGAACGCGGTCGAGCGGGGTGCGGTCGGGGTTCTCGGTCGGCGCGCTCATGCCCGGAACACCTCGTCGGTCAGGACGACCGTCCCGCAGCGCCGCGCCGTGTAGTCCAGGGCCAGTCGGTGGTCGGCCTCGCAGAAGTCACCGGTGGCGTCGGCGACCAGGAACGGTTGGATGTCGTTGGTGAACGCCTCCAGCGCGGTGGCCAGCACACCGACGTGCGCGTAGACACCGCAGAGCACGAGCTGGTCGCGGCCGGCCGCCCGCATGCGCTCCAGCAGGTCCGAGCGGAAGAAGGCGCTGTAGCGCCATTTGGTCAGGCGCCAGTCGCCGGCGGCGGGCGCGAGCTCGGGCACGACCGCCCGGTCCTCCGGATCCGTGCGCATGCCCGGTCCCCAGAAGTCCTTGAGCAGACCGCGCTCCTGCTCGGTCATCCCGCCGGACTGCGCCGTGTAGGCCACCGGCACCCCCTCGGCCGTACAGCGCTTGCGGAGGGTTGCGGCATTGTCGATGATCTCGGCGCGCAGCGGGTCGGGGAAGTTCCTGAGGAAGTAGTGCTGCATGTCGTGGATGAGAAGGACCGCCCGTCGGGGGTCGGCAGTCCACTGGGTGACGTTCTCGGGAAGGCTCGCGGTGGTGGGCAGGGGGTACGAACGGATGGGGGGTATGCCCTTCATGGTCGGCTTCTTCCGGGAGGGGGAGGATCATCCGGGCGTGGTGGAGAGGAACTCCGGGACATGGGGAGGGGGCTCGGGAACGTGGGGAGGGGATACGCCGGGGAGGCCCCGTGCCGCCGGGCCGTCGCCGGAGCGCGCACGCCCTGCTCGGGTGCGTGGGCGGGCTGGTTCACCGGGAACGGGGAACCGGCAGGGAGGAGAAGCCGGCGGTGGACGGGCCTGCCGACGAGGTCACGGCGTGCGTGGCCGGGTGGCCGCGTGGTGCGGCGCGGACCGTGCCGTCGGCCCGGCGGAAGCGGTGCGGGAAGGCGCGGACCGGTGGGTGGAGCGGTGCCGCCGCGGACCACTCCGGGGAGTCAGGCGCGTGGTGCGGCGATGAGCGCGGTGGTCTCCATCGGGAGCCCCGCGATCCGTTCGATGTCCAGGCCCGCCCGGTCCAGCAGGGACCGGAACCGGTCGACGGAACGGTGTCCGCCACCGGTCGTCATCAGCAGGTGCAGGTCCCACAGGGCGGGCAGCATCGTGGAGTTGTCGTCCACCACCATGCGGTCCATGACCAGCAGCCGGGAGGAAGGGCTGGTCATACTGCGGCGGCAGTGCTCGAACGCCGCGACGGCGTCGTCGTCGGACCAGCCGGCCAGCACCCGGCAGAAGATGTAGACGTCGCCGCCCTCCGGTACCGACGTGAACATGTCTCCACCGAAGAGTTCGACCCGGTCCAGGCCGACCGTTCCGGCCAGGTACTCGCGGGCGATCGGGACGACGTGTTCGCGGTCGATCAGTTTCCCGCGGGCGTCGGGGGCCGCTTCGAGGATCACCGAGAGCAGGTGCCCGTTGCCGCCGCCGCAGTCCACCACCGTCTTGCCGGAGAAGTCGAAGATCTCCGGTACGTGGTCGAAGAAGAGGTTGCCCGCCTTCATGGTCCGCTGGAACCGGTCGGCCAGGTCCGGGTGACTGTCGAGGTGGCGATAGAGCGGCTCACCGTAGGCCAGCTCGAACCCGGCGGTCGATGTGCGGAAGCACTCCGCGGCATGGCCCCAGGCGGTGTAGAACTCCTCGCCGTACAGCAGGCACATGTCCCGCATCGTCCCGGGCCGATCGAGCAGTGCGGTGCTCACCGGGGTGTTGCGGTAACCCGTCTCCGGGCTCCAGTCGAACACCCCCATCGCCACCAGCAGCCGCATCAGGCGGTGAATGCCCTGTTCCTCCGCCCCCGCCGCCTCGGCGAGTTCGCCGTCGCGAGACAGTCCGGCTTCGATGTGATCGGGCAGCCTGAACTTCGCTGCCGCGTGGACGGCCTGTGCGCGCCACCCACCGGTGACGAGTTCGACCACTTCCTGAACTGCCTTCAGATCGTGTTTCATTTGTGAACTCTCCAGGCTGTCGGAACCCTTATGACTGGCCCTGTTCATCGCTTTGCGCGAATTTCACCGCTCACCGCCTCGTGATGAATTCACTGGCTTGGAGCACGCATCCAAATCATGTGAGCACCGCACCCGGGCGACAACCCCAGAAGTTTTCGCAAGAGACCTGGGGTTGCGGAGTTGGGCATGGACGGCCGCGTGCTGTTCCGTCTCGCCAGATCACTTCGGCAGCGGGACGGCAGGCGAGTCACCGGGCCACCGTCGTCGTGGTCAGGTCCGGCAGCCGCCAACCGCATTGCTCGCGAGCCGGCGTACGTACCGGCTGTGAACCCGGGACGACAGCGTCCCGTACGCGTGGACACGCGGCCTGCTCGGAGCACCCAGCACTGGCGGCAGGCACGCCCCGGGGCACCCGATCCGACGGCGGACGGCACCTCCCCCGCGTGCCCGGACCCCGGACCCGGCCCGGGCACGCCGGACGCGGAGCGAACGCGGTCGCCCCGAACGCCCAGCACCGTGCGGGGCGTTCGGCTGCGCATGGGCCCTGGCCACAGGGCTCGCTCCCGCTCAGTCGCTGCGAACGGTGAGAGGACTCACGAGGATGATCGGATCCCCCTCCGGCCGCCGGACGTCATGGGGTACATGGGGAACGGTGACCGCGGTCAAGAGCAAGCCGTGTTCCGCCAGCCAGCCCCCGTGGAAGTGGGTGACCCGGTTGCCGGCGACGAACGGCCCCGGCACCAGGAGGCGCGCGGTGAACGTTCCTGCCGCGGGATGCATCTCGATGGTCGCTTCGTGGAAGTCCAGCCAGCTGCCGGCGAGCGGGTACCACGCTTTGTAGACGCTCTCCTTGGCGCTGAAGATGAGTCGGTCCCAGCACACCTCGGGCCGGGTGGCGGCCAGTCGGCGCAGCCGTACCCGTTCCTCCGGAAGTGTGACGAGCTTCAGCACCGAGTGGTTCGCCAACGGGGCGTTGGGCTCGGCGTCCACGCCGAGCGACACCATGTCGACCGCCCTTGCCACGGCTGCCGCACGGTAGCCCCGGCAGTGCGTCATGCTGCCGACGACGGCGGTGGGCCACACCGGTGCCCCACGCGGACCTCGAAGGATGGGAACGGGTGGCACGCCGAGACCGGCCAGGGCACGCCGGGCGCATGCGCGTGCGGTGGTGAACTCCCGGCGGCGCTCGGCCACGGCTTTGGCCACCAGCTGCTCCTCCTCGGGAAACAGCGGCGGTAGGGGGTCTGGATCACCGAACGACTGGGCCGTCACGATGGGTGCGGCCAGCAGGTTCTCGATCATGGGTACCCGATTCGGTTGGCGAGGGTGGACGGGAATCGCCCGTGCTGATCCGGATCCCGGGCGTACCGTCGCCCCACCGACCGGGCCCGGACGACGACATCCGGCGCACGTTCCCGGTACCGCCTCCGTACGGCTCCCCAGCGCGCCCGTCGGAGAGCCGTACGGGGAGAACGGCATGGCGGCGGACAACGAACCGTTCGAGCCCGCGCGGACCACGACGACCGAACGAACCAAGCCCGGAGCTGAACCGCGCCCCAGTCCTCGTGGCTCCGAGGTCGAGCCCCTGTCCACCGACCGGGGAACGGGTCTGGGCCGCGTCGCCGACGAGGAGGAGACGCCCCAGGCACAGATCGGTGGCGATGCGCTCCTGACTTCCGAAGGTGATGACGCCGGGCCTCGGCACGAACACCACCGATCCGCTCCGGCCGAGGACGTGGTGGGCGCTCGTGCGACTGCAGTCCCTGTCCACCTGCCCCTCGGCGAACAGGAAGGTGACCGGCCCCCCGCTCACCGGGGAAGTCGATGCGCAGCCGTTGTCGCGCCTCGCTGCGGACGCCGTACGCGTCGAGCAGCCAGTCGGTCTCGATCAGTTCTGTCCCGCCGGGCCCGTGCGCCTCGATGGTGACGAGGCCTAGGGCGGCGCCCACTTGGACGACTCTCGTGGAGCGATCCACAACGCCGCGCAGCCGTGCAAGGGCTCGTACGGGGACGCCGAGCCGGAGCAGTTCACAGGCAGCGGCCAGACCGCACGGGTCGGCTCCGACGATCACTACCGGTGTGATCGCGTTCGTAGACACGGGTGATACGGCTGACACGGCAAGTCGATTCCCTAGGCGGTGAGCAGGACACGAGACGTCGGAGCGGAGACTGCGTGCTCAGGTGAGCCGTGATGGCAGCGGGGACGGATGGTCATGGACAAGCGCGGGGTTCAGCCGCAGTGCGCTGATCTGCTGGAGTCGCTTGCGGAGTTCAAGGGCGGCAACGGAGGCGGGACCCCGCTCCGCGAAAACGCTGCCCGTCGGCGTGAGGCCCCCGGACACATCGCCCGGGCAGCCACGGGTGTGCAGCGGGAGCGAGGAGAGCCGGAGGGCAATACGCCGCCGGTACCGGTCGGCGGGACGACGGCGCCCCGCAGAGGATGGCCGGCGGCATCCCTGCCCACCGACGCGGCGTCGCCCGCCTTTCGGAGCCTCCAGCCGGTGACGGCGCCGCTGATCGGCGTATGTGGGCAGGTCTGCGCGCCGGGTACCACGGCCCTCCGAGGCCGCTGCCCAGTCCACTGAAGCGCCATGGACGACCGCCTCGGCGAGGTCAGCCCTCAGCCGCACGGACAATCCGTCCATTGTCTCCGGGTCGCCGCCGACCTCCACGACGGCTGGCGACAGCCTGTCCAGCCACGGCGACAGTCGTCGCAGCGCCCGCCCCACCGGGAGAGAGACGGCCAACATGCCTCCGTGTCCGGCCAGTTCGTCGGCGGTGGCCCGGCTGCGCAGCGCCACCGCCCCGTCCTCCAGGGCCAGCGCGCCCGCGACGCACGCGGGCGACCTCGCCCTGTGAATGCCCGACCACGGCGGCGGGTTCCACGCCGTGCGAGCACCACAGCTCGGCCAGGGACACCGTGACAGCCGGCAGTTCCCAGTCCGTGAAGGGCACGAGCGCGTGGGCGCACTCCCGCATGCGCCGGGCGAACACGTCGGAGGAACCCGCCCTTGTACGTGTCGCTCTTGCCTGGCTCGCCGGGCACCGGATCGTGGAGATCGACGGGCCACTGACTGTCCACGGAAAAGTCCGAGGTCCCGTCACCACCGGCCTCCAGCACCGCCACAGGTCCTCGGGGCTCGCGATGTCGGCTGGGAGCCGGCAGCCCATTCCGACCATCGAGATCGACTCGGACTCCAGCTTCTCGGCTTCGGCCGACCGCCGTCGGACCTCACGCGGATCCGCCGTGGTCCTCGCGAGACAGGTGAGCGGTCTTTCTTCGTTGTCCATGGGGGTCACCTCGGTGAATCTGTCGGGCAGGTCCAGGGCGGAACGCGCTGCGGACGGTTGAGCCCGGTCACCGGTGCGAAGAGAATCCGGACGCCGCTTCAGGTTCCGCTGTGCGGGCACGGGCCACGCAGCAGCACCCGGCACGGGCAGCGGAAGTGCGCCATGGAAAGGAAGTACGGCCAGGGGCCGGCCGCACTCGGGTTGAGCCGCGTTGGCGGAGTCCACGTCGGCGAGGAGCGCCTCCTAGCGGAACCCGCCCTTCTGGACAAAGCTCTTTCCCGGCTTGCTGCGGTCCGAGTCGTAGAGGCCGCCGAGGTCCCACCCGCGGTCCGCCGGGAAGTCGACGAGCGCTTCCCTGCCGTCGAACACCAACTGCCGATGATGGCCCGGGGACTCGACGGAACCTGAATACCGGCAGCCGGCACCGATGATGGCGAAGGGTTGGTCATGGGGCACCGTGACGGGCGCCGGTGCCTCCTGCGCCGCGGTCGGCAGTCCGAGCACCCCCCGCAGATACCGCGCCAGCGCGGCAGGAGTCGGAAGGTTGAACGCCATGGCGAGGGGGAACTCCAGGCCGATGGCGGCGGTGAGCCTGGCGTGCAGGTCGATCGCCGCCAGAGACCCGAATCCGAGGTCCTTGAAGGTCTGTCCCTCGGCCACCGCGTCAGGGGCCCCCGAGTCGATGCTCCGCGCGACCTCGACGGTCTCCGCAAGCACCAGGGCGAGCAGGGAACGGTACTGCTCCGAGGACCGCATTCCCTCCAGCCGACGCACCAGCGACGACCGGACTCCGTCGGCCTCGTCCGGTGTGTCCATGAAACCGGGAGGGAAGTCGTTGAACTCGCTCATTTGTGAACTCCATAGGTTCAGGTTGGCATCCGGTTGGCGTCAGCAGATGTTGTCGAGAATCGATTTCGGCCCGTCCAGGATCAGCTGAACGCGATGAGCAGAGCTTTCCCGATGTCTTCGTCCAGATTGGGTACGGCTTCGACGAAGGCGCGCGCCTCGGCGTGGACCTGCGCCGGCCCGGCGGGCACAGTTGACTCACGGGTCCGGCGGAAAACCGTTGTCCAATGCACTTCTCCCTCTTTCCGGGGGAACGCTTCTGTCCGAAGACTACGAAGTGCCGGTCGTCCGAAAAACCCTGCAGCTACCCCAGTACCCCCTGCTTCAAGGCCCCGACCAGTGCCTTCGCCCGGGACATCGGGCACACGCTCGTAGTGCCGGTGTCCGTCGTGGATCACCAGCGGGCGGAGACGGTGATGGTCAGCTCGGTGGGGCCGCTGAGGGTGTCGAACGTCTGGGAGAGCACGTCCTGCGCGGTGAAGTCGTACCGGGTATTCAGGAGTTCGAACGGGCGGAGCAGTGGGGAACGTTTCGGCGTCGGCCGTGCGCCCCTGCGTCAACACCGTCAGGTCGGGGTGGTGCGCTACCAGTTCCGGCAACAGACAACGGCTCCGGTCGTCGACGAGAAGGGTTGCCGCACCCGCCGCGGCGGCACCACGACATTGGATTTGCCATGTGGGACGCCCAGTTCGAGACGCTTTCTCCGCCGAGACCACCGACAGGCGTGCCGCCGCCGAGGACGTCCTGCTCGGAGCTGACCGGTATTTTCAGCTCGGCGAACTCCAGCGGGCCGAACACTCCGCCCTGCCATGCCAGTTCGTGGACCGCCGCCAGCCGTTCGCCGTCGGCCGAAGCGGCAACGGCGAACAGATAGCCATACGGAAACCGTGAAGGGAAACGGTTCCTTTTGTGAACGTTCCTTGCATCACGCGAGCAGGTCAGGTGAGAGCCCTCAAACAATCCTCCCCTGCTTCCCCTATCGGCCCTGTGGCGTCACAAGAGGCCTCGAGGCCCGGCTCACGGCGCACAGGCAAGGCGTGAGAGCGTGGGGGAATAGGGGGCGGGCTGGGGTCGTTTTCCCAATGTCCCAGAGCCGAGCATGGGCGCGGGGAAGCCTGTCTCGGATCGCGAAGACTGGTTCCCTGACCAGGATGACCACACATTGAGGGCTGGAAGACATGCGCTTGGGAGGATCGTCCTCGCCGTTCACGGGAGTTCGCAGGCTTGGTCTGGGCGGCATGGCACTCGGTGGGGCCTATGGCCCGATCGACCACGCGGAAGCCGTCCGTCTGGTCCAACAGGCCCTGGACGCGGGCGTCGTCCTGCTCGACACGGCAGATGCCTCTCGTGGAGGGAGGGTGCGGCGGATAGTCGGACAGGCCGTTGCCTCCCGGCGCGACGAGGCGCTGATCGCCGTCCACAGCCGGCCGTTCGGCGCGGGAGCTGTGACACGGGTTGACTCCCGAGGGCTGGTGGACGACTGCGAAGAGGCCCTCCGGCAACTCGGTGTCGATCACATCGATCTGTATGTCGTGCATTTACGTGGTCTGCGGGTGCCGATCGAGGAGCAGATGGGCGAGCTGGCCGGACTCCTGGAAGCAGGCAAGATCCGTCGTATCGGGGTGGGTGGTGTGTCCGGGGACGAACTGGTCCGCGCCCATGCCATCCACCCCGTCGCCGTCGTCGCCGCCGAGTATTCCCTGTGGCAGCGTCAGGCAGAGCGCGATCTCCTCCCGCTGGCCCGCCGACGGGGTATCGGTCTGATGGCCTGCCAACCTCTCGGCCGAGGCTTGCTCACCGGCCGGATCACCGACCCGACGCAGCTCAGCGCGGAGGATTTACGGCACACCGACCCCTGTTTCTCAGTCGAGAAGCTTTCGGCTGTCAGAAGTTCGCTGCGTGTCCTGGAGGCGGTCGCGGCCGACATGAGCATCGGAGCAGGCCGACTGGCCTTGGCCTGGTTGCTCTCCTGCGGAGAGGACATCATTCCGGTGCCGAGCACGCGAGACCGCGTCCATCTGGAGATGAACCTGTCAGCCCGTGACCTTCGGCTCACTCGGGAGACACAGCACAGGTTGAGCACGATCTTCTCCGCTTCCTCCGAGGCACGGGAGGAGGAACAAATGGACCTCACATCGTGCCCCGGTCTCAACTGACTCAGCCGTGCCGGTCACGACGGCTCGGCCGGTCGTGCTGCGGTGAGATGAGTGACGCGTTGATGGCCTTGTTGACAGCGTCGATACGCGAGTTGGCGTCCAGCTTGACGAATATGTTGCGCAGATGGCGTTTGACGGTCGCCTCGGAGATGAGGAGGCGGTGAGCGATCTGGCTGTTGCTCAGCGCCTGGGCGACCAGCTCGAGGATCTCCAGTTCCCGGGGGGAGAGCGCCACATCGTCCGCCCCCTGGATGTGGGCAAGAGAGTCCCGGGAGACCGCGAGCACCATGCGGTCGGGGCCATGGTGAACACTGCGGATCGCCGACACCAGTTCACGCCGGTCCACGCTCTTGAGCAGATAGCCACGGATACCGGCAGCGATCAGCCGGCGCAGCAACTGGGGGCCGTCGTACATGCTGACGATGACGATCTGCGACTTCGGCGAGAGGGCGCGCATCCGGATCACGGTGTCGGTGGGTTCTCCCCCGGGAATCTCGATATCGAGCAGAACCACGTCCGGGCGGAGACGCGCCACCCGGTCGACCGCCTCTTCACTGTGGTCCGCCTCGCCCACCACGGTCATGTCGTCATGGGAGTCGATGATCTCCCTCAGTCCTTCGCGGACGAGGGCGTGATCGTCAACCAGGACGATGGTGATTCTCGTGTCGTCCGCCACCGTGCCTGCGTCGTTGTTTTCGTATCGGTTCACGAAGCGGGCGCCGCCTTCTCGAGGGGTATCAGGAACTCGACCTGAGTTCCCAGGCCTATCCGACTGTTGACCAGCATCAGTCCCTTGAGCAGCCCTGCGCGCTCACGCATGGAGGACAGACCGACACCACCGGATTCAGGGCGCTGCCGCGGGTCGAAGCCGCAGCCGTCGTCCTCCACCGAAGCACGGAACTCATGCGGAGTGATGGTCACACTGATGAGCAACACAGAGGCGTCCGCATGGCGGAGCGCATTGTGCGAGGCTTCCCGGATCATGAGGAAGGCCTCGTCCAGCACCTCCGGCTGCGCCCACCGTTCGTCCCCACTCGTCTGCAGGCGGACGTCGACACCCTCGCAGTCGGCTGTTTCCAAGTAATGAAGCAGGGCCTTCTCCAGGTTTTTCAGCGTCTCCTTGGAGTGGAGGTCCGAGGTCACGGCACGCAGGTTCTGCATGGTCTCCCGGATGGCCTTCTCCGCGGTCTCCGCTCTGGCCGCGGCTTTCGCCGGGTCACTGTCCTGGTAGAGCCCGAAAAGTTCGAGATTTCGATAGGCGACGCTGATTCCGTGCCCAATACGGTCGTGGAGGTCACGGGCTATCCGGCGCCGCTCCTCCAACTGCACATCTTGCATTTTTTCGAGCAGAAACGCGGTGTAGCTGCCCATTGCCTCACGTATCCGCATGGAGATGCTCCGCTCCAGCGTCAGCGCGATCGCGGAGAACAGACCCACCGGATCAGTGAATGCGGTGAGGAGCCGTGACACCGTGGCGAGAACCGCTCCGTAGAAGAACGAGGCAGCCATGATGGACTCATGGGGATGGACTCCGTTGGCGGCCCGGCTGACACCAATGGTCCGGGCCAGGATTCCGTGACGCCTGTCGACCTGAACCTGGCCCGCCCGAAGACTGGTGAGGATGTCGGCGAGTATCTGGTCGGCGTGCGCGAGGGCCTGACGCAGCGCTACCGGGTCGCCGACGATGACGTGGTCGGCAGCGCGGAGTTCCGCTTCGTACAGCGCCAGAATCTCATAGGAATGCGCTTCGATCAGGTCGGCCGCTCGGCCCAGATCCGCCAGGAACGCTTCGTCACTCTCCGTCACCCTTGCGCCCCTTTCTGTGTTTACAGCGCATAGGGTACTTGAAATTTAATCTTGGCCTATCGGCAAATGACGACCATCATTGCTAGGAATGCGTCAAGATCCAAAATGGTGGACTATGCCGCCTTGACCGGTTCCGCACCGTCTTCGTGCCAGTCCGTCGGGCTCGGCTACGAAATGACTTGATTTCCACTTCACAGGGACGCGATCAGGACGATATGAGCTGCGAGTTGAGTGGCCATGAAGGCCCGATAGGGCCTTCTGCGTGACGCCCGGTCCTCGCCCGGCGTCGCACGCAGGCCGGCGACGGTGACGCCGAGGGCTCCGAGAAGTACGGTGACGGCGCACCAGATCAGCTGCGCCGAGTACAGCAGCGCCGCGACCGTGAGGCCCGTCGCTATTCCACCGGCGACCACGGCCAGCAGCCACCGGGCCCCGGCGTTCCCGAGCACCATCGGCCAGGTGCACCGGCCCGCCGCCCGGTCGCCCTCGACGTCGGAGAACTCCTTGGCGATGCCACCGACACAGCCCATCCAGAGGGTCATCGTCCCGGCGAAAATCACCAGGCCGGCATCCGGCCGGCGGTCACCGGCGAGGATGCCGGCCGCATAGGTGGCCAGACCGAGTCCTATTCCGGCCCCGGTGCAGGTGTAGTAGGTCCGCTTGAGCGGGAACGGCGGCCCGGAATAGGCGTATCCGACCAGCAGATATCCCACGGCCAGCAGGCCGGGGCCGATCCCGACCGAGAACACGCACAACAAACCGGTGACGGTGAGCGCACCCACGGCGGCCACGGCGGACCGGACGGGCAGTCGGCCTGAGGCGATCGGCCGGGTCGAGGCGTTCGCGATGTCCTCCTGTCGGTCCGCGACGCCGTTGAAGAGATAGATGGCCATCGTGCAGCACGTCCAACCGGCCGCCACGACCACGACGTTGCCGGACCGGGCCGGGCCCGCGGCCACACCGAGCAGTGAGCCTGCCAGGAAGCGCAGAAGAAAGACCAGTTGGACACTGGGCCGGCTCTCGACAAGGCAGGCACCCGCCTGTCGCACAAGGGATCGCATGGAACCTCCTCGGGGGCCTGCCTGGACGCGCCCCGGTTGTCGTGGTCTTCCCTGCTGCCGTGCTCTTTCCCGGACCTGAGCATGGCAAGGCAATCTCGGGATCCACGAGCGGTTGTCCGCGATAGTGGCTGGAGGTGGAAGGGGGCCCTACTCCTTTCGATACCGGTCGTCAGCCTGTCGGTCATCTCTGCTGACACAACCGCATAGTTCACCTTGTTCGCTGTTCATGGCACTCGTTAGCGTGAGTTCCGGAAAGCCAAGCAGAATTCCCTCCCGGTTTTCTCCCGGAGATCGCTTTCTCCGTCACCCGCCCATGCCATGCGCCCGTACGTCCCGGGCTCTCCGTATGTGTTCCACGACGCGAAAACGAAAGGTCTATGCCATGAAGCACGAAGGCAACCACCGGCGTGTCATAGCCCGCAACCGGAAGGAGAACAGCACGGCCGACTGGTGGGCGAAGCTGACGCCGGCCGAGTTCAGGGTGGCTCAGCTCACTACTCAGGGCTTCACCAATCGCGAGATCAGCGAGGCGCTCTACATCACGGTAAGCACCGTGGAACAGCACCTGACGCGCACCTACCGCAAACTGAGGATCGAGGGCCGGGCGAGGCTCGCGGCGGAATACGGCACGATGGATGCCGACGACGCCTGACACATGGGCCACCGAAAACAGGTCACCCGAGGTCCGGGACTGAGCCTCGGCCGCAGACCGCGTACGGCGGCACCTCCTCGAACGACCGGGTACGACGATCCGTCAGGAGCACGGTGCCGCGACGACTGAGGTCGTTTCGCGACCGCAGTGTGTGGTCGCGTGCTTGAGAGGGCGCATCGATCGTGGTGACGCCGCCTCACCTCGTCAGCTCCTCGTCCAGGAGGTCGAACAGTTCGTCGGCACTGCTCTGTTCGAGGTCGACGGAAGCGGAGAAGGACCGCGAACCGCGTACGGAGAGAGCCGCGGCCAGGGAACGCAGGCGGGTGACGATACGGCCCCGGTCCGCGTCGTCGGGGTGGGCGGAGGCGAGTGCCGACTCCAGAACGGTGAGTTGCTCGTCCACCGACCGCGGCGCGGTCTCGGCCAGGGCCTCGGCACGGAGAAAGCCGGTCAGCGCGGTGGCGGACGGGTAGTCGAAGACGAGGGTTGCGGGCAGGGAGCGGCCGGTCGCCGCCGCGAGGCGGTTTCGGAACTCGATCGCGGTGAGCGAGTCGAAACCGATGTCCAGGAAGCCGTGGTCGGGGTCGATCGCCTCGCCTCGGTCATGTCCGAGTACGAACGCGGCGGTGGAACGGACGAGTTCGAGGATCGCGGCGTCGAGTTCCTTTCCGGTCAGTCGGGTCAGCCGGTCCCAGGCAGTGACCGGGGCGCTGGTGTCGGCACCCTGTTGCGGCCGGTCGGCGACCAGGCCTCGCAGGATCGCCGGGACGCCCTCCGGCCCCGGTTGGATGGCGTCGGGGTCCATGTGCATCGGCACCAGCACCGGACGGCCGGCGGCCAGGGCACGGTCGAACAGGGTGAGGCCCTCCTCGACCGACAGACCGCGCACGCCGGAGCGCGCCATCCGGATGACGTCCTTTTCCGTGAGTCTGCCGGCCAGCCCTCCGGAGGCCCACATGCCCCAGGCCAGTGTCGTGGCCGGGAGGCCGCTCGCGACGCGGTGTTCCGCCAGGGCATCGACGAACACGCTGGCCGCCGCCCAGTTGGCCTGGCCGGGGGCGCCGAACGTACCGCCGCCGGAGCCGAAGAGGACGAACGCCGACAGGTCGAGGCCGGCGGTGAGTTCGTGGAGGTGCCATGCCGCGTCGGCCTTGGGGCGAAGGACGGCGTCGAGGCGTGCGGGGGTGAGTGCCGTCAGGATGCCGTCGTCGACCACACCGGCGGCGTGGATCACCGCGCGCAACGGCGCTGTCGCCGGAATGTCGGCGAGCACCTGTCGTAGCGCTTCGCGGTCGGACACGTCGCACGCGGCAATGGTGACCCGCGCGCCCGACTCGGTCAGGTCGGCTCCCAGTTCGGCGGCGCCGGGGGCGGCGATGCCTCGGCGGCCGACGAGCACCAGGTGCCGTACACCGTGCTCGGTCACCAGGTGCCGCGCGACGTGTCCGCCGAGTTCGCCGGTACCTCCGGTGATCAGGACGGTGCCCGTCGCGTCGAATGTCGCTGTTGGCGCAGTCGGGGCGGCAGGGG
The DNA here is from genome assembly GCF_002954775.1 of Streptomyces geranii. Lineage (GTDB taxonomy): Bacteria > Actinomycetota > Actinomycetes > Streptomycetales > Streptomycetaceae > Streptomyces > Streptomyces geranii. The sequence goes on from NZ_KZ672952.1 coordinate 142,865, forward strand.
CGGAGTGAGGTGACAGGGACTTCGCCAGCCGGGGGACGAAGATCCGGCCGTCGCGTACGGCCATGGTCGGTTCCCCGGCGTTCAGCGCGGCGTGAATCGTGGCGGCGGGGAGGTCGGTGAGGTCCGGAGCATCGATGTCGACGAGTCCGAAGCGGCCGGGGTACTCCAGCAGCGCGGTGCGGACGAGCCCCCAGACCGGCGACTGCGCGAGGTCCGCGACCCCCTCGGCAGGGGACGTGGCGATCGCTCCCCTGGTCACTAACACGAGGCGGGTGGAGGCCAGGCGTTCGTCCGTGCCCCAGGACTGGGCGAGGGCGAGGGCGCGGTCGGCGGCGGCGCGGGCGGCAGTGGGAATGTCCGCGGAGTGATCGGTCCGGGTGATGAACGGGGCGAACACGAGGTCCGGCACAGCGCCGGAGGTGGCATGCCTGACGGCTTCGAGGCCGTCGGCGGTTTCGAGGTCGTCGGCGGTGAGGACGACATGGTCGGGCGCCGTGGGCGGCAGCGCGCCGTTCGTGGTCCAGGGGCACCAGTCGACGTGGAGGAGGTGCTCCTGGTGCGCCGGCCGCGTCGCCGGGGCAGCGGACACCGCGTCGATCCAGTACCGCTGCCGCTGGAAGGCGTAGGTGGGAAGGCCGATACGCCGTGCGCCGGTGCCGTCGAAGAACGCCGGCCAACTCACCTCGGCGCCGTGCGCGTGGGCACCGCAGACGGCGGCGGTCACCTGCCGCGCCTCCGGGCGGTCGCGGTGGAGCACCGGAATGAAGGCGGCGGGGCGGTCCCCGAGCAGGCACTCCTGGCCCAGCGAGGAGAGGGAACCGTCCGGGCCGAGTTCGACGAACCGGGATACGCCCAGGGCTTCGAGAGTGCGCACGCCCTCGCGGAACCGGACGGTCTCGCGTACGTGCCGTACCCAGTACTCGGGGGTGCACAGTTGATCGGCGTCGGCGGGCTTTCCGGTCACGTTCGAGACGATCGGGATGCCGGGCGGCGAGTAGGTCAGCTTCTGGGCGACGTTGCGGAACTCGTCGAGCATCGGCTCCATCAGCGGTGAGTGGAAGGCGTGCGACACGCGCAGGCGCTTGGTCCGGTGGCCGCCACGGCGTGCGAGTCGGTCCCCGATGGCGAGCACCGCCCCCTGCTCACCTGCGATGACGACGGAGCGGGGGCCGTTGATCGCCGCGATGGCGACGCCGGACGGCAGTTCGGGAATGACTTCGTCCTCCGAGGCGGCGATCGCGAGCATCGCACCGCCGGACGGCAGAGCCTGCATCAAGCGGCCCCGTGCGGCGACGAGTGCACAGGCGTCGGGCAGCGACCACACGCCGGCGACGTACGCGGCGGCGAGTTCGCCGATCGAGTGGCCGATGAGGATGTCCGCCTTCAGACCCCAGGATTCGAGCAGCCGGAAGAGCGCGACGTGGATCGCGAAGAGTGCGGGCTGGGTGTACTCGGTCTCGTTGAGCGCTTCCGGGTCGGTGTCGACGACCTCGCGCAGTGGACGCTCCAGATGCCGGTCCAGCTCCGTGCACACCGCGTCGTACGCCTGGGCGAACACCGGGAACGACGCGGCGAGTTCGCGGCCCATGCCGGGGCGCTGCGATCCCTGCCCGGAGAACATGAACGCGGTGAGCCCGTCCGGTCGGGCCGCCCCGCGTACCACGGCCGGGTGGTCCGCGCCCTCGCTCACCGCGCGCAGCCCGGCTCGCCACTCGCTCTCGTCCGCGCCGAGGATCACGGCGCGGTGCTGGAACGCCGAGCGCGTGGTCGCGAGGGAGAAGCCGATGTCCAGCGGTGAGGGCGAGCCGCCGTCGTGGAACGACGCGAGCCGGGCCGCCTGTGCCTGGAGTGCTTCGGGGTTGTGTGCCGAGAGCGTCCACGGCACGGTCCGGCCGCCGGTGAGCCCCGTGGGCGACGTCTCCTTCCCCGCGTCAGGAGCCGGCGCCGCTTCGAGGATGATGTGCGCGTTGGTGCCGCTGATCCCGAAGGACGAGACGCCGGCCCGGCGCGGCCGACCGGTGTCCGGCCAGGCGACCGGCTCGGTGAGCAGCCGGACCGTCCCGTCCGACCAGTCGACCTGCGGCGAGGGCTCGTCGACGTGCAGCGTCCTGGGGAGTACGCCGTGCCGCAGCGCGAGTACCGTCTTGATCACGCCGCCGACGCCCGCCGCCGCCTGGGTGTGCCCGACGTTGGACTTCAACGAACCGAGCCAGAGGGGGTGTTCGGGGGTGTGCTCACGGCCGTAGACGGTGAGCAGTGCCTGCGCCTCGATCGGGTCACCGAGCTTCGTCCCGGTCCCGTGGGCCTCGACCGCGTCCACGTCGCCGGCGTTCAGACCCGCCGCGGCGAGCGCGTCTCGGATCACCCGCTGCTGGGCGGGTCCGTTGGGCACGGTGAGGCCGCTGCTCGCGCCGTCCTGGTTCACCGCCGAACCGCGGACGACCGCGAGGACGTCGTGGCCGTTGCGTCGCGCGTCCGACAGCCGTTCCAGCAGCAGGATTCCGGCGCCCTCGGAGCAGCCCACGCCGTCCGCCGCCCCGGCGAAGGACTTGCAGCGGCCGTCCGGGGCCAGGCCGCGCTGTTCGCTGAAGTACACGAACATGTCCGGCGCGGCCATCACCGTCACACCGCCCGCCAGCGCCAGCGAGCACTCGCCCCGACGCAGCGACTCGACGGCCAGATGGAGTGCGACGAGGGACGACGAGCACGCGGTGTCGATACTCACCGCGGGGCCCTCCAGGCCCAGCGTGTAGGCGATCCGCCCGGACACGAGGCTTCCGTCGCTGGTACCGGCCCCGTAGTCGTGGTACATGACGCCCGTGAACACCCCGGTCCGGCTGCCGCGCAGCAGGCCCGGCACCATGCCCGCGCGCTCCACGGCCTCCCACGCGGTCTCCAGCAGCAGCCGCTGCTGCGGATCCATGGCCAGGGCCTCGCGCGGGGATATCCCGAAGAACGCGGGGTCGAAGTCGGCCATGCCGTCGAGGAATCCGCCATGGGTGGAGTAGGTCTTGCCGGCGGCCGAGGACTGTGGATTCGGCTCGTGGAGTCCGGCGATGTCCCAGCCGCGGTCCGCCGGGAACTCCGTGATCGCGTCCGCGCCGTCGGACACCAGCCGCCACAGGTCCTCCGGCGAGGCGACCCCGCCCGGATAGCGGCAGGCCATGGCCACGACGGCGATGGGCTCGTCGAGCCGGTCCGTCCTCCGGCGCAGCAGCGCGTTCTCCTCACGAATCCGCTCAGCGTCCAGCATGCTCCGGCGCAGCGCCTCGACGATCTTGTTCATGCCAGGGGTGGTGTCGCTCGTGGCCACGTCCGTCATTCCTTTCCGCCGTCGGCGAGGGCCGCTCGCACCAGGGCGTCGATGTCCATGTCCTCGATCGCGGACCGCTCCGGTTCCGTGGCCGCCTCGGGCTGCTCGGGGAACAGCTCGGCCAGGAGCTGCTCGGCCAGGCTCACTGGGGTCGGGTAGTCGAAGATCAGCGTGGCGGGCAGGCGCACGCCGACGACCGGAGCGAGGCTGTTGCGCAGTTGCAGTGCCGACAGTGAGTCGAGTCCGAGGTCGGTGAAGCCCGTAGTGCTCCGTACCTGCGTGCCGTCCTCGTAGCCGAGTACGGCGGCCGTGTGGGCTCGGACGAGGTCCAGCAGGGCCTGCTGCTGTTCCTTGCGGGAGAGCGCGGCGATCCGCTGCGCGAGGGTTTCCGGTTCCGGCTCGGTCGCCTTCGCCACGGGGGTTCGGGGTGCGGCGTAGGCGCGCAGCAACGCGGGCAGGTCGGCACGTTCCCACAGCGCCCGCTCGTCGAGCCGCGCCGGGACGACCACTGCGGCGTCCGCCCCGAGTGCGGCGTCGAACAGTTCCATGCCCTCCTCGGGGGTGAGGGCGCCAAGACCTTCGCGTGCGATCCGGTCGAGGTCGACCGCGTCCTCGCTGCCCTGCCAGGGTCCCCAGGCCAGGGATGTGGCGGGCAGGCCTCGGGCGTGCCGGTGTTCGGCCAGCGCGTCGAGGAACGTGTTCGCAGCCGCGTAGTTCGCCTGACCGGCCGTCAGCACCAGGCCGCCGACCGATGAGTAGAGGACGAACGCGGTCAGGGGCAGGTCGGCGGTCAGCTCGTGCAGGTGCCACGCCGCGTCCGCCTTGGCCCTCAGTACCCGTTCGATCTGCTCCGGGGTCAGTGCCTGCAGCACCGCGCTGTCCATGATCCCGGCGGCGTGTACGACGGCGGTGAGCGGATGCCGCTCCGGGATCTGCTTGAGCACCTGGCCGAGTGCCTCCCGGTCGGACGCGTCGCAGGCGGCGAACGTGACACTTGCGCCGAGTTCGCCCAGCTCGGCGGCGAGTTCCTCGGCTCCTGGGGCGTCGGTGCCCCGTCGGCTGACGAGGAGCAGGTGGCGCGTTCCGTGGACGGCCACCAGGTGCCGGGCCAGCACCGCGCCGAGCAGTCCCGTCCCGCCGGTGATCAGTACGGTGCCGTCCGTGTCCCAGCTCGGCGCCTTGTCACCGGGCGTGCCGCGCCGCAGCCTCGGCACGTTCACCTGCCCACGGCGGATCGCGGCCTCGGGCTCGCCGGTGGCCACGGCGGCGGCCAGCGCGCTGCGGGACGCCTCGGTTCCGTCGAGGTCGATGAGCTGGATCCGGTCCGGGTGTTCGGCCTGGGCGGCGCGGATCAGACCCCACAGGGGCGCCTGCGTCAGATCGGGGCTCTGACCGGTCTCCGTGACGACGGCGTCGCGGGTCAGGACGACGAGGCGCTCGCCGGCGGGTCGCGGTTCCGCCAGCCAGGACCGCAGCTCGTCCAGGGTGTCCAGCAGGGTGCGGTGTACGGCGCCGGGCAGGTCTGCGGGCGTCGCCTGCGCGCATTCGAGCAGGGTGACGCCGTCCGGGAGCGCGGCCTGGGACCCGGCCTCGATCGGCAGCGGGTTCCACGTGATCCGATACAGGTGCCTCGCCCCGGCCCCGCCGTGCGCCGGAACGGGCCGGGTCACCAGCGCCCCGACGTGCGCCACAGCCGTGCCCGAGGAGTCCGCGACCCACAGCTCGGCGCTGTTCGCGTCCCGCGCCGCCTTTCGTACCCGCACGCGCAGCGCCGTGGCGCCCTTGCGGTACAGGGTGACGTCGTTCCAGACGAACGGGATCGTGGTCTCGGTGAGTGCGGCGGGGCCTCCCGCGAGGAAGTCCATCGCGCCCAGCGCCGAGTCCAGCAGGGCCGGGTGCACGCCGTACGAGGCGGCGTCACGGAGCGCCCCCGCGGGTGGCGAGATCTCCGCGAACACCTCGTCGCCGCGCCGCCACACCGACCGCAGGCCCTGGAAGGCGGGGCCGTAGTCGAAGCCGAGCGCGGCCAGGTCCGTATAGACGCCGGACAGTTCGCACGGTTCGGCGTCCGACGGAGGCCACGCGGCCAGGTCGAAGGGGACGGGGGCCGCGCCGGCGTGCACGGTGCCGCTCGCGTGCAGGGTCCACGGCGCGGTGCGTGGTGCGTCGTCCGGGCGGGCGTACACCGACACCGCACGCCGTCCGTCGCGGTCCGGGCTCGCGAGGACGACACGCACGTTCGTCGCGCCGCGCTCGGGCAGGGGCATCGGCGTGTGCTGGGTCAGTTCCTCCAGCGCGTCGCAGCCGACCTCCGCGCCTGCCCGGAGCGCGAGTTCGACGAACGCGGTTCCGGGCAGCAGGATGCGGCCGAGCAGCACGTGATCGCCGAGCCATGGCTGCCGGTCGGTCGAGAGGCTCGCCGTGAAGACGACGTCGTCGCCGCCCGGCACGTCGATGACGGCACCGAGCAGGGGGTGCTCCGCAGAGGTGAGCCCTGCGGCCACGACGTCGTCCTGTGCGGGAGCCGCGTCCAGCCAGTACTCCCGGTTCTGGAAGGCGTACGTAGGCAGGTCGGCCGGTACAGCGCCGACGCAGAACGGGGTCCAGTCGACGGCGACGCCATGCACGTGCAGTGTCGCGGCGGCCTCGGCGAGCGGAAGGGCACCGGTGACGACGGCCTGGTGTTCCAGCTCGTCGAGCGTTCGCCGGATGCTTGTCGTCAGCCCTGCCTGCGGGGCGAGTTCGACGAACACGCCGTATCCGGCCTCCGCGAGCCCGCGCACGGACTCCTCGAAGGCGACCGATTCCTGCGGCCGGTCGGGCGACGTGATGAGGCGCGCTCCGTCCGCCAGCGAGAGGGTTCCGTCGACGCACGCGGCGGCCACCTCTCCCTCCGCGTGGCCCAGAACCGCGTCGGGGCGTACGCCGTGCTCCTCCCACAGAGCGGCCAGCGAGACCATGACCGCCCACCGCACCGCCGCCCGGTCGATCAGCGCGGCATCGCCACCGCGCAGCAGGTCGGCGACCGGCCGGTCCACGAACGGGGCCAGCGCGGCGTCGCACTGGGCGAGCCGGGCCGCGAACGCACTTGAGGCTTCGAGGAGTTCGGCCGCCACGCCGCTCCAGTCGCCCCGGCCGGGGAAGACGAACACCGTGCCGCCCAGCGTCTCCACCGTCCCTGTCGTGCACCGGCCGCCGGTGCCGCCCTCGGCCAGGGCACGGAGGCCCGCGACGAGTTCGGCCCGGCCGGTCCCCAGGATCACCGCGCGGTTCTCGAAGTGCGTGCGGCCCGCGGCGAGGGTGAGCGCGATGTCGAGATCGCGTACGGCGGTGTTCGCGGCCAGGTGCTCGACGTGTTCGAGGAGACGGCCGGCCTGGTCGCGCAGAGCCTCCTCCGAGCGTGCCGACACGAGCCAGGGGACGGTACCGGGACGCTGATCGCCGCGCTCGGGCGCCGGAACGGCGGGCGCCTGTTCCAGGACGACGTGCGCGTTGGTGCCGCTGATCCCGAAGGACGAGACGCCGGCCCGGCGCGGCCGTCCGGTGGCCGGCCACGGCTGACGCTCGGTCAGCAGCGAGACCTCCCCCACCGACCAGTCCACGTGCGGCGACGGCTCCTCGGCGTGCAGGCTGCGCGGCAGTACGCCGTGCTCCATCGCCTGCACCATCTTGATCACCCCGGCGACACCGCCCGCCGCCTGCGCGTGGCCGATGTTGGACTTGACCGAGCCGAGCCGGAGGGGGCGCCCGGGTTCGCGTCCCTGGCCGTAGGTGGCAAGCAGCGCCTGTGCCTCGATCGGGTCGCCGAGGCGGGTGCCGGAGCCGTGCGCCTCGACCGCGTCCACCTCCCAGGTCTCCAGGCCGGCGGCGGCGAGCGCGGCGCGGATCACGCGTTCCTGCGAGGGGCCGTTGGGGGCGGTGAGTCCGTTGGAGGCGCCGTCCTGGTTCACCGCGCTGCCGCGTACGACCGCCAGCACCGGGTGGCCGTTGCGGCGCGCGTCCGAGAGCCGTTCGAGCAGGACCACGCCCGCGCCCTCGGCCCAGCCCACGCCGTCGGCGACGGAGGAGAAGGACTTCGAGCGGCCGTTGGGTGAGAGCACGCCCTGCCTGCTGGAGTCGACGAACAGGTCAGGGGCGGACAGCACGGTGACACCGCCGGCCAGCGCGAGCGTGCACTCCCCCGCGCGCAGCGCCTGGGCGGCCAGGTGGATCGTCACCAGGGACGAGGAGCACGCGGTGTCCACGGTGATCGACGGGCCTTCGAGGCCGAGCAGATAGGAGACGCGGCCGGAGACGACGGATCCGGAGGAGCCGTTGGCCAGGTACGGCAGCACGTCCAGGGAGGGCTGCTTCACCCGGCTGCCGTAGTCGTCGTACATGCAGCCCGCGAAGACGCCGGTGAGGGTGGAGCGCAGTGAGCGCGGGTTGATGCGCGCTCGCTCGATCGCCTCCCAGGCGACTTCGAGGAGCAGTCGCTGCTGGGGGTCCATCGCGAGGGCCTCGCGCGGGCCGATGCCGAAGAACGCGGGGTCGAAGTCGGCGGCGCGGTGCAGGAATCCGCCCTCGTGCGCGTAGGACTTGCCGAGGCGGCCGGGTTCGGGGTCGTAGATGCCGGCGATGTCCCAGCCTCGGTTGGCCGGAAACCCGCTGACGGCGTCGGTCTCGTCGAGGAGCAACTGCCAGAGCGCTTCCGGGGTTTCGGCGTCGCCGGGATAGCGGCAGGCCATGCCGATGACGGCGATCGGCTCGTCGCGGGCGGTCACCGTCGCGGCGGTCGTGCGGGCCGGGGTCGCCGCGGCGGCGCCGAGCAGTCCGGCCTTGATGAACTCGGCTACGGAGCTGGTGGTCGGGTGGTCGAAGACGAGGGTGGCCGGGAGGCTGAGCCCGGTCGCCGCGTTGAGCGCGTTGCGCAGTTCGACGGCGGTCAGTGAGTCGAAGCCGAGTTCGCGGAACGCCCGGTCCTTGTCGATGGCGCCGGCGGCGTGGCCGAGGGTGGCGGCGACGTGCGCGCGGACCAGGTCGAGGAGCAGGCGGTCGCGGTCGGCCTCGCCGAGCCCCGCCAGACGGCTCGTCAGATCGGTGGTGGGCGCGGCCGATGTGGCGGTGCGGCGGGCCGGTGCGGCGAGGAATCCGCGCAGCAGCGCGGGGACCGGGCCGGTGCGGGCGCGCAGTGCGGCGGTGTCGATCGGCAGCGGCGCGAGCACGGCTTCGGTGCCGGTCGCGAGCGCCGCGTCCAGGGCCCTCAGCCCCTGGTGGACGGTGATCGCCGGAAGGCCGAGGCGGGACATGCGGTGCAGGTCCTCCTCGCCCAGCGCGCCGCCGAGGCCCGTGTCGTACGCCCACAGGCCCCAGGCCAGCGCGGTCGCCGGCAGGCCGCGACGGCGGCGGTGCAGGGCCAGGCCGTCGAGGTAGGCGTTGGCGGCGGCGTAGTCGCCCTGCCCTGCGGCGAGGACCATGCCGCCGGCGGAGGAGAAGAGCACGAAGGCGGCCAGGTCCAGTTCGGCGGTGAGTTCGTGCAGGTGCCGTGCCGCGTCGGCCTTCGCGCGCAGCACCTCGTCGAGCCGGTCGGCCTGGATCGAGCCGATGAGCCCGCCTCCGGCGAGGCCCGCCGCGTGCAGTACGGCGGTCAGCGGGTGCTCGGTGGGGATGCCCGCCAGGAGTTCGGCGAGCGCGGTGCGGTCGGCGACGTCGCACGCGGCGATCGTCACCTGGGCGCCGAGGGCTTCGAGGTCGCGGCGCAGTTCGTCGGCGCCGGGGGCGTCCGGGCCGCGCCTGCTGACGAGCAGCAGGTGCCGTACGCCGTGCTCGGCCACCAGGTGACGGGCCGTCAGTGCGCCGAGTCCGCCGGTGCCGCCGGTGATCAGCACGGTTCCGGTGGGGTTCCAGGGTCGCTGCGCGTCCTGCTCGGGTGTCGCCGGGGCGAGTCGGGGCACGCGAACCGTGCCGCCGTGGAGGGAGACCTCGGGCTCGCCGGACGCGAGGACGGCGGGCAGCGTTCCGCGCCACGTCTCGTCGTCGCCACCACGGTCCACGAGCACGAAGCGGCCCGGGTTCTCCGCCTCGGCGGCCCGGACAAGGCCCCAGACGGCGGCCTGCTCGGGGCGTACGTCCTCGGCGAGGGCGGTGCCGTTCCGGGTGAGCACGACCAGGCGTTCGTCGGCCGGCCGCCCCTGGAGCGCGGCGAGCACGGCGCCGACCACGGCGTGTACGTCGTCGCCCTCGGGGCAGACCAGTACCTCGGGTTCGCCTTCGTCGACGGCCTGTTGGAGGGGAAGGTCCTGCCAGGTGACGCCGAGCAGCGGGACGTCACGCTCGGCCGCCGAGCCGAGGCCGGCCTCGGTGACGGGGCGGGAGACGAGGGAGTCCACGGACGCGACCGGGTTTCCGGCGGCGTCGGCGACCTGGATGAGGCTCTGCTCGTCGCCGGAGATCCGCAGGATCCTGACCCGCAGCTCGCGGGCGCCGGTCGCGTACAAGGTCACGCCGGACCACACGAACGGCAGCAGGGTCGGTGCGTCCGGGCCGGAGAGCAGCAGGTCGGCGTGCATGGCGGCGTCGAGCAGCGCGGGATGCAGACCGAACTCGGCCGGGCCCGCCGCCTCGGGCAGCACGACCTCGGCGAACACCTCGTCGCCGCGACGCCATGCCGCGCGCAGGCCCTGGAAGGCGGCTCCGTAGTCGTAGCCGCGCGCTGCCAACTGCGCGTACGCGTCGGTGGCGGCGAGGGGTTCGGCGCCGGACGGCGGCCAGTGGGCGAGATCGAAGTCCGCGGGCCGGACCGCCGTGCTCAGGACGGCGCTGGCGTGGCGGGTCCACTCCTCGGTGTCGTCGGCCCGCGTGTGGATCGTCACCCGGCGCCGGCCGCCTTCCGGCGGGCCCACGACGAGTTGCAGGGCGACGCCGCCGTGCTCCGGCAGTATCAGCGGGCTCTGGAGGGTGAGTTCCTCGACGCCCGCGCAGCCCGCCCGGTCGGCGGCCCACAGCGCGAGATCGAGAAAACCGGTGCCCGGCAGCAGGATCGCGCCGCGTACGACATGGTCGGCGAGCCACGGCTGGGTCCCGGCCGAGAGCCGGCCGGTGCAGACGAGCTCCCCGGTCCCGGCCAGGGTGATCACGGCGCCGAGCATCGGGTGCCCGGCCTCCTGCTGGCCGACTTCGGCGGCGTCCAGCGCGGGTACGGCGTCGATCCAGTAGCGGGTGTGTTCGAACGCGTACGTCGGCAGGTCGACCGGCGTGGCGGTGCCGAGCACCGTGGCCCAGTCGACGGGGACTCCGAGGGCGTGCAGTTGCGCGAGGGCGCCGACCGCCTCGGCGACCTCCTCGCGGTTGCGGCGCATCAGTGACGCGAACACGGCGTGCTTCGTGACCGTGTCCGGAAGCCCGCGCTCGGCCATGTTGGCCAGCACCCGGTCCGGGCCGATCTCGACGAACGTGTCGACACCGTGCTCCGCCAACACGGCGAGCGCGTCGGCGAAGCGGACCGCCCCGCGGGCGTGGCCGACCCAGTACGCGGGGTCGGCGATCTCCGCCGGGGTCGCGAGACGGCCGGTGACCGCCGAGACGAACGGTATGCGCGCCGGGCGGAACTCCAGGCCCGCGCAGACCCGCGCGAACTCGGCCAGCATCGGCTCCATCAACGGCGAGTGGAAGGCGTGGCTCACCGGCAGGCGGTGCGTGGCGGCGCCGCGCTCGTCGACGACGTCCGTGATCTCCAGTACGGCGGCCTCGACGCCGGAGACGACCACCGCTGTCGGCCCGTTGACCGCGGCGATGTCGACCTCGTGCTCGCGTCCGGCGATCAGTTCCCTGGCGTCGTGCTCGGTGACGCCGAGGGCGACCATGGCGCCGCCGTCGGGCAGCGCGTCCATCAGCGCGCCGCGCGCGGCGATCAGCCTGGCCGCGTCGTCGAGCGAGAGGACGCCCGCGACGTGCGCCGCCGCGATCTCACCGATCGAGTGGCCCGCCAGCAGATCGGGCCGCAGGCCCCAGGACTCGGTGAGGCGGAAGAGCGCGACCTCGACGGCGAACAGCGCGGGCTGGGTCAGCCGGGTGCGGTTGAGGCGCGCGGGGTCCTCGTCCTCGAACACGGCCTGGTGCAGCGGCTCGCCGAGCAGCGGATCGAGGGCCCGCGCGACCTCGTCGAAGGCCTGTGCGAAGACGGGGAACGCCGCGTGGAGGGCACGGCCCATCCCGACGCGCTGGGCGCCCTGGCCGGAGAAGAGGAAGGCGGTCTTGCCGGCCCGGGTGCGGGCGGTTCCCCGCCGTACGTTCGGCAGCGTTTCGCCCGACACGAGGGCGTCCAGACCGAGCAGGAACTCCTCGTGGTCGCCCGCGACGATCGTGGCCCGGTGCTCGAACGCGGAGCGCTCGGTCGCGAGGGAGCGGGCCAGCGCGTCGAGCGGCTGGTCCGTGACGTGGGCGCGCAGTCGTGCCGCCTGCGCCGCGAGCGCGGTAGGGGTGCGCGCCGAGAGCAGGAACGGCAGCGGCGTGAGCCGGGGCGTGGTCTCCGGCTGGGGTTCGGGGTCGCTCGGCGCCTCCGAGATGATCACGTGTGCGTTGGTGCCGCTGATGCCGAACGAGGACACCCCGGCCCGGCGGGTGCGCTCACCGCGCGACCACGGACGCGCCTCGGTCAGCAGCTCTACCGCTCCGGCCGACCAGTCCGCCTGTGGCGTCGGCGCGTCCACGTGCAGGGTCGCGGGCAGTCGCTCGGCACGGAGGGCGAGGACCGTCTTGATGACCCCGGCGACACCCGCGGCGGCCTGCGGGTGGCCGAGGTTGGACTTGACCGAGCCGAGCCACAGGGGTGCGCCCGCGGCCTCGCGTTCCGGGCCGTAGACCGCTTGCAGGGCGCCGATCTCGATCGGGTCGCCGAGCGTGGTGCCGGTGCCGTGGCCCTCGACGGCGTCGATGTCGGCCGGGTGCAGTCCGGCGCCGGCCAGCGCCTGGCGGATCACCCGCTGCTGGGCGAGCCCGTTGGGCGCGGTCAGCCCGTTGCTGGCGCCGTCGTGGTTGACGGCGGAACCGGAGACGACGGCCAGGACCCGGTGTCCGTGGCGGTGTGCCTCGGCGAGCGTCTCGACGGCGAGTACACCGACGCCCTCGCCCCAGCCGGTGCCGTCCGCCGCTGCGGCGAAGGACTTGCAGCGCCCGTCGGCGGCGAGGCCGCGCTGTCGGCTGAAGTCGACGAACGTGTCGGGGGTCGCCATCACGGTGACGCCGCCGACCAGGGCGAGCGTGCACTCCCCCGCCCGCAGCGCCTGGATCGCCCAGTGCAGCGCGACGAGCGAGGAGGAGCAGGCCGTGTCGACGGTGACCGTCGGGCCCTCAAGACCGAGCGCGTAGGCGACGCGGCCGGAGACGACGCTGGCGAGGCTGCCGTTGCCCAGGTGCCCGGCGAGTTCCTCGGGCACCTTCGGGCCCAGCCGCGTGGCCCAGTCGTGGTACATCACGCCGGCGAACACGCCGGTCCGGCTGCCGCGCAGCGCGTGCGGATCGATTCCGGCGCGCTCCAGGGCCTCCCAGGAGGTTTCGAGCAGCAGGCGTTGCTGCGGGTCCATGGCCCGGGCCTCGCGGGGGCTGATGTCGAAGAAACCCGCGTCGAACTCGGCGGCGGTGTGCAGGAAGCCGCCTTCGCCCGCGTAACTGGTGCCCGGGCGCACCCGGTCCGGGTCGTAGAGGGAGGCGAGGTCCCAGCCCCGGTCGGCCGGGAACGCGCCGACCGCGTCCACCTCGTCGGACAGCAGGGTCCAGAGGTCCTCGGGCGAGGCGACCCCGCCGGGGAAGCGGCAGGCCATCCCGACGATCGCGATCGGTTCGTCGGGACGGGCGACCACCGTGGTGCCGGCCTTGGCCGGGGCGGGAGCGGTGGAGAACCGTTCTGCCAGGTACTCGGCGAGGGCGCGCGGGTTCGGGTAGTCGAACACGAGTGTGGCCGGGAGACTGAGCCCGAGCCGTTTCTGCAGGCTGTTGCGCAGATCGACGGCGGCGAGCGAGTCGAAGCCGAGGTCGGTGAAGGACCGGGTCGCGCCGACCGTCGCCGCGTCCTCGTGTCCGAGCACGGCCGCGACGAGTGAGCGGGTGAGGTCGAGCAGGGCGCCGACACGGTCGGTCTCGGACAGGTCGGCCAGGTGCCGCGCCTCGGCGCCGCGGATCACGGACGGGGCCGGGGACTGCGGCGTCGGTACGAGTTCGCGGAGCAGGGCGGGTACGCCGTCCGGCCTGGCCCGCAGCGCGGCCCGGTCGATCGCGAGGGGCGCGAGTGAGGCCGTACCGGTGGCGAGCGCGGCGTCGAGAGCGGCGAGGCTCGCTTCCGGGGTGAGCGGTGCGATGCCCTGGCGGGTGACGCGGTGGCGCGATACGGCGTCGAGCCGGGCGCCCATGCCCTGCTCGCCGGACCACAGTCCCCACGAGAGGGAGGTGGCGCGCAGCCCCGCGGCGACGCGCTCGGCGGCGAGGGCGTCCAGGTAGGCGTTGGCGGCGGCGTAGTTGCCCTGACCCGCGCCATCCACGAGGGCGGCGGCGGAGGAGAAGAGCACGAAGGCGCTCAGATCGAGGCCGAGGGTCAGCTCGTGCAGATTGCGCGCGCCGACGGCCTTGGGGCGGCAGACCGCGTCGAACCGCTCGCGGGTCAGGTCGCCGGTCAGCGCGTCGTCGACGGTTCCGGCCGCGTGGACGACCGCGGTCAGCGGCTGATCGGCCGGGATCCCGTCCAGTACGGCGGCGAGCGCGGCGCGGTCGGAGACGTCGCAGGCCGCGATCGTCACGTGTGCGCCGAGTTCGCGCACCTCGTCGGCCAGTGCTTCGGCTCCGGGGGCCGCCGAGCCGCTGCGGCTGACCAGCAGCAGGTGACGTACGCCGTGGACGTCGACGAGGTGACGGGCGGTCAGGAGGCCGAGGCCTCCGGTGCCGCCGGTGATCAGGACGGTGCCGTCCGCGAGCCGGTTCGAGTCTGTCCGCCGCTCCGCACGCGAGCGCACCAGGCGCGGCACGAACCATTCGCCACCGTGTACCCGCAGCTCCGGTTCTCCGGAGGAAGCCGCCCGCCGGGCTGTCTCCAGGGTCGGCGTGTCCGTGTCGAGGACGTCGAGGAGCACGAGGCTGCCGGGGTTCTCCGCCTGTGCCGACCGGACCAGGCCGCGCACCGCGGCGGCGATCGGGTCGGCGCCGGGGATCGCGAGGACGAGGGTCGTCCCGGCGTCGTGGCGTCGCAGCAGGTCGGCCGTGTGGCAGAGCGCGTCGGTGAGGTCGTCGGGCAGTTCGACGTTCAGGAGCGACGCGTCCGCCGTGGCGGCGGGTGCGGTGACGGGGCGCCAGACCGTCTCGTAGAGCGGCTCGGAGCGCGCGGCGGAGAGTGAACCGGGCGGGACGAGCCGCGTCCGGTAGTCGTCGGCCGAGGCCACGGAAGCCCCGGACTCGTCGGCCAGGTCCAGGCGTACGCCGCCCTGCGGATGGGAGGTGATCCGCACGCGCAGCGCGGTGGCGCCCGGAACGTCCACGCGTACGCCCCGCCAGGCGAAGGGGAGGCGGATCTCGCCGGGCTCGCGAGCCTCGCCCTCGGCGAAGTCGGTCGCGTGCAGTACGGCGTCCAGCAGGGCGGGATGCAGCAAGTGCGTTCCCGGATCGGCGTCTTCGGGCAGTACTGCCTCGGCGAAGATCTCGCCGCCGCGCTTCCAGACGCCGCGCAGGCTCTGGAAGGTCGGACCGTAGTGGTAGCCCTCGTCGGCGAGGTTCTCGTACAGGTCCGCGATGTCGACCGGCTCCGCGTGGGCGGGAGGCCACTCGGCGAGACCGGTGTGCGCCGTCGTGCCGCTCGCGCCCGGGGTGAGGACGGCGCCGGCGTGACGCGTCCAGGGACTGTCGTCGTCGGCGCGGGCGTGGAAGTCGACACTCGCGCGGCCGTCGTCCCCGGGCGTCACGACGACCTGCAGAGCGAGGCCGCCCACCGGCGGAAGCACCAGCGGCGCGTGCAGCGTGAGTTCCTCGACCGCCGTGAAGCCCGTGAGCCGGCCCGCGTGCAGCGCCATGTCGAGAAACGCCGTACCCGGCAGGACACGCTCTCCCGCGATGACGTGCTCGGCGAGCCAGGGCACCGTGTCGACCGCCAGCCGTCCCGTCAGCACCGTCGCGCCGCCGTCCGCGAGTCCGATGGCCGCGGTCAGCAGCGGGTGCCGGGACTCGGCCTGTCCGAAGCTCGGGGCGTCGACGCGGCCATGGATCGTGGGCGCGAGCCAGTAACGCCGCCGCTGGAAGGGGTACGTCGGCAGGTCCACCCGGCGGACGCCGGACCCCGCGAACCAGGTGCTCCAGTCGACCGCGGTCCCGCGCACGTACGCGGTGGCCACGGCCGTGCGAACGGTCTCCGGCTCCGGCCGGTCGCGCCGGACCATCGGGACGAAGACGATGTCCTGGCCGTCGGCCGACTCCTGGGCCATCGCCGACAGGACCGGGTCGGGACCGAGTTCGAGAACCGTGCGGACCCCGGTCGCGGACAGCGACCGTACTCCGTCGGCGAATCGGACGGTCTCGCGGACCTGCCGCACCCAGTACTCGGGGGTGAGCAGGTCGTCGCCGGTCGCCGGGGCACCGGTCAGGTCGGAGACGACCTGGATGCGCGGCGGGTGGTACTCGACGACGCTCAGCACGCGGCGGAACTCGTCGAGCATCGGCTCCATCAGCGCGGAGTGGAAGGCGTGGGACACGCGCAGCCGGCTGGTCTTGCGCCCGTCGGCCTCCAACTGACCCAGAATCGGGTCGAGTTCGGCCTCGGGACCGGAGAGTACGACCGACTCCGGGCCGTTGACCGCGGCGATGCCCACCTGCCCGGTCAGCAGGGGCCGCACCACACCCTCGGGGGCCGTGACTGCGGCCATCGCGCCGCCCGTCGGCAGCGCCTGCATCAGCCGCGCGCGGGCACCCACCACCGCGCAGGCGTCCTCGACCGACCACACCCCCGCCACGTGCGCGGCGGCGAGCCCGCCGATCGAGTGACCGAGCAGGACGTCCGGGCGCACGCCCCAGGACTCGACCAGCCGGTAGAGAGCGACCTCGAAGGCGAACAGGGCACACTGCGCGTAGCCCGTCTGCCGCAGCAGCCCGGCGTCGTCGCCGTGCAGCACCTCGCGCAGCGGGCGCTCCAGTTGGAGGTCGAGGTGGCCGACGATCTCGTCGTACGCGTCGGCGAACACGGGGAACTCCTCGTACAGCGCGTCGCCCATGCCGAGGCGCTGCGCTCCCTGCCCGGTGAAGAGCAGGCCCAGGCCACCGTGTTCGGCGGAGCCTTCGACGACTCCGGGCGCGGAACCGCCCGCCGCCAGGGTTTCGAGGGCGCGCTGCGCCTGGCTTCGGTCCTGGGCGAGCACGACGGCCCGGTGCGGGAGTGAGGCGCGGGTGGTCGCCAACGAGAATCCGGCATCCGCCAGTCCGGTCGCGTCATCGGCTACGACAGCTGCCAGCGCGCGAGCCTGGGCCCGTAGCGCGGCGTCGCTGCGGGCGGACAGGGCCAGCGGAACGGCGGGCAACCGCGTCGGCGTCCCGGTCCGGTCCGGCGCGGCCTCGGGTGTCGGCGTTTCCGCCTCGTCCCACGCGTCCGCGGGCGCCTGCTCGACGATGACGTGGGCGTTGGTGCCGCTGATCCCGAAGGAGGAGACGGCGGCCCGGCGCGGCCGGTCGGCGCCCGGCCACGACCGCGGCTCGGTCAGCAGCCGCACTCCCCCGGCCGACCAGTCCACGTGCGCGGTCGGCTCGTCGACGTGCAGGGTCGCGGGAAGCTCCCCGTGCCGGAGAGCCATGATCATCTTGGTCAGGCCCGCGGCGCCGGCGGCGGCCTGGGCGTGACCGATGTTCGACTTGACCGACCCGAGCCAGAGCGGGTTGTCGGCGTCACGGTCCCGGCCGTACGTCGCCAGCAGCGCCTGCGCCTCGATCGGGTCGCCGAGCCGTGTCCCGGTGCCGTGCGCCTCGACCGCGTCCACCTCGGCCGCGAGCAGCCCGGCGTCCGCCAGCGCGGCCCGGATGACCTTCTGCTGGGCCAGGCCGTTCGGCGCCGTCAGCCCGTTCGACGCACCGTCCTGGTTCACCGCGCTGCCGCGGAGCACGGCGAGCACCGGATGCCCGGCCCGGCGGGCGTCGGAGAGCCGTTCGAGGACGAAGACGCCCACGCCCTCGGCGAAGCCGGTGCCGTCGGCGGCGGTGGCGAACGCCTTGCACCGGCCGTCCGGCGCGAGCCCGCGCTGCCGGGAGAACGCGGTGAAGGTGCCGGGCCCGCCCATCACCGCGACACCGCCGGCCAGGGCCAGCGTGGACTCGCCCCGGCGCAGCGACTGGGCCGCGAGATGTACGGCGACCAGTGATCCGGAGCACGCCGTGTCCACGGTCAGTGCGGGGCCTTCGAGCCCGAAGGTGTAGGCGACCCGGCCCGAGACGACGCTGGGTGCAGCGCCCGCCAGCAGATAGCCGTCCAGGCCGTCCGGCGCCTCGTGGAGCCGGGGCCCGTACTCCTGCGGCTCGGCGCCGATGAACACGCCCGTGGCCGAACCGCGCAGCGTGCCCGGATCGATGCCCGCGCGCTCCAGGGCCTCCCAGGACGTCTCCAGGACCAGCCGCTGCTGCGGGTCCATCGCGACGGCCTCGCGCGGCGAGATGCCGAAGAAGTCGGCGTCGAACTCGGCCGCGTCCGCCAGGAAGCCGCCGGTGCGTACGTAGGTGCTGCCGGGGGTCTCCGGGTCCGGGTCGTAGAGCGCGTCGAGATCCCAGCCGCGGTCCGCGGGAAAGTCGGCGCTGGTGTGCCGCCCGTCCGCGACCAGCCGCCACAGCGCGTCCGGCGAGGTCGCGCCGCCGGGGAAGCGGCAGCCGATGCCGACGACGGCCACCGGCTCGTCCGACGCCGACGGGAACGGCGCGGGCACCGGGGCGCTCTCGGTCTCCTCACCGGAGAGCAGCGCCAGCAGGTGCCGGGCCAGGGCTCGTGGCGTCGGGTGGTCGAAGGCGACGGTGACGGGGAGCGCCAGGCCGGTCTCGGCGCCGAGCCTGCCGTGCAGCGCCACGGTGCCAAGGGAGTCGAGCCCGAGACTGCGGAACGCGGCGTCGGCCTCGATCCGTACGGGGGCACCGGGCCGGATCTCGTTCAGCACGGCGGCGGCGTGCTCGCACACCAGGCCGACCAGGTGCCGCTCCCGCTCGGCTGCGGGCAGCGCGGTCAGTGACTCTGCCAGGGGGCTGTGGATGGGGTCAGGTGCATTCATCGCCGTACTCCACTGTTCGCTTCGATGGAACGGGGACCGGTCGCAAGGGCCGACGTGTCATGGGTGTGCTGGACATGGGAGAGGGACGCCAGGAAGCCGGACGCGGTCAACGCCGTCCCGGCCGACGTGTTGACGAGGCCTTTGAGCGGCATGGCACCCGTGGCGGCCCAGCCGAGCCGACTGTCCGGGCCGATCCGGCCGCGTGTCCGGCCCGCGTTGTCGGGGTGCAGGCAGAACGGGACGTCGAGTTGTCCGCGCGCGAAGGCGCGCAGCAGCGCGTCACCGAGATCGGCGCACTGGTCGAGGACGGCCTCGACCAGGACGCGCGCCTCTCGGTAGACCTGGCCGCCGTCCCGCTCGTGCTCCGGCGGCTCGGCCGCGCCCGCCCGCCGGGCGACCGTGTCCGCGTGTTCGAGGGCCGCCACGTTCTCCGCGACGGTGGGTATCCGTACCGCCTCGGCAACCGTCTTGACGATCAACCGCTGCGCGCCCCCGCGCACAGCGAGCTCGGCGGAGGCACCGAGCAGGCTCAGGGCGCCTTCCTCCGTACGGGGGAAGGCACCCATGTAGGTGTAGACGACGACGTGCCAGGTCCCGGACAGCAGCTCGCCGCACAGCCTCCGCAGGGCGGTCACGGCTTCGAGGTCCTGCCCGGGATCCGTCTGCTGCGCATAGCTGACCGAGACGTCGTCGATCCCGTTCTGCTGGAAGAACATCGCCTCCAGCACGCTGATCGCGACCAGCAGGCTCGGTGGGCACAGCTGCCCGAGCATGCAGCCGCCGAAGCTCTCCAGGTGCGGGCGTTCTTCGTCGGCGTCGGCGAGCAGTTCGCAGGCCTCACGCCAGTTGCGCACGGAGTCGGCGAGCGGGGTACGGCCGTAGGGCAGGCAGTAGGAGACCGGTCCGCCCTCGGTTGCGTGCAGACCGGCCTTCGTCAGCGCCCTGATGATCCGCTGCGGCCGTGCGGAGCCGTGCCGCACCTGCACCGGGAACTGCTCGTCCCACAGGCCGTCGAGCAGGGCGCGGGTCGTCTGGGCCGGATGGCTCGCGATCGGATAGCCGTTGAGCGGCTTCCCGTCGCGCAGAGCCTCGGCGATCGCCGCCAGGTCGTCCTGCCTCGTGTAGCTGTCCACCGTGATCGTGCCGACGGTGCTGGCCTCCGCCTTGCGGGTCGCCAGGAGGCCGGCGCGCATGGTCTCGGGGTCGCTCATGCCCATGCGCGGCTGCACGACCAGCCGTCCGCCCGCGTGCCGTCGACGCACGAGGTCACCGAAGTTCACGGCGTCCTCCCGAGTCGAGTCCGCGCGCGAAGCGCCGGAGCAGCACGGGGCCGTCCGAGTTGTCGTCGAAGACCGCGTCGAACCCGGCGGCGGCCAGCTCCGCGACGATCCGCGGATCGGCCCCGCCGATGCCGAGCTTGCCGCCGATCACGATCGGCAGATCGCGCAGTTCACCGACCGCGCGCAGCCTGCGGATCAGCCGGAGACCGTCCTGGCCGCCGTGCCCGTTGACGCTGCTGAGCACGACGAAGGCCGGCCGGATCCGGGCACAGGCCGCGATCAGCTCCTCCTCGGGCACGCACGGCCCGAGGTTCACGACCTGGTATCCGAGCTCCTCGATGAGCAGCTGCAGATAGACGAGGTTCCAGGTGTGCGCGTCGGACACGGTGCTGCTGACTATTACGGGGCGGGCGTCGGGGGCGGGCCGCCGGTCTTCCTCGACAACGACGTTCACCGCTGACCGGCCTCCACAGCTGTGCGGCGCGGTTCGAGACGGGTGGCCGAGACGACCTCGCCACCGCGCAGCGTGACCTCGGCCGGGGCGGGACGGCTCAGGAAGTGCACCAGGCTCGCGGTCAGGCCGTACGCCCCGACGTTCGGGATCGTCACCAGGTCGCCCGGTGCCAGGTCCGGCAGCTGGACGTTCCGGCCGAGGCTGTCGCCCGGTGTGCACAGCGGGCCGACCAGGGTGCCGCGTCCGGCCGGTGGACGGCCGGATTCCAACTCGACGGCGGCCGGCAGCAGGCGCCCGATCCCGGAGAGTCCCCCGAGCACGTTGATGCCCGCGTCGAGCACGACGAACGGCCCGCCGCTGCCCTCCTTGACGTTCACCACGCGGCTGACCAGGCTCCCGCACTCGGCCGCGAGGTAGCGCCCCGATTCGCAGGCGAGCCGCGGCTGCCCGGCACGCCACCGCGGCAGGTGCAGGTCGAGCAGAGCGGTGAGACCGGCGCGCAGCTTCGGGTACGGCGTGCGGCTGCCCGGCACCGCGTACGGCGCGGCGAATCCGCCGCCGATGTCCAGCAGCCCCAGCGGCAGGCCGAGGTCGCTGCCGAGACCGGCCGCGGTCTCGATGACGTGCTCGTACTCGCCGAGCAGGCTCTCCTCGTCGCCGGCGTTGCTCATCGTAAAGAAGTGCGCGCCGATGACGGAGGTGCCGGGCACGGACAGCAGCTGCGGCAGCGTCTCGGCGAGGGTGTCGCCGTCGATCCCGAACTGGGAGGGCCGTCCCATCATCCTGATTCCGGTCGCCGCGCCCGCCGACGCGATGTTCAGCCGCAGGATGCAGCCGACGACCACCCCGTGGCGGGATGCGACGTGCCCGATGTGCCGCAGGTCGGAGGGGGACTCGGCGGAGAACTCCCGCACGCCGAGGCCGATCGCCCGGTCGATCTCGGTGTCGGTCTTGCCCGGCCCGGTGTACAGGCAGTTCCCGGCCGGGTGTCCGGCGGCCAGCGCCGCGTCCAGTTCACCGAGCGAACTCACTTCGGGCCGGCACACCTGCTCGGCCCCCTCACGGACGGCCCGCACCACCTCGGGATGCGGATTGGCCTTCAGCGCGTAGTAGAGGTCGAATCCCTCGGGCAGCGTGGCGAGCAGGTCGTCGCGGGCCTCGGTGACCCGGTCGAGGTCGTAGACGTACAGCGGTGTGCCGTAGCGTTCGGCCAACTCGGCGGTGGTCGGGCTCACTTGCGGGCTCCGTCCACCAGGCGGGCCAGTTCGGCCGTCGCGTTCTTGCCGTGCGCGGTGAGCGGGAACTCGTCCACGACGTGGCAGATCGCGGGCACCTTGGCCGGTTCGAGACGACGGGCCAGCTCACGCAGCACGGTGTGCGAGGGCAGGTCGGTCTCCACGCACAGCCCGAGGTCGCGCTCCCCGTCCGGTGGGATGGCTCCCGCCGCGCGGACGCCGGGGATGTCCATCGTCGCGGCCTCGATCTCCAGGGTGCTCATGCGGATCCCCTTGCGTTTGAACATGTCGTCGCGGCGGCCCTCGAAGTACAGGTAGCCGTCGTCGTCGAGGTGCCCGTAGTCACCGGTGTGCAGACGGGCCTCGCCGGTCTGCGGATCGCGGCGGAAGGCGCGCTCGGTCAGCTCCGGGGACCGCCAGTAGCCGGGCATCACATGGGGTCCGGCCGCGACGATCTCGCCGCTCCCGCCGGGCGGCAGCGGGTTGCCTTCGTCGTCGAGGATCAGGACCCTGGTGCCGGGCAGCGGCAGGCCCACCGCGCCGGGGCGCTCTCCGTCCTCGTCGGGGGGCATGACCGTGATGCGTTTGCACTCGGTCTGCCCGAACTGCCGCACCACGCGCGCGCCGGGGAAGGCCTCGCGCAGCGCCTCCGTCGTGGACGCGGGCAGCGCGGCGCCGGTGTTGGTGAACAGCCGTACCGGGGCACGGCCGGCCGACGCGTCCTCGCGTGCGGCGAGGGTGGTGAGCATCGCGGCGAGCGAGGGCACGATCGGTACGACCGTCGCGCCGACCTCGCGCATCCGGCGCAGCAGCGCGAGGTCGGACTCCTCTCCGGCCAGGACGATCTCGCTCCGGCCCAGGCAGGCAAGCAGCACCTTGTACAGGCCGTAGTCCCAGGAGAGCGGGAACCGGCAGAAGACCACGTCGTCGCGCCGGTACCGGAGTACCGCCTGGATGGCGCGGGCAGCGAAGGTGATCTGGGCGTGCGGTTCGATCACGCCCTTCGGCTCGGCGGTGCTGCCGGAGGTGTAGACGAGCACGGCCACGTCCTGTGGGCTCACCTCGGCGGGCTCGGTCCGCGCGCCCCGCTCGCGCAGCTTCTCGACCTGCTGCCACACGTCCTCGAAGTCGTACACGGGCGTCTCGGTGAGCTCACGCAGCGGTTCGGCCTCGGTAGCGATGATCAGCCGCGGTTCCGCGCTGTCGATGACCGACCTGAGGTGGAAGGGCTTCATCGCCGGGTTGACCGGGACGAACACCGCGCCGTGCCGCGAGGTGCCGTAGAGCATGGCGGTCTGCGGGCGCCGGGTGGGCAGCTGGACCACGATCCGTTCGCCGGCCCCGACCCCGCGTTCGGCCAGCCACTGGGCGAACGCGTGGCTGTACTCGCCGACCTCGCGATAGGTCCATACGCCGGCCGCGTCACGTACCGCCGAGGCCTCGGGAACCTCGGCCACGGCCTCGTCGAGGAGCCCGTGCACCAGGGCCGACGGGGTGTGCAGGGCACGCGCGCGCTCCGCGAGCGACGCGCGGTCGATCTTCCGGTTGGTGTTCAGCGGGAACTCCTCGACGTGGTGGAAGTGACGCGGAACCACCGTCTCGGGCAGCGTCTCGCGCAGGCGTGCGGCGAGTTCGACCGGACGTATCGCCCGCTCGGCGGTGTAGAAGACGACGAGCTCGGTGGTGCCGTCCTTGGGGATGCCGACCGTGACCGCGTCGTGCACGGAGGTGTCCGTCCGCAGCGCGTGCTCGACCTCGGCGAGTTCGATCCGCCAGCCGTGCACCTGGACCTGTGCGTCGGCGCGGCCGAGGTAGGCGAGTTCGCCGCCGTCGATCCGGCGGACGCGGTCGCCGGTGCGGTACCAGCGGCGTCCCTCGCGGCGTACGAACCGTCCGGACTCGTCGGCCGGGTCGAGATAGCCGGGGCTCAACTGCGGGCCGCTGACGCAGAGTTCGCCCTCGTCCTCGACGGCCTGGCCGTCCTCGTCGAGCAGGAGGTGTTCGTGCCCGGCGTGCACGGCCCCGATCGGCACGACGCCGTTGACGGCCAGCGCCTGCGAACGCGGCTGCGACCAGCGGTGCGCTGCGACGGTGACGGTCAGTTCGGTCGGCCCGTACAGGTTCTCCAGGGTCGAGTTGGGGGCGGCGCTCTGCCAGTCGGCGGCGTCGTGGCACTGCAGCGCCTCGCCCGCGAACAGGCTCCAGCGCAGGCCCGGCATCGCGTGGGGCGCGAGAGCGCCGGTGCGCCGGGTCAGCGCGATCGCGCCGGGGGTGGAGAACCAGACGCTCACGCCCCGCTCGTTGAGGAAGGCGGGCAGGTCGCGGTAGGCGTACGGCGGGACGGTCTGGAGCGTCGCGCCCGCGCCCCAGGCGTTGAAGAGGTCGAAGAAGGCGCAGTCGAAGTTGAGGTCGAAGGTCTGTGAGAAGACGTCGGCGGCGGTGAAGTCGTAGCGCGCGTCGAGCAGTCCGAAGTAGTGGGCGGTGGCGCCGTGCGTGACGGTCACGCCCTTGGGCCGGCCGGTGGAACCGGAGGTGAACAGGACGCAGGCCGGGTCGCCGGGTGCCACGGTCACGGGCTCGTCGAGGACGGCCGAGGGCTGGGCGAATCCCGGCCCGAACACGGCGACTTCGGCCGGCCCGGGGACCAGCTCGGCAGCCAGGCCGGCGCCTTTCTCGTCGACGATCAACGCCGTGACGCCGGAGGCCTCGATCATCCGCCGGGTGCGCGCGGCCGGGAAGTCGGGGCGCAGCGGGACGACCGCGGCCCCCGCGTAGAGCGCCGCCAGGATGCCGACGTACGCGGCGGGCTTCTTCTCGGCGAGCACCCCCACGCTCCGGGCGCCGGCCTCGGCCAGTGCTCCGGCCTGGCGCAGCGCCAGCTCGTGCAACTCCTCATAGGTGAGGGCCTCGTCCGCGCAGCGCACCGCGACCCCGTGCGGTGCCCGTGCGAGCCCGCGCTGAAAACGCCCGTGCAGAGCGATGTCCGCCATTCCTTCCGTCATTCTCCCCACACCCTCAATTCAGAATTCCGTCGAGACTCCATTGAATAACTCCGAATTTTCGCTATGCTCCACACCATGACCAACTGGGACTCGAAATTCGAGCAAATCATCCGCAGTTACCTGCCATTCCTTCCGCCCGAAGAGAAATTGGACGAGGAAACTCCGCTCCGTGAATACGGTCTCGATTCACTGGGCATAGTGGAACTCCTCTCCACGCTCGAATCCGAATACAACCTCCGTTTCTCGGAGGAGGATCTGATGTTGGAGACCTTCGCCAATCCGGGGGTTCTGTGGCGGTCGCTGACCAGGCTGCTCTCAGCGACCGGCTGAGGACGTCCGGCGCCGCGGCTGCACGGCGAGCCACGGGGTGGCGGAAACCACCTCGAAAGCGCTCGTCGTGCAGCCGACCCGGCCGAACAGACTGTCCGGTCCCGCCACGCAGACCCGCTCGACCCCGAGCCCTCGCAGCCCGCCGACCACCGCGGGCCAGTGCATCGGGCGTACGAAACTGTCGAGCAGCATCGAGCGCACCCCGGCGCCGTCCTCGACCAGCGAGCCGTCCTGGTCGGCGAGCAGCGGCAGCTGCGGCGCGGCGAACTCCAGTTCCCCGATGGCCTCTTCGGCGGCCTTGCGGCGCAGCCCGTCGAACACCGACGCGTGCATCGGCGGGCGCATCGTGTACAGCGAGAGCCCGCCGAGCGAGCGCACCGAGCGCTTCAGCCAGTCCAGCTCCGGCTCCCGCAGCGAGACCATGAACAGGTCGCGGTCGACGAAGCAGGAGATCTCCGACCAGCCGCCGCGTCCGGCGAGTTCGTCCACCAGCTCCCTGACCCGTTCCTCGGGAACCCGGGCGAAGGAGTGGGTCACCACGTCGCGGTGCTCGACCGCGAAGTACTCCTCCAGGCAGCGGGCCAGCCGGGCCGTCAGCCACACCCCGTCCTCGAAGGAGAGCGATCCGGCCCGCACCGCCGCGGGCTTCTCCCCGAAGCTCGGCCCGGCGCAGGCGACCGGCTCGACGCCGAGTTCCGCCTCGGCCCACTCGGCGAGGGCGAGGCAGGCCACGAAGAAGGCCACCTGCGCGTACTCGGAGTAGTCGCCCTCGGCCTCGGCGAACCGGTCGGCCAGCGGGTAGCCCAGGCGCGTGTCGGCGGCGGCGACCAGCTGCCGGGCCTGCGGGTTGAGCAGCAGGAACCGGCCGAGGTCGGCGAACTTCGTCGGCCCCATCCCGGGAAAGACCAAGGCGTCCATCGGATCACTTCTCCAGACCGGTGAGGAAGTCGGAGACGACCGCGTGGAAGCGTGTCGGCTCCTCAAGGTGGGGCACGTGGCTGGAGTTCTCGAAGATCTCCCAGCGCGCGTCCGGAATCAGGTCCCGGAACGGACGGACCGTCACGGGCGTGGCCTCGTCGTGGCGGCCGGAGAGGACCAGCGTCGGCACGGAGATCTCGGGCAGCCGGTCCTCGACCGACCAGTCCTTCAGCGTGCCGATGACGTGGAACTCGCTCGGGCCGTTCATCGCCGAGTAGACGGTCGGGTTGTCGGCGGTCTCCATGAAGGAGGCGAGGTAGTCGCGGGGCCACGGGTCGAGCCGGCAGACGTGCCGGCCGTAGAAGACGCGCATCGCCTCGAAGTACTCGGCGGAGTCGGTGGTGCCGGCCGCCTCGTGCGCGCGCAGCGCCTCGTCCACCCCCGGGGGCAGGGCGGCCCTGAGCACCTCCATCTCGCTGCGCCAGAGCCGGTACGAAGCGGGGGCGTTCGCGATGATCAGGCCTCGCAGCCCGGTCGGCCTGTCCGCGGCGTGCCGCGCGACGAGCATGCCGCCCCAGGACTGGCCGAACAGCACGTACCGGTCGGAGACGCCGAGGCTTTCGAGGAGGTTGGCCAGCTCGTCGAGGAACAGCTCGGGCGTCCAGAAGTCGGCGCCGCGCTCCGGCAGCCGGGTGGAGCCGCCGTTGCCGAGCTGGTCGTAGTGCACGACCGCGCGGCCGTCCTTTGCCAGCGAGGTCATGTTGAGCAGGTAGTCGTGGGTACTTCCGGGGCCGCCGTGGACGACGACCAGCGGCGGCAGATCACCGTCCGGCGTTCCGGTGACCCGGTACCAGGTACGGAATTCTCCGAATCGCAACCAGCCCGTGGAGTCAGCGGGCACCGCCATGTTCGTTCTCCCATTTCCTAGGGGTGATCTGGTGCTAAGAAACTCACAGCCGGTCGGCGATGTGGCGGATTACTTCCGGTGCCCGGTCGGAGAGGAAGAAATGACCTCCGGAATACACCGTCAGGCCGAATTCGCCCGACGTGTGCTCGCGCCACGCGCGGGTTTCCGGCAACGGCGTCCTCGGGTCGGCGTCCCCGATCAGGACTTCGATCGGACAGCCGAGCCGGTGCGTGTGCGCGGGCCGATAGGTCTCGGCGGCCTTGAGGTCGGCGCGCAGCGCGGGCAGGATGAGCGCGCGCAGCTCCGGGTCGTCGAGGATCCGTGCGTCGGTGCCGCCGAGGCGCTGCATCTCGGCGATGATCTGCTCGTCGCCGCGCAGGTGCACACCCTCGTCGTCCGCGTGCGAGGGGGCGCGTCGGCCGGAGGCGAACAGCACGGTCGGCTTGACGTTCGCCTCCCGCTCCAGCAACCCGGCCAGCTCGAAGCCCACCAGGGCGCCCATGCTGTGCCCGAACAGGGCCAACGGCCGGTCCAGCCACCCGGCGAGCGCGTCCAGCAGCCGGTCCGCCAGCTCCGGAACGTTGTCGACGCAACTCTCGCCGCGTCGGTCCTGCCGGCCCGGGTACTGCACGGCCAGTACTTCGATGTCCGGCGCCAGCGCGTGGGCGACGGGCAGGAAGAACGATGCCGAGCCCCCGGCGTGCGGCAGGCACAGCAGCCGGGCCCGGGCGTCCGGCAGGGGTCGGAACCGGCGGATCCACAGGCCGCGGTCCGTGTCGGCTGTGGTCGGGACTGTCGGCATGCACGTCTCCAGTCGGTAGCGGTAGAGCGGTAGCGATAGGGCGATCGGGACGGGGTGTTCGCCGGCCTCGGGCCGCCGCTACGGCACCAGGTGGACAGGTACGTCCAGCAGCACGCAGTGCTTGTTGTTCGGCCCCCAGGTCACCGGTCCCGCGGGGCGGATCTCCTCGACCCGGTCGAGGAGGGTTTCCAGGACCAGGCGGACCTGCATCCGGCCGATCTCGTCGCCCGCGCAGAAGTGGGGGCCGTAGCCGAACGAGAGATGGGGGTTCGGATCCCGCCGGATGTCGAATCGCATGGGGTCCTCGAAGACCGACTCGTCACGATTCGCCGACGCCCACCACAGCGTCACCTTGTCCCCCCGCCGGATCAGCTGCCCGGAGATCTCCAGATCACGGGTGGCGGTACGGCGGTTGTAGGGGTTGGCCGGCGTCCATCGCAGCACCTCCTCGACCGCGCCGGGCAGCAGGGACCGGTCGGCGCGCAGCGCCTGCCACTGGTCCGGGTGCTGTGCGAAGGCGGCGACACCGCCCGCGATGATGTTGCGCGGCTGTTCCAGGCCGGTGATCTGCAGGAGGGTGAGATTCTCCGCGCGTTCGATGTCGGAGAGCGGCTCCTGCCCCTGGTCGGCGGGGATGTCGCCGCCGATCAGCAGATCGCCGAGGTTGGATACGGGACAGCCCTTCCGCGCGGCCACCGCCTCGTAGCAGTACCCGCTCAGGGCCAGCATGTTCGCCCAGGATGCCTCGTCCATCACGCCGGTGCGGCGGTCCACCATGCCCAGCGTCTCGCGCCCCCAGCGGGCCAGCAGTTCCCGGTCACGCTCGGGGATGCCGAGGAGGAGCGCCATGGCGTGCAGCGCCAGCGTCTCGGTGACGTCCGTCACGAAGTCGCAGCGTTCCCGGCCGATCGCGTCGTCGACGAGGCCTTCGGCGTACGGCCGCAGTCGCTCCTGGAGGTCCGTCACCGCGGCTCCGGTCATCGCCGGAGCCAGGGTCCGCTTGATCAGCTCGTGCCGCGGATCGTCCATCATGGCGAGCACGACGCCGGCGGCGTCCTCGAACGGCATGTCGTCCAGATGGGTGCCGCCCCCCTTGCGGTCGCCGCCCGTCTGCGAGGAGAGGGCCGGGTTCGCCGCCGCCGCCGCGATGTCCTCGTAGCGGCTCAGTACCCAGAAGTCCTCGCCGTCGGCCGTGCGTCCCGGCGGGTGCAGAAGGACCGGAGCCTCACGACGCAGCCGGGCGAAGAGCTCGTACGGGAAACCCGCGAACCCCGCCTGATCCGTCAGGTCGAACCCGCCGAGGACCTCCGGCAGTTCGCGCTCAGAACGCATGACTTTCACCTTTGCCTCCGGGAATCAGTCGGGCTTCCAGCACTCGCTCGAGACGATCGAGTTCAGCCGCGGTCCTGCCGGTCGCGGCGACGTAGCCGTCCGGGCGCAGCAGCATGAATCCGGTCCTGCCGCGCGGCCGGTGCTCATGGGTGAGCACGGACGGTTTCCGACGTGCCGTCTCCCGCGCCCTGGTCGCCAGCGCCGTCGTCGCGGCACCGGTGGTCAGCAACCGGAGTCCGCCGGTGACCGCGGACCGCTGTGCGAGCACGTCGTGCGGCGTCCGCGTACCCGGCCGCGGCAGCCGGCGGAGCGAGACACGGCGTCGCGAACCACGGGCGCCGATCGGGTCCGGGCCGAGCAGCACGTCCGGGTAGCTGGTGCGCCAGCCCGCGAGCCGAGGGATGAGCCGGCGCCGCAGTGTGCCCGTGGCCTGCAGCGCGTCGCACACCACATTGCGTACGCGAGCGACGAGCGGGCCGACGGTGAGGAGCGCGGCCCCCTGATGGATCATGCGCACGATCTGCCCGGCCGCCTGGCGGCGTTCGGCGTCGTAGGTGTCGAGGACGCGTGGGTCGAGCCGTCCTTCGATGACTCCGGCGAGCTTCCACGCGAGGTTGTGCACATCCTGGAGGCCGAGGCTGAGTCCTTGACTGCCCAACGGCACATGGGTGTGGGCCGCGTCGCCGACGAGAAAGCATCGGCCCTCCCTGAAGGTCGCCGCGACGCGCTCCGAGCTGCCGAAGGTGGTCACCAGGTCCAGCTCCTCCACGCGGAGCGCACCCGGCCCGCGCTCGTCGAGGATTTCCTGGACGGTCTCCCTGTTCAGCGAGGTGTCTCGGGGTATGGCGCAGGCGATGCGGACCGTGTCGCCGGGCATCGGCACGAACACCGCCGAGCCGGTCCGGCCGAGGAAGAAATGGGCACTCGCACGGTCGTACCGCCCGGCCACCCGGCCTTCGGCGATCATGAGGGTCATCGGTACGCGCTCGCCGGGGAATTCGATGCCCAGTTGTTCGCGCACCACGCTGTGCACGCCGTCGGCGCCGATCAGCCACTCCGCCTCGATCAGCTCCACTCCGTCGGGTCCGTGCGCCTTGACGGAGACGGAGCCGGGGCCGGATTCGAGGGCGATGACTCTCATGGAGCGCTCGACGCGACCGCCCAGCCGCTCCAGTGCCTCTTCCAGCAGCAGGCTGGTCTGCTCCTGCGGGAGGATGAGCGGTTCGTTCTCGTCGCCGAGCACGATGCGCAGCCGACGTCCTCCGGCGAGGTGGTACTCGTTGGCCTTGATGCGCACACCTCGTCGACGTGCCTCGGCGAGCACGCCGACCCGGTCGAGGACCTCCAGGGCCGGGGGCCACAGCTGGATCGCGCGTGTTCCGGCGGCCGGCTCCGACTCCTTCTCGAGCACCCGCACGGGGACGCCCAGTTGAAGCAGTTCGCAGGCCGCCGCCAGGCCGCACGGCCCGGCTCCGACGATCACCACGGGTTTCTTCTCGTTCGATGTCACAGGGTCCATGGACGTGTCCTCAGAAGTCGTGCGGCTCGGGGGCGTTCGCGGGGTGAAGCCGCTCGTACGGGCAGAAGGTTGGGCCGAGGTCGGCCGGCGAGCCGGCGGCATCGACAGCCGCGGGCGGGTCCTTCATGGCGGAGAACGGGTGCGAGACGAGTACGCGCCGGGTCGGTCAGCTCGACGGCACGCTCGGCCGGGGAAGGAGGGAGAGCCGAGCCGCCGGGTCGTGTTCATTCGGGACCGGGCGATGAGGGGCACCCGCGATGGTCCGGGCGGGGGGCCGGGAAAATGTCGCACCGGGAGTAGGGAGGGCTTCGGTGGAGAGGGGTCGGTGAGCGAAGGAGCCGATAGTGATCACCGTCTGTCCGAACTCGTCCGTCGCGGCGAGAGCGAAGCCACCACGGTCGTCGGGCGTGAGGCGAACCCGCAGTGTCCTCGCCCCCGTGGCGTGAAGGGTGATTGCCGACCACTCGGTCACCAGCGGAGGGTGGCCGAGCCCTGCCGACGGCCCGGTCGCGAGGCGCGCGGTGTTCAACGCGGCGTCCAGCAGGGCCGGATGCAGTCCGAAGGAGGAATGCTCGTCGGCGGTGTCGCGCAGGGCGACTTCGGCATACACGTCCTGCCCGCAGCGCCACGCCGCGCGCAATACCGCGTATCCGCCGACGGGACCCGCGAGGACCGGCCGGAGTTCCTGTGCGGTCACCGGTGTCGCCGCCGGCGGCGGCCAGTCGGCCGGTTCGTGTTCGAGCCGGTCGGCGGATCCGTCCGATCGCCCGTGCTGTACGGATCCGTCCGATCGCCCGTGCTGTCGCGACCCGAGGACTCCGGTGGCGTGGCACGTCCAGGTCGCGGTTCCGTCGGGCCGGGAATGTATCGCCAACCGCCGCCCGGTCTCCCCCATCGGCCCGATGGAGATCTGCAGGGCCGCCGTGCCTCGGTAGGGAACGGCGAGCGGTGCGTGCAGCGTGAGTTCCTCCACGCCGGCGCAGCCGACTCCGTCGCCCGCCTGCATCGCCAGTTCCGCCAACACCCCGGCCGGGACAGTGTGCGTTCCGGCGACACGCGGACCGAGCAGCCACGGATGGACGGCGGGCGCGAGCAGGCCGGCCTGGAGCGTGCCACCGGTCTCCACCAAGGACACGGTGGCACCCAGCAGGGGATGACCCACCGGGTCGAGGCCCGTCGACGCGACCGCGCTGTCGCCCGCCGATGCTCGAAGCCAGTAGCGGCGACGCTGAAACGCGTAGGTCGGCAGGTCGACGCGGCGGGCGCCACGTTCCTCGAAATCGGCCTTCCAGTCGATGGGGGCGCCGTAGGCGAACGCATCGGCCATCGAGAGGCCGAACCTCCGCATGCCGCCGTCGTCCTTGCGGAGGGAAGCCACGGCCGCCACCCGAATGCCGGCTGTCCCGCCCGTCTGCTCGACAGCCGCGGTCAGGACGGGGTGCGGGCTGCATTCGACGAAGAGCCGCTGCCCCTGCCGCAGCAGTTCGCCGGTTCCCTGTTCGAACAGGACGGTCTGCCGGAGGTTGGTGTACCAGTACTCCGCGTCCAGGGCGCGGGTGTCCAGCGCCTGCCCGGTCACCGTCGATATGAAGGGGATCTTCGCGGTGCGCGGGCGGATGTCCGCGAGGTCCTTGAGAAGACGTTCCCTGAGCTTCTCGACATGGGCTGAATGGGAGGCGTAGTCGACAGGGATCCGCCTGTACCGGATCCTCTCCGCTCGCAGCTCTCCGCCGAGTCGGTCCAGCGCGTCCGCGTCGCCGGAGAGCACCACCGACGAGGTGCCGTTCACGGCGGCCAGCGACAGTCTGCCTTCCCACGGCACGAGCAGTTCTGCCGCCTTGTCCGGCGACAGTTCGACGGCCAGCATGCCGCCTCCGCCGACCAGTTCGTCCGCGATGGCGCGGCTGCGCAGCGCCACGACTCGTGCGGCGTCCTCCAGCGACAGCGCGCCGGCGACGCACGCCGCGGCGATCTCGCCCTGTGAATGGCCGATCACCGCCGAGGGTTCCAGCCCGTGGTGACGCCACAGCTCCGCCAGGGAGACCATGACGGCCCACAACACGGGCTGGACGACGTCGACCCGATCCAGCGCCGGGGCGCCGGGCGCTCCCCCGGCGGTCTCCAGCAGGTCCCAGTCCGTGAAAGGGGCCAGCGCCTGCGCGCACTCCTCCATACGGCGGGCGAACACGGGCGAGGACTCGAGCAGGCCGCGCGCCATACCGGGCCACTGCGAACCCTGCCCCGGGAAGACGAACACCGCGCCGGAGGCACGCGATGCCGCGCTCTCGACCAGGTGCTCCGCGGCGCCGCCCGCAGCCAGCGCGTTCAATCCGGCCAGGAGTTCCGTCCGGGTCTCGCCCACCACGACGGCGCGGTTCTCCATGAGCGCACGGGAGGAGACGAGCGAGTAGCCGATGTCCAGCGGTTCGAGCTCCGGGATGGCGGCCACGTGCGACACGAGCGCCGCTGCCTGGGCGCGGAGCGCTTCGCGGGTCTTGGCCGAGAGCAGCCAGGGAACGGCGGTGCCGTCGGCTCGGCGGGTGTTCTGCTCGGTCTCCGGCTCCTCGGCCACGGGGGCCTCCTCGATGATGACGTGCGCGTTGGTGCCGCTCATACCGAAGGCGGACACTCCCGCGCGGCGTGGCCGGTCTCCGGCGGGCCAGGCGACCGGTTCCGTGACCAGTTCCAGCGCGCCCGCCGACCAGTCGACGTGCGGTGTGGGCTCGTCGACGTGCAAGGTGGCGGGCACGGTGTCGTGGCTCAGCGCGAGCACCATTTTGATCATTCCGGCGGCGCCCGCCGCGGCCTGCGTGTGGCCGATGTTCGACTTCAGCGAGCCGAGCCGCAGGGGGCGGTCGGCGGATCGGCCGCGGCCGTAGGCGGCGATCAGTGCCTGCGCCTCGATGGGGTCACCGAGGGGGGTGCCGGTTCCGTGGGCCTCCACCACGTCCACCTGATCGGCTGTCAGCCGCGCGTTCTCCAGCGCCTCGGCGATGACCCGCTGCTGGGCGAGCCCGTTGGGCGCCGTCATTCGGCCGCTCGCGCCGTCCTGGTTGACGGCTGTGCCACGCACCACGGCCAGTACGGGATGGCCGAGGCGCCGGGCGTCCGACAACCGCTCCAGCGCCAGCACCGCGACGCCCTCGGCGAACCCGGTGCCGTCGGCCGCGGCCGAGAACGCCCGGCACCGGCCGTCCGGCGACAGGGCTCGCTGGGTGCTGAATTCCAGGAAGGCCTCGGGCGAGTGCATCACGGTCGCGCCACCCGCCAGGGCCATCGAACACTCCCCACGGCGCAGTGACTGGACAGCCAGATGCACCGTCACCAGCGAGGAGGAGCAGGCGGTGTCGACAGTGAGCGCGGGCCCCTGCAGACCGAGAATGTAGGAGATACGGCCGGAGGCGATGCAGTTCGAGGTGCCGATACTGAGGTAGCCGGCCACCTCCTGGGGGATGCCGTTGAGGCGGCTGCTGTAGTCGTTGTACACGATCCCGAGGAAGACGCCGGTCCTGCTTCCCCGCAACGAGGTCGGGGCGATACCCGCGCGTTCGAGTGCCTCCCACGAGGTCTCCAGCGCCAGCCGGTGTTGCGTGTCCATCGCGAGAGCCTCGCGCGGGCTGATCCCGAACACGGAGGAGTCGAAGTCCGCCGCGTCGTGCAGGAACCCGCCCTTGTGCGTGCAGCTCTTCCCCGGCCTGCCCGGCTCCGGATCGTAGAGGTCGACGGGCCAGTCGCGGTCCGTGGGAAAGTCCGAGATCTCCTCCCCGCCCGCCTCGATCACCCGCCACAGATCCTCAGGACTCGCGACACCTCCGGGAAGCCTGCAACCCATCCCGACGATCGCGATCGGCTCAGCCTCCCGCCGCTCGACCTCGGCCAGCTGCTGCCGGGCCTCACGGAGTCCCTCCGTGGCCTTCCTGAGGTAGGTCAGCAACTTCTCTTCGTTGTCCATGGGGTGTCACCTCGACGGGTTCCTCGATGTTCCAGGCGGGCAGGAGGGCGCAGACGTCCCAAGACGTACGTCGGCGTCGAGCCGCGGATGCGATCGTCGGCGACAGGATCCGTTCACCGCCTCGCACTGATCACACCGAGGATTGTTTGTGAACCACACCCACGCGACAACCCCTCAATGAGATCGCGGGACCCCTAGAAATGAGGGGTTGCCGACGGGCAGGTCCGCCACCCACTGTTGTCACGTTCTCTGACGGCTCCTCCGCCGCGGTCTCGGCATATGGGTGCCCTCCGTCCCGAGTGCCTGGTGAACCCCGTATGACGGAATTACGGCGCTCATGTCGCCGCGCCAAGAATGCTCGCCAGCCCATTCTCCCGAGCGGCACGCCTGATTTGTCACAGGCAATTCTGGTAAGCCGACTCGGCACTGTCGAAACGGTATTTTCCGCTGCCAAAATTGGCTGAGCCGTCCTTTGGCAATTTCTGGGACCACGACGGCGCCCGCGGACATCAGCGTGTGGTGCGGCAGCACACGGACGTCGCGCCGCCGAGCCCTGGCCACGACCTCGGCGAGGTCCTGACCGACACTCCCGCCCGACCCGACCCGACCCGACCCGAAGGAGCACCGTGGCTGACCAGATCGACGTCACCCCCCGCCTCGCCGAGTACGTCCGCGAGGTGTCCCTGCGCGAGGACGACATCCTGCGCGAACTTCGCGAGGAGACCGCCGGCCTGCCCGCCGGTGTGGCCATGCAGGTACTCGCCGAGGAAGGCCAGTTGCTCGGGCTGCTCGCCGGTCTCGTCGGCGCCCGCTCGGTTCTGGAGATCGGTACGTTCACCGGCTACAGCACCTTGTGCCTGGCCCGGGCACTGCCCACGGGCGGGCGTGTGGTCACTTGCGACATCACCGACCGGTGGCCGTCGATCGGTGCCGAGTACTGGGCGCGGGCCGGTGTGGCGGACCGCATCGACCTGCGAGTCGGCGACGCCCGGGAGACGCTGGCGCAGTTGCTGGCGGAGGAGGGCCCGGACGGCTTCGATCTCGTCTTCATCGACGCGGACAAGGCCGGCTACCCGTCGTACTACGAGCTGAGTCTCCCGCTGGTGCGGCCGGGCGGACTGATCGTCGTGGACAACACGCTCTTCTTCGGCCGGGTGGCCGACCCGGCGGCCCAGGACCCCGACACCCAGGCGATCCGGGAGCTCAACGCCTGGCTGCACACCGACGAGCGGGTGGACATCAGCATGCTCGCCGCGGCCGACGGCATCACGCTGCTGCGCCGCAGGCCCTGATACCGGCAGCCGACGCGCCGCGGCAAAGTGCATGCCGGTCAGGACACCCGGTCGGCGACCGCCAGGAGCCGCCGACGGCTCGCGGCCGGACGCGGTGATCGGTGATCGGTGATCGGTGATCGGTGATCATGCCAAGGCAGCGCAGAACGGTGCGCCAGTCGGTGCTGTCGGGGCCGCGGCCGGCCGGGTCGTCGTGCGCGCGGCCCCGGGCCGCGCGCACGGCCAAGCCGCCGAAGCGCAGTTCGTCGAGGACTCGCTGGGGACTCGCCGGAGATCCGCCGGCCGACGTGCGACAGCGTCGAGCCGGTGGTTCGGCCTGTGCGTCAACCGCGATTCCACGACGCGCAGCGCCAGCAGCAGCCGGGCGCACGCAGGCACGCGCGGCCTCGGGCTCCGCATCGGTGCGATCACGGCCGATGACACGCGCGAGCAGCTCAGGGCACGCCACGGCGTCGAGTGTGCCGAGCCGGGTCGTGCGCGACCGTTCCAGGCCGACGAACTGGTATCGGCTGCTGACCAGGACCGACTCCCACCGCTGCCGGGCATCAGCGGGGCGACCCGCGACCCGCATGTGACGTCGTCGAGGACGACAAGCACGCGACGCTGGGCGTTGACGGAGCGGTACTTGGCGAACCGATCCGCGTGCTGCCGCTCGGGATGGCATGCTCCAGTACATCGAGCCCGGCGAGGAACCGGTCGGCGGCCTCGGCGAGTTGGGTGTGCCCGATGCCGTCGTAGAGCTGACCGTCCGGGAAGTCGGGGCGCGGCATGGGCGACGCGCGGCAGCAGGCTCGTCATGCTGGCTCCTGGCCCACCGGTGATGACGGCGGCGGGTGCGGTGCGGGATGCGCTCCGGCCGCGCGGGGCGAGGCCGACGGCACCAGGAGCTCCCGGGTTTCCGCGTCGCGGGCCGCAAAGTCGTGCACCGTGGGCGGCGACTGCGCCGGCAGCGGCACCTGCGTCTCCTCCCGGGACGGGCAGGCGTCCGCGCTGCCGGTCCGTGATGTGCGTGTGCCGTCGGGTCTACGTCACGCGCAGTGTGCGTGTACCGGGCGGTATGTCGTCCCGCCGCTGCCGGCTTCGGTGATGGCCTGGCCGGTCCCCGCACTGCGGACGGCTGGCGAACTGTCACGTCCCGGGTTTCCCGTGCTTTCCGGCTCGATCTGTTCGGCGCCGGGGCACACTGCCCGAACAACGTCCCGACAACCGTGCCGCACCTTCAACGGATCGGGTCGGACGTGGACTTGTCCCGTTGCTGGCTGTCGTCGCCCGTCACGCCGGAACGTCGAACGCGATGTCGCGCCGCGTGTCGGACGCCCGCCCCGGATGGTCGGTCAGGTCACGCAGGCCTCTGACGGGCGAGAAGGCCAGGATGAGCGTGGCCGCCACGACGGCGACGCCCGAGGTCAGCAGGGCGACCTCGCTGCCGTAGAAGCCGGCGAGTGCGCCGAAGGCCAGGCCTCCCACCGTCACAGCGCCCCAGGTGACGAACCGGACCGTCGCCATCACCCGGGACAGCAGCTCGGGTGGGCTGGCGACCTGGCGGTAGGTGCGGGTGACGATGCTCAGCAGAACCAGACCCCCGTTGAAGAGCGCGCTGCCGACGGCGAAAGACAGGTAACCCGTTACGCCGCTGCCCAGTGGCAACAGGACGGCGCCGACGATGCACAGGGCGCCGGAAACCAGCAGCACCCGCGCCGAACCGAACCGGCCGGTGAGCCGCGGCGTCATCGCCGCGCCGACCAGCGAGCCGACGCCCTCGACGGCGAGCAGGACGCCCACCAGTCCCAGCGGAGCGTGCAGGGTACGCACCAGGTGCAGCGGAACGAGCGCGATCTGGGCGCCGCAGGCCACGCAGAGTGCCGTCGCCGACCATGTGCACGGCGCCATGACCGGGTGCCGGGACACAAAGCGCCAGCCCTCGCGGATCATGGCACGGACCGGCGGCCGGCTTTCTGGCTTGCCGGTGGCGACGGCGGGGAGAGATCGCACCAGCAGGGCCGATCCCAGATAGCTGAAGGCGTCGACCAGAAGCGTCGGCACCGCACCGAGAAGCTGGACGGCCACGCCACCCATCGGCGGGCCGCTGACCTGTGTGACGGCCAAGGTGGCGGAGTGGATGCTGTTGCGCGACTCCAACTGGTCGCGCTCGACCACGTTCGGCAGGAAGGTCTCGCTCGCGACGTCGAAGAGCACCGTGCCGAAGCTGATCACCAGGGCGACGACAACCAGATGAACGAGGGTCAGACGACCCCACCACCAGGTGAGTGGAACAGAGATCAGAGCGACGGCACGGACCAGGTCGGTGATCACCTGAATCTCGCGCAGCGGCAGGCGCTGCACGATGACACCGGCAGGCAGCCCGATCACGAGCCAGGCGACGCTGCCGGCGGCCGAGATCACTCCCATCTCGAACGCGTTGGCATTGAGCGCGATCAGCGCGGTCAGCGGAAGCGCGATCGCGGTGACGGCGGAGCCGGTCGCGCTCACCGCGCTGGCAGCCCACCATCTCCAGAAAACTCCGGCGCTGTGTCCCTGTCCCTGAGTCATGACTGGCAACAGTGAGTGCCGGACCCGCCCGTCGACAACCCCTCATTTCTAGGGGTCCCGCAATCTCATTGAGGGGTTGTCGCGTGGGTGTGGTTCACAAACAATCCTCGGTGTGATCAGTGCGAGGCGGTGAATGGATCCTGTCGCCGACGATCGCATCCGCGGCTCGACGCCGACGTACGTCTTGGGACGTCTGCGCCCTCCTGCCCGCCTGGAACATCGAGGAACCCGTCGAGGTGACACCCCATGGACAACATGGACAACGAAGACACGTTGCGGCGCACCGCTGGGACTCGGCCGCGGTGGCGGGCATCGCCGCCCGCCACGGCTGCGCTGGATCCGCGAACGCGTTCCCGAACGCGTTAGCCGCGGGCGGGCCCAGGGCCTGCCCGGCCGGTCGCTCGCGTGAGGGCTGCGCGAACGGCGCAGCGAGAGGACTGGGTGCCTCGCCGACCCGGCCCGGCACCGGCTGACCCGAGGCGGGCCGGCGGCGTTCTCCGCCAAGAAGTCGGCACTACCGGCGGCCGGCCACGGTATCCCCGCAGCGCCTGCGGGCCGCGGGCCTGCTCAGTGCGCTGCTCCGGCTGTACGAGCCGGAGCCCGCAAGCCGTTCCCGTCGCCACGGCCGCGACGGCGTCCAGCACCGTGAACGTGAACGACCTGGTCCACATGGCACTTGGTGACGGCCGTGACCGACCAGTCCGACGAGGAGAGGACCGCCATGGCGGCAGATCAGGTTGTCGAGGCACTACGCGCCGCACTTCCGGACAACCAGCGGTTGCGGCAGGAGACCGGAGTGCGCACCGACGGCCCGGTCGCGTGGGTGCTGTCCGCGCACACCCGTGCCGCGCTGCGCGAGCGGGCCGCCCGGCTGCACACCCACGTGAACGCCGATCCCGGCCTGCACCCGGCCGACATCGGGCTGTCCCTGGTACAGGGCAGCTCCCGCTTCGCCGAGCGGGCCGTCGTCGTCGGCGCCGACCGCGACGAGCTGCTCGCCACGCTCGCCGCCGTGTCCCGCGACGAGGTCATGCCTCCCGACAGCGCGGGCACCGCGGTCGTGCTCGGCACCGCCCCGGCGAAGCCCGGCAAGGCCGTGTTCGTCTTCCCCGGCCTGGGCGCCGAATGGCCCGGCATGGCCCGTGAACTACTGGACAGCTCACCGGCGTTCGCCGCGCGGATGGCCGACTGTGAGCGTGTCCTCACCGCGCACCTCGACTGGTCCCCGGTCGCCGTGGTGCGGCAGGACCCCGGAGCGCCCTCGATCGAGGACGTGCGGGTCCTGCAGCCAGTTCTCTTCTCCGTGCTGGTGTCACTGGCCGCGGTGTGGCAGGCCCACGGGATCGAGCCGGCCGCCGTCGTCGGGCACAGCCAGGGCGAGGTCGCCGCCGCCTGTGTCGCCGGGATCCTGTCGCTGGAGGACGCCGCCACGATCGCCGTATGCCGCAGTCGCGCCCTCGCCACTCTGGCCGGGAACGGCGGCATGGCCACCGTGATGCTCGCCGCCGACGAGGCCGAGGAGATGATCGCCCCATACGACGGCCGGCTCTCCGTCGCCGCCGTCAACGGGCCTCGTACCGTGGTCCTCGCCGGTCAGGCCCCGGCGCTCGACGACTTTCTCGCCGAGTCGGGCGTGATGGCGTTCCGGACCTCGGTCGACTACGCCCCGCACAGCGCCGACATCGACGCGGTCCGCGAGTCCCTGCTGGCTGGGCTCGCCGGTGTGCGGCCCCGCCAGGGCACCGTCCCGATGGTGTCCACCGTGAACGGCGCATGGGTGGAGCCGGCCGCGCTCGACGCCGGGTACTGGTTCCGCAACCTGCGGCAGACCGTGCTGTTCCACGACGCCACGCGGCTGCTGTTCGACGCCGGCCACCGCACGTTCGTCGAGGTCAGCCCACACCCCACGCTCACCTTCAACATGCAGGACGCGGCGGCCGACGCCGGTTTCGCCGACCTCGCGCTCATCGAGACGCTGCGCCGCGACGACGGTGGCGGCGTCCGCTTGCTCGCCTCGCTCGGGCAGGCGTACGTGGCCGGGCTGAGCGTCGACTGGCGCCCGGCGTACGAGGGCACCGGCGCCCGCAGTGTCGACCTGCCCACGTACGCGGCCCGGGCCGGGGGCGACCCCGCGTCCATGGGCCAGAGTGACCCCGGCCACCCGCTGCTGAGCGCCGCCGTCGAGCTGCCGGGCACCGGCGGCACCGTGTTCACCGGTCGGCTGTCGGTCGCCGGACAGCCGTGGCTCGCCGACCACACGATCCATGGCGCCGTCCTGTTGCCCGGTGTTGCGTTCGTCGAGATGGCCGCGCACGCCGGCGGGCAGCTCGGCTGCGCCCTCGTCGAAGAGCTGACCCTCGCCGCCCCGTTGCCGCTGCCCGGCGGTGACGACGGCGTGCAGCTGCGCCTGACCGTGGGCGTCCCGGACCACACGGGACGTCGTACCGTCGAGATCCATTCCCGGGCCGAGCAGGGCGGCCCCCACGCCGAGTGGACCGGTCACGGCCTCGGCGTGCTGGCTCCGTCCGCGGCGCAGCCGCCCGTCCCGGAAGCCACCGCGTGGCCGCCGGACGACGCGCGCCAGATGCGCGTCGGCGAGCTGTACCGCCTGCTGCGGGAGCGCGGGGTGGAGTACGGCCCTGTGTTCCGCGGTCTGCGCACGGCCTGGTCGCGCGGCGACGAGATCTTCGCCGAGGCGGTGCTGCCGGAGACAGGCGAAGACGGTTTTGCGGTGCATCCGGCGCTGATCGACGCGTTCGTGCAGACCGTCATGCTGCGGGACGTCGGCGAATGGGGTGACACCGGGCAGCGGGCCGGCGCGACCGGGTTGCCGCTGCCGTATGCCTGGGAGCGGGTGCGCCTGTGGACCGGCGCCCGGGCCGGCCAGGTACTGCGCGTCGTGCTGCGCCCGACCGGCCCGGACGCCGTCTCGCTGCGTGTCACCGACGGGGACGGCCGCGCCGTGCTCACCGTCGGCACGCTCACCATGCGCACCGCGTCGTTCGACTCGCTGCGCCCCGCCACCGACTCGCTGTACCGGATCGAATGGGACACGCTCGACGGCGCCGCGGGGATCCCCGGGTACGGGTTGTGGGACCGGCTCGGCCCGGACGACCCTCGTCTGATCCCGGCCGATACCCCGGAAGCCGCCGGTGAGGTCGCCGGCCTGGACGCGGTGCTGCTGGCCTGCCCGCCGGCCGCCGACACCACCGCCGCGTCGGTGCACGCGAGCACCACCGCCGTCCTGCGACACCTGCGGGCATGGCTGGAGCGCCCGGCCGACTCCACGCCGCCGCTCGTCGTGCTCACCCGCGGCGCGACGGGCCTCGGCGACGAGCCCCTCGACGTGGCCGGTGCGGCCGTGCACGGCCTGGTCCGCTCCGTGCAGCGGGAGTATCCGGGCCGCATCGTGCTGGTCGACTCCGACGACCCGGCCGCCACCGCGGATCTGCTGCCCACCCTGCTCGCCGACGACGAACCCGAGGCGGCGCTGCGGGCGGGCCGGATCCTCGTGCCCCGGCTGCGCCAGGCACCGCCCCCCACCGACGGCGACCGCGACCCCGCGTTCGACGGCAGCGGCACCGTGCTGATCACCGGCGGCGTGCTCGGCGGCGTCATCGCCCAGCACCTGGTGCACGAGCACGGCGTCCGTCACCTGCTGCTGCTCAGCCGCCGAGGACCGGCCGCGCCCGGGGTCGGCGAGCTGATCGCCGAACTCACCGCCGCCGGGGCGCAGGTCATCGCCGAGCCGTGCGACGTGACCGACCGGGCCGCGCTCGACGCGGTTCTGGCGGGCGTCCCCGCCGAGCACCCGGTGACCGCGGTCGTGCACACCGCCGGTGTGATCGACGACGCGCTGTTCGCCGACGTCACCCCGCAGCGACTCGGCGGCGTGCTGGCGCCCAAGGTGGACGGCATCTGGAATCTGCACGAGGCGACCCAGGGGCTGCCGTTGCGTGCCTTCGTCGTCTGCACGTCGGCGGCCGGGCTGTTCGGCGGGCACGGCCAGGCGGCGCACGGAGCCGCGAACGGTGCCGTCGACGCGCTGATGAGCGTCCGGCAGCGCGCCGGGTTGCCCGGCACGTCGCTCGCCTGGGGACCGTGGGAGCAACGCGGCGGCCCGGCCGAGGCGCTGGCCGACGTCAACGGGACGACCCGCGGTGGTGTCCTGCCGCTGACCGCCGCGTCCGGAACCGCGCTGTTCGACGCGGCGATGAACCGCACCGACCCGGCCCTCGCCCCGGTCGCGCTGGACCTGGCCGCGTTCAGCGACGCGCCGGTGCCGCAACTGCTGCGTGCACTGGCGCGCAACGCCGACGCCGACACGACCACCGATGCCGGCACGACCACCGTGGACCCTCAGCTGCGCGAGCGGCTCGCCACCGCGAACTCCGACGAACAGCTCGACATCCTGCTCGAAGCCGTCCGCACCCACTCCGCCCATGTGCTCGGACACGTCGACGCCACCGTGGTCGGCGCCGACGACGTGTTCCTGTCGGTCGGCTTCGACTCGCTCACCGCGCTCGAACTACGCCACCGCCTCGCCGCGGTCACCGGGCTGAACCTGAGCCCGGCCGTCGTACTCTCCAGTGGCACACCCGCGAAGCTCGCCGAACTGGTCCGTACGGAATGGGCGTTGACCGCCGCCACCGAACGGCCGGCCGCCATACAGCCCGGCATCCAGCCGGCGGCTCCGGCGCCGGCCGCTTCCGACGGCGACCCGGTCAGCACGCTGTTCCGGCAGCTCACCCGGCACGGCAAGCCGGACGAGGCGATCGACCTGCTCAAGAACGCCTCCGCCCTGCGTACCGAATTCCGCGACGCCGCCCAGCTGCGCGACTCGGCGCAGCCGCCGCAACTGCTGCGCGTCGCCGTGCACGACGACGCTCCGGAACTGGTCTGCTTCGGCTCGCTGGTCGCGCTCGGCGGCGGCCACCAGTACGCCCGGTTCCTCGCGCCGTTCCGCGGCACCTACGGCGCCAGCGCGGTCTTCGCCCCCGGGTTCACCCCCGGCCAGCTGGTGCCGGCGAGCATGGCGGCGCTGCTCGAGTACCAGGCCGAGGAGATCGTCGCGCGGCTCGGCAAGGACCGGCGGCTGGTGCTGCTCGGCTCGTCCTCCGGTGGCATCGCCGCCCACGGTGTCGCCGCGGAACTGGAGAAGCGCGGCATACGGCCGGCCGGCGTGGTGCTGCTCGACACGTACCTGGCCACCGACAAGGCGACGACCCGGTTCAACAGCGCCCTGCTGGGCGGCATGTTCGACCGTGAGGAACAGGCCGTGCCGATGGACGGCGCCCGGCTCACCGCGATGGGCAAGTACTTCCGCATCCTCGACGCCTACCGGCCGCCCACCGTCGCGGCACCCACCCTGCTGGTCCGCGCGTCGAGCCCGCCCGGAGAGGCCGCGCCGTCGTTCGGCGACTGGCAGTCGCGCTGGCCCGGCGCGACCACGGTCGTCGACGTGCCCGGCGACCACTTCTCGATGCTCGAGCAGCACGCCGGCACGACCGGCGACGCGGTCTCCGCGTGGCTCGACCAGATCCTGTCCTGACCATCACTGAGAGGC
The DNA here is from genome assembly GCF_002954775.1 of Streptomyces geranii. Classification (GTDB taxonomy): domain Bacteria; phylum Actinomycetota; class Actinomycetes; order Streptomycetales; family Streptomycetaceae; genus Streptomyces; species Streptomyces geranii. The sequence continues at coordinate 186,559 of NZ_KZ672952.1, forward strand.
TGACGCGACATGAACACAGAACCCGGTGAGCGGATCACCGTGGTCGGCGCGGGCGTCATGGGGGTCGGCATCGCCACCCTCGCGCTCTCCCGCGGCCTGCCCGTGCTGCTGATCGACGTGGACCACGTTCGGCTCAAGGACGCCCGCACCCGCATCGAGGGCGAGCTGCGGATAGCCCAGCTTCTGGGCGGACTGCCCGAGAACGCGGTGACCGGCCCACTGGAGACGGCCACCACGACCGACGGCGCCCGCGACGCCACTGTCGTCATCGAGGCCACCACCGAGGACCTGAAGACCAAGGCGAAGGTGCTGGCCGAACTCTCCGCGACCGTACGCCCGGGCACACCACTGGTCTCCAACACGTCGTCGATCCCGATCGACGAGCTGGCCGGGTACGCGCAGCGCCCGCACGACGTCGTCGGCACCCACTTCATGAACCCGCCGTACCTGATCCGCACCGTCGAGGTCATCCGCGGGGCCCGCACCGGCGAGGACACCATGCTTTCGCTGAACCGGTGCCTGGCCGCGCTGGGCAGGGAGCCGATCGTCGTCGCGGACGCGCCCGGGTTCGTCACCAGCCGCGTCCTGCACCCGATGATCAACGACGCGGCCCGCATCGTGCAGGAGGGCACCGCAAGCGCCGAGGCCGTCGACACCCTGATGGAGAACTGCCTCGGTCACCCCACCGGGCCGCTGCGCACCGCCGATCTCATCGGCATCGACAACCTCGTCGACTCGCTGAAGGTGCTGCACGAACGCACCGGCGACGACGGCTGCCGCCCCTGCGACCTGCTGCTGGAGAAGGTCCGGCTGGGCCATCACGGCCGCAAGTCCGGACGCGGCTTCTACGAGTACGCCAACTGACCGGCCCACCGGCCCACGACACCCACGGAGAATGTGATGGAAGCTATGGACAGCAAAGCAGTGCAGCATGACGTGGCCGACAGCGGTCAGGTCGAGAAGGACGTTCTGGCGTTCCTGGAGGCACAGACCAAGCGCTCCTGGGATCCGCAGGTCGACCTGTTCGCCTCGGGTGGTCTGTCGTCGCTGTTCGCCATGCAGATCGTGGTGCACCTGGAGCGGACGTACCGGATCTCCATCCGGGGCGCCGACCTGCGCCTCGACAACTTCCGGACGGTCACCGGCATGGTGGCGTTGGTACAGCGCCTCCAGGGTGCGCGGTGACCGACGCACTGACCGCGGCCCGGACGATGGTCACCGGCCTGGTGGGCGAGCAGGCGGAGGGCTGGGACCGTGGCGGGGTGCTGCCCCGGGAGCTGCTGACCAAGCTCGGCAGCGCCGGATACCTGTGCCCGCAGGTTCCGGCCGCGCACGGCGGCCTGGACTGGGACAGCGCCCGCACCGGGCGGTTCACCGCACATGTCGGCAGCCTCTGCTCCTCGCTGCGCAGCGTCATGACCTCGCACGGCATGGCCGCCTGGACCGTCGACCGGCTCGGCGCCGACGGCCAGCGGGCCGCCCTGCTCGCCCGGCTCACCGGCGGCGACCTCGCCGCGGTGGCGTTCAGCGAGCCGCAGGCCGGCAGCGACCTGTCGGCGATCACGACGCGCATCGTCCGCGACGGCGATTCCGTCGTCGTCACCGGAACCAAGTCCTGGTCGACGGCCGCCGCGTACGCCGACCTGATCGTGGTCTTCGGCGTTCTCGACGACGGCGGCGCGGGAGCAGTCGTCGTACCCGCCACCGCTCCCGGCGTACGGGTCGAACGGATCGGCGATCCGCTCGGCTGCCGCGCCGCGGGCCATGCCGACGTGCACCTGGACGACGTGCGGGTCCCGGCGGAACACCTGCTGGGCGGCGGTGGGCAGTTCATGCCGCTGCTCATCACCACCGCCCTCGCGTACGGCCGGATGTCGGTGGCGTGGGGCTGTGTCGGCATCCTGCGTGCCTGTCTGACCGCCGCGGGAACGCACGCGCGTACCCGCGAACAGTTCGGCAAGCCGCTCGGTGGCCACCAGCTCGTCGCGAGGCACCTGGCCGATCTGCTCGTGGCCGAGCGGAACGCCACCCGCGCGTGTGAGCACGCCAGCCTCTGCTGGGACGAGGGTTCCCCGGACCAGGTGCTGGCCACGGTGCTGGCGAAACACGTCAGCGCCACCGAGGCGGCGCGCGGCGCCGCGATCGCCGTGCAGGTGCTGGCGTCCGCCGGCACCCGGGACGGGACCGCCGTGGCGCGCGCGTTCCGCGACGCCAAGTGCATGGAGATCATCGAGGGCAGCAACGAGATGTGCCAGCTCCTGCTGGCCGATCACGTGCTGGCCGGCGAGTGAGCGGAGGGCGGACATGAGCAGCACGGTGAAATGCCTGGTCTGGGACCTCGACAACACCCTGTGGCAGGGCACGTTGCTGGAGGACGGCGAGGTGGTGGTCGACGACTCGATCCGCAAGATCGTCATCGAGCTCGACTCCCGCGGCATCCTGCAGTCGGTGTGCAGCCGCAACGATCATGACTTCGCGTGGGCCAGACTCGAGGCGCTCGGTCTGGCGGAGTACTTCGTCCTGCCCGAGATCGGCTGGGGACCCAAGTCCGAGGCGGTCCGTCGCATCGCCGACACGCTGAACTTCGCGCTGGGCACGATCGCGTTCATCGACGACCAGCCGGCCGAGCGAGCCGAGGTGACCTACCACCTGCCCGAGGTGGCCTGCTACCCGGCCGAAGCGGCCCTGACCCTGACCGACCTGCCGGAGTTCACCCTCGCCAGGAGCACGGTCGACTCCCGCCGTCGCCGGCAGATGTACCAGGCCGGTTTCCGGCGGGACACCGAGCGTGCCGGGTACGGCGGCACGGACGAGGACTTCCTGCGCTCGCTCGGCCTGGTGTTGCGCATCGATCAAGCGACCGACGAGCAGTTGAGCAGGGTCGAGGAACTCACGCTGCGCACCAGCCAGATGAACGCCACGGGCGTGCACTACTCGGACGAGGCGCTGCGCGGACTGATGGATGATCCCCACCACGACGTCCTCGTGGCGTCGCTGACCGACAGGTTCGGCCCGCACGGTGCCGTCGGGGTGATCCTCATCGAGAAGTACCCCGACGTGTGGCACCTGCGACTGCTGGCCACCTCCTGCCGAGTCGTCTCGTTCGGCGCCGGTGCGGTGCTGCTCGCGTGGCTGGCGGACCAGGCGGCCCGTTCGGGAGCGCACTTCCTCGCCGATTTCCGCCCCACCGACCGCAACCGCATGATGGAGATCGCCTACCGGTTCGCCGGTTTCGACGACGAGCCGTGCCAGTGCCGGGGCTCCCTGGCCGATCCCGATTCCCCGGACATCCAGCGGCTGCACGTGACACCGCAGACATGGGACGGGCCGACCACCATGCGCCTGGACGCCACCGACCTGACGCCTGCCACTCGCTGAACCCGACCGTCCCTTCCGGCGCGGCGGTCCTGCGGGGTCGCCGCTGGAAGGAGGCACGTCATCAGGTTCGGCGACGCCCCGGCAGCTCTTCGATCTTCACCGTACGTAACTGATCAAAGAGTCAGCTCAGCGGTGGGTGCCCACCGAACCCGTCGGCCGGCGGCGTCGACCGTGCGCCCCGGCATCAGTACCGTCGGGCCTGGCCGGTCCGCGACCGGTTCCGGCCGCAGGCGACGGCTCCGGTCAGCGCCGATGAGCGTCGTCACCACGGTTCTGCCCGAGCAGAACGCGGCCAGGATCCCGGCGTAGGCCCGAATCCCTTCGGCGGCCAGTACACCCACGGCCCGGCCCGCCCCGCCTCAGTCCCGTCAGGCGGGCACCCTCATAGGTGATCGCGTCGGGCCTCACGCGGACCGCCTCCCAGCCCGGGTGCCGTGTGCGGACCGCGCAGAGCCGTGCGTACGGCGCCTCGCCCTTCAGGCCGTTCATTTCCTCACTCCGGTTGAACTGACGGAGTCCATGGGGCGTGCCAACGAGCAGGAATGCGGGAGAGGGTGCGCCTTGAGGCGGCCGGGACGACGAGTTCCCCCTGAGTGCCCGCGATATGGCTGGAGGTGGAAGGTGGCACTACTCCTTTCGATACCGGTCGTGAGCCTATCTGTCATCTCTGGTGGTACAAGCGCATAGTTCGCCTTGTTCGCTGTTCAGGACGGTAGTTAGCGTGAGTGCCGGAAAGCCAGGCGGAATTCCCTCCCGGAGTTCTCCCGGAGATCACCTTCTCCGTTACCTGCCGCATGTCACACATCGGCATAGCCCTGGATTTTCCGCAGGTGTTCCACGACGCGAAAACGAAAGGTCTATGCCATGCAGCATGTAGGCAACCACCGGCGTTATGACGCGTTCACTCCGATCGTTCTCCGCGACCGTACCTGGCCGGACAGGGCCATCAGCGCGGCTCCGCGCTGGCTCTCCACGGATCTGCGAGACGGAAACCAGGCCCTCGCCAATCCCATGAGCCCGGCCCGGAAGCTGGCGATGTTCGACCTGTTGGTCGACATGGGCTACAAGGAGATCGAGGTCGGCTTTCCGGTGGCGAGCCAGGACGACCACGACTTCGTACGGGCACTGATCGAGCAGGACCGAATCCCCGACGACGTACGGATATCGGTGCTGGTACAGGCCCGTGAAGAGCTGATCAGCCGCACGGTGGAGAGTCTGCGGGGAGCGCGCAAGGCCACGGTCCACGTCTACAACGCGACGGCCCCGCTGTTCCGGGACGTGGTGTTCGGGATGAGCCGCGGGGAGGTCAGGGACCTGGCCGTCCAGGGCACCTCGTGGATGATGAAGTACGCCGAGAGGACACTCGCCGACTGCGACCTGGGATACGAGTACTCCCCCGAGCTCTTCAACGAGACCGAACCCGAGTTCGCGGTCGAGGTCTGCGAGGCGGTCATGGACGTCTGGCAGCCCGAGGAGGGTCGGGAGATCGTCCTCAACTTCCCCTCCACCGTGGAGCGTTCGCTGCCGCACGTATTCGCCGACCAGATCGAGTGGCTGGACCGCAATCTGTCCCGCCGGGAACACCGCTGCCTGTCCGTCCACCCGCACAACGACCGGGGCACCGGGGTGGCCGCGACAGAGATGGCCCTGCTGGCCGGCGCCCAGCGGGTGGAGGGCTGCCTGTTCGGCAGCGGAGAGCGGGCCGGCAACGTCTGCCTGGTCACCTTGGGGATGAACATGTTCACGCACGGAGTCGACCCGCGCATCGACTTCTCCGACATCGACCGCGTTCGGCGCACCGTCGAGTACTGCAACGAGATGCCCGTCCCGCCACGGCACCCGTACGGCGGCGAACTGGTGTACACCGCCTTCTCCGGCTCTCACCAGGACGCCATCAAGAAGGGTTTCGACGCGCTGGAGCGCAAGGCCGCCGTCGCGGGTTCCCCCGTCGACGACCTCCCCTGGGAGATGCCCTATCTGCCCCTCGACCCCAAGGACGTGGGCCGCAGCTACGAGGCCGTGGTCCGCATCAACAGCCAGTCGGGGAAGGGCGGAATCGCCTACGTCATGAGCGCCTGGCACGGTATGAACCTTCCCCAGGAGCTGCGGGTCGAGTTCTCGCGGACGATCCAGTCGGTCAGTGACCGTACCGGCAGGGAGATCACTCCCGACCGTCTCAAGGAGCTCTTCGAGCAGGAGTACCTGACGGCCACCGATCAGACACAGCCCCTCCGCCTGCGCCGTGAGCCACTGGTCACCACACTCTTCATCGACGGGGCCGGAGGCCGGACGGCCTCCGCGGATCCGGGGACGTACACCGACACCTACGGAGATCTCACGGCGACGCTGGCGCCGTGGGGTATCGAGGTGAGCGCGGTGCACCGTACCGGCACGACCGATACCGGGACGGTGTCCGGGGACAGGGTCACGGTGTACGCACGGTGCGGCGTCGACGGCCGTGTCTTCTGGGGCTGCGGCATCAGCAGTGACCCGCACGCTGCCGCCTTCTCCGCAGTCAGGGTCGCGGCCACCCGGGCGGGACAGATTCAGGCACCCAGCACCCCTGCCTCCTCGGGTCTCCTGGCCGAACGGCTGTAGTGACGCCGCACCACCGCTCCCGGGCACGTCCCGGGAGGAAGGACGAACGAACATGTCGCTGGTCGAACGCGATGAGTTGCTGGATCTCCTGTCCGGGCTGCTGGCCGACGCGATGCGGGGCCGGGGCCGGACCGCCCTGGTCGGCGGCGCGGTGGCCGTCGGCAAGAGCGCGCTCCTGGATGCCTTCGCCGACGAAGCGCTGAAGGCCGGCGCCCTGACGCTGGTCGCGGCGGGGTCGGAGTCGGAGTCGGACATACACCTGGGCGTCATGGAACAGCTGCTGCAGGACGCACCCCTGACAGCCGAGGAGCGGCTGAAGACCGACGGGCTGTTCTCGGCCGAAGCGGACAGCCACCCCGTGGCCCACGAGTCCCCGGTGGACCCCCGCGCCGCTCAATCCCTGTGCGCGGCACTGCTCGCTCTGTCCGTGAGGCAGCCACTCGCCATCGTCGTCGACGACGCGCACCACGCCGACCAGGCGTCCCTGGCATGTCTGTCCTACCTCGTACGACGCATACGCACCGCCCGGATCGTGGTGTGCGTCGGCCACTCGGAACAGGCGCCGTACCGGCACACCGGATTCCGGCTGGAGTTGCTGCGCCGGCCCGGCAACCACAACATCCAGGTGCCCCTGCTCACGGGCGAAGGTGTCGCAGCCGTCGCGGCGTCCCGGCTGGGCGGCGAAGCCGCCGACCGGATCGCCGCCGACTGCCATGCCGCCAGCGGAGGCAACCCGTTGCTCCTCGATGCCCTGCTCGCCGACCACCGGACCGCCACGTACACCGTCGCCGCCTCGGGCACAGCGCCCAGGGCAAATGCGGCCGACCTCGTGGTGGCCGACGGATACGGACATGCCGTGGTCTCCTGCCTGCGCCGGAGCGGCCCTCGGACACTGGCAGTGGCTCACGGCCTCGCCGTACTCGGTTCGCCCGATGCGATCGACCGGCTGCTGGGTGTCGATGCCGAGAGCGTCGCGCAGACCTTGGACGAGCTGACCACGGCAGGGCTGCTCACCACCGGGAACTTCCGTCATCCCGTGGCCAGGTCCGCCGTGCTCAGGGAAATGGATTCCCGTCGGCGGGCGGAACTGCACCAGGAGGCCGCGGCGCTGACCTATGGGGACGGTGCGCCCGCCGCAGTCGTGGCCGAGCACCTGGTCGCCGCACCTCTCACCGCGGCGCCCTGGGTCCTTCCGGTGCTGGAGCAGGCCGCGGAAGTGGCCCTGTCCGAGGGCCTGGTCGAGCGCGCCGTGGAATACCTCAAGCTGGCCTGCGGTACCTGCTCCGACGAACGGCGGCTCGCCAGGCTCAGAACCGCACTGGTCAGGGCGGAATGGCGGGTGAATCCCGGCACGCCCGCTCCGCACCTAGCCGACCTCGTCGACTCGCAGCGCCTGGGTCATCTGCGGGGCGACGACGCTCTCGTACTGGCCAGGGCACTGCTGTGGCACGGACGGTTCGAGGACGCGCGGGACGTCCTCGTCAGACTCGGCCAGACCGGTGAGACGCGGGATCCCGAAACCGCGAGCGAGCTGCGGACCACCCGCCCGTGGTTGCACTGCTCGTACGCGCCGTTCCTGGAGTACATGCCGGAGACCGCCCCGGAACAGCACGGTCGGGATCTTCCGTCGTTCGCGGCCGACCACCGGCTGGAGGCCGCCGTCACCCTGGACTCGGTGCTCAGCACGGCGCCGTCGGAACAGGTGCTGGCCCGGGCCGAGCGCGTACTGCGCAGAACGCGGCTGGACGAGGCGGGCATGGACACCGTGGAGTCCGCGCTGCTGGCACTGACCTACGGAGAGCGCCCCGGCCGTGCGGCCCCCTGGTGCGACGGACTCATAGAGGAAGCGGTCGCGCGCCAGTCCCCGGGCCGCCAGGCCAGACTGCTGAGCATTCGGGCCGAGATCAGCCTTCGTCAGGGGGACCTCGCCGGAGCGGAGCGGCAGGCGCGGCAGGCGCTGCGGATCATCCCCGTGAGCAGCTGGGGGGTGCCCGTGGGATCAGCGCTGGCCAGCCTTCTGCTGGCGCTGACAGCCATGGGCAGGTACGAGGAGGCGGCCGATCAGCTCGCCCGGCCCGCGCCGGACACCATGCTGCAGAGCCGGTACGGCCTGCACTACCTCCATGCCAGAGGCCGCTACCAGCTCGACACAGGGAACCTGGACGCCGCGCTCAGCGACTTCCGTACCTGCGGCGATCTCATGGTCCGGTGGGGCCTGGACGCACCCGGGTTCATCGCCTGGCGCAACGAGTCGGCGGAGGCCCTCGTACAGCACGGCAGTCCGGACGAGGCACGGCGGCTCCTTGAGGAGCAGCTCGCCCTCTGCGGGACCACCGCAGCACGCGCGCGGGGAGCGGCACAGCGGATACTCGCGGCAACAGCCCCCCTCCGGCAGCGTGCCCCTCTGCTCAGGCAGGCCGTGGACCTGCTTCAGCACACCGGTGACCGCTACGAGCTGGCACGGGCGCTGACGGACCTCACCCGGGTCCATTTCCGCCTGGGGGAACTACGCCTCGCCCGCCTGGTCGGCCGCCGCACGTGGGATCTCGTCCAGCAGTGCCAAGCGCGCCCCCTGGCCCTCACCCTGGAAACCTCCCTCGGCAAGGACACGCCCGTGGCGGAGGAGGAGCCGACGGTCGCCGGAGCCGAGTCGGCGCTCAGCCAGGCGGAGCGGCGGGTCGTCGAGCTGGCCACCCGCGGTTGCACCAACCGGGAGATAGCCAAACGGCTGTACGTCACCGTGAGCACCGTGGAGCAGCATCTGACCAACGTCTACCGCAAGTTCAGTGTCACCCGGGCCGAACTGTCCTCCGTACTCCCCGTCCTGACGGGTTGACCTCGCGGGCAGGGCAGCAGTCGGCCGACGTCTGTCTCGCAGCGTCAGAGAGTCGTCGGAAGTTCACGGCGGGCTGTGACGGACGACGCGGACCGGGCTGCGCGGGCCGCCGGGTGCGGTGTACTGACCGCCGGCGTCGACGCGGGCGACGCCGAGTTCGTCGAGCGCGTGTGCACCCACGATGGGCGCGCGACCGCACGGGCCGCGACTGGCCGTACATGCGCCGGGCCGAGAATGTCTTCCGCGCCCGCGAGGCGGACGTCCTGATCGCGACTTCCACCGACCTCGTCTCCGGCGGATCGGCAAACGCCTACGAGTACGGCGACGGCGACCCGGTCGACAACTACGGCCTCGACGGCAAGAGCTGGCGGCGTATGGCTCTGAGGCGAGGAGCCGTCAGCGGAGGCGTTGTTGGACCGGTTTTCCGCTTCTAGGCCGGGTCGAGGTCCGTGTACAGCAGATGGTGGTCCGAGTAGTCGGTGGGCTGTACCCGGCGCAGGAGCGGAGCGATGCCTCGCAGGAAGACGTAGTCGAACTTGCTGTTCCAGTCGGTGGTCGGCTCACACGTGCCGATGGACGAGGTTTGGCATCGGGTGTCTGTGTCCGGGGCCTGTGCCCACATCGGGGCGAGTTCGGGAGCGTCCGGCACCGCGTTGAAATCGCCGAGAACGATCGCGCGCTCCTGCCGGGCGACAGCCGCGGCGAGCACCTGGACCTGCTTCGCCCGCACCGCTTCCTGACGTCTTTGGGCGAGGTGCGTGTTGAAGACCCGGACAGGGCGGCCCCCGACCACGGTGGTCACCGCCACGTACCCGCGGTCCTCGGAGCCGCCGTCGGGGTATTCCACGGTGACGCGGTCCGTCATCGGTGCCGCGGACAGGATCGCCTGGCCGAAGGCTCCCGGACTCCACGGCACTCCCCCGCAGCGGCCCCAACTCTCAAGAACCGTCCCGTACTCGACGTGGTAGACCAGCCCGTGAAGGTTCTCCAGGTAGTCCCGGATCGCCTCGACGTCACGCACGCACGCTTCCTGCAGGCCGATGACCTGGGGCGCGTACTCCGCGATCTGCGCTGCCCGGTCGACGTTGCTCGTCTCGCAGGGGTTGCAGATGTTCCACGTCATGACCCGGTTCGGAACGACATCCCTCACGGCGTCGACAGACAGTGCCCTCCCGAACAGGGCGTCACCAGGCGCACTGGGGCCCACAACCACGAGGCAGGCCAGCGTCAAAGCGCCCGCGAGAAACTGCGTGCCCCTACCGAGCATCGTCGCCTCCTCACCTCGCTCCACACAGCATCTGACCTGTCCCTGCACGAGATTAGACGACAAGGTCGTGAGCAACCCGCCCTCGCGGCCCTCCACCCGTCCACACCAAAGAACACGAAGTGGAAGCTCGGCCCGTCCCCGCCGGGACGGTACCCGCCGCCGGATCCAGGTCGGAACCGAACGCCATGGCGGCACTTCTGAGTGGTTCGACCTGCACGAGGTGGAGTTCACCGACGCGGGACTGACCACTCCTGCGGTCGAAGAAATCCGCCGGCCGCGCACCACGCGGCGGCCCATCGGCGTGCATTCGTCCAGTGCGCAGCAGCAGACCCGGTCGACCGTACGGCCGACCGGCGAAGGGACCCACGGCATACCCCCGCACGGAGATCCGCCGCTGGCTGAACCAGGCGGAAGAGGTGACACACGGCGGGGCAACCGCCGACGAGAACGGCCTGATCAGGGCAGCAACAGACGCGCTGCTGAGGCTGGAACGAGCAGTCGGCCTGCATATGTCGACGCGTCAGGTCCGGGATCTGCTCGGCGAACGTCCGACACTCGCGGGTGCCGTTACCGCACACACGACGACGTGCCCGCAGATCGAGGATCACCTGACGACCAGCGACGGGACGGTCCGCCAGACACCGCCGGTAGTAGCAGTGCACACACGAGGATCTCCATCCACATCCCGGACAAGCCACCGACCCCACCATGGACCGCACAGTAGGCCGGACCTCAGTGCCCCCCGGAAGAAGAAGGTCGACGAGGCGAACCACATCCCCCCACGCCTGGGTGATGCCCATCTGCTCCTGATCCTCACGCACCCCCAAATCAGCGACAGAGCCCAGGAAGTGAAACCAGAGCCACGACTTCACTGACAGAGCCACCGATCCCTTCATGAACCGGTGGTCCCGAAACCGTTAGGCCCGATTCACCACCGCCTGTGGCCGAATGGCGTCACACTGTGCAGCAGCAGATTCTTGGACGACTCGCCATCTGGGGGACACATGGCCGAGGGCATACCGGCAAGAGGCGGCGGCGGGGATCGGCGAGCGGCCGGTGCACGGGACGTGAGGGTGGTCGTCGCGCCCGATCCGGAGCTGGATCCGGAGGCGGGCGAGCGGGTGGTCCGACGGCTGCGGACCGAAATCGCCGCTCTGGACGTCGAGTCGGCGCGCTTCGAGGCCGCCGTCCCGGCTCCGCCCGGCGCGAAGGGCACCGACGCGGTCACCCTCGGGGCCGTCGTCGTGGCGCTGAGCGCGTCCGGCGGGGTGTTCACGGCGCTCATCGACACGGTGCGCGACTGGCTGGGCAGGAACTCCGCAGGGCATCGGGTATCGGTGACCATCGACGGTGACACGATCGAACTGGACCGGGCGTCGGACGCCGAGCGCGAGGCCCTGATCGACGCGTACGTCCGCCGGCACACGGACGGTTGACGATGGGACGCCGTATCGCGCTGCTGATCGCCACGTACGAGTACCAGGACCCCGGGCTTCGGCAGTTGACCTCTCCGGCCCACGATGCGGAGGCGCTCGCCGAGGTGCTCCGGGACCCCGCCGTCGCCGGGTTCGAAGTGAAGACCCTCCTCAACCAACCGCATCACGTCGTCGGCGAGGCCATCGGTGACTTCTACCGCGACCGCCGCGGCGACGATCTCGCCCTGCTCTACTTCACGGGCCACGGCCTCAAGGACGAGGAGGGCCGGCTCTATCTGGCGATGTCCAACTCCCGGCGCGACAGCCTGCTGTTCACCGCGCTGTCCGCCGAACAGATCGACCGGGCGATCGAGGGCTGCGTCTCCCGGCAGAAGGTACTGATCCTCGACTGCTGCTACAGCGGCGCGTTCGGGGCCCGGGGCACCAAGGGAGACACCTCGGTCCAGGCTCTGGAGCGCTTCCAGGGCCGCGGCCGTACCGTGCTGACCGCCTCGGACGCGACGCAATACTCGTTCGAGGGCGACCAGGCGCACGGCCACGCGGCGCAGTCGGTGTTCACCCGCTACCTCGTCGAGGGCCTGCGCGACGGCAGCGCGGATCTCGACGGCGACGGGGACATCACCCTCGACGAGCTCTACAGCTACGTCCACGACCGGGTCGTCGAGGAGATGCCGCAGCAGCGGCCCAAGAGGCAGGACAACGTCGAGGGCCGCACGGTCATCGCCAGCAACATCAACTGGACGCTCCCCGGCTACCTGCGCAACGCCGTCGCCAGTCCGCTGGCCAACGACCGGCTCGGCGCCCTCGACGGACTCGCCCACCTGCACCGCATCGGCAACGAACGGGTGCGCGCGACCGTTGTGGAGGAGCTGCGCCGGCTCACCGAGGACGACAGCAGGCTGGTGTCGGGGGCGGCGGGTGAGCGGCTGCGGGGGCTTGTCGTACGGGCGGATGCGGACGCGAGGGAACAGGGGCCGGGGCCTGCGGCAGCGGAGCAAGCGCCGGTGCCGAGGCCGGCTCCGCCCGCGCCACCGGAGCCGACTCCGACTCCGACGCGGGCGGAACCTCCCCCGGCACCCGAGCCCCCGCCCGAGCCACATCCCCATCCCGCGCGGCAGCCACGGTCACGGGCAGGTGCCGCCCTCCCGTCGTCCACGCCGCCACCCACCCCGGCCCCGACGCAGGTCCCGAACCGATCGACCGCACCCACGCCCTCCTCAACGCCCGCGAGGTCACTCGTCCTCCCCCGCAGCCGCCGGGCCAGGCTCGTCATCGCGGGTGCAATCGCCCTGGCGGTGGCGGTCACTGTCGTCTCCGTGGTCCTCGCCAACACCGGAGGAAGCTCCGACTCGAACGACTCCGATCAGGCGGCTGAGGGCGGCTCGATCACGCCCGCCAAGACGCTCAGTGCAGCCGGTACGCAGATCGAGTTCAGCTCCGATGGCAAGACGCTGGCCACGGACGACGGTCATACCGTACGGCTGTGGAGCGGGGCCATGACGAAGCCCGCCGCCACGCTCAGCAAGCAAGAACTCAGGGGGTTCAGCCCGGACGGGAAAACCGTCGCAACCCAGGGCGGTAAATGGACGCCGAACGATGTCGAGGTTCGCCTGCGGAACCTGGCCACGGGCAAGACCGCCGGCGTCCACGCCAGCGGGGGCAACGTCGTCACGGCGTTCAGCCCCGACGGCAAGACCCTCGCCACGGCGAGCACGATCGTCGCCAGGGAGTCCGGCCGTGACGTGCCGGTACAGGTCTGGAACGTCTCCGACGGCAGACTCCGCGCCACCCTCACGGGCCACACCAACGGTGTCGAGAGCATGGCCTTCGCGCCCGACGGAACCCTGGTCACCGCGAGCACGGACAACACGGTGCGGCTGTGGAACGTGACCACGAAGAAGGCCACCAAGACCCTCGGCGGTGGCGACGACCTCGACGTCTACGACATGGCCCTGAGCCCCGACGGCAAGGTGATCGCCACGTGGGCCGGTGACAAGCAGCCGGTCCGCCTGTGGAACACGGCCACCGGCCGGCTGATCACCACTCGCAGCGCCCTCAAGCCCGGGGGCGTGTTCAGCCCCGACAGCAGGTTCTTCGCCTACGCGGACGCCACCGGCGTACAGCTTTGGGACGTCACCGCGGGAAAGGTGGCCAGGATCCTCAACGGTGTGGGTCCCCTCCGGTTCGGCCCGGACAGCAAGACGCTAGCCGCGGGCACATGGCACACCCCCTCGATGGTGGTGCTGTGGGACGTGAGCACAGGTAAGGAATCAGCCGTCCTGCCGGTGCCGGGCGTGACCGACGCCTTGACGGACCTCGCGTTCAGCGAAGACGGCGGAATCCTCGCCACGGCCGACGCGAAGGACACGGTACGGCTGTGGAACATCTCCTCCAGCTCATGACCCCGCAAGCCCGATCTCGGCCCACTGGCTACGACCGGGTCCTCCCAGAGCGTGTCCTCGGCGAACAGGCCGGCTGGCCAGCGCCTCCGGGTCGCTGTTCGCATACCCGTTGATGTACGCCTCAAGGACACTCTCCATCCTCTCCTCGGACACGGCCATGGCACTGCTCCTGCTCTTCACACAAAGGGTGGAACACGCGCCCCGCACATTGCGGTGCAACGCATTCCTCCATCCCAACAGCGCGGCCCCCTCGCAACCAGGGGCGAAACGCTCGACCACCTTTGCGATCGACTCACCCCACCGGCTGCGGGCACGCCGTCAGCGCGCAGCGCTCGGCGACCGGCCCCGCAGCCACTTGAACGCGGTCACCAAGGAGGACTCGTCCCTCCCCGATGAGGACCACCATGTCCTCCACGTCCGACGAGCACGCAAGAGTCGTCGTCAGCGGCGACCGGAGCCGACAGGGCCGCCGTCCCTGGTGCACAAGCTCGTCGGCCACGCGGGGCGAGGTTCATGTCCTGCGAGTCACCGAGGACGGTGGCCCGCGATCCACTCCGCCAGGGAGAGCAGGGTGGTCTCCGCGCTGTCGGCCATGTGATCCCGCAGGGCATGGAGGTCCTCGGGTGTATCGCCCAGAACCGGGTCGGTGCGCAGCAGCCGCCAGCTCTGCTGGACGATGCTGCCGGTGCCCTGCTCGGAGAGGTGCCAGGCCCAGCGAACGATGCCGTGCTCGGCTCCGCCGACGACGAAGGCGAACGCGTAATCCGGATCGGCCTGAACCACTTCGGAGTGGGTTATCCATTCGCGCCCGTCACGACGGTTGCGGCCGCTGAAGCGTGCGCCGACCCATGGGCCGTCTCCCGGCTCGTAGCTCACGGCGTAGGCGCTCAGGCTCCACGTCTCGATCAATGACACGTCGCTGATGAGGGGGTATACCGAGGCCGTCGGCAGGTCGACCCAGCACCGCCTGGTGAAGGTGAAAGGTGTCAGGTCGAGGCCGGCCGGCGAAGTACGCGGACCTGGGGCGGCGCTCTGGGGCTGGGTGTTCATGGGCTCTCCCGAAGATGGAGTCGACATAGGGGGATACGGCTCATCGTGGAGGCCGGTACGGAGAGCAGCCAGACCCTGCGGATCCGCACCCCGGCAGGGTGAGGCACGGTCCGGCGGTGCTGCGCATACTCGATGTCGTGAACAAGTACGCGCAGCTCGCCGACTTCCTCCAGGCACGCCGGGGCCTTCTGCACCCCGAGGATGTCGGGTTGCAGACCTACGGCGAGCGGCGCCGGGTGCCGGGGTTGCGGCGGGAGGAGCTGGCGATGCTCGCCGGTATCAGCGCGCCCTATTACGCCCGGCTTGAGCAGGGCCAGTCGCGCAACGCCTCGCGCGAGGTGCTCGACGCGATCGCTACTGCCCTGCGTCTGGACGAGTCCGAGCGGGCCCATCTGCACGAACTCGCCCGTGCGCCGAAGCGGGGCAGAGCAGTTCCTCGTCCTCGTCCCGAGCGGATCACCCCGGCCACCAGCGCGTTGCTGTCAGCTCTCGAAGGCACACCCGCCATCGTCATGGGCCGCAGCAGTGACGTCCTGGCCTGGAACACGCAGGGGCACGCGCTGTTCGCCGGCCATGTCGACCAGGACAGCCCCGCTGAACCGGGCCGTCGGCCGAACATGGCGAAGCTGGTGTTCCTGGACGCGCGCACCCGGGATCTCTATACCGATTGGCCGGCCAAGGCCAGGGCCGTGGTCGGCAATCTGCGGCTGACGGCCGGGCGGTATCCGCAGGACCCGCTGCTGGCCGGACTCATCGGCGAACTAGCCATACGCAGTCCGGAGTTCGCGGCCATGTGGGCCGATCACCGGATTGTGGCCTGCGACGTCGCCGACTACGAGATGCACCATCCCACGGTCGGGATCCTGACCGTCACCCAGCAGACACTGCAGAGTCCGCAAGGAGACGGGCCTGCCGTGGTGATCACCACGGCCGCTCCGGGATCCCCCTCCGCGACAGCCCTCAGTCTCCTCAGCCACTCGGGACGGCCGAGCGAGACAGCCCACCCTCGCGAGAGCGTCGGGTCCCGCGCTTCCTGACCTCCGCAACCTCAAAAGCCGTCTCACCAAACTCTTTTCACGGTCGAGGACACCCGAAGCGTTCGTAGACGACCCCGCGTCTCGACCCCATCTGCGGGGCTTCGTACACCTCCGGCCCACCACCTGGCTGCGGCATGCCCGCATGCCTGAAAACGAAGAAGGTACCCATGCACAAGCGAAACAGCCTCCTGGCAACAGTTGTGGCGGTGGCCGCAGCGGCCCATGCATCGGCGGGCATCCCGGCCGCCGCCACCCCGGCGGCCCCGAACCCCCTGCACCACGTTCGGATCACCAACCACTTCGACCTGGCCGCCGGCCAGATGCCCGAGAACATCGCGCTGCTGCCCGACGGCAAGGTCAACGTGACCTTCGCAGGCAGCCGCCAGATCGCCCAGATCACCCCCGGGGGCAACACCCGCATCCTGGCGACCCTGCCCGCGCCCGACGACGGCGGTGTCAAGACCCCCGCCCTCGGATTCCCCCTCACCACCGGCATCGTCCAGGCTCCGGACGGCAGCACGTACGCGCTGTACGCGACCGGCACCGCCGATCTGACGGGCCTGTGGCGGCTGGCCCCCGGAAAGGCCCCGAAGCGTATCGCCGCGCTCCCCGCCAACGGGCTGCCCAACGGTCTGGCGCTCGACCCGCACGGCAAGCAGCTCTACATCACCGACTCGGCACTCGGCACCGTGTGGACCGTCCCCCTCTCCGGGGGTCGGCCCACCGCATGGTCCACCGCACCCCAGCTCGCTGCAGCCGGCTTCCTCGGAGCCAACGGCGCGAAGGTGCACGACGGCGCGCTCTGGGTGAGCAACCTCGACCAGGGCACCCTCCTGCGCATCCCGATCCGTCACGGAAACCGGGCGGGCATTCCGCAGGTGAGAGCAACCGGACTGGCCGGTGTCGACGACTTCGCCTTCACCGGTCGCGGCGACGAGGTGCTCGCCACCCTCGACGCCCCCAACAAGGTCGTACTCATCCAGCCCGACGGGACCAGCAGCACCGTTCTGGACACCGACGACGGACTGCAGAACCCCACCTCCGTCGCACTGCGCGGCAAGGAGGTGTACGTCCTCAGCGCCGCCTACATCACGGCGAAGGACCCCAACCTTCTGCTCGCCCGTCTGCAGGGCCACCGCTGACGAGCTCACGCACTGGTCATCAGCAACCGGCGGATCACTGGCCTGGCGGCCGATGTGATCGCTGAACTCATCGCCGCGGAAAACCCGTTGTGGCGCGAGCGCCACCAGGCCAGGTTTACCCCCTGCTGACGGTGGCCTTCGTAAGCGGTTCTGATCAACATTTCGGGATCGCCCGGAGTGACGGTTCGCGGGGTGAGCAGGATGCGACGTCGGAGCAGGTCGGAGTCGGCCCGTCCGTTGCTTTGTCGCTTGAGGAACATGACTCGGTTTACGTGTCCTTCGACGGTGCCGGTGCGGTACGGCAGGGTGGGGCCGACGGTCACGGCGTCGAGGTCTTTGGTGAGGTTACGGGTGAAATCGCGCAGGGGCGGCAGGTCGCTGCCTTCGGCGGCCTTGACCCAGCGGGCAGGTGGTGGCCGTCGAAGTTCTTCATCATCGTGGCGAACGATGCGATGTGCCGTCGCGGGTCGGTGAGTTCGGCGCGGCGGGCCGTGATGTGCCCCAGGCGGAGCTGCTGGATCTCGCCGAAGTGCCGTCCGTTGTCGGTACAGCCTTCCCGCCTGCGCATGTTGAGGCCCTTGCTCTACCCAGCCCACCGCACAGATCCCTCGACCGGGCAGCGCATAATGCGGTGAGGCGGTGCGGCCGTGGCCCGTCCCGTGCGCAGGATCGCCAGGATGCCGTTGTCGCCGTCGGAGGCGAGTCCGGCCGGCGGGCGGCCGAACTCGCCCCGCAGGGGCTGGGCCGCGTATCCGGCCTCGGTCAGGGTCAGCCAGATGTGCATCAGCGCGGCTCCCGCTTCCAAACGGTCGGCGACGGTCCGGCGTGGACCGCGCAGGACGAGCACGGCTCCGGAGTTGCGCAGCCTCCGCGCCTGTCCTTTCGCCGCCGCCGAGCGCAGCGGGCGGGCCAACGCGGCCTGTACCGTCTCGCCGTGAAGGGCCCGGGCCAGGGACCCGGGCAGGCCGGAGCCGTCGAGCAGGTCGCTCTGGTCTCCGAAGGAACTCCGGCCCTTCGCCGTCCGCGCGCGTTCGCGCAGCCAGGCCCGGAGTTCGGCGTCCCGGGCCGGATCGGCGGACATGGCCGCGTCGAACTCCGTCCGGGCCAGCCGGGCGAGGGCGGTGGGGCCGGTGACCGTGTCCAGGGTGAGGTTCCGCTCCGCGCACAGTAGTTCGATCCGCTTCGCGGTGGACTGGTCGAGAGGGGTGCGCAGCAGGTCCTCGCGATGGGTGGCGCGCAGGCCGAGTACTCCCTGCCGGAGGAGGACGTCGTCACGGAGGCGGTCGCAGTGGAACCGGCCGACGGGGCCGAGTGCCTCGGTCTGGCCGGGCGGCCGGGGCTCCCACTCGCCGTGCGCCAGGTAGGTCATGGCGCCCAGCGCACAGCCGAGGCTGTCCGCCCAGCCCAGCGGGTCCCGGTCGGCGGCGGGCCAGCGCGCCGGGTCGGGTGCCGGCAGGACCGTACGGTCGTCGAGGAGTTCGAACCGCCATGGCTGTGCGTTGTAGGCGGACGGGGCGAGCCGGGCGCCGTCGAGCAGGGTGGCGAGCCGTTCGGGCAGTGGGCGCGGTGGTTGTGGCGCGGTCTCCTTCGGGCGCGGGCCACGGCGGGTGGCGGCGCGCAGGGCCCGGCGGGTCTTGAGGAGTTCCACCGGCATCCGCGCGCGGTGCAGCAGGGCGGCCGGGCGGGTCATGACCGCGGCGTGCACGTCCATGGTGACGACGTGCCGCGTCCTGCGGTTCATCAGCAGGTCCACGACCGCTCTGGTGGTCAGTGTGGCGAGGCCGAGAACGCAGTAGCCGATCTGCGGCCAGGTGCCCCCGTTGGCGAACCGGTCGGCCTGGACGGGCAGGAAGTCGCTGGGGACATGGGTGCTGCCGGTCCACCGCATCGATTCCCAGAGGCGGTTCTCACGGTGCGCCTCGGCGCTCGCCCTGCCGTAGAAGGGCACCGGATTGCGCCGGTAGTCGAAGACGTACAGGGTCGGCTTCCCGCCGAAGTCCATGCCCGCCAGGACGGGAATGCCGCGCCGGGCCGCCCTTTCGTGCAGCTGGTACTTGACCCAGGCCGACATCGTCGGGTCGATTCCGTCGAAGACGATGTGGGCGCCGTCGAGCGCCTCGTCGAGGTTGTCCAGGGTCAGGCCCTGGGGGTAGACCGTCACGTCGGCCGACGGGTTGAGGGCGCGTACGCGGTCGGCTATCGCCTCGGGCTTGGAGCGGCCCACGTCGGCCTGGGTGCAGGCCTGCCGGTTGAGGTTCGAGACGTCGAAGCGGTCGGGGTCGGCGAGGCGGAAGCGCAGCACGCCGAGCCGGGTCAGTGGCTCGACCACTCCGCCACCGCCACCGCACCCCGCGACGAGCACGGTCGCGGCGCGTAAGGCCGCCTGCTCCCGTGGGCCGATGATGTCGGCGTTGCGGCTCACGGCCTCGGCCCCGGCCGCCGCCACGTCGACGTCCGCCCGGTGGGTGTCAGCGTCCATGGCCGGCTCCCTTCGCCTGGTGTCCGTCGCGGGTTCCCGCCGCGACGGCGGTGGGTCGGGGCCTCGTACGGCGGTGGTGGGAGGTGGATCGGAGGTGTGTCCGGTTCATGGGCGTTCCTGTTCCGGGCTGCCGGCGCCGTCGGCGGGCGTCGGTGCGGGAGGGCGGGTCTCGGTGAGGTCGCCGGACCGGTGGGGAGCGGGGATCCGGGTGCGGTCCGCCGCCGGAGCCGCTGCCGCGTAGGCGGACGTGCCGGCCTGGAACCGTGCCATGTACTGGGGCTTGACCCTGGGCGGCCAGCAGTGCGGGACGAGGATGTCCAGCGCGTAGGCCCGGGCGACGAGCGCGGAGCGGTTGGGTGCCTTGAGCTTCTTCAGCATCGCGCTGATGTGGTACTCGACACCGTGGCTGCTGAGACCGAGCCGTGAGGCCAACTGCTGGGTGGACAGTCCGGCGGCCACCCCCTCCAGCACCCGGCCGGGCACCTCGGCGAGCGCCGCGGGGGCCGCGGCCAGCACCACCGGGGGGTTGTGGACGGTGTCCGGGACGATGAGCGCGATCGCGGCGCACTCGGTGCAGTAGACGTGCAGGACGCTGTTCAGCGCGATGCCCGTGACCAGGCAGTCCCGCTCCCTCCGGTTCCCGTCCACGAGCGTCATGGGGACACTGAAGTCACCGTGCTGCCCCGCGACGAGCCGGGAGAAGTGCTCCTGCAGCCTCGCCCCCGCCGCCGGCGGGAAGAACTGCGACAGGGACATTCCCCGCACCTCGGCGGGAGTGAGCCGGAGCTGCTCGCAGAACGCGATGTTGGCCTCCCTGACCCGGAGTTCGCTGTCGAGGTGGACGATGCCCAGGATCGCGGCGACGGCCGGAGGGACGCCGGGTGCCGACAGGTCTCCGGGTTTCCCCGGGGCGGGCGCTGGGTCGGGGTCCAGCATCGTGACCTTGGGCGAAGTGGACAAGGCAGTACCTCTTTCGGGGAACGTGACCGGAGGGAACCGGGGTGGGCTGCGGCTCGGCAGGACCCGGTGGCCTCCCGGTACAGCGGCGTTCTCGTCTCTTCCGTCATCTGGGGAAACGGAGCCGTGTGAGGGAAACGGTGGTGCACCGGGGCTATCGGCCCGCCCGAACGTCGTTCCGCGATCCCCGTGAACGCGCTTCGGACGGAGGCGGGGGAAAGCCGTCCGGTCGGTGTGGGGACGCAGTCATGCGAGGTCTCCTGGTCGTGCTGGGGGCCGTCGTGCGGATCACGGTGTCGTGTCCGTGGGCCGCCGGCGGTCCGGACGTCCGGCACCAGGGCTGCGGGGCCCCGGTGACAATCGCTTTCGGACAGGGCAGAGGCAACCGTGCCGACGCTGGTGTGTGGCTGGGGGGTGACGCTGGTCCAGTTTGCCTTGCTGGAGCGGTAGTTGGTCAAGAGTGTCACTGAGCACAGGAAGACGTACTGCTCGGTATACCTCTGCGGCGCGTCGGCCCTTGGCGCACGACGGCATTCCATAAACCTAACCGGCGGTAAATTCGAATTTGTTACGAACCTGAAAGTCGCTCGCCCCATCAGGGGCCAATGGACCGATTTAGGTTATTTTGCCAACGGAGACTAAGGATTTCCGTAGTCGCCGCCCACTACTTGAAGCTTGTAGAGTCGCATCGCTCCCGCCGGAGAGGTCCGCTTTACGACCACTCGTGCGGGCGTCGGTCAAGCCGTTCCCCGGCCCGCTCCGTTCAGCAATCCTGGAGACCGCCCGTGAGCATTGACAAAACCCTCAGGAAAATCTTGGTCGACGACCTTTTCGTGAGCGTTCCACAAGCCGAGATCGGCCTCGACGACGGCCTTCGGGATATCCTCGGTCTCGACTCGCTGGGATTCACCGAACTCCGCACCCAGTGTGAGTACGCCTTCGACATAACGATCTCGGACGAGGACTTCGTACCGGAGAACTTCTCCACGGTGCGGGACCTGGCCAGACTGGTGACACGTCTCAGCGAGCCGGTCCCGGACGAGGTCGGCAGCCGATGACCGAGGTGAGCGACGTCAAGGAGCGCCAGCCGAGGACCATGGGGTTCACGGAACTCAAGGGCTGGCTGCGGCACCGTCACCCGATGGTGTACCTCGACCGAATACTGGATTACGAGCCCGGTGAATACGTCAAGAGCCTCATGGCCGTCTCAGGTCAGACGGACGCCATCTCAGGCCATTTCCCCGAACGTGCCATCTTCCCGGCCAGCCATATGATGCAGGCGATCGCCCAGTCGGCAATTATCCTGGTCCAGCTGTCCACCTCGCCGCTGGCCGAAGACGAAATCACCCTGATCGGGTCGGTCAAAGCACGGTTCACCCATGTCGTCGTTCCCGGCGACCAAATCATCTTCAACACGACCTGCGAGAAACTTCGCGGAAATGTCCTCAACTTCGCCTGCCGGGCGGAGGTTTCGGGCAAACCCGTCGCCATGAGCAGAGGCAGCCTGGTACGCACCAAGGTAGCCGACCTGGGTACGCAACTGTGGTGAACCCCGATTCCCGGATCTGGGTCACGGGAATGGCCTGGACCACAGCGCTGGGGTCGGCGCTGGACCCCGTATGGGAATTACTTCTCGACGGCGCCTCGGGCATCGGCGACGTCGTCTCCCCGATGCCGCTGCGCAGCACCCGCGCGGCCGTCGTGCCAGGTGTTCCGCAGGACGCGCCCGCGTCGCACCGCCAGCACGAACTGACCCGCACCACGCTTTCCGAGGCCCTGGCGGACGCGGGGATCGAGCCGGACGACCCGGCTCTTGTGCCGGTCCTCGGGACCAGTTACGGCGCTCATCTCGACCTGGCGGAAACCGCTTCCCTCTCCCAGTGGTCGGCGGCGGCCGTGCGCGGCGCCGGACTGACGGCCGAACCCGTGACGGTCACCACCGCCTGCTCCGCCGGATCCGACGCGATCCTGACCGGTCTCGCCCTTCTCCGGGAAGGCGCCGCGGAGTTGTGCGTGTGCGGTGGGGCGGACGTCCTCACCCTCGGCAAGCGGCTGGGGCACTCACGCCTGGGCACCATGTCCCCCGTCGCGCTGCGCGCCTTCGACACGCGGCACGACGGCACGGTTCTCGGGGAGGGCGCGGCCTTCCTGGTCCTGGAACCCGAGGAGCGGGCACGGGCCCGGGGCGCCCGCCCGCACGGCATCCTCGCCGGCGCGGCGTCGTCGAACGACGCGGCCAGCGCCGTCGCCCCCGACCCGTCCGGCGCGAACGTCGTCCTCGCCGTCGAACGCGCCCTGCGTACGGCCCGGATCACCCCGGCGGACGTCTCCGTCGTCAACGCGCACGGCTCCGGAACACCGGTGAACGACACCGTGGAAGCCCGCGCCTACACCCACCTGTTCGCCGAATCGCCCACCCCACCGGTCGTGTTCGCGACCAAGGGCGCCTTCGGGCACACCCTCGGCGCGACCGGCGCCATCGAGGCCGTCGCCGTGCTCCAGGCCCTCGCCACGTCGACGGCGCCCCCCGTCCACGGCCTCCGGGAGCCGATCCCCCAGCTGGGGCTGCCGGTCGCGGCCCGGCAGCCCATGAAGGTCGACCAGGGATACGGCATCAGCGTGACGCTGGGCTTCGGCGGCTTCAACACCTGCCTGGTCCTCCAGGGGCCGGGGAGCACGACGCCATGAACGCATCCGTTGCCCCGCACACGTACGGCATGAAAGCCGTCGGCGAAGGTGTCGCCGTCGCCCCCGACCTGTCCGCCGCGCCGAGGCGGAGGGCTTCCCTGTACGCGGACCCCCTCTCCTGGCTCGTGCTCGACGCCGTGGAACAGGCGCTCGGCGCCTCGGACTTCACACCCGAGGACGCGTCGGCGAAGGAGGCCGTGGGACACATCGCCATCAGCGATCAGTGCACCCTGCACACCATGCGGCAGCTGGCCGAGGCGATTCCGGCGGGCCGTATCTCGCCGCTGCGCTTCTCCGGGGCGAACCCGGGCTCGATCTGCACCCTCCCCTCCCAGTTCCTCGGATTCAGCGGACCCACCATGACCCTGTCGATGCCCCCGGAGAAGGGTCTTCCACCGGCGCTGGCCGTGGCCCGCGCCTGGCTGCGCCAGGGCTGCGCGACCCACGTGATCGTGACGGCCCACCGGGCCGACGCGTCCGGTCACCGCGTCACCAGCACGGTCCTCACCGCTGACCCGACGGCGGGACCGAAGTGAGGACCGTCGGCGCCCTTGAGGCGAGCGCCGTCCAGCACTTCCTCCACCACCTCGTCGAGGCCGACCGGCCCGGGGCACGGCTCCCGGCGCTCCACTCCGTGGCGGAGGAACTGAGCGCACTCGGCGTCCGGCCCGGGCGGACCGTCATGGTGGCGATGCCGAACGGCGGGGCGTTCACGGCCGTGGTGCTGGCCCTGTTGAGCCATGGCGCGGTTCCGGCGCTGCTGCCACCGTCGGCTCCGCCGTCCAGGATCGAGCGGATGGCCAGGGCTCTTGGCGCGGACGCCCTCGTGGCGCCGCGTATCTCCGCCGAGCTGCTGGGCGGCGAAGTCCCGCACCCCGTCGGCGAGTTGGCGCAGTTCGCGACGCTGCCCGGCGTGACCGGCCAACCCCGCCGCCCCGGCGAGATCATCCTCCTCACCTCCGGCACCTCCGGGGTGTTCAGCGGCTGTCTGCACCACGTCGACTCCCTGCTGCGCAACGCGGCCCGGCACGCGGGGTCCATCGGCCAGACCGCCGACGACACCGTCCTGATCAACCTCCCCATGCACTACTCGTACGCCTTCGTCGCCCAACTGCTCGGCACCCTCGTCTCGAGCGGCAGGGCGGTGATCGCGGGCCCGCCGTTCACCCCGGCGAGCTACCGGCGGACCGTCGAGGAGTACGGGGTCACGGTGTCCTCGCTGACGCCGGCGCTGGTCGAGACCTGGCGCCGGACGGGCCGCCCGCTGCCCGCACCCCTGCGTCGGCTCACCGTCGGGGGTGACGCCTTCGGGGCCTCTTCCGTGGCGGACCTGCTGGCCCGCAACCCCGGTCTGGAGCTGTATCTCACCTACGGGCTCACCGAGGCGGGCCCCCGCGTCTCCACGCTGGCCGCCCACCTGGAGCCGCCCCGGCGTCATGCCTCGGTGGGGCTCCCTCTTCCCGGTGTCGAGGTCCGCCTGCGCACGGACGGCCCGGGTGACCGGGTCGGTGAGCTGATCGTCGGGACCGACACGGCGATGCTGCGCAGGGTCGGGCGGCGGGAGCCGGACGCGGAGCCCGGCCGAGGCGGCACCACGGCCGGCCCAACAGGCCTCGTGAGGACCGCGATCAGTACCGGCGACCTCTTCGAGATGGACGACGACGGTTACCTCTTCTTCCGCGGCCGACGGCCGAGCTATGTCATCAGCCGGGGCGAGAAGGTCTCGCTGCGGTCGATCTGCGAGATAGCGGAGACGCTGCCCGACGTACAGGGAGCACAGGCGTGGACGCACGAGAACGACGCGGGTGAGGTCGTCTTCACCCTCGACGTCTACTGCGCGGACGACTCCGTCGACGACCGGGAGATCCGGCGGCGGCTCGCGAAGGTCCTGCTCCGCAGCGAACAGCCGGCCCGTGTGCTGGTCCACCCGGCCGCCCAACTGAGCTGGCGCAAGTCCGTTGCCAAGTAGCGAAGGCTGACCATGGAACTGCACAACCCACCCCTGGTGGTCTCCGGCGACTCCCCCCAGGCGCTCGCGGCCGAGGCCGGCCGGCTCCGTGCCGAGGTCGAGGCGGTGCCGGACGAGGCGCTACCGGCCCTGGGACACCGTCTGCTGACAACGGCCCACGCCGAGCACCGCGGCGCGCTCCTCCCCACGGACCGGGCCGGGCTCCTGCGCGGACTCACCGCCCTGGCCCAGGGCCGCCCCGCCCGGGGCGTCCTCACCGGAACCGCCGCCACAGCCGCGCGACCGGTCCTCGTCTTCCCCGGCCAGGGCGCCGTCCGACCCGGCATGGCGACGCAACTCCTCACCTCCTCCCCCGAGTTCAGAGACCGTGCCGAGCACTACGGAAGGGCGCTGTCCGCCCGCCTGGACGGCTGGGACCCGGCCGCCGCGCTCGCCGCCGGAGAGGAACCCACCAGGCTCGGCACCATCCAGCCGGTCCAGTTCGTCCTGTCCTCGGCGCTCGCCGACTCCTGGCGTGCCCACGGACTCGCGGAGGCGGCGGTCGTCGGCCACTCCGTCGGCGAGATCGCCGCCGCCCACGCCTGCGGCGCGCTGGACACCGAGGACGCCACCCGGCTGCTCGTGCTGTACGGCACGGCCCTGACCCGTATCGAGGGCCGGGGCGCCATGGCGTCGGTCGCCGCGTCCGTCGACAAGGTCGGTCCGCTCATCGACCGGTGGAGCGGACGGCTGGGTGTCGCGGCCGTCAACAGCGCCCGGAACGTGACGGTCAGCGGCGACACCGACGCCGTGGAGGAACTCCTCGCGGAGCTGACCGCGCAGGGCGTCTGGGCCTGGCGGGTGCCGGGCATCGACGTCGCCGGCCACTCACCGCAGGTGGACGGCTTACGGGAGCTGATGGCCGGGGAGACGCCGCACGCGCCGTCCGGCCCGTCGCGCGCCGCGTTCTACTCCACCGCCACGGGTACGCGGCTCGACGGCGCGAGCCTGACCGGCGACTACTGGTACCGGTCGATGCGCGGAACCGTCCTGTTCGAGCGGGCCGTCCGCGCACTCGTCGACGACGGCCACCGGCTCTTCATCGAGGTGAGCGCCCACCCCACGCTCACCACCGTCATCGGCGAGACCCTCCGGGCGGCGGGCGTCACCGGTGCGGTCATCCCCACGCTGGACCACCGCAGGAGCGACCGGGAAAGCTTCCTCCAGGCGCTCACCCACGCCTTCGTCAACGGGGTGCCGGTCAGCTGGGAGACGGCATACGGGCGTCTCGTCAGCCGGCCCCAGGTGACGGTGACTCACCCGGACGCGGACTCGGACTCGGAGCAAGCGGAGGCAGCTCAGCAGCCGACTCCCGGCATCGAGCCCACCGGACTTCTCGACACCACCGCCCTGCGCGACGCCTCGCCGGCCGGACAGCGCGACACGCTCGTCGGCCTGATCGCCACGGAGACCGGCAGGGTGCTGGGGCACGGCTTCGCCGCGGGCACCCAGACCTTCCTGGAGATCGGTTTCACCTCGCTCGGAGTGGTCGAACTGATCGCCGGCCTCGCGGCGGCCACCGGCCTCGACCTGCCGACCACCCTCGTCTTCGACCACCCGACCCCGGCGGCGCTCGCCGAGCATCTGCGGTACGAACTCGGTCTCACGTCCGAGGACACGGCGGCCGGAGCGTCGGCGGCCCGCAGCCGTCGAGGTCCGTCGGACGAGCCGATCGCGATCGTCGGCATCGGTTGCCGCTACCCGGGCGGGGTGACCGACCCGGAGTCCCTCTGGGACCTGGTCGCGGCCGGCCGTGACGTGATCGGCGAACACCCCGCCGACCGGGGCTGGGACACGGACGGCCTGTACGACCCCACCCCGGGGGAACTAGGGAGGATCTCCTCCCGCAACGGCGGATTCCTGTACGACGCCGCGGAGTTCGACGCGGGCTTCTTCGGGCTCTCGCCGCGCGAGGCGACCGCGATGGAACCGCAGCAGCGGCTGCTGCTCGAAGTGTCGTGGGAGGCGATCGAGCACGCCGGGATCGACCCCGCCACCCTGCGCGGCACGAGCACCGGGGTCTTCGCCGGGGTGATCGCCCAGGAGTACGGCCCCCGCCTCCACCAGGCCTCGGACGACGTGGCCGGCCATGCCTTCATGGGCACCGCGCTGAGCGTCGCCTCGGGCCGGGTCGCGTACACCCTGGGGCTCGAAGGGCCGGCGATCACCCTCGACACCGCCTGCTCCTCCTCCCTGGTGGCGATCCACCAGGCCTGCCAGGCGCTCCGCGAGAACGACTGCGAACTGGCGCTGGCCGGCGGGGCGACCGTGATGTCCGGCCCCGGTGTCCTCGTCGAGTTCTCCCGGCAGCGGGTCCTCTCCCCCGACGGCCGCTGCAAGGCCTTCTCCGCGTCCGCCGACGGCATCGGTCTCGCCGAGGGCGTCGGCATGGTGGTGCTGGAACGCCTGTCGGACGCCAGGGCCAACGGGCACCCCGTCCTGGCGGTGATCCGGGGCAGCGCGGTCAACCAGGACGGCGCCTCCAACGGCCTGTCCGCGCCGAGCGGTTCCGCGCAGCGGCGGGTCATCCGGCACGCCCTGGCGAACGCCGGGCTGACGCCGCAGGACGTCGACGTGATCGAGGCCCACGGCACCGGAACCCGTCTCGGCGACCCCATCGAGGCCCACGCGCTGCTGGCCACGTACGGCCGCGATCGGCCCGAGGACCGGCCGGTGCTGCTGGGGTCGGTGAAGTCCAACATCGGCCACACGCAGGCCGCCGCGGGCGTGGCGGGCCTGATCAAGCTGGTGATGGCCCTCCGGTACGGGCAACTGCCGCGCAGCATCCACATCGACGCGCCCTCCCCGCACATCGACTGGTCCTCGGGCGCCGTGCGGCTGCTCACCGAGCAGCGGGACTGGCCGGACGCCGACGGCCGTCTCCGGCGTGCCGCCGTGTCCTCCTTCGGGGTCTCCGGCACCAACGGCCATCTGATCCTGGAACAGGCACCCGACCCCGTCGATCCGCCCGCCGAGCGTGGCGCCGACCCGTCCACCGAGGTGATGTGGACCGTCTCGGCGAAGACCGGGACGGCGCTGCGGGAGCAGGCCGCCCGACTGCGCCGTCACCTTCTCGACCGGTCCGGCCTCGCCCCCGTGGACGTGGCGCACGCGCTGGCCACGAGCCGGAGCGGGTTCGCCCACCGGGCCGTGGCCTGGGGCCGCTCTCGCGACGAACTGCTCGACGCGCTGGGCGCGTTGGGCGACCAGCGGGAGCACCCGGGCCTGGTCCAGGGCGTGGTGCCCGCCTCGGGTCCCGGGAAGGTCGTGTTCGTCTTCCCTGGCCAGGGCTCCCAGTGGCCCGGGATGGGCATGGAGCTGTACGACGCGTACCCGGTCCACCGGCAGGCCCTCGACCGGGCCGACGAGGCGCTGCGGCCGTACACGGGCTGGTCGGTCGTGGACGTGCTGCGCGGCACGCCGGGCGCGCCCGGCCTCGACCGGGTCGACGTCGTCCAGCCCGCGCTGTTCGCGGTGATGACGTCGCTCGCCCGTCTCTGGCAGTCCTTCGGTGTCGTCCCGGACGCCGTCGTGGGGCACTCCCAGGGCGAGATCGCCGCCGCCCACATCGCCGGTGCCCTCACCCTGCCCGACGCGGCCCGGCTGGTCGCCCTGCGCGCCCAGGCCCTGGTGGAACTGTCCGGCACCGGCGCCATGGCCACGGTCGGGCTGCCCGCCGACCGGGCCGACGCCCTCCTGGCCGGGTACGGCGGCCGGATCGGCGTCGCCGCCGTGAACAGCCCCGCGTCCACCGTCGTCGCCGGCGACACCGACGCCGTTACCGACCTGCTGCGCCACTGCGAGGCCGAGGGCATACGGGCCCGGCGCATCGACGTCGACTACGCCAGCCACTCCCGGCACATCGACCCCCTCCGCGACGGCCTCCTCGAACGGCTCGCCGACATCACCCCCGGGCCCACCACCGTCGCCTTCCACAGCACGGTCGACGGCCGCCTCCAGGACGGCCCGCTCGACGGCGGCTCACTGGACGCGGCGTACTGGTACGCCAACCTCCGCGACACCGTCCGCCTCACCGACACCCTCCGGTCGCTGGCCGGGCAGGGCCACCGGACCTTCGTGGAGTGCAGCCCGCACCCGGTCCTGGTGCCGCCGATCGAGGAGACCCTCGACACCACCGCGCTCGTCACAGGCACCCTGCACCGCGACCGGCCCCAGACCGGCACCCTCACCGCCGCCAGGGCACGTCTGCACACCCACGGCCACGCCCTGGACGGCGACACCGGGCACCCGACGGCCGGTCATGTCGACCTGCCCACGTACCCCTTCGAGCGCCGCCGCCACTGGCTCACCGCCGCACCGCCGACGGACCCGGCGACCACGGGGCAGCGCGCCTCCGAGCATCCACTGCTCGGTGCGGTGATCGACCTCCCCGACGGCGAGGGGCTGCTGCTGACCGGCCGGGTCGGCCTGGACACCCAGCCCTGGCTCGCCGACCACGCGGCCACCGGGGTCGTCCTCGTCCCCGGCACCGCCTACGTCGACATGGCCCTGCACGCGGCCCGTCTGACGGGCAGCCCCCACATCGCCGAACTGACCCTCCACGCCCCGATGGTGCTGACCGAGCACGACGCCCTGGACCTGCGACTGCGGACCGGACCGGCCGACGAGCACGGCCACCGGGCGCTGACGCTGCACGCCCGCAAGAGCGGTACGGACGAGGCCGACCCGCCCGTCTGGACCCTGCACGCCACCGGCCGACTGACCGAGGAACCGTCCGGGCCGCCCCCCGGGACGGGCCCCGCCTCCTGGCCGCCCGCCGACGCCGACCCGGTCGACCTGGCCGCCCTGCGCGCCGGTCTCGCCACGGCCGGCTACGACTACGGCCCGGCCTTCGGCGGTCTGCGCGCCGTCTGGCGCCGGGGCGAGCGCTTCTACGCCGAGGTCCAGCTGCCCGAGGGCCTGGCGACCACCGGCCATGCCCTGCACCCGGCGCTGCTCGACGCCGCGCTGCACCCCATCGCCGTACCCGACACCGCGGCCGGCCCGGCCGACGGACGGACCGGGCCGAGGCTGCCCTTCACCTTCGCCGGCATCACCCACACCGGGACCCCCACCACCCGGCTGCGCGTCGAACTGCGCCTCGTCAAGCCCGACACCGTCGCCGTGACCGCCACCGACGACACCGGCGCCCCCGTCCTGAGCGTCGAGGCACTCACCCTGCGGGCCACCGCCGGTGACCATCTGCGCCGACTGCTGCGCACCGGCCCCGGGCACGACCTGCTGCGCCTGGAGTGGACCGCGCTGCCCGCCGCCCGGGCCAGCGCCCGCGACACCCGTACCCGGGTGCTGCTCGACCCGGACACCGAACTCGCCGCCGCTCTCGGCGACCTGCCGCACTACGCCGGTCTGTCCGCGCTGACCGCGGCCCTCGACGCGGGCACCGCACCGCCCGGGACCGTCGTCTGGGCGCTGCCCGCACCGGACCCCGCCGACACGAAGGACCTGCCCGAGGCCGTACGCGCCCGGAGTCAAGAGGTCTTGGACTTCCTCCAGGCCTGGCTGGCCCACGACGGGCTCACCGGGACCGTGCTGGCGGTCGTCACCCGGGGCGCCGTCGCCACCGGCACCCACGACCTGCCGAGCCTGGTCCACGGCGCGGCGTGGGGACTGCTGCACAGCGCCCAGAACGAGAACCCCGGCCGGATCGTCCTGATCGACACCGACGGTCACCCCGGCACCCCGGCCGCGCTGGCCTCCGTACTGGCCGCCGGTCACCCGCAGACGGCCGTCCGGGGCGGACAGGCGTACGTCCCCCATCTGGCGCGCACCGCCACGGCCGAGTTGCTTGCCCCGCCCGCCGACACGCCCCTGTGGCGGCTGGACACCACCGGCGGCGGAGGTCTCGACGACCTCTCGCTGCTCCCGGCCCCCGAGGCCGCCGCCCCGCTGCGGCCGGGCCAGGTGCGGGTCGGCGTACGGGTCGCCGGCGTCAACTTCTACGACACCGCAGCCGCCCTCGGTCTCATCGCCGTCCAGCACGACTCCGGGGCCGAGGCGGCCGGTGTCGTCACCGAGGCGGGGCCGGGCGTGGACCTCGCCGTCGGTGATCGGGTGGCAGTCCTGACCGAGAAGGCCTTCGGCCCGGTCGTCGTGGCCGACCACCGGATGGTGACCCGGATCCCCGACGACTGGTCCTTCGCCGAGGCCGCCGGTGTCCCGGTGGCCTTCGTCACCGCGTACCACGCCCTCGTGGACCTCGCCGGAATTCGGCCCGGCGAGACGGTCCTGATCCACGCCGCCGCCGGTGGCGTCGGCCAGGCGGCCACCCAACTGGCCCGGCAGCTGGGCGCGGTGCCCCTCGCCACCGCCCACCCCGACAAGTGGGACACCCTGCGCGGACTCGGCTACGCCGACGAACACATCGCCGGGTCGCGCACGCTCGACTTCGCCGAACGGTTCCGGGACGTCACCGGCGGACGCGGCGTGGACGTCGTACTCAACGCCCTGGCGGGCCCGTTCACCGACGCGTCCCTGGACCTCGTGGCCGCCGGGGGGCGGTTCATCGAGCTGGGCAAGACCGACATCAGGGACGCCGGGGAGCTGGCCGTCAGCCACCCGCACCTCACCTACCGGGCCTTCGACCGGCGGGACAGCGCGAGCCCCGAACGCACCGCGGAGATCCTCGCCGAGCTGCGGCGCCTGTTCGACGGCGGGGTGCTGACGCCGCTGCCGGTCACGGCCTACGGGATCGAGCAGGCCGCCGACGCCTTCCGGCTGATGCGGGACGCGCGCCACACCGGCAAGATCGTGCTCACCCTGCCCCGCCCGCTGGACCCCGACGGCACCGTCCTGATCACCGGCGGCACCGGCACCCTCGGCGGACTGCTCGCCCGGCACCTCGTGACCGCGCACGGCGCCCGCCACCTCCTGCTGGCGAGCCGGAGCGGACCGGACGCGGCCGGAGCCGACCAGTTGGGCGCCGAACTCACCGCACTCGGCGCGCGGGTCAGGATCGCCGCCTGCGACGCCGCCGACCCGGAGGCGCTGCGCGGCCTTCTCGACTCGATACCGGCCGGGCATCCGCTGACCGGCGTGTTCCACACGGCGGGCGTCCTCTCGGACGGCACCGTGCCCAACCTGACCCCGGACGACCTGCACCGGGTGTTCGCCCCGAAGGTCGACGCGGCCTGGCAACTGCACGAGCAGACCCGCCGTCTCGACCTGGCCGCCTTCGTCCTGTACTCCTCGACCGCCGGCACCCTCGGCAACCCCGGTCAGGGCAACTACGCCGCCGCCAACACCTTCCTCGACGCCCTCGCCCGCCACCGGCGCCGCCAGGGCCTCACCGCCACCTCGGTCGCCTGGGGCTGGTGGCAGCCGGTCACCGGCCTCACCGGCGCCCTCACCGACACCGACAACACCCGCATCGCGCGGACCGGCCTGGCGCCCATCACCGCCGAGCACGGCCACGCCCTGCTCGACGCCGCCCTGGAACTGCCGTACCCGGCGGTCGCCGCCACTCCCCTCAACCAGCGGACGCTGCGCGCCAACAGCGACCACGGCACGCTGCACCCCCTGCTGGAGCGGCTGGCCGCCGTGGGCGGTGCCCGCAGGGCGGCCACCGTGTCCGCACCGGCCTCGGATCTGCGGGCGGACCTAGCCGATCTCGGGCCCGACGCCAGGCTGCGGCGGCTGGAGTCCCTCATCGGCACGCACGCGTCCGCCGTCCTCGGCCTCGACGCGGCCACGCCCCTCGCACCGGACCAGCCGTTCAGGGAGTCCGGCTTCGACTCCCTCACGGCGCTGGAGCTGCGCAACCGGCTGGCCACCGCCACCGGGCTCCAACTGCCCGCGACCCTCACCTACGACCATCCGACCCCGGTCTCGCTGGCCGGTCGGCTCGACGGAGACCTCTTCCCCGACTCCGGCGGCGACGGGGCCGAGGCGCCGGAGGACTCCCGGATCCAGGAGGCCATCGCCGCCATCCCGCTCGCGCGCCTGCGCGAACTCGGGCTGCTCGACACCCTCCTGAGGGTCGCGGGCATCGAGACGGACCCCGGCGACGACCACGACAGCGACCAGGAGATCAGGACGGCGAGCCTGGACGAACTCGTCGCGATGGCGTTCTCCGCGGAGGACGCCGAATGACGCCCGGGCCGCAGCACGGACCCGCCGGTGCCCAGCCCTCGGTGAACGACGCGACGGAGACGACCGTGCCCCAGCCCGACCTCGCCGAGGCGCTGCGCCGCAGCCTGCTGTCGAACGAGCAGCTCAGGCGCAGGAACCTCCAACTGGTCGCCGCCGCGCGGGAACCCGTCGCGGTGGTCGCCATGGCGTGCCGGCTGCCCGGCGGTGTCCGGTCGCCCGAGGAGCTGTGGCGGCTGGTGGCCACCGGGACGGACGCGGTCGGGGACTTCCCCGGCGACCGGGGCTGGGACCTCGACCTGTTGACCGACCCGGACGACGGCCGCGCCTGGCAGGGCGGGTTCGTCGAGGACGCGGCCGGTTTCGACGCCGGGTTCTTCGGCATCTCCGACCGGGAGGCGCTGGCGATGGACCCGCAGCAGCGCCTGTTGCTGGAGACCGCGTGGGAGACGGTCGAACGGGCCGGAATCGTCCCGGCGGCACTGCGCGACAGCCGGACCGGTGTCTTCGTCGGCACCGCCGCTCAGGCCTATCTGCCCCCGGTCGACCAGCCCGCCCCGAGTGTCGCCGGGTACCGCCTCCAGGGCGGTCTGACCAGCATCGCGTCCGGCCGTATCGCCTACACGCTGGGCCTGAACGGACCGGCCGTCACCGTGGACACCGCCTGCTCCTCGTCCCTGACCGCCCTGCACCTCGCCGTACGGTCGCTGCGCTCCGGGGAGTGCTCGCTCGCCCTCGCCGGTGGCGCGACGGTCATGGCCACCCCGGAGGTGTTCGTCGAGTTCGGCACGCAGCGGGGGCTCGCCGTGGACGGGCGCTGCAAGGCGTTCGGCGACGGCGCCGACGGCACCGGTTTCGCCGAGGGCGTGGGCCTGCTGCTCCTGGAGCGGCTGTCCGACGCTCGGGCGAACGGCCATCCGGTGCTCGCGGTGATCCGGGGCAGCGCGATCAACCAGGACGGCGCCAGCAACGGCCTGACCGCGCCGAGCGGCCCCGCCCAGGAACAGGTGATCCGGCAGGCGCTCGCCGACGCGGGCGTGGCCGCGTCCGACGTCGACGCGGTGGAGGCGCACGGCACCGGCACCGCGCTGGGCGACCCCATCGAGGCGAACGCCCTGATCAACACGTACGGCAGGGACCGGCCCGCCGACCGGCCCCTGTGGCTCGGCTCGCTGAAGTCCAACATCGGCCACACCCAGGCGGCGGCCGGTGTCGCCGGGGTCATCAAGACGGTCATGGCCCTGCTCCACGGCGAGTTGCCCAGGACGCTCCACGCCGACGTCCCGTCCACCAAGGTCGACTGGTCGAGGGGGTCGGTACGGCTGCTGGACGGCCACCGCGCCTGGCCGGACCCCGGGCGGCCCCGCCGTGCCGGGGTGTCCTCGTTCGGCATCTCGGGCACGAACGCCCACCTCGTACTGGAGGAGGCCACCGGACGGGACGGCCGGAGGGAGGCGGCGGTCGGCCGGGGGCACGGCGAGGCTGGTCCCGGCGCCGGCCGGGGCGAGGGGCGCCACGAGCCCGTACCGGCCGGGACAGCGGGAACGGCAGGAACGGCAGGAACGGCAGGAGATCCGGGAACGGCGGGAGAACCGGGGCCATCGGGAGAACCCGTTCCGGCCCCGGCTCTCCCGATGGCCCTGCCCGGGATCGTGTGGCCGTTGTCCGCCGCCTCGGCCGACGGGCTGCGGGCCCAGGCCGCGCGGCTCTCCAGGCTCGCCTCGGACACCTCGGACGCCGGTCTCGGCGCCGTGGGCCACGCGCTGGCCACCACCCGGGCACATCTCGACCACCGGGCGGTCGTCACCGCCCCGGACCGCGCCGCCCTGCTCGACGCGCTGGACGCCCTGGCGGACGACCGGCCGGCGACGGGCCTCACCCGGGGCGTGCGTGCGGTGACCGGCCGGACCGCGTTCCTGTTCTCCGGCCAGGGCTCCCAGTGGGCAGGCATGGGGCGCGGACTGTACGCCCACTCCCCGGTGTTCGCCGAGGCACTCGACGAGGCCTGCGCCCACCTCGACCCGCACCTGTCACGCCCCCTGCGCGAGGTGATGTTCGCCGAGGAGGAGACGGGTGGGGACAGGACAGGTGGGGAGGAGACGGGCGGGGAGGCCGCTCTGCTCGACCGTACGGACTTCACCCAGGCGGCCCTGTTCGCCCTTGAGGTCGCGCTGTACCGGACCGTCGAACACCTCGGTCTCCGGGCCGACTTCGTCGCCGGTCACTCCATCGGTGAGGTGGCCGCCGCCCATGTCGCCGGGGTCATGTCCCTGACGGACGCGGCCCGGTTCGTGGCCGCGCGCGGCCGACTCATGCGGTCGCTCCCCGACACGGGCGCCATGATCGCGATCGCCGCCGGTGAGGAGGAGATCCTGGCCACGCTGGCCGGTCATGAGGAGCGGGTCTCCGTGGCCGCCGTCAACTCGCCGACCTCGACCGTGATCTCGGGCGACCACGACACCGTCATCGGCATCGCCGAGCGGTGGCGCGACCGAGGCCGCCGTGTGAACCGGCTGCGCGTGAGCCATGCCTTCCACTCGCCGCACGTCGACGCCGTACTCGGCGAACTCGCGGCCGTAGCCTCGGAGTTGAACCTCCGGCCGCCCGCCCTTCCTGTCGTGTCCACCCTCACCGGCACCACCCTGACCTCCGACGAGGCGTGCTCGCCCGACTACTGGGCCCGCCACGCGCGGGGCTCCGTTCGCTTCACGGACGCCGTCGCCCGGTTGCGGACCCAGGGCGCCACGACCTTCCTGGAGATCGGACCGGACGCCGTACTGACCGCGCTGGGGCAGGGGCAGACCGGCCCCGCAGGGGACGCCCGTTCCGGGGCGCCCGACCTCGCGTGGACGCCCACCCTGCGCAGGCGACGCGACGAGGTACGTGTCCTCGGCGCCGCGCTGGCCCGCCTGCACGTCCGGGGAGCCGCACTGGACTGGCCGAAGCTGCTGCCCCGCACTCCCCACACCGATCGGGTGGAGCTGCCCACCTATCCGTTCCAGCACCGGAGTTACTGGCTGCGCACCCCGCCGTCCCGGCAGCGGGTCAGGGCCGACGGCGCGACCCCGCTGACGCATCCCTTCCTCACGGCGGGGCTCGACGTTGCCGGGAGCGGGGAGCGGTTGTTCACCGGCAGTCTGTGCACCGAGACCCATCCCTGGCTGAGCGACCACGTGGTGGGCGGCACGGCGACGATCGCCGGTGCCACGACCGCCGAGATCGTCCTGCACGCCGGGAGCGGGCTCGGACACGGCCGCATCGACGCGCTCTCCCTGCACACGCCCTTGCCGCTGCCCGACCGCGCCGCTGTCGACATCCAGGTGCGGGTCGGCCCGCCCACAGCCGACGGCGGGCGCCCGGCGGACTTCTACTTCCGTCTCCCGGACGACCACACCGACAGCGCCAACAGTGTCGATCCGCTCGCCGACGCGGCGTCGCGGTGGACCCGCCACGCCGGCGGCGTCCTCGCCCCCGCCGACGGCTCCCGCCCCGACTGGCCCGACCTGCGGACCTGGCCGCCGACCGACGCGGAACCCGTCGACCTCGACGCGCTCCACAAACACCTCGCCGACCAGGACGTCACCCTGGGGCCCGCCTTCCAGAGGATCACGGCGGCCTGGCGGCGCGACGACGGCGTGTACGTGGAGGCCGCCCTGCCCGAGGACTCCCCCGAGGCAGGTGCCGGACACGCCCTCCACCCGACCCTGCTCGACGCGGGACTCCAGGCGAGCCTCATCGCGACCCTGCCCGCCGCCGAGGACGAGCGCCGGCCCCGGATGCTCTTCTCCCTCGGCGGCCTGACCCTCCACGACACCAGTGGCGTCACGGCCGTACGCGGCCATCTGTCGACCACGACGGACGCCTCGGCACCCGCCGGTCACAGCCGCCACACGCTCCGGCTGGCCGACGCCAACGGCCGGCCCGTCGCCACCGTGGACTCGCTGGAGCTGAGGCCGGTCGGTACCGGTACGACCGGCCGCGCCCCCCGCCCGTACCACCTGGACTGGCGCGAGTACGTGTCCGACACCAACGCGCCGCAGCGAGGCGTCCGTTGGGTCGTCTCCGAGGAAAACGCGTCCCGGGTGCGGCGCGGTCTCGCGCTCGCCGACACGGACGTGGACGCGCAGGTCTTCGGGGGCGTCCGCGAGGCCCTCGACGCCCTGGAGACCGGTCCGGACCACCATGTGACGGTCCTCGCCCACCTGGGCCGTACCGAGCGCCCCGACGCGGACATCCCGTACGACGTCCATGGCGCCGCCCAGAGCCTTCTCTCCTCCCTCCAGCAGTGGCTGGCCGACGAACGTACCCACGAGCGCAATCTGGTGGTGCTGACCCAGGGCGCGGTCGCCACCGCGGCCGGTGAGGCTGTCCCCGGGCTCGCCCAGTCGCCGGCGTGGGGGCTGCTGCGTACGACGCAGACCGAGCACCCGGGCCGCTTCGTCCTCCTCGACGTCGACGGCCGCGACGAGTCCTGGCGGAGCGTCCCGGCGGCGGTGGCGACCGCGCTCGGCAACGGTGAACCCCAACTGGCGCTGCGACGAGGTGAGTTGAAGGTCCCTCGGCTGGCCAGGGCCGATCTCTCGGCCGCGCTCGCACCCCCGGCAGGACAGCGGGCCTGGCATCTCACCCTCCGCGAACGCCCCACGGGCAGCCTCGACGACCTCGTGCTCGCCCCCTCCCCCGAGTCCGAGGCGGCCCTCTCCGCCGGGCAGGTCCGGGTCGCCGTGCGGGCGGCCGGGGTCAGTTTCCGTGACGTCCTCATCCCGCTGGGCATGTATCCCGGGCCGGGGCGGATCGGCACCGAGTTCTCGGGGGTGGTCGTCGAGGCCGGTCCGGGTGCGGACGGTCTCCGTCCCGGTGACCGGGTGGCGGGGCTGGTCCCGGGCGGGGCCATGGGCACCCTCGTGGTCGCCGACCACCGTGCGCTCGTCCGGATCCCGGCGGGCTGGACGTTCGCCGAGGCCGCCACCGTGCCCGCGGCCTTCGTCACCGCCTGGCAGAGCCTGGTGGACGTCTGCGGTCTCGGGCCCGGCGACACGGTGCTCGTGCACGCCGCCGCCGGAGGGGTCGGCATGGCCGCTGTCCGGATCGCCCGGCACCTCGGCGCGGAGGTCTACGCCACCGCGCATCCCGGCAAGCACGGCACGCTGCGTGCACTCGGTCTCGACGACTCCCGTATCGCCTCCTCGCGGGACGCCGACTTCGAGGGCAGGTTCCGGGCCGCCACCGGGGGTCGTGGCGTCGATGTCGTCCTGCACAGTCTCAGCGGCGAACTCACCGACGCCTCCCTGCGGTTGCTCGCTCCCGGCGGTCGCCTCGTCGACCTGGGCAGGACCGCGCACGGCGGCCCGGACCACCCCGACGAGCGCCGACTGCCGTACGAACTCCGCATCGACCCCGACCATGTCTCCGGCACCCTGGCCCACCTCGCCGGACTGTTCCGCGACGGCACCCTCACCCCGCTGCCCGTCACCGCCCTGGACATCCGCCGGGCACCCGAGGCCCTGCGGCTCATGCGCGACGCGGCCCACACCGGCAAGGTCGTGCTCACGGTTCCCCGCCCCCTCGACCCGGACGGCACCGTCCTCGTCACCGGCGGCACCGGAACCCTCGGTGCCCTCGTCGCCCGGCACCTGGTCACCGAACACGGGGCCCGGCATCTGCTGCTGGCGAGCCGCCGGGGTGCGGACGCCCCCGGTGCCGTGGAACTCCGGGCCGAACTGGCCGCCCTCGGCGCCGAGGTGACGGTCGCCGCCTGCGACACCGCCGACCCCGACGCCCTGGCCGCGCTCCTCGGCACCGTCCCCGGCGAGCATCCGCTGACCGCCGTGGTGCACACCGCCGGGACCGTGGACCCCGGGCCCGTGCGGGAGCTGACCGCCGGTCAACTGGCCGGTGTGCTGCGGCCCAAGGCCGACGCCGCTTGGCAGCTGCACCGGCTCACCCGGCAGCTGGACCTCGCCGCGTTCGTCCTCTACTCCTCGTCGGTGGGCGTCCTCGGGCTCGCCGGGCAGGGCGGTTACGCCGCCGCCAACACCTTCCTCGACGCCCTCGCCGCCCACCGCCGCGCGGACGGGCTGCCGGGGACCTCACTGGCCTGGGGGATGTGGGGAGAACGCTCCGCGATGGGCGAGCGGCTCGGCGCTGACGGCATCCACCAGGTCCTCGGCGCCGGGCTCGCGCCGATCCCGACCGGGGAGGGGCTGGCCCGGTTCGACGCCGCCGTCACGACCGGCGCCGACAGCCACCTCGCGTCGCTGATCCCCGCCCGGCTGCGCCTGGACACGCTCCGGGACCTGGGCCTCGTACCCCTGCTGTCGGACCTGACTGCACCATCGGCGTCCCGGTCGGCGGCGGCGCCCGGTGCGGTCGGGCGGGTCGCGGGGCTGCCGGAGGGCGAACGGCGGCGGTTCCTGCTGGAGTTGGTCACCGATCACGCGGGGGCCGTCCTCAGCCACCCCGACCCCGGGTCCCTCGCCGCCGACACCGGGTTCAGGTCTCTGGGCTTCGACTCCGTGACGTCCGTGGAGATGAGCAACAGGCTGGGCGGGGCGACCGGGCTGAGCCTTCCGGCGACCGCGGTCTTCGACCACCCCACCCCCGGCGCCCTCGCGGACCATCTCGGCGAACTGCTGGCCGACATCGGTGCACCCGTCGCTCCCACGGAGTCTGGGGCCGACCGACGCGAGCAGCCGCAGGGCGTCCTCGGCGCGCTGCTCCGCCAGGCGGTCGCCCAGGGGCGGGTCACGGAGGGCGTGGGCGTCCTGGCTGCTGCGGCGCGGCTGCGGCCGGTGTTCTCCCATCCCCCGCTGCCCGAGCACACGCCCGCCGCGACCTGGCTGCGCCGGGCCGGACGGCCCGTGCTGATCTGCGTGGACTCGTTCATCCCCGCCGCCGCCCACCTCACCTACCAGCGGCTGGCCGTCGCCCTGGAGAGCCGGTACGACATGGCGGCAGTCCAACTGCCAGGCTACCGCGACGGCGAGCCGCTGCCCGACAGCGCCGACGCCGTGGCCGAGGCCGTGGCCACCGCCGTCGAGAAGTGCGCCGGGGGCGAGCCGTTCACGCTGGTCGGGTTCTCCACCGGAGGGCTCGTCGCGCACGCCACGGCCCACCGCCTCGCGGCGCGCGGGATCCGGCCCGAGGCCGTCGTCCTGATCGACACACTGCCGCCGGGCACCCTCACCACGGCAGCGGCGACCGACATCCTGCGCGAGTGGGCCGAGGCGCAGAACGAGTTCTGGTCCCGCGACGACACCGCGCTCACCGCCATGGGCCGGTACCTCGACCTGTTCGGCAACCACTGGACACCGGTCGCCCCGGACACCCCGGTCCATCTCGTCCAGGCGGCCCAGCAGGTGCCCTCCGCGCCCGACGGGGCCTGGGCCCGGCTGTGGGACGGGCTCGCGACACTCACCACCACCCCGGGCAGCCACTTCGGGCTGCTCACCGACCACGTCACCGACACCGCCCGCACCCTCACCGGCCTGCTCGGCTCCGACCGGGCGATCCCGGCCGGCTGAACGACCATCCCCCGGCCTCGGTCCGGACCGCTCTCCGTCCCGAGGTCCCGCTCGGCGATCAACTGGAGGAACTCATGTCAATCTTCTCGGACTTCCAGCAGGTCGCGCTCCGGCAACCGGACGCGCCCGCGCTGGTCGCCCTCGACGACGCCGTGTCGTACGGGACCCTGCTCTCCCTCGCCGACCGGGTCGCCGCCGGGCTGCTGCGGGCCGGGCTGCGCACGGGCGAGCGGGTCGCGGTGCACCTGTCCAACCGGTACGAGCTGGTCTCGGTCTACTACGCCTGTCTGCGGGTCGGCGCGGTGATCGTGCCGGTGAGCCACAAGCTGTCGGCGGGCGAGGTGGATCAGCTGGTCGAGGACAGCGCGCCCCGGTTCTACATCGGCGAGGTTGAGGTCCACGAGCCGTGCGCGGCGGTGATCGAGAAGCGGGAGACGGTCGAGCGCGCGTGGATCCTCGACTCGCCGGGGACCACGACGACCGAGCCGTGGAGCGGCCTCCTCGCGGACTCCCCCTCCCCCACCGACGACGTCGGCCCGGACGAACTCGCCGCCATCTTCTACACGTCGGGGACCACCGGGCGGCCCAAGAGCCTCGTGCTGTCCCAGGCCACCCTGGAAGCAGGCCTGGACCTGACGGCGGCCCAGGGGGTCGGGCACGCCGACGCCACGTACTACATGATCAACCTGATGAACCCGTGGGGCATCCTCGTGCTGCTCACCTCGTTGCGCCGGGGCAGTCCGCTGGCCCTGACGCCGACGAACACCCCGGACGTCATCCTGCGCATGCTGCGCACCCACCGTTTCGGCTGGATCGGCGGGGCGCCGACCACCTTCCGCGCCCTGCTCGCCGAGGCCCGTGCCGCCGCCGAACCGGCGCCCGACCTGACGGGGACGCGGTGTGTGGCTGGCGGCGACGCGTGCCCGATCGAGCTGAGCCGGGACTTCGCGGGGACCTTCGGTGCCTCCCTGACCGGCGTCTACGGCATGACGGAGACCGCCGCGCCCGTGATCGAACAGCCACGCATCGACGCCGTCGACGTGCCGTCCATCGGCTGGCCGCTGCCCGGCGTGGAGGTCCGGGTCGACGCCCCGGAGGGTGAGGAGGAGGGCGAGCTGCTGCTGCGTACCCCGTCCCGGCCCGTGGGGTCGTGGAACGGGTCGGGCGTGGACCTCTTCGACCGTACGGAGTGGCTCGCCAGCGGGGACGTGGTCCGGCGGCGGGAGGACGGCTGTCTGCTGTTCGTGGGCCGCAGGAAGGACCTGATCATGGTCGAGGGCTATCCGATCTCGCCGCTGGAGATCGAGCAGGCGATCGCCGCGCACCCCGATGTCGCGGCGGCCCTCGTCTTCGGCGTACCCGACACCCTCACCGGCGAACGAGCGGTCGCCCTGGTCGAGACGGAGCCGGGGCGCACCGTGGAGCCGGCGGCGCTGCTGGAGCATCTGGCCGGGCGGATCGGCGCGTACAAGCACCCCGGCGAGATCCGTGTCGTCGAGAAACTGCCGGTGCTGCCCAGCGGGAAGCTCGGCCGGCAGCGGCTGGCGGCCGAGTACACGCCGTCGTCCCGGGCGGACACGACGGTCTCCCCGGGCACGTCGGCCCCGTCGGGCTCGTCGGCGAACTCGGACTGAGGGAGGACTGCCCGTCATGAAGTTCGGCTTCGTCATGTTCCCCACCCGGGACGCCATCGCGCCCGGTGATCTCGGTGTCCTTCTGGAGGACCGTGGCTTCGAGTCCCTGTTCGTGCCCGACCACACCCACATCCCGGCGGTCACGCCCGAGAAGGACGATGTCGCGGGCCTCGCGCCGGAGTTCAGGAACGGCATGGATCCGTTCACCGTCCTGGGGGCCCTCGCGCAGGCCACCTCGACCCTGCAGATCGGCACCGCGATCCTGCTGGTCCCGGAGCGCGACCCGATCGTCACCGCCAAGGCGGTCGCGTCGGTGGACGTGCTCTCCGGCGGCCGGATGAACTTCGGGGTGGGGTCCGGCTGGATCAAGCAGGAGTTGCGCAACCACGGCACGAACCCCGACGACCGCTGGCAGGTCATGCGCGAGCGCGTCGAGGCCATGCGGGAGATCTGGACCCACGACATCGCCTCCTACCACGGCGAGTTCGTCGACTTCGCCGACATCACGTCCTGGCCCAAGCCCGTCCGGGCACCCCACCCGCCGGTCCTCGTCGGCGGCAACGGCCCCGGCGTCACCGAGCGCGTCCTCGCGTACGGCGACGAGTGGATCCCCATGGCCCGGACCGGAGTCCTCGACCAGATCGCCGAGTTCAAGAAGACCGCCCGTAAGCCCGGGAGCGACGAGCCGCTGCCCGTCACCCTCTTCGGCGGGGAACTCCGCGATGTCGACGCCTACGAGGCGGTGGGCGTCGACCGTGTCCTGATCTGGGTACGGCCCCTCGACACCGCCCGGATGACGAGAACCGTCGACCGGATCGCGCTCCGCCTCGGCGACCGCCTCCACTGACCCGACCCCTCCCCCAGGAACCACAACCGTCCAGTGAAAGGCGGTCAGCCCATGTCCTCCCCGACGACCGAACCCGTGGTGCTCGGTGCCGACTTCGTCCGTGATCCCCACTCCGTCTACGACCGGCTCCGCGCGGAGGGCGCCGTCCACCGGGCCATCATGCCCACCGGTCTGAAGGTCTGGCTGATCACCTCCTACGAGGAGGGCCGGGCCCTGCTCGCCGACCCGCGCCTGTCCAAGAACATGGCCGACGCCGGGCACCTCTTCACGCTCCACCAGACCGACATGAGTCGGCAGCGCGACTACTCCCACTCCATCCAGCAGTCCATGATCAACATGGATCCGCCGGACCACACCCGGCTGCGCGGCCTCGTCGGCAAGGCGTTCACCATGCGCCAGGTGAACCGGCTGCGCCCCCGGATCGAGGAGATCGCCGACGAACTGCTCGACTCGCTGGCCGGGCGCACCGAGTTCGACATCGTCGACGACTACGCGGCGCCGCTGGTCAGCACGGTCATCTCCGAACTGCTCGGAGTCCCGGAAGGCGATCGGGCCGAGTTCCGCACCACCTCCGAGATCCTGACCTCCGACGCCGACCGGGACGAGGTGAACAAGGCGTCGAACGCGCTGCTGACCCTGGTGAGCGCGATCGTCGAGGCCAAGCGCGCCGAGCCCGACGACAGGCTCCTCAGTTCGCTGATCCTCGCGGCCGACGGCGAGGACCGGCTCACGCACGAGGAGGTCGTCTCCCTCGCCGTCGTGCTGTTCGTCGGCGGCTTCGACACCACCGTCAACCTCATCGGCAACGGCACACTCGCCCTCCTGCGAAATCCGGACCAGCTCGCCGCACTGCGCGCCGACCCTTCGCTGCTGCCGGGCGCCGTAGAGGAGTTCCTGCGCTTCGACGGCTCCGCCAACATCAGTCACTTCCGGCGCACCACCGCCGCGGTCCCGGTCGGCGACACGACCATTCCGGCCGACGAGTTCGTCTTCGTCGGGCTCCTGGCGGCCAACCGGGACGCGGCCCGCTACCCCGACCCGGACGCACTCGACGTCACCCGCTCCGCGACGGGCCATCTCGCGTTCGGCCATGGCATCCACCACTGTGTGGGCGCTCCGCTAGCCAGGGCCGAGAGCGAGATCGCCTTCGGACGGCTC
Source organism: Streptomyces geranii (assembly GCF_002954775.1). Classification (GTDB taxonomy): domain Bacteria; phylum Actinomycetota; class Actinomycetes; order Streptomycetales; family Streptomycetaceae; genus Streptomyces; species Streptomyces geranii. The sequence continues at coordinate 231,105 of NZ_KZ672952.1, forward strand.
CTCAATCGGTTCCCCGTGCTGAACCTGGCGATCGACCCGGAAAAGCTGACCCAGCGGCCCAGCATGCTCCATCGTGGGGTGCGTTCCCTACCTGTGCGTACGGATGGGGTCGAGGAGAGCGGTTGACCGCCACTCCGCCGGTCCGTGGGACCAACCGGAATCGCTCTCCGGTGTCCGTGCCTGAGGTACGGCCGAGCTGGGCGACGAGGTACAAAGCAGCAACAGGGTTTGGTCCTGTCCGTTGTCCGCGGCCGACGCTTGTGAGTCCTACAGGAGAGGGGCGTCCCAGACCCCTTCGATGTGGGGTCTGTGGGAAATCAAATCGCCGCAGGTCAGGGCGATGCGACCCGAAGGCTTCCGAACGAGTCGGGCACCATTTCCGAACGTCTCGCCAGGCTTGCGTTGCGCAGGTCAGGCGGGGTGCTCTCCAGGCTTGTCCATGCACTTCACCCAGCCTGCATTAAGAGGATGTCTCACGTGGTGCATAGGCTGTGCGGCATCGTGAACGGTTGTGGCTGCTGATCTGTCGCAGCGGCTGGTTCCTGACGAACTCTGGGAGCTGGTCGCCCCGTTGCTGCCGTCGTTCGCTGCTCGTCCGCAGGGTAGCGGGACCGCTCCGTGTGACGAGCGGGCTGTGTTCACTGCCGTGGTGTACGTGCTGACCAGCGGTTGTGCCTGGCGGCATCTGCCGCCGACGTTCGGCACGTCTCCTGCGACGGCGCATCGCCGGTTCACGGTGTGGACCGAGGCGGGCTTGTGGCGCCGGCTGCACCGCACGGTCCTCGATGAACTTGGGGCGAGGGGCGAGGTCGACTGGACCTCGGCGATCATCGACGCAGCGTCCGTCCGTGCAAAAAAAGGGGGGATCACTGACCGGGCCGAACCCGGTCGATCGCAGCAAGAAGGGCAGCAAACTGCATGTCCTGTCCGACGCTCAGGGCATCCCTCTGGCCGTCGCGGTATCGGGGGGCGAACCTGCACGACAGCCAGGCATTCAAGCCGCTGATCCTCGCGATACCGGACATCCGCTCCCGACGTGGACCGCGCCGACGGCGACCGGTCAAGATCCGGGCCGACAAGGCGTACTTTTCCGCCGACCACCTGGCCTGGCTCCGCGGCCGCAGCCTGATCCCGCGGATCGCGCGTCCGGGAATCGAGTCCGGCGAGCGGCTCGGCCGCCACCGCTGGAAGATCGAGCGGTCGATCGCCTGGCTGTTCGGCTATCGCCGGCTCACCGTCCGATACGAACGCAAGGGCAGTCACTTCCTCGCTTTCCTCGGCCTCGCCGCCGCCTTGACCTGCTACAAGAAGCTGGCAAAACTCAACACGTGAGACATCCTCTTAGCGATCACAGGGCCCGAAAATATCGATGAGAAGGAGCAACGCTGGTGCTCCAGATGCCCTGAAGGTTGGTCGTGGATCCGCATCGCTGGTTTGAGGTGCGGTGTTTGCGTGGCTCATTCGGGGGTTCGGTGTTGGATGCCTGGCCGCTCCGCTCACTCGGTCATTCCTCCATGGCTGTGTCGCCGTAGCGCCGCGCGACCTCGTGGAACGCTTTCTTGGGTCTGAACGCACCGTCGCCGGTCACCGCCACGACCCCGAAGCCGGCCTTGTCGATGTCGAGACGAGGATCGTCGTGACACGGGAAGTCGGGCATGGCGAAGGTGAACACGAAGCAGCCGTGCACGCCCTCCGCGTCGTACTGGTCGATGAGTTCACCGAGGTAGCGGGCCTGGACGGACTCGTCGCGGGGGTGGTCACCGCGGATGCGCGGGGGTACGGCGAACCAGTTGACGATCCAGAAGGAACCGGCGCCCCGCTGGTCGGCTCCGGTGAAGGCACCGCACCCGAACTCGGTGATGACGACGGGCTTGTCGTGGTCGCGAACCAGGGCACGCAGGCGGTCTGCGTAGGTGGTGTGGTTGCGGCCGGAACGGTAGAAGCTGACGCCGACCAGGTCGAACAGCGACCAGTCGACGTGTTCCCACCCGGCCGCGGAGTAGGTGACCGGCCCGCCGAAGCGGCGCCGCGCGGTGGTCACGGCGGTGGTGAGCAGCCGGTGGAGCCGACGGTCGATCCTGCGCCGCAGCAGGCGATGGAAGCGCACGATGAGCTTCAGGCGCAGGAACGAGCGAGGTCCGGGGACAATGCCGGGCACGGTGTGGGAGAACTCGCTGCCGACCAGGAGCGTCACTCGGTCCGGGTGTTCCCGGCGGAGTTCTTCGGCCGCCTCGGCGACGGCGTCCAGGTGCTCCAGCAGCTTCGGCTGAGGCAGCTCGGGAACGTGGGGCCGGATGTAGACGCCGAGACCGGTCTCGAGGGCGGTGCGGGCGGCATCGATCAACCGCTTCCCGTCCCCGATGAGCATCACCGTGGTGCAGTGCAGATCCCGGGAGATGACCTCCAGGTCCCGCCGCACGTCATCGGTGCTCGCCTCGCCGACCAGGTATGAGATGCCGCGGACGGTCAGCATGCGCTCGGCTCCTGTCGACGCAGTCGGTGGGCGGCCATGAGGAGAAGGGCGGCGACGCCACCGAGCATTGCGGCGTTCACCGCGTACTTCATCGTGTCCTCCACGTTGCCGCCGAGCGGTTCGACCAGGAAGGACAGCGCGGCGCGGACGACGAGGGCGCTGCCCGCGGCGGCCAGTACGTGCCGGCGGCCCCAGCCCCGGCGGCGCGACCAGCGCAGCAGCAGCCAGCCGAGTACGACCATGGCGACCACGTTCACCGTCACCCCCACCCAGGTCGCCGGCAGCAGCTGACTGGCGCACCATGCGACCCCTGTGACACCGCCGACCAGCCACCACGACGGCGTCTTCGCAGACGACTGGATCCTCGCAGGCCGGACGGTGAACGCGGCGGCGATCAGGGCAATGGCGACCACTGCGGCGCCGATCAGGTGCGCCGGGCCGGCGGTGGAGTCCGCTGCCGTGTCGTTGTAGATCAGCGCGGCGCTCAGCGCCCACAGCGCCACCATGACGCCGACGCCGACCCGGCCCAGCCACCGCCGGTCAGCGATGCGCGGGGCACAGGATTCGACCACCGCGATCGGAGCGGCGAAGCTCCAGATCACATGCCCCCCGACATAGTTCAGCAAGCTCGCCGCATCGACCCCCAGGCCCGGGATGAGGGTGACCAGCGCCTGGGTCGCCCAGTCGGGGTCATCGGGGTTGATCTCGTGGTGGAACAGGGTCTGGTCGATCAAGCCGGCCTGGATCACCCCGAAGGCCGCGCTCAGCAGCAGGATCGTCGGCCAGCCGCGACCGGTGCGCCGAGTGATCTCGCGGATGAGCACCGCGACGGTTCCGTAGAGCGGCGCGAGGACGAGCAGACCCGCCAGCAGCTCCAGCGGCCGGTTCGTGCTGTCGCTGTAGCCGATGAGGTACTCCGCGCTGACCGGGGACAGCATCAGCAGGCCGGCCACGGCCGCCCAGCGGTGCCGAGACCGCGGTAGTGCGGCGGGAGCGGATATTACGGGCATGAGGATCCTTTGGGGGCCGGGCCGTCATCGGTGCGGTCGACGCTAGAGAGACCGTCGGCGGTCGGGCATCCGTCTTCCGTCCAGGAGTGCACGACTTCCGTCTAGAAGTGCTTGGCCCTCCGTCCATGCGCGGCCTGACGTCGGTTCATGCCTGACCATTTCGATCTCACGCGGGCGCGGGCACCTGCCTCGCGGCGTGTTCGAAGGGCGTGACGAGTTCATCTGCCCCACCACGTAAGACACGGTCTAAGCCATCTCTCGGCGCCCTGAAACTTCCCGGCGTCAGCCTCCTGACCACCTACGCGACAGCCCCAATCTGCTGCAGAGATAGCAATCTGGGAAGCTGCCCGGACATGCCCGCACATCACCCTCGCACGGAGGTGCTGCTCGAGCTGGGCGTCACACCTGCACGCTCCCGCCGGGCCGCGAGAACCGGCTCACCAGCTGCAGAGCCAAAAATCGCCGACGCGCGAGCCTCAATCGCATCTTCAGCGCTTTCGCGACCCATGACACATGCCACAGGTGGCAGGAGCAGTCAGGAATCACCGCCATTCAGGCAGCTCGATGAGGCAGGGCGGACCGTGTCCCTCAGCACGCGTCCGACACGACCTGAACAGGAAATTCTCCCATGGGGCGGCCCTCGAATTGCTACTTGAGTAGCGAGATGGGCAGCCTTGCAGCATGGCAACCTCCTCAGTCGTGCGGCCGGCCGCCGACCGCCGGGTCCTCCTGCTCCTCCTGGACGACCAGCACCGCCTGATGCTGTGCGACGGTTACTGCGGCGGCTGGACGGTTCCGCAAGTGCTACTCACGGCCGAAACCGAATTCCAGGACGGGGCAACCCGGTATCTCGCCGAACGGTTTCACGTCGAGAACCCTCACTTCGGAACCGTCTACGGCGTTCACGAAACAGACGAGCCCCACTGCCGGGAACACGACCACCGGATCATTTCTCACGTTTTCATCGTGCGGATCAGTCCAGACGAGTCGAATTGCTTTCAGCTGATCTCTCCGTCACACACCCGGCGGGGAATCGGTGAGCTCAAATACCGCCACCAGGAGATCTCTCCGGAGGGCGCGACCCTGCTTTTTTACAGCTACCTGGAGGGCTGGCTTCCCAACGGTCCCATCTCGCTCTACTGACCTGGAGATCTCATGCCCTTGTACGCCATTTAAATCATCCTGACGCGGACAGTAAGCGGAGTCGAGTTGAAAACTGCACGACGGGTCAGCGGTATGTCGATGGCGCCGTCGGAAAACGGTAAGAGCATCGCCGTTCTCCTATCGGCACAGGACGAGGAGGGCGCCATCAAAAAAGATGTGGCGGCGGCTCGAAGACTCTCTACCCCTCGACGTCCTGTGCACTCTCTTTCCGGGGCCGGACGGAATGCTGCGGATGAGCATCCCCTTCGCTCCTGGGGTCAAGAAGAGAATCCGCGCATGAGCCAGGGCAGCAGGGAAGAGTACGGAGGATTTTCTGAGCCGGTCGGTAAGAGAGGCTTTGGCTCGCGATCGGTCGACGGAGGGGGCAAGTCAGGAATGTGTCCTGAACTTCCTGCTCCATAAATGCGCGTGGGTTGATTCATCACTGGGCATCACGGACAGGCTTGCAGTGTCGAGGCTTACTCTGCCGCTGGAGAACCTCGTGCGAAGGATCTCCACTTCCGGAACCCGTGTCACTTTCACCGAGGAGACCGGCCCGATCGCGTCACTGATCAGTGAGCGGGAACTGACGGAACTTGAGAACAAGCTGGCTGACGAACAGCATCACGGAGATGACTAGCGCCGTGGAACGGTCTGATCCCCGGGCTCTGATGTCGAGGACCTGCGGCGGCTCTGACCCGACCCGTTCACCGCGGTACAGGATGGTGAGCCGGGATGCTTTGGACGCTCGAAAATACCGTCCGGTGCGTCTCGCTGTGAGGCCAACCGATCGCGACCTCAGTTGTGGATGCCGGTCTCGGAATCCTCATCACCGTCCGGCCCCCAGGCGGCCGGCCGGGGTAGGCGCTTCGCGTCGGCATCCGCATGTCGGCACACTGCTGCGGCGCGGCACTGTCGGCGAGGCGACGTACGTAGCGGCTGTGCGACCGGGCCGGCAGAGTCCCGCACGCCGGACGGCCGTCCGGGCTCGCCGGCCACCGACTCACCGCTTCCTCGTCCGCGAGTTCACCCGAGAGTGCCTCAAGTTAGAGTCCACACACGAAGTTCGCGTTCAGTGCGCGGTGGCTGCTCGGTGTTCGGCCAGGACGTCCAGACCGAAGTCCGATGTCGGGTCGCGCCACACCGAGTGCGCGTGGTTGGCGTGCCGCTGGGTGTTGTCGTACTCGATCAGGACGGTGGGGCCCTGCAGCCGGTAGTAGTGCGGCTCACCGGCCGCCAGGCTGCCCGCCCAGCCGAAGTGGACTTCGTCGAGGGCGTCTTCGGCGGCGAAGCGGGTCTCGTGGGCCGTGGCAAGTGCTTCCGGAGCCCGGCCGGTGTACAGGGCGAGCAGGCGACGTATCCCGGCACGCTGTTCTTCGTCCAGGTCGCGTGCGCTGATACCCCGGGGAGGAACGGTGATCGCCAGACGCGCGTGGTCGTCCTCGGTGTAGCCGCTGCCTTCTTCGGACCGGCGGTCGATGTCGTCGATGAGCCGGGTCAGTGCCGGATCTGCGAACCGGCCCCGCCACAGGTCCTGCATGTGCATCATCGTGTCACCGTCGCGGACCCGTGGACGGTTGCCGGAAACGATGTCGGAGACCGCCGCGGGGTGCAGCAGAGCCTGCCGGAACTGCTGGTTGCTCAGCCCCCGTGCCACCTGCCGCGCGTGGTCCTCGGCCCCGCCCAATGGGGACAGGGATCCGCCCAGCAACGCGGTCCTCGCGGGGTCCGCTCCGATGAAGCACGGTGTCGTCGAGACGAGCCGGTTCTCCACGACCAGGTTGTTCAGGGAGATGTGGTGGCCTCCGAATCTCCAGGCCCACACCGGATCGCCGGGCCGGCCGAAGACCCTCAACCAGTACAGGCCGGGATCGCGTCCGCGCTCCCTGCCCCAGCCGGTCCGCCACCCTTCCACCTGGTCCAGGACGTTCTCCAGACCCATCACCGTGGCCACCGTGGCGAAACCGGCCTCGGACAGCCCGGTCGCCACCAGCCGCATGGCCAGACCCTGTTGGTGTGCACTCTGGTCCCGGACGGCCAGCCCGCCGTGATTCGTGGGGGTGTAGAACCATCGCAGCCTCTCGTCCTCGGCACGGGGCACGAGTGGTGAGTCGTATAGGGCGAAGCGCTTCTGGTCCTGGCTGAGGGCGCCCAGCCAGGTGGTGGCCGCGGCGGCCATGACCGCCGCCGCGCGTTCGGGTGCCGAATCGCCCGGCACCGGCCCGTCGCCGAAATCGACCGTCATGGGTTGCTCTTCACGTCCTCGGACACGTCCAGCATGACCTTGACGGCGTTGCCCCGGCGTTCGGCATACGTGTCGAACGCTTCGGCGACGTCCCGTAGAGGGAAGTGGTGCGTGACCAGTTCCGCGGTACGCAGACGTCCTCGGGCCGCGAGGGATACGGCGCGGGCCATGGAACCGGTGCCCTCGCCGCGGACCGTCTCGATCGAGATGCCGTTCATCACGGCGTGGTTGAGGTCGGCCCGCACCGGTTCCTCGAAGAACCCGACGAGTACGACCTTCCCGGAGCGCTTGGCCATACGGAGGGCGTCGTCCACGGCCCTGGGCGCCCCCGAACATTCCAGGACGATGTCGGCACCCGTACCGCGCGTCGCCTCGCGGACCGCGGTCACGGCGTCTCCCTTCCGGGAGTTGAGCACCACGTCGGCGCCGAACGACTTGCCGATCTCGAGTCGGGCGTCACGCGTGCCGATCAGAGCCACCGTCCGGGCGCCGAGCTCGACCGCCACCTGAGTGGCCAGGAGGCCGATCGGCCCTGGGCCGATCACGGCGACGGTGGCACCGACCAGCAGGGAGCCGAGAACGTCGAAGGCGTGCATGACCGTGCCCAGGGTGGTCAGGACGACCGCGGTGTCGAAATCCACCGAGTCCGGCAGGCGGTGGAGAGTGGAGACGTGGTTGAGGGCGTACTCGGCGAACCCCCCGTTCACTGTCATTCCCTGCACCCGGTGGCCCTTGTGCCGCTGACCGTAGTTCAGACAGTCGGTGTACGCCCCGGCCAGACAGTTGGCGCAGCGCATGCAGCCTCGGTGTGCCTCGGTCACGACCCGATCGCCGACGCGGAACTCGTCGACAGTGCTTCCGACGGCGGCGACGACTCCGGCGTACTCGTGGCCCGGGGTGAACGTGTCGACCGCGGGCCCGCCGTGCGGGAAGAAGTGTCGGCTGCGGATCTTCAGGTCCGTGCCGCACAAGGAGGCTCTGCGGACATGGACCAGGACGTCTTCGGGTCCCACATGAGGGACGGGCCGTGTCGTCGTCCTGACGATGCCCGGCTCACCCAGCACTGCCGCCTGCATGGTTTCCGGCAAGGACATATCGGGTCTCCAGTTTCGCGCTTCGGCGGCACGGGCCAATCCCGATTCTCGGGAGGCCCGTACCTCGGATCCATCTTTGCCGCACTCGGGCCGCCTTTCATACCGCTGCCACATAGGGGCTGCCTATAGGACATGAGGGGAAAACCTATTGGTGTCGGCTTCGGCGTGTGTGCCAAGGTCGTCAAGAAATCATGTTGCGACATGGGGCCCGCAAATCTGGGTACCCACCGAGGAGCGGAACCATGGACCTAGGAATTTCTGGCCGTACCGCGCTCGTGCTGGGTGGTGGCGGAGGTATCGGTGGCGCAATCGGGCAGGTGCTCGCAGAAGAGGGCGCCGGAGTCGCCTTCGCCGATATTGACGGGCAAGCGGCACGCCGAAGTGCGGAGGCAGTGGAGAGCGCGGGCGGCAAGGCGGTAGGGATTCAGTGGGACCTCGGAGATCTCGGCGCTGTCGATGCGAATGTCAGGCTCGTCGAGGACTCGCTCGGTCCGGTCGACATCCTCGTCAACAACACCGGGGGCCCTCCGCCTTCGGCCGTATTGGGTCTGGACCATGAGATCTGGTCGAAGCATTTCCAGTCGATGGTGTTGTCGGTGATAGCGATCACCGACAGAGTGGTCCCGCTCATGAAGAATCGAGGCTGGGGCCGGGTCATTACCAGTACCAGTTCGGGAGTCATTTCCCCCATCCCCAATCTGGGGCTCTCAAACACTCTTCGTGCCGGTCTCCTGGGCTGGTCCAAAACGCTGGCACGGGAAGTCGCCGCTGACGGGATAACCTGCAACGTCGTCCTTCCGGGCAGAATAGGAACTGAGCGAATCAGGTTTCTGGACCGGGCAAAGGCAGAGCGGGAGGGAAAGAGCGTCGAGCAGACCACCGCGGAAAGCATCGCGTCGATCCCCGTGCGCCGCTACGGCGAACCGCACGAATACGCGTCCGTGGTCGCCTTCCTGGCGAGCGTGCAGGCCGCATACGTGACCGGCTCTGTCGTTCGTGTCGACGGCGGCCTCATCACCAGTATCTGAACCGAAGAGCCGACATGAAAAGGGTGGCCTCATGACGCTGCTGACTCGCACGACCCAGGGCGTCTTTGCTATCGCCCCGACACCGTTCGACAACGAAGGTGGCATTGACTTCGCCTCGCTGGGCAGGCTGACCGACTTCTACGCATCGGTCGGCGTCACCGGTCTGACACTGCTCGGCCAGATGGGCGAAGCGCCCAAGCTGTCCCACGACGAGAGCGTGCGCGTTGTCAGGCACGTACTGAAACGGACCGATCTGCCGATCGTCGTAGGTGTGTCGGCACCCGGCTACGCCGCCATGCGGGCACTGTCCACGGAGGTCATGTCGGCCGGCGCCGCCGGCGTCATGATCGCCCCGCCCCACACGCTGCGGACCGATGACCGGATCACGGCCTACTACGAGGGAGCGGCCGAGGCCATCGGTGCGGACGTGCCCTTCGTGATCCAGGACTACCCGCTCTCGTTCTCCGTGGAGATGTCACCCGCGGTCATCGCCCGGATCGCAAGCGCTCTGCCCGGATGCGTGATGCTGAAGCACGAGGACTGGCCGGGCTTGGAGAAGATCAGCAGCCTTCGGCAGCTGGAGGCGGACGCCACCATGCCGCGCCTGTCGATCCTGTGCGGAAACGGTGGCCTGTTCCTCGACTTCGAGACCGAGCGGGGAGCGGACGGAGCCATGACGGGATACTGCGTGCCCGAACTTCTGGTCGACGTCGTCCGCCACACCTCGGCGGGCGAGCGCGAAGCCGCTCACGATGCTTTCGACGCTCATCTGCCCCTGCTGCGCTACGAACAGCAGCCCGGTATCGGTCTGGCCGTGCGCAAGTACGTGATGATGCGGCGTGGTCTGCTGGCTTCCGACACACAGCGCAATCCCGGTGCCGCACTCTCCGTCCGGGCGCGTGGCGAGGTGGACTACCTGCTGTCACGACTGTCCCGCAAGGACGACAGAGTCGCTCTCCCAACCTGAGGCGCCCGTCCTTCCCACCCGCCGTAGGGGCCGGACGGGTACGTCCATCGCCCGATGACACTGGAGTAGTCTCGCCACATGCAGCTGCGACAGCTGGAGTACTTCCTGGCCATCTGTGAGGTCGGCTCATTCAGCGGGGCCGCAGCTCGGCTCTATGTCACACAGCCCTCGCTTTCCCAGCAGATCCGCGCTCTGGAGAACGAACTGGGGGCGGATCTGCTCGAACGAGGCCGCCACGGCGTTTCCCTGACACCTGCCGGACGGATCTTTCTGCCCCGAGCCCAAAGTGCCGTCCAGGCCGTCCAGGACGCCCACGACTCCGTTCGCCAGGTGGTAGAGGGGCGAAAGGGCGACGTTCACGTGCTCACCGTAAGGTCTGTGGCATCGGGCATCCTCCCGTCGTCCGCCGCGCGCTGGCATTCCCTGTTCCCTTCGACTGTCCTCAGGCTGCACGATTTCTCGCACCGAAGGGACCTTGAGGAGGCCGTGCTCGGCGGTCGGGGCGACATCGCCGTGGGGCCACGGCCTGCCTCGTGGGACGGGCCCGTCACGTCACTCGGCTATGAGGAAATGGTGGTGATCGGCCCGGCCGAACATCCCTCGGACACGGCTGTGGAACCGGCGGAGCTGACCAAAGCCGACTGGGTGCTCTACGAGCAGGAGCAGGGCATGAGCGAGGTCGTGGACCGGATGGCGACCCATTGCGGGTTCACTCCACGTGCCGTGGCACGCACGGGCCAGGTTTCGGCAGCTCTGCTGTTCGCCGTCGAGGGCATCGGGCTGGCAGTCGTGCCCGAGAACGCGGTACCGCTGCGGTGGGCCGGCCACGCGCGGAGCATCGGCCCCGGCTTCTACCGAGAACTCGTGACGTTCAGCAGGAAGCATCCCTCCCAACTGGCGGCCCGCTACCAGGACATGCTCACCTCTCTCGAACTGCCGCTGACCGCGGAGCAGGATCTGCCCCCAGGAGCCTTCCGCTACTGATGCTGCCCGACGTGGTGTGCAGGACGGACCGAACCGGACCGCTGAGGACGAGTCGCCGCACACACCTCGCTGCGGTCGCCGTCGCGGCAGTCCTGGGGCGACCTGTTTTTCCTGCTGCTCCCCGACGACGCGTCGAAACAGCCGCCGGAACCCGCACGCATACCAGGTCCGAGTGTCTCGGCCGAGGAGGTCCGGACACCCGGCCCGAGGGTATCGGGCGTTCGTCCAAGGCCGTCGAGGGCGGGAGGACCATCACGGTGCCTGATACCACGCCGATGATCGCCATGGGCAGCCGCAACCGTCCAGGAACGGCGAACCGGCCGGTGTGGTCGGCAGGGTTCGACAGGTGGCCGTCCGATCGTCGGGACGGGCCGCAGCAGCGCCGCTGTCTGCTCGGCCCGTCTGGGGACCGCCTGCGGCGTAGCGGAGGGCGAGGCGCACGCAATTGTCCAGAACCTTCATGTTCACCATGGGGGGGGTACGTCAAGTCCGGATCGAAGGCTCAGCCTTGTCGTTGCCGCTCTCGCCGCGGACAAAGGCAGGCGTGGCACCGCTCGCCTACCGGCTGGGCGCGTCACAGACGCCCAGGGATCGCGCACGATGCCGGTCGAACAGTTACTTGTCGATGCCAGGCCGGCACGGGCGTCGCGTTCGCGAGCGCGCCAGGCCAGTACCTCCACCCGACTCCCGGCCGAAGAGACTCGGACCCGGATGGCAGGGAACCGGCGGCCTCGTCGTATCTGGCTGTCCGGCCGACCAGCGCATCGTCGCCAACTGAACTGACGATCTCCTCATCTCTGACGGACCATGGATAGAGTGAGCCCTGGCACCGTGAGGGGGGAGCAGGCATGACGGAAGATGTCCCGAACCGGTCGGAACGGCGGAAGGCGCGCACCCGCGCCACGCTCATCGACGCGGCCACGGCCTTCATCGCGGCCGGCAGGACGAACGTCCCGATCCTGGAGATCACGCAGGCCGCCGACGTGGGGATGGGATCGTTCTACAACCATTTCGAGACCAAGGAGCAGCTCTACCAGGCCGCGATCGAGCACGGACTCGATGCGTACGGGGACCTGCTGGACGCACTGACGGCCGACCTGCCCGACCCTGCGCATGTGTTCGCGCAGAGCTTCCGTCTGACCGGACGTCTGCACCGCCGCCGACCAGAACTCAGCAAGATCCTGCTGAACAACGGGTTGGCCCTGGCCGCACCGGACAAAGGCATCGCCTCCCGCGCTCTGCGTGACATCGAAGCAGCGGTCCGCGCCGAGCGGTTCAGCGTGCGCGACCCCGAACTCGCTCTGGTCATTGTCGCGGGCGCACAGCTCTGCCTCGGTCAACTCCTGCACGACCACCCCGAGAGAGACGAAGCGGAGGCCACGGACCAGGTCACCGAGGACCTGCTGCGCATGTTCGGCCTGTCCGTCAGCGAGGCCCACCGGATCTGCCGACTGCCCCTGCCCGACCTCACCGCCGCAGACAGCCGACAGGATTCCGCCGGTTGAGGGGCACGCCCGCGCCAAGGGGGCCACTCGACCTGGGCCGCCGCGCCAGGCGCACGGGCCCCGCGGTAGCGGGCGAAGGCGCCCACCAAGGGGGTCCGGGCGTGGAGTCAGTCCCCGCTGGCCCCGTCGGGCGCCTCGGACAGTTTGCGCCTGGCCTGCTCCAGTCCGTCGAGGAGCAGGTCGAGACCGAACCGGAACTCCTCCCGCAGCGGCAAGGAGGCCAGGTCGTCGGCCGCGGCGTTGATCGCCGGATAGGCGACCGGGTCCAAGGAGCGGTAGTACTTCCGCAGGTGCGCCTGGTCTTCGGCCGACGATGCCCCCGGGCCACGTTGCTGGACTGCGAAACCGATGACGTAGTGGCCGACGGCGGTGAAGGCGGGTGCGGCCAGGCCGACGGGGATTTCGTGGCTCAGGAACAGCGCGATGAGCTGTTCTCGGGCGCGGAGACTGTTGGGGCCGACGGGAACCTGAGCCGTCAACAAGGAAATCGCCTGGTAGTGCAGGCACACAGCATCGTGGAAGGCCTCCGCGGCGACGGTCACCGCTTCCCGCCAGGGCAACCCGCTCAGTCGCTCGGGCGTGATCCGGACCTCGCCGACGATCCTGTCGGCCACGAGGGCGAGGAGTTCGTCCTTGCCCTTGAAGTGCCGGTAGAGCGTCGCCGTGCCGGAGTCCAGCGTGTCGGCGAGTATGCGCAGCGTCAGGGCCTGTATTCCGACTTGGTCGATGAGGCTCAGGGCCGTGTCCACGATTTGGCTGACGTCCATCGGGGGACGTCCGCGCCGGTACACGGGAGCAGGCGTTCGGCTCGCCCACCAGGCAGGGCTGCCGGGGGCGGGAGCTCTTTCCTGAGCCACTGAGTGCCCCTCTCTGCCACGCCCAGCCCAGCGTGGCCAATGTCCCCGATATGTTTGATTTCATTACTTTCGGCAACGGCGCATGCGCGCTCGACCCACAGGGCGCGATGAGCCACTCCCGAAACCGTTGCCCACTCTCCCCGTTACGGATACATTGTATCCGCAATAAGGTTTCTCAGGTCGTGGCGGCCATGCACGCACCGCGGCGCGGGACAGGAGGCCGCCGCGGCACGCGTATGGACGGCAGGCAGGCGGTCGCCCCCGGCTCACCGAGGCCAGACAGGCCGAACCGGAAAGGGGCCGCCTCATACAGATCACCCATCCACAGACCGATGACCAGCAGGACAGAGCCCCACCCTCGCCACCCGCGAGGAGAGCACAGGTCGCCGCGGGGCCCGCCCCCTTCAGCCGCCGACGCCGGAGGGCAGGGGTCGGCGGGCGATCTCGCGAGCCTCGGCATCCGACAGTCCCAGCATGCGCAAGGCCATCTCGGCCAGGCTCGCGGCAGCTTCCTCGCCGTCGAGATCGGGTCGGGAGAACCGCAGCTCGACCAGTGACAACAGCGTCCCGCCCAGGGCGGACAGGGCGACGGTCGGGTCGACACGAGCGAAACGGCCCGTGGCGATGCCCCGTTCCAGGTCGCGTCGAGCGCGCGGAGCACTGCCCTTGTCGGAATGGATGTGTGCGAGGCCACGATGGCGCAGGATCCGCATCAGATCCGGATGCGAGTCGGCCATCCGGGCGGTGAGGCGGAAGCCGGCCGCGACGAGTTCGGCCGGGTCGTCGGTCTCCCGCAGTTGCTCGTCGATGGCCTGACCGAACTCTTCCAGGGCGTCCGACACCGCAGCGTCGAACAACTGCGCCTTCGACTCGAAGTGGTTGTAGAAGGAGCCGAATCCCACGTCCGCCCGGTCGGCGATGACCTGGATGCTGACGCCGGTCTCACCGGTCTCCGCGAGGATCTGCCGGGCCGCGTCGACGAGGGCCTTGCGGGTCGCCGCGCGACGTCGCTCGAAGCGATTGGCGGTCGGCACTGATGTGGGCATGAAGCGGAGCCTAGCAACCCTGGTGACCAAGTCAGCGTATCTGAGTTTTTCGTCAGTTAACCAGGAATCAACTATTGACGACGAGATGAGCAGAGTTGATGATTCCCTCATTACGGCAATGTTGCTTGGAGGACGCCATGTCCGAAACCCAAACCGCCCAGGCCGACGTCACGACCGCCCACCAGGACCTGCACAGTGAGCAGGGCGCCCTGCGCGACGAGCACCCCGGGCGGGCTCCCAACCCGGTGATCAAGGTGGCTGACCTGGCCTGGGTGGAATTCGAGAAGCCCGATCTGGACCGCGCCGAGGTCTTCGCGCGTGACTTCGGTTTCTCAGTCGCCGCCCGTACGCCGGACACCCTCTGGCTGCGCGGCACCTTCGCGGGCTCGCCCTGCGTGGTGATCCGCCGGGGACGTACGTCCCGTTTCATCGGTCAGACGTTCCGCGCGGCCGAACGGGCCGATCTGGACCGGCTCGCCCGGGCGACGGGGACCGCCTTGCGCGACGCGGACGTCCCCGGCGGCGGCAAGCTGGTCGACCTGCTGGATCCCTCCGGCCTCCCGGTGCGGGTGGTGCACTGCGCCGAGGAACTGCCGGAACTGCCCGGGCAGCGGCCTCTCCTCCTCAACTTCGGGACGGATCAGCGTCGCAGGAACGCCACCCAGCGACCGCCGCGCGAGCCGTCCCGGATCCAGCGGCTGGGACATCTGGTGCTGGAGACCAGGGCGTTCACCCGAAGCATGAACTGGTATCTCGAAACCCTCGGCATGATCATCAGCGACTTCCACTTCCTCGACGGGCAGCGGGAGCGCGGCCCGGTCATGGCGTTCTTCCGCTGCGACCAGGGAAGCGTCGCCGTGGACCATCACACACTGGCCATGCACCTGGGACCGGGAACGCACTACGTCCACTCCGCCTACCAGGTCACCGACCTCGACGCGCTCGCCGCGGGCGGAGAGTACCTGGCCGAGCGCGGCTACCAGCGCAGTTGGGGCATCGGCCGGCACATCCAGGGCAGCCAGATCTTCGACTACTGGCGTGATCCGGACCGCTTCATGGTGGAGCACTTCGCGGACGGCGACCTGTTCTCCTGCGACGTGGAGCCGGGCTGGGCTCCGCTGTCGGCAAGCGGGCTGGCGCAGTGGGGGCCGCCCGTCACCCGCGAGTTCCTCGGTACGAATCCCTCGCCCGCCAAGATCCGCGAGCTGCTGCGCGCCCTGCGCGACGACAGCGAACTCGACCCCGCCCGGCTGCTGGGCCTGTTGAAGGCGATGAACCCATGAGCACGAACGTCCTGCGTACCCCGGAGGGCTGGTGGGTGGTGCACGACGAGCGCGCCGTCCGTATCGAGACCAAGGCCGCCGCCACCGCCGAGTTGCTTGCGGACCGCGAAGCCGTACGGGAGGCTGCCACCAGCGGGGAGACAGGCACGCCGGTCGCGGATCTGGCCGTGCTGTCCCCGGTCACCACCCCGTGCCGGGTCGTCGCACAGATGGTCAACTACCGCAGCCACGCCCGCGATTCGGGCTTCACGGGGGAGATCCCGCCCACCTTCTTCCGCAAGGCCTCCAGTTCCGTGAGCGGCCCGCAGGACACCGTCGTCAAGCCATCGCACGTGAGGTTCCTCGACTACGAGGTCGAGCTCGGCCTGGTCATGGGCGCGCCCCTGCCGGTGGGCACGGTGGTCACCGAGACCGACCTGCCCTCGTACGTCGCGGGGCTGGTCCTCACCAACGACGTGAGCGCCCGTGACGTACAACTGACCAAGGGCCAGTTCTACGAGAGCAAGTCGTACCCCTCCTTCACGCCGACCGGGCCGTACCTGGCGCTGCTGGAGCCGGAGGACTTCCCTCATCTCCTCGACCTGCGGCTGAGGCTGTCGGTCGACGGCAGCCCGCGCCAGGACCGGACTCTGGCCGACATGATCGTCCGTCCGGCGCAGGCGCTGACGCTGCTGGCCCGCTTCCAGAACCTCGACCCCGGCGATCTGCTGCTCACCGGCACTCCGGGCGGCACGGCCCTGAAGGCACCACCGAAACCGATCGAGAAGATCGGCGCACTGCTGCCGCCGGCCCTGAAGTGGAAGGCGTTCTTCAACAGCCAGGCCCGCAACCCGCACTACCTCCAAGAGGGCAACGTCATCACCGCCACCATCTCCACCCCCGACCGGAGGATCGACCTCGGCGAACAGCGCACTCCCGTCACGGACGCACGGTGAGCGCCGTCCCCCGGGTACCCGTGGTGATCATCGGTGCCGGACCGGTGGGGGTCACGGCCGCTCTCCTGCTCGCCCGCCGCGGCGTACGGAGCGTCGTCCTCGAACGCCACCAGGACATCTACCCGCTGCCGCGCGCCGTCGCCATGGACGACGAGGTCCGGCGGATCCTGCAAGCCGCCGGCGTCCACGAGGAGTTCGCCGCCATCGCCCGCCCGGCCAGAGGTCTACGGCTGCTCGACGCACGGCACCGGGTGATCGGCGAGTTCCGGCGCTCCGCTCACGGACACCATGGCTTCCCGCAGACCAGCATGTTCGACCAGCCGGAACTGGAGAAGCTGCTGCGCAAGGCTCTGGCGCAGCGGCCCGAGTGCGAACTGCGGGGCGGAGTCGAGGTCGTCGGCATCGACCAGAACGGCGAGGGTCCCGTCCGGGTGAGCCTGCATCGCGACGACGGGGAGAGTCCCGAGTACCTGGAGGCGGAGGCCGTCCTCGGCTGCGACGGGGCCGGCAGCCTCACCCGCCAGGTCATCGGGGCCGTATGGGAGGACCTGCGGTTCGAGGAGCGCTGGACCGTCATCGATGTCCGCACGCGCCTGCCAGTCCGCTCCTGGGAGGGTGTCGAGCAGGTCTGCGACCCCACCCGGGCCGCGACGTTCATGCGGATAGGTGCGGACCGCTACCGCTGGGAGTTCCGCCTGCGTGACGGGGAAGAGCTCGATGCCCGACGGGTACGGGAGCTGATCGCTCCGTGGGTGGAAGCGGCGGACGACAGCGACGTCGAAGTGATCCGGCAGGCCGAATACACCTTCCGGGCCCGTGTCGCCGACCGCTGGCGCCAGGGGCGCGTCTTCTTGCTCGGCGACGCCGCCCACCTCACCCCGCCGTTCATCGGCCAGGGCCTGTGCACGGGCATGCGCGACGCGTACAACCTCACGTGGAAGCTCGGCCGCGTCCTCCGAAAGGGCGCCGATGAACGTCTTTTGGACACCTACGAGAGTGAACGCAAGCCGCACGCCCGGCACATGATCCGCCTCGCCGTCGCGATGGGCTGGGCCATGACCGGGGGCCAAGGTGCTGCCGCCACGCTGCGCCGGAGCGTCGTGAGCGCGGCCTGCCGACTACCCGCCCTGCGGAAGGCGGCGGGCCGCGACCCGAGTCCGGCCCTGAGCCGGAGCGCCCTCGTACGACGGCGCGCCCACCTGGGCGGTCGGGACCTGGCGGGCTCGTCCTGTCCGCAGCCCTGGGTGAACGTCGACGCCGGTCGGGTCCGACTCGACGAGCTGCTCGGCGACAGCTTCGCCGTCCTCAGTGCCGTCCCTGCCGCGCCTTGGCTGCGGGCCGTCGCCGAGGCGATCGGCGCACGGATCGTCGCCACCGACGACCTCGGTGACGACGGGGCCCTTGCCGCATGGTTGCGCGACGGCCGGGCGGACGCCGTACTGCTGCGCCCGGACCGCGTCGTGCTGGACGTCGTCCCGCAGGGCTCAGCCGACTTCACGGACACCGTCGCCTGGGCGCCGCTGCTGTGCACCACCCGGTTCCCGTCCCCCACCGACCCACTTGCCACCGCCCCCTGTTGAGGAGCGCATCGCGATGACCAGTGCACAGCTCACCCCGCCCGGGAAGCCCTTCTGGGCCTTCGACCCGGAAGCCACCACCACCAGCCGGATCGCGGAGTTCGGTCGCTGGGTCACCCAGCACCGGGGTGTCCAAGTCGCTTACGACCACACCGACTACGCCGCCCTGCACCGCTGGTCCGTCACCGACCTGGAGGGGTTCTGGAGTTCGGTGTGGGAGTACTTCGACGTCGACACGGCCACCCCGTACGAGCAAGTTCTGGAGGAGGAGAGGATGCCGGGCGCCCGCTGGTTCCCCGGCGCCACCCTCAACTACGCCCACCACGCCCTGCGTCACCTCCGCAACGACCGGCCCGCGATCATCGCGCTGGACGAGTCCGGCGCAGGCTACGAGGTGTCCGGGGAGCAGTTGCGCGCCCAGGTCGCCTCGGTCGCCGCCACTCTGCGCGACCTGGGCGTCGGCCAGGGCGACCGGGTCGTCGGCTATCTCCCCAACACCCCGCACGCCATCGTCGCGTTCCTCGCCGCCGCGAGCCTCGGTGCCGTCTGGTCGGTGTGCGGCCAGGACTACGCCCCCAAGGCCGCCGCCGATCGCTTCGCTCAGTTGGAGCCCACGGTCCTCATCGCGGCCGACGGCTACCTCTTCAACAGTGCCACCCACGACCGCCGCGCAGCCGTACTCGAACTTGCCCGCGCTCTGCCCACCCTCAAGGCCACCGTCCTGGTGGACCATGTGGGGCTGCCCTGGCCTCACGACAACTACCCGGCGATCAACCTCACGTGGGAGGACGCGTCCACCCGCAGCGAGCAACTCGTCTGCACCCCGGTGCCGTTCGACCACCCGCTGTGGATCCTGTTCTCCTCCGGCACCACCGGCCCGCCCAAGGGCATCGCCCACGGTCATGGTGGCATCCTGCTGGAACACCTCAAGACCCTGGGTCTTCAGTCCGACCTCGGCCCCGGCGACCGCTTCCTCTGGTACACCACCACCCACTGGATGATGTGGAACCTGGCGGTCTCCACACTCCTGACCGGAGCGGCCACCTGCACATACGACGGCAGCCCGGCGCCGCTCACCCGGCCGGACGTGCTGTGGGAACTGGCCGCCCGGCACCGCGTCACACTCTTCGGCACAAGCCCCCAATATCTGTTGGCCATGGCCAAGTTCGATATCGACCCGTCCGTCCACGATCTCTCGTCCGTCCGCGCCGTCGGCTGCACCGGTTCCACCCTGCCCGCCTCCGCCTACCCCTGGGTCCGCGCCCACGTGGGCGAACGCGTCCAACTCGCCTCCAGCACCGGCGGCACGGACATCGCCTCCGGCTTCGCCGGCAGCGCCCCCACGACTTCCGTCTGGGCGGGCGAGCTGTCCGCCCCGAACCTGGGGGTCGCCCTGGCCGCGTACGACGCCGAGGGCCACCCGGTGGTCGACCAGGTCGGCGAGCTGGTCGTCACCCGTCCCATGCCGTCCATGCCGCTGTACTTCTGGAACGACCCCGACGGCAGCCGCTACCGGGACGCCTACTTCACCACCTACTCGGGGGTGTGGCGGCACGGCGACTGGATCACCCTCACCTCCCATGGCTCGGTGATCGTCCACGGACGCTCCGACTCCACCCTCAACCGCAACGGCGTCCGCCTGGGCAGCGCCGACATCCACGACGTCGTCGAACACCTCCCGGAGATCACCGAGGCTCTGGTCATCGGCGCGGAGGAACCGGAGGGCGGCTACTGGATGCCCCTGTTCGTGGTCCCGGCAGCCGGAGTGATCCTGGACGACGCCCTGCGGGACAGGATCCGCCACGCCATCCGCACCGGCGCCTCACCCCGTCACGTGCCCGACGAGATCCTCGCCGTCCCGGGCATCCCCCATACGCGCACCGGCAAGAAACTCGAAGTCCCCGTCAAACGCCTTCTCCAAGGCGCCCCCGCCGAGCAGGTCGTCAGCCCCGCGACCGTCGACAGCCCTGAGCTCCTCGCCCATTTCATCCGTCTGGGCGCGGAACGCCGGAGCGCGCGCAGCAGCACCTGATCCCACCGCCCGGACCGCGGCACGGTGTGCGCCGACCCTGCGCTCGGGTACGGTGGCGCGGCCGATGAACGGCGCCCTCGGCATAGACCGGTGGTAACGCTGCCGTCGTCACCCGAGACCTGCCACGACCGGAAATCCGACCACGCGCCATGGCTGGTCACGAACCCGCGGGATTCCCTGACCCGGGACGGCCGTTGAGTACGGCCTCTTCTCTCCCGCCGGCACGGACGCCGGACACCGGAACAGACAGGCTCCTCGCTCATGGCCGAACGGCGAGCCGGCTTTGGAGACCGTCGAGGATCACCTGAAGGCCGAAGGCCAGATCGCCGCCGGTCGATTCGGTGGGTCCGCCCTCGTTCGCGTCGAGGGCGGTGCCGAGCACGAAGGTCAGCACGGTCTTCATCGCCTGCTCCGCTTCCCGCCCGGTGAACCCGGCGGCTCGGCAGACGGCGAGCAGGTGGTCGTCGTGGTGGGCTCGGCCGGGGATGTACAGGGGATGGCAACTCATGGCCGGTACGAGCCACGGATGCCGCAAGGTCATCGCGTGCAGTTCGTTGGCCATGGCCGTGACCGCCGCCCGCCATCCGCTCTCGTGCGGGTCGGGCAGCCGTATCTCTCCCCATACCGCGTCGGCAGCCAGTACGAGGATTTCCTCCTTGTCCTTGACGTGCCAGTAGACAGCCGCCGCGGTGGAACCGAGGCGGTTGCCGAGCTGCCGCATGCTCAGCCCGTCGACTCCTACGGTGTCCAGCAGCCCGACGGCTGCCCGGACGATCTGCTCCCGGCTCAGGTTGTTGCGTGGCATCCGGACGCTCCTCGTTCGCCGACCTCAACCGCCTGCGCCGGCGCGGTGGTCGCGGCCCACCGACGGCCGATGGTAGGCCGCTGTCGCCCCGGTCTGCCACCCGGCACCCAGGGGGCAAGCTCGCTCCCGTCCCCTGACGGTCGGCACTGACCAGCGTCGGCCTCAGTCGGCTTCAACACGTCGAGGAGGCCCCCACCCGCGTCAGGCGGAGTGACCGTGACTGTTCGGCCTGGGGCTGACGCCGGATGTCCAGTTGTCCGCCATGTGCTCCCGCTCGCCGAGCACGGTGACGGCGTCGAGCCGCGCCATGTCGTCAGCGGTGAGTGCGACGTCGGCCGCCCGGGTGTTCTGTTCGAGGTAGGCGATGCGCCGAGTGCCGGGTATCGGGACGACATCGGGCGCCTTGGCGAGCAGCCAGGCCAATGACACCTGCCCGGGGGTGGCCTTGTGGGCCGTTGCGATGTCCCGCACGACGTCGAGGGTGGTGAGGTTCTTGTCAAGCGTTCCTTCGGCGTACTGGGGCATCGTGCGTCGCCAGTCGTTCTCCGCAAGGTCGTTTCGCGAGGTGATGGCGCCGGTCAGCGCGCCACGGCCGAGCGGGCTGTAGGGCACGACGCTGATGCCCAGTTCCTGAGCCAGGGGAAAGATCTCGGCTTCGATGTCACGCGCCCACAGGGACCATTCGGTCTCCACCGCCGTGATGGGGTGTACCGCATGCGCCCGGCGGATCGTGTCGGGGGCGGCCTCGGACAACCCGAGGTGCCGGACCTTGCCCTCGGTGACGAGTTCGGCCATCGCACCGACGGTCTCCTCGATCGGCAGGCCGGGGTCGACACGGTGCAGGTAGTACAGGTCGACGTAATCGGTCTTCAGCAGTGTGAGGGAGCGTTCGATGCGTTCGCGCATGTAGGCGGGAGTGCCGTTCATGACGGGGGGATTCCCGCCCATCGGCGGAGT
Organism: Streptomyces geranii; assembly: GCF_002954775.1. Lineage (GTDB taxonomy): Bacteria > Actinomycetota > Actinomycetes > Streptomycetales > Streptomycetaceae > Streptomyces > Streptomyces geranii. The sequence continues at coordinate 253,046 of NZ_KZ672952.1, forward strand.
CACGATGCCGAACTTGGTGGCGAGTACGACGGACTCGCGGCGCCCGGTCAGCGCACGGCCGAGGATCTGCTCGCTGTCACCGTAGATGTCAGCGGTGTCGAGCAGGGTGACACCGAGATCCAGCGCCCGGCTGATCAGGTCTTCGGGGGAGTCTGTGCCGGTGGCCGCCTGGCCGTAGGCCGCCGCGTAGCCCATGGCGCCGAAGCCCACGGCTCCGACTGTGAGGCGCCCGCCGAGAGTGCGGCTGGGGATGCTCATTCTGTGTCCTTCGTTGATTTTGGGCTCGCCGAGGAGGGTGGCCTCGGACGAGGACCGGGTCGGGGCAGGATCCCGGAGCGATCGGTCGGGCGGACGGTGGGCGTCCCGCGCCGCTGTCGGCGTTGGATCCGGTCAAGCGCGCCGCGACGCCTTCACCCCCGACCCGCTGATCATGATTCTTAGGCGTTGATCAGGCCCCCGCCGTCCGCATGAAGGTTCTGCCCTGTGATCCACCGACTGTCGTCCGACGCCAGAAAGACGGTCACCGGTGCGACGTCCTCGTAGGGGTTGCCGACGCGACCGAACGGGTTGTTCACGAAACTCTTCTCGATGTGTTCGCGCGTCTGGGGTTCCATCCAGTCGAGCCCACCGGAGATGTTGTCCGTCATGCCATTGGGACACAGCGTGTTGACGCGAATCCTGTACTGTCCCCATTCCCTCGCCACGACGCGCGACAGCCCTCGAACCGCCTCCTTCGACGCCGCGTACGGTGCGTACAACGCGTCGCCCATCACACCCGCTTCCGAGGCGAAGTTGATGATGGACGAACCAGCTCCGGGCTTGTCGCGCAGGTAGGGAAAACAGAGCTTCATGAGGTGCCAGTAGGCGTACACGGAGCTGCGCATCTCGACATCGAGATCGTCGATGGTCTTCTCGAGGAACGGGGCCGGGACGGTGATGGTGTGCGCGTTGTTGACGAGTACGTCGATGGTGCCGAACTTCTCGACGGTCGCGGCCACGAACGTGGACAGCGCATCGTGGTCCATGATGTCGGTCGGCATCGCCAAGACCTCGGCTCCCCGGTCCTCGCAGAGCTTCCGGGTCGCGGAGAGCTTGCTCTCGGTCCTCGCGCATATCGCGAGGCTGGCGCCCTCTTCGGCCATCCGGATCGCCTGCTGCTTGCCCAGGCCCGAGGAGGCTCCGGTGAGCAACACGATCTTCCCGTCCAGCTTTCCCATGTTTCTTCCTTCTTGCATCGAGAGGTTGATGGCAATCGGCTGTATTTCGGTGCCCAGCAGCGGTCAGGTGCGCATCGTGGTTCCGCCGTCGACGCAGAGGATCTGTCCGGTTGTCCATGCGGCGAGGTCGGACAGGAGAAAGGCCACCGTGGCACCGATGTCCTCGGGCCGGCCGTGGCGCGGCGCCGGAGTGCTCGCGAGGATCATGTCGCGGAACTCTTCGGGCAGGTTGCGTTCGGTCTGCTGGGTCATGACCAGGCCGGGGGCGACCCCGTTGCAACGAACGCTGTCCTTTCCGTAGCGGCGGGCGACATGGCGGGTGAGTGCACCGATGCCGGCCTTGGTCGCCGAGTAGGCGACCTTGTCGGGCATCCCGGCGTAGACCGCGCCGGACAGAGCGTTGACCACGGATCCGCCACCGCCGGCGATCAGGTGGGGCAACGCGTGCTTGAGCGTCAGCAGGTACCCGGTGAGGTTGACGTCGATCGTGCGCTGCCACGCAGCCAGATCGATGCCCGTCACGTCGGTGTCCTTGGCGACCTCGTCGGGGTGAATGTTGGCGGCGACGTTGAACAGGCCGTCGATGCGGCCGTATGTGTTGATCGCCAGGTCGATCTGTTGCTTGACCTGGTCCTCGTCCGCGATGTCGACGACGGTGGCGATGCCCTCGCCGCCGGCGTCCCGGGCAGCCTGGACGGTGGTCTCGGCCGACGCCTCGACGACGTCGCCAACCACGATCCGGGCGCCCCCGGCGCCGAGGAACTGCGCGGTGGCGGTGGCGATTCCGCCGGCGCCTGCGAAGACGATGACCTTGTTGTGCAGGCCCTGCATGAGTGATCTCCTCCGTGCTTGGTGACGGGTTGGTCGCGTGGCGGGGCGGGCCTCAGGTGATCTTGACGACCGGGCCCGGGGTGATGCCGTTCTCGTTGAAGGAGTCGACGGCGACCCAGTAGTCGTGTCCCGCGTTCAGACTGCGGAGGTCGAGATCGTTCTGCTCGTAGAGCAGCCAGCTGTGGTAGAGCTTGTCGGGCGCGATGCCATAGCGGACGTTGTGCCCTTGGGCTGTCTCGCTGGGATCCCACTCGATCCTTGCGGTGAGGTCGTCGACGCGCATCGCTCGGGCAGTGGCGGTTGGTGGTGCTGCTCCGTCGCCGGTGCCGAAGACACGGAGTCCGCTGATCGAGAAGGGGCCGTCGAAGGGCATCCGGCCGGCCGTCACTCTGATAAGTCGGGCTCTCCGGGCGGGCTCAAGCACCACGAACGCGTGCGGAGCGTCTTCGCCCGAGCCTCGATTGTCCGAGACGGTGTGCCACTCCTGGCCGTCCGACGAGACCTCGATGAGGACCTCGGTCGGATACAGGTCAGGGTAGATGGCTCTCCACGCTCCGGTGAGGTCCTCGCCGTCGGTCCCGTCCGGCGCGTGACTCGCCATGTCCTCGTCGGCGAGGTTGAGTTGAATCGCCGTGATGGTGCGTTCCTCGCCGAGATCGGTCTGGAGCCACTCTCCGGGCCGCGAGGTTCCGGCGGTCCACCAGGTGCGGATGTCTTCGTTGACGGCGAGTTCGGGTTCGTGTCCCTCGGCGGACGAGGAGGCGGCCGTCACCGTCCGGAACGACTGCAGCATCCAGCCTGCGAAGGTTTCCGTCCACGGATCGACGCGGCGGTCGGGTACGAGCGCCGGATAGTCCCCGAAGTTCTGGTTGCAGAAGAGGACACCGTCGGAATCGAAGCCGGCCGGGAACAGCCCGATGCGCCGTTCGAATTCGTGATGTACCGAGACACGCATGGTGGAGGCGTGCCACCAGTTGCCGTGTTCGTCCTGGAAGGTGCTGCCGTGGCCGGCTCCGGTGACGAAGCCGCCCGGCTTCGACGAGAACGGGCTGTTCGGCGAGTACTCGAACGGCCCGAGCGGCGAGGATCCGGTGTAATACCCGTTGGCGTACGTGTTCCATTCCGTGCCTGGTGCGGCGTACTGCAGGTAGTACGTGTCGTTGTGCCTTGTCATCCAGGCGCCCTCGACGAACGGTGCGTCGCCGAGGTACTGAGCGATGATTTTCGCCCTCTCCGTCAGGGGCTCGGCCTTGACGTGGTTCTCTCCGATCCGCTCCCAGCCATGAAGGTCGGGAGCGCCGCCGAAGAGGGCGACCGGATCGCCCTCCTTGTCCAGGGTCACCGCGTCGAGGCGGACGCCGGTGATGGGCTCCTTGTTCGAGCAGCCCCAGTAGAAGTAGACGGCGCCGTCGTCGTCCTGGAAGAAGTGCGGGTCCCAGAAGGGGAATCCTGGGTTCAACACGGTGAAGTCGTCCGCGAGGGGATCCTCGCTGCGAAAGATCGGGCTGTCGGTCAGCCTGGACGCCGTGACGTAGAGGGCGCCGTTGATCTCCCGCGCGTGGGGAGCGTAGTCGAGGGCCGGCAGCTTCCTGGTCGCCTGGTACTCCCATGTGAGCAGGTCCGTCGAGTGCCAGAATCCCGCCGACATCGACGCGAAGAGATAGAACCGGCCGCGGTACCGGACGATGGTGGGGTCGGCCGCCTCGCGGTGCACGGTCCGCTCCGCGCCCATGGGGCGCACGTCCTGGTAGCGGTACGGGATGTTCAGAGGGTTGCAGGTGACGGCTGTCGTGGGGCGGGGGGAGTCAGAGGTCATGGGTGCGTGCTTTCTTCCTTGTTCGCGGGAGAGTGCGGCCGTGCTCCCTGGCCGGCCGAAAGGGCGGGGCTGTCGGAGGCGGCAAGGGGCTTGCCGGTCCGGGCGCGCAGGGTGGAGACCGCTCGTTGACGAGGCGCTCAGGCTCGCGTGTCGGAGTTGTCCAGAAGCGACACGAGCCAGTCACTGTCGATCGCGCCGCCTGTCAGGTTGAGGATCTGACTCATTGGCATCGAACCCACCATGCGCATCATGTCGCTGTCCTCGAAGGGCTCGGGTTCCGGTCCGCCCTGCGCGATGAGCGGGGCGAGGCGGGCCCTGAGCGGGGCCCCCGCAACCGGATGAGCGAGCCAGTCGGCGACATCCGACTGCAGCGAGAGCGGAGGCCGGACGCCGTCGCCCGCAAGGTGGACGAGCTGCTCGTGGAGGAGCGCGGAGGCGTTCTCCCCGACCTGGACGACGTAGGCCCCGTCCGGAACCACCCACCGGGCAAGGGGCAGATCCCAGTATGCGAACGCTCGGCGATCCAGGGAGAGTTGGACTGTCCGGGTCTCAGCGGGTTCGAGGTGCACCTTGGTGAAGGCCGCGAGCGTGCGTTCCGGGCGCCTGACAGGACCGGTGTGTGTGGAGACGTACACCTGCACGACGTACTTGCCGGCACGGGTTCCCACGTTGGTGACCGTGACGGTCGCCAATGCCTCGGCCGGTCCGTCGACCTGCACCCGCAGATCGGACACGTCGAAATCCGTGTAGCTCAGACCGTGTCCGAACGGGTAGCGGACCGGGGCGCCGACCGTCTCGTAGTACCGGTACCCGATCATGACGCCCTCGTTGTAACGAACGTGCTCCTGCTCCCCGGGGAACGAAAGATAGGTGGGGGTGTCCTTCAGCCGGTGGGGGATGGTTTCCGCGAGCCGACCGGAGGGATTGGCCGCACCGAAGAGGAGATCGGCGATCGCCGCGCCTCCGCCCTGGCCGAGGAGGAAACCTTCCAGAATCGCGTCTACGTCGTCGTGCCACTCCTCGAGCGAGACGATCCCTCCGTTCGCGAGCACGACGACGGTCCGCGGGGCCACCGCAGCGAGTTCCTTGATGAGCTGTACCTGCGCAGGCGGCAGTTCGAGACGATCGCGATCGAGACCCTCGGTCTCCTCGGCCTCCGGGTTGCCCGCGAAGACGACGACCACCTCGGCCTCCGTCGCTGCGCGCACCGCCGCCGCGCGCAGCGCGTCTCCGTCCTCCTCCCGGGTGTCGAAGCCTCGCGCGTACATGAGAGTGGTTCCCCGCGCCGCGGCATGGTTCTCGATGCACTCCAGCGGGACGTCGACACGCGTCGCGTTGACGTGTGAGCTGCCGCCGCCCTGGTATCGCGGTGTGGTCGCGAACTCCCCGACCACGAGGACGGACGACGTTCGGTCGAGTGGGAGTGTGCCGTGCGCGTTCTTCAGGAGAACCGCGCATTCGGTCGCGAGCTCGCGGGCCAGCTCGTGGTGCGCGTCCAGATCCGGAGCGGCCGGCCGGCGCCCGGAGCCATCGATGAGGGCAAGTACTCGCTCCGCCGCCCGGTCCACCGCGGATTCCTCGACACGACCGTCCCGCACGGCCTTGACGAGGGCCTGGGTCGAGTGGTGACCGGGTCCGGGCATGGACAGGTCCAGACCGGCATTCAGCGCCGCGGGACGTGTGCGCACGGCTCCCCAGTCGGAGATCACCGCGCCGGTGTACCCCCACTCGGTGCGTAGAACCTGTGTGAGCAGCCAGTGGTTCTCCGACGCGTGAACGCCGTTGATCTTGTTGTAGGAGCACATGACCGTGGCCGGCTCGGCCTCGGTGACGACGCGTTCGAAGGCCGACAGATGGATCTCGCGCAGCGTGCGTTCGTCGACGTCGGCACTGATGACCATGCGCTCGGTCTCCTGGTCATTGGCCGCGAAGTGCTTGAGTGAGGCCCCGACGCCGCCCGCCTGGAGGGCCTTCACGTAGGCGGTGGCCAGTACTCCGGACAGCAGCGGGTCCTCCGAGTAGTACTCGAAGTTGCGTCCACCGAGAGGCGATCGCTTGATGTTCACTCCGGGTCCGAGCAGGACGTCCACCCCCAGCGCCCGTGCTTCCTCCGCGAGGGCGGCGCCGACCTTCGACGCCACCTCCTCGCTCCAGCTGGAGCCCACCGCGACTGCGGGCGGAAAGCACGTCGCCGGTTCGCTGTGGTGCAGCCCCAGATGATCGGTGCCGTGCTTCTGACGTCGGACACCGTGCGGACCGTCGGCGAGCACGATCGTGGCAACGCCCGCCTCGGGGATGGCCGCCGTGGACCAGAAGCCGCCGCCGGTCAGCAACGACGCCTTCTGTTCGAGCGACAGGGCCTGCAGGCCGACTTGCGCCATGGGATTTCCTTCTGCACTAGACCGGGCGAGGGCCACGGTGAGGAGTGGTGGGCGGGCTGTCGCGACGGCCACGTCGCGCCGTACGCCCGTGCGAGCCGGCGAACGAATGCCGCTCGCAGGGTTCCGAGGTCGCCGATGGGGCCGGCATGAAACGGCGTGTGACCTCCGAGGACCGGGCCGGCCCCCAAGGACCGGGCCCGGCAAGCGCGGTCAGGAGGTCGCCGCCTGGCCTACTTCGGCTTCGTCGAGCCGCTTGACCCTCGGTATCAGCAGAATGAGGAGACCGCCCAGCGCGACACAACCTGCCTGCAGCCAGAACCCGTTGGAGAAGCCGGAGTCGCTGTAGAACTGGGTGCCCTGAAGCACCGTGCCGCCCTTGGCCATGACCACGAAGGTGAGCTGGATGACGATCGCCTGGACGACGCCCTGCACCAGACTCTGGGCCCCGTTTGCCAGCGCCTGCTCCTCGGGCGGAACCGCCGCAATGATCATGATGGGCACGATGGAAGCGGTCATGCCGGTGCCTACTCCGGCCACGAGACCCATCATGATGATCTCGGACGCCGAGTGGTGCAGATGCGAGCCGAGAGCAAACCCACCGGCCGCGAAGAGCGCGGCGGTGCCCAGCAGGATGCGGGCGTCGACCCTGCGGGCCAGTATCCCGGTCACAACCGCCACCACGATGATCAGGACGCTCATGGGGCTGGTCACCAGCGCGTTCTTCGTCGCCGACCAGCCCAGGCCCGCTGACATACCGGGGATGTTCGGCATGAGGGCGAGCAACTGCATGACCGTGCCCACCGAGTAGACCCCGGCCGCGACCACGGCCGTGGCGAGCAGGACCGTCCAGACTCTGCGCCGCTTGAGCATCGCGAGCGGGAACAGCGGGTTGGCGACACGGCTCTCGACCACCACGAACGCGATCACCGCGAGCACGCCCGCACCGATGTAGGTGCAGAGCTTGCCGCTGGTCCAACCCCACGTGGCACCCTGCCCGATGGCGTAGACGATGGCGGTGAGGCCACCCCCGAGCAGCACTCCGCCCAGCCAGTCCATTCGGGCACGTTCCTCACGGACAGGGCTCTCGGGTACGACGGTGATCAGCAGGATCAGGCTGAACACCGTGGCGATCGCCATGAACCACAGGGCGCCGCGGAATCCGAAGTCGTCGATGACCCACCCGGACAGGAAGGGGCCGCCGAGGCCGACCAGGCCGAGACCGCCTCCCATGAGGCCGCTGGCAGGCCCCACCAGGTGGCGGGGGAACACGTCCCGCGCGATCGAATAGGAGAGCGCCGCGATCGGTACGTAGAGCCCCGCGATTCCCCGCCCGACGAGCATCGTCGCGTAGTTCGGCGCGAGGGCCGCGACGACGTCGCCGATGAGCCCGAGCACGGAGATGACGATCATCACGCGCCTCTTGCCGTACATTCCCGCGGCCGTCACCACGAAGGGCATGACGAACGTTCCGATCAGGACGCCCATCAGGCCGAACCAGGCGATCTGCGTGGTGTGGAAGTGGATCGCCACCGCGGACTGCGCGTTGCCGGCCAGCAGGCTGACGATCGGGAGGATCTGCGCGGTCCACACAAGGGCGAGCAGGGTGAGCGAGTGCCGGACGCCGAATCGGATTTTGGCATTCGGTTCCGAGGCGCCCTCGGCGACGGCGAGTTTCTCTGACATGTGCGGCCCTTCAATCAGGTGGTGCGGGAACTTGCGGGGTCCTCCGGAATCGGCGCGCCTGTGCTGGGTGTGCATGCCGTGGCCGACTCATGAGGTCGGGGCAATGCCGCGCTCAAGCAGTTCGATGGAGCGGCCGTTGTCCAGGCGGTCTCCACGTACGGAGACAGCGCGGTTGGGCCGGAGCGCCCCAACCAGGTCGGGGTGTTTCAGAGGAGCGGCCCCGAAGGACGGCCGCGGCCGGCTCCAGCTCCTCGCTCGACAGCGGGTCGGCGGTCACGTCCGCCGACTGTCGCCCGAACGTTGAATCCAAGACGAGGGGCCGGTCGAGTGCCGGCGCCCCGAAGGCGACGGTCACAGTCAGACGTGGATCTTGCGGCGTGCTCCGACACCGATCTCGAAGTCGCGGCACTCCAGGACCCGGCGGTTGTCGGCCGAGCCGAAGAGCGACAGGTCCGGGGCGTGCGGTTCCCGCTCCAACGGGCGTGGACCACACGCTGCGAGTGCCATCCGGCGAACGCCTAGACCTCGCGGACAAAGTGGTCAGGGCGGTCGGCGCGTAATCCGACGCCGCCGACGTACACCCGCACCGTGACCGTGGTCCGCCGGAGCAGGTCGGAGCACCTTTCCGCAGCCGGATGCCGCGAACGGACGTCCGCGACAGGGCGATGGGCCCGTGCGTCACTGAAAGCGGTGATCGCCATGTATGGCTCCCGACACATCGTTGTAGTTCAGGTACCGGCGCGCAGCGACAAGCCAGTGTCCGTTAACGCGCGTCAAAACCTAAGCAGAGGTCATTGACGCGCGTCAATAGCCGCGCAAACTGTAGGTGTCACGCGTTAATGGCGATACAGTGACTGAACTACAAGGAAACGGAGGCAGCGGTGATCGCTACCAGTCAGGACGTCGCCGACAGGGCCGGCGTCTCGCGATCGACCGTCAGCCAGATCCTGAACGGCCGCGGAGAGCACTTCGCGCCCGAGACCCAGGCACGAGTGCGTCGAGCCGTCGCCGAACTCGGTTACGAGCCCTCCGCCGCAGGGCGCGCGCTGGCCAAAGGGTCGAGCGACATCGTCATCGCGCTCATCCCCGACACGACCTTCGGCGGAAACCTGCAGGACATCTACGGCGGCCTGACCGACGAACTGTCCAGACGTGGGCTCACCTTGGTCCTACGGCTCTCGACGCACACCGCGGCATCACTGGATCGCCTCGTCATCGGAATGAAGCCACGGGCGATTCTGTCCCTCACACCGTTCTCCGACGACGACAGACAGCTCTTGGAACGTCGAGGCGTCGAGGCGATCGACCCGCAGAGCGCGTCGCACCCGGACGTCAACGCCGAGATCGGCAGGCTGCAGGCGCGCCATCTGATCGACCGGGGCTATCGGCGCCTTGCCTACGCCCACCTGCACGATGCGCGCAGCGACACCTTCGGCGGCCCTCGCGAACGTGAGTTCGCGGACGAGTGCCGCGCGCGTGGCGTCGACGCTCCGCAGATCGTCGCTCTCGGGATCAACGCCGAGGACGCCGCGGTCGCACTCGACCAGCTCGGCGGGCCGGGCTTCGCCATCGGCTGCTACAACGACGACGTGGCGACCGCCCTGCTGCACGCCGCATCGCTCCGCGGATGGCGAGTGCCGCAAGAACTGGCACTGATCGGCATGGACCACACCCCTCTGTCCCGACTCACCACTCCCCCGCTGACGACGGTCGAGTACGACACAACCCTGGTGACAGAGGCGACGGTCCAATCGGTCCTCTCCCGGCTGGACAAAGAGGGATTCAGCGCCGCGCACACGGAGGTGCGTCTCCGGGTGATCGAAGGCGGGACCAGCTGATCTCGCGCGGGACACCGTTGCGCTTGGGGGGAAGTCGCTGATGCCCGCGAAGGTCGGGCAGCTCGCTGAAACTCAGGCCTCGACGAAGCCGCAAGGGGCCATCCACGCGCAGGCGGCGCTGCCAGGAGCAGGACGCGTGCCGACCGGTGCACAGAGGCATGGGGACGGTCGGTCAGATGCCGCCCCGGCGCGGGTGAGCACGGTCGGCTTCCGGTGGCCGCGCGGGACACCCGCGAAGGGGACTAGCCGACCAGCCACGCCCGTCCTCCCCGCTCCGGGCCGAGGCTTGGCCCCAGAAGTACCTGCCGCAGGCCGTGGCGCCCCCAGCCCTCATGGCCCGGTCTCCAGGGCGCCGCCCCTGCGTGCGATGCCGCCGAGCCAGGCCAGGCTCGGCTTGGGCGTGCGTTCGAAGGTCGCACGGTCGACGGCGATGAGCCCGAACGTCGGTGTCCACCGGCCCCATTCGAAGTTGTCCAGCGCGGACCAGTGCAGGTACCCGCGGACGTCGATGCCTTCGGCGACCGCGTCGAACAGATGGCCCAGCGCCTCGGTCGTGTAGGCGATCCGGCGCGTGTCGTCGGCGGTGGCGATGCCGTTCTCGGTGACGAGCAGCGGGACCCCTTCCGTGGCCTCCCAGGCATGCCGCAGGGCGATGCCGAGGGCGTCGGGCCGGTACGCCCAGCCGGTCAGCGTGTTGTCGGGACTTTCGGGCGTGGGAACAAGGCCGTCCCTGCTCACCGACTGGCTCGTGTACGACTGCACCCCCAGGAAGTCGTCCCCGCGAGCCCCGTGATGGTAGAGATCCTCCCAGGCCCACCGCAGTTCGGTGTACACGTTCTCGCTGCCGGCCGCGGGAACGAGGGCCTGCTGTGCCACGGTCCAGCCGACCTTCGCCGACGTGTGCCTGCGCAGGACGGCCACAGCCGCCTGGTGCGCTCGCACGAGGATCTCGCCGACAGCCGGGTCGGGCGTGGGCATGCGGATGTCCGCGCCGAGGTTCATGTCGGCGCCCTCGGCCACCGCCGCGGCCATGCCGCTCATCATGGCCAGAATGTTCGGCTCGTTGATGGTGCAGACCCAGGTGACATCGTGAAGGATCGTGCAGACGCGCTCGACGTACCGGGTGAACCGGTCGACGGCGGTCGGGCTCGTCCATCCGCCCTCGTCGGTGAACCAGCGAGGGTTGGTGAAGTGGTGCAGGGTCACGACCGGTTCGAGGCCGCGAGCGCGTGCGGTGTCGATCATGCGGCGGTAGTGGGCGAGCTCGGCCCGTGAGAACTCACCGGGCTCCGGCTCGACGCGCGCCCACTCGATGCCGAACCGGTAGGCGTTCAGGCCCGCGTCGGCCAACAGCCGCATGTCCTCGCCGTAGCGGTGATAGCTGTCGCACGCGTCGCCACTTGGCTCCAGATGGCCCTTGTTCTGGTGCTCCGTGCGCCACCAGTCGCTGTTGAGGTTGTTCCCCTCTATCTGGTGCGGCGAGGTGGACGCACCCCACAGGAAGTCGGAGCAAAGGTCGGGGTTGCGGCTCATCGGGTTGCCTCCAGGATCGGTCAGTTCGTCGGCGGACACAGGAACGGCGGGACGGTCCTTCTCTTCGAGGGACACGCGAAGGACATGTGAGGGACAGGCATCTCGGGGAGTGTTCGCCGCGGTTCCACGTGAATGGCGGCCGGGGTCAGTGCACAAGCGCCACGGGGCTGACGGCTTCGAGGGCGCCCGCGTGCAGCGTGAGCCGGGCCGGTTCGCACCCTTCGGCGTGGACGGTGACAGTGATGTCCCCGCTCCCGACGGGGCGGATCACCGCCAGCGCGCGGCCGTCGAAGGTCCGTCTGTGCGGCCCGGAAAAGTCCTCCTCTGCCGCAGGATCCGCGCTGCCGAGTGCCTGTAGGGCTCCGGCGCCCTCCACGGTGACGGTCACAGGCCTGTCCCGTCCCGGGTGCATGTTCCCCGCGCCGTCGGTGAGAGCGATGTCCACGAAGGCGAGGTCGCCGCTGTCGGCACGAAGATGGGCGCGGTCCGCCCGTACGTCGAGCACGAGAGCGTCCTTCGCGGTGACCAGCGTGGTGCGTCCCTGTTCCCGGCCGTTCGAGTAGGCGATCGCGACCAGTTCCCCGGGCGTGTAGACGAGTTCGAAGTCGGCGCGGAAGTCGTGATCGCGTCCGGCCGGTATCCGGCCCACGTTCGTTCCGTTCAGCAGCAGTTCGATCTCATCGGCGTCGCTGTAGACCTCGACGTGGATCGGCTTGTTCTGAAAGTTCTCCCATGTCCAGCTGGCGATCGCGTCGCTCCAGGACCATGGGGTGGCCAGGACGCTCTTCCCATGGTGCTGGGGACGTCGTACGGCGATGTACGGGATCGACCGGAGGCCGAACACGGTCTCCCGGTAGTACGACGCGGGACGCCGCTGACCGGTGATGTCGAAGTCGCCGCACCAGGCCGCCAGCCACGGATAGGGCTGGGCGACCGACGCTGCCCGCGAGTCCGAGTCGCCGTACCCCACGGAACCGAGACCGGCCTCGCCGAGGTAGTCCCAGCCCGTCCAGGTGAAGTCACCGATGACGTGAGGGTTCGCCATGACGAGCGACCAGTTGTGCGCGATGCGGGACGGGAAGGTCTCCGTTCCGACGATCACCCGGTTGGGGAACCGGTCGCGGTCGGGCTCGTAGCGGCCGTCACCGTAGTTCAGACCCGCCACGTCGAGAACGGAGAAGGACTCCTCAGTCCGCCCGGTCACTTCCTCGGAAGACGCGATCTGATTCATCATCTCGCCGACCTGCGCCATCATCCCGTTGACCCCGCCGCTCGGTGGCTTGGCCGACTCCATCTGCCGTGCCGCGGCGACGACCGTGTCGAGCACCGACACGAAACCGTTGATGCCGTTGGTGATGAGACGGGTGTCGTCGAGGGAGCGGATCTTCTCGGCGAGCCGACGGCTCCACACACCGCCGAACCGGGTACCGGTCTCCGGGATCTCGTTTCCGATCGAGTAGAAGATCACGCTCGGGTGGTTGAAGTCCTTCGCGACAAGGGCCGCCACGTCGCGTTCCCACCACTCGGGGAAATCGCCGGCGTAGTCGAAGTCGGTCTTGCCGACGGTCCAGACGTCGAAGGCTTCGTCCATGACCAGCATGCCGAGCCGGTCGCACGCTTCGAGCAGCGCGGAACTGGCGGGGTTGTGGGAGCTCCTGATCGCGTTGAAGCCCGCCGCCTTCAGCAATTCGACCCGGCGTTCCTCGGCCCGCCCGATGGCCGCCGCGCCGAGTGGACCATTGTCGTGGTGCAGGCAGGCGCCACGGAGCTTGACCGTACGGCCGTTGATCCGCAGGCCGTTGGAGGGATCGAACTGCAGACGCCGGATACCGAACGCGCTCGCGTGGTCGTCCAGCACCTGGTCGCCTTCCCGGAGCTGAAGCCGGGCCGTATACAGAGACGGGCTGTCCACGCTCCACAGCGCCGGGTCCGTGACGTACAGCCTGTGCCGGACGATCGCCCGTTCCCCGGGCAGCAGGGTGAGCGGGCTCCGTTCACGCGCCACCTCCCCCGAGCCTTCTCCCTCCACGGCGGAAGCCAGGAGGACGGTCGTGGTCACAGCTCCGGTGTTCAGCACCTCGGTCGCGATTTCCACGACCGCCTGGCCCTGCTCGATGTCGGGGGTGGTGATCCGCACGCCGTCGACGGCGATGTGGACCGGCTCCTTCACGATCAGGCGTACGTCGCGGTAGATGCCGGCACCCGTGTACCAACGGCTGTCCTGGTGCGCACGGCAGTCGACCCGGATCTCATTGACCTCCCCGAAGCGGAGGTAAGGGTCGATCCGCACCGTGAAGCGGGAGTACCCGAAGGCGTGCCCGCCCGCCAGGGCCCCGTTGACATAGATCATCGCGCCCCGGTAGACCCCGTCGAACTCAAGGAAGAAGCACCGGCCGCGATCTGTCTCCTCGACGAACAGGTCCCTCCGGTACTCGAACACACCGCTGGGAAAGTAACCGGCCGCGGCGCCGGCGGGCGCGTCCGCCCGCCTGGGCATACCGATCAGTGCGTCGTGCGGGAGCGTCACAGCCGTCCAGTCACCGCTGGCGCCGCCGAGTTCCGCGAAGGCGCTCACCTTCGTGCGAAAGGCCCACTCGTCGTTGAAGGCGGAGATCGCCATGGAGGACTCCTGGTTACGTCTTGTTGTTGCGGAGTTAACGCGCGTCAATAGCTAAACATTGCTCATTGACGCGCGTCAATGCCTGCGCCATGCGAGGTGTCGCGCGTCAACTGGCACTACAGTGACGCAGGAGTCAGAGGTGCGCGGCAGCGCTGGAAGCGCGGGGCGCGAGAGCCGGACGTCACCGAGCGGGCCAGCGCCTGGGGGTCACCGGCCGGAGCCTCAGCAGCCGGGAGGATTCGCGGTACGGCCACCACTTTCGGGCGACCAGCCGCAAGCCGGCCTTGAGGAGCTCACCGTCCCGCTGGGCTGCCACCGTCCAGGCAAGGACGAGGGAACCGCAACCTCCGCACGCGGTGGCCCACCTGGACCCGCGCGGCCCTGATCGCCACAAAGGCCCTCGACCGACCCCAACCGTGGGGGCAACCAGGCGGGAAGTCGCCGGTTCGACCCCAAACGGCCCGCGCACGCCCGGTTCCGCTCACAGCATCCCGGGCATCCGCCAGGCGACTCCTGCCGAACACGGCCTCGAACGCGCCCCGCCCCGCCGGCACATCACCCAGGCCGCGAGGTCACATCACATGCCCGCCCGCCCCGATGCGCGCGGCGTCGACCCTGACCGTCCCTTTCGTGGCGGACCAGGCCGATGTCACCAGCACCGGTCCACGCGAACAGGAGTCCGACCCTCGATATGTCGTGCGACATGGGCCGAGTGCACCAACCGCCCGCCTCCCGGGGCAGCCAAGACAGGCGGTCCAGACAGCCGTCACCCGGCCTGACCCCACCACACCTGCCCCACCTCGCACAAACGGTTACGCAGCCGACTAATATTGGCTACGATGTAGCCAATATTAGCTCTGCCGCCGTCAGGTACACGTGATGCCGCAGTACCCACGCTCCCCTTTAATACCTATTCGGCCTCAACAGGACATCACGGCCTGCCGACTCGGAAAAGCACAACCACGACCCTCCGCTCCTCCGGAGCGAATGGCACACCAAGGAGACCGGCATGACCGAGACGAGCGAGACCGACGGCAAGCACACCAAGGCCGACACCGAACGACTGGTCTTCTTCAGCGACGCGGTCGTCGCCATCGCACTGACCCTGCTGGCGCTCGAGCTGCCTGTTCCACACGGGGAGAGCGACAGCGAAGTGTGGCGAGCATTCCGGGAGTACCTCCCGGACTATGCGATGTTCCTGCTGAGCTTCGCGGTTGTCACCACGCTCTGGGTGGCACACAAGTGGCTGTTCGCCCGTATCGACGGGTTCAGCCCCCGGCTGCTGTGGTTGAACTTCGTCTGGCTGCTGGGGATCACCCTCGTCCCCTTCGCGACAAGGGTCTTCGTGGAGGACAGCGACTACCAGATCAGCGCCGTTCTCTACGCCACCGTCATCGGGGGCACCGGGCTGACTCTGATCAACACGGTGCGCCACTGCCGGGCCCGTGGACTGCTGCGACCGGATACGGCACCAGAGATCATGCGGCGGTTCCAGTTGTTCCTCACCTTCCCGACAGTCGCCTTCCTGCTCTCCATTCCGCTCGCGTTCATCACCCTGGAGGGCGCCAAGTACAGCTGGGCGGCGGTCTTCGGGCTCACCGCGTTGGCCGCCCGATGGGCGACCCATCCGGGGGCGAGACCGACCCGCGGACAGTCGGAGGGCACAGCACGTCGCCCGAGCGGCAAACGGTGACCTGCCTGCCTCCTGTCAACTCCACGGCGCGATGAGTCAGGGACCGCCGTGGACGACATCTCCGGTCAAACGTTGAGCCGTTGGGCGACCAGTCGGCACCCGTTGCACCGACCCAACATTACGGATACGTTGTAGTCGAAATGCTGCTCCAGACGCGGCCCCGGGTACCGGTGGACCCACATCGCCCCTTCCCGAAGTCACGGCATCAAGACCAAGAGGATGTGCTCATGACGGCTGCCTGCTCGGCCGGAGCGACGCCGAGTACGACCACAAGCGCCTCCGTGACCTGTCCTGACTCCGGTTCCGGGGGCCGCCATACCGCCTTGGGTGCGGAATGCGGTGGGCCTCCTCGGAGAATGACATCGGCGAAATCGACGTAACCGCGACCTGTTCACCCGGGACCCGGTGCTCCCCCACAGAGGTGCGCCCTGGCATGAGCACCGGCCTCCCGATGTGCACGACCAGGGCCGGGCCGACGCGGGTACTGGCCGGTGCACTGTCCGCGCTCTTCGACAGTTGCCAGGACCTGCGGCAGCCAGTCGTTATCCGGTCTGACACACCCGTGCCAAGAGCCCCCGAGCGTTTCTCGGCTCCCGTCAGACCGGAAGGCCATGTCGCCCAGGCCGCTCACATCGGCTGGGCCGCCGCCCCATACCGGCGCCCGATACATACCGCGTAGCTCTCCGAACAGCCGCCGGGCGCGCGCCGTCGCGCCACCAACAGCCAGCACACACGAGGAGTATCAGATGTCAGCACAGCAGGGGGTCGTCGAGGACCAGGCCCTGGTCGTGACCCGCGACTTCGTCGGCAGCCGCTCGGAGACGAACGACATCATGTCCAGGCTCTCGGTCGAATCGCAGGCCGCACTGCGCCAGTTCTCGTTGGAGCGCACGACCGGCTACGGGGTCGACTACTCGGATGCCGTGGAGCTGCGTGCCCGAGTGATCGAGGGTCAGGACTGGCGCTCGGCCGCCACGGACCTCGCGGACGTGTGCCTGCGCCGCGTCGAAGGTGCTCCGGAGGGCGCCGGCAGGCCCACGCGGATCGCGTACCTGCGCCGTGCGTCCGCCCTGCTGCGCATGAGTCAGATGATGATGCTGTCCGACACCGCCGAGCGCCAGGCGATCTTCACGCGGGCCGGCGAGCTCTACGCCAAGGCCGCCGAACTCAGCGCCGACCGCGAACGCGTCGTGATCGAAGCCGGCCGTGATCCCTTGGTGGGGTGGCTCGTCACCGCGCCCGACACCGCGGTCGGCTCAGCCGTCGTCATCGGCGGCGTCGAAGGCTGGGCCATGGATTTCGACAGCCTGGGCGAGTCGCTCGCGGAACGCGGTATCGACGCACTGCTGCTCGACGGCCCGGGGCAGGGTGAGACGAGGCTGACGCACAAGCACTACCTCACCGCGCAGTGGCGTGACGCGTACGCACGAGCCGTCGACTTCCTCGACGAGCGCGCGCCCGGCCGCCCGATCGGCTTCATCGGCAACAGCATGGGAGGCAGCTTCGCCATGGCCGTCGCGGGACAGGACACACGCATCCGGGCGTGCGTCGACAACGGCGGCATCCACGCGCCGTGGCTCGTTCCGCCGACCATGGGAACCTTCTTCTCGAAGATGGTTGCCGCGTGCGGAACCGAGGACGCGAACCGGGCGGTGGACGTCTGGAAGACCGTCACACCCCTCGCCGACGGACCCAACGCCGGATATCCGCTACTGGTCGTACAGGGCGGCGACGACCCCATGATCTCAATGGACCTCGCCCAGATCCTTCTCCAGGGCGCGCCCACGGACGACAAACGGATGGTCATCTTCTCCGACGGCAACCACTGCGTCTACAACCACAAGCACGACCGTGACGCACTCGTCGCCGACTGGACCAGGGCGCGTCTGTGCGGCCTGCCGAGCCCCGAGATCGCTAACTGACACAAAGGACCGCACCGATGCAGATCACCGACGCACAGATCCACCTGTGGACGAGCGAGAGCGCACCCCCGCACCACTGGCGCGCTCCCTACACCGTGGAGGCCGCCCTGCATGACATGGACGAGGCAGGCGTGGACCGCGCGGTCAACTGTCCGGCGATCTGGGACGCCGCCGCGAACGACTACGCCGTGGAGGCTGCGAAGCAGCATCCCGAGCGGTTCGCGACCCTGGGCTGGTTCCCTCTCGACGAAGCAGCGGACGAGTCCCTCGTCGATGCGTGGCTGGCCAAACCCGGCATGCTGGGCCTTCGATTCGTCCTCGCGGCTCCGGAGCCAGCCAACCGTCTCGCCTCGGGCGGTCTCGACTGGCTGTGGGCGGCAGCCGACCGGCGCGGGATCCCCGTCGGTCTCATGGTGCTGCCCCCGTCCCTGCCCGCCGTCGGCGACATCGCCGGCCGATACCCTCAGATGCGCCTGATGATCGACCACCTCGCGGTCAACCCCTTCGAGAAGCTGCCCGACGCCGCCGCACATCTCGATGCCCTGCTCGCCCTCGCGCGCCACCCCAACATCGCCGTGAAGGCGACGGCCGTACCAGGTATGGCAACGGATCCGTACCCGTTCGCAGGCACACACAGCATGCTGCGCCAGGTCTTCGACGCGTACGGCGCCGAGCGGATGTTCTGGGGCAGTGACATCACGCGTCTCCCCTGCTCGTGGCACGAGGCGGTGACGATGTTCATTGAGGAACTGCCGTGGCTGCGAGGTCGCGACCTGGAACTGGTCATGGGCCGCGCCGTGGCGAACTGGATCGGCTGGCCCTGAGCGGCAGAACAGTCCGCGGAGGACAGACGTAGCGCCGATACCGCGCAGCAGCGCACGCCGGTCACGAAACCGCGAACCGCGGCCCTCCGCTCTGGGGCACATTGATCCGAAAGCTCGCGGCCGACTGGCCCGCCCCCTCATGGCCTCGCCGACCGGAGCCGCCGATCGCAGAGGATCTCGACGTCGGCTCCCACGACGAGCGACCGCGTCTGGCGGCCATGGCTGTCGCAATCCAGGCGGCTGTGAGCCCTTCGTACTGATATCGGTCGCCCCCGCACGCAGCGCCCGGAAGAAGGGGCGGGTAGCAGACCTGCCGCCCGCTCAATGCCCCATGGCTGCTTCAGACTCCTGCAGCGCGTTGGATCTGGCCCGTTCCAGCCCATCGAGGAGCAGGCCCAGGCCGAACCAGAACTCGTCGTGCAGCGGCACGGAGGTCAACTCGTCGGCGGCAGCGATCGTGGCCGGATAGGTCGCCGGGTCGAGCGAGTGGTAGTAGTCCCGCAGCTGCGCGTGGTCCTCGGGCCGTGGGGCCCCGGGACCGTGCTGCTGGATGGCGAAGCCGATCACGTAGTGCCCGATGGCCGTGAAGGCACGGGCGGACAGTTCGACCGGGAATCCGTGGCTCAGGAAGAGAGTGATGAGCCGTTCCCTGGCTCGGAGAGCGTTGGGACCGACAGGGACCTGGGCCGCCAGCAGCGACAGCGCGTTGGGGTGTCGGCACAGAGTGCCGTAGAAAGCCTCCGCTACGGCGTTGACAGCTTCCCGCCAGGACAGGCCGTCCAACTCCTCGGGCGGAGTGCGGACTTCGCCCAGGATTCTGTCGGCGACCAGGGCGAGGAGTTCGTCCTTGCCGTTGAAGTGCCGGTAGAGCGTAGCCGTGCCCGAGTCCAGGGCATCGGCGAGCATACGCAGGGTCAGAGCCTGGATTCCGACTTCGTCGATGAGCTCCAGAGCCGTGGCCACAATGCGGCCGACGTCCATCGGAGGACGCCCGCGCCGGTACACGGGAGCAGGAGTCCGGCTCGCCCACCAGCCAGCACTTCCCGCAATGGGCTGGACCTCCGAAGTCATGAAGCAATCACCCTTGCGACCAGATCGATTGAGGACACGTGTCAAATACAGGAGTTTCGGCATTATCGTATCCGTTTTCGACACCGACACGACAGGAAGCCTCCACACCAGGGCACCAGGCGAGTCGAGCCGCGCAGCGACTGCCAAACGAGGTGCTCCCGGCCCACGGCACGCCCAGTCCCCAATCGTGAGCACCACGTCCGCAATGGGCACGTCCGCTTTCACTGCTGTTCGCTGAGCCGCCTCCCAGGTCGCGGGCCGCAAGGCCTCCGGTGGCGATGAAGCTGAGCCCGAATTGCACGCACAGCAGCCTGACCGGCCGTGTACCAAAGCGGCTGACGCTTCCGGCAAGGCCTGCCGCAGCGTCAGCCGGTCGAAGAGCGAGTCTCCCGAGCTATGTCATGGTCGTTCGGTTTGGTCAGTCGGTGGTGAGGACGGGACGGGGGCCTGCGGGGGCTGTCCATGCCTGGCTGATGTGGGCGAGAGGGTAGGCCTGGGCGTCGACCTTGACCTTGCCGTCGGTGATGAGTTGTACGTAGGCGGCGACCTGGGTGAAGTAGCGGCGCATGTCGAAGGAGCCGATGCCGCTGCCCGTGAGGCGGAAGGGGCGGCTGCGCAGCAGGGAGGCGGGTACGGTTGCCTGTTCGCCGGCCGCACCGCCGATCTCCACGTAGCTGGTGGCACCTCCGGGGATGGCGGCCAGTGCATGGAAGGCGGCCTCGGCTGCGCTGCCCCACAGGAAGTCCAGGACGAGGTCGGGAGCCTTGCCGTCGAGGGCCGCGCCGATGGCCGCCGCGTCCGCGTCCGCCGAGCCGGTGATCTCGATGGTCTCGGCGCCGAGACCGGCCACGCGCTTGAGGTCGTCCGCGCCGCGGCCCACGCCGATGATGCGCCGCACACCGAGCGCCTGGGCGTTCTGCACGGCGAGGCCGCCGGCCGCACCCGTCACCCCGATGATCATCACGGTGTCCGGTGTGCCGTGTTCGCCGACGTGGGCGGTGAGCGGCATCCAGGACGACATGCCCGGGTTCACGCCCGCCGCCACGGCGACCGGGTCGGCCCCGGCCGGAAGCGGCAGGGCCATGGTGATGGCCATCCGCTCGGCGAACGTGCCCCAGGGCTCCTCGACGTCGCCGGTGTACACCAGCGTGCCGTCGGCGGTACGAGCCACCGCGTCCACGCCCGGAACCAGCGGGAACTGTCCCGTGCTGCTGTAGTGCCCACCGGACGCCTTGGCCCGCACCACGGGATGGATCGCGGTCGCCACCAGCTCCACGATCTGCCCGCCCGGACCCACCTCGGGCTCGGGAAAGTCCTGGTACTCAGGCACCGCGCCACCCGCCACCGCCACCACTGCTGCCTTCATCACTGGCCTCCTTCGATTTGATGACACTAAGCACTCGCACCGATCCCAACTGTGACCCGGACGCTCGCGACCGGGACGGGAGGGTCGAGCGGATCGCTTTACGGATACATAGTAGCCATAAAAAGCGGGGATACGCACATCCGTCACGGATCCGCTGCGAGCCAAACGAGTCGACCCCGGTGCCTGATCACCGGCCGGGCGGAGCCGCGCGACATCAACGACTCGGAGATCCTGCGTTGGATGGCCGAGGATCCTCTCCACGCGGAGCACGCCCGCACGTTCGGGGCGCACTCACTGATCGCGGTGCCCATCCTCGCTCAGGACACGGTCGGGGTCAGGACCGGTGCTGGCACAGCAGTCGGCAAGAAGGCCGTCAACGGCCGCGAGTGCTCCCCGTAGTGCCAGCAGATGGCGGTCGCTCCGACTCTCCCGCTGCCGGGCAGCGCGGACGTAGTACGCGCACTCGTGCAAGTGGGGGCCGGTCACCCGGCCCCCACTTTGATCTTCAGTTGTGCCTCGTCCGAGTGGTCGGCGGTATAGCTGTGTACCCATGGTGACACGGCGTACTTGTGTGTCGGTGGGCTGTCCGACGACTTCTCAGGAGTCGGGGAACTCAGGTGCGGGCGGGGTGGCTGTCACGACCTTGTTCGGGTAGGCGGCCACCAGCGGGTCGGTTACCGACGAGGGGGCGTCGGTCTCCACCACCACTCGGTCGGACGCCCCGTCGTAGCGGACTGCCACGGAGTAGTCGGTGGTGGCACCGGCAGGCTGGATCTGCTGCACGGCCGCGGTCCCGATGTTCTGGATCTGGGCGAGAGTGAACTGAGGGCTCTTCGAGGTGGTGGGGGTGGGCCAGGAAGCCGGTATCTGCCCGCGGTCGGACGTCCAACCCGGCGGCTTCTGCAGGTTGGTGATGTCACCGGTGAAGTCCGAAGGGAAGACGATCTTCGGACCCACGTTGGGGTCGTCAAACGCGGCGAGTGCACAGTTGTAGTCGGCCAGGGCCTGCACCTGCTGCCACTGCAGTTCCGTCGTGACCTCCTGTACGCCGCTCGCCGGCGTCGCGGTCGTGGCCAGGGAGTTGGATGCGGCGCTTTGGTCCGGCCTGCACTTGCCCGGCGACACGGCGTCGGTCTCGATCACGAGCTTGCCGGCGTACTGGGCGGCCAGGGAATCGGTGACCGATGCGGGAGCGTTGGTTCGCGCCACCACCTGGTCGATGCTCCCGTCGTAGAAGACGTCCAGCCGGTAGGTGGTGTCATTGTTGGGCTGTACCTGTGCAGTGACCGCGTCCTTGAGGTCGGAAACCTGCTGAAGGGTGAACAGCGGGCTCTTCACGGTCGCGGGGGTGGGCCAGGAGGTGGGGGTCTGCCCGTACTGATCCGTCCAGGCAGCCGGGACCTGTAGGTTGTTGATGTCGCCGGTGTAGTCCGACGGAAAGACGATGACGGGTCCCACGTCGGGGTCCTGGAACCTGTCGAGCGCTCCGTTTTCGGAGGCCAGGGCCTCCACCTGCGACCACTGCTCCTCGGCCCCCGTGGCGATCGTCAACGTCTCGGAGGAGGAAAGAGCACGGTTGTAGACGCGGAAGTCGCGCATCCGGCCGTGGAAGTACAGGTCCGAGGAGTACAGCGAGCGGCCGATGTAGTCCGCGGTCGTCGTCCCGCCGCCGATGCTGCCCGGAGTGATCGTCACGTTGGTGTTGCGGGCCTTCTCCACGCCGTTCTCATACAGGATCCCGGTGTTTCCCGTCTGGGTGTACGTCACGTGCTTCCACATGCCGCGCGCCAGCTGGTACGAGTAGCCGGGCCGGGTCTGCTGCTCGGAGTGGAAGTCGCTCGTCGTGATCCCGGTGCGGAACTGGTTTCCGGTGGAGAACAGATAGCCGTTGCCGCTGCTGCCGCTGGAGTTGCCGAACCCATACAGGACGTAGGGCTTGCCCATGGTGCGGTCGATCCACACGTTGAAGTCGATGCTGATCGAGTTCAGGCCGGCCATGATGTTGTTCGGCACCTTGACGTAGGTGTCGGAGCCATTGAAACCCAGCCCTTCCTTTCCGCCCCAGTCTGCGGTGCCGTTGACTGCGCCGTCACGGCCGTTGCCCGAGGAGTCGTGGACGACGGTGCCGGACGTCTCGTCGAGCTTGTAGCGCAGCAGCAAGCCGTTGGTGATCTCGGCCTGCGCCGGCACGGCGCTTGTCAGCGCCGTAGCGGCCAACACCAGAGAGAGGGCGGCGACGAGACCGGCGGACGTCCACCGTCGCGTCGGCGTCTGGGTGGCTGTACGCACTACCCAGGGCATAAGTCTGACATGCATTGGTTACCTTTCGGAGGAGCTGCACAGTTACCTGATGGGACGACTGCGGGTACTCAGCCGGCGCCACGCGACCGGCAGGTGTGGATGTGAACTTGGGAGCCTGCCCATGCAAATCCCGGGCAGGCCGACAGCCCAGTTCTGCTGCCTTCGGCACCTACTGGAGCGCATTGTCCAGCGACCGGAGCGACCGTATGTCAGCGGCCCTTCGCTGTGTTCAGGACATAATTCGCGTACATGATCGCTGTATAGATAGCGCGTTGTACGGCCTGACCGTTTTCGCCTCGCACCCAAGCCCAGAGCGGAATCGGGTCCCGATATCCCACTTCATTTTCATGCGAGCGCATCAGGCTGTTGTATCGGGCACTGAGAGCGCCCCAATTCTGCTCGTTGTTCACAAACCCGGCGGGGAAGGGATAGGTCTGATGCCCGTTGGCGCCGATGTAGAGGGCGAGGCTGTCCCGGATGGGACGGAACCGAACAGCCTCCGAGATGAACTGGGTCGCCGACAAGGCTCCGCGCGCTCTGGTGCGGGTGTCCGACCCGCGCAGGAGTTGTCGGACCATGTCGTCGACTTGCTCAAAGTTCCAGCCCATGCCCGCACGAGTCCTGCCAGACTCTCTCTCCAGGTCAACGTAACTCTCACCGGCGACTCGGCTGACGCTCGCGGCGTCGTACCAACCGGCGGCGTTGTTGTGTCGTGCGTCACTGCGCTGCCGTTCGGCCTGGGGTATCGAGCGGGTGCCGAGATAGCGGTAGACGTTATCGGCGTCCCACCAGCCGAGGAGGTACATGTTCGAGCGATCGAACTGCAGGCGGACCCACTCGGAGTTGTGGCTGTTGTGGATGTCCACCTGGAGGTAGCGCGCCGGGTTGTTCGGCATGGTGTGGTTCACCTGAACGCCGGTGCCCCGCGTCGAAGTGCTCCCGCCGTCGGAGATCAGATTGCGGATGCTGTTGATGAAGGCCACGTAGTCGGCGCCGTGGATGCTGCTGGCGTAGTACGTGGGATTGCCGTCTTCCGCGTGCGCCTTCTGCCCTCCGAAAGGGCCGACCAGGGTGCCGATCAGCGCGAGCACAAGGGCGGCCATGAGGGCAGCGGTGCGCGGCTTGGCGATGGCGCCATGGACGAGGCTCCCGGCGCGATGGCGCGGTGGCGCGACAGCGCGTTGGTTGCGTGAGGTTCCCTGAGGTTCCTCAGCGATGACTGGCTCTGTCATGTTTGCGTTCTCCAGGGTGTGCGATGCGCTGGCTTGTCCGCCCGCTTCGCGTGGGCGGGGGTGTGGGGTAATCACGTCGGGGCGAGCTCACCGGCACTGGACCAGGGCCCCGCAGTTGGCGCCCGGCAGGGGGCGCAGCGCCGCCGAAGGGGCGAGTTCCGCCCGCTGACCTGGCGCGGCACAAGCTTGGTCGTAGGACGCACCCCGGGCCATAGGCACTTCTACCGACGGGTATGGGTCAATCCGCCGCCTTCGGTACTTTTACGGAGACCTACCGAGTGGGGCCTGCCCACCGAGTGGTGACCTGGCCCAGGAGTCGACACAAGTGGAGCGGCCGTCATCCGCTTGGCGCCGCCACGGACCTCACGCATGCGTCGGCGCCTCGCCCGCCCGCCACCGCGCGTCGCGGGCGTCCCGTGCGGCCACCCACGTAGTCCGTGGAGCGGGCGGTCTTCGTCACCTGGCGCAGCAGCGTCACCGGTGTTGGACGACTCTCTGTATGAGTACGAGAACGGGGGTTGGCGACACTCTCGTTGGACATGAGTGCCGACCTTGTTGAGGAGTCTGGTCTTGCTTCGTCCGCGACGACACGGTGTGCACGAGGTGGAGGTATGGAGTGTTCATCGTCGACACCGATGTCGTACGCATGGAACGCCAGTTGCGGGCGGGTGAGTTGGCCTGTCCGTCGTGCGGGGCGGTCCTCGCGCCCTTGACTGACGTTTTCAGGAATCCTCATCACCGTGGGGGCACGGCAGGCCGCGGGAAGTACGCGGTGATCTCGGGGCCGATGGTGTACCTCGTCGTGGTGTACAAGATCAACTGGCTGGCTTGTTCCGGGTGTTGGGTGGTGCGGGGGCGCTTTCGGGGCCGGGCTGGAGATAGCGGCCCTGGGAATAGGACACCGCCGGGTGGCCGTGCACCTGGGCTGGCCGAAAGGGGGTGCGGTACCTGCCACCGGCCCACAGAAGTGTGCACGCTGATGATCTTGTAGCTGTTACCGACGACAGTGATGCTCCACCGCCCCTGGCGTGCCAGTGCTCTGCGGCGGTGCCGTTGGCGGTTCCGAAGGCGAAGTTGTCGAGGAGCAGGCCATTGCGGGCTTTGGGTGCAGTTCGCGCCTGATACAAGATTTTCGTAGCCGGTCATCGACGGTGGGGCGTCACCGGCGCGCCGTCAGAGACTGCGACGGGAGTGGGTGACGAGGATGACGCGCCTTGCGGGGCAACCGGATGTCGGACCTGCCCGTTGCTCAGCTTCAGGAGCAGATCGCTGCCTCTCTTGGCGAAATTCTCTCCTGCGGCACCATCGCCACCTGTCGGGGCCTCATGCCGTGGTGGACTCCCCGCACGCCAGGGTGGCTGTGGCCAATTTACCCACCAGTGTGGCTTGCACCGTCCAGCCTGGTGCGAGGGTGTCGAGGATCCGCAGCCCCAGCCCGAACCCGTGCCGGTCGTCGTCAGGTACCCGACCTCGGCGTTCGGACGGTGCGCATGGTGCCGGATCGTGTACCCGAACCCGGATCTGGTCCGACGTACTGACAATCTGCACGATCACCGGCGTCCACGGCCCGCCCACCCGCACCGCATTGCCCACCAGTTCATTCGCAACCAGCCGGGCCACGTCTGCGACCTGCTCGTCGGCCCCGGTCGAGGTGACGGCCTCGAAGACATACGCGCGCATCTGCCGCATGTGCTCATGGCTCGCGCTCATGTGCAAGACCAGCGCGCCCGACCGTATGGTCACGTAGAAGCCGCATCCGGCCACCCGCGGCGGGCACAAGGGCGTTGATTCGGACGAGGCGGCAAGGCTGTGTGCATCGTGCATAGCGTGTGCTCCCAGGTGCGATGAGGGAGGAAGCAGTCCCGGAGGGTTACCGGATCTGCCCAGGATCGCCTGTGCCGTGATCAGCCGTGCGCCGGCCTGCCGACGTCGGTGACTATGGCTTCGGCCGTACTCGCATGGGTTTCCATCTGACGACCTGTGGCGCTCACGACAAGCCGTGGCCCCGGTTCGACCCATGCCACGAGGATCGGCGCACAGCCAGGCCGGGGACCATCGGCATTTTTGCTGAGCGCTACTGAGCGGGGGCCCTGTTTTCGGTCCACCATGTGGCGATCTGGGCACGGGAGCCGAAGGCGAGCTTGGCCAGGATGTTCTGGACGTGACTGTCGATCGTGCGCGGGGAGCGCCCGAGCCGGGTGGCGATCTGCTTGTTGCTCATGCCTTGCGCCACCAGTGCGGCGACGTCTTGCTCCCGGTCGGTGAGCGCATGGGAGGCCGGGTCCGCGACGGCTTGATCGACCGCGTGGTCCGTGTCCAGAGCCAGTGCGATGGCCCGGTGTGGGTTGTCGCAGGAGCTGCCTTCGGTGATGGCCTTCTCGTAAACGGCCGGGCCTAGGGCAGCGATGATCGCCTGTTCGCAACGCGCGTGAGGTTCGGCGAACGCTCCGGCGGAGGTGGGGTTGAGCTCACGGGTCAAGGGGCGCACGGCCCCCAGGAGCCGTGCCGCCTGCGCATGATCGCCGAGGGCGGCGGTGCTCCATGCCAGTACCTCCAGCGTCGCGGCCACCCCAGCGAAGTCGCGAAAGCCCCGCTGGATCTCCAGGCTGGACCGCATCAACGCGTTGCTCTCCTGGCCATTGCCGCGAAGCCAGGCTTGATAGCCCAGCACCCACAACGCATAGGAACGGCTCAACCGCTCTTCATGAGCCTCCGCCGTGATTACCGCGCTCCTACCCGTCGCCGCTGCGCGCGGGTCGTCGAGATAGATCTGAGCGAGTGCCAGCTGGAAGAGCCATTGCAGTGCCTGCGCCCCATCGTTCAGCAGGGCGTGAGCGGCCACAGCATCCTCAAGCAGCGCTGCGGCCTGCACCGGCTGTCCTCTGTACAGTGCCGACGAACCGCGGACGCCTTGGACGTATGCGAGGACCTGTGGATCTTTCAACTGCTCGGCCAGCCCGGCAGCCTCATCCAGCCACCGGTCGGCCGTATCGAGATCGCCCTGCATCACCGCCACCCAGGCAGCAGCCCACAGCGCCGTTGCCCGAGCAGGGACCGGCGTGGCCACGGCGGTGAGCGCCCGCTCGAACTGACGACGTCCCTCGCTGAGGAATCCGTTGCAGCACCAGTGGAAACGCAGTGCCGCGGCCAGCCCAAGCCACGCTTGGCCATCGCCGGGCTCCGAGGCCTCATACACCTGACTCGGTTCCGCGGTGCCCGCGCCCACTGCCGCGACGGACTGCGACGTGGTTGTCTGTGCCTGCGCCGCGTAGTCCAGGGCCGCCAGCAAATTGTCATGCTCTGCCCGGAGCCGGGCCATGGCCTGTTCCTGACCGGGGCCGAACCAATCGGTGGCTGTGCCTTCGGCCAGGGCAAGGTAGAAGTCGCGATGCCGCCGAAACAGCCGCGCCTCCTCACCGCTCTCGGCGAGCCGCTCCCACCCGTATTGGCGGATGGTTTCCAGCAGGCGATAACGCGGTGGTCCCTCCCGTTCCGTGGTCAGAACGATGGACTGGGAGACCAGCTGGTCGAGGAGATCCAGCACCTCGTGCCGGGAAATTCCGTCGCCCGCGCAAACCCCCTCGGCTGCGTCCAGGGTGAAGTCACCGACGAAAGCCGACAACCGGTTCCACAGCAGCCGCTCGGCAGGCGCACACAGCTCATAGCTCCAGTCGATCGCCGCCCGCAATGTACGTTGCCGCGGCAACGCGGC
This sequence comes from Streptomyces geranii, assembly GCF_002954775.1. Lineage (GTDB taxonomy): Bacteria > Actinomycetota > Actinomycetes > Streptomycetales > Streptomycetaceae > Streptomyces > Streptomyces geranii. Next base: position 281,086 of record NZ_KZ672952.1, read on the forward strand.
CCTACTGCCACTGGAAAGCAGTGTGAATCGGTCCTTCAAACGGTCCACCACTTGCTCCACACTGAGTATCCGCAGTCGGGAGGCAGCCAGCTCGATTGCCAGCGGTAGCCCGTCGAGATCAGTGCAGAGCCGCAAGATCTGGGCCCGGTTCGCCTCGGTGATCCGGAAGGCCGCGTTGACGGCGGTGGTGCGGTCCCTCAGCAGTTCAACCGCGTCCTCCGGTGCCAGGGGCGGCACAGTGAAGACCCATTCACCCGTCAGCTGCAGCGTCTGGCGGCTCGTAGCCAGAATGCGCAGCTCCGGAGCGGCCGACAACAGTGCCATCGCCAGATCGGCGCAGGCACCGACCAGATGTTCACAGTTGTCGAGGACGATGAGTGCCCGACGCCCTGCCAGATACCCGGTGAGCCGCTCCATGTCCGACCGGGCGCCAAGGTCGGGCAGCTCCAGCGCGGTCGCGGCTGCGCTTGCCACCGCCCCCGGATCCCGCACAGAGGCCATGTCCACCAGCCAAACCCCCTGCGGGAAGGTCCTTCCACCAGCGCCCGCAGCCTCCAGCGCCAGCCGAGTCTTGCCCACCCCGCCCGCCCCGGTCAGCGTCAGCAGGCGGGTCGCCCCGAGCAGGCGGCGGACCTCGGTGACCTCACGCCGCCTCCCCACGAAGCTGGTGATAGCCGCGGGCAGCTCCCGCACCTGTGCGGTGTCGCTTGTCACCGTTCACCTCGACGATCTCGGAGGTACAGCCGGATGCTCGTCACGCCACGGCCGCGCTACAGAAGCCCGCTCCTCGACGACAGCGGCGGCGTCGAGGACCCGGTCGTCCGCGAACCGCCCGCCGATGAGCTGAACGCTCAGCGGAAGGCCGTAGCTGACGACCACGGGCACCGTCACCGCTGGAACACCGAGCACTGGTACCGCTGTCATCGGCCGCATGGCTCCGAGGAGTCGCAGCGCGCGGTCGTGGTCGGTCACAGGTCCGCGTCCTGCTCGAAGGGGAGTTCGATGCTGACGGGTGTGAGCAGGAGCCGGTCGGAGCCCAGTAGCTCTTGGACGCGGGTGACAAGTGTGGCGCGCCGTGCCCAGCCCTTGATGTAGTCCTCAAAGGAGGGCGTGCGGCCCCAGATGGCCACCTTGTCGAAGTCTACCGCGGCAGTGCGCACGAGGTTGTGGGCGAGATTGGTCACCGACACTTCTTTCCGGTTGTTGATCGGTGTCCGACGGGCTCCCTGCGGGCTGGGTGCTCAGCGCAACCGCAGCAGTGATTGCGGGGTGAGGTCGGCGAGAGTCGGGTAGCCGTCGACGGCCATGATCAGGTCGGCTTCGGCGAGAAGGGAGCGGAGTACGTGGACGATGCCGTCCGTGCCTCCCAAGGCCAGGCCGTATGCGTACGGTCGGCCTACACCCACGGCGGTGGCGCCGAAAGCGAGGGCCTTGACGATGTCCGCGCCGGAGCGGATGCCCGAGTCGAAGAGCACGGGCAGGCCGTCCGCTGCGTCCAACACGCCGGGCAACGCGTCGAGGGCGGGCAGGCCGCCGTTGGCCTGTCGGCCACCGTGGGTAGAGCAGTAGATGCCGTCGGCGCCGGCGTCCTTGGCCCGGCGTACGTCCTCGGGATGGCAGATTCCCTTGAGGATCAACGGCAACTTCGTAAGGGAACGCAGCCAGGGCATGTCGTCCCAGGTCAGCGGATTCCCGAAGATCTTCGCGAAGTGAGCGACCGCGCCAGGCATGTCCTGCTCCGGGGATCGGGGAAGGGCGGCGCGGAAGACCGGGTCGGAGATGTAGTTCGCCAGGCAGAGTCCACGCAGCTGAGGAAAGTTGCTGGTGGCCAGGTCGCGGGGGCGCCAGCCGGTGATCCAGGTGTCCAGCGTGACTACGATGGCCTTGAACCCGGCGGACTCGGCGCGCTGGACCATGCTTTCCGCCAGGGCCCGGTCGGTCGGCGTGTACAGCTGGAAGAAACCGGTGCTGTCCCCGAGCTCCTTGGCCACGGATTCCATCGGGTCGACGGAGAAGGTGGAAGCCATCATCGGCACTCCGGTGCGGGCGGCGGCGCGGGCCGTAGCAAGGTCTCCATGGCCGTCCTGGGCGCACAGCCCGATGACACCGACGGGCGCCATGAACAATGGCGTCGAAAGCCGCATACCGAAGAGGTCGATGGACAGATCACGCCGTTCGGCGCCAACCATCATCCGCGGCATGAGACCCCATTGCCCGAAGGCGTTCACATTGGCGCGCTGGGTGTGCTCATCCCCGGAGCCGCCCGCGACGTAGGACCAGATGGCCGGGGGCAGCACTGCCTTGGCCCGCTCTTCGAGGTCGGAGAACGTCATCGGCAGCACGGGCAGCACTCCGCGCAGGCCGTCGGCGTAGATCTGTAGCTGGTAGTCGCCGTATTGCTGAGTCATCCAGGTCGTCCTCTCATGGGGCCGTCGGCCGGGGGTGGTGGGGGCAGGAGGTGACACACCGTTCAGCCAGGCAGGGAGCGCGCAGTCGCACCCGCCGTGCTGACCTCCTGGGCCCTCTGCTGCGGCTACGGCGTGGTCAGCGCGATGTGGAGGGCGGCGAGGGCACGACTGCGGAAGGCTGTCATCGAAGCAGCCCTGCCATCGAGCAGTTCGTCGGCGCCGTGGTACATGCCCGGCTCGACGAGCAGCTCGCACTCGACGCCCGACTCACGCAGGCGGCGGGCGTATGCGACGTCCTCGTGGTGGAACAGGTCGATGTCGCCCACGCCGATCCACGCGGGCGGTAGCCCGGTGAGGTCGCCACGCCGTGCGGCAGCGATGTAGGGGCGCTCGTCCTGATCCCGGGGCGGGTGGCCCAGGTACGCGGTCCAGGCGAAGTGGTTGGACGCCGCCGTCCAGGTGTAGGCCCGTCGGCCGGGGGCTTCGGCGGGCAGGACGGTGCGGTCGTCGAGCATCGGGTACAACAGCAGCTGGAAGCGGACCGGGACTTTGGTGTCGTGGGCGCGTTGGACCACTGTGGCGGCAAGCCCGCCGCCGGCGCTCTGGCCGCCGACGGCGATGCGGGCGGGATCGATGCCGAGGTCGGTGGCGTTGTCGTGCAGCCATCGCAGAGCGCGGTAGCAGTCGTCGAGCGCGGCGGGGTAGGAGTTTTCCGGTGCGAGCCGGTACTCGACGTTGACGACGAGCAGACCGAGTTCTTCGGCGATGCGGCTGCACAGCACGTGGCAGTCCCGAGCGGCGCCCATGATGGTTCCGCCACCGTGGATCCACAGCAGCGCTCCGCTCGGCGTGGGCCGGGTGGCGGCCTGGTAGGTGAGCACGGTGACGGCGGGTGCGGTCGCTGTGACGGGGACGGTGTGCTGTTCGACTTCGACGCCCGCTCTGATGGCGGAGCCCGGAAAGGGCAGGCGACGGCCCAGGGCCAGGGTGGCGGCGTTGGTGAAGCTCAGCGGCAGATACAGCACGGGGTGCCGCAGCTCGGGCGGGATGGCGGCAAGTGCCCGGCGGCGCACGACAATTCCTGCAGCCGCGGCGAGAGCCGCCCCGCAGCCCAGCGCACCGACGACGTCGAGAAGGGGCATGGGGGTGGTCTTTCTGTGAGCGTGGGTGAACTGTTCGGTCAACTGGTGGTGAGACGGAGTACGAGGACGGCGACGGACGCGGCGCCGAAGAGGAGAGCGGGTACGACTGCCTTGACCGGGTCCTTGGCGCGCAGGTGTGTGGCAACGGCGCCGAGGATGAGGAGGCCGAGTCCTGCGGCGGCGGCCACGCCCAGGGGTGCCCAGTACAGGCCGATGACCAGTCCTGCGGCGCCCGCGACTTCGAGCAGGCCGACCATGCGGAAGGCGGGGACCGAGTAGCCGTGCTGGCGGGCATTGTCGACCGCTGTCGGCTGGGCGAGGACCTTGGGGAGTCCTGCCGCGACGAAGCCGGCGGCGAGGAGGATGGCGAGAACTGCTGTGGCGATGAACATGGTGGTAGCTGCCTTACGGGGGGGTTGTCCTGATCAGGGGGTGGCGGAATGGCGGTCAGCTGCAGGGGTTGGTGAGGGAGCCCAGGCCTTCGATGGTGGAGCGCAGCACGCTGCCGGTGGTCAGGTAGCGGGCCGGGGTGCGGGAGAAGCCGACGCCCGCGGGGGTGCCGGTGAAGATCAGGTCGCCGGGGGTGAGTTCGCAGATCCCGGAGAGGTGGCTGATCAGGGTCGGGACGTCGAAGATCAGGTCGCGGGTGCGGCCGGACTGTACCGTCTGGCCGTCGAGGGTGCAGGTCAGGCCGAGGTCGGCCGGGTCGGCTTCGTCGAGGGTGGTGATCCAGGGGCCGATCGGGCTGAAGGCCCGGTGGCTCTTGGCCAGGCTGAACTGCGGGGCTGTTCCTGCCATCTGGCCGGTGCGCTCGGAGATGTCCTGGCCGACGCAGCATCCGGCGACGTGGTCGAGCGCCTTCTGGGCGGGGATGTCGCGGCCGCCTTCGGCGATGACGACGACGAGTTCGATCTCCCAGTCGCAGGTCGGGGTCGGCAGCGGGATGTCCGCGGCTGGTCCGGCCAGCGAGCTGGGAAATTTGGTGAAGACGAGCGGTACGTCGGGGACCGCAAGACCGGTTTCGGCGCTGTGATCGCGGTAGTTCAGACCGACGGCGAAAACTTGCGCCGGGCTGGTGACCGGCGGTCCCAGACGGGTGGCGTCCGTCTCCAGCATGGCTTGCGTCGTCGTCGGGTCCGGGGCCGGTCGAGTGGCGGCGAGCCAGTCACGGATCTCGAAGATACGTGCGACAGCGGAGTCGGGGCGGGCCGGGAAGCGGCCGCCGGAGGCGGTTTCGAGGTCGATCACGCCCTCCGGGGTGACGACGGTGGCTCGGCCGTCCAGGTTGGCGAGTTTCATGAGGGTGTCCCTTCGGGGCGGGACCCGCAGCACAGGCGGCGTGCCCCGGCGGCGGCAGTCGTCAGTCCTGTGGTGTGACGGGCGGCTCGGTGTCGCTGAGCATCGCCCGCAGATCCTCGTCGGAGGCGCTGGCGATCACTTGGTAGATCTCGTCCGAGTAGTTGAGGTGGGGCTTGGCCCGGTTCAGCGCCGGCAGCGGTACCGGCTCGGCGGGCCGCTGGTAGTTGGCCGGCCGCCGGTAGCGGGCGAGGTCGTCCTCGTCGATGCCTGCCAGGGCGACGACTTCGGGGTCGATCCAGGCCCGGTCGTCGATCGCTCCGCCGCAGGTGAGCTCCAGTGCCAGCCCCTCGGGCCCGGCGAAGTAGACCGACTGGCAGAACCCGTGGTCGATCGGGCCGAGCGCCATGATGCCGCGGCTGCGGATCCGGTCACGCAGGGTGAGCAGCTCCTCGACGCTGTCCACATGAAAGGCGGCGTGCTGCATTGCACCGGCGGTCACGGGACCGGAGGCGTTGCCGGCATGGGTCAGACCCCACTCGATCTTTTCCGGGTTGTCTGGCTGCTGGACGAACGCGACGTACGAGGAAGGGTTGAGCTCCAGGAAACCGTGCCAGGCACCCTCGGTGCCGTGCATCCAGTACAGCGCCTTGAGCTCGCAGCCCAGGACATCGGTGAAGAACTCGATCTGCGCCTTGATGTCACAGGTGGCGATGGCCAGGTGGTTGACCCCGCGCGGGTGGACGGTCATGTCGATCACTCCTTCGTGATCAGGAGGTGGGAAGGGTGGCGGTGCGCAGGCTCTTCTGGCACCAGTCGCGCACCACGCGGGCGTAGTCAATGGTGTGGAAGAGCATCAACTGGTGGGCGCCGTCGGGATGGACGTACAGCTCCACGGGCCCACCGGTGGCGGCGACGACGGAGCGGGCGACCTCGGGGGTGAAGACGGGATCCTTCTCGCCGACGGTGAACAGGATCGGCTTGGTGTTGTCCGCGAGCGGTACGGCCGGGTCGTAGCGCATCATCGACCCCAAGGACGCGAACTCGTAGGTCCAGGTGTTGAGCGGGTCCTCACGCTTCTGGCGCTCGGCGCCCCGGTAGCCGTAGTCGGTGTCGAAGTCGGTGAAGCGGCCGATGTCCAGCTGCAGCGCGTCGCCGAACTGCTCGACCATGCGTTCGTACGCCGTCGTACGGAAGGGATTGTCGGCCGGGATCACCGGCGACGAGGGAATCGCAAACCCCATCAGCACAGCCCCGGTGAACAGGTCGGAGGCCGCGTAGGCGCCGTAGGCCGCGCCCGTGCCGAGCGAGGATCCCTTGACGAACACCGGCAGACCCGTCTCGTCCGCGATGTACTCACCTACATCGACGGCCGCCTCCACCCACTCCTCCAGAGTGAACCGCCCGGCCGGTCGGGTGGTGCGCGAACGGCCGTGGCCGGGCGCGTCCATGCACCACACCTCCGCCCCGAGCCCGGCGTAATGGGTGGCGAAGGTGTCGTAGATCCCTCCGTGGCCCCCGGTGCCGTGCTGCACCAGCAGCACGTGATCTGCCTGCGGATGGGCGAATCGGTAGACGAAGCTCTCGCCGACCATGTGGTTCTCACGTTTCATCACTGGCCTCCTCCGGCGGGCGTCCACACAGCCCCGCCTGATGTTGATGAGTATCAACTTTAAATTGATGCCCGTCAACATCTCAGCTAGGGTGTTTCCCATGACCATCCCGAACGCGCGGCTCGGCCGCCCCCCGGCGGAACTGGCCCCCGCCACACTCGACGAGATCCTCGGCGCGGCCCTGCGGATGTTCGCCGACAAGGGCTACGACGGGGCGTCGGTCGCCGCCCTCAACCGCGAGCTGGGCGTCAGCCACAACCTGATCCACCAGCGCTTCGGGTCGAAGGAGAAGCTCTGGTACGCCACCGTCGACTGGGCCTTCGGCGCCATCGCCGCCGAACTGCTGCCCGAGTTGGAGGACACAACCGGCGGCCCCCTGGAACAGACCCGCCGCATCATCCGGCGCTTCGTCCACGTCCACGCCGGGCGCCCGGAGGTGCTCCGGCTGCTCAACGTCGAGGGCGTCGCGGAGACGCCGCGGCTGTTCCACCTGTACGAGCAGCATGTCGAACCGACGCTGACCGCGCTGACCGCACCGCTTCGCACACTCATGGACGAGGGAAAGATCGCCCCGGTGCCGGTCCGCACCCTGCACTTCCTCGTCGCGCACGGCGCCAGCGCCCCCTACAGCCTGCTCGGTCTGGCCCGCCGCATCGGACCCGGTGACCCCCTCGACCCCGGGGCCATCGCCGAGCACGCGGACATGGTCGCCGACCTTGTCCTGGGCGGACTCCAGTGGCGGACGGCCGCCGCCGGGGAGCAGCCGTGAAAGTCACCCTGACCTTCGACAACGGCCCCACCGCACCGGTCACCTCACAGGTGCTGGACACCCTGCAGCGCTACGGCGTGCGGGCGACGTTCTTCCTGGTCGCGCAGAACCTGCGACAGCCGGAGAACCGCGCCGCGGCCGAGCGGGCAGCCGCCGAAGGCCACTGGATCGGCAACCACACCCTGACCCACACGGTCCAGCTCGGCGACAGCGACGACCCCCGCCTGCCCGAACGGGAGATCGGCGAGGCCCAGGAGCTCATCGGCGACCTAGCCTCTCCCGGCCGGCTGTTCCGGCCGTATGGCGGGGGCGGCATCCTGGACGGCAAGCTGCTCAGCCCGGCTGGGCTGACCTATCTGCAGCGCAACGCCCACACCTGTGTGCTGTGGAACTGTGTCCCCCACGACTGGGACCAGCCCGACCAGTGGGTCGACCGCTGCCTGCAGGACGTCACCACCCGCGAGTGGAGCCTCGTCGTCCTGCACGACCTGCCCACCGGCGCCATGGATCACCTGCCCCGCTTCCTCGACGGCCTGCGCGAACTGGGCGCCGACATCGTCCAGGACTTCCCGCACAGCTGCGTCCCCCTCCAGGCCGGACGCCTCACGCTGCCAGTCGATCATTTACTGACCCGCTGACCAGATCATTCGAGCTGCACCAGGGAGGGCCGGACGCTGAGCTTGACTCTGAAGCTTCTGGGAATCTTGGAGTCTTCAGTTGCGCCAGCCTGATCACCAGGGGCGCTCGGGCCGTTTCGGAGACCGATGCCGTTACCGATGTCCCCGTTGCCTCTCCGTCCGCGGTCCGGTGAACAGATCCGTCTCCGACCACGGCGCCGCGGAGACCACGCGTTTCCCGGTGATTCGCTCCGTAGTCAGCCAGCCGGTCTTCGTCATCGAGCAGAACACGCTGCTGAACCCGGACGGCAAGAAGAAGATCAGCGGCCGGGAGGACAGCGGCAAGCATCCGCGTCACCTCACCCGCGTTCAAGACCACCTCGAAGGCGGACGTGTTGGACGAGAGCGACTTTCCCGCGGGCGCCATCCACGCCCAGGACGACCCGGTCACCCCCGAGGACTGCGACTGACCGAAGGCCATGTCCTCCAAGGGCACGGAAGATCCAGCGGCAGGCCGTACGCCTCGGCGCGTTGCCGGATCTTCCCCGGCCGAAGAGAGCTCGTCTCAGGATCACGATCGGTGCTGAACCAGAGGTCCCGGTCGCTTTCCCCGGCCTGCAAGCACCGATACAGGCACCGCCAACAGGTCTGCGCGGGGACGAACTCCCGCTCCAGAGACAAGTCGACAGCAAATGTCGTGGTGGAGCATCCGCAGAATGCCCTGCAGATGCATCGGGTCCGCGTGCCTGGACGCCGACGGTCTTGGGCACCCACCGCGCCGGAAACTGGGACGGAAAGGACCGGGATGGCGGCATCGACGCCCGCGCCCTGGACGACAGCTGGTGCCACCTCGCCCCGGAAACCGCGGCCGAGCTCAGCGGTGACGTCGCAGGAGGGCAGGTCAAGAACGACAACACCAATGCCCCTGTCGACCGCGTCCGGCGCAACTCCTCGAAGAGCGAGTACCGCCAGCCCGGCTGCTCCCGCGAAACCGGCTACCGGGCCAAGTGCCTCGCCGCCGTTTCCCGCAGCGGGGGGCGCCGGCGAGATTCCACGCATCCACCTCAACGTCAGCCCGGCGGAGCGGATCCCCCGTGGGTTGGCGGCTCCTTGGCGCCCAGCCATAGCAGGACGGCCGATGTGCGGTTGGAGATTCCGAGCTTGCTGTAGACGCTGGTGAGATAGTTGCGGACGGTCTTCCTCGTAAGGGACAGTCGCTGCCCGATCTCCGCGACTCCGAATCCGGATGCCAGCAGATCCATTACTTCGCGCTCACGTGGTGACAGTGCCATTCGCAGTCGCGCCTCGTCTCCGACAGGGCCGAAGCCAGGAGAGACGCCTTTTTGCAGTGCGGAACTGGCAGTCGGGGAAAGGCATGTGTGTCCTTCCGCAGCGCTCGTTGCCGCGATCGTCAGGGCGCGACTGCTGATGTCCCCGTCGACCAGGTAGCCGATGGCTCCGAGTTTCAGGGCGGTGGTGACCTGCTCGGTGTCGGCAGTGGGACAGACCAGGAGCACGGGCAGGGAGCGCTCGCCCATTGCCTCGCGCAACCGGGGCAGCTCGCTGAGAGGATGCCGGCAACGCAGCACGACCACATCCCATGAACCGCGTCTGAGAGAGATGTAAGGGGGACGCACCCACCGCACGCTCAGCGTCGTGCTGTCCGCCCCTGGCCACTCCTGACACGGCCAGTCACCCTCGTGGCACGCCACGGCCACGCTGACAGCGCCGGGTTGGTGCGGGGAGTGCTTCTTCACGCCGCTGCCAGGTGGGAGGTGAGGTAAACAGCGACGAGCAGTGCCAGCACGGTTGCGGGTGCGAACTTCTGCGGCCCGTCGCCGTGTCGCAAGTGGATGATGAGGGCGCCAGACATCAGCAGCATCAAGCCGGTACCGGCGAGTGCGCCGAGCAGCGGTACGGCCAGGCCAAGGAGCAGCCCGGCCGCCGCGGCGGCTTCGAGTACGCCTATGACCTGGTAGGCCGTGGTGGAGAACCCGCTTTCCACGGCCAGTTGGCGCGCCTTCGGCAGAGCCAGGATCTTGGCGGTGCCCAAGGCGAGAAAGGACACCGCGAGCAGCACGGCGAGGACCACGGATGCGACGTTCATGGGGTGACCTTTACCTTCGTTGCGATCATGCGACGCCGGTGAGCGGCGCGACCTGGATCTGCGAAGATCAGTTCGGCGGGGTGCCATCAGTGCGACCCCGTACGCGTGCCGTACACCGTTCTCGTGGAGTTGGTTCGGCGTTGTCGAATGGCCAACCGGTGCGGCTGCCGAAGTGCTGCCGGTGTCCGGCCAAAGGCCGCCCAGCAACGACCTCTCCTCCGCCGGCGTGAGCGCCCGTCCGTCTGGCTCCACACCTTCCTAGGGGCCAACAGGCTGTCGGCCACCGGTACCCACCACCCCGAAGAGGTCCGTCACCGCTCTCGAGCAGCCGAAATCAGACTGCCGCCACGGTCCTGTCCGTGGTGCTGGTCGCGTCGGGCACGTGGAAGTTCCCGCCTTCGACGTCGAGGTGGGGCAGGACCCGATCGAGGCGGCGGGGCAGCCACCATGCGCGGTCACCGAGGAGGGCCAGCACCGCGGGTACGAGGGTCATGCGGACCAGGAAAGCGTCGACCAGGACGCCGAAGGCAAGCGCGAACGCGATCGGCATGATGTTGATGTCGTGGGAGAAGAGGAAGCTGATGAACACCGAGATCATGATGACCGCGGCCGATGTCACCACACGGGCCGCGTTTCGCGCTCCCACGATGATGGCCGCCCGGGCGTTGCGCCGGTGGACATAGTCCTCGCGCATGGCGGACACGAGGAAGACCTCGTAGTCCATGGCGAGGCCGAAGAGTACGGCCATGACGATGATGGGCGCGAAGCTGGCCACGGGACCCTGGCTGGGCACACCGAGCAGGCCGGCCAGCCAGCCCCACTGGAAGACCGCCACGGTGGCGCCGAAGGCCGCGCCGAGGGACAGCAGGAATCCCACAGTCGCCTTGACGGGTATGGCGACGGACCGGAACGCGACCGTCAGAAGCAGTAGGGAGAGGCCGATCACGACGATCGCGAAGGGCACCAGCGCGCCGCCGATCTTGGACGAGACGTCGATACTGACGGCGGTCAGCCCGGTCACCGCCACGTAGCTGTCGTGCGTGTGGGCGATGGGCTGCATCTCCGTACGCAGCTGGGAGACCAGATCGCTGGTCTCCTGGGTACGTGGTCCGGTGGTGGGAATGACCTGGATGCGGGCGGCCTTCTTGCCCTCGGCAACATCGACGCCGCTTACGTCCGCGATGCCCTTGGTGTCGTTCAGCTTGTTCTCGACGGCGGTGGCCGTGGACTGGATGGTGGCCGGGTCGTCGTCCTCGATGAGGATGGCGAGGGGGCCGTTCGCGCCGGGGCCGAAGGCGTCGCTGATGATGTCGTAGGCTTGGCGGCTGGACGTGGTGGTGGCGTTGGAGCCCTCGTCGGTGAGGGCGAGCTTGAGTTGTATGGCGGGAATTGCCAGGGCGATGAGGGCGACTGTGCCCAGAATCAGGTTGCGCAGCGGGTGGCGCAGCACTCCCTGCGTCCAGCGCACACCCAGGGTAGCCGTGACGTTGCTGCGGCCCGCTTGCCGGGCGGCGCGTGAACGGGGCTTGGGGATCAGCCGGTGCCCCGCCATGCCCATCAGGGCGGGCAGCAGGGTGAGTGCCATGAGGACGGCGACAGTGACGGATCCGGCGGAGGCGAGTCCCATCGAGGTGAGCATCGGGACGCCTGCGACGGACAGGCCTGCCAGGGCGATGACGACAGTGGCGCCGGCGAAGACGACGGCGCTGCCGGCGGTCGCGGTGGCCCTGGCGATGGACTCCCGGACGGGGGTGCCGCCGGCGAGCTGGGCACGGTGGCGGGAGACGATGAAGAGGGCGTAGTCGATGCCGACAGCCAGACCCAGCATGATTGCCAGGGTCGCGGCGTTGTCGGACACGTTGAACGCCGAGGCCAGCCCCATCATGGCGACCATCGTGCCGACGACGCCGAGAATGGCGGTGATCAGCGGGAGGCCGGCGGCGAGCAGCGAGCCGAACGTCATCACCAGGGCAGCCAGTGCGACTCCGAGGCCGATCATCTCGGTGGGACCGAAGGGTGACGTTTGCGGAGCGTATGCTTCACCGCCGTACACGGTCTTGAGCCCCGCCCGTCGCGCCTCGGCCCCAGCGTCCTTGACGGCCTCGAGCGTCGTTTGGGCCGCCTCACCGTCCAGCTTGGAGTCGAAGAGGACTTGGGCGACCGCAGTGCGCTCGTCCTCGGAGACCTCGCCGCCCTCGGCCGGACTACTGACTCCGATCACCCCGCCCACGCGGCTGGTCGCGCCGAGGGCGCTTGCGAGGGACTTCCGCAGCCCGGGCTCGGTCAGCCTGTGGCCGGACGGCGCCTGAAAGACGATTTGCCCGCCCGTACCGGCCGGTTCCGGCCAGTGCCGGTCCATCCTGGTCAGCGCCGCTTCGGCAGGTGAGCCGGGGATGGAATCGCTGTCCTGGAACGTGCCGGCGAACGAGATGCCCAAGCCGGCCACCGCACTGAGGGCGAGCAGCCATCCGATCAACATCGTGCGCCACCGCTCGGCCCCGAAAACGCCCAGCCGATAGAGAAGCGTTGCCATATTTGTTTCTTCCGGTAGGAGTGGGATTTGCGTGGTTGGCCTTCGCGGGCGGAGCAGGGGTCTGCCCGGTGAACCTGCGACCGTCACGACAGTCGTGCGCGGACGCCAGGAAGCGTCGAACCCCGTCCACCGGCACGTCGAGTCCACTCCGACATAATAACGGATACAAGGATGCCGAAAATCTCTTCTGGGTATTCCAGAGTCAACGAATGTGGGTCGAGGGGGCGTCTTCTGTGATGCTGCCGACTCGGAGGGCACTTTGCCAGTGGTGCGTGCTGGTCGGGCGTCGGCCCACACGCACACCGCACGCGGGAGTAATCGTCAAGACCTGTGGACCTGGATCCGTCAGACTGAGGCCGATGCAGGCGAACGCGATGACTGCCTGACCACCGGCGAGCGCGAGGAACTCGCAGCCCTGCGCAAGGAAAACACCCAGCTCAAGCGGGCGAGCGAGCTGCTACGGACAGCCTCGGATCTTTTCGCCGCGCAGCTCGAGCCGGCCCAGGCGACCGCTCTCCTCGACGAGCACCCGCATCTGGGGGTCGAGCCCGTACTCCGGGAACTGCACATCCCCTCCTCCACCTACTACCGCTGGCGCCGCGCCGAGAACGAACCGTGCGAACGGCGACGCCAGAATGCGGAGCCGACGGAGAAGATCCAGCGGATCCATGCCGACTCCGACGGGACCTACGGCTCGCCGCGCGAGGACGGCCTCGCGGACATCAGTCCGCGCCGCACGGGCTTCACGCTCCGAGGCCCCAAGACCACCCTGGCCCCGGACCTGGTGCAGCCGAACTTCACCGCACTCGCGCCGAGCCGACCGTGGGTCACCGACCTCACCATGATTCCCACCGGCGAAGGTCCCTTGTGGCCGTCCGCGATCCGCGACGGGTTCTCCCGATGCGTCATCGCGTGGGAGACCTCGGCCCGCGTGGACGCGGACCTGGTCCTGTCCTCACTGGAGTACGCCCTGGCCAGTCGGGAGGTCGAGCCCGGACAGCTCATTCACCACACGGACCACGGCTGCCAATGCACATCCATCAAGCTCACAACACGCCTGCTACAAAAGGGAATTGAATGGGGTCCATCGCGGACTTGGAGTTCCCACGACAACGCTCTGGCCGAGAACCTGTGGATATTGGTCTAGACCGAGCGCGTTCGCAGCCACGTCTTCGAAACGGGGGCCGAGGCGAACCTTGCACTGTTCGAGTACATCGCCGGCTGCCATAGCAGCCGACGCAGACAAGCCCGGCTCGGCTGGTTCAACCCCATCGAGTTCGAGGAGAAGCACTGCACCGACCAGGCGTCGACCGAACAAGCGAACCTGAAACCCCGCCAACCTGCCCTGACCAGCTGATAGGCACCTCTCCTGCAACGGCGGCACTCACTCCTCCACGTGAGGGCCGCTCGGCGCGGCAGCAAGCACCACGTCCCCTCGGATGATCATGACCCGGGCGTCATACGACGACGCCAAATCCCTGCCGCCGCACCGGCGAAGTGGAACTCGGCGCCCACCCGACGCGAGCGCCGGGCCCTCAGCACGCCCGAGCCTTGAAAGGACCGCATCACACAGAGTTCCCGCCACCAAGCTGGCGGGAACTCATGAACGACCGAGGTAGTCGAACGCGATCAAGGCCGACGTTGAGGAACAGGCTCAGATCTTGGAACCTATGAGTGCGATGGCGATGAATGCCGACACCTGCCCCAGGGTGAACCCCTTGTAGTCAATCGTTGTCGGGTCACCATCTGCGATCTCGACGGCGAGGGCTCCACCGTTGTTCAGGTTGTTGACCACCTGAGTCGAGATTGAGCTCCAGCTGTTCATCAGGGCTGCGTCGTTGGCAGTGATGGTGTACCCACCGGGGCGGCCAGGGACCAGTCCCTCCGCGAAAGCCTGCTGCAGTGGGTCAAACCTCGCGGCCTCCGCGATTGTCATGATGAAGATCATCGCGGCGTCGGCCGTCGTGTCCGTGCGAATTCTCTCGGGCGAGGCTCGCAGATCCCTGAACGCCTGCTCCATGACGGGCCCCGTGATCGTGAGGCCTGTCCGGGTCCGGCCGCCGGTGCGCTCCAGGTCGGTGTAGCTGCCTGTGAAGTTGAGCGTCGGCGGGGTTTGGGCCGGAGACTCGCGTGGGTCCGGGCCGAGGTAACCAGTGTTGTCGCCTTTGAAGTAGAGAATGGTGCCACCGCTGTTTCGTCCCGGCTCCGTGATGTGCCAGCCGATGACGAAGAGGTCACGTGCCCGCATGAGCAGGCGAACACGCGGCGTCTCCGAGGCTTCCGGGACGCCGCTGTGCTGCAGTTCGACGGCGAAAATGTTCGCATCGCTTGTGTCCAGGTTGGGGTTGGTCTGCAGTATCCCCTCCCGTAGCACCGCTCCACCGGTCGCCCGCTGGCGTACCGCTTCGATCATGTTGTTGTACGCCTTCTGGCCGCCGTTGATGTCCCAGACGATGTCCTTGTTGTCGTCGATGGCGCTGGCCTTCTCCTGGAACTCCGGGACCATCAGGGCGGCGCCGCCCAGCAGTGTGGCGACGACGAGGAACAGCACCAGGAACTTTCCCTTGAACCACCGAGAAGCGCGCCTGTGCCCGCGAGTGCCCGCTCTCGCCGGCGTGGCTGGATCGGAGACCGTGCGTATCTTCATGTGCACCTTCTCTGTCGGGTATGCCGCCCTGCCCCGCCGAATCCGCGAACCGCGTTGCCGGAAAGGGAAAGTCCTTCCGCCTGTGCGCAGACATTCAGTCCGCACGTGGATCCGGCCCGTGCAGGAGACTTGTCGCCTCAATCTCTACTTCCGCATCAGCGACCGATAGAGGCAGATATCCCTACCGGGGGTAACCTCGCGTGGGACGCGTTTCCGGTTCCCGGAGGGATAAATAAGCAACTTGATCCCTATATTTACTGTCGGACGAACGGCAATGGGCTTCCAAAGAAAACCCGCGGGTCGGGATATTTGCCTCTGTTGGCATGACCCTGCTCGTAGCAAGGATGGGTGAAGGCGAGACCCCCAGCTCGAATTCACCCAAGGACGGCAAGAGCATGACAACAGGACATGCGCGTAAGAAGAAGCGCTCCAGGACCGTCGCGATCGGCCTCGGCTCGGCCGTGGCCATTGCGGGAGGTGTGATCGCCGTTCCCGCCGCTATGGCGGCCCTCGTGCCTCCGCCGGCTTCCACGCCGTTCCAGCTCAAGGGTGCCGAGACCTTCGACACCGACAAGCTCATGGCGGCCATGTGCCCGGGCCCGACCTCGGACCGGCCGTTCCAGGACGTCGGCTCGTTCTTCATCAACCTTGACACCGGCGAGGTGTCGCCGGACACGTCGAACGGCGTCGGTGACCCGGGGAAGACCCCGGCGGGTACACCTCCGCTCGCCCGTGTCTCCGCGCACTGCGAATACCCGGTGACCAGCGTGAAGACGGCCGTGGGTGCCCCGACGGACGCCTCCGACCTGATCATCAACTGTGGCAACGCCGTCGAGGCCGGTCAGCAGATCACCCAGAGTCTGACCACCACCAGCAGCGTCACCCACAGCGTCAGCGTCAGCGCCGACTTCAACCTCAGCATCATCAAGGACGTGCTCTCGATCGGCGGCGGCGCCGAGGTGACCACCGAGTGGTCCTTCGGTGAGGAGGTCAGCAAGAGCAAGACCGACACGATCAACGTACCGCCGCGCACCGTCGCCTTCCTCGAGCGGGTGCCGCAGCTGCGGACAGTCTCCAGCACCCCGGTCGCGGTGCTGGAGAGGTTCACCCTCATCACCCCCGATGAGGTCTCGAACCAGAACGGCTGGCGGGACAACGGCAGCATCCGTATCACCTCGTCCGGCTTCACCATGGCCGCGACGGGTGATGTACTCGACAAGGCCGGATTCCCCGCCGGCGCGATCCGCACGAAAGACCGTCCCGTCACGGACGAGGACTGCGCCTGAACTGACCGTCGATCATTGGCAGGCGTCTACGGCATGCATTCATGGCGGGCGCCAGACGGCTCCTCCGACATGGCCAGCCGTAGATGCGGCGCCTGTCCTGGCCGTAGGCGGCGAGCATGTGCTGCCGCCTACGTGTACGGGTGCGCGGCGGAAGTCTCGGACGCCGTTCCGGACAGCGGCTTACTGGGAGTTTGTTGCTGTTTCGCGGAACGCGTTGCCGCTTTCCTGTTGTCTTGGGCAAAGGCAGGTGGGGGTGGTGGGCTGGTGAACCCTCGATGTAGTACGAGAGGTTTACTTCGTTCCGCCTTCTCCTGTGTCATCCCAGCGGGCAAATGCCCCCGCGGCCAAAGTGGGTCACGGTTCAGCCGCCGCCGACAGCACCGCACGGCAGTCACAGGTTTCCCGCTCGCGGACGCCGGGGAGCCCACGTCCCGCACAAATCCCGCATCGCCTGCGCGCTGTCTCCCTGGGAAGAGTCTCCCTCGACGCGGCCCGAGGCCTTGTCAGCGGGCAGGCGGTGGAGGCTGTACCAGTCCCGTCTGGTAGGCGATGGCGACGAGTTGAGCGCGGTCGCGGGCCTCCAGTTTCGCCATGGCGCGTTGTATGTGGGTGCGTACGGTCAACGGGCTGATGGTGCACGCGCTCGCGATCTCGTCGTTGGACTGTCCCTCTGCGGCCAGGGCCATGACCTCGCGCTCGCGGGCGGTGAGCAGGGCCAGGTGTCCTGACGGCACCACGTGGTCGCGCGAGGCGCGGATGGTGAGGAAATGCGTGATGAGGGAGCGGGTGGCCCCCGATGAGAGGAGCGGTTGGCCGGAGGCCACTGTGCGGATGGCCGTGAAGAGTTCGTCCACGGTGGCGTCCTTGCCGAGACACCCGCTGGCGCCGGCGTGCAGGGCCCGGGCTACGTACTCCTCGGTCTCGTAGGTGGTGAGTACGAGGACACGGGTCGTGGACAGTTCGGGAGCCTTGCGGATAGCGCCAGTGGCGGTCAGTCCGTCTGTGCCCGGCATGCGGATGTCCATGAGGACGATGTCGGGGTGGTGGATGTGTGCCAGCTCCACCACTTCCTTGCCGTCGCACGCTTCACCGACCACCTCCATGTCGTCGCAGGAATCGATCAGGGTCCGGAAGGTGGCCCGCATCAGGGCCTGGTCGTCGGCGAGCAGGACACGGATCGTCATGGCGTTCGTTCTTTCTCGGGGACGTGTGGATACAGCGGCAGTGCGGTGGTGACGTTGAAACCGCCTTCGGGCCGGGGGCCGGCCTGTAGTTCGCCGCCCACGGAATGCGCGCGTTCCGTCATGCCCATGAGTCCGAAGCCGCGTCCCCGGACATGTCCGGCGGTGGCAGCAGTGGTGCTTCCGTCGTTCGTGACGGTGATGACCAGGCGGGCGTTGGAGTACGCGAGCTGTATGTGCGCGATCTTTGTGGGCGCGTGCTTGGTGACGTTGGTTAGGGCCTCCTGCAGGATGCGGAACGCGGTCAGATCCACTCCGGGCGAGAGCGGCCTGGGATCGCCCTGGACAGTCACCGTGACGGTGATGCCGACGGACTCGCACGCCGTGATCAACTCGGGCAGGCGGTCGAGTCCGGGGGCCGGTTCCAGGGAAGCGGAGCCGGCGTCGTTCTCCTCGCGCAGGAGCCCGACGGCGGACTTGAGCTCGCGCAGCGCCGAGGTGGTGGTGTCGATCAGAGCGGCGAGAAACTGTTGTGTGTTGTCGGGACGGGTCTGCAGGAAGTGCCCGGCGGCGGCCTGGACTTTGGCCAGGGCCAGGTGGTGGGCGACGACGTCGTGGAGGTCGCGGGCTATACGCAGGCGTTCCTCGGCGACGCGCAGGCGTGCCTCCTCCTCACGGGTCTGTTCGGCGTGTTCGGCGCGGGCGTGTACGGCTTCCAGATAGGCGGCGCGGAGCCGTGCGCCACGGCCCAATGCGAGAGGCAGCAGCAGCCACAGGATGGGGCCGCCCACCTTGAAGTCCGAGGGGTCGTTGATCACCACAACGGCCACCACCGCTGCCACGGTGGTGAACCCGTAGATGTGGGTGGTCCTGTCGTCGGTTCCGGCGGACAGCCGGTACAGCCCGGCTATGAGTGGCGCCAGCAGCAGAGGGGTGACGACGTAGCCCAGGGGGATGGTGATCATCGTGGCGACGGCGGTCACCACCAGGACGGTTCGTGGGCGGCGGCGACTTGCCAGCAGGGCGAGGCAGGAAATGGCAGCGAGGACTTTGGCCGGCCATTCCTCGCCCAGGGACGGGGCGTCGGCGGTGGTGAACGAGTCGCCGACAGCGGCGCAGGTCCACAGCGCCAGAGACATCACCACTCCGGCAGCACGTGGGCGGAAGTTCACGTATCCCTGTGTTCTGGTGGTCATCAGCACTCCGGTGGGTAAGTCACGGGCTTGCTCCGCGCGGGCGGCAGGAACCGCCCGTGGCCTTCGCCCCGAGCGGCTCCGGAACAACTGTTCGCCGGAATGGACTAATCAGATGCGAACCTCGGCCGGGCTGTCCGCGGCGTGGCCGTTCGTTTCGGCACCTTCCGCCGACCGGCGAGTGAGCGCCTCACCCTCGATGTCGACGCGGGGCAGCAGCCGCTCCAGCCAGCCAGGAAGCAACCAGGCACGGTGTCCCAGCAGGGCCAGGACCGCCGGGACGATCGCCATCCGCACCACGAAGGCGTCGAAGAGAACGGCGACGGCCAGGCCGAACCCGATCATCTTGATCATGGAGTCGGTCTCGGCGATGAAGCTGGCGAAGACCGCGATCATGATCAGCGCGGCGGCGACCACGACCCGGGCGCTGTGCCGGAACCCGGTGGTGATCGCCTGCGCGGGCCGGTCGCCGTGGACGTATGCCTCGCGCATCCGTGAGACCAGGAAGACCTCGTAGTCCATGGCGAGTCCGAAGACGATACCCACGAGGAAGATCGGCATCAGAGTCATGATCGGCCCGGTCTGGTCGACGCCCAGCAGTTCGGCGCCGTGCCCGTCCTGGAAGACCAGGACCACCGAGCCGAGGGCAGCCAGCACCGAGAGCAGGAAGCCGAGGGCAGCCTTGACGGGAACGAGAACGGACCGGAAGACCACCAGCAGCAGCACGAAGGCCAGGCCGATCACGACCGCGAGATAGGGGAGCAGCGCGGCCTGGACCTTGTCGGCGATGTCGATGTTCACCGCGGTGGTGCCGGTGACCTGGAAGGTCGCCCCGGCCTCGGCCTCGATGCCGGGACGCTCTGCCCGGACGGACTTCACCAGATCCTTGGTCTTCTCGTCCGTCGGCGCGGTCGACGGCACAGCCTTGAAGATCGCGGTGTCGCCGGCGTCGTTGAACCGGGCCGGAGAGACGGCCACGATTCCCTTTGCGGCAGCGACCGCCTTCGAGATCGTCTTCACCGCGCCCGCCGCGTCGGACGCGCCCTTGGCGTCCACGACGACGGTCAGCGGCCCGTTGAAGCCCGGACCGAAGCCCTCGGCCAGCGCATCGTAGGCGCGGCGCTCGGACGTCGAGGTGGGCTTCGCCTCGTCTCCTGGCATGCCCAGTTGCAGATTCGCCATCGGCACCGCGATCGCTCCGAGGCCCACCACACTGAGCAGGAGTACCGGTACGGGACGGCGCAGCACGAACCGTGACCAGCGGGTACCCCCGTTGTTCTCGGCGCTCGCCTCGGTGCGGTGGCCCTTGGCGGCGGCCTTGCGGGAGGCCCGCGAGAGAGCGGCGTTCGGCCACATGCCGAACAGCGCCGGGACCAGGGTCAGTGCGACCAGCACCGCGACCACGACCGCCCCCGCGGCGGCCAGGCCCATCTTGGTGAGCATCGGGATACCGACCACCGACAGCCCCACCAGAGCGATGACGACGGTGAGCCCGGCAAAGACGACCGCCGAGCCCGCGGTGCCGACCGCCAGGCCGGACGCCTCCTGCGGCGTGCGGCCCTTCGCGCGCTCCTCTCGGTAGCGGGAGACGACGAACAGGGCGTAGTCGATACCGACGGCGAGACCCAGCATCACCGCCAGAGTGCTGGCCGTGTCCGACAGTCCGAAGATGTCCGCCACCAGTGTGATCGAGAAGAGGCTCACGGCGACACCGACGAGCGCGGTAAGCAGCGGCAGTCCGGCGGCGGCCAGCGAGCCGAAGGTCATCAGCAGCACCACGGCGGCCACCGAGATACCGACGACTTCCGACACCCCACCCGGTCCGCCGCCGCTGTCCAGCGCCTCTCCGCCGGCCTCGACGGTCAGGCCCGCATCCCGCGCCTGGTCAACGGCCTCCCACAGATCCTTCCGGCTGGCATCGGTGACGTCGGTGACCTTTACGTCATAGGTGACGGTCGCGTATGCCGTTGAAGCGTCCTTGCTGACCGAGTTCGTCCTGAAGGGATCGTCGGCTTTGTCGACCTGGGGGCCGTCCGCCAGCTCCGCCACGGCCTTCTCGACGGCCGCTCTGTTGTCGGTCGCTGTCACCTTCTGCCCGGCCGGTGCGACGAACACGACCCGGGCGGTCGCGCCGTCGGCCAAGGCCCCGGGAAAACGCTCTTGAGCCAGGTCGTAGGCCTTCTGTGCCTCGATGCCAGGCATGGAGAACCTCTCATCGGAGGTTCCCGGGGCCTGGGAGGAGGCAAGGCCGACAGCGGCCAAGGCCGCCAGCCACACCAGGACGACCGTCCATCGTCGTCGGAACGCCAGACGGCCCACTCGATAGAGAAAGGTAGCCACGCGGGAATCTCCACATCTGCTGTCGGGAACCCGCTCAGGCTCTCGGGAAGTGGTCCGTGCCGTCGTCATCCTCTTGATAGGAACCTCACTACTGACGAGGCAGTACAGGTGTGGTGGGCAAGTCCCCCTCGAGTACGAGACCCTCGCCACACCTCGAACCGGGTCGGACGCCCCACGTCCACCCCTGGAGCAGCCGTCCCGCCCAGCGTGGCGAGGGAGCAGCCGATGCCCCTGGGCCTGCTCCGCGCTGCCGGTGAAGTACGCCGATTCGACTACGCCCCGTACCGTCGGCAGCCTCTTCGCCTTGCCCTCTACGCCGCTCGCCCCGCCCTCCGTAGATACCTGGGCGAGGAAGGGCACACACCGCACCCGCCCTCCCGCCATCCGTGCCGACAGAAGGTGGAGCGCCGGCGCCGGCCGCTGGCGATCGAGCCCGGTCATCATGTGCCCAGACCGGTACTGTTGAGCATGTCCACGCTCAGCCATGAAGGTCACGACCATCAGAGGCGGTCTCGCGGCCAGGCCGAAGGCGCCCGCCCAGCAAGGCAGGTCCCGCTGGCGTAGCGCATCGCGGAACAGCCGTCTCCGGATGCACCTGTGACGGATACAGCTGGTGGCGATCTCCGCCGGGTCGCGCCTGTCCTCCATCAAGGACCTTTTCTTGCTTCTGTGCCCGTGGATCTCCGCGCACTCCGGAAAAACCTCAAGGTCGGTTCGGCCGCCCGACCGGCCTGGCGATGTCCACCCGTACGCACGCGCTCGGCGAAAGTTCGGGCATCAGCCACACCACGACGAACCGGGGGCCAAGCCGGAACCTGTAACGGATACAATGTTACCGATAATGATGACTGTCAAGCCGAGCAGCGTGCCCGGTTGGTCACTGGCTGAGGCGGTCCGTCCAAGGACGGCGGCAAGGCGTCGAGCAAGTTGATCCCGCTTTGTGCGCACGCCGCGCTCGACGCTGATGGCCGTGGATCACCGCGGTCGAGAAGTCCGGCTCCAATCGGCCATGTCAGCCCTATCGCTTTCGACCAGTGAACAATTACGTTGCTCACTGCCGTACGGCGGACGGCGCCTGCTGCGTAGGGAAAGCTCCCGGGTTCCGCGGACGTAGAGCGAGCTCAGTCAAAGGGGCTGGGCGATGTCGGTTGTTCCGGTCGGGCGCTCCGGTCGCCACGTCGTGGTGGTTCCGGTGGCCAAGGTGGTCACGCCTCCGTCCGGCCATTCGATCCGTGCTGTTGCCCCGGTGGGCACCGTCGTGCCCGAGGCATGCAGCTCCCAGCGGATGGCCACGCGGCCGTACGGCGACTCGTGGACGGCGACGGCCCAGGTGATGCCGCCGCCCGGTCGGGGGCGGAAGACTATGTCGCGGTAGCCGGGCGTGGCGCCGGTGAGGCCTGCGACGGTGGTGTGCAGCCACTGGGCGATCGTGCCGAGGGCGTAGTGGTTGAAGGAGGTCATCTCACCCGGGTTGACGGTGCCGTCGGGGGGCATGCTGTCCCAGCGTTCCCAGACAGTGGTGGCGTCGTGCTTCAGCGCGTACAGCCAGGAGGGGCAGTCCTGTTGGAGGAGCAGCGTGTAGGCGGTGTCGACGTGGTGGGTGGCACTGAGCGTCGGCGCAACGAGCGGTGTACCGACGAAACCGGTCTGGATGGTGTGGCCGCCAGCGGCGACCAGTTCGGCCAGGCGGTCTCCCGCCGTGGTCCGGGCTGCCGCGTCGGGGAGCAGGTCGAACTGGAGGGCGACGGCGTAGGCGGTCTGGGTGTCGCTGGTCATCAGCCCGGAAGGCAGCACGTAGGAGCCGATGAAGGCCTGGCGTACCCGTTGCGCGAGTTCCTCGTAGCGTTGACGGTCTTCTTCGAACCCCAGGACTCCCGCGATCCACGCCGTGTGCCGCGCGGACCAGGCGTAGTGGGCGGTCGCGATGAGATGGCGGTCGGTGCGCCCGGCTCCCGGGTCTTCCGGAGGCGCGGACGGGTCGAGCCAGTCGCCGAGCTGGTAGTCGTGGTTCCACAGGCCTGAGGCGTCAGCGCGTTCGGTGATCAAGTCGACCCAGCGGCGTGCGCTGTCGTACTGGGCAGCCAGCAGTCCGGTGTCGCCGGAGTCCTGGTACAGCGCCCACGGGGTCAGTGTCACGACATCGCCCCAGCCGGCGCCGGGTCTGGCAGGTGTCCACTGCGGGCCGCCGGGGATGGCGGGGACGTACCAGGGGACGGTGCCGTCGTCGTGCTGCTCGACGGCGACATCGCGCAGCCAGGACGCGAGCATGCCGTGGCAGTCGTACAGGAAGGCAGCGGTGGGCGCGAACACCTGGATGTCGCCGGTCCAGCCGAGGCGTTCGTCGCGCTGCGGGCAGTCGGTGGGCAGGTCGACGAAGTTGCCGCGCAGGCTCCACACGACGTTCTCATGCAGCCGGTTCACCTGCTCGTTGGAGCATTCGAACCAGCCGGTGCGGGCCATGTCGGTGTGGTGGACGCGCGCCACGATGTCACGGTGGGGGTCGCCGCCGCTCCAGCCGGTGATCTCGGCGTAGCGGAAGCCGTGGATGGTGAAGCGCGGTTCCCACGTCTCCCGGCCGTTGCCCCGTAGGACGTACCGGTCGGTGGAAACGGCCCCGCGCAAGGGGCGCACGCACACTTCGCCGTCCTGGAGCACCTCGGCGTGACGGATGACGACCGTGTGTCCGGCCGACCCGGTCACGCTGATACGGAGCCTGCCGACGAGGTTCTGCCCGAAGTCCACCAGGAGACGGTCGCCGTCAAGGGCGGTCACCCGGGCCGGGGCGATCTCCTCGGTGCAGCGCACCGGTGGCCCGGTGGGTGCGATGAGCGTCGCCGCGTCCCGGGGCACGATGTCGACCGGCGACCAGTCGCTGTCGCCGAACCCGGGAGTGGACCACCGTGTCTGTTCGTCCCGGACGTCGTAGGTCTCGCCGTCGAGCAGGCCGCTGGACACGATCGAGCCGTGCGCCGCTCGCCAGGAGCTGTCGGTGCCGATGGTGGTGCGGGTTCCGTCGCGGTGGACGATCTCCACCTGGGCGAGCAGGGCGAGCCGGTTGCCGTAGAGATCGGAGTGGCCACCGTTGAAGCCGAGTCGCCCTCGATACCAGCCGTCAGCAAGCCACGCGCCGATCGTGTTGTCGCCGACGCGCAGGTGGTGCGTGACGTCGTGGGTCTGATAGCGCAGCCGGTGGTCGTAGCTGGTCCAGCGGGCGCGAGAGTGTGGTCACCGACCCGTAGGCCGTTGATCTCGATCTCGTACAGTCCGTGGGCAGTGACGTACAGGCGCGCGTACTCCACTTCCGCGCCGGCCAGGAAGTCCTTGCGCAGGAGCGGTGGCCGCCGCTCGCCGTCGGGCCGCTCCAGCGACTGGCGCTGTGGCGAGATCGCGTGGGCGGTCCAGTCCGCCGCCTCCAGCAGTCCCGTCTCCAGGCGCAGGGCGGGGCTCCAGCCGCCGGGGGTGCCGTCGGTTCCTCGGATCCGGACGCGTATCTCGGCGGGTTCCCGTGACGCCAGTGGCTGGTCCGGCCAGTCGACGAGGACGGACTCGTCGGAGGCCACCCAAGGGGTGCGGCGCCTGCCGGTGGCCCGGTGGATCTCGATCTGGTAGGCCTGCTGCGTCCAGTCGGTGGGCGCGGTGGTCTTCCAGGAGATCCGGGGGCGGGACTCACCTATGCCGAACGGCTCCCGGTGGTGTTCCGCGGTCGGCGTGGCGACCACGGGTGTCTGCTCGTGGGTCATCCCTTCACCGCCCCGGCGGTCAGGCCCTTGATGATGCGCTGGTTGATCAGCAGGTACAGGACCAGGGCGCCGACCACGTTGATGCTGATCGCGGCGAACAGCGGTCCGTAGGCCGTCTCGCCGTACTGCCCGGTGAAGTTGAGCAGTCCTACCTGGATGGTGCGCAGATCGTCGTCGGTGGTGAAGGTGAGCGAGATGAGCAGGTCGTTCCAGATGAAGAAGAACTGCACGAGCCCCACGGTGAAGACGGCGTTGCGGACCATGGGGAAGGCAATTGTCCAGAACGCCCTGAGGATGCTCGCCCCGTCGAGGGTGGCGGCCTCGAACACCTCGCGCGGGACCGAGCGGAAGTACGTGGCCATCATGAAGACGGTCAGCGGGAGGCCGGCCGCGGTGTAGGTGATGATCAGCGGCCACAGCGTCCCGGACAGTCCGGTCTCGAAGTAGATCCGGAACAGCGGCAGCAGGATCATCTGGCTCGGCACCATGATGCCGACGAGGAAGGCGAGCAGGACCTTGTGGCGCCCGCGCCAGACCATCACCTCCAGGGCGACGCCGGCGGCGACGCCGAGCAGGACGATGAGTGCGAGGGAGGGCACGGTGGCCAGGAGGCTGTTGCGGATGTACAGGGCGACGTGCCCCGTCGACCACGCCTCCGTGTAGTTGTGGAGACCCCAGTTCCTCGGAAGCGACCACGCCGGATCGTTGACGAATTCGGACTGGGTCTTGAAGGAACTCAGCAGCAGCCACAGCAGCGGCGCCACCTCGATCACCACCAGCAGGGCGACGAGCACGTTGCGCACCAGGCGCCGGGCGTGCCGGCTCCTCGGGAGGGCGGCCGTCGGCGGGCGCGTGCGGGCTTGCCGCGGCGGCGCCGTCAGGGTGTCGGTCATGGGGGGTTCAGCCCTTGGTCAGGTCGCGTCGCGAGAAGCGGAAGATGAAGAGGGAGACGCCCAGGCAGACGACGGTGAGCAGCGACGCGATGGTGCTGCCGTAGCCGTAGTCGCCGTAGGAGAACGCGGTGCGGAACATGTACAGCGTCAGGGGTGTCGTGTCGCTGCCCGGGCCGCCTTTGGTCAGAGCCAGGACCGAGTCGAAGACCTTGAGGGTGCCGTTGATGCTGAACACGGCCGACGCCGGGACTACCGGCCAGGACAGCGGCAGGACGATGTGGCGGATCAGCCGCCATCCCGTGGCGCCGTCCAGCCGCGCCGACTCCAGGGTTTCCTCGGGGATGTCGAGCAGCCCCGCGAAGATGAGGACGCCGTAGAAGCCCCTGGAGCGCCACACGTCCATCACGACCAGGACGAGGAAGGACCCGCCCCCGGTGGCGAACCAGTCGCCGTGGTGGATGCCCAGCGCTTCGATGGCGGTGTTGGCCAGTCCGTTCTGCGGTGCGAAGGCGAAGAGCTTCTGGAACATCAGGGCCACGGCGACCGTCGGAAGAATCACCGGGAAGAACACCAGGGTGCGGATCAGCGCGGACGACTTGCGCAGGACGAACACGTAGAGCAGGGCGAGCAGATAGCCGCAGACCACTTGCCCGACGCTGACGACGACCCCGTACTTGAAGGTGAACCACAGCGCGGAGTGCGCCTGCGGGTCGTGCCACAACTTCTCGAAGTTGCCGAACCCGCCGAAGGTGAACCCCTCGATGACGTTCCCTTTGAAGAAGGTGTATCCCAGGGACCAGCCCTCGGCACCAGCATCACCAGGGTGTACACGAGCAGTGCCGGACCAAGCAGGACGACGAGAGCGCGGCGGTCTCCCAGAACTGAGCGCATGACGGCTCTTTCACGAAGGGTTCGAAAGCGGTTCGGGGGTGGCGGCGGACGCGTCAGCCGTTGTCGAGGTCTGCCTGGACCGTCTTCATGAAGTCCTTCGCGGAGAGGGTCCCGTTGACCAGCGGCGCGGCGTTCGTCTGGCTGGTCGCGGTCTCCTTCGTGTTGAACAGTGCCTCGAACCACAGGGTGCTGGTCGTGGTCTTCGTGATGGTGTCCTGCACCGTCTGAGTGAGGACCGGCAGCGTGCCGGTGTCGCCGTTGGGCTTGAACCCGGAGACCGTGCCCTGGTCCTTGAGGGAGGCGGCACCGTAGTTCTTGGCGGTGCAGGCGAGCCAGTCGCCGACCTTGACGGGTCGACCTGCGCCACCGGCGCGAACTACCAGTGGATGGTCGTCTGACGGTTTCAACGGGCAGTGTCCGCATGACGGGACAGCACTGTTGGAGCACATGCGAGCCCGGGCGACGCCGGTCAATGTCCGCCCGCCCGGGTTGATCTTGATGGATCCTCGACCGGGGTTGCCCGGGGCTTCGTGCGACGAGCGTGCTGTGCTGCGGCGGCCTGAATGGGCACCATGCCCGGGTGAGCATCGTCATCCAGTTCTTCATCGCCCCTGACGACACCTCAGCGGCAGGCATCGTGGACAGCGGGCCGGACGGAGTCTTCGGCTTACTGACCTGCGACAACCTCGATGCTGGTACGACAAAGGACGTCGGCCGGTGCTTCGGCGGCTAGCCCTGCCGAGCTCGGCGAGCTGCGGATCCAGGAGCGGGCCGCCGAGGACGAAGTGTTCGACCTGGAGTTGGCGGTGAAACTCCTGCGTGGTCCGGCAGACCTGGCCCGCACCGCGGACGGGCAGGAGCAGGGAGTACTCACCCACCGCGACGACCTCATGGAAGTGCTCCTCGCCAACGAGGAGAACTACCTGCTGCGCGTTGCCACCACGCTGGTGCCAGCCGGTACGTAGGAGAGCCGGGCGAGGTCGGATTCGTACTGGCGTCGCAGCAGTTTGAAACGGGCCAGCAGTTCGGGGAGCATCCTGATCCTGGACCTGTTGGGGATGACCGGCCAACTGAACGTTGTCGAGCCGGAGTTCTTCGAACCGCCGAACGTCACGACGTACGGCATCGGCACCCGCGACGACGCGGCGACTCACGCATCCACAAGACCGGCCTCGCCCGTCGCTGCCTGCCGAACACGGACGTCCACCCCTTCCCGGGAACTGTCCAGGACTTCATCACCGCCATCGACGACAACCGGCCACCGTCACCCGGCCGTGCGCCCGCCTCGGCAGGCCTTCGCCGGCCGTCGGGCGTAGCTCCTGTCAGGCACGCCCTTGCCCGCCCCTTCGCACCGTGCCGAGCTGTGTGCGGTCCAGGTCGGCGCCGGTGAACCTCTGGGCCACGGTGCGCAGCACGCCGGCCATGGCCTGGGCCGGTGGTGTGGCCTCCCGGGAGGCGGCGCGGGCGAGGAGGATGCGGCGGGTGGGGGCGGGCTCGTCGGAGCCGAACGACAGCAGGCGGACGTCGCTGCGGCGGCTGGTGAGGGCGAGCCGGGGGGCCAGGGCGATGCCGACACCGGCGGCGACCATGGCCTGGGCCTCCTGGTAGTCGTGGGAGGCGTACGCGATACGCGGTTCGAACCCGGCCCGGTGGCAGCTGCGGCGCAGGACGTCGGCGACGGGATGGTTGTCGGCGCGGGTGATCCACTCCTGGTCGGCGAGATCGCTCAGGCGCAGCGAGGGCAGGGTGCGCAGCCGGGAGTCGGCGGGGACGACCAGCACGGTGGGGTCGTCGAGGAGATGGGTGAGGGCGAGAGTGCTGTCGCTGACGCGGTTCCACTCGTAGTCCCAGAGCAGCGCCTGCTCGACCTCTCCCGTGTGCACCATCTCGCGCAACTGGTCGAGGACACCGGCGCGTACGACGGTCCGCACGCCGGGGTGGCGGCGGCTGAACCGGGTGAGGGCGAGCGGCAGCAGCGAGGCGCTGGCCGTGGGGAACGAGCCGAGTCTGAGCGTGCCCCGGTCCAGGTCGGCGAAGGAGTCCAAGTCGGCTTCCGCGGCCCTCAGTTCGCGGCGGATGACCTGGCCGCGCTCGGCCAGGGCGGCGCCCGCCGGGGTGGTGCGGATGCCGCGCGGCAATCTTTCGATGAGGGGTTGCCCGGTCTCCCGTTCCAGGAGGGACATCTGCTGGGAGGCGGCGGAGGTGGTCATGCCCAGCGCCTCCGCCGCGGCGGTGAGCGAACCGCGCTCGGCGGCCTCGGTGAGCAGCAGCAGGCGGCGTACGTTCAGCATGTCTGCGACTTTAGCGCTGCTTAACCCAGGTGTAGGAATTCACTATTGTTCCGAAGTCGCGCGGCTGCGAAGGTCCTCGCATTCGCCGGAGCGGTTCACCGGAGCGCAACCCGCCCGTAACCGTGCACCCCGGCCTCCCCTCCCCTTCGCGCCCCAGGAAGAGCCTCAGCTGTGCACATTCCCGCGACCTTGGTACGTGGCGGCACCAGCAAGTGCTGGCTGTTCAGCCAGGTCCATGTCCCCACCGACCGCAGCGAGCTGGAGAAGCTGCTGGTCGCCGCGTACGGCTCCACCGACCCCGTGGAACTCGACGGGGTGGGCGGAGCGACACCCACCACCTCCAAAGCGGCCGTCGTCGGCGTCTCCCCCGAGCCCGGCGTCGATGTCGACTACCTGTTCGCGCAGATCGGCATTCGGCACCGGCACGATCGAGTGGAGCAGCAACTGCGGCAACTGCGCCACCGGCATCGCCCTGTACGCCGTGGCGAAGGGGCTGGTGCCCATCACCGGCGACCGGACCCGCGTGGTGATGCGCAACAGCAACACCGGCGCGGTGCTGGAAGGGGTGGTGGACACCACCGGTGGCGTGGTGCACGACTTCGGCGACCAGACCGTGCCCGGCACCCGGGCCGGCGGCGTGGCGGTCGGGCTCACCTTCCTGCGTCCGGCCGGAGGAAGCACCGGCTCGCTGCTGCCCACCGGACGCCCGGTCGACGAACTGCGGCTGGGCAGCGCGGCGCCGCACCGGGTGAGCATGGTGGACGCCGGTGCCCCCGTGGTCCTCGTGGACGCCCTCGGCGCCGAGCGCTCCGGTGCCGAGTCCCTGGAGCAGGTCCGCGCCGACGTGCCCTGGCTGCGGGCGGTCCGCCACACGGCAGCCCCGCTGATGGGGCTTCTCGACCTGGGGCAGGAGCCCGGTGACGCGGTGCCCAAGGTGGGCCTGGTCGGCCCCTCGGTGCCGTACACCACCACGCTGGGCGAGCAGGTCGCCGCCGAGGAGTACGACGTCTCGGTACGCATGCTCACCATGAACGCCCCGCACCCGGCGATCGGTCTCACCTCCGCGGTCGCCCTCGCGGTCGCGGGCCTGCTGAAGGACACGGTGGTTTCCCGGGCCGTGGGCGGGCCGACCGGTG
This sequence comes from Streptomyces geranii, assembly GCF_002954775.1. Classification (GTDB taxonomy): domain Bacteria; phylum Actinomycetota; class Actinomycetes; order Streptomycetales; family Streptomycetaceae; genus Streptomyces; species Streptomyces geranii. The sequence continues at coordinate 311,169 of NZ_KZ672952.1, forward strand.
AGTGGCTGCGCCTGGGCACCCCGGCCGGCGTGGTCGCGGTCCGCTGCTCGGACCTTCGCGACGGCGTCCCGGACCGGGTCACCGTGCAGCGGGCTGCCCGGCTGCTCGCCGACGCGCGTATCTACGTACCGGTGTCAGGGGCGCGAAAAGCCGCCTGAACCAGATGGAAAACCCCCTGCCGTGCACTCTCTCCCTCCCTTCCTTCCTGCACAGAGGACAAAGATGTCTCCTGAAATGATCTCCATAGGCGCGTTGCTGGTGATGTTCGTGGTCGGTACCGTGCTCCCGATCAACCTGGGCATCCTCGCCTTCGTCGCGACCTTCGGCATCGGAACCGCGGCACTCGGCCTCACCGAGGACGAGATCTTCGAGGGCTTCCCGGTGAAGCTGTTCGTGACGATCGTGGGCGTCACCTACCTGTTCTCCGTCGCCCGCCGCAACGGCACGATCGATCTGCTCGTGTCGGCGGGGGTGCGGCTGGTCCGCGGGAAGGTCGCGCTCATCCCCTGGGTGCTGTTCTGCGTGGCCGCGCTGCTGACGGCGTTCGGCACCTTCACCCCCGCCGCCGTGGCGATCCTCGTGCCGATCGGAATGAACTTCGCCTACCGCTACAAGCTCAACCCGCTCGTGGTGGGCATGATGGTGATCAGCGGGGGCCACGCCGGCGCGTTCTCACCGCTCGCCGTCTCCGGCGCGCTCGTGCTGGGCATGGTCGACAAGACCGAACTCCATGTCTCTCCCGTCACCCTGTTCACCGCCAGTTTCGTGATCAACCTGCTGCTGTCGCTCCTGACCTACGTGCTGCTGGCCAAGCGCCCGGTCCCGCTGGCCGACCAGGACGAGACGACAGCGGACGAGGACGAGGATCTCGCCGAGTCCGGCAGGCCCGACTGGCGGCAGTGGCTGACCCTCACCTGTCTGATCGGGCTCGTCGTGGGCGCACTCGGCTTCCGGCTGGAGATCGGTTTCCTGGCCCTGGCCGCGGGCGCCCTGCTGGCGCTGGTGGACATGAAGAGGCAGGAGAAGGCCGTCGACGGCATCAGCTGGTCCACTCTGCTGCTGGTCGCGGGCATGATGACGTACATCGCCATGCTGGAGAAGGCCGGGGTGATCGAGGAGATCTCCGAGCACGCCGCCAACCTGGGTACGCCGCTCGTCGTCGCCCTGTTGCTGTGCTTCACCGTGGCCGTCACCTCGGCCTTCGCCTCGTCCACCGCGATCCTCACCGCGATCATCCCCATCGCCGTGCCGCTGCTGCTCTCCAGCCACCTCAGCGCCGCCGGGCTGATCGCCGCCCTCGCCGTGTCCACCACCATCGTCGACACCTCCCCCTTCTCCACCAACGGCGCCCTGGTGCTGGCCAACGCCCGCGGGGTCGACGCCCGTCGCTTCTACCGCCAGGTCATCGGCTACACCGGCGGAATCGTCGCCCTCGGCCCCCTTGTCGCCTGGGGTGCCCTGGTCCTGCCCTGGTCATAGCGCTCCATTCACCCGACCTATCAACGTATGACGTATCATGTTTTGGCTACTTACCCATGACGTCTGACGGTATCCACCAGTTCAGTCCTGGGTTTTCGTCGAGCCTCTAGACACACCCCCGGCTGATACTCGTTAATACATCCGATGTCATTCCGGCCGGCCCGAATGTCGAGCCTCCCAGGCCATGCCATGTACGCGATCCACAGGAGTGGGCCATGCCCTCGTCACGATTGACCCGCCGCACGTTCCTCGGTGCGGCGGGCGCGGCGACCGCCGCAACCGCCCTGCCGATCGTCCCCGGCTTCTCCGGTCTGCTGCCGCAGGCTGCCGCCGCGGACGCGCAGACCAACCTGGGCAAGATGGTCGACATGCGGTTCGGCATGTTCAACCACTTCAGCCTGGGCACCTTCACCGACCAGGAGTGGGCGGAACCGAACCAGAGCCCCACCCTCTTCGCTCCCACGAGCGTCGACTGCGCACAGTGGGCCGACGCGGCGGTCGCCGCGAAGATGAGTTACGGCATCCTGACCACCAAGCACCACGACGGCTTCGCCCTGTGGCCGAGCGCCCACGGCACCCAGAACGTCACGAACAGCGCCTACCGGCACGACGTCGTCCAGGCGTACTGCGACGCCTTCCGGGCCAGAGGGCTGAAGGTCGGGTTCTACTACTCGATCTGGGACCGCACCTTCGGCGTCGAGGCATGGGAGAGCCGGCACAGCGTGACCGGGCTGGAGGTCACCGATGCCATCCAGCCCGGCGACATGACCTTCATCCTCGGCCAGATCACCGAACTGCTCACGAACTACGGCACTATTGACATGTTCATGACCGACGGTTACGCGTGGCAGATGGGCCAGCAGGCCGTCTCCTACCAGCGGATCCGCTCCCTGGTGAAGGAACTCCAGCCGGACTGCGTCATGATCGACATCGGTGGGCTGGCGGAGCCCTTCCTCAGCGACGCGATCTTCTTCGAGGAGCCGCTGGGCATCACGGCGCCGGCCGGCAACACCTATGCCGGAATGCAGGGGCAGACCATCAGCAACGGCTGGTTCTGGCACCCCTCCACCCCGACCGAGAGCCTGATGACCAAGGCCGCGATCCTCTCCCACCTGGCCGACCTGGAACCGAAGTACACCTCGTTCATCCTCAACTGCCCGCCCAACCGCAACGGCCTGCTGGACACCAACATCGTCAACCGGCTCGCCGAGGTCGGCGCGGCCTGGACCCCCGACACCTCCAGGGCGCCGCTGCCCACCCAGCTGCTGCGCGCCGAGCACCCCGTCACACCGGTCAACGCGTACGCCACCGCCTTCCACACCGGCGAGGGACCGCTGAACGCCATCGACGGACTCAGCGACGTCCGCTACGAGACCTGCTGGTCGACCTGGAGCCTGACGCTGCCGCAGTCGATCACCATCGACCTGGGCGGGGTGTGGAGCAACGTCTCCACCCTGGAGTACCTGCCCAAGCAGTGGAACCGCACCGACTCCACCGACGGCGACATCACCTCGTACACCATCCTCACCAGCACCGACGGTGCCGCCTTCACCCAGGTCGCCACCGGCACCTGGGCCGGGGACCGCACGACCAAGCTGGTCGAGTGGACCGCCCGGAACGTGGGCTTCGTACGGATCCAGGTCAACGCGGCCACCGGCGGCTACGCCAATATCGGCGGCGTCCGGATCGGCGGCCGGACGGCCAAGCCCGCGCCGGTGTCCACCACCCTGCCCGGCGACGGGACCGTCTACCGGCTGGTCGCCCGGCACAGCGGCAAGGCCGCCGACGTGGCGGGCGCGGGCACCGCCAACGGCACCAAGGTCCTGCAGTGGCCCTGGCTCGGCCAGGCCAACCAGAAGTGGACCCTCGCCAACACCGGCGACGGCTACTACAAGATCAAGGGGGCGGGCAGCGGCAAGCTCCTGGAGATCGCGGGTCTCTCCCGCGCGGACGGCGGCACCGCCGGCATCTGGACGGACGCCGCCGCTCCCCAGCAGCACTGGGCCGTGACGCCCACCGGCGACGGGTACTACTTCCTCGTCAACCGCTACAGCGGGCTCGCCCTGAGCGTGGACGAGGGCAGTACCGCCGACGGAGCCGTCATCGAGCAGCAGCCGTACGTGTCGCAGGCACAGCAGCAGTGGCAGCTCATCCCCTCCTGAACCTGTCCCCCGGCCGTGGGGTGGCATATAAAAAGGATGGGGTTCTGAAGATGGCAGAGAAGA
>NZ_KZ672952.1:314882-841859 GCF_002954775.1 Streptomyces geranii
CTTGGTGTTTCTTCGCGGGTCTTTGGAGTTCGTTGATACCCCGCCGACGGCCATATACGCGCGCCGGGCGGGTAAGAACCCGCCCAGGATATGGAAAAGCCGGAGTAAAAGATCATGACCAATGGGGTAAACGTTTTTTACTACTGATAGATAGAGCTATCAGGCATTTTCTACAGCCAGACAGCTCGGTGACGTCGCCAGTGGTACGCGGCGCCCAGGGGGCACGGAGGGTTGATTCCTTGATCGCAGCAAGAACGGGGACCCTGCCCCTCCCCCGGCCCCGACCGCTCCCGGCGAAGCGGGCCGGGCCTCCGATCCCCCGAGCAGGAATCAGGACGTTTCAAGGACTTTCGCGAGCCGTTGAAGTACGAGAAGGAACATGACGATCCCGGTATCGGATATGGGGAATCTTCCGGCGGCCCTGACCACGTTCGTGGGCCGGCGCCAGGACATCGCCGACCTCCGCCGTCATCTGAGCGCGAGCAGGCTGATCACACTCACCGGAGCCGGCGGGGTGGGCAAGACGCGGCTCGCGCTGGAGGTGGCCGCCGCGTCGGCGACGGATTTCGCCGACGGCGTGTGGCTGGTGGACCTGGCCCCGGTGCGGGACCCCTCGTTGACGGTGAACGCCCTGGCAGCCGCACTGGGAGTTCCGGACCTGGGCACGAAGCCCGTCGTCGAGCAGCTGGCGGTCTTCCTGGCCCGCCGGTCCCCGCTCGTCGTCCTGGACAACTGCGAGCACCTCGTCGACGCCTGCGCCGAACTCGTGCACACCCTGCTCTCGGCCTGCCCCCGGTTGCGTGTCGTGGCGACGAGCCGCCGGACGCTGGGCATCTACGGCGAGCATGTCTTCGCGGTACCGCCGCTGCCACTGGACGACTCCGTGGAACTCCTGCGGGACAGAACCACTGCGGTGCGACCGGATTTCACGGTTGCCGACGCCAACCGCGCCCAGGTCCTCCGGCTCTGTGCCGCCCTGGACGGGCTTCCGCTGGCCATCGAACTCGCCGCTGCCAGACTGCGGACCCTGACCGTCGGCGAGGCGGTGAACCGGCTGGAGAACCGATTCGCTCTCCTCGCGACCGGCAGCCGCGCGGCCCGGCCCCAGCAGCGCACCCTGCGCGCCCTGGTCGACTGGAGCCACGAGTTGTGCACTCCGGCCGAGCGGTTGCTGTGGAACCGGTTGTCGGTCTTCGCCGGCGACTTCGGGCTCGACGCTGCCGAGGCCGTCTGCTCGGGAGACGGCATCCACCAGGACGAGGTGCTCGATCTCCTCGACCAGTTGGTCGCGCAGTCCGTCGTGCTGCCCACCGAGCGCGAAGGCCTGCCGCGCTACCGGCTGCTGGTGACCATCCGCCAGTACGGGCGGGAGCGGCTCGTCGAGGCCGGCGAGGAACAGCGGACGCTCCACCGGCACCAGGCCTTCTACCTGGCTCTCGCCGAACGCATCGCCGACGGCTGGTACGGCCCCGGCCAGCGGGAGAGCCTGGCCCGGCTGCGGGCCGAGCACGCCGATCTGCGCACGGTGCTCGACCTGGACTGCGACCCCCAGGCCACCCTGGCACTGGCCTCCGCGCTGCGCTTCCACTGGTGCGAGGGAGGGTTCCTCGGTGAGGGACGCCGCTGGCTGGAGCAGGCGCTGGCCGCCGCGCCCGAGCCGACTCCGGCCCGGGCCAGGGGGCTGTGGGTGGCCGCCTGGGTGGCGGTGCTCCAGTGCGATCACGCCGCAGCCCACAAGTGGCTGGACGAGGCCGCGAAGCTCGGTGAGCGGGTGGGTGACCAGGTGGTGCGTGCCCATGTCGTGAGTCTGCGGGGCACGTTGGCGCTGTTCGGCGGGCGTCTGACGGAGGCGGTGTCGCTGCTGGAGGAGGCGGTGAGCGCGCACATGGAGACGGGTGAGGAGACCGGTGTGGTCTACGCGCTGATCCTGATGGCCACCGCCCAGTCGCACCTCGGGGACCCACGGACCACCGAAACGTGCAGACGGGCGCTGGCTCTTGCCGAGAGGCACGACGACCGGCTGGTCCGCACACACGCGCAGTGGACCGTCGGCTATGACGCCTGGGTCCGCGGTGACCTGCGGGTTGCCTCGGCGATGATCCGGGCCGCGCTGGAGAACGAGCAGGGTTTCAACGACCGTCTCAGGGTCGCGCTGATGCTGGAGGAGTTCGCCTGGGTGACCGCCGCCGACGGTGGTCACCAGCAGGCGGCGCTGCTGCTGGGTACCGCTCGTACCCTTTGGCGGGACACCGACACCGACATCTCCACCTTCGGCCCCCACATGGTCGACCAGCACGCCAGGTGCGAGGAGGGCATCGTTCGGGTGCTCGGCAAGGCGGCGTACGGGGCCGCCCTCGACGAGGGCGGCCGTCATGGTTGCCCCGAGGAGGCCATCACCTACGCCCTGCGCACCGTGCCACCGTCGGCGCCCGCCTCGTACGAGGCTGCCGTCACCGAGGCCGCCATCGCCGGGGGCGGCCGTCATGACTGCCCTGCGGAAGCCATCGCCTGCAGCCTGTCGGCTGTGCCACCTGCGGTCGCTCCCCCGGTCGCGGGCCCACTGACCCCCCGGGAACGGGAAGTGGCCGCGCTGGTGGCCGACGGGATGAGCAACCGGCAGATCGCCGGCGCCCTCAAACGCTCTCCGCGCACGGTCGAGGGCCACATCGAGAACATCATGGCCAAGCTCGGCTTCACGTCCCGCGCCCGGATCGCGTCCTGGTGGACGGCCCATCAGGTGCCCACCTCGTAGGACGTTCCCGCCGACAAAGCCGGGTGCCCGGCTGGGGTGTTCCCCAGCCGGGCGGCGTCGTGAACGTGTCAGTGCGCCTTGGCCGGTGTGAGGACGACCTTGGTCACCTTCCGGGTGGCGGCTGCGGTCGCCTTCTTGGCGGACTTGGCGGACTTGGCGCTCGCGTGCTTCTTCGACGCCGGCTTCTTCGCGGCGTGCTTCTTGCTGTGCTTGCTGTGCTTCTTGCTGTGCTTCTTCGCGTGGTGCTTCTTCGCGTGGTGCTTCTTCGCCGAGTCGTGCGCTGTGCCGCCGGGGGCCGAATTCGCCTCGGGTTCCCCCTCGATGATCCTGATCTTGCTGTCGTAGGTGGAGACCAACGGATCCGTGACATCCGACGGGGCCGTGGTGACCACATCCACCACGTCGACGTCCGGGTTGTAGGTGGAAACCGCGGTGTAACCGGCAGTCGCTATCTGATCGACGGTGTCGACCTGGATCGCGTCGACCTCTTCGTTCGTGTCGAACTGGCTGAACTCCCCGTAGAGAACGATGTCCGGGTCGGAAAGCTCGAAGTCGTCAGGGTACTGAAGATCGTCAGCCGCGTGTCCACCCGTGAAAACCAGGGTGATCTCACCGGAGTCGTCCACGAACGTCGTGAGTGCGTTGTTGTACTCCCCGAGTTCCGCGATCTGTGCCCAGTCCTCGTCGCTGACGCCGATGTCCGACGGGGACGTCATCGCGCTCGCCGGAGAGGCCCCCAGAACGAGCGAAGCGGACAGGATGGCGCTCAGCAACAGCGCTCGGCGGGTTCTTCCTTGCATCGTTCCACCTTCTGTTTTCTCTGTGGACCATGGACGGAACCGCTCCGCCATGTGTCGAGTGAATCCCGCTGTGCAGTCAGGCGTTTCAGCCCGCTACCAGCTGCTTCTTGCGGGTCGGGGTGGCGGTGGCGGCCTTGCTTTCCTCCGCCGGCGCGATAGGGCCGCGCATGCTCTTGAGCACGATCAGGATCGTGGTCGTCACGAGGACACCGGCCGCGACGGCAGCCACGAACAGCAACGGCTTGCCGAGGTGTCCGGCCGAGAAGAGGCCGCCGTCGGTGGCTTTCATGGTGCTGCCGAAGGTCATGGTCAGCGCGCCGGTCACCGCACCGCCGGCCATGCCCGCCGGGAGCACACGCAGGGGGTCGGCCACCGCGAAGGGAATCGCGCCCTCGGGCACGAAGGCCGCGCCGAACAGCCAGGCGACCTTGCCATAGGTCCGCTCGTCCTCGGTGAACAGCGAGCGGCGCACCACCGTGGCCAGCGACAGGGACAGCGGGGGAACCATCGCAGCCGCCACCACCGCCGCCATGATCGTGAAGTTGAGGGAGTTCGGCGCGACCGTGACACCCGTCACCGCGAAGGTGATCGCGGTCTTGCTGATCGCCCCACTGAGGTCGAAGCAGACCATCAGGCCCAGGACCATGCCGCACAGCGCGGCACTGCCCCAAGTCAGCGGCGGCAGCTGGTTGTCCAGCCACGCCAAAAGGTCATTGACCTGTGGCGCGAGCAGCGTGAAGACCACGGCTACGGTGGCGACGCCGGCCAGGAGCGGGATGACGAGCATGGAAGTGATGCCGCGTAGCTTCAAGGGGAGGCTGATCCGCTCCATGGCCACGGCAAGCGCACCGGCTACCAGGCCCGCGAACAGCCCGGCCAGGAAACCACCGTTGAATGACATGCCGACCACGCCGCCGATGGCGCCGGCGACCATGGCCTGACGGCCGGCCATGCCGTAGGCAAGGTATCCGGCGACGACCGGCGGCAGCAGGGCCATGGCGCTGACACCGGCCTTCAGCAGCAACGCGGCCCAGGTGTCGGCGTGGGCCCAGGAGCCGTCGTTCAGCAGCCCGGCCGCCCTCGTGGAGATCTCGGGGCCGCCGATGACGTACGAAAGGACGATCAGCAGCCCCCCGACCCCGGTGAGAGAGCCGATGTAGGGCATGCCCCGTACCAACCACCCGGCGAGCCGAAGGCCGATGTGACCGCTCGGGGCGGAGCCCTGGTCCATGGGGGCGGGTGAATGCGGGAGGTGATTGTTCCTGGGTAGGTACACGGGAGGGCTCCAGGTGCGTGAATTGCCCGTGGGGCAGATGTCCGGGCTTGAGGGAACGCGGGACAGGGGCGAGGGAGGGGTAGGGGTCGTACGGACCTCGGGGAGACCAGCGCCCTGCGGCAGAACGGGACGGGTGAGTCGGCACCCACGCGGGGAGTTCCGCGGCGTGGGGTCTCGGGCCGGGTGTCGTCCCTCGGCAGAGGGACGACACCTCATGCCCGACAGGTCGGCGCAGCACACACGGACGGGATCAACCGGTCGACTTCACTCCGCTGACCGGGCGCGTCCACTGCGTGTCCATGTCGCTCCTGGCCCACTTGTCGAAGGCCACATCACGACGGCTCGACAATCATTTCGGAGTTGAACGAGGAAAGGATGTCACTGGCGTGGATGTTCGCCATGCGATCCGCGAAATTCCAGAAAACCTTTCCGTGGTGAATTCCCACCATGTTCACACCGCCGTTGTGGGTCGGGTCCACATAGACAGGAGCACCGGAGTCGCCCGGAGCGGTGAACTTGCCGGGGCAGCAGCTGTTTCCGCCCCGGTCCGTGAGGAAGACTGCTGTGCTCCTGATCGACTTCTTCACACCGAAGAAGTCGTACGAGATGGACATGCTGTTCAAGCTGACCGGGTGACCGCAGTGGTTGTACGTGGTCCGCCCGCTGACGCACGTCTTCCGGCCGAGGTAGGTCCACCCTGTCCAGGTGTCGACATACAGGGCGGAACTACTGTCCTGGGTACCGCCGGAGAAGAGCCGAGCACCATAGTCCTTACCTGAGAGGGCTTCGGCGTCGAGACTGTTGTCCAGCTTGGTGACCGCGCCGAAGAACTTTCCCTGCTGCGTATAGAAGTTGGTGTTCAGCGGGGCGCAGTGCGATGTCGTGACCATGTAGTGCTTGCCGGACGCCTTGTTCTTGATGGCCCAGCCGGCCGTGCAGGTACCGGTCCCGCTCTGGATCGACCCTCCGCCCCAGAAGGGGGAGACGTCGGTGAAGCGGGTGGCTTCCGGCGTGACACGTCCGGGCTGCGCCTCGACGGCGTCCCCGTACTTGCGCTCCAGCGCGTACCCGACGGACTTGGGGGCCTCGAGACTGGTGACCAGCTTGTCCTTCTGACCGTCGTATGCGGCCACGATGGCGTACCGGGAAGGGTTGCTGGTCCACTTGCCCTTCATGACCTCCTTCTGGAGGTTGTCCACCGTGCTCTTGGTGAATTCGCTGATCTTGACCGCGACCTTCATCCCGGCCGGGATTTCCGACTGGACCTGGGCCTTCTTGGCGGCGGACGTTCCGGCGGGAAGCATCAGCACCGTGTCGGTGAGGCCGTAGACACCGAGCGCCTTGTTCGACCGCGCAACCCTGTCGAGTTGCTGCCACTGCGCCTGGCTCGGTTCCTTGGGCGACGCCTGGGTGGCCGCAGAGGCCGACGCGGCACCCGACATCACCGTCATGCCCATTGCGGTCGCACTCGCGAGGAGCACCGCAATGGTGCGCCTCACCCTTTTCCTCGAACTCATGTGCATCCTTGATTCTTTTGGAGAACGAATCAGGAATCTGATCCGTCGCAGCTTCCCCTCGCAGGGGGAATCCTTGAGCCGCACGGGAAATCGATTCCCGCGGCAGATTAGGGAGATATCGCCCCGTCGGGCCGCCAGAGGTCGCACCCGCGCTTTACGGACCCGGTCAACGCGACTTCCATGGCCCACCGCCCCACCTGTCGTATGACGTCTGCTGTATGAGAAAAGAATGAATGCGGGGTACGCACCGGGGCTATGCGTACTTTTACGGGGGTACGCGAGACGGGTACGCGAGGTCTCGGCAGCCACCCCGGGGTCCTACGCGGGTGAGATCCCGAACCGAGGCCCGGACTCCGTCGGTGATGCGGCGAGGGCAGGCCAGGACGAGTTGCGCGCGAACATGGCGAAGCCCCGCGTGATGGTCGTGTCGCACCATCACGCGGGGCCCGTCGCCGGACTACCGGCGGTTCGTCCGCTCCGCTCGCGTCAGTTTTCGCTCCGCTTGCCTCAGTTGACGGAGAACTCGCTGAACTTCGCGGTGCCGGGTGCTCCGGTGTGCGCCGTGAAGAACATGCCCGCGTCCAGGGTGGTGTTCGCCCCGGTCAATGTCGCGGTGCCGACGGTGGTCCAGGTGGTGCCGTCGGCGGAGTAGGAGCCGGTGACCGACGTACCGTTCCTGACCAGGCGGAGCCAGACCGGGGCGATGGCGTCGCTTCCGGTCTTGGTGGCCCCCCTGTCGAGGTAGCCGTCGCCGTCGGAGTCCCACTGCAGGTTGACGCCGTTGCCGGGGGTGGCGGCGAGGACGACGTATCCGGTCGACTTGGTGGTGCCGGTGATGTCGTTGCGCAGCATCAGGCCGGCCTTGCCCCAGGCGTTGGTGTTGTCCTGACTGTCGAGGTGGACGGTGACGGTCGACGAGGTTCCGGCGGCTCCGGGCTGGTAGGCCGTGGAGTAGTCGTCGTCGTGCTGTGCCGCGCCCGAGGCCCAGGTGTCGATGCCCGCGTTGGTCAGGAACGTCACCCCCTGCTTCTGGCTCACCACCGCCGGGACGGAGCTGTAGGCCCTGAAGGGAGAGGTGACGATCCGCAGGTTGCTGAACGTCGCGCTGCCCGGGGTGCGGGCGCCCGCGGTGTGGATGACGCCGGCGTCCTGGGTGGCCGCCATGGACCGCAGGGTCACCGCCGAACCGATCTGGGTGAAGGTGGATCCGTCGGTGGAGTAGGAGGCGGACACCGTGGTGGCGGTGCGGGTGAGCCGTACCCAGACCGGCGCCTTGACGGTGGCAGCCGTGGAGGTCAGCTTGTCGAGGTAGCCGTCGGCGTTGGAGTCCCACTGGAAGCTGACGCCCTTGCCCGGGGTCGCCACCGCTACCGCGTATCCCGGGGAGGAGCCTTCGCCGGTGAGGTCGTTGCGCAGGACGACACCCGCCTTGGCCCCGCCGCTGGTGTTGTCCAGGTGGTCGACCCGGGCGGTCACCGAGGTGCCGTTGACGGCGGCGCCCGCCTGGAAGACGGTGCCGTAGGCGTCGTCGCGCTGCTTGCCTGCCCGCCAGATGCCGGCGCCCGCGTCGGTGACGGTGAAGATGCCGCCGCTCTGGCCGGTGGTGGCGGGCGTGGAGGAGTAGCCCGTGTAGGGGGCGGCGACCGGGTCGGTGGTCAGGGGCCGGTAGCGGGACTCGATGCCGGCGTTGTCCATGACGGCCCTCGCGCCGGACGGCCACTTGCCGTCGGTGACGATCACCGTGCCGCTCACGACGTCACCGCGTCCGCCGTCGAAGATGTTGGTGTCGCTGTTGCTCGCCCAGTTGTCCTTGAGGGTGAGCGCGCCCGTGTTGTTGGTGGAGTTGCCGTTCTGGGTGGCCCAGCGACCGGTGTTGCGGAAGACGTTGTTGGTGTCCGTGAAGTCCCGGGAACCCTCATCGTGGTAGAAGCCGAAGTAGTTGTTGTTGGTGTGGCAGTAGTTGCGTTCGAAGGTGCTGCCGGGCGACGCGGACAGGGTGTACAAGCAACCGCCGTCGTTCATCTGCTGCATGATGTCGTGGATGTAGTTGTCGGTGATGTGGTTGTTCGCGGCGGTGGTCGCGGTCGTGTAGACGGGCTGGTAGTCGTACAGGCCCCGGTCGACGTAGTCCTGGCTGCCACCGATGTCGTTGGTGCCCCAGCCGTAGCCGATGGTCAGGCCGGAGTAGGGCAGGTTGTACACCTCGTTGTGGGACACCGAGGCGCCCTTGACATAGGTGACCAGGATCGCGGACATGTCCCGGTAGTCGAGCGCCACGTCGTGGATCGCGTTGTTGCTGAGGGTGATGTTCTGGTTGGTCATCCGGCTGTCGCTGGGGTGGTGCGCGTCGGCCCGGATGCCGCCGACGACTATGCCGCCGCCCGCGTCCTGGGTGAAGACGTTGCCGGTCGCGGTGACGGTGTCGGCGCCGAGACCCACACCGGTGGCGTGCGCGTTGGCGTCGTTGCCGATGCCGAGGCCACTCTGGCCGAGCTGGGTGAAGCGGTTCCCGGTGAACGTGATGTGGTCGGCCGCCGAGACCTGGACCGCGGAGGGCATCTGCTCCCAGTGCGGACGCGTCGCCTCGAAGAGCGCGCAGCCACTCTGGCACGAGCTGAGGGCGTCCGAAGGACGGTCCCAGGTACCGGTGGCGTACGCGCCGGTCTGCTGGCTGGCGTAACCGGTGCTGTTGGGGCCCAGCCAGCTGGTGCCCGAGAACTGCAGCCCCGAGAAGGCGATGTGGGTGGCGGGGGAGGAATACTTGCCGCCGATGTGGATGAGCGACTGCGTCTTCGGGACCTCGACGTCCGCCGTGCTCATGTTCTGCCCTGCGAGCGGCTTGTAGTACAGGGTGCCGGAGTCGAGGTACCACTCGCCGCCCGCGTCGAGCAGTTCGTAGGCGTTCTCGATGTAGAGGGGACCGGCCCGGAAGGGGCTGGTCAGGGTGTCGTAGCCGAACGTGTTGTTGTCCCACGACGGCTGGGCCATGGTGATGGTGCCGCTGCTGATGCCGGTCACCGGGGCGTAGCGGTCGGTAAAGGACCCGATGCCGTGGATCTCGGTCCGGGCGGGCTGCGCGAGGCTGTTGAGATAGCTCAGCGAGCTGCTGGTGAAGGTGTAGCCGGTGGTGGTCGCGGTCAGGAGGGAACGGCTGATCGCGGTGCGGGCTCTCGTCGCCAACTGGCCGTCCACGTACAGCTGCCGGGTGTCGAACCCGGCTCCGACCTTCGCCTGCCAGATGTTCTTGGCCGGGTCGTGCAGGGTCCAGCCCGTGGCCTTCCGGGCTCCGGTGATGACGGGGTGGGCCCCGACGGCTGCCTTCCACGTGACGGTGTGACCGCGTGTGCCCGAGTCGGCGGCGGTGAAGTCGAGCGGCGCGGCGAGCCGGTACGTGCCGTCGGCCAGCTCGACGGTGATGTCTTGCTTCATACGGTCGTTGAGGGCTCGGACCTTCGCCTTGGCCTTCGTCAGGGAGCACGGCTGACGGGCCGAACAGGCGTCACCTTTGCCGTTGGGTGCGGCATGGAGCGTGGTGCCGACGGGAACGGCTGCGCCGAGCGTGGTGCCGGCGGCGACCGTCGGGACCGCTTGCCCGAGGAGGGCAGCGGCAGAGGCGCCGAGCACGGTGACGACGGCCAGAGAGGATCTGGCCCGGTCACGCACGGCTTGACGGAGAAGGGTGGAGCGCATCTGACACCTTCCGGTTGTACGGGTTGCACTCAGCCCGCGCGGGCGCCCCTGTCGGAGGAGGAGACAGCCCTGTGGCGCGAGAGGGAGGTGATACGGCGACGTAACATTAGTCGTCATACGTATGCCGTCAAGGAGTTGGACGGAAATTGGTCGTGGTCCGGGAACGGACTCCGCAGGAAGTCCGCATGTGCGCGGCACCTGGTGTGTGTACGACACCGGGTGCCGCCAGACCTGGTGGATCGTTGGTTGTACAGCATCCCGACCCCATGAGAACTGGGCGTAACAGCCGAGCAGTTCAGCCCCGCTCACGAAGAAGAGCGCCTACTCGGCCGACGCCGAGGTCGCCGTTGCACGAACAGCGTCGTGCCGTCGCGACCAGGGTCGATTTCCGGGTGTCCCTCGGGTCTCAGGCGCACCAGTGCACTTTGAACACCCATGCGTGCTGCCCCGCCTTGCGTGCGGCCTCGGGGACGTCGATCACCAGCGCCCCGTTGCTGATCGTCCAGGTCAGGGGCCGGCCGTGGCCGAGCATCGTGACCTTGTCGCCGTTGCGGATCGGGATGGGTGCTTCGACGGTGAGTCTGGCGCCCGGTCTGGCCAGGGAGTGGATGTAGAAGGCTTCGTCAGGGCGGATGGTGAAGCGCAGGTCCTCGCCCAGTTCGGCCATTCGGGACCAGTACGTGGTGTCGTAGATCGCCTCTCCGTTGGTGCGCAGCCAGTGGCCTGTCTCGCGCAGCCGGGTCTGCATGATCTCGGGGATGGTGCCGTCGGCACGCGGGCCGATGTCGAGGAGGAAGTTGCCGTTCTTGGAGACGATGTCGACGAGGCTGTGCACGACCTTCTCGGTCGTCATGTAGGCGTCGTCCGGGGTCGCCCGGTTGTAGCCGTAGCTGAACGGGTCCAGGCCGCGGCTGGACTCCCACTTGGCGACGACCGTGTTGTCGTACGTCGCGTACTCGGGGGTGGTGAAGTCGTGGACGCCGATGCCCGAGCGGTCGTTGACGGTGACCTCGATGGGCCGGGCGCGGTTCTTCGCGTGGTTGAAGTACTCGGCCAGGACGTGGAGGCTGTCGTTGGCGCCGCCGATGTCGCACCAGATGAGCTCCGGGTCGTAGCCCTGGATCAGCTCCAGCATCTGCGGGGCCTGGTAGTCCTTCACGAAGTCCCTGCCCGCGCTGTAACCCGTGTAGGGCTCCGGCTCCAGGGTGTACGGATTGCGCGGGGCGTGACCCATCCAGGGGTTGTCCGGGTTGAACCACTCGGGCATGGAGAAGTAGAGCCCGCGGTGGAGTTCGGGGGTGTAGCGGCGCGACGCCTCGAAGAGTTCCTTGACGAGGTCCCGCTTCGGGCCCATCTTCACGGAGTTGCGGTCGGAGACCTTCGTGTCCCACAGCGCGAAGCCCTCGTGGTGCTTCGAGGTCAGCACGTGGTACTGCGCGCCCGCGTCCCGGAACAGCTCGACCCAGGCGCGAGGATCGAACTTCTCCGCCGTGAACATCGGGATGAAGTCGTCGTAGGCGAAGTTCTCGCCGTACTTCTCCCGGTGGTACCCGTGTACGGCGTTCGCGGGGTCCTGCATGTGGTTCCAGTACCACTCGGCGTACTGCTTGCCGACCGGCGACCAGGCCGGCACCGAGTAGACGCCCCAGTGAATGAAGATGCCGAACTTGGCGCCCTGGAACCAGTAGGGCGCCTGGTGGCCGGAGAGTGAGGACGCGGCGGGTTGGTAGTCGGCGACTCCGAGTGTCAACCGGCTTGTCTGCGCGGTGACTTGGGTTCCGCGTCCGGTGACGGTCACGGCGCCGTCGCGGACCGTGCCGGGGGCGGTGCCCGCCCGGTTGCGTACGCCGACCCGGACGCGTGCCTGCTCACCCGGGTCCAGGCGGCGTATCCGGGCGGCCTCGACGGTGCGGGCTCCCGGAACCTCGACGCCCACCGACACTCCGTCGGCGGCCAGGACGGCGACGGTCCCCGCGTTGACGACGGTGGCTTCGACACTCTGCGCGCCCGACGACTCCAGCAGCGAGTTGGTGGACCGGGCCCCGCGCAGAGCCAGCGCGCGTCCCTGAGCGGCAGGTTGCAGGGACAGCGCGAACACGTGGAGCGATGTCTTGTCCGCTTGCGCCGGGTTGGTCACGGGGAGCGTGATGGCCACGGCGTCGCGCTGCGGGTCGAGCCACAGATCGGACGTGCCGATCCCCACCCGGTGTTCGTCTCTGGTGCCGTCCGGCCGGTAACGGTACGGCGCCGACAGGGATCCGCCCGCGGAGTACCAGTCGGATCCGTTGAGGGGGGCGGTCGTCGTCGAGCCGTCCGCGTAGTGGACCGTGGCTCTGCCGGAGGCGTTGCCGTAGCTGCCCGCGGTCAGGAAGACAGCGGAGAGGTACCGGCCCTTGGGCAGTTCGACGCGCTGGCCGAGTGCGACGACATTGTTCTTCGCGCCGGCGTCCGAGGCCGGGAAGTCGAAGGGCACGCCGTCGACCTCGACACGGCCCGTGGGGAGTTCCTCGCCGGGGAACGTGTAGCCCGAGCCGTCGAAGTCGCCGCCGCGTGCGGAAGCGGTGTCGACTCCGTCGTTGTCGTAGAGAGCGTCGAGCGGCACAGGGACGGGGTCGGGGACGGGCGCCCACGGCCCGGCGTGCGCGGTGAGCGCTCCGGCGGCGTGCGCGGCCGTAGCTGAGGCGAGGGGAAGGGCTGCTGCAGCGGCGACTCCGGCCGCGGTGCCCAGAACCTGACGTCTCGGGTAGGTGTCCACGAGCAACCTCAATTCATCGGATGTCTGATGATCGAGGGGGTGTTCGGTACTGTCAAGCGAGGTGTAAAGAAAGATGAGTTGAAAGAAAGGTGGGATGATCTCCGGAGCTTTGGCGTGATCGACGTGCGCGGGTCGAGAGCTTTCCGCTGAGTGAGGCTACGCAACACCGGCGCCGGCCTTGCCCCTGTCCTTGAGGCTCCGGGGGCAGTCGGCGTGGAAGCGGACACCCGGCGCGGTCGCAGGACGGGCGAGGACGGACGTCTGGCAGTGGACGTCCTGGACATGGAACGGCCGTCGACGGAACGGGAGTTCCGTCGACGGCCTCCGGTCGGGTACGGGCCGGCGGTGAGCCCCGGGGGTTGAAGGGGACGCCGTAAGGCAGAGCCCGCTCCAACTCGACGGGGTACCTGCTGTCCTTCAGCGGGATGTTCGCGTCTCCCCAGCTGGAGTTGTTCAGCCGGTCCTGGAGGTTGACGCCGTTGTTGCCGGCCGGGAAGCTGTTCCAGCTGACCAGGCCCGGGTGGTCCCAGCCGCCGTCGCCCCAGGCCTCCGGCCGCTCCCCGGACTTGGCGAAGCGCATGCTGTGGGTGCTGCCACCCTCCTTGTGGTAGACGGCCTTGACCCGCTTGCCGTCCCGCTCGACCTCTCCGTACCCCTTGGTCGTGTACTGGCCGTGCGCGGAGACGGAGACGTGCCGGGGAAAGTCCTCGCCTTGCTTCACCCAGACAACGACGGACTCCCAGTCGTGGCGGTGCGACGTGGGGGTGCAGCCGGCGCAGCTCATGTCCTTCTCGAAGTACAGGGTGTAGAGGATCGCGCACCAGCCGTTGTTGCACTTGACGCGCGAGTAGGTGTTGGCCTTGCCGAGGTGGTTGGTGCGGCACTGGCCGGTGACCGGCCCGCTGTCGTCGAGGCCACCGTTGAGGGTGCCGTTGCGGTCGATGGCGGCGACGGGGAAGCAGCTGTTGGAGTCGTAGTCGAAGAGCGGCATGAACGTCTGCTGGAACGAGGTGGTGCTCACCGGCAGCGGGCTCAGCACCGCGGCGGACGAGCTTCCCGTCAATCCCACGGTCAGTGCGCCCACGCTGAGGGCGACGAGTGCGGCCTTGCCGAAGCGGGACTTTCGTCTGTGTTCTGAGCCGTTCCGTGCCTGATTCGGCTGAGACGTGCGGGGTTCCTGGGACATGGGGGTGCTCCAGAGTCGCTCGGTGTACCGGAGGTCCGGCTGACCTCGGTGACGCTAGCAACTTGAAAGTTGAAAGGTGTCTTCTTTCATGGCACCGGTCAATTCCTCGGCGTTGACCTTACGTTGACCAACTCGGATGTGGCTGCTCAGAATCGGCGGCGGCGCGCGGTCTGCCCAGGGCGTGACCACGCACCGCCGCACCGCCCCAGGTTCCGACCCTGTCGGCAGGTGCCGGGAGCTGCTCGCCGACTTCGCCCGGAAGAGGGCCTACTGTCCGGGGTGGAGGCCGAGCCAGCCGGGGGAAGGATCGCCCTTGACCTCGCCGACGTACAGCGTGAGTTGCTGGCGGAAGCGCTCGGCGAGGGCGCGGTCGGACATGAACTGCTCGAAGCCCTGGACGTTGGCGTTCGGGTATTCCCAGATGTGGCGGTACCCGGCGGGCGGCTTGACGTCGGTGCGGACCGACCACATGTAGAAGTCGCTCTGGGTCTGCTTCGACAGCCACCAGTTGAGGTACAGCTTGGCGGCGGCGGGATGGCGGGCGTCCTTGAAGATGGCGGCACGCTGGGCCCAGGCCATGAACGGGTCGTGCTTCGGGACGACGAACCGCGTCTTCACGCCGGCGGCCGGGGTGAGCATGCCGTCGGTGCCGAGCGCGACGGCCTTCGTGCCGGCCTCGACCTCGTCGGCGGGTTCCTGCGTACCCCGCACCCAGTGCACGTCCTGCGCGACGAACTTCTGCAGCCAGCCCCAGCCGTACGCGTCCACGATGAGCTTGTAGAGGTAGAGGACGGCGTCGTCGTCGTTCGGGTACGTCGAGACGATCCGGCCCTTCCACGTGGGGTCGAGCAGCGCCTTGGCCGTCGTTGGCGGCTTGCCGCCTGCCTTGTCGATGTTGTAGATGGTCGAGAAGGCGTCCACGAAGATGCCGGTCCAGGCACCGGTGGGGTCCTTGAAGGCGGGGTGGACCCGGGAGAAGCCCGCGGGCTTGTAGGGGAGCAGCACGCCTTGGCGCTTCCAGCGCGGGAAGTCCTGCAGCGTCTGCAGCTGGACGACGTCCGGGACGAGGGTGCCCGTCGCCAGCTGGTTGTCGATGCGGGCGTCGTGGAACTTGCTGTAGTCCACGACGATGTTCAGCGAGATGCCGGGGAACGCTTTCTCGAAGGCCGCCTTGTTGCCGTCCTGCTGGGTGGCGGTGTCACCGCCCGCGTAGACGGTGAGGGTGCCGCCTTCCGCCTTGGCCTCGCGGTAGAGCTGTCGGAGGCTCTTGGTCTCCTCCGGTGAGCCGGGGTGACGGTGCCCGTCCGCCGAGGCGGACGGCATGCCCAGAGTCGTTCCCGCCACGGCGAGGGAGCCGCCCAGCAGTACGTGACGTCGGTCGAGCGCCATGGTCGTGCCTCCATGTGAAGCGTCGGTGTCTGCGTACGAGAAAATTAGCTTCTGAATCAGATATATTCAAACTTCAAGTAGCCACTTTTAGGATACTTTGTGGCGTATTTGAGCCGCAGGCGCTAGCGGCAATTGCTATATCGTCAGCTTTATGGGGAGCAGTGAGAGGGTCTTGGTGGACGACGAGGCGGTCGTCCTGTACGGCGATGTCCTGCGGCTGACGGACGCCGTCGGCGGCCGGGCCGAGCGGACGATCCGGGAGGCGTCGGGGCTGGGAGGTTCGGAGTTCGAGGTGCTGCTGCGACTGGCCCGGCATCCGGACCAGCGCACGACCAGTGCGCGCCTGGCCGAAGACCTGTCCTTCACCTCGGGCGGACTGACGCGACTGATCGCCCGGATGGAAGAGGCGGGCCTGCTGATTCGCCATCCGCATCCCAGTGATCGCCGGGCTGTTCTGCTGGAGGCGACCGAGCACGGCAGGACC
This sequence comes from Streptomyces geranii, assembly GCF_002954775.1. Taxonomy (GTDB): domain Bacteria; phylum Actinomycetota; class Actinomycetes; order Streptomycetales; family Streptomycetaceae; genus Streptomyces; species Streptomyces geranii. Next base: position 330,732 of record NZ_KZ672952.1, read on the forward strand.
CTGCTGCACCGGGCACTCGTCGCGCATGTGCCACAAGTGACCGGCGACCTGCTCGGCCCGCTCACTCCGGTCGAGCGGCTGGTGCTGCGCGAGTTGGTGACCAAACTGCTCACCCATTCCTCTCGCGGTGCGGTCAAGGGCACGCGGGACACGTGAGGTTGCCTTCAGGAGTGACGACAGCGGCCTCGGCGCCTTCGGCAACGCGGGCTTCGAGACCGGTGCGCTGTCTCCCTGATCCCAGGCGAGCGGTACCTCGTCGTCCGTGGCCGCCACGGGCTCCCGTACCGGCGGCTACGGCCAGACCACCCGTCGGCGAGATCGCACGGCCCGGACATGACGGCGCTCCGCGTGCCGGTGCGGAGGTCGCACCGGCACGCGGAGCTGGTTTCGGGCATCGTGGCCCGGACCGCTTCGTCAGCTGACGGAGAACTGGCTGAAGTTGGCGGTGCCGATCGTTCCGGCGTGGGCCGTGGAGAACATGCCCGCGTCCAGGGTGGTGTTCGCCCCGGTCAGGGTCGCGGTGCCGACGGTGGTCCAGGTGGTGCCGTCGGCGGAGTAGGAGCCGGTGACCGACGTACCGCTCCTGACCAGGCGGAGCCAGACCGGGGCGATGGCGGCGGTTCCGGTCTTGAGGACGTTGGTGTCGAGGTAGCCGTCGCTGTTGGAGTCGTACGACAGGGCAATTCCGTTGGAGGGGGTGGCGGCGAGGACGAGGTACCCGAGGGACGAGCCGGGGGTGGACGCGCTGTTGCGCAGCATCAGGCCTGCCTTGGCCCAGCCGTTGGTCTTGTCCTGGCTGTCGACGTGGACGATGACGGTCGAGGAGGTTCCCGCGACCGCCGTCTGGTAGGCGGCGGCGTACTCGTCGTCGTACTGCGTGCCGGAGCGCCACACGTCGATGCCCGCGCTGGTCAAAGAGGTCACTCCGCCGTGCTGGTCGACCGCGGCCGGAGTCGAACTGTAGGCCTTGTAGGGCGAGGTGACGATCTGCAGGTTGCTGAAGGTCGCGCTGCCGGCGGTGGTGCTGTGGGCGGTGTGGATGACACCGGCGTCCTGGGTGGTCGCCATGGACGACAGGGTCACCGTCGAGCCGACCTGGGTGAAGGTGGATCCGTCTGTGGAGTAGTAGGCGGACACTGTGGTGGCGGTGCGGGTGAGCCGTACCCAGACCGGCGCCGTGACAGTCGTGGCCGTCGCGGTGAGCTTGTCCAGGTAGCCGTCGCCGGTGGAGTCCCACTGGAAGTTGACGCCGTTGCTCGGGGTCGCCGTCACGACCGCGTATCCGGCGGAGGAGCCGTTGCCCGTGAGGTCGTTGCGCAGGACGACGCCGGCCTTGGCCCAGCCGTTGGTGTTGTCCACGTTGTCGACCCGGGCGGTCACCGAGGTGCCGCTGACGGCCGAGTCGGCCTGGTAGACGGTGCCGTAGGCGTCGTCGGTCTGTCCGCCGGCGCCCCAGATGTCGGCGCCCGCGTCGGTGATGGTGAACCGGCCGCCGCTCTGGCCGGTGATCGCGGGAGTGGAGGAGTAGGAGCTGTAGGGCGAGCTGACCGGGTCGGTGGTCAGCGGACGGTACAGCGGCTGGATGCCGGCACTGTCCATGACCGCCTTGGCGCCCGACGGCCAACTGCCGTTGCTGACATAGACGGTGCCGCTCACCACGTCACCGCGGCCGTTGGTGTTGGTGATGTTCGCGACGTTGTTGTTCGTCCAGTTGTTGGTCAGGGTCAGCGCGCCGGTGTTGTTGGTGGAGCTGCTGTTCTCGTGGCCCCAACTGCCGGTGTTGCGGAAGACGTTGTTGGTGTCCGTGAAGTCGCGGGAGCCCTCGTCGTGGTAGAAGCCGAAGTAACCGGCGTTGCTGTGGCAGTAGTTGCGTTCGAAGGTGCTGCCCGGTGACGCCGACAGGGTGTACATGCAGCCGCCGTCGGTCATCTGCTGCATGATGTCGTGGATGTAGTTGTCGGTGACGTGGTTGTTCGCGGCGGTGGTCGCGGTCGTGTAGACGGGCTGGTAGTCGTACAGGCCCCGGTCGACGTAGTCCTGGCTGCCACCGATGTCGTTGGTGCCCCAGCCGTAGCCGATGGTCAGCCCGGAGTAGGGGAGGTTGTACACCTCGTTGTGCGAGACGGTCGCGCCGTCCACGTAGGTGACGAGGATGGCCGACATGTCGCGGTACTCCAGCGCCACGTCATGGATGAGGTTGTTGCTCAACGTGATGTTCTGGTTGGTCATCCGGCTGTCGCTGGGGTGGTGCGCGTCCGCCTGGAGGCCGCCGACGACTATGCCGCCGCCCGCGTCCTGGGTGAAGACGTTGCCGGTCGCGGTGACGGTGTCGGCGCCGAGGCCGACTCCGGTGGTGTGGGCGTTGGCGTCGTTGCCGATACCGAGGCCGCTCTGGCCGAGCCCGATGAACCGGTTACCGGTGAAGGTGATGTGGTCGGCGGCCGACACCTGGACGGCGGAGGGCATCTGCTCCCAGTGCGGGCGCGTCGCCTCGAAGAGCGCGCAGCCGCTCTGGCACGAGGTCAGCGCGTCCGACGGGCGGTCCCAGGCACCGGTGAGGTACGCGCCGGTCTGCTGGCTGGCGTAGCCGTGGGTGGTCGGGTCCAGCCAGCTCGTACCCGAGAACTGCAGCCCGGAAAAGGCGATGTGGGTCGCGGGCGAGGCGTAGGTCCCGCCCACGTTGATGAGCGACTCCAGCTTCGGCACCTCGACGTCGGCCGTGCTCATGTCCTGCCCGGAGAGCGGCTTGTAGTACAGGGTGCCGGTGGTGGTGTCGAGGTACCACTCACCTGCCGTGTCGAGGAATTCGTAGGCGTTCTCGATGTAGAGCGGGCCGGCCCGGAAGGGGCTCGTCAGGGTGTCGTAGCCGAACGTGTTGTTGTTCCACGAGGGCTGGTCCATCGTGATGGTGCCGCTGCTGATGCCGGTCACCGGGGCGTAGCGGTCGGTGAAGGACCCGATGCCGTGGATCTCGGTCCGGGCGGGCTGCGCGAGGCTGTTGAGGTAGCTCAGCGAGCTGTTGGTGAACGTGTAGCCGGTGGTGGTCGCGGTCAGGTAGGAGCGGGTGAGCGCGGTGCGGGCCCTGGTGGCGAGGACGCCGTCGACGGACAGGTGGCGTGTGTCGAAGCCGGTGCCGACGCTGCTCTTCCAGATGTTCTTGGTCGAGTCCTGCACGGTCCAGCCGGTGGCCTTCTCCGCGCCGGTGACGACGGGACGGGCGCCCAGCGCGGCCTTCCAGTTCACCGTGTAGCCGCCGGTGCCGGAGTCCGCCGAGGTGAAGTTGAGCGGTGCGGAGAGCCGGTAGGTGCCGTCGGCGAGTTCGACGGTGATGTCGGCCGTCATGGCGCTGTTGAGCGCCCGCACATTGGTCTTGGCCTGGGTGATCGAGCACGGCGCGCTCGCGGAGCAGGCGGTGCCGGAGCCGCTCGGCGAGGCGTAGAGCGTCGTACCGGCCGCGAAGGCGGGGCCTGCCTGGACGAGGACCGTGGCGGTCGAGGCGGTGAGTACGGCGGCTGTGGCCAGCCATGATCTGAGGCGGTGGGGAACCGAGGGACGGAAGCGGGTTGTTCGCACGTGACACCTTCCGGGTGGTTCAGGGAGCCTGCGGTGCCCGTCGAGGGCAGGGGAGAGCCCAGCGGCACAGGAGGGGAAGGGAAATTTCGCTGTAACATTAGACGTCATATGAATTTCGTCAATAGATCGCGCACGCCGACTCGGCCGGAGGCGACCGGAGTCGGCCCGGGCACACGAAAAGGCCCCCGGCCTGTCGGCTCGGGGGCGAGGTCGGTTCGGGTGCTCTCAGGAGACGGGCGAGCCCACGTTCGGCAGACGACGTCGGCTCCACGCGGTCTGGATGTGAGCCGCCATGGCCTGCGCGGCCCCGTCGGCATCCCGGGCCAGCAGCCGCTCGGCGACCACGCGGTGCTCCTCGTTGGCCCGCTCGCACGCAGCCGCGTCCGGTGTGCCGTTGTACAGGAACGTCGTACGCGCCTGGGCGTGCAGGATCCGGATGATCGAGCGGCCGAGCCGGTTGTGGGACGCCTGGAGGATCCGGTCGTGGAAGGCCACGTCGGTCTCGATGAAGCGCGCCGGGACGGCGGTCTCCTCGTCGAGCCGGGCGAGCAGCCGCTCGATGGCCCGCAGGTCGTCGTCGGTGGCCAGTTCCGCCGCCTGGGCCGCCATCTGGGCCTCCAGCGTCGACCGGATGTCGACCAACTGGTCGAGGACGACGAGTTCGTCGTCGTGCTGGACGGTCGCGGCGAGCACGACGGGGTCGAGGAGGTTCCACTCCTCGGGCGGGGTGACGGTGGTGCCGTAACCCTGCCGGGCGAGGACCAGCCCCTTCGCCTCCAGCGACTTGACCGCCTCGCGGATGGTGATGCGGCTGACGCCGAACGTCTCGCACAGCTCCGGCTCCACCGGCAGGATCGACCCCGCAGGAATGGCGCCCGACACGATCGAGTCGGTGAGGCTCTCCATGACAGCCTGCGCCAGCCGGACCGGACGCTTGGGCCAGGGCTTGAGAACGGGAGACTCTCCTGCTGCGCCGGCACTGTCCTTGGCCATGCGGGTCCCCCTCGCTGATGTGGATGACGGCGATTCTACTGCTTGGAACTTCTTGACAGCATTCGTATGACGACTTATGTTACACGAAAATTTCGCAGCAACGCTTCCCGCCACTTCCCGCCACTTCCCGTTTCAAGGAGTGCAAGCCGTGCGCATTACCGAAGTCGAGTGCCATCCGGTCCGGGTGCCGGGAGTCAGTCCGCCCTTCGTCTGGCGGGACGGACTCCTCGGCAGCCCGGCCGCGGGCGAGGCCGCGGTGCTGCGCATCTGTACGGACGAGGGCGTCGAGGGGGTCGCGATGGCTCCCCGGCGGGGCAGCGGGGTCGTCCTGGCGGACCTGCTGGACCGTGTGCTCCGCAAGGAGCTGGTGGGGCACGATCCCCTGCAGCGGGAGTGGCTCTGGCACCGCATGTGGGAGCTGGACCGCACGGAGGAGCTACCGCTCTATCTGCTGGGTCTGGTCGACACCGCGCTGTGGGACCTGGCCGGACGGCTCGCCGACCGGCCCACCTGGCAGATGCTCGGCGGATACCGCACCTCGATACCCGCGTACGCGTCCACGGTCACCTACTCCTCGATCGACGAGTACCTGGACATCGCGGACCAGGCCCTGGAGCTCGGCTACCCCGCCATCAAGCTCCACGCCTGGGGTGACGCCCGCCGCGACGCCCGCCTGTCGGTGGCCCTGCGCGAGCACGTGGGGGACGACGTCCCGCTGATGTTCGACGGGTCGGCGGGCTTCGACCTCCCCGACGCGGTCTACCTCGGGTACGCCCTCTCGGACGCCGGCTACCTCTGGTACGAGGAGCCGATGCGGGAGTTCAGCGTCACCGCCTACAAGCGTCTCGCCGACGCGGTGGCCGTACCCCTCCTGGTGGCCGAGACCTCCGACGGGGCGCACATGAACTCCGCCGACTTCATCCAGGCCGGCGCCGCCACCTTCGGCGTCCGCGCCTCCACCCAGCTGCGCGGCGGCTTCACCGGCGCGATGCGCACCGCCCACCTCGCCGACGCCTACCGGCTGCGCGCCGAGGTGCACGGGCCGGAGATCCCCAACCGGCACCTGTGCATGGCCATCTCGAACACGACCTACTACGAGTCGCTGGTCATGGGCAATCCCATCAGCCGTGAAAGTGGCATCGACGCCCAAGGCCTCGTCCATGCACCCACCGGTCCGGGCGTCGCCCTGCCGGCGGGCCTGGACTACCCCTCCGTCCTTGAGAGGTTCGTGGACAAGGAGACCGTCACCCCACCCCGGGCCTGATGACCGGAGCCCCAGGCCCGACCACCTGTCCCGAACACCAGAAGAACAGAACACCCCGAACGCGGCGCCTCTCACCACTGTGCGCCATTTCCCGAGATCCGAGGTCAGTCATGAACAACGACGTTCCGGTTTCCTCCCGCCGCCAGCTCAGACACACGGCGGTCGCCGCCCTGGGCGCGGTCTCCCTGCTCGCCCTCGCGGCCTGCGGCAGCGCGGACCCCACCCCTGCGGCGACCTCCTCCCCCGCGGCCTTCAAGCCCGTGGCCCAGGAGGAGGGCAGTGAGATCACGGTCTGGGCGGACGCCGGCCGTGTGCCCGGCGTGCAGGCGTACCAGAAGGCGCACCCCGACGTGAAGCTGAAGATCGTCACGTACAGCGGCAACGCCAACGGGGCCAACGACCTGCAGACCAAGGTGCAGCTGTTCGACCGGACCGGCAGCGGCTGGCCCGACGTGGCCTTCAGCGCCAACGTCAACGACGGCACCTGGGCCGCCCAGGGCAAGACCCCCTATGCCGCGCCCGTCGACAAGGGCCTGGTCCCGGCGGCGACCCTGAACGGCTTCGCGTACGGCGCGCTGAACCCGTGCAAGTTCAACGGCGGCACCTACTGCCTGCGCAACGACCTCGCCCAGAACGTGCTCTGGTACAACAAGAAACTCATGGACAAGTTCGGCTATACCGCCCCGACCACCTGGGAGGAGTACCAGGCGCTCGGCGAGAAGGTCGCCAAGGAGCACCCCGGTTACCTGGTCGGCACCGCCGGGGACGCCTGGAGCCCGGAGGTGTACTTCTGGGCCAGCCAGTGCCCCGCCAGCACCACGACCGGGGCCAAGAAGGTCACGGTGGACCTCCAGGACGCCAAGTGCACCCGGATGGCCAAGCTGCTCGACACCCTGATCGCCAAGGGCTCGGTCTCCAAGGACACCGTCTTCAGCGCCGGCTTCATCAAGAACCAGGCCGCCAAGGTCCTCATGCTCCCCGGCCCGTCCTGGTACGGCCAGGTGCTCTTCAACTCCACGTTCAAGATCCCCAAGGGGCAGATCGCCGCCGCCGCACCGCTGAAGTTCGAGGGCGACGACAAGAACTACACCGGCAACGTCGGCGGCGGACTGTGGTTCGTCTCCTCCCACAGCAAGAACCTCAAGGCGGCCTCCGACCTGGTCACCTGGATGACGACCTCCGACGACTACCAGGCCACCGCGGGCACCTACCCCGCGTACAAGCCCGCGGCCGACAAGTGGCTCGCCGGCCAGCTCAAGACCGGCTACTTCGCCAACGACATCGACCCCGCCTTCAAGGAAGCCGCGGAACTGATCTGGCCCGGCTGGTCCGCCACCCAGTACAGCCAGGAAGCGATCTACTCCTCCACCGTCATCCCGGCCCTGAACTCCGGCAAGACCCTCACCGACACCCTGGGCACCTGGCAGACGGCCATCACCGACAAGGCCAAGCCCCTCGGATACACCGTCAACTAGCGAAGCGGATCGATGACCACCCACCTCGCAACGGAGCGGAGCGGGCGCCGCGGCGCCCGCTCGGCCCGCAACCCGGTCGGACGTGCCGGCTACGTCTTCGTCTCCGGCTACGTCCTCCTCCTGCTCGCCTTCGGCGTCCTGCCCACTTGTTACGCGGTGTGGCTGGCGCTGTCCAACTCCCGCAACCAGCTCGTCGGAATCGGCAACTTCACCCGGACGTTCAGCGACTACCGCTTCGGTCCGGCCTTCGTCCACATCGGCCTGTACCTGGTGATCTGGCTGGCCAGCCTGATGATCCTGGTGGTGCTGCTCTCCCTGATGCTGCACGGCCGGATGCGCAGGGCCTCCACGACCCTGCGGTTCCTGTTCTATCTGCCGGGTGCCCTCGCCGGAGTGGCGAGCGTGCTGCTCTTCCTGATCCTCCTCGACCCGGCCGCCAGCCCCGTCGGCTGGCTGCTCAAGGCCTTCGGCTGGGAGACCCTCGCCCAGGTCAACGCCCCCGGCCACCTGCCGGTGCTCTTCACCGTCATCGCCTTCTGGACCGGGGCCGGCGGCTGGATCGTCGTCATGTACGGCGCGCTCAACAGCATCCCGGACGAGATCCTGGAAGCCGCCCGCATCGACGGCGCGAGCACGCTCCAGATCGCCCTGCGCATCCAGATCCCGATGATCACCAAGTGGATCGCGTACATGCTGATCCTGGCCTTCGCGGCCGGCACCCAGCTGTTCGTCGAGCCGCAACTGGTCTCGCTCGCCAGCTGGGGCATGATCCCCGACAGCTGGTCACCGAACCAGCTCTCCTACCAGTACGCCTTCCAGGCGGGCGACTTCAACGGCGCGGCGGCGCTCTCCGTCGACCTCCTCGTCCTGGGCCTCGCCTGCGCGGCGCTCGTCGTCTTCCGTACCGGCCTGTTCGACAGGGACGAGGGATGACCATGGCTCCCACGACCACGGCCCCCGGGACGACAGCCCGCCGAACCCCGCCGCGCCACAGCGCCGGCGACCGCACCAGCCCGAGGAAGCCCATGCGCCGGACGCGCCGCCCACGCTCACTGGCCGCCCGACTGGCCTGGCTCATCGTCATGGGCCTGGCCGTGCTGTTCTTCTGTGTGCCGGTGGTGTGGCTCCTGCTGGCCACGACCAAGACCGACGGCCAGATCGTGCGGGACAACCCCTTCTCCTTCGGCTCCCTCACCGCGATCGCCGACGCCTGGAAGCACCTCTACGCCTTCCAGGAAGGTGCCATCCTCACCTGGCTGCGGAACTCGGCGCTCTACACGTTCGGCGCGCTGGCCATCACCCTCGTGACGTCGATCCCCGCCGGGTATGCGCTGGCGCTCACCCGGTTCATCGGGCGGCGGACGCTCCTGACGGTCACCATGCTCGTGATGCTCATGCCGACGGCCGCGATGGTGCTGCCCCTGTACCTGGGGATGAGCGCCGTGCACCTGGACGGCACGATCTGGTCGGTGATCCTGCCCTTCTCCTTCTTCCCGTTCGGGGTCTACCTCACCTACATCTACTTCTCCTCCAACGTCCCAGCCGACCTGCTGTCCGCCGCGCGGATCGACGGCTGCTCGGAGTGGCAGGTCTTCCGGCTCGTCGCGATGCCGCTGGCCAAGCCCGTGATCGCCCTGGTCGGGTTCTTCAACTTCGTCGGCAACTGGAACAACTTCTTCCTGCCGTTCGTGATGCTGCCCGACAGCTCCCAGTACCCGGCGCAGGTCGGGCTGAACAACCTGCTCGCCGCCTCACCCCTGTTCAACACCTCCAGCGGCACGGGCAACGAGATCATGCGGCCCGAACTGGCCCTGGCCACCCTGGTGACCATCGTGCCGGTCCTGATCGTCTTCCTCTTCTCCCAACGCGCTCTCGTGGCAGGCATGCTCGCCGGCGCGACCAAGGAGTGAGGCCCGGATGACCCAGGTGACCCAGATAAGACGCGTCGCCCAGACGATCCGTCTGCGGCCCGAGCACCGTGACCTGTATCTGCGCCTGCACAGCGCGGTGTGGCCGGGTGTCGAGGCCGCGCTGCGGGCCGCGAACATCCGCAACTACAGCATCTTCCTTCGCGAGGACACGCTGTTCGGCTACTTCGAGTACCACGGCGACGACTTCGAGGCCGACATGGCCACGATCGGCGCCGACCCGGCCACCCAGGCCTGGTGGAAGCTCACCGACCCCTGCCAGGAGGCCTGGGCCGACAGCGGCACCGGGGGCAACTGGTCGGACCTGACCGAGATCTGGCATCTGCAACCGTCGCAAGGAACCAACCAGTGAAACTTCTACGAGTCGGCGCGCCCGGCGAGGAACGACCCGCCGTCCGCACGGACGAGGGCCTGCTGCTCGATCTGTCCTCTGTGACCTCCGACATCGACGGCGCCTTCCTCGCCGGGGACGGGGTCGAGCGGGCGCGTGCGGCGGTCGCGGCCAGGGAGCTGCCCGAGCTGGACCCGGACGGTCTGCGGATCGGTGCCCCTCTCGCCCGCCCCGGCAAGATCGTCTGCATCGGCCTGAACTACCGCGACCACGCCGCCGAGACGGGCGCGGCGATCCCCCCGCGCCCGGTGGTGTTCATGAAGGACCCGGGCACGGTCGTCGGGCCGTACGACGAGGTGCTGATCCCCCGCGGATCGGTGAAGACCGACTGGGAGGTCGAGCTGGCGGTCGTCATCGGGCGGCGGGCCCGCTACCTCGAAGGACCGGAGGCCGCGCGGGCCGTGATCGCGGGGTACGCGATCAGCCATGACGTCTCGGAGCGCGAGTTCCAGCTGGAGTACTCCTCGCAGTGGGACCTCGGCAAGTCCTGCGAGACCTTCAACCCGCTCGGCCCCTGGCTGGTCACCGCCGACGAGGCCGGCGACCCGCAGGACCTCGGGCTGCACCTGAGCGTCAACGGCGTGAAGCGGCAGGACGGCCACACCGGCAACATGATCTTCCCGGTCGACCACATCGTGTCGTACCTGAGCCAGTACATGGTCCTGGAGCCCGGCGACGTGATCAACACCGGTACTCCGGCAGGCGTGGCCCTCGGCCTCCCGGGCACCCCCTATCTCCGTCCCGGCGACACCGTCGAGCTGTCCGTCGACGGGCTCGGCGCCCAGCGCCAGACCTTCGGCCGAGCGTGAAAGGCGCCCCCTTGAGCAAGTCGAGCTTGACCAAGTCGAACGAGTCGAGTGAGTTGAGCAGCTTGAGCGGTCTGTCAGGGCTCAAGGCCGTCGTCACCGGCGGCGCGTCCGGCATCGGGCTGGCCACGTCCCGGCTGCTGGCCGAGCACGGCGTCACCGTGGCCGTCCTCGACCTCGAACCCTCCGGCGCCCCCGAACCGCTGATCGGCATCAGGGCCGACCTCGGCGACGACGCATCCGTACGTGTCGCGGTCGAGGCCGCTGCCCGGCAGCTCGGTGGCCTGGACATCCTGGTCAACAACGCGGGCATCGGGGCCGTCGGCAGTGTCGAGGACAACCCGGACGAGGAGTGGCACCGCGTCCTCGACGTCAACGTCCTCGGGACGGTACGCACCACCCGGGCCGCCCTGCCGTATCTACGGCGCTCGTCGCACGCGGCGATCGTCAACACCTGCTCCATCGCGGCCACCGCGGGCCTCCCCCAGCGCGCCCTGTACTCCGCCAGCAAGGGCGCGGTGCTGTCGCTGACCCTGGCGATGGCCGCCGACCACGTCCGCGAGGGCATCCGGGTCAACTGCGTCAACCCCGGTACCGCCGACACCCCCTGGGTGACCCGGCTCCTGGCCGCCGCCGACGACCCGGAGGCGGAACGCGCCGCCCTCGACGCCCGCCAGCCCCTGGGCCGCCTGGTCAGCGCGGACGAGGTGGCGGCGGCCGTGGTCTACCTGGCGAGCCCCGCCGCGGCCTCCGTCACCGGCATCGCCCTCGCCGTCGACGGCGGTATGCAGGGACTCCGGCTGCGCCCGGCGGCCGGCGCATGAGAACGAGCACTCTGGGCGGCACCGGCGTCAGGGTCACCGAGCTGTCGTTCGGGGCAGCCGCCATCGGCAACCTCTTCCGCCCGGTCACCGACGAGGCCGCGTACGACACGGTGGAGGCGGCCTGGGAGGCGGGCGTACGCACCTTCGACACCGCCCCGCACTACGGACTCGGCTTGTCCGAGCGCCGTCTGGGGGCCGCGCTGCGCGGACGCGACCGGGACACGTACACCGTCTCCACCAAGGTCGGGCGGCTGCTCGAACCCGAAGCGGAAGGTGGCCTGGGCGACGATCTCGTCCAGGGCTTCGCCGTGCCCGCGACCCACCACCGGGTCTGGGACTTCAGCGCCGACGGAGTCCTGCGCTCCCTGGAGGCCAGCCTGGACCGCCTCGGCCTGGACCGGGTGGACATCGCCCTGCTGCACGACCCGGACCACCACGCCGAGCAGGCCCTCACCGAGGCCTACCCGGCCCTGGAACGGCTGCGCGCCGAGGGAGTCGTCAAGGCGATCGGCATCGGCGTGAACCAGTGCGCGCTCCCCGCCCGCTTCCTGCGCGAGACCGACATCGATGTGGTGCTCCTCGCCGGCCGCTACACCCTGCTGGAGCAGGAGGGGCTCGCGGAGGTACTGCCCGAAGCCGCCGCCCGAGGCAGGAGCATCATCGTCGGCGGGGTGTTCAACTCGGGCCTGCTCACCGACCCGAGGCCCGGGGCCACGTACGACTACGCGCCCGCCCCAGCACACGTACTCGACCGGGCGCTGCGCATGAAGGCGGTCACCGAACGCCACGGCGTGCCGCTGCGCGCAGCCGCTCTGCGCTTCCCGCTCGGCCATCCGGCGGTCGCGAGCGTGCTGTCCGGCGCGCGTTCCGCCGAGGAGGTCCGCGACACGGTGGACCAGCTGCGGCGAACGGTACCGGCCGAACTCTGGGACGAACTGCGGGCCGAGGGGCTGCTACCCCCGCACGTTCCCGTCCCGGCCGCCAGACCGGAGTGGTCGAGGTGACCGCCATGGGCACGGAGGCGAACACCGCTGACGGCGTCATCGACGCACACCACCACGTGTGGGACCTGTCCGTCCGCGACCAGGACTGGATCACCGGACCGGAACTCGCCCCGCTGCGCCGGGACTTCGGGCTCGCCGACCTGGAGCCCGAGGCCCGGGCCGCCGGTGTCACCGCGACGGTCCTGGTCCAGACGATCGACGTTCCGCAGGAGACGCCCGAGTTCCTGGCACTGGCCCGGGACAGCGACCTGGTGGCCGGCGTCGTGGGCTGGACCGACCTGACCTCCCCTGATGTCGCCAACGCGCTCGCGGCCCTGCGGGAGGGTCCGGGCGGCGAGTACCTGGTGGGCATCCGCCACCAGGTGCAGGGCGAGTCCGACCCTCGCTGGCTGATGCGATCGGACGTGCTGCGCGGGCTCGCCGCCGTGGCCGAGGCGGGGCTCGTGTACGACCTGGTCGTCAGACCCCACCAGCTCGCGGCGGCCCACGAAGCCGCCCAACTGCTGCCCGGCCTCACCTTCGTACTCGATCACGCGGGCAAACCCCCTATCGCCACAGGCGAGTTGCGGCCGTGGGCGGACGCGGTGCGTCTGCTGGCCGCGCTGCCCAACACCGTCTGCAAGCTCTCCGGCATGGTCACCGAGTCCGACTGGGACCGGTGGAGCGTCGAGGACCTACGGCCGTACGCGGACACCGTGTTGGACGCCTTCGGCCCGCGACGGCTGATGTTCGGCTCCGACTGGCCCGTCTGCCGGCTCGCCGCCACCTACGCCGAAGTCGTCGCCACAGCAAGGGAGTTGACGGCAGACCTGCACCCCGCCGAACGCCACGAGGTCTTCACCCAAACCGCCCTGCGGACCTACGGCCTGACCCTCACCGGCTCCTCCGAGGCCGCCCAGGAAGCACCATGCGCATAGCCCTCTTCATCACCTGCTTCAACGACATGATGTTCCCCTCCACCGGCCGCGCGGTGACCGAACTGCTCGAACGGCTCGGCCACACCGTGGAGTTCCCGCAGGGCCAGACCTGCTGCGGCCAGATGCACTTCAACACCGGCTACCGTCCCGAGACCCTGCCCATGGTGCGCCGCTTCGCGGAGGTCTTCGCGGGTTACGACGCCGTGGTCACCCCCTCCGGCTCCTGCGCGGGCATGGTGCGCGACCAACACCGGGTGGTGGCGGCCCAGTTGGGGGACGCGGCGCTCGTCGAGGCGGTCGAGCGCGTCGTTCCGACGGTGTACGAGCTGTCGGAACTCCTCGTCGACGTTCTCGGCGTCACCGACGTCGGCGCCCACTTCCCGCACCGGGTCACCTACCACCCGACCTGCCACTCGCTGCGCATGCTGCGGGTCGGCGACCGGCCGCTCAGGCTGCTGCGCGCGGTGAAGGGCATCGACCTGGTCGAGCTGCCCGCCGCCGAGTCCTGCTGCGGCTTCGGCGGCACCTTCGCGCTGAAGAACGCGGACGTGTCCAACGCGATGCTGGCCGACAAGATGCGCCATGTCCTGGACACCGGCGCCGAGTTCCTGTGCGCGGGCGACAACTCCTGCCTGACGCACATCGGCGGCGGGCTGTCCCGGCTGCGTACCGGCGTCGGCACCATGCACCTGGCCGAGATCCTGGCCTCCACCGAAGGGAACGTACGGTGAGCGGCGCCGACAACGTCGTATGGCTGGGCACCCCGCCCTTCCCCGAGGCGGCGCGCACCGCGCTCGCCGACACCCGGCTGCGGGCGAACCTGCGCCGAGCCACCGGCACCATCCGGGACCGGCGGCTGGCGGTAACCGCCGAGCTGGATGACTGGGAGGAGTTGCGGGAGAAGGCGGCGGCCCTCAAGCGCCGTACCCTGCGCCATCTCGACCAGCATCTCCTGCAGCTGGAGGAGTCGGTGACCGCCGCCGGTGGCACAGTCCACTGGGCGGCGGACGCGGCCGAGGCGAACGCCGTCGTGACGCGGCTGGTCCGGGCGACCGGCGAGAGCGAGGTCGTCAAGGTCAAGTCGATGGCGACCCAGGAGATCGGCCTCAACGAGGCGCTCGCCGAGGCGGGTATCCGCGCCTACGAGACCGATCTCGCCGAACTGATCGTGCAGTTGGGTGGCGACCGGCCCTCGCACATCCTCGTACCGGCCATCCACCGGGGCCGCTCCGAGATCCGCGAGATCTTCCGCCGGGAGATGGGGAAGTGGGGCCGACCGGCGCCCGAGGGACTCAGCGACGACCCGCGCGACCTGGCCGAAGCAGCCCGGCTCCATCTGCGGGAGAAGTTCCTGCGGGCCAAGGTGGCCGTCTCCGGGGCCAACTTCGCCGCCGCCGACACCGGAACGGTGGTGGTCGTCGAGTCGGAGGGCAACGGGCGGATGTGCCTGACCCTGCCCCAGACCCTGATCACCGTCATGGGCATCGAGAAGGTCCTGCCCTCCTTCGCCGACCTGGACGTCTTCCTCCAGCTGCTGCCCCGCTCGTCGACCGGCGAGCGCATGAACCCGTACACCTCCCTCTGGACCGGCGTCACCGAGGGCGACGGACCCCAGGACTTCCACCTGGTCCTCCTCGACAACGGCCGTACCGCCACCCTCGCCGACGAGGTCGGCCGCCAGGCCCTCGCCTGCATCCGCTGCTCGGCCTGTCTGAACGTCTGCCCGGTGTACGAGCGCACCGGCGGCCACGCCTACGGCTCCGTGTACCCCGGCCCGATCGGCGCCGTACTCACCCCGCAGCTCGTCGGCATCGAGAACGCGGCCTCGCTGCCGTTCGCCTCCACCCTGTGCGGGGCCTGCTACGACGCCTGCCCGGTCAAGATCGACATCCCTGAAGTGCTGGTCCATCTGCGGGCGAAGGCGGTGGAGGCCAAGCGCCGGGACCGGCTGCTGCCCACCCCCGAGGCGCTCGTCATGAAGGCCGCAGGTGCTGTGCTGTCCTCCCCCAGGCGGCTGGCGGCGCTCCAGCGACTCGCCGCCCTGGGCGCCCGGCTGGTGGCCCGCGACGGCCGGATCGGAGTCCTGCCCGGCCCCTTCGCCCGCTGGTCAGGCACCCGTGACACCCCCGCACCGGCTCGCGAGTCCCTGCGCGCCTGGTGGCGGCGGACGAGAGAAGAAGGCCGTACGACGAGGAAGGGGAAGGGCCGATGAGTGGCCGCGACACCGTGCTGGGCGCGATCCGGAGCGCCCTGGCCGACGTACCGGATGCCGAGACCCCCGACGACCACTCCCCCGTCCCGTACGATCCGCGCTCCCCGCACTCCGGACCGGACGTCGTCGAGCTGTTCGTCGAACGCGCCGCCGACTACCGCGCCACCGTCGTCCGCGTGCCGCCGTCCGAGGCCGTGGCCGCCGTGGGCCGCGCCCTGGCGCGCACCGGAGCGAAGTCCCTTGTGGTGCCCCCGGGTTTCCCCGAAGACCTGGTACCCGAAGGCCCCTGGTCCCGGCTGGCGGACACCCCGCCGCTGACGGTCCGGCAGCTCGACGCGGCGGACGCCGTGCTCACCACCGTCGCCGCGGCGATCGCCCTCACCGGCACGGTCGTCCTCGACAGCGGCCCCGGACAAGGGCGCCGCGTACTCACCCTGCTGCCGGACCAGCACGTCTGCGTGGTGAGAGCCGACCAGATCACCGCCGACGTACCCGAGGCGTTGAGCCTGCTCCACCCGCGCCGGCCACTGACCCTGGTCTCCGGTCCCTCGGCCACCAGCGACATCGAACTCGACCGCGTGGAGGGCGTGCACGGACCCCGGACGCTCGACATCGTCGTGATCGCGCACGAGTAGGTCTTCGCTGCGGGACTGCTCATGAACAGCGTGGCCTGACATCGATCACGACGGGCACAGCGGTGGTGGGGTGGCGGCGGCGCCGTCAGCCGTCGCGTTCGGCTCCGACGAGGACGAAGGCCATCGTGGCCGGTCGGCCGCTGCGGTTGCGCCAGCCGTGGCGGGTGCCGTTCTGGATCACGATGTCCCCTGCCGAGAGGCGGGTGCAGTGACCGTCGTCGAGTTCGAGAACGATCTCGCCCTGCAGCACGATGCCGTAGTCCACGGTCGGCGTCGCATGCATGCCGTCGGACTCGATCAGCTCCGCGAGGCCGGGCGAGTCGACGCGCTGCTCCTGGTCGAAGGCGACGGGGTCGAACGCCGGGTCGGCCATCGCGGTGTCCGGCGGGAAGGTCAGGACGATGAACCGCGTGCCGCCGGGTCCCGGGAGGAGGCTGGTGACCTTCGGCGTGGGGTCCTCCCCTGTCGGGCTGACCCGCTCCCCCGGTTCGGTGGCCCAGGGCAGGCGGGACACCCACCCCGGCAGACTGCTGAACTCCCGGCTGCGCGGGACGGGGCCGTCGCTGACGACGACCGACCTCCCGTTCTCGTCGTGGCCGGTGACGACTCTGCGCATGCGGTTCTCCTCGGTCGGGTCGGTCGGTTCACGGGATTCGTCAGGAGCACCGGGCCCGTCGAATCGCCTGGGTCAGTCGGCCGGGCCGCCACCGGGCTCGGCCCGCGCTCCCATCGCGTTCGCCCAGGCGTCCAGGACGTCCGCCACCGTGGGCGCGGGTGCCCGGAGCAGTGCCGATGCCGCCGTGCGTACGAACAGCCGGTCGCGTTCGTCCGTGAGGTACTCCACCGGGGACTTGCCGTCCACCCGCGCGAGCAGCAGTGCCGGGAGCAACGACGCGGCCCGCGACTCCAGGGCCGGCCGGGGCTCCCAGTCGACGCACCGGACGTACTCCTCGGTCAACACCCGGGCGGACCGCAGGAGTTCGGTGCGGCGGCCGGGCACCACCAGGCTCTTGAGCAGCAGGTGGTTGACGCAGAAGGCGAGGTCGAAGGCCGGGTCGCCGTACCAGGCGCACTCGGCGTCCAGCAGCACCGGCCCGGACGGTCCGACGAGGATGTTCTTGGGGCTGACGTCACCGTGCACCAGGGCGAGGCGCGTGGCGGCCGTGCGGTCGGCGAGGCCCTGGAGGACGTCGCCCAGACCGGGGTGCGCGGCAGCGGTGGCCAGCAGGTACGGCTCGATGCGCAGCGCGTGGAAGTTGTCGTCGGTGGCGAACTCCGCGGCGAGACCGGTGTCACCCGCGCTCGCCGCGTGCAGGGTGCCGAGCAGTTCCCCGACGGCCGCCGCGGTCGCCGGCCGCACGTCTCCGGCCAGCAACCGCGCCTTCCACACCGGGTAGTGCTCGGGCGGCAGGAACGCCATCGCGAAGACGCCCGCCTCGGGGTCGTGGGCGAGGAGTTCGGGCACGCTGTCCGGGCGGTGCCGGGACGCGAACCGCATCCAGGCCCATTCGTAGGCGTTGCGCGACACCGGTGCCTGCCAGTCGGCGGCGACCTTCAGCTTGGCGAGGGCGCGTTTGACGCACAGGGAGCGTCCCGGCAGGTCCACTCGCCACAGGTCGGACGAGACACCGCCGGTCAGCGGTGTCCAGCGGGCGGCTTCGCCGGGTGCGGCGAGCTGGTGGGCGGTGAGGAAGTCGGTCAGCGCGGGTTCCGGGACCGCCTGCGCCGGTGGCCGGGTCATCGCCCGTCCCCCGGCCCGGCGGGCAGCCCACGGGGTGTGTTGCAGGCGTGGGCCGGTGCCTCGCCCGCCAGGATCCGTACGACCTCCTCGGCGGCGCGGCGGCGCAGTTCCGTGACCGAGGCGTCGGAGGAGAAGGCGATGTGCGGGGTGAGGAGCGCGCCCGGCTGGTCCGACAGCCCGGCGGGGACGTGCGGTTCGGTCTCCAGTACGTCGAGGGCGGCGCCGTCCAGATGCCCGTTGCCGAGCGCCTTGATCACCGCGTCGGTGTCCACGAGGCCGCCCCGGCTGACGTTGACCAGCAGGCCGCCGGGCGGCATCAGGGCCAACTGCTCGGCGCCGATGAGGTGTTGCGTGCCGGGCGTGAGCGGTACATGGAGGATCACGACGTCGCTGCGGCGCAGCAGCTCCTCCAGTCCCACCGGCTCAACTCCGGGGGCGTCCTTCGGCGGATACGGGTCGTGCACCAGGATCCGGCAGCCGAACGCGCCGAGCTTGCGCACAGTGGCCCGTCCGATGCGGCCGTACCCGACGACGCCGCAGGTCAGCGTCGACAGCCGGCGCAGCCGGGCGCCGGCGGGGTTCCAGTGACCCGCGCGGACCTCCCGGTCGGCGACGGCCAGGCCCCGGGTCCAGGCCAGCACCATGCCGACGGCGTGGTCGGAGACCTCCTCGACGCAGTAGTCCGGCACGTTGGTGACCCACACCCCGCGCCCGGTGGCGGCGTCCACGGCGATGTTGTCGAGGCCGACCCCGAGCCTGGCCACGATCCGCAGCCGCGGCGAGGCGCCGATCGCGGTGGCGGAGACGGGCGCCCAGCAGGTCAGGATCCCGTCGGGCCGGTGCTCGGCCACCAGTTCCTCGATCGCCTCGGCGGAGGCGGGTTCGGCGGGGCCGGTCACCAGGGTGTGGCCCGCTTCCTCGACTACCGCCCGCTCGACGGAGTCGTCGGGCCAGGCGTGGTCGGTGAGCAGCACGGTGCCGGGGCGGCTCGGTGGTTTCATGGCAGGTCGTCCTCGCAGAATCGTGCGGCCGGGTGTCACGCCGGGTCGGGTCACTTTGTCATAGCCACGTGATGCTAACGATAGCACTGGACGCCTTCGACACGTCAAGAGTGCGGCGCGCACCCGCTCACCGGAACGGTGCGGAAGCCCGCCCGGCACGGGACAGCAGCGGGAGAACACCGGGAAGCACCGGAAAAACGAGGAATGCGGAAGAAATACGCGGTTCACATCTTGACGCGCCGGAGATTTCCCCCTCATGGTTTCAGCCAGCGCCGACCGTGCGACCGACAAGTGTCCGCACGGGGCCGGCTGTCGAAGACGCCATAGCCACGGACGTCCCCGACGGGCGATATACGGCTGAATTCCGCGTGCGGTGTCCGACCGCGCGGCAGCGGATCGCCCCCCATTCCACCGGCCGACGACGGCTTCACCACCGCCGTCGCCGTCAACGAGTCCGTGTTCAGCTCACCGCTTCCCGTCATCGCCCGTGCGGCCCCGCACCGGCGATGGATCCGCCGCGGCCTGCCGTGCCGTTGGCCCATTCCTCACCAGGAGCCGCTATGACTCACGCAGCGCAAGTCGACACCAGTACGGCGCCCGCGAACGAATCGCGGGAAAGCAGCCGTCCCCCCATTTCCCGTCCCATGATCGGGGTGGGGTTCCTGCTGATCGTCCTCTCCTACATGGTCAACGCGATGGACCGCCAGGTCTTTCCGCCGCTGCTGCCCAACATCCGCGCGGACTACGGGTTCTCCCTGGAGCAGGGCGGGCTGCTGGCGACGAACTTCACCCTCGGCATGGCCCTGGCCGGCCTCCCGGCGGGCTACCTCCTGGACCGCTTCCGCCGCAAGACCGTGCTGCTCGCCAGCATCGTGATCTACTCCCTGGGCACGATGGCCACGCCGCTGGCCACCGGTTTCGCCGACATGACGCTGTACCGGGTCGTCTCGGGCTTCGGTGAGGGCATGCAGTCCGCCGCCATCTTCGCGGCGCTCGGCGCCTTCTTCGCCCACCGGCGGGGCCTCGCCTTCGGCATCATCGGTGTGGGCTACTCCGTCGGCGTGTTCATCGCCCCGCTCATCGGCGTCCGCCTGATGAGCGCGCACGGCACCTGGCACTCGCCGTTCTACCTGTTCGGCGCGGCCGGGCTGCTGATCGCCACCGCCTGCCTGTTCCTGGTGAAAACCGGTCTGACCGAGCACTCCGTCGAGAAGGTCGCCTCGACCAGGACCTACGAGTACATGCCGGCCTCCGCCTACAACCGCAACACCATCGCGCTGGCCGTCCACTCGGTCGTCAGCGGGGTGGCCATCTACGGCTTCCTCGGCCTCTACCCGACGTACCTGATCACCTCCCTGCACTACACCGCCGAGCAGGCCGCACTGGCGATGAGCCTCCTCGGTTTCGGCGGCATGTCCGCGATTCTGGGCGGCTGGCTCGGCGACCGCGTGAACCAGCGCAACCTGCTGATCGGCAGCCTGCTGGCCGTCTCCGCCGTCGGCGCGTGCATCTACGAGACACAGGCCGGCGTGGGCCTCCAGTGCGTGTTCGCGTTCCTCATGGGCGCCTTCGGTCTGGGCTTCGTCTATCCCAACACCAACAGCGCGATGCAGCGGTCCGTCCGTCCCGAGCAGATCGGGCGGGCCTCCGGCCTCTTCGTCACCAGCTACTACGGAACGGCGGCGTTCTCGGGCCTGCTCTTCGCCGCCCTGGTGGACTCCTTCGGCTGGAGCAGCGCGGGACTGCTCCAGGTCATGGCCCTGCCGCTGCTGGGCGTCGCGGCCCTCCTCTTCGTCCGCCCCGCGCAGTTCAACAACGCGGTCCGCTAGCCGGACGGCACCGACACACCACAGGGGCTTGCCCACCGCCGAGCGGTGGGCAAGCCCCTGTGGTGTGTCATCCGGCGGACGTCCGGAGTCAGCGGCTCTCCGCCACGACCGGGTTACGCAGGACTCCGATGCCCTCGATCTCCACCTCGACCTCGTCCCCCGGACGGATCGGCCCGACGCCGGCGGGCGTGCCGGTCATGATCGCGTCGCCGGGCAGCAGCCTCAGATAGCGGCTGAGGTAGGCGACGATGCCGGGAACGGCCAGCAGCAGGTCGGCGGTACTCGCCGACTGCACGACGGTGCCGTTCACCCGGGTCGTCAGCGCCAGCCCCGAGGGGTCGAGTCCGGTCGCGACGACGGGACCGAGGGGAGCGAAGGTGTCCTGCCCCTTTCCGATGAGAAGCGTTCCGAACGCACTCTCCTTGCGCTGGACGATACGGTCACTGACGTCATTGCCGCACGTATAGCCGAGGATGTACTCATGGGCCTCGGAGGGCTTCACATGCCGGGCCTCCTTTCCGATGACGACAACCAACTCGCCCTCGAAATGGATCAGTTCACCGTCCGCCGGATAGACGATGGCGTCACCCGGTCCGATCACCGCGGTGCTCGGCTTCATGAAACAGACGGGAACCTCCGGAACCGCACGGTCGGTCTCGTCGATGTGTGAGGCGTAGTTGTAGGCGAAACCGAAGACCCGGGGCCGCTCCAGCGGCGCGAGAACGACCACGTCACCGATTTCGTCGACACGCCCCGTGGGGGAAAGTCCGGTGAAGGGGTCACCCTCGAATCTCGCGATCCTGCTGTCACCGGATTCGAGTTCTCCGTAATGACACACACCGCCGACGGCATACCTGACGATCCGCACGGACACCTCCGCAACTAGGCAGCCACGAGCGGCTGCACGGCCCATCCAGCAGTGCTAACGTTAGCACGAACGCGATGATCAGCCCGTCGCCCTCACTCCACCGACCACTGAGCGCGACGAGAGCGCTATCGTTGGCACACGGAAAGTGACGGCAACGGGATCAGTCAGTTCGAGGGGGCCTTACGTGATCACGACCAGGGACATCGCCGAACGCCTCGGAATCTCCGTCTCGACGGTCGGCCGGGCACTCTCCGACGACTCCCGCATCAGCGAGGAGACCAAGTTCCGGGTCCGCCAGGCCGCTTCCGAGATGGGGTACGTCGGCAACCGCGCGGCCCGGATGATGCGCGGCGCGTCCAGCAACGTGGTCGCGCTGGTCATCCCGGACATCCGCAACAGCTTCTACTCGACGATCGCGCACGAGCTGTCCAAGAACATGGAGGCCGAGGGCTTCCAGCTGATGCTCTCGGAGACCGACGACGACCGCCTGGTCGAGCTGAGCCACCTGCGCGAACTGTCCGCCAACCGCGTCGCCGGCGTCATCATCGTGCCGACCGCCCGCCCGCACAGCGAGTCGGTCAAGCTGCTCAAGGCCGTACCGCACCTCCAGCTGCTGCGCCGCCACCCGTCGCTCGGCGCCCAGTGGTTCGGCGTGGACGACCACGAGGCGCTGCGCCGGGCGACGGCCCATCTGGTGGCGCTCGGCCACACCCGGATCGCGTACTTGGGCGGACCCGAGGAACTGCCCACGGGCGCGGAGCGTCTGCGCGGTTTCCGCAGCGCCCTGAGCGAGGGCGGCCTGCCGGACGACGCCGGGCGTACGGAGCTGGGGCCGCCGGCGTCCGCGGACCACGGGCGCGAGGCGGTACGGCGGCTGCTGACGGGGCCGGACGCGCCCACCGGTCTCGTCCTGGGGTCGATCCAGCTCACCCGGGGGGTCCTGGAGGAGTTGTCCGCGCAGGGCGTGAAGGTGCCCGGGGAACTGTCCGTGGTCGGTTTCGGGGACGAGCCGGGGTTCTCCTGGTGGGGTCCCGGGCTCACCACCACCGGACTGCCGATCCAGGAGATGGCCACCGGCTGCGCGCTGTGGCTGCTGCGCCGCCTCAAGACCAAGCCGGTCAACGACGGCCCGTACACCTCGGTCTCCCCCGGCTCACTGATCCTGCGCGGCAGCACGGCATCCCCCGACGGAGAGGCCCCGTCCGGGTCCGCCTGAGCGACGAGCCGCCTCACCCACGAACACCGCGGGCACCCCACGAACAGCGAGGGCGCCCGGAGCACATCGCTCCGGGCGCCCTCGTCCGCGTACACCGCCGGGTCAGTACGTCCCGCCGCGCAGCGTTCGCATGACGCGGGCGGTGCGGGCGAGTTCGTCGAGGACCTGCTCGGCGGCGTCCTCGTGCACCTTGCCCGGCCTGAAGTCGCCGTCCTCGACGAGTTGGCCGACGAACGGGATGCTCACGGTCGGAGCGATCGGCAGCATTCTCAGGTTCGCCACGACCTGCTTGCCCATCTGCACGGCCCGGGTACCCGCCGAGACGCCTCCATAGCTGACGAACCCGGCCGGCTTGTGGTGCCACTCCACGGCGAGGTAGTCCCACGCGTTCTTCAACGGGGCAGGGAAGCCGCCGTTGTACTCGGGGGTGACGAAGACGAACGCGTCCGACGCCTCGACGATCCGGCTCCATTCGCGGGTGTGGCTCTTCGTGTACCGCCGCAGGGCGGGCGGATGCGGCTCGTCGAAGAACGGGAGAGCGAGTTCATGCAGGTCGACGATGTGCGACTCGAACTGCTCGCACTCCGCGGCCCGGCCGGTGAACCAGTCGGCGACGGATCTGCCCACCCGTCCGGGGCGGGTACTGGCCACCACGGTGGTGAGGGTCATGGGTGGCGCGGAGGGCTGGGCTGTCATGGCGGGTCGCTTTCCTGTCGGCCGGCCGGAATCCGGCCCGGCGAACCCACGCCTCCTGCGCTGTCCGTACGTCAGGAGGGCGTGGATCCGCCGGAGTCTGTGCCGGAGCGTTCCGGATTGTGCGAACGATAGCATTCACGCCCAGGCAGGCAAAGAGGGCGTCGGCAAACCGCAAGACCACCGACTCGATGCGCTACCCACCTCTTGACAGACTCACCACCACTTTGCACGATTGCGCTATCGATAGCACTACCGGGCCGCAGCAGGGCGCCCGTCCGAACTCCGAAAGGTCGCACCGCAATGACAGACTCGCGGATCGCCAAGCTCTACGGCCGCAGGGTGTGGGACTCACGCGGTCGGCCGACCGTCGAGGTCGAGGTGCGCCTCGCGGACGGCGCGGTCGGGCGGGCCATCGCCCCGGCGGGGGCCTCGACGGGGCAGGGCGAGGCGCTCGACCTGCGCGACGGCGGCAGCCGTTTCGGCGGACTCGACGTCCGGCGCGCGGTGGGCTCGGTGAACCACGAGATCGCGCCCGCCCTCCTCGACCGGGACGCGGCCGACCAGGAGGCCGTCGACCGGCTACTGGTCGACCTCGACGGCACCCCCGACCGCAGCCGTCTCGGCGGCAACGCGCTCGTGGCGACCTCCATGGCGGTCCTGCACGCCGCCGCCGCGTCGGCCGGCGTACCCCTGTGGCAGCACCTGGCGGGCGGGCGCCCGGTCCGTATCCCCCTTCCCGAGATCCAGATCTTCGGCGGCGGCGCCCACGCGGACCGCCGGGTCGACGTCCAGGACTTCATGGTGATGTGCCCCGCGGCGGGGAGCTTCGCCGAGGCCCTGGACTGGACGGCGGAGATCTACCGGGCCGCCGGCGCGCTGATGCGGCGGGCGGGCAAGGCGCAGGGGGTCGCCGACGAAGGCGGCTTCTGGCCGGCGTTCGACTCCAACGAGGAGGCCCTGGAGACGCTGACCCGGGCGATCGAGAGCGCGGGCTTCGCCCCCTCGACGCAGGTCGGTATCTCGCTGGACGTCGCGGCCTCTCAGTTCGGCAGCGGCGGGCGGTACACCCTGGCCCTGGACGACCGCACCCTGGACACCTCCGCGCTGATCGACATGCTGGGCGGCTGGATCGAGCAGTATCCGATCCTGTCCGTCGAGGACCCGGTGGGCGAGGACGACCACGAGGGCATGCTGGAGTTCACCCGGCGTCACGGCCACCGCTGCCAGGTCATCGGCGACGACTACCTGGTCACGAACGCCAAGCGGGTCGAGGCCGCGGCGACCACCGGCGCGGCGAACGCCGTGCTCGTCAAGCCGAACCAGGCCGGCACGGTCACCGAGGCGTTCCAGGCCCTGCGGGCCGGGAAGGAAGCCGGCTTCGGCACGATCGTCTCGGCGCGTTCCGGGGAGACCGAGGACGTCACCATCGCCCACCTCAGCGTCGGCTGGGACGCGGGCCAGCTGAAGGTCGGCTCGTTCACCCGCTCCGAGCGCATGGCCAAGTGGAACGAGGTTCTGCGTATCGAGGAATCCCTCGGTGAATCCGCGGAATTCAGTGGCTGGTCCGCCCTCGCATTCGCCGGTTCCGGGAAATCCGCCGCCAAGCCGTAGAACGGCCGTACGGCCTTACAGTCATCGAAGTCGCAGTCATCGAATTGCGAAAATCGAATTCCAGAGCCGATCCGAGCACGGAGACCAGCATGCTGCCACCCGTCAATCTGCGCCCGAGTTTCAATATCACCCGCTCCAGTCACGTCCGACTCACGGTCGCGGATCTGGCCGAGAGCCGGAACTTCTATGTGAACGTGCTGGGTCTGGTCGTCAGTGACGAGGACGAGCGCACCTGCCATCTCCGCGGCCTCGCCGAAGCCTGCCACCACAGTCTCGTCCTGGAGCTGGACGAGGAGGGCGCGGGCCGGTGCCGGAGGATCGGCTTCCGGGTGTTCTTCGACGAGGACCTCGACCTCGCGTACGACTGGTTCCGCGAGCGGGGACTGCCCGCCGAGTGGGTCGACGTCCCGTACCAGGGCCGTACGCTGCACGTCAGCGACCCCATCGGCACACCGCTCGAACTGTGCGCGCACATGGAGACCCGGCCGAGGCTGCACATCGACTTCGAGCGGTACAAGGGTGCCCACGCGCAGCGGCTGGACCACTTCCAGACCTTCGCGCCCGACACGTACGAGTTGTGCGCGTTCTACGGCGAACTGGGCTTCCGCAACTCGGAGTACCTGGAGCACGGCGACAAGCTGCTGGGCGCGTTCATGTACCGCAAGGGCACCTGCCTGGACCTCGCGATCGTCGAGAACTCCGGGCCCGCCCTGCACCACTTCGCCTACACCGTCTCCGAGAGCCACGACATCTTCGCCGCCTGCGACTGGGCGGGCATCCAGGGCTACGGCGACGGTGTGGAGCGGGGGCCGGGGCGGCACGGTCCGGGCGGGATGCTCTTCGTCTACCTCCGAGATCCCGACGGGCACCGGGTGGAGGTCTTCAACAGCCACTACCAGACGATCGACACCGAGATCGAGCCGGTGCGCTGGGACGCGGCCTCGCTGAGCACCAACGCCCGCTGGGGTCTCCCGGCCCTGGAGAAGTGGTACTTCGAGGCGTCGCCCTTCGTGGGGGTCAAGCAGATTCCGCCGGTCGAGCCGCCGAACCCCATGTCGCTGGAGCGGTTCCTGCTCGAACAGCCCCGCTCCACCCGCTGATCCTTTCGTCCCCCGAGGAGTCACCCATGGCACGAGTCCCCTATCTGCGCCGCGAGGACGCGGACGAGTCGCGAAAGGCCCTGTACGACCGGCTGGAGGCCGAGCGCAAGGTGCCGACGGCGAACATCTTTCTCGCCCTGACCCACGCGCCGACCCAGCTGGACGCCTTCCTGACCTACGCCAACTCCCTGCGGGCCGCCGACCTCAGCCCGAAGCTGCGGGAGCTGGCGATCCTGACCGTGGGGTACGCGACCCGGTCAGCGTACGAGGTGGCGCACCACCAGTCGCACGGGCTGCAGGCCGGGCTCACCGGGGAACAGCTCGCGGCGGTGGCCGACTTCGAGTCGTCCGAGTCGTCCGAGCTGTTCGACGCCACGGAGATGGCGGTGATGCGGCTCGCGAAGGAGTCCACGCTCCGGGTCGACGTCTCGGAGAAGACATGGCGTGCCGCCGCCGACCGTCTGACGGACAGACAGATGGTCGAACTGTCGTTGTCCATCGCCTGGTACAACTCCGGCGTCCGCATCATGGGGCTGCTGGGCATCGACCTTGAGGACAACTACCCAAACCCTTTCCCCAATTCGTAAGTTCGTGTTCCAAGGAGTATTTCAATGGCGAAAATGCTCGCTGCACGGCTGCACGCAATCGGTGAGCCTATGTCCGTGGACACGATCGACGTGCCCACCCCGAGACCGACCGATGTGCTGGTGCGGGTCAAGGCGTGCGGGATCGTGCCGAACATGGCCAACGTGATCAACAACTGGCCGACCTGGTTCCCGCACCAGCCGTTGCCGAGGTTCCCCGCGATCTTCGGGCTGGACGCCGCCGGTGTGGTCGAGCAGGTCGGCGAGGCCGTGCTGCACACCAGGCCCGGTGACCGGGTGTACGTCAACCCCCTTCGTTCCTGCGGGAGTTGTCAGGTGTGCCGGGGCGGTGAACTGAGCCGGTGCCGCTACTTCACCCTGAACGGCTACTTCAGCACCTCCCGTGACGGCCAGCGGATCTTCGACCTGTATCCCTACGGCGGCTTCGCGGAGTACATGACCGCCCCGCAGTACTCGATCGTCGACATCCCGGACAACATGACGTTCGAGCAGGCCGGCAAGCTGGGCTACATCGGCACCTCCTACGGCGCCCTCAGGAACGCCTCGGCGGGTCCCGGCCAGGTCGCGCTCATCGACGGCATCACGGGAACCCTCGGTGTCGCGTCGACCGTGCTCGCACTGACCTCCGGTGCCTCCCGGATCCTCGGGACCGGCCGCAACGAGGAACTCCTCAAGCGCGTCAAGGAACTCGACCCGGACCGGATCGAGGTCTTCCGGCTGGGCGACGGCTCCACCGGTGAGTGGGCGAAGTCCCGCACCGGCGGCGAGGGCGCGGACTACGTGATCAGCGCCCTGGGCGCCAAGGCCCCGGTGGAGACGATGCTCGACTCCATGCAGGGCGTCCGGCGGGGCGGCAGGGTCGTCAACGTCGGCGGTGTGGCCGACCGGCTGCCCGTGGACGTGAAGTGGCTCATGGACGAGCAGGTCCAGCTGATCGGCTCCAACTGGTTCAGCACCGCGCAGGGTCAGGAACTCGCCGACATGGTGGCCACGGGCGCCCTGGACCTGTCCTATCTGCAGGCCAAGCCGTTCCCGCTGTCCAGGGTCAACGAGGCGATCTCCGGACTCACGGACCGCGACGGCGGATTCAGCAACTACGTCGTCATCCCCTGACGCCCCGTACTCACCCCGCGGCGGACCTGTCCTGCCCTGACACCACCGCGGGGTGTCCATCCCACCCCGGCCGTGTGTGCGGCCGGTGTACCCGGCAGGACGGAGGAGCCGGTGGAACTGCGCTGGCTGGAAACGTATGTCACCGTCGCGGAGGAACTGCACTTCGCCCGCGCGGCGGACCGGCTGCACCTGGCTCCCTCGGCGCTCAGCGCCCAGGTCAGAGCGCTGGAGTCGCACCTGGGCGTCCGGCTGATCGACCGCGGCCGACGCACCCGCCCGGCGCTCACCGGCGCCGGGCGGCTGTTCCTCGAAGAGGCTCGGCTGACCCTCGCGCAGGTCGCGAGGGCGGAGGCGGTGGGCCGACGGGCCGGCCGCGGGGAGCTGGGGCACGCCGAGATCGCCTACGTGGCCTCCGCCGCGTTCTCCGGTGTGCTGACCGACGTCCTCACCCGGTGCGCGGCCCTCGACACCCATCTCACCGTGCAGGTACGGGAGTTGGAGACTCCGGCCCAGCTGGAGGCGCTGTCCTGCGGGGACGTCGACGTCGGCTTCCTGCGCTGGCGGCCGGAGTACCCGGCCGGGATCACGGCCACCTGTCTGCTCACCGAGGAGGTCGTCCTGGCGCTGCCGGACGGCGCCCCGCTGGCGGCGTACGAGGCGGTGCCGGCGGCGGAGCTGCGTCACGAGCGGTTCGTGGCGCCGCACTTCGACGAGGAGTACGGCTGCCGCGACCAGATCCTGGAGGTGGCCGGGCGGGGCGGCTTCGCCCCGCAGTGCGCGCCTCCGGTACGGGACTTCATCGCCGCGCTCACCCTGGTGGGCGGCGGTCTCGCGGTGGCCCTGGTGCCGGACTCGCTGCGCCGCGTACGGATACCGGGTGTCGCCTACCGCCCGCTGGCCGACGTAGCGCTGACCACCCGGCTGGTGGGCGCGTACCGCAGGGGCGAGACCTCGCCCGCGGTGCGCGGTGTGATCCGCCGGCTGCGGGAGGCCGCCGCGGCCACGACCGCCGTCGGCTGATGCCACGGCGCCTCGGCGGGGACGAGCGGGGACGAACAGACGCATGCTGGAGGAACACATGACATCGATCAAGCACGTGGGAGTCGTCGGCGCCGGGCAGATGGGCCGGGGCATCACGGAGGTCTGCGCCCGGGCCGGGCTGCACGTCACGTTGTGCGACGTGACCGAGGACCGGGCTCGGGCGGGACTGGCGGGCGTGGCGGACTCCCTGCTCAGGGCGGAGAAGCGCGGCGCCCTCTCCTCGGAGGAACGCGCGCTCGCCCTGGCCGGGGTGACGGTCGGCGCCGATCTCACCCGGCTGTCCGGTGCGGACCTGGTCATCGAGGCCGCCGTCGAGGACGGGCCGGCCAAGACGGCGCTGTTCCGGCGGCTCGACGAGGTGGTCGCCGACCCGGCCGCCGTACTGGCCAGCAACACCTCGTCGATCCCCATCGCCCGGCTCGCCGCCGCGACAGGGCGGCCGGAGGCGGTGATCGGGCTGCACTTCTTCAACCCGGTGCCCGTCATGCCGCTGGTCGAGGTGATCCCGTCGCTGCGGACCTCGAAGGACACGGAAGAGCGTGTCCGGGCGTTCGCGACGGAGACCCTGGGCAAGCACACGGTCGTGGCCGCGGACCGCGCCGGTTTCGTCGTCAACTCCCTGCTGGTTCCCTACCTGTTGGCGGCGGTACGGATGGTCGCCTCCGGCACGGCGACGGCGGAGGACATCGACACGGGGATGACGGCGGGCTGCGCCCACCCGATGGGCCCGCTGCGCCTCGCCGACCTGATCGGCCTGGACACCGTGGCGGCGATAGGCGAGGCACTGTACGAGGAACACCGGGAACCGTTGTACGCCCCGCCCCCGCTGCTGCGCCGCATGGTCGAGTCGGGCCTGCTGGGCCGCAAGTCGGGCCAGGGCTTCTTCAGTTACCGGGCGGCCTGACGGCCGCCTGTCGCACGGCCAGGGCGCCCGGGGGAAGTCCCCGGGCGCCCTCGTACGACCCGCGGGCAGCGGTGGTCAGCGGAACGCCGGGTATCCGGTGATCGCCTGGCCCACGACCAGTGTGTGCATCTCGTTCGTGCCCTCGTAGGTCATGACGGACTCAAGGTTGTTGGCGTGCCGCAGCGGTGAGTACTCCAACGAGATGCCGTTGGCGCCCAGGACCGTACGGCACTCCCGTGCGATGGCGATCGCCTCCCGGACGTTGTTGAGCTTGCCGACGCTGATCTGCTCGGGACGGATGCGGTGCCGGTCCTTGAGCCGGCCCAGGTGGACGGCGAGCAGGGCGGAGTTGCCCAGGGACACGGTCATGTCGGTGAGCTTCTTCTGAGTGAGCTGGAAGGCACTGATCGGCTTGTCGA
Source organism: Streptomyces geranii (assembly GCF_002954775.1). Taxonomy (GTDB): domain Bacteria; phylum Actinomycetota; class Actinomycetes; order Streptomycetales; family Streptomycetaceae; genus Streptomyces; species Streptomyces geranii. The sequence continues at coordinate 360,898 of NZ_KZ672952.1, forward strand.
ACTGGACGCGGGAGTCGGCGTACTGGATGGCCGCCTGGAGCGAGTCGCGGGCGGCGCCGACCGCGCCGAACAGGATGCCGAAGCGGGCCTCGTTCAGGCAGGACAGGGGGCCGCGCAGGCCCTCGGCGAGCGGCAGCCGCGCCGAGTCGGGCAGCCGTACGCCGTCGAAGGACAGCTCCGAGGTGACGGACGCGCGCAGCGACATCTTCTGCTTGATGTCCTGCGTGGTGAATCCGGGCGTGCCGCGCGGGACGAGGAAGCCGCGGACGCCGTCCTCGGTCTGTGCCCAGACGGTGGCCACGTCGGCGATGCCGCCGTTGGTGATCCACATCTTGGAGCCGTCGAGGATCCAGTCGTCGCCGTCGCGGACGGCCCGGGTGCGCATCCCGGAGGGGTTGCTGCCGAAGTCGGGCTCGGTCAGGCCGAAGCAGCCGATGGCCTCACCGGCGGCGAGCCGGGGCAGCCACTCCTGCTTCTGCTCCTCGGAGCCCCACTTCCAGATGGAGAACATCGACAGCGAGCCCTGTACGGAGACGAAGCTGCGGAAGCCGGAGTCCGCCGCTTCCAGTTCCAGGCAGGCGAGGCCGTAGCTGACCGCGTTCGTCCCGGCGCAGCCGTAGCCTTCGAGGTGCATGCCGAGCACGCCCAACTTGCCGAGTTCCGGAGCGAGTTCGCGGGCGAAGTGCGCGTTCTCGAACCACTCTCCGATGTGCGGACGCACCCGGTCGGCGAGGAACTTGGCGACGGTGGCCTGGATCTCGCGTTCCTCGTCGGTGAGGGTGGAGGAGAAGTCGAGCAGGTCGAGGGGGTCCTTCATCGGCTTGGCGCCGCTCATCGTGAGCTCCTTGGGTGTGGTGGCCGATCGGTTCGGTCGGTTCTGTTGTGGTGATGGTCGGAGAGACGGTGGACGATCTCCGCCGTGTGCCGGCCAAGGCCGGGCGGCGGCAGGCGGTACCGCGCCGGTGTGCCGCTCAGAGTGATGGGGTTCGCGATCTGGCGGGCGGGCGGGCCGTCCCCTCCGTCGGCGTCGGGGATGTCGACGATGCCGGGGAGGCCGAGCTTGTGGGCGAACGCGAACGCCTCGTCGAGGGTGTTGACCGGTCCGGCGGGCACGCCCGCGGCCAGCAGGACGGCCGACCAGTGGTCGGCGCCGGCCGCGCCCAGCCGTTCGCCCAGGATGTCCCGGAGGGCGGCGCGGTGGGCGACCCGGTCGGCGTTGGTGCGGAAGCGTTCGTCGTCGGCGAGACCGGGGGCCCCGACCGCCTCGGCGAGCGCCGCGAACTGCCGGTCGTTGCCCACCGCGAGCGCGATCGGGCGATCGGCGGCCGGGAAGGTCTCGTACGGGGCGATGCTCGGGTGCGCGTTGCCCAGGCGGCCGGGGACCACACCGGCGACCGCGAACGCCGACGCCTGGTTGACCATGGCCGAGAGCAGCGATCCGAGGAGGTTCACCTCCACGTGCTGTCCCTCCCCGGTGGCGTCCCGGTGCCGCAGGGCCGCGAGGATGCCGAGCGAGGCGTGCAGGCCGGTGATCACGTCGACCAGGGCCACGCCCGCCTTCGTCGGCTCCCCGGCCGCGTCGCCGGTCACGCTCATGAGCCCGCCGACGGCCTGGACGAGCAGGTCGTATCCGGGGACGTCCGCGCCCGCTCCGCTGCCGAAGCCGCTGATCGAGCAGTAGACCAACCCCGGGTGCCGGGCGCGGAGTTCGCGCTCGCCGAGCCCCAGCCGTTCCATCGTGCCGGGCCGGAAGTTCTCCACGAGCACGTCGGACTCGGCGATCAGCGCGCGGGCATGTCCCAGACCGGTGTAGGTCGTGAGGTCCAGGGCGACGGACCTCTTGTTGCGGTTGACACTCAGGAAGTAGGTCGACGTGCCGTCGTGGTCCGCCGGAGGATGCCAGGCCCGGGTGTCGTCCCCGATGCCCGGCCGCTCCACCTTCACCACGTCCGCGCCGAGGTCGGCGAGGAGCATGGTGGCGTAGGGCCCGGCGAGAACCCGGGAGAAGTCGGCGACACGCAGCCCGTCCAGCGCGCCGCGCTCCGCGCTTCCCGTCACCACCGGCGCCCCAGGGGCGATGCCGGGCGGGCGACTTCGACGAGGGGCAGTCCCTGGCCGAGGGGGGCGACGGTCCGTACGACACTCACCCGTGCCCCCACCGCGACCACGACCGGCGCCGTCCCGGTGACCTGGCAGAGCAGGTGGAAGCCCTCGTCCATCGCTACGAACCAGGTGTTGTGCGGGGCGTGGCCGTTCCGGCGTACGACGACCCCGGTCCCCTCGCTGCGTTGCCGTACGAAGGCCGTGGAGCCGCAGGAACGGCAGTACGAGCGGCGGTAGGCCGGAGTGCCGCACCACCGGCAGCGCTGGAAGAGGAGTTCACGGCCCTCTCCCGACTCGGTGTGTTCACCGGCGTATTCACTGATGTGTTCACTGGTGTCTTCAAGGGTGTCCGTCCGAAGCATCACGGCCTCCTGCGCGCGGTCCGGTGACCGGAGACGAGCGGTCGGGATCCGATGTGGTTCCACCACCCTGGCCCTGCCGCGGAGTGTGGGTCAACGACGTACCGACGCATCTTTGTGCGCGGAATACGCTCCGTTCGCCCAGGTCAGAGGGGGTTTCCCGGAGTTACTCTCCCTGGGAGGCGTGGTCGAGCGGCAGCTGGGTCACCTGCCCGGCCGCCTCAAGACACTCCGGTACGGCGTGCAGGGCGAGGACGACGGTGGTGTCGGGCAGGTTCGTGAGGATGCCGAGTACATGTCGGGCGGTCCGGTCGTCCAGGCCCGTGGTCGGTTCGTCGACGATCAGCACGTGCGGACGGCGGGCCAGGGCCCGGCCCAGGTACACCCGGCGGAGTTCCCCGCCCGAGAGCTGTCTCCCGCCGGGGCCGACGGGGGTCGTGGCGGTCAGTCCGCTGTCGTCCAACCGCAGTTCGGCGAGGCGTTCGTCGATCTCGTCGTCGGTCAGGGCGGCATCGGCGAGGCGCCAGTTCGAGCCCAGGGTGCCGGTGAAGAGGTGGTCGTCGGCGGCGACGGCCACGACGGCGGGCCTGCCGTCGCCGCCTTCGGCCGCTTGTCGGAGGGACGAGGCGAGGGTTCGGAGCAGGGTGCTCTTGCCGCTGCCGGAACGGCCGGTGACGACGAGCAGCGCGCCCTGGGCGACGGTGGCACCGAGGACACGTCCCGGCCGGAGGGCCATCGGCGGAAGGGGGTAGTCGGCGAAGCCGATGCCCTGCTCGGTGGACCAGGACCGTATCTCCGTGGTGGTGGGGTCGCCCTCGGTGGGCGGCATGTCGGCGGTGAGCCGGTGCTGGGCGGCCTTCGCGGTGGTCCGGGCCTCGGCGGCGGTCGCCAGTCGCTCGGCCTGGGCCAGCGCGCCGAGGGACATCAGGGCGACGAACACGAACGTGGGGGCTTCCCGTGCGCCGCCGGTCCCGAGGGCGGCCGTGGCGGTCACCGTGGCCGTGCCGATCAGGCTGGTGGCCAGCATGGTCCGGTGCCCGCGCCGACCGGCCGCCGCCCGTGCGGTGTCGAGCCGGGTGAGCCTCGCCGTCGTACGCGCCGCCAGCTGCCCGGCGGCGCCGAGCGATGCCAGCTCCGGCCAGGCGTCGACGGCGGTGACGAGTTCGGCGCGCAGCTCCTTACGGGTCCGCTGCTCGGCCTCACGGACCGTACCGGGCGTGCGGTGGGCGACCATCGCCATGATGACGACGCCGGCCGCGAGTACGGCCGCAGGCACGATGGACGCGGAAGCCGCCACGGCGCCGACGGCGGCGACGGTCAGCGCGGCGGTGACGGCGACGGGGGCCGTGCACTCGATCAGCGCCATCCCGGCGCTGTCGGCGTCGGCCATGCCGCGGTCGAGCAGTTCACCCGACCACAGACCGTCCTCCTGTGCCCGTTCGCTGCCCGCGGCACGTTCGAAGAGGCCGGCCCGGGCGGCGGCGACCCGGCGCAGGGCGGCGGCGTGCAGCACCAGGCGCTCGCTGTAGTTGCCGGCGACGCGGGCCATGGCGAAGGCGCGCACACCGCCGCTGGGGGCGACGTAGGAGAAGGAGCTGAAGGTGGCTGCCCCGGCGACGGCACAGCTGCTGATGAACCAGCCCGACAGGCCGAGCAGTCCGGCGGAGGACAGTTCGGCGACGACCGCGAGCACCAGCCCGCCCGTCGCGAGGGAACGCGCCCTTCCACCACGGTCGTTCGGGGTACGGCTGCCGCCGCTCATCGCGTGCTCACCGTGCTCGCGTTCCGCAGGACGCCGTCGTCGATCGTGAGCACGGCGTCGGCCGCGGCGGCCAGTGCGAAGGAGTGGGTGGCGATGACGACGGTGCAGCCGTCGGTGGCCCGCCGCAGGGCCTCGACGACCTCGCGTTCGCTGTCCGCGTCGAGGTGGGCGGTCGGCTCGTCGAGCAGCCAGAGCCGGGCTCCGCGCAGAAAGGCGCGGGCGATGGCGATCCGGCGCGCTTCGCCGGTCGACACGCCCCGACCGCCCTCGCCGAGCCGGGTGTCCAGTCCCTCGGGGAGGCGCGCGACCACGGCGCTCAGCCCGGCGGCGTCGACGGCCCGCCGGATCTGCCGCTCGGTGGCGGCCGGGCGGCCGAGGCGGATGTTGTCGCGGACGGTCGCGTCGAGCAGCACCGTCCGCTGCCCGACCCAGACGCATCCGCCGAGGGCAGGCGCCCGCCGTACGGACGGGGTCTGCCATCGGACCGAACCGGCGGACGGCCGGCGCAGACCGGCCATCAACGAGAGCAGCGTGCTCTTGCCCGAGCCGGAGGCGCCGGTGATCGCGGTCCAGGTGCCCGGTGCGAAGTGGGCGTCGGCGCTGATGGTGTCGTGGTCGGCGCCGCCGTACCGGAACCGGACCGCGGTCAGCGACACACCGACCGGGTCGGCCGACTGCGGACGGGCCGCCGGGACCGTCTCGGCGGGGGTGTCGTCGACGATGCCGCGAATGACGCCGGCCGCGACCGTCGCGCGCTCCCGCTGGTGGAAGGCGGCGGCTCTGGCGCGCATCGGGGCGAAGTACATCGGGCACACGAGCAGCACCAGCAGACCAGTGCACAGGTCGAGGCCCGGCGCGTGCGGCACCTGTACATAGCCGAGCAGCGACAGGCCTACATAGGTGGCGTTCACCGCGATGGAGAACGTGATGACGACGTCCATGATCATCCCGGACAGGAAGGCCCGGCGCAGCACGCTCGTCGTCGCCTTGTTCAACTGCTCGGCGGCCGTGCTCAGGGTTCGGCCTCGGCGGCCGACCGCGCCCAGCTCGCGCAGGGTCCGCAGGCCGCGGAAGCTGTCGAGGACGACGGCGTTCAGGTGCCGGGTCGCGGCCGACTGCCGGTCCGCGCCGTGCTGGGCGAACAGTCCCGCCAGACGCATGTTGAGCGGCAGCAGAGCTGTCGTCAGGACGAGCACGATCGCCGCCGGCCAGTGCACCGCGGCCGTGGCCGCCAGTACGGCGACCATGGACAGGGGTGCCGACCTGCGCAGCGGCTCCGTCCGCGCGTGGAAGTCGGCGACGTCGTCGGCCAGGTCGACCATCGCCCACGCGGCCTCGGCCGGGCCGGTCTCGCTGATCCGCCCGGCGGTCGGCAGCAGAGCGCCCGTCAACCGCTGCCGCAGGCCGGTCGCGACGGCACGTGCGCCCCGCTCGGTGAGCGTGCCGGCCGTCCAGCCTGCGCCCACCGCCAGCGCGCTCGTGCCGGCGAATGCCGCCAGGCCCCAGGTCTCGTGCGCCCCGGCCCGGTCCAGCACCGCCTGGGCCGTCCAGGCCAGGGCGCCCCAGCGGGCGATCGTGAAGAGCGTCTCCAGGGTCCGGAGGGTGCCCGCCGACCGGAACCATCGCCGCCCGGGCGCGGCGCACGCGGCGAGCCACACCTCGTCACCCTTCTCGCCCTTCTCGCTCCTCTCTTCCTTCTCTTCCTTCTCTTCCGTTTCATTCATCTCATTCGTCGTCATGAGGGCGCCGTTCGTCGACGATCCACGCGATGCCACCGGTCAGCGCGATGGCGATCATGCCCAGGGTGGTCAGCAGCTGCGAGTGGATCCGCGCGTAGCCACCGAACATCCCCTGGCAGACGAAGTAGGCGAGCAGACCCAACACGGTCCAGACGACCGCGGTGAGCAGGCGCAGCACGGCACGGACCGGCGTGGGGAGCGGGCTTCGTACGGTCATGAGTGCACTCCCTCGGTGTCGAGCTTTCCGGCGAAGGCCCGGTGGGCGAACACGTTGTAGGCCAGCACCAGCGGCATGTTCAGGCCGATGCCCACGAGGATGAAGACCATCGTCGAGTGCGGGCCGACCGCGCTGTCGACGGTGAGCCCCGGCGGCAGGAGCACCGGGTAGCGGGCCACGCCCAGGGCGAGGAACACGGACACCGTGGCGATCACGAGCCCGCCGAGCGGCAGGGCGTCCGCCGCCACGGACTGCCGCCGCCACGGGAACGTGACGAGCGAGGTGACCGCTCCCCCGGCGGCGAACACCAGCAGCACGGCGAACGCGAAGGCACGCCCCGGACTGCCGAGGTTCAGCGGCGCCGCGGTGGTTTCGACGGTGACCAGGACAAGGACCGACAACGCTCCGGCGACGGCCGTGGCGAGCGCTCCCCGTCGCGCCGCCGACTCCCGCAGGAGCCCCGACGACTTGTGCTTGGTGTAGGCGTAGCCGAGAGCGGTGTACGCGGTCGTGACGGTGAGCCCCGACAGCACACAGAACCAGCTGAAGGCCCCGAAGGCCGACCCGGTGTAGACGCCGCCGCGCAGATGTACCGCCGAGGTCAGCGTTCCCAGGGCAAAGCCCTGTGCGAACGACGCCAGCAGTGACGCCACGCCGAAGGCGGTCGTCCACCGGGGAGCCGGTGGTGCCTGGGACGCCATCTCGACGCTCACGCCGCGCACGACGAGGGAGAACAGCAGCACGATGATCGGCAGGTAGGCGTGCGGCAGGATCGTGCCGAAGGCCAGGGGGAAGCCCGCCCAGAGCGCGACGCCGAGCAGGATGAGCCAGGTCTCGTTGCCGTCCCAGCCCACCGCGACGGACTCCAGCAGGTGCCGCCGGTGCGCGGGATCGCGTTCGAAGAGGGTGGCAACGCCGACGCCGAGGTCGTAGCCGTCCAGCACGACGTACATCAGGAGGCAGACGAGTACGGTCGCCGACCAGAGGGTGGTGGTCATCGGGCCGCCACCTCCCGGGAGCCGAGCGGCACGGTGTTCGCCGCGTGCCGGACACGCCCGCTGTCCGGCAGGTTCCGCGGTGGAGGTTCCTGGCCGGGGTCGTCGCGTTCCGGGCCGGTGCGCATGGTCCGGACGATGTAGACGACGTAGGCGACCAGCATGAACAGATAGAGCACGGAGAAGCCGATCACCGAGAACAGGACTTCGCCGGGCGCCAGATGCGACACCGCGGCCGAGGTGCGGAGCTGCCCGAACACGATCCACGGCTGCCGTCCCGCCTCGGCGGTGACCCAGCCGCCGAGGATGGCGAGGATCCCCACCGGGGTCGTCCAGAGGACGAACCGGTGGAAGCGGCGCGCGGTCCACAGACGGTTGCGCATACGCAGGACCGTGGCGGCGAACACCGTACCGAACATCAGCACGGCCGCCAGGAACATGACCCGGAAGCCCCAGAAGGTCGCGGCCATGTCCGGCCGGTCGGCCGCCGGGGTGAGCTTCAGGCCGGGCATGGCGGTCTTGCAGCCGAGGTCCTTGGCGATGTAGCTGCCGAGACAGGGAATGTCGAGCTCGGCGATGTTCCGCGCGGCCTGCTGGTCCGGGACGGAGAACAGGACGAAGCCGGTGTTCCCGTTGTCCCAGTTCCCCTCGATCGCCTCCAACTTCGATAGCTGGTACGGCAGTTCGTGCCCGGCGACGCCGTCACCGAGGTAGAGCTGTACGGGCATCAGCAGCGCGGCGATCCCGAGCGCGATCGACATCGAGCGGCGGGCGAAGCCCTTGGCTCGCCCCTTGACCAGGTACCAGGCCGAGATCCCGGCGACGAAGAAGCTCGCCGAGATCAGTACGGCGGCCAGCATGTGCGGCCAGCGCCAGATGAACGACGGGTTGAAGATGACGCGCATCCAGTCCGTGGGCTCGAACTGCCCGTGGACGACCTTGAATCCGGCGGGTGTCTGCATCCACGAGTTCGCCGCGATGATCCAGGTGGACGACAGGACGGTGCCGACCGACACCATCACGGTGGACACGAACATCGTGACCTTGCGGACGCGGCCGTCGCCGTAGAGCAGGACGCCGATGAAGCCGGCCTCGACGAAGAAGGCGGTCACGACCTCCATGCCGATGATCGGCCCGATGATCGGACCCGTCCTCGCCCCGTACACACCCCAGTTGAGACCCATCTGGAAGGTGATGACGGCGCCGGCGACCACGCCGATCGCGAAGCCGACGGCGAAGATACGCCGCCAGAACCGGAACATCTGGAGGTAGACCGCCCTGCCGGTACGCCAGTACAGGCCGTAGACGACCGCCAGGAAGATCGACAGTCCGACGGTGATCGCCGGGAAGGTCATGTGGAACATCACGGTGATGGCGAACTGCCATCGCGACAAGTCGAGAAGACTCATCACTGCTCCCTTACGAGGGGTCCGAGAGGGCCGAGAGGGCCGGGTTCAGGCGTCGACGACCGGAGTGGCGGCCGACCTGGACTTGTCGAAGCGCGGCAGGGCGGCGGCGCCGACCGCGAGGAGGGCGACGATGCCCATCTGCACGTACTCGACTCCGGCGAAGGCGTGGGCGACGTTGTGCGGGGCCAGGGCCAGATAGAGGGTGCCGAGGGTCGCGACGCCGAGGGCGAGTCCGCTCTGCTGCAGGGTGATCAGCACACCGCTGCCGATGCCGGCCATGTGGGTGGGGACGTCGGCGAGCACGCTGCGGAACAGACCGGCGAACAGCATCGACTGACCGGCGCCGACCAGGGCGAGCGGCACGGCCATGGACCACAGGCTGACGTGCGGCCAGTTGCCGAGCAGGATCGCCACCAGCGAGACCAGGCCGGCGAGTTGGACGACGGCGCCGGCGGACAGCGCGGCCCGGCCGAACCGGGTGATCAGGCGGGGCGCGATGAGGGAACCGGCGAAGAAGAGCAGGGCCATCGGCAGGATCGCCAGGCCGCTGTGCAGGGCGTCGGCGTGCAGGCCGTTCTGGACGGTGAGGGCGAAGACGAACATGAACGCGCCGAAGCCGATGCTGAAGGCGAACACCATGGTCAGTCCACGGGACATCGACGGCAGACGCAGCAGGGACGGCGGCAGCAGCGGGACCTCGCCACGTCGCTCGGTCCGCTTCTCGACGACGTAGGTGGCGACGCCGAGGACGACCGCGACGGCGAGCATCAGCCAGGTCCACATGGGCCAGCCCAGGGAGTGCCCCTCGGTCAGCGGCACCAGCAGGGCGGTGAGCGTGGCTGCGAACAGCAGGGTGCCGGGCAGGTCGATGCCGACGGGGTGGTGCGAGCGGGTGTCCGGCACGATCCGCGCCGCCACCAGCAGCACGACCAGGCCTATGGGTACGTTGACCAGGAAGATCGGCCGCCAGGAGGTGCCGGCGATGTCCGCGCTGACCAGCAAGCCGCCGACCAGTTGTCCGACCACGGCGGCGATGCCGGAGGTGGCCCCGTACAGGGCCACGGCACGGGCCTTGCGCTCTCCTTCCAGGACGTGGTGGAAGGTCGCCAGCACCTGCGGGATGAGCAGGGCGGCGGTCGCGCCCTGAATGATGCGGGCCGCGATCAGCGTGCCCACGCCGGGGGCGACACCGCAGGCCAGCGAGGCCAGTACGAAGCCCACGAGGGCCCCGAGGAAGAGGCGCCGACGGCCGAAGCGGTCGCCGAGGCGGCCCCCGAGGACCAGCAGGGTCGCGTACGCGACGCCGTACCCGGCGATCACCAGCTCCAGCGACGACGCGGAGGCGTGCAGCGAGGCGTCGATGCTGGGCAGGGCCACGTTGGTGATGAAGAAGTCCATGATCGGCAGGAAGGCGCCGGCCAGCAGGATGAACACCCCGACCGGGTGCAGGCCCCCGGCGCGGGCGGTGGCACGGGGCGAGCGCATCGCCGATTGGGCCTGCCGGGAGGAGGAAGTGGTTGTCGTCATGACAGCCCCCAGGGAGAGGAAGTCGCACAGGGAAGTTATGTGCTCATAACTATGAGCACATAACGAGTATGCCCCCATAACTACATGACGGCAAACCCGTACCCTGGAGCCGTGATGGAGGATCAGGCGCAACAGACGGGCCCGACGGCAGGGCCGGACCACGAGCAGCGGTGGGCCGAGCTGGCCGACCTCGTGCTGATCATCAGCCGGGAGATCCAGTTCCGCCGCTACACGGACGAGCGGGCTGTTCACCTGTCGCAGTCCGAGGGCATGGTGATGCGCTACCTGAAGAGCGACCCCGCCGCGACGCCCAGTCGCATCGCCGCCGCGACCGGGCTCCAGCGCACCAACCTCTCCACCGTCCTGCGCGGACTTGAGGAGAAGGGCTTCATCGAGCGGCACGCCCACTCGGACGACGGTCGCGGGGTGACGGTCCACTCGACCGAGCGCGGACGCGACAACACCGTCCTCGTACGCCAGGAATGGGCCACGACCGTCTCCGAAGCCGCCGGCCACGACACCGAACTCCTCGACGCCACCCTGAGCCTGCTCAGCGCCGTGGAGACCGGACTGGCGAGGACACGACCACGCAACCGCGCCACGCCCTCGGCACTGGAGACCTGACTTCAGGCATTCGCGCCACGACGCGGACGGGGAGCAGCACCACGGCCGCCAGCGGCATCGGCGTATCGAGGGGTGGGGCGGACCGCATCCAGCACCGCCGATGGTGAAGTTAGGATAGCCTACCCTCTCTGGGCTGGGATGCAGCTCCTCGAAGGGAAACCAAGTGAGCATCGAACCGTTGGCCCTTGACGGGGTCGTTCCGTTTCCGTCGGAGACGGCAGCCAAGTACGTCGCTGAGGGGTACTGGCGCGATCAGACGCTGCCGGAGCTGCTGTTCGCCACCGCGGAGCGCTCTCCTGACAAACTCGCCGTCATCGACCGCAAGGCCGAGTTGAGCTACGCACAGCTCACGGACGAGGTCCTGCGCCTCGCTGCCGGTCTGCGGGATCTGGGGCTGAGCCGTGGCGACCGGGTGGTGGTACACCTGCCCAACATCTATGAGTACATCGCCTTCGTCTTCGCCTTGTGGGAGCTCGGGGCGGTTCCCGTCGTCGCTCCCATCGCGCACCGTCGTGCCGAGATCGAGCACTTCGTCGAGATCACCGAGGCGCGTGCCTACATCACGGTCGACTCGGACAGCGGCACCGATCTCGCCGCGATGGCCGCCGACCTGAAGCAGCGTTGGCCCCATCTGGAGCACACCGTGGTGCTCGAACGCGATGGCGGCGGCGCCGAGTACAAGGCGTTGCAGTCGAAGGGATCGCTGGAGCACGCGCGACGGTGCAGCCCGCAGGACGTCGCCCTGTTGCAGATGTCGGGCGGCACGACGGGCGTCCCGAAGCTGATGCCGCACACCCACCAGACGTACGGCTACGCACTGCGCCGAAGCGTTGGGGAACGCGGCATCACCGAGCAGACCGTGCATCTGCTGGTCATACCGATCTGCCACAGCATGTCGACGCGTTCGCCCGGATTCCTCGGTGCGTTCAGCGTGGGCGCCACCATCGTGATCGCACCGAACGGCAGCCCCGACACGGCGTTCCCGCTGATCGAGAAGCACGGGGTGACCCGCGTTTCGCTGGTGCCCCCGATCCTGCTGGCCTGGCTGAACTCCTCACTCCGCAAGCGCTATGACCTCTCCAGCTTGAAGATTCTCATGTGCGGCGGCGCGAAGCTGACCGAGTCCGTGGCGTCGCGGGTCGAGCCGGAGTTCGGCGTGCAGCTGTCGCAGAGCTTCGGAATGGGTGAGGGCCTCGTCGTCAGCAATCCCGCCGACGTCGACCGGGCCACCAGCGTGCGGTACCAGGGCCGGCCGGCCTCGGCGGCCGACGAGTGCATCGTCATCGACGACGAGGGCAACGACGTGCCACCCGGTGCACCCGGCCACCTGCTGACGCGAGGACCGTCGGTGATTCGCGGCTACTACCGCAACCCCGAGCAGAACGCGCTGGCGTTCACCAGCGACGGTTTCTACCGCACCGGTGACATCGTCGAGCGGGACGAGCGCGGCTTCATCAGGGTCGTGGGACGGTCGAAGGACCAGATCAACCGGGGCGGCGAGAAAATCGCGCCCGAGGAGCTGGAGAACGCGCTCCTCACTCATGCCGGCGTCCACAACGTCTCCGTCGTCGGCGTCGACGACGAGGTTCTCGGCGAGCGTGTCAAGGCGTACCTGATTCCCCGGACGCCGGAGAGCGCGACCGAGCTGACCTTGGGCAAGTTGCGCCAGTTCCTGCGCGACAAGGGCCTCGCCACGTTCAAGCTCCCCGATGTCGTGGAGGTCGTCGACGAGTTCCCGTACACCGCGGTCGGCAAGGTCAGCAAGCGCCTGCAGCGCGAGCTGGGCTAGGCGCATGTCGGACAAGACCACACGTGTCCTCGTCGTGGGCGCGGGCCCTGTCGGAATGGTCTGCGCGCTGGCGCTGAATCGGCGCGGTATCCCGGTGACCGTTCTCGAGTCCGAGCCGGCGCCGGTGCGGGATCAGCGCGCGGCGACCATCCATCCGAGCACGCTGGAGATGCTCGACGAACTGGGCGTCACCGAGAAGATCCGGGCGCACAGTCTGCTCTCCAGCACCTACCGCTTCCACGACCGGCCGACCGGAGAGGTCGTGGCGGAGTTCGATCTCGGCCGGCTCAAGGACGAGATCCGGTTCCCGTACGTACTGCAGTACGAGCAGTACAAGCTGACCGCTGCCATCGCCGCGGAGTACGCGAACGAATCCGACTTCGACGTGCGGTTCTCCCACACGCTGACCGGTCTGACCGAAACCGCGAACGGCATCGAGGTGGAGTACACCTCACCCGCCGGCACGGAACGCATGACGGCGGCCTACGTCGTCGGCTGTGACGGTGGCCGATCGACGGTGCGCAAGTTCGCCGGCATCGCATTCGAGGGATTCACCTATCCGGAGCGGTTCATCAAGATCGCGACCAGCTTCGACCTCAGCACCGTCAAACCGGAGCTGGCGTTTCGCAACTACTTCTCCGACCCCCATGAGTGGGCCAACGTGTTCAAGGTGCGGGGAGAAACGCCCGGCGGGCTCTGGCGGGTGATTCTGCCGATCGGCCACGACGAGGACGACGCCACCGCGTTGTCTCCGGCGCGCGTCGAGCAGCGGCTGCAGAAGTTCCTCCCGCAGACCGGCTCGTACGACGTCGAGTACCGCAACGTCTACCCGGTCAATCAACGCGTGGCCGCGACCTTCCGTCAGGGGCGCATCCTGCTCGCCGGCGACAGCGCGCACGTGAACAACCCGATCGGCGGCATGGGCATGAACGGCGGCATCCATGACGCCGTCAACCTGACGGAGAAGCTCGCGAAGGTGATCGCCGGTGAGGCCGGCGACGACCTGCTCGACCTCTACAGCCGCCAGCGCCGCCATGCCGCGGTGAACTACGTGCAGGCCCAGACGATCGCCAACAAGCGGCTGCTGGAAGAACGCGACCCCGAGGTGCGTCGGCACAACTTCGACCAACTGCGCCGCACCGCCGAGAAGTTCGACACCGCCCGGGCCTACATGCGCCGCGCGGCCCTGTTCGACAGCCTGCAAGACGCTGCCGCCATCACCTGAGCCATCACCTCAGTGACCGGCTCATCAGCTCATCGGCTCCGAATCTGGTGCGGTACGGCTCGCCGTACCGCACCAGATTCACGAAATCCGCTCAGCCGTCCAACAGGTTCGTCAGCAGCGGGCCCCACTTCAGCAGACCGGAATCGGGTTCGAGGACGGACTGGTGGTCTTCGTCCTCAGCGACGAAGAACGAGAAGTTGGTCAAGTGCCCGTCCCATCCCAGCGCGTCCTCGCGGCCCAGCTCCGCCACTCGGGGCGTGTGCGTCGCGGATGACGCGATCACGAGCGTCTCGATGTCGAGGATGCCCCGCGTCGGCGTGGACGTCAGGACATCACATCGACGGCCGGCCGTCTCGACAGCCTTGAGTTGCTTCGCGTCGGCGAGCAACTCGTTGAACGCCTCCTCGCCGAACGCCTTCAGCATCTCGTCACGCATCGACTCGGCGGATCCCGGTCGTACGAGGAGCTCCCCCGCGTTCTCCGAACCGGCAGGCATGGCGTCCACGATCACCAGGGGGCCGACGCGTTCCCCTCGCGAAAGAAGCTGGCGTGCCACAGCGAACATGATGTGCGCGCCGTACGACCAACCCAGCAGTTCGTACGGTCCGGTCGGCTGCAGCCCCTGGATGACGTCGGCGTAGGTCGAGGCGAGGTCGTCGAGGTCGTCGAACTCGACGTCCATGCCGATGATCGCCGGATCGTCGATCCCGACCAGCCCGACCCCGTCCGGGAGGTATCGCGACAGTTCCGAGTACATGGACGAGGCGCCGAACTTCGGGTGCGCGCAGAACAGGGTGCGGCCGTTCAGGGACTGGGTGAATCGGGTCGCGATCGCGGTGATGTCGACCTCGGTATCGGCGCCAGGCTGCGTCCTCTTGTCGACCACCGCACTCAGTTCGCCGATCGTCGACGCAGTGATGACGTCCCGCATCGCTATGTTCACGGGGAACGCGCGATTCATCTGCGACGCGAGCCGCATTGCCGCGAGCGAATGCCCGCCCAGCCGGAAGAAGTCGCTCGCGGCGCCCAGGGTCAGTCCCTCGTCGAGGTCGAGCACGGCACGGAAGATCGCGGCCACCGCCAGCTCCGTCTCCGACTCCAGTGCCCGGCCCGCGCTGACTCCGGACGCGGCCACGTCAGCCGCAGGCAGCGCTCGGCGGTCCAGCTTGCCGGTCGGGGTGAGGGGGAAGGACTCCACCGGGACAAGGGCTGCCGGGACCATGTAGTCGGGCAGGTACTTGGCCAGGTGGTTGCGCAACGACTCGCTGATGTCGCGGTCCGCGGTCGTGCGGTAGTAGGCGGCCAGTTGTAGCCCGGTGGCATGCTCGAAGGCGACCACTTCGGCGCGCGTCACCTCGGGGAACTCCTGCACGACGTCCCGGATCTCGTCCGGTTCGATGCGATAACCGCGAATCTTGATCTGTTCGTCGGCGCGACCGAGGTAGTCGATCATCCCGGCTTCGTTCCACCGGGCGAGATCTCCGGTGCGGTACATGCGTTCCGCCGTTTCCCACGGGCAGGCGACGAAACGTTCGGCGGTCAGCGCGGACTGGCCCCAGTATCCGCGCGCGGTTCCCTCGCCGGCCAGGTACAGCTCGCCGGCGACACCGGGAAGGGCGGGTTGCAGGTTCTCGTCGAGGATGTAGGCCCGGGTGTTGAAGATCGGCGTCCCGACACTCGAGTCGGTGCTGTCGGCCAGGTCGGCTCCGAGGGCGTTGATGGTGTACTCGGTAGGTCCGTAGAGGTTGTACGACTCGACTCCGGGGGCGTCGCGCAGCTGCTGCCAGAGCCGGTCGGGGACGGCCTCGCCGCCGAGGGAGACGAAGACGACACCGGGCGCGTCGGAGGACACGGACCGGCCGGCCGGCCGGTCTCGCTCCAGCAGCCCTTCCTCAACGAGGAGTTGACCGTAGGACGGGGTCACGTCGAACCCGTCCATGCAGACCTCGTCGTAGTGCGCCAGCAGCCGCTGATGGTCGCGTCGCATCTCCTCGTCGATGACGTGCACCTCGTGGCCGTTGAGCAGCCAGAACAGCTGCTCCCACGAGGCGTCGAAGGAGAAGGACGTCGTGTGCGCGATCTTCATCCGGCGCCCGCGCTGGTGGTCCACCACCCGGTCGAAGATCTTCTCTACGTGGTTGACGTACATGTTCGTCAGTCCGCGGTAGCCGACGGCGACTCCCTTGGGCCGTCCGGTGGTCCCCGAGGTGAAGATGATGTACGCGAGGTTGTCGAGCGAGACCTCCCCGCCTCGCTCCGCTGCCGTAATCGGAGCTGTTCCGGTCTGCGCGAGGCGATCCACCGTCGTCGTGGAGTCCAGGTTGATCACCTTGCCGACGGCGCCGGTGAGCCGGTCCACGTCGCGGTCGGTCACCAGAGTGACGGTCGGTTCGGCGACCTCGATCATGTAGCCGATCCGTTCGTCCGGCAGTTCACTGTCCACCGGGACGTAGGCGGCTCCGATGGCGAACACCGCGAACATCGCGATGACCGTGCGCTCGTCGCGCGGCAGCAGCAGCGCGACCCGGTGCTCCGGGCGCACTCCCTCGTCGAGCAGAAGTCGGCCGTAGCGGTTCACCTCGGCGAAGAACTCCGCGAAGGTGAACCGGCGATCGCCGGCGACCAGCGCCGTCTCCGATCCGGACAGCCGCACCTGCCGGTGCAGCAACTCGGCGACCGTGACCGGTTCGATGTCGCGGACGAGGTCAGCGGCGATACCCGTATGCGGGGCGGTCTCGTCCGGCAGCAGGGCGGACAGCGTACCGACGGGCTCGTCAAGCCGCCGGGTAAGGGAAACGAGCACCTGGACGTAGCGCTTGAGCAACAGCTCCGCGGCCGGGGCGTCGAAAACGTCCCGGCGGTAGGACAGGCGCACGTGCACGGTCGCCGCTCCGTCGCGTTCCTCCGGGTCGACCGCGAACGTCACCGGGTAGTGGGTCGCGTCATCGACCTTCGCGTCGACGACCTGCAACCCGGCTGTGTCCTGCCCCGCGGCCTGGCCGAGCGGCACGTTCTGCACCACGAACAGCGTGTCGAACAGAACAGGCATGCCTGCGTTGGTCTGGATCTGGGTCAGAGCGGCTTGCGGATGGTCGATAACGAGCAGCTGCTCGGACTGGACCTGGGCGAGCAGCTGCCGATTCGTCTGGAACGGCGGCAGACTCACCCGCATCGGGACCGTGTTGAACAGCAGCCCGATGATTCGGTCGGCGTCGGGCAACGACGGCGGCCGACCGGAAACCGTGTTTCCGAACACGACGTCGTTGCTGCCCGTGAGCCGGCTGAGCGCGATCCCCCAGGCGGTCTGCAGCAGGGTACCCACCGTGACCTTGGCGTCTCGTGCGGCACCGAACACCGTCGCGGCCTCTGCCGGGCTGAGATCGAGGTGCAGTTCACCGGTCTCGCTCTGTGCGTCACCGAGGTCGACGAAGTCAGGGCACAGCAACGTCGGACCGGTCAGTTCCGCGAGGTAGCCGTCCCAGGCGCGATAGGCGGCAGCGGGATCCTGGTCGTCGACCCAGTCCAGGTAGGAGCGGAAAGACGCCGGTCGCACGCGATCGACGTAGCCGTCATCGGCGTAGATGCTGAGGATTTCGGCGAACAGCCCGTTGATGGACCAGCCGTCCAGCAGGATGTGCTCGAAACTCATGACCAATGTCCACGCTCGGTGGCCGTGTTCGAGCACCGTGAACCGGATCAGCGGCGGGACCTCGAAGTCGAACGGCTCACCTCGCTCGGCCGCCAGGAACTCCTCCACATCGACCCCGCGGCCACCCCACTCGTCCAGTCGGATGACCCGTACCGGGACTTCGACACCGGACGGGATCACCTGTACGTCCCCGGGCGGGACGAACGCCGCCTGGAGATTGGGGTACCTCTCCATCGCACTCGCGATGGAGGCCGTCATCCGCTCGGGGTCGAGATCTCCCGCGATCTGTCGGGTGATCTGCGATACGTAGGTGTTGTGGTCGTCGGATTCCCGGGACCGCAACAGGTGATAGAACAATCCGCGCTGCAAGGGGGCAAGCGGAAGGATCTGGGCGTCGTGCCCGTAGCGGGCTCGGATGGATTCCTCTTCGCCGGGCGTCAACGTGACCCGGTCGGCGCGACGCAGAGTGAATGCCTCTCGACGCTCGCGACCGGGGGCAGGGACGCCGACTCCGGCAATCTCCTCAGCGATGGCGGCAGCCAGCGCCTCGGTGTCGACACCAACGGTGTCCGCCGACTCCGCCCAGACGCGGACGACGCAATCGCCGGGCTCGCGACCCGCGATGAGGACACGGATGTCGAGTTCGAGTCCGTCCTCTGGTACGCCGACGCCTGCGGCAGGCTCGGTGATCAGCTCCGCGTGGCTGCGGAACACACCTACACGGATCCGTGGGATCGGAAGGTCATCGAAGAAGCGGCTGAACCGGGGGTGTCCGGCCAGCGAGGCGTATTCGGCCGCTCGCTCCGGGCTCAGTCCGATGACATCACCGTCATCGAGCAGCACGGGGAATCTACGCGTCATCAGGGGACCGTCGGACTCATGGAGCTCCACGAGCAGATCACCTTCGGCGATCTCGGCCAAGGCCTTGGCCACGGCCGCCAGCACAACGGACCGCAGAGAGGTTTCCGAGGTTACGGAGGTTTCGTCTGTGGCGGGAGCCGCTCGTCCAGCCGTGACACTTGATGCTTCCGATACCTCCGATGCTTCCGAAGCCACCGAGTCGCCTCGCTGCGGCAGCACAGTGGCGGTCGCATCGGCGAGCTGGTCTACCCAGTCCTCCCAGAACGGATCGTCGAGGACAGCCGCCAGTTCGTCGTCCTTGTATCCGGACGCGGCCCGAGTGGACGTGACGACGACCATCGGAATTTTCGCCTGATACGCGGTGACCAGCTCGGTGAGCTTCTCCCTGACCGCATCCAGCAGCTCAGGATTGTCGGTCTCGGCGACCAGTTCACCGGCGCCGCTGTCGCGGATCGCCAATCGCAGGGCGAGGCTTGCTCCCGACAGGGCGTGACTGACGTGGTCGATCGCCGCCCGCCAGAGCGGAGCCACGCTGATGTCGAAATCTTCGAGCGGCAGCTGGAAGCGGCGAATGTCACCGCCGTTGTCGTCTGCTTTGGTGCTGTCGGCTTTGGTCCGGCCCTCGTCGCCGGCACGAACGATCTGGGCGAGTTGCCTGACCGTCAGATCCGGGTGCTGGGAGCCAAGCACAAGGAAGCGCGCTGTGTTCCGCAACAACCGTGACGTGGTTTCCGCCGAGAACAACTCGCGGGCCGCGTTCAGATTCACTCCGAATGCGCCGCTGTCGAGTCTTTCGATACTCGACACGAGATCGAACAGGGCAGGCTGAGATTCCAGCGGGCCATCCGCAGTGGTCGAGGCGTAGTTGGTGAGCGGCGACGCCGCACCCGAATCTCCACCGCGGTCCACGTAGGCGGCCATGACCTGGAAAAGCGGACTGATCCCGACCTGGCGCGGCGGGTTCACCGCCTCGACGACCTGCTCGAACGGAACGAGCTTGTGGTCAGCGGCTTCGAGCATGCGATCGCGGCAACGGAGCAGCGTCTGCGCGAACCCGGTCGCGGCGTCGATATCGGCGCGCACCACGACGGTGTTCACGAAGTACCCGATGAGGTCCTGCAATTCGGGCTGGTCACGCAAACTGGCCGGGGTGCCGACAGGGACCGTATCGCCGGCACCTTCATCCCAGAGCGACAACGAAAACGCCGCAATCAACGCCTGCAGCGGTGTCGCCTTGTGCTCGACCAGGAATTCTTCGACCGTGGCTGTCTCACTGCTGGTGAGGGACGTGGTGGCAGGCCGTATGGTTCGTTCTTCGGATGCGTCGCGTGGTTGGTCGATGGGGAGGACGGTTTCCGTCGGGAGATCCGACAGCACGTCCTGCCAGTAGCGCAGATCCGATTGATAGCGAGACTCCGGATCTCTCCGGCTGCCCAGCACATCTCGCTGCCAGACCGCGAAGTCGGCATACTGGATGGGCAAGGGCGCGACCTCGGTGGAATTACCGGAAGCAGCTTCGAGATAGAACTTGTTCAGCTCTTGGACAAGGATCCCGAAGGAATCCGCATCGGTAACTATGTGATGCCCGTAAGCCACCAGCACATCGCCATCAGAATGGCGCAACAGATGAAACTTCAGCCCGAACTCGGACGTGAAGTCAAGTGGCAGTGCGGCAACCTGAGCGATCTTGTCGCTGAGCAGCTCAGGACCGACGTGTTCGACCTCCAGGACCTTGGTGTCGTCGTCGGGTTCCGCGCAGATGACCTGGCGGAGCGACGAGGTCTCCTCGTCCGGCACGAGGATCGTACGCAAGATCTCGTGGCGAACGAATATCCGGCGTATCGCCCTTGCCAAAGCATCCAGATCGAGCCGCACGCCTGCTTGCAGCACGATTTCGGTCCGGTAGATCGAACGCCCTGCGATCTGCTCTGTGAACCAGAGTGCTTGTTGTCCGTACGAGACTGGTAGCGGGGTTGGGCGGGGTAGTTCGCCGATTCGGGTGGTGGATGTCTCGGTGGTGGCGGTGGTAGCGGTGGTGGTGTCGGCGACTCGGGCGAGTTCGCTGATGCGGGGATGGTCGAAGACATCGCGCAACGTGAGTGCGACGCCGAGCAGGGCGTTGGCGCGTGCGATGACTCGTGCGGCGAGCAGGGAGTGCCCACCAAGGCGGAAGAAGTCGCTGTCCACGCCGAGATCGACGTCGTCGGCGAGGTGGAGTACGTCGCGGAAGATGCCGGCGAGGGTGACCTCGGTGGCGGTTTGCGGTGGGCGGCCGTCGGCTGCGCCTGCGGTCAGGTCTGGTTGCGGCAGTGCGTGGCGGTCGAGCTTGCCGTTGGCGGTGACGGGGAAGCGGTCCAGGCGGGTGAACGTGGTGGGGACCATGTAGTCCGGCAGCGACCGTGCGAGGTGCTCGCGGAGTTCGTCGATCGGCACTGCGTCCGTGGTGCTGGTGCTGGTGCTGGTGCTGGTGCTGGTCGTGGTGATGTATGCGGCGAGGTACTTTCCGCCGGCGGGATGGTCCAAGGCGATGATGGCGGCGCCCGATACTGCTGGGTGTTGTTCGAGGACGGCGCGGATTTCGCCGGGTTCGATCCGGTAGCCGCGTATCTTCACCTGGTCGTCGCTGCGCCCGAGGTATTCCAACTGGCCCTGGGGGTTCCATCGCACGACATCGCCGGTGCGGTACAACCGTGCGCCGTCGTCACTGAACGGATCGGCCACGAATCGGTCGGCGGTCAGGCCCGGGCGGGCGACGTAGCCGTCGGCGAGCTGGACTCCACCCAGGTACAGCTCACCTGCCACACCGGCCGGTACCGGGCGCAGCCACGCGTCAAGAACACGTGCTGTCGTGTTCGCGACCGGTGCACCAATCGCGGTGTTGCCGGTGATGGTGGCCGTTGTGCCGTCGCCGGTGACCTCGGTCGAGCCGTAGAAGTTGTGCAGTACTGCTTGTGGCGCGGCAGTTCGCATGCTGGTCGCGGTGCCCGAGGTGAGTGCTTCACCGGAGGAGATCCAGGACCGGATCGACGCAAGCGCGGTGGGTGCGTCGTCGTGGCGGACGAGGACGTCGGCCAGGCTGGGCACGGTCAGCAGATGTGTCACGCGGTGCCGGGCGATGGTGTCGAGCAGCCCGGCTGGATCTTGCGCGGTTTCCGCGGGCACGACCACGATCCGGGCACCGGCGATCATCGGCCCGAACAACTCCGTCACCGCGTCGACGAAACCCACACCGCTCTTCGACAGCGCCACATCACCTGGCCTGTAGTCCAGTACTCGCTGACCCCACGCGAGGCGGTTGGCGAGTGCACGGTGTGTGAGGGCAACGCCCTTCGGGTGGCCCGTCGTTCCCGATGTGAAGATCACGACAGCAGCGTCGAGGTCGCTCAGCGGCCGGGCTGGAACGGGGGCGATTTCCTGACCGGTGGTCAGCTGTCGCTGTACCTCGTGGTCGTCGATCCGCAGTGCTGGTGCGCGATGTTCACCCAGTACGTGTTGATGTATTTCTGCGGCGAGTTGGTCGGTGATGACCAGCGCAGGTGCGGCGTTGTCGAGGATGTGCTTGACGCGTTCGGCGGGGTATCCCGGGTCGATCGGCACGTAGGCCGCTCCCGCGCGGATCACCCCCGTAAGTGCTACGACCAGGTCGACCGAGCGTGTCATGGCGATCGCGACGCGGTCCCCGACCCGCACGCCCTCCTCGATCAGGAGGTGGGCGAAAGCGTTGACCCGCGCATCGAACTGACTGTAGGTGAGTTCGCTGCCGTCGTCGGCGACGATCGCGACCGCGTCCGGATCGGCCGCGACCCGGCGGCGCACCAGTGCGTCCACCGTCACCGACGCGTCCGCTGTCGTCGGCGCGATATCAAGCGTGTCGCCTTGCGTCCACGACAGATCCGGGCCATCAGCAACGGGTATGAATCCGGCACTCAGTTCGTGCAGAGTCCGGGCCGCGGACCCGTCGAGTACACCGTTGAGGAAACGGCCGAATTGTCCGGCGTGCAAGAGCGGATCGCCCGTGGCGGACCCTGCGGACAGCTCCAGCCGGAGTCCAGAGTCGGAGTTGCGGTAGATCGCGAGGTCAAGCGAGCCGACCGGGCCGGTGCTGATCGTCTCGGAGACCGCGGCAATGTCGCCCAGGCTCGGCGTCGACTCGAAGAGTCTGATGTTGATCGTCGGGAGCGTGAGGAACGAGGCTTGGCCGCTTGGCCATAGACGGGCGATCTGGTGATCTTCGACAGTCGTGTGACGCCGCGAATCCCTCAGCTGGCCCGCGACGATCCCGAGAACATTTCCGAAGGTGTCGTACGGGCTGATCTCAGTGACGACCGGAATCGCCCTCGATATCGCACTCGGTGTCTTCAGCGATTCACGGTCATCTCGCAACATCAGCGGAACCCGGACCGCCACACAGTCACGCCCATCGACCAGAGCGGTGTAGACACCCCACAACGTGATCAGAGAATCAGTCCAGGAGACCCGAGCCGCGCGAGCGAACTGCTGAACCCTCGAGTAGGTGTCATCAGGTATCGGAACGACAACCGGTCGACTCGACGACACGAAGACCCCGGACAAGTCCTCCACGATCTCGTGGCCGACGTGCTCGATTCCGAGGACGCCACTCCAATACGCGGCACTTTCTTCGTTCCTGAAATCGCCGGAATTCCTGGCGTCTACGACGTTCTTCAGGGTGCCGAACCAGCGGTCCGGGACCGAATCACCGGACTGCTGTGCGGAGTAGACCTCGGCGACTCGGCGGATGAACAGAGAAATGCTGTAGCCGTCGACGAGCAGGATGTTGGTGACCAGGATCCACGCCCAGGTGCCGTCCTCGCGACGGACCAAGGTCGAGCAGGTCGTCGGCTCTCCCGAAGTGGCCGACGATCCGGTGAGCTGCTCGCGGGCCAGCACCCGGACCTCATCATCGCCATGACCCGCGTCGACGACCTCCGTCGAGAGTGTCGTGGAGGTGTCGATGTATTGGAAAGGGACACCGTCGTCGTCCCCGAAACGAACCCGCAACGCATCGGTCTCCGCGAAAACAACACTGACCGAAGACGCGAACAGGGCCGGATCGACCGGGCCGTTCAGCCAGATCAACTGACCCGCACAGAACACCGAGGACTCAGGGGCAAGTCTCCGAGCCACCCAGTTGCCTCGCTGACTCGCAGTCAACTCCACACGGTCAAAAGCCGCCAACGGAAGCACACCCACTTCTCTTGAGACCCGATCGAGCCGATCGAGCCGACCGAGGCAACGATCACTAGAACCTCAATGAAGGGTAGGCTAACCTTGCCCCGTGCCACCACCCATACCGCCACCCGACCGAGGAGAAGCCTCCATCAGGTACGACAACCGCCCTGCGACGACGGCCTGTTGGTGTTCGATCCCGGACAGGTCGTTCCAGGAAGACGAACTCTCCGGAGCCCGGCAGCAGCGAGTGTGGGTGGCTGCGGCGCTCACTCAGCACACCGACGTCCTCTTGCTGGGCACGGACCGGGGGCGGCCATGAGGAACGACTCGCACTCCGACCCGTCGGGGCTGGGGCGGGGACCTCTGACCCGTCGGCTGCCTGTGCTTTGGCAGGCGCCCGCCGATCCGCCCGAGGTCCAGCCGTTCGAGGCCGGTTCGGAGACCACGGCCGGTCGATTCCTGTTGCGCGTGATCCTCTCGGTGCGGCGGGTCTCCGTTCCCGCGGCGCTGGCCGCGATCGTGTGGCAGGTGGGCGAGGCCGCGGTCCCCGTGGTGATGGGCCTTGCGATCGACCGGGCGCTGGCAACCGGGAACGCGGGGCAGTTGGTGCTGTGGCTCGGCGTGCTGGTGGCCCTGTACATCGTGTTGACGGTGGCGGCGAAGTTCGCTGTCCAACTGACCGCGTATGCGATCCAGCTGCTGCAGCACCGCCTCCGGAGCACCCTCTCGACCGTCGTGCTGCATCCGGTCGGCGGCGGCGCCCACGCGCCGGACGGCGGTGTCGTCTCGGTGATGACCAACGACGTCGGCCGCCTGGCCAACGGGGTTCAGCTCGCGATCATGCCGATCGCGAGGATCATGACCATCGGGTTCATCGCCGTGTCCCTGTTGAGGACGCACTGGCTGCTCGGGCTCGCGGTACTGGTGGGGGCGCCGCTGGCGGTGTGGTTGATGGGCGTGCTCAGCGAGCGGCTGTCCCGTGACACCCGTGAGTACCAGGGACTGCTGGCCACCACGGTCGGACTGGCCACGGATGTCGTGGCCGGCTATCGGGTGGTCAAGGGGATGCGCGCCGAGACCGAGGCGACCAGAAGGTACCGGCAGGCAAGCCAGGAGACGCTCGTCGGTGCCAAGCGCAACGCGGGACTGCTGGGGAGATTCCTGATGGGCTCCGGTGTGGTCACCGGCACGTTCGTCGCGGCGGTGATGGGACTGGCGGGCTGGTTCGCCGTGGACGGGCAGCTGAGCGTCGGCGAGCTGATCGCCGCCGTCGGCCTCGCCCAGGCGCTGCTGCCGCAGATCCAGTCGATCGCGAACGACTCCATCCCCAACCTCGCCGGATCCCGCGCCTCGTCCGCGCGCATCCTCGACGTGCTGAAGACCGACGTCGCCGTAACGCCCGAGCCTGACGACGCGGCACGGCCGGTGGTTCAGCGGCTGCCGGTGCTGGAGGTGTCCACGCCCAGCGGGACGATCCGGGTGGAGCCCGGCGAACTCGTGGGAGTGCGCACCGACGATCTGACCGCTGCCCGCGTCGCGGAGGCGCTGCTGGATCCCCGCGAGCCCGGCGGCGAGGTCGCGGTGCGGCTGGACGGGATCGCCGCGCGGGAGTTGACCGCGCAGGAGTACCGATCCCGGGTCACTTTCACTCCGCACCGGGTCATGCTGTTCAGCGGAACGATCCGCGACAACCTCACCGCAACCGCGGCCTCACCCGAGCTGGTGACAGCCGCGGTGCGAGCTGCGGCATGCGGTGACTTCGCCGCCGATCTCGACCTCCCGGTCGGCGAGGACGGCAACCGCTTCTCCGGCGGTCAGCTCCAGCGACTCGCGCTTGCCCGCGCTCTCGCGAGCGACGCGCCGGTGCTCGTGCTGCACGACCCGACCACGGCGGTCGACTCGGTCACTGAGCACACGATCGCGAAGCGACTGCGCGATGTCCGCGCGGGCCGCTCGACCCTGCTGATCACCTCCTCCCCCGCGTTGCTGAGCAGTTGCGACCGCGTCGTCGACCTGCTTGAGGACGCACCGATACGCGCAAGGACAACGCTATGAGCGGGGCATCCGCGGCAACCGGGCACGCGCTTCCGGTCGCGGGCAGCAGGGAGACGGCCAGGGAGGTGTGGCGGCTCAGCCGCGGGCACCGGCTCCGGCTCGCCGCTGTCGGAGTGCTGGGGATCGTCAGCACCGGCGTCAACGTGATCCCGCCCGTGATCATCGGGTTCCTCGTCGACCGGGTGCGGGCCGGCACCGCCGACCTCGGCACCGTACTGACGGTCACGGCCGTCATGGCGCTCTCGGCGGTTCTCGGCGCGGTCGGCAGCGCGGTGACGATCGTGCTCGCCACCCGCGTCTACCACACCATCCTCGCCGCGCTGCGCGAACAGCTCGTGAGCCGTGCCATGACACTCCCGCAGCACCTCGTCGAACGCGCCGGGACCGGGGACCTGATCTCCCGGACCAGCGACGACGTCACCGCCGTAGCCGATGCCGCGCCCGCCGTGATCCCCGCGCTCACCGTCAGCGGGTTCACCATCGTCGTGTCGCTGGGCGGGCTCGCCGCGCTGGAATGGCCGTACGCCGCCGCGTTCGCCGTCGTACTGCCCGTCTACGTACTCGTCATGCGCTGGTATCTCCGCGTCGGCCCTCGGGTGTACGGCGCCGAGCGCGCGGCGATGAGCGCGCGGGCACAGCAGATCCTCGAGTCGCAGCGCGGCTACTCCACCGTGCTCGGGCTGGGGCTCGCCGAGCAGCGGCACGACACCGTGATGGCCGCGTCCTGGGGCGTCTCGGTGCACACGCTCCGCGCGCGCACCGTGATGGCCATGCTCAGCCTCCGCCTGAACTTCGGCGAGTGTCTGAGCCTGGCCACCGTCCTCGTCGTCGGCTTCGTCCTGATCGACGCGGACGCGTCCACCGTCGGCGCCGCCACCGCCGCGATGCTGATCGTCCTGCGCCTGCTCGGACCGATCAACGAGCTGCTGTACGTCGTCGACGACCTCCAGTCGGCCCTCGCATCGCTCAGCCGCATCGTCGGGGTCGCCACCATCCCGGAGGAAGCGGGCGAGCAGACAGCGGCAGCGGACTCGGGCATCGCCGTGCGGCTGCACGAGGTCGCGTTCGGCTACGGCGACGGCCCCCGCGTATTCGACAACCTCACCCTCGACGTCCCCACCGGTCAGCGCGTCGCCGTGGTCGGCGCCTCCGGGGCCGGCAAGACGACGCTCGCCGCCGTCATCGCCGGTATCCATCTGCCCGACGCCGGGACGGTGGCCCAGCCCGGCCGAACCACGTTGATCACCCAGGAGACGCACGTGTTCGCCGGCACCCTGCGGGACAATCTCACGCTCGGCGCCCCCACAGCCACCGACCACGACATCCACGCGGCGCTGGACGCCACCGGGGCAGCCGGTCTGCGCGACCTGCTGCCGGACGATCTCAACACGATCATCGGCACCGGCGGGCATCCGCTCACCGACGCACAGGCCCAACAGCTCGCCCTCGCGCGGCTGCTGCTCGCCGACCCGGAACTGGCGATCCTCGACGAGGCGACCGCCGAGGCCGGCTCCACCCATGCGGGGTTGCTGGACCGTGCCGCCGAGGCGGCCTTGCGCGGTCGTACCGGGTTGGTGATCGCGCATCGTCTCTCCCAAGCCGCGACCTGCGACCGGATAGTCGTCATGGAGCACGGCCGGATCATCGAGACCGGAACACATGACGAGCTGGTCGCCGCCGATGGCGTGTACGGCGGGCTGTGGAGCGCGTGGGAGGCCGGACGGGGCATGAACAACAAGCCAGGAAGGACTGACTGATGACGGGAAATGTTGTCGGCACGCCGGACAACACAGCGGTACGGACCGCGTTGTGGCGCGCCTTGCACACACAGGTGGACGAGCCGCCGCACGTCCTTGAGGACGTGCTGGGTGCCCGGCTGGCGCAGGACGACGACGGATGGCGTGAGCGCGGGGACATGGTCCCTGGCGACTCGCGCGGAAAGCGCGCCACTGTCGTCGGGCGGGCGCGGTTGACCGAGGACCTGGTGGCGCAGGCCGCGAGCCGCGGTGTGGATCAGTACGTGATCCTCGGCGCGGGCCTGGACACCTTCGCTCAGCGGCATCCCGACGCGGGCTCGGCCATGACCGTCTTCGAGATCGACCAGCCGGAGACGCAAGGGTGGAAGCGGAGCCGGTTGATCGAACTCGGATATGGCATCCCGGATTGGCTGCGCCTGGTTCCGGTCGATTTCGAGGCGAACGACGACTGGTGGGATCGGCTGCAGGCGGCGGGATTCGATACCTCGCGTCCTGCGGTGGTGTCCTGGCTGGGGGTCACCATGTATCTGACCGAAGAGGCCACGGCTGCGACCCTCAAGCGGGTGGCGAGTCTGCCGTCCGGCTCCTCACTGATCCTCACGTTCTTCCGTCATCTCGAGGATCTCGCGCCGGAGGACGTACAGATTCGGCGAGCCTCCAGGGAGGGTGCTCGGCGGGCCGGTACGCCGTTCATCGGCTTCTACACTCCCGACCAGATCATCGAGCTGGCGCGACAGGCAGGTTTCGCCGACGCCGAATACGTCTCGGCAGCCGACCTGGCCGATCGCTACTTCGCTGGCCGGACCGACGGCCTGCGGCCGTACAGCGGCGAGGAAGTGCTGATCGCCACCGTGTGACACAGCCGGCTGGAACTGTCAGAAGAGGTTGGACAAGCAAAGCAATGAACGAGGAGTCCTGATGAGCCTGAGCAGCGAGCAGTTGATCGCCGACGTCGCCGACGTGTTGTACCTCGAACCTGCGGAGATCGACTACGAGTTGAGCCTCCGTGACCAGGGGATGGACTCGGTGCGCCTGATGGATCTGGTGGAGCGGTGGCGCACCGCGGGGGTGGACCGGATCGACTTCATCACCCTGGCCGAGGACTCGCGACTGGGTCACTGGATCGAGGTCATGGAGAAGCTTCAGGCTGGTGAAGAAGTGCCTTCATGATCCTGCGGTAGGGCGGTCGCCGGGCTCGTCGTGGACGACGACCCGGCCGGACCGCTCGGCGGGACTGCTCGGCGGGACTGCTTGGCGGGCCCACGACCTCAGGTCACGGTGCCAGCACCCGCAACGTGTTGCCCCATCCCACGAGCGACGTCGCGGTGACTTTCAGTCCGGCGCCGGCGATGACCGCCTGGAGTTCGTCCTCGGTGCGGTATCCGGACCCGTGGAGCGTCAACCGCAGAATGTCGAGTTCGGCGTCGTGTTCGTCCAACTCGGCGGGATCGAAAGTGTCCTCCACCAGCAGCACCCGCCCACCGGGGGCCAGGCTCGCGGCGGCCCGCTGAAGAATGAGCTTCGCCTCCGCGTCACGGTACTGCCCGAGCGTGTCGATGATCAGTACGGCGTCCGCGGGTTCGGTCTTCTCGAACACCGACTGCTCGGCAATCCGTATCCGCTCGCGTCGCGTCGCGTCCGCGATGCTGATCGGAATGTCCCTGCGGAACCAGTCCGCCGCGGTGGGCAGCGCGACGACGGTCACCGTCGCCTCCGGATGCCCCGCGGTGAGGTAGTCGGCGTGGACCACCGCACCAGGTGCGTGGACAACCACCTTGCCGACGCCCCCGAGCACGGGTGACTTCGCGAGCGGCTCGGCGAGTACCTGCGCGAACCGGGACTTGCTCTCCAGACGCTTGTGCTCGAAGGTCGCGTCGCTGCGCAGAGCGTCCCAGTCCTGGCCGGTCACCGACTCCAGCACCGGATGATCGTGGCGGACGGCCGCTTCGAGACCGAAGAAGGCCTGCGACATACGGAAGTCGACCCCGCCGGAAACCAGGTGATCGAGCACGGACTCACTGGTCAGGAACTCGCCGGTCTCACTGAGCTTGTATTCGTCGCCTTCCTGCTCCAGGAGTTCGATCGCCTTCAGGTACCGCAAGAACTTCGCCAGCGAGCGTTCGTTCGCGCCGGTGTGCCGTGCGAGCGCGGGTACGGTGCGCACTCCGCGGCTGATGCAGTCGGCGATGCCGAGGTTCGCGGCTGCCCGAATCGCCAGCGGCGGAAGCAGCTCGGACATCTCGTGGAACCTGTCGAAGGCCTCGTCGTTGCGCTCGGGGTCCGGCATGGAGGGGTCCTCGTCCAACGCCACAACCTCTGCGCGCCGCCAGTAGCCGGTGAAGTCGATGTCGGACTTGTCGACACCGCGCTCCTCGATGAGATACCGCCGCAGATCACGTACCACGGACTGTTCCCCGGCGAGCCAGGCGAACATCGCGCCCTCTCGCCGGCCGCCCTCGCGTACCGCCCGCAGCAGCAACGGCTCGGATCCCGCTGCCAGTCCGTTCCGCACAACCCAGGTCACCTCGACACCGGGGCGTTGCGGGAAGTCGATCCGGTGCGACTCCTCGGCCACCTCGATGTAGACCTCGGCCTGCGCGTCGTCGGGCAGTTCCCCGAGCAACCGGTCGATCGCCGGGACGGCCGTGTCGTCGCCGACGACGAGGTGCCAGTCGTAGCCTTCGGGCCGCCTGGTGGAGACCGAGGGTCCCCCGACGTGCAGGCGATCGCCGGGGTTCGCCCGGTACGCCCACGTCGTCGCGACGCCCACACCATGTTTCGCGAAGTCGATGTCGAGCTCGCGAGCCTGCGCGTCGTAACGCCGTACCGTGTAGACCCGCCACAGCGCCGGCGGGTCGGCCGGCCACCTGTACTTGCCGTCCTTGTAGACCGGGAGCACCGGCTCGCTCTCGCCGGGGTACGGGAAGATCAACCGGACGTTGTCGTCGAAACCCTCGCTGGCGAACTCGGGGAAGGCCGTACCGTCGCTTGCGGTGAACGATCCCAGCTGATCACCGGTCAGGGTCACCCGGCGCATCCCGGGAGTGACGTCGACAACCCGCGCCACCTCCAACTCCCGCAGGACAATGGTGTGTACGACGGTGGGGCGGGCACGACGCGGCACGGCGACTCCTCATCGAACAGGTGTCAGATGCCAAAAACCTTAGCATTGCCTAACCTAACAAAGGTCGTCTACCAGGGCTGCTCGGAGATCGGTGACCACTTTTTCCGCGAAGCCGAGGAAAGTGATCGTTGTCGTGTCCGGGGCGATGTGATAGCGGACAACCGCGCGATACAACAGCTCGGTGCCCTCCGGAGTCGGTGACCCGCTGTCCGGCCCGTAGACCCGCGTGAGGAGCACCGCGGGAGAGGGGGCACGCCGCAATGCCCGGCGTCCGGCCTTGTTGTGGTAGCGCAGCAGTGCCAGCTCGGCGGTCCCGGTCGGCTCGACCTCGGCCTCGGCCTCGTCGAGAGCGATGGTGGCGACCGCGGTGAACGGACCTACCGACATCGCGTTGTGAGCGGGAGTCAGCGGGACGTCTTCGTCGACCACGCCGCCGATCAGTGGTGCGATTCCTGTTGAGTGGAGCGCGTCGCGGATGGCCTTGCTGACGACGCCTTCGGTGAGGGAGCTGTCCCAGCGGAAGGTGGAGGCTGTGGCCTGAGCAAAGGTGGATACGTCGA
The DNA here is from genome assembly GCF_002954775.1 of Streptomyces geranii. Classification (GTDB taxonomy): domain Bacteria; phylum Actinomycetota; class Actinomycetes; order Streptomycetales; family Streptomycetaceae; genus Streptomyces; species Streptomyces geranii. The sequence continues at coordinate 391,843 of NZ_KZ672952.1, forward strand.
TCGTCCGGGCTCGGGCGAGAAGACCCTTCCAATGATCGAGGCCGTCCGTAGCGACCGCGTCGCCGGCTGCTTCGATGGCTTCGAGCGCGGGGACGAGCGCCAGTGGGCGGGACACGTCCACTACGCCGGACACCGCCTGCCGAAGTGCCTCCGCCAGACGGTGCAGCGAGGCTCGGTCGACGATCGCCGCATGGACGGCGAGCACCGCAACCGTCTGTTCGGGGTTGTGTGTGAACGCAAGGGCAGCCGGGCGGCCGGTCGAGATGTCGATGAGATCAACGGCGGCCGACCTGATCGCGTCAACGGAGACGTTCGTGTCGGCGGTCAGCTCAACGCTCTGGGGCTGGACTGTTTCCGGAGGCAGGAGGTAGGTGAACCAGAGCCGCCGGCCGGTAGCGTCGACCGACAGGCGAAGCGCGTCAGTGTTGGCGACGAGTGAGCGGAAGGACGAGGCGACCGATTCGCTCGTCGATCGCGCGGGCAGGTTGATCAGCTCGGTGAAGACGTACTCGTCGGGCGCGGTGTCCGCCTCGCGCAAGCGCTCAAGGGCAGCGGAAGTCGGCACAAGAACCGGCTCGGTCGAAATGGCGTCGTGCGTCGGCGGCGCGAGCTGCGCGGCGAGGGCGCCGATGGTCCGTCCCACGAACACCTCGGACAGTTTGAACGTCAGATCGTGCTCACGCGCGTAGGCAACGAGTCGTGCCGCGGAAATGCTGTCGCCGCCCAGGCGGAAGAAGTCGTTGTCCACGCCGAGGTCGACGTCGTCGCCGAGGTGCAGTACGTCACGGAAGATGCCGGCGAGAGCGATCTCGGTGTCGGTCTCCGGTGGCCGACCGTCGGCTGTGCCGGCAGCCAGGCTCGGTTGCGGCAGCGCGCGGCGATCCAGCTTCCCGTTCGCCGTGACCGGGAAGCGGTCCAGGCGCAGGAACGTCGCGGGCACCATGTAGTCCGGCAGCGACTGTGCGAGATGCTCGCGCAGCGCGTCGAACAGCAGCGCGTCCTCGGCCGTCGTAGCACTGGCCGTCGTGGCGCTGGCCGTGGTCACGTATGCCGCGAGGTACTTTGCGCCGGCCGGGTGCTCCAAGGTGGCGATCACCGCGCCCGTTACGCCTGGATGCTGCTCTAGTACGGCGCTGATTTCGCCGAGTTCGATCCGGTAGCCGCGTATCTTCACCTGGTCGTCGCTGCGGCCGAGGTACTCCAACTGTCCCAGGGAGTTCCACTGCACGACATCGCCGGTGCGATACAGCCGTGCGCCCTGGTCGCTGAACGGATCAGCCACGAATCGGTCGGCGGTCAGGCCCGCGCGAGCCACATAGCCATCCGCGAGTTGCACCCCGCCCAGGTACAGCTCACCTGCCACCCCGACCGGCACCGGACGCAACCACGCGTCAAGAACACGCGCCGTCGTGTTCGCCACCGGAACACCGATCGGCACCCCGACCGCGTCGACGAGCCCGGCCTGGACCACCGGGTGAGCGGTCACGTCCACGGCCGCCTCGGTCGGCCCGTAGAGGTTGTGCAACTCCGCGTTCTCGAACAGCGCGACGGCACCGGCGGCGGGAGACACGGGCAGTGCCTCGCCGGAGCAGAACACTCGTCGTAGCGAACCCACCGACGTCCGGTCCGGGCCCGAGGTGAGGAAGGCCTGCAGCATCGACGGCACGAAATGGGTGACCGTCACCGCGCGACGGTCGATCACTTCGAGCAGATACTGCGGATCCTTGTGTCCGCCCTCCTGCGCCACGACCACCACCGCGCCGGTGACCAGTGGCAGGAAGAACTCCCACACCGACACGTCGAACGTGAACGGGGTCTTCAACAACACCCGGTCCGAAGCACCGATCCGGTAGAGATCACGCATCCACCACAGTCGGTTGACTATCGCCTCGTGGTTGATCTGAACGCCCTTGGGACGTCCGGTGGTGCCGGAGGTGAAGATCACGTACGCGGCATCCGACGGGAGCAGCGGACGCGAGAGCCGCGGTGGGGCGATCACGCCGGCATCGAGGTGTTGCCGCACAGGTTCGTCGTCGATGAGCACGATGCGCACAGGATGATCGGTGAGCACGTGGTGCTGAGCACCGGAGGTGTGCCGGTCGGTGATCACCGCACGTGGTTCGGCGTCCGCGAGGATGTGCTTGACGCGTTCGGCGGGGTAGTCGGGGTCGATCGGCACATATGCCGCCCCGGCACGGATCACCCCGGCCAGGGCGACCACCAGATCGGCCGAGCGAGGCAGTGCGACGGCGACCCGATCCCCGACCCTCACGCCCTCCTCGACGAGGAGGTGGGCGAGAGCGTTGACCCGGGCATCAAGTTCGCCATAGGTCAGTTCACCGCCGTCATCAGCGATGACCGCGACCGCGTCCGGGCTCGCCGCGACCTGACGGCGTACCAACTCCTCAAGAGTCGCCCCGGGAACATCGAGCGTCTCACCACATGACCACGCGTCGAGTTGTCGCGACTCCGGTGCGGGCAACAGGTCCAGGTCACCGACCCGCGCCTCTGGACCGGCGGCGATCGTCTCCAGCACCGACTTGAGGACGGCGACAAACCGCTCAGCGGTAGCGCCGTCGAACAGATCGGTCGCGTAAGAGAGCTTCCCCGACAGGTCGTTGAGCGAATCGAAGATGTCGAGGTCGAGATCGGTCTTGACCGCGCCCACCGCCGCGGGACTCGGTGTCGTGGTGACATTCCCGATGCGCAGGCCCCGCGGGCGGCGGCTGTCGGCGACGCGGTGGGTGAGCATGATCTGGAAGAGGGGGTTTCGGCCGGCGAACCGCTCGGTGCCCAGCGCGCGGGTGATTTCCTCGAAGGGCGCGGCCTGGTGATCGAACCCGCCGAGCACCGTTCGCCTGGTGTTCCGCAGAACGTCGGCGATCGAGTCACCGGCGTGGAACCGATGGCGGATCGGCAGTGTGTTCACGAAGTATCCGACCAGGTCTTCCAGGCCGTCCTCGGTGCGTCCACCGACCGGTGAACCGATCACCACATCCGCACCGGCGCCCAGCGCCGAAACGGTCAACGCGGTCGCGGACTGGAGCATCATGAACATGCTCACGCCCTGCTCGTCCGCGACCTGACGCAGACCGGTCACGACCTCTGGATCGACGGCGAACCGCAGATCCGCACCGCGGTGGGTCGGTACCACCGGTCGGGCCCGGTCCGGCGTGATCGCGGACTCCTCGGGCGCTCCCGCGAGGACGTCCTGCCAATAGGCAAGGTGCTCGGAGAGCAGCGAACCCGAATCGGACGCCTCCCCCAGGACCTCGCGTTGCCAGATCGCGTAGTCCGCGTACTGGACCCGCAACGGCGTCCATCCCGGCTCCTGCCCCGCGGCCCGCGCCTCATAAGCGGTCGACAGGTCGCTCAGCAGCGACGGGAACGACCATTCGTCCACCGCGTGGTGATGTACCGCGACAACGAACACCCAGTCGTCAGCGCCGGCGCGTAGCAGCGCGACACGGATCGGGATGTCGACCGCGAGATCGAACCCGGCCTGCACCACCGCGCCCACCCGCGCATCCACGCCGGCGGCATCCGCACCCGTGACGTCCTCAACGAGCAGAGAGAGCCTGTCGGCCGCTTCGTTCGCCGGAACGACGACCTGACGCAGCGTGCCGTCCTTCTCCACCAGGAGCGTGCGCAGCGCCTCGTGACGGGACACCACATCCCGTACCGCCATGATCAGAGCATCAGGATCCAGATCACCGCCCAGACGCAGCACCACCGGCACCACATACCGCCCACCCGGCCCGCCCAACTGGTCAATCAGCCAGAGTGCTTGTTGTCCGTACGAGACTGGTAGCGGGGTTGGGCGGGGTAGTTCGCCGATTCGTGTGCTGGGTGTCTCGGTGGCAGCGGTGGCGGTGGTGGTGTCGGCGATTTGGGCGAGTTCGCTGATTCGGGGGTGGTCGAAGACATCGCGCAGCGTGAGTGCGGTGCCCAGCAGGGTGTTGGCGCGTGCGGCGACTCGTGTGGCGAGCAGCGAGTGTCCGCCCATGCGGAAGAAGTCGTTGTCCACACCGAGGTCGACGTCATCACTGAGGTGCAGTACGTCGCGGAAGATGCCGGCGAGGGCGATCTCGGTGGCGGTTTGCGGTGGCCGGCCGTCGGCTGCGCCTGTGGTCAGGTCTGGTTGCGGCAGTGCGTGGCGGTCGAGCTTGCCGTTGGCGGTGACCGGGAATCGGTCCAGGCGGGTGAACGTGGTGGGGACCATGTAGTCCGGCAGCACTCGTGCCAGGTGCTCACGGAGTTCGTCGATCGGCACTGCGTCCGTGGTGCTGGTGCTGGTCGTGGTGATGTATGCGGCGAGGTACTTTCCGCCCGCGGGGTGCTCCAAGGCGGTGATGGCGGCGCCCGATACTGCTGGGTGTTGTTCGAGGACGGCGCGGATCTCGCCGGGTTCGATCCGGTAGCCGCGTATCTTCACCTGGTCGTCGCTGCGCCCGAGGTACTCCAACTCCCCTACGGAGTTCCATCGCACGACATCACCGGTGCGATACAACCGTGCGCCGTTGTCACTGAACGGATCGGCCACGAATCGGTCGGCGGTCAGGCCCGGGCGGGCGACGTAGCCGTCGGCGAGCTGCACTCCACCCAGGTACAGCTCGCCTGCCACACCGGCCGGTACCGGGCGCAGCCACGCGTCAAGCACGTGCGCTGTCGTGTTCGCGACCGGTGCACCAATCGAGGTGTTGCCGGTGATGGTGGCCGCTGTGCCGTCGCCGGTGACCTCGGTCGAGCCGTAGAAGTTGTGCAGTACTGCTTGTGGCGCGGTCGTTCGCATGGTGGCCGCGGTGCCCGGGGTGAGTGCTTCACCGGAGGAGATCCACAACCGGATCGAGGCGAGCGCTGTGGGTGCGTCGTCCTGTCGGACGAGAACGTCGGCCAGGCTGGGCACGGTCAGCAGATGGGTGACGCGGTGTCGGGCGATGGTGTCGAGCAGAGCGGCTGCGTCTTGCGCGGTTTCCGCGGGCACGACCACGATCCGGGCACCGGCGATCATCGGCCCGAACAACTCGGTCACCGCATCGACGAAACCCACACCGCTCTTCGAGAGGGCCACATCACCTGGCCTGTAGTCCAGTACTCGCTGCCCCCATGCGAGGCGGTTGGCGAGTGCGCGGTGCGTGAGGGCAACGCCCTTCGGGTGGCCCGTCGTTCCTGAAGTGAAGATCACCACGGCAACGTCGAGGTCGTTCAGCGACCGCGCCAGAGCAGGGGCGGTTTCCTGACCGGTGGCCAGGTGCTGCTGTATGTCGCGGTCATCGATGCGGAGTAGTGGTGCGGGATGTTCACCCAGTACGTTTTTGTGTGCTCCGGCGGTGTGTTGGTCGGTGATCACGACGCTGGGTGCGGCGTTGTCGAGGATGTGCTTGACGCGTTCTGCGGGATATCCCGGATCGATCGGCACGTAGGCCGCTCCCGCACGGAACACTCCGGTAAGCGCCACGACCAGGTCGACCGAGCGCGTCATAGCGACCGCGACGCGGTCCCCGACCCGCACTCCCCCGTCGACCAGGAGCTGGGCGAAAGCGTTGACCCGCGCATCGAACTGACCGTAAGTGAGTTCGATGCCATCGCCGTCGGCGACGACCGCTACCGCGTCCGGGTCGGCCGCGACCCGACGGCGCACCAGCGCGTCCACCGTCTCGGGCGCGACATCGAGCGCCTCGCCTCGTACCCACATCGAATCCGGACCATCAGCAACGGGTATGAATCCCGCACTCAGTTCGTGCAAGGTCTGGGCCGCCGACCCGTCGAGGACGGCATTGAGGAAACGGCTGAATTGTCCGGCGTGCAAGAACGGATCGCCCGTGGCCGACCCTGCGGACAGCTCCAGCCGGATTCCGGTATCAGGATTGCGGTAGATCGCAAGATCGAGCGAGCCGACCGGTCCAGTGCTGATCGTTTCGGAGACCGCGTCGATATCACCCAGACTCGGCGTCGACTCGAAAAGCCTGATGTTGATCGTCGGGAATGTGAGATACGAGGCCTGGCCACCAGACCACAGACGGGCGATCTGGTGATCTTCGACAGTCGTGTGACGCCGCGAATTCCTCAGCTGGCCCGCGACGATCCCGAGAACATTTCCGAAGGTGTCGTACGGGCTGATCTCAGTGACAACCGGAATCGCCCTCGAGATCGCACTCGGAGTTTTCAGCGATTCGCGGTCGTCTCGCAACATCAGCGGAACCCGGACCGCCACACAGTCACGACCGTCGACCAGAGCGGTGTAGACACCCCACAACGCGATCAGGGAATCGGTCCAGGAGACCCGAGCCGCGCGGGCGAACTGCTGAACCTTCGAGTAGGTGTCATCAGGTATCGGAACGACAACCGGTCGACTCGACGACACGAAGACCCCGGACAAGTCCTCCACGATCTCGTGGCCGGCGTAATCGATTCCGAGGACACTGCTCCAGTACGTGACGTCTTCTTCGGCACTGGAATCGTTGCGCTTGTCGGCGTTTGTAATGTTTTTCAGGGTGCCGAACCAGCGGTCCGGGACCGAATCACCGGACTGCTGTGCGGAGTAGACCTCGGCGACCCGGCGGATGAACAGAGAAATGCTGTAGCCGTCGACGAGCAGGATGTTGGTGACCAGGATCCACGCCCAGGTGCCGTCCTCGCGACGGACCAGGGTCGAGCAGGTCGTCGGCTCTCCCGAAGTGGCCGACGATCCGGTGAGCTGCTCGCGGGCCAGCACCCGGACCTCATCATCGCCATGGCCCGCGTCGACGATCTCCGTCGTGAGTGTCGTGGAGGTGTCGATGTATTGGAAAGGGACACCGTCGTCGTCCCCGAAACGAACCCGCAACGCGTCGGTCTCCGCGAAGACAGCACTGACCGAGGACGCGAACAGGGCCGGATCGACCGGGCCGTTCAGCCAGATCAACTGACCCGCACAGAACACCGAGGACTCGGGAGCAAGCTTCCGTGCCACCCAGTTGCCGCGCTGACTCGCAGTCAACTCCAGGCGATCGAAAGTCGTCAACGGAAGCCACATCCACTTCTCTTGAGACCAGGTCGAGCCGACCGAGGCAAGGATCACCGTAACCCTAATGAAGGTAAGGCTAACCTTGCAACGCGGGGTGCGGTGTGCGTGGTCAGGTCGTTTCGGTTTTGGGTGCCGCTGGGGGGCGTTCGCGGCCCAAGGGCACGACTGACGGGGTACCGGCGACCGGATCGGGAACGACGAGGCAGCGGAGTCCGAAGACCTCCTGCACGAGGTCGGCGGTCACGATCTCGGCCGGCGAGCCCTCGGCGACGACACGGCCGTCCTTCATGGCGATCAGGTGCGTGGCATAGCGGGCGGCATGGTTCAGGTCGTGCAGCACGGCGACCAGGGTGTGGCCGACGTGGTGCAGGTCGGTGAACAGCTCCATCAGCTCGATCTGATGGGTGATGTCGAGGAAGGTGGTCGGCTCGTCGAGCAGCATGATGCTCGTGTGCTGCGCGAGCGCCATGGCCACCCACACCCGCTGGCGCTGACCACCCGACAACTCGTCCACCAGGCGGCCGGACAGCTCGGTGACCGAGGTCTGGTCCATCGCTCGCAGTACGGCCTGCTCGTCGGCCTCGGTCCACTGCCGGATGAACCCCTGATGCGGATACCGGCCCCTGGCCACCAGATCGCCCACGGTGATGCCCTCGGGGGCGATGGAGGACTGCGGCAGCAGTCCGACCCGCCGCGCCACCTCCTTGGTCTTGAACGAGTTGATGTCGGCACCGTCGAGAACGACCTGCCCGGCCGACGGTTTCAACAGCCGGGACAGGCCGCGGAGCAGGGTGGACTTGCCGCACGCGTTCGGACCCACGATCACGGTGAACGACTCGTCGGGGATCTCCACCGACAGCTCTCGGGAGATGACGCGTTTGTCGTAGCCGAGAGTCGCCGACTCCACGTGGAGCCGTGAGCCGCTCGGGGACGGAGTGGACCTGGATGCGTCTCCCGCTGCCGAAAGATCGTCGACGGCGCTGGTGTGGGTACTCAAAGGTGTCTCCTGGCCTCGGTGATCAGCAGCCAGCCGAGGTATCCACCGCCGAGCATGACGGTGATGATGCCGACCGGCAACGGGGTTGGGGCGATGTGCTGGGCGATGTAGTCCGCCGTCAGACAGAGCAGCGCGCCGACCAGGGCGGCGGGAGCGAGGGTGATTCCCGCGGCGCGGGTCAACCGGCGTCCGATCTGTGGCGCGAGCAGCGAAATGAACGCGATCGGGCCCGACACGGCGGTGACCGTCGCGGTCAACGCCACCCCCAGCACGATCAGCCGGAGGCGAGTTGCCGAGACCCGCACTCCCTGGGCCGCCGCCGCGTCGTCACCCAGCTCCAGTTGCCGCATCTGCCGACTCGACATCCCCGCCAGCACCAGGAGTACGGCGACGCAGGCGGCGCCGAAGGTTACCTGGGCCGAGGAGACGCCGTTGAGTGACCCGGCTCCCCATGCCGCGGCGGCCATCGCCTTGTCCAGGTCGGCCTTGAGGATCAGCCAGGTGTTGAGCGAGCCGAGCATCGCCGAGATGCCGATGCCCACGACGATCAGGCGGAATCCCTGCACACCTCGTTGGTAGGCGAGCAGGTACACGGCGACGGCCGCCGCGGTTCCGCCGATCAGGGCTCCGCCGGCCAACTGCCAGTAGGTTCCGTTGACGAGGAGGATCACGATCAGCGCCCCGGTGTAGGAGCCCTGGGAGAACCCGATGATGTAGGGGTCGGCGAGCGGGTTGCGCATCGTCGACTGGAAGACCGCGCCGCTCACCCCCAGCGCGGCGCCGAACACCAGCGCCGCGGCGACGCGGGGCAGCCGCCACTCGACCACGATGTCGTGGGCGAGCCCGGTCGTCCCACCGGTCAGCGCGGAGATCACCTCGCCTGGACTGAGCTGGTACGAGCCGGTCATCAGCGCGAGCACGGCCATGCAGGCGATCGCCAGCGCGAGGACCGCGCAGACGATGACCGCGCGCCAGTCGAGCCGGACCGCGACCTTCCGGCGCCGCAGCACCAGCACCCGCCGCCCGAAGTCCACCCGGCGCGTCCCCGGCGACGAGGCGGTCCGGGAGGAACCAGCATGCGGATCGAGTCCGCTGCGCGTGCTCATAGCCCGCTCGCTTTCTTCTGCCGCACCAGGGCGATGAGCACGGGGGCGCCGACGAAGGCGGTGACGATGCCCACGGGGATCTCGCCGGGCCGCATCACGACCCGCCCGAGAATGTCGGAGGACAGGAGCAGGATCGGGGCCAGCAGCGCGCTGTAGGCGAAGATCCAGCGCTGGTCCGGGCCGACGATCCAGCGCGCGACGTGCGGGACCATCAGTCCGACGAAGCCGATCGGCCCGGCGATCGCGGTGGCGCCGCCGGCGAGCAGGGTCAGCGCGATGATCGCGATGATCCGGGTGCGTACCAGCCGGACGCCCTGGGCGACGGCCAGTTCGTCACCAAGGGCCATGGCGTTGAGCGGGCCTGACACCGCGAAAGCCAGGACGAGCGCGATCGCGAAGAACGGCAGGGTCGGCCACAGCAGGTCGAGCGGGCGGCTCACGATCGAACCGGCGTCCCAGGATCGCATGACGTCGAAGGCGTCCGGGTTGGTCAGTTGGAGTGCCGAACCGGCCCCCATGAGCACCGAGCCGACGCAGAGCCCGGCAAGAACCATCATCACCGGCGATTGGCCGCGTCGGGTCGATCCGAGGACGAGCACCGTGAGCGTGACGATCAGCGCTCCGCCGAAGGCGAACCACATGTAGCCCTGGATGTCGCGGATTCCGAGCAGCCCCACGGCCACCGTCACCGCGAAGGAGGCGCCCGCGTTCAGCCCGAGGATGCCCGCATCGGCCAGCGGATTGCGGGTCAGCGCCTGGATCAACGCCCCCGAGACCCCCAGCGCCATACCCACGACCAGTCCGACGACGGTTCGCGGCAGCCGGAAGTCACGGACCGCGAACTGATCGATGTCTTTCGACGGATGGAACAGGGCATCCCACACCACGGTGGGCGGGATGGCCGTCGATCCGATCATCATGCTCGCCACCAGCAACCCGAGGAGCACCGCGAGCGCGACGGCCAGGCCGATCAGACGACGACGCGGTCCGGGCACCGTTCTGGTGTCCGGACCGACGGGTCGTCCCAGGGCGAGGTCCGTCACTGCTTGGCTGCGGGGAGGGACGCCAGTGCGGTGTCGAGCGATGCCAGGTACCGCAGAACGGCGCCGTAGGAGTTGTTGCCGGGGCAGAAGACACCGAGCGCGTCACCGGACTTCACGGTGGACAGCTCCTTCCAGGTGTTGGTCTGGACCACCGGAGCGAAGGCCTCTGTCGGCTGGCCCTTGGCGTCGGCGGGGTAGGTGATCACGTTGTACTTGGACAGCTTCGTGAGCTGCTCGAAGGGCAAGGACGTGTAGGCCAGGGGGTCGGCGCCGGCGGCTGCCTTGGGGAAGTTCAGGCCGATGTCCTCCTGGGCGATTTCGACGCACCCGATGTCCGCGATGACGAACGTCCCGGGATCGGAGCTCGAGTAGCGGTCGAGATTGACGAACTTGGTGTTCTTGATGAGGCCCGCGTACTTCTGCTTCATCTCGGCGATACGTGCCTCGTAGTCCGCCTTCTGGCTGTCGAGCGCGTCCTTCACGTTGCCGGCGTCAGCAATCGAGTCGGCGAGGGTCCTCCACTCGGTGTCGAGTCCCCAGAAGGCCGTCGGGGCTATCGCCTCGAGTTGCTTCTCGATCTTCTTGAACTCGGCATCGGGAATCTGGACCAAGATGAGGTCCGGCTTGAGGCTGGCGACCTTTTCGAGGTCCACCTCGTCACCGAGGTCCGTGGCCTTCTCGTACGTCGCGCGCTGGTCCTCCGGCAACAGGCTGAGTTCGGACTCCTCCACCCCGGTGACGCCCACCGGCTTGCCACCCATGTCGATGAACGGCAGGTCCGTGTTGCCGATCGTGACGACCCGCTTCGGGGCGTTGGGGACCTTGATGTCGCCGTTGCCGGCCTTGACGGTGTGGGTCTCGTCGGTCTTGGCGGCGGTCTTGTCGCTGCTGGTGTCGGAGCTGTCGTCGGAGCTGCCGCAGGCCGTGAGGACGAGCGCGGCGCTCAGGATCGCGGCGGTCAGGGCCGCACGGCGCCGTCTCGGGTGTGTCGTGGTCATGAGTGTGCTTTTCCTTTTCTTCTTCATCGGGGCGCGGGGGGTCAGTGGGGGCCGGCGGGTACGAGTTCGTGGACTGTGGTGCCCCAACCGACGGTGTGCGTGGCTGTGCGGACCAGTCCGGCGCGAGTGATCACCGAGTCGAGTTCAGCCGCGGTGCGCAGGCCGGAGCCGTGCACGGTGAGGCCGAGCAGGTCTGCTTCGCCGTCGTGCTCGGCCAGGGCGCCGGTGTCGAAGAGCTCCTCGATCAGCAGCACCCGGCCGCCGGGGAGGAGGTTCTCGGCTGCCCGGCGCAGTGCGTGGGCGGCGTCCGGGTCGGGCAGGGCTTTGAGGGCGCGGCTGATGAACACGGCGTCGGAGGCCGGGCCGGGCTCGAAGACGGATTGCTCGATCACGCCGACCCGCGCACGCTGCTGCTCGTCGGGGATGGTGGCGGGCAGGTCGCGGCGCAGCCAGTCGGCCTGGGCGGGCAGCGCGCAGATCGTCACGCGCAGGTCGTCGTGGACGGCGACGAACTCACCGGCCTGGGCGCCCGCGCCACCGGAGTGGATCACCAGATGCCGGACCCCGGCGAGCAGTTCGGACTTGGCGATCGACATGGCCAGGGCGGGCTGGAACTTCGCCAGGCGTTCCAGGTAGCGGTCCTCGTAGTCCTGTTCGGCTCGCACGTCGGCGAAGGTCTGCCCGGTCACGGACGCGTAGGAGGGACGGCCGGTGCGGATCGACTCGGTGAGTCCATGGAGGCCGAGCGTCTCCCGGCCCACCACCCCGGCAGGGTGCAGCGTGTCGGCCATGAACTCGTTGGTCAGAACCTCGCCCACCGCCGTCAGCCCGTAGCGGCCCGGTTCGGTCTCGGTCACGATGTCCACGGTGTGCAGGTAGCGCAGCAGCTTGCCCAGCGCCCGCTCATCGCTTCCGGTCCGGCCCGCCAGGTCCGCGACACCGGTGACGCCACGGGAGATCAGCTCGGGTACGCCCAGCTCGACGGCGGTGCGGATCGCGATCGGCCGGATCAGCTCGGTCAGTTCGTGGAGCTTCTCGAACGGCGTGATCGACTTCTCGGGGTCGGGTATCGCCTCGTCGGTCTCCAGGACGACGACCTCGCCGCGGCGCCAGTATCCGGCGAACTCGATGTCCTCCTTCGGCACCGCCCGGTCTTCGACCAGATGGCGGCGCAGATCCCGTACCGCCGTGTGCTCCCCCGCGACCCAGGCGAACGGACGCCCCTCCCACCAGTCGGTGTTCCCGACCGCGTCCCGCAGAAGGCTGGTCGTACCCGCCTCGGCGCCGGCGCGTACCAACCAGGTCACCTCGACGTGCGGCAGCGCCCGCAGTTCCAGCCGGTGGGCATCCTCGGCGACCTCGACGAACACCTGTGCCCGCGCGTTGTCGGGGAGTTCGTCGAGCAGGCGGGCGATCGCGGGGATCGCGGTGTCGTCACCGGCGACAAGGAGCCAGTCCGTGTCGTGCGGGAGCGCGCGAGACGCGCTCGGGCCGTAGAAGTGGATCCTGTCTCCGACCTGGGCGCGGTACGCCCAGGTGGTGCCCACGCCGACGCCGTGCCTGACGAAGTCCACGTCCAGCTCGCCCGCCTCGGGGTCCCAGCGGCGCACCGTGTAGACCTTCGACAGGGGCCGCGGGTTCCTCGGCAGGTCCACGCCCTTCTCCTGCTGCACCGGCAGCACCGGCTCGGCATGGCCGGGGTAGCGGAACACCAGACGGACGGCGTCATCGAATCCAGGGGAGTCGAAGGCCGGTTGTGGGAAGCCGTTCGCCGAGGTGAACTCGCGGAGTTGCTCACCGCTCAGTGTGATCCGTCGCATCCCCGGCGTCAGGTCCACCACCCGCACGACTTCGACCTCCCGCAGGGTCAGGGGGTACACCGTGAGACGGCGTGAGGTCTTCGGCATGCTGAGAGCGGGCCTTTCCGATCTTCTTCCGGGCTGATGAGGTCGCGCTCCATCGACGCAGGCCTCGGATCATATTAGGTAACCCTTACCTTAAAAGCCAGCCATCAACACCGGCGGCCCGCCGCCGACTTCGGGAGTACGGTCACCGTGCGGTCGTGACCGAGTCGGGCACCGTTGCCGACGTAGTCGCAGCGTCGGGACAGAGGCCCACAAGCACCCGTTCGCGATGTCACCGGCTTGGTGACGAAGGCTCACCCCACGCGAGAGGAGATCTGATCCTCCGCCCCTGGGACCGGCTCGGCGAGGTCGTTGCCCAAGGCGATGATGCGGTTGGTGGCGTCGACGTGTACGACCTTGGGCTGGTAGCCGGCCAGTTCGGACTCCTCGGCCAGCACGAAGGACATGATGATCACCAGGTCGCCGGGGTGGACGAGATGCGCCGCCGCGCCGTTGATGCAGATCTCGCCACTGCCGGCGGGCCCGATGATGATGTAGGTCTCGAGACGGGCCCCGTTGGTGATGTCGACGACCTGAACCTTCTCACCTTCCATCAGGCCCGCGGCGCGCGCGAGGTCTTCATCGAGTGTCAGCGAACCCACGTAGTGCAAGTCGGCCTGGGTGACAGTGGCGCGGTGGATTTTTCCGCCCAGGACTTCGCGAAGCATGTCCGGCTCCTCTTCCTCTATGAGTTGTGCGGGGTGGGTTCTGCGGATAAGTCGATGCTGTTCGGGCCGACTCGCTACGCAAGGGCGGCATCGGAGGTGCCGGCGGCCTTGTCGGTGTCGTGTGTCTCGTACCGGGAGATGTGATCGCGCAACGACTTAGGGCGGATGTCGGTCCAGTGCTCGTCGATCCAGTCGAGTACTTCCTGGCGCGGTCTGCCGCCGGGTTCGCCGTACGCGATGCTCCAACCGGTCGGCACCGGCTTGAACGTCGGCCACAACGAGTGCTGCTCCTCGCGGTTGGTCAGCGCGTAGAAGGAACCGTTGTCGTCGTCGAACGGGTTCTGGGCCATGAGTGCTGCTCCTCGTTGTTCCTATCGGGGGTCGGTACGGATCGCAGCGGGCAATCGTTGCCGGGTGGCGGGGTGATCGGGCTGCTCGCCGGTGATCGCACGCAGAATGTCGGCGGCGCGGACCGCCACGTTGGACAGCAGGGACGAGGTCAGCCCGTGGCTGTGCAGGACCCCGCCGTTGAGGAAGATCCGTTCGGGAACGCCGCGCAGCCGCAGCCGGTAGTCACGCTCGACGATCGGGAGATCCCCCTCGAACGATGACGACCCGTCAATGCTCGGCCCGAGCATGCTGCGGGTGTCCGCGGAACGGAACCCGGTGGCGAAGACGGCGGCGTCGACGTCGAGCGTGGTGCTGCCCCGGTTTCCCAGGTCCCGGATCGTCACGGTGACCCCGTCGGAGGCCTCGCTCAGCCGCTCGATCCCGGTGACCCGGTGCACGATCAGCCGACGCACACCACGCGTGCTCTCGTCGTACTCACGCCGGTAGAGGTCCTTGATGAGGTCGGCGTCGACGGCGGAGTAGTTGGTCTGCCAGTGATGGTCCAGCAGTTCCCGCTTGAGTTCCGGCGGTGCCGTGTAGAACTCGTCGACCGCCTCCGGATCGAAGATGCGGTTGGCGTAGGGCGTGTCATCGGACGGGGTGTAGCCGTACCGGCGGAAGGACGCGTGCACTTCGGCAGCGGGATACGAATCGTGCAGGTACGCGGCGACCTCCGCCGCGCTCTGCCCGGACCCCACGACGAGGAATCGGCCGTGCGGACGCGAGGGCAACTCGGCAAGCCTGTTCAGCAACTGATGGTTGTGGAACACCCTGGCTCCCGGCGCGATCCCCTCCGGCAGCACCGGCCGGCTGCCGGAGCCGATCACCACATGACGTGCCGCGACCTTCGTCACCTTCGTCACCTCCGAGCCGTCGACCACGGACTCGAGCGTGACCTCGAACCTCCCGCCACTCCAGTCGATACGGGTCGCCCTCGTACCGTAGGAGACCGGGAGGTCGATCCGGCTCGCGGCCCAGCTCAGGTACCCGTGGAACTCACGTCTCGTCGGGAAGAACGTCTTGAGATTGATGAAGTCGAAGTACCGACCCTGTTCATGCAGGTAGTTCAGAAAGGTGAACGGACTGGTCGGGGTCCGCGGCGAGACCAGATCCTTCAGGAAGCTGATCTGCATGGTCGCGCCCGGCAACAACATCCCGTCATGCCACCCGAACCGCCGCCGGACATCGACGAACCTCGCCGTCAGCCGTCGGCCCGCACGACGGCGGTCGTTGAGTTCCTCGATCGCGATCGCCAGGCTCAGGTTCGACGGCCCGAAACCGATACCAAGAATGTCGACCTCGCCGTCGGCACGATCTCCCGATCCGGGACGACGGTCATCGCCCTCGGTCAACTCATCCTTCGTCATCCGGGATTGGCCCCTTTTGGCACAGGTCGCGAACGAACGGCGCAATGACCGGCCATCCCTCATCGAGGGCCAACCGTAGCACCAATAACTTAGGTAAACCTAACCTCAGTTGGTGTGCGCCGCAAGCCATCGCGACACACCTCTGAGGAGATCGCCGGTCCGATCGGCGGCTCAGGCGAGCGAGCCGGCACGTCGCCCGATCACCATTCCCGCGGTCAGGCCGGCACCTGTCGGGTAGTTCGCGCTGAAGAGCCCGCCGAGCGTCTCACCACACGCGAAGAGTCCGGGGATGGGCTCACCCGACCGATCGAGCACCCGGCCGTCGACGTCACCGCGAAGGCCACCGAAGGTGAAGCTGATTCCACAGGTCACCGCATACGCGTAGTACGGCGGCGCCTCGACCGCCGCCGCCCAGTTGCTCTTGACGGGCTCCACCGCCGCGCTGCGGCCGTCCTTGATCGTCGGATCGAGCGGACGGCTGGTGTCGATCGACGAGTTGAACTCCCGAACCGTCCGCACGAATCCGTCGACATCGACATCCATGGCCGCGGCAAGCTCTTCGACGCTGTCGGCGACGAGCGGGACGATCCCGGGCATCTCGTACTCGTACGCCGCCAGCATCGGGCGCGACTTCGCGTCGAACACCTGAAACGCCACCGAACCCGGCTGTTCGAGGATCACCTTGCCGTACTTCGCGTACGTGTAGTTGCGAAAGTCCGCGCCTTCGTCGAAGAACCGCTGACCCCGGCGGTTGACGACGATGCCGAGCGGATAGCCGTACCTGCTGAGCCGGTTCGTCAAGGCCCGATTGCTCTCGTTCTCGGGAAACGACGCGTCCCACGGAACGCTGTGGCAGGTCGACCAGTCGCCTCCACGATCCGCGCCAATCTCCAGCGCCGCGCCTATCAGGTCACCGGTGTTGTACGGCGTGCCACGCACCTTCGCGTGCTGCCAGCCGTCGCCCAGGTAGCGCTGACGCCATTGCGGATTCGCCTCGAAACCGCCGCTGGCGATCACCACCGACTCCGCCGTCAGCTCCTGATCGCCCATCCGAACGCCGACGACCGCACCACCGTCAGTCATCAGCCCCGTGACCGGGCAGTCGTAGCGCACCTCGACTCCGAGTCGTGACGCGACGCGCTCATGAGCCGACATCAGCCCAGGTCCGCCGTCGACGTTGCACACGTGCGATCCACCCCAGAACACGAAGGTGCCGTCGGGATGTTGGTGAGCCTGCCGCTCGTACATCAACTGGAATCGCAGCCCCAGCGAATGCAGCCAGCGGACGGCGTCACGCGAGCCTTCGACGACAGCCTCGGCGAGTTCCTTGTCGCCCCGCCCTCCGGTGACCCGCTCCAGATCGGCCAGGAACTCCGCCGCCGGATAAGGGGGGACCTCGGTACGCGCGTGGCGCTCATCAGGGTCGAGGACCTGGAGCAGGTCGCCGAGCCCGTCGTGCACCATCCGGGTCGAACCCAGGGTGTAGTAGCTGTTCCCACCGGCGTGCGCCCGCGGCGCCTTCTCCAGCAGCACTACGCGTCGCCCGCGCTCGGCCGCCGCGTGAGCTGCGCAGTAACCGGCGTTTCCGCCGCCCACCACCACAACCTCCGGATCGCGCATGTCCACCTCCCCACCGACAGCCGCATCCCTTCGGGAACCAAGCTGCCTCGTCAACCCAGGTGATCTGCCACCGCCAGCCCGACCGGCCGGAACCGACCGTGGCCAGGCCGAGCGGCGGCCCTGTCCGTGTGAGCCGCGGCCGGTCCTTGGCCCGCCGCTCACTCTGCAGCAATGCAGCTTAGCCTTACCTAAATTGAATGATCGTGTGTTCTGGACCACTGCCACCGAGGTGACGAGTCGGGCGAGGCGGCGCTTGCGGAGGCAACTTCCGGCATCCAGAACCGCCCCGCCCGCAGATCCCGTCCGCGGGACTCAGGCACTGGAGGCGGGCGGCCAACATAGGTTAGGCTAACCATATGAATCGAGTTGCTGTGTTGGGGTCCCGCGGGCGGATGGGCGTGGCGTCGATCCGCGCGATCGAGGCCAGCTCCGACTTGACCGTGGTTGCCGAGATCGACGTTGATGACGACGTACAGGACATCGTCGACCACAACGCCGATGTCGTGCTCGTGTTCTCGCCGCCGGACGTTGCCCACGAGCAGGTCCAGTGGTGCATCAAGCAAGGCGTTCATGTGGTGGTGGGGACATCCGGCTTCGACGAGCGGGCTGTGGAGCAGATCCGCGCCGCGCTGGTCGACCATGGTGACGTCAGCGTGTTCGTCGTTCCGAACTTCTCGCTCGGTGCGGTGCTGATGACCAAGTTCGCCACCAAGGCCGCCCCGTTCTTCGAGTCGGTCGAGATCATCGAGATGCATCATCCTGACAAGGCTGACGCACCATCAGGAACCGCGCTGCACACGGCCGAACTGATCGGTCGCGCTCGTGCCGAAGCGGGTTGCGCCCAGTCACCCGATGCCACCTACCTCGACCCGCATGGCGTGCGGGGCGGGCGGATCGAGGGAGTCTCCGTACACTCGGTCCGAGTCCGTGGGTTCATGTCGTCGCAAGAGGTGCTGTTCGGCGTCGACGGCGAGATCCTGAGGCTGCGATACGACTCCGTGACACGCGAGTCCCTCATGCCCGGAGTGCTCACCGCGCTGCGCGCCGTCCCGAGTCTCACCGGAGTGACGGTCGGACTCGACGCCGTACTCGGCCTGGACTGACCAGATTCCGACTCTCTCCGCATGACGATCAACGACCTCGGTGCAGGTGAAGGCGACACCGCGTCCCTGACCACGCCGGCGCAGCCGGACGATCAGACGGTCGTACGGCGCCTGGTCGGGGTAGCCGAGTCCACCATTGCCGGTGACGACGTGCACATCGCCGTAGCCGGTGGCGGTCAGCGCTTGTGAGGCTTTCGCGGTCACGTCCGGGTCGATGTCGATCGTGGTCATCAGGCCGCGCGGCCGGTCAACTGGGCGAGAAGACAGGCGTGTCCAGCAGGGACCCGTTCAACCTCGTTGAGCTGCGCGCACCCCGCCCTGCGGACCTCGGCGACCCTCTCCGCGCGCAGCGTCGTCGGCGACTGTGAGCTGGACGGTGCTCGCCGAGAAGACAGCGGGGTCCACTCGGTACAGCCCGAGGCAGTCAACGGCGAAGGTGGTGCTAAGCCAACAAGCACGTCCGGACGGGGCCGTTGAGGCATCGCTTGGCGATGGTCATCGTCGTGGGCCGGGTGATTGACCAGGTGACCGTGGAAGCGGCGGTCACCGATGCGCACCTTGCTTCGCTGCTCGGGCGGCACCGCGTGCGCGGATGGGTACCTCCTGGTGGCAAGGTCGAGCCGGGCGAAACGCCTCGGACAGCTGCGGCCCGCGAACTCGCGGAGGAGGCCGGCGTGGCGAGCGAGTTGCTGCCGGTGCCGGCCGCGATGGCTGTCCGCTCCCTCCGTTGATCTACCTCACCGGCCTGGCCGTCCATCAACCGGCTGCGCGAACAACTCCTGAAGATCTTCCCGGCCTTGGAGCGTGCCCTGACCCGCAAGGGCCAAGGGCTCGTCGTCGCGGCCACCGGTGGAGACCTTGCAGCTTTCGGCACCCCGGACCGGCTGCTGATCGTCACCTACGCCCAGTTCCGGCTCGTCCCCGCCCGCATCCCGACGGGAGTTCAGGAACCTTGCCCACGAAGACCGGACCTCCGGCCAGCGCACCGAAACCCTCAACACCAGGACCAGGAAGACCACTTGGTTCGAGCGCGCGCGAGCCCCGGGACTCCTTGGAAGTCCCGGGGCCGCGGTGCCCGGAGTGGGCGGTGGGTCAGGCGAGGGGGTGGCCCTTGCCGTAGTAGGTGCCCAGTTCGTCGTGGTAGCCCTGGTTGCCGAGGTGCTTCTCTCGGTCGAACTCCGGAGCGTCCTTGATCTCCTGCTTGGTGCGGCCGACGAAGACCTTCCGCTCCTGCGGGTCGATGCCGATGACCGTGCTCGCCGGGAGCAGCACCTCCTTGCCGAAGATCCACACACCGGTGTCCACCACCAGGTAGGCGGCGCCGGCCTCGTCGGAGTGCTTGTCGACCTTGCCGATACCGCCGTCCGTGGCCTCCACCTTGAAGCCGACGAGGTCCACGCCCGACTGACGGCCGGCCGTCGAACCGTAATTCCACATATTCTCGGTCACCCGAAAACAACTCCTCCGGTAAACGGAGAACGGCAGGGATTTCCGCCGTTCCTCCTTTTTCCGTACGTCCTGTGCGACGGTCTCAGTGACCGTCCCGTCTGCGAGTGCCCAACGTCCTTGGTCTCACTCACATCGGATCCATCATTCTTTCTTGAAACGCATTGACGCAGGTCAGCTACCAGCGATACCTGCGTCCGCTCCCGCCCTTCGGACGGGCGACGAATCCGATCAGCCACAACACCAGAACGGCAATGGCAACCCACCACAGGATTTTCAGTGCGAAACCCGCACCGAAAAGAATCAGGACCAGCAGAAGAACGAGAATCAGGGCCTGCCCGGGTGAGTCCGGGCGTCTCACCGAGGGCCGACCGAGCCGTCCGTCAGGGCGATCCGGGCGGTCACACTCTTGCCCGCCGGTTCCAGCCGGACCTGGAACGCCTGGACGACGGCCATGACGATCTCCAGCCCGTGCTGGCCGACCCTTCCCGGCTCGACCGGGCGGGCCACGGGCAGCACCCGGACTCCGTCCCGTACGGTCACCTCCACCGCGTCGTCCACGATGCGCAGCTCCATCCGCAGTGGCCCGGGAGCGTACTTGTGGGCGTTGGTGACCAACTCGCTCACGACCAGCTGGGCGAGGCCGACGGCCCGCGTGGAGACGGCCATGCCGTGATCGGCCCGGGCCCGGCCGAGGAAGTCCGCCATCAGGTGGCGGGCTCGGGCGATGCAGGTTCCGTCGCCGTCGCTGTCCCCGTCGTCGTCGCCGTCCAGAGCGATGATGACGGCTGCCGGACGGCTGTCCGGCTCCCCCTGGGCATCACCATCGACAGACTTCACGCCGTGTCACCTTCGTTTCCGTCGTCTGTCGGCGGATACCCGGTCCGGGGCGGCTCATGTTCCTCTCACCCGCATTACCCGTAGTACTCCCGTATCCCCCGATTGTCCGAGCCCAGCTCCCCGTGGGGTCCGGGCCCGCACTCAACGGCGTCAACACGCTTGTCCGCGTCCACACCCTCGCCCCACCCCGTGCCGTAGCCTGCGGACGCCAGCAGTGGCACACATTTACGAATATCGAAGGAGTATCCGAATGGTGAAGCGAGACAACGCTGCGGACCTGATGGGGCTCCTGTCGAACGGCGACCGGGATCTGGCCGCCATGTGGGTCGCGGAGGTCGCGGGGTCGCTGGGGAGCCGGGTGGGCTCCGCGGAACTCGACCGGGAACTGCGGGAACTGTACGAGGCCCTGGTCCAGGCCCTGCGCCAGGGCGCCGTCGACGTCCACTCGGAGGAGATGTCCGAAGTCCGCGCCCTGCTGGCCGAGTTGTCCCGCAACCGGGCCCGTCAGGGGTTCTCGCCGAGTGAGACCGCCATCAGCGTCTTCGCGCTGAAACGGGTCCTCGAACCCATGCTGGAGAACGGCTCCGCCGACGAGATCCCCGCCTATCTGCGGCTCGCCCGGATCCTGGACGGGCTGGGGCTCTTCACCATCGAGACCTACACGCGGACACGCGACGAACTCATCACCGCGCAGGCGGAGCAGCTCCTCGAACTGTCCACGCCTGTCGTCCGGTTGTGGGACGGGGTCATCGCCGTACCGCTGGTCGGCACACTCGACTCGGCGCGGACCCAGGTCGTGATGGAGAAGCTGTTGCAGGCCCTCGTGGACACCGGCTCGGAGCAGGCCATCATCGACATCACGGGCGTTCCGGCCGTGGACACCCAGGTCGCCCAGCATCTGCTCAAGACCATCGTCGCCGCCCGGCTGATGGGCGCCGAGTGCACCGTGTCCGGCATCAGTCCGCAGATCGCCCAGACCATCGTCGCGCTGGGCATCGAGTTCGACGGCATCGTCACGAAGGCGAGCCTGGCCGACGCCCTCAAACTGGCCCTGCGCAGGTCCGGCGTGGACATGGTCGCGCACACCGGTACGCGGCGATGAGCGAGCGCATTCCGATCCTGCGGATCGGCGACACCCTGCTGGTGTCCGTCCAGACCGACCTGGAGGACCAGACCGTCCTCAACCTCCAGGAAGACCTGGCCGACCAGATCGTGGCCAGGTCCGCCCAGGGCGTCATCATCGACATCAGCGCCCTGGAGATCGTCGACTCCTTCGTGGGACGCATGCTTGCGACGATCGCCGCCATCTCCCGCATGCTCGACGCAAGGACCGTGGTCGTCGGCATGCGCCCGGCGGTGGCCATCACCCTGGTCGAACTGGGCCTCTCGCTCGGCGGCGTCAGCACCGCCCTCGATCTGGAGAAGGGGCTGGCGAAACTGAGCCGGCCCACCAGTTCGGCCCCGCAGTGACCGCGCCCTGGACGGTCGACGAAGAGCCCCGGGTCCATCCCGTCGCGCGCAGCGGCGATCTCGTCCACGTCCGTCAGGTCATCCGGGTACTCGCCCAGCGGTGCGGCCTGTCCCTGGTCGACCAGACGAAACTGATCACAGCGGCGAGCGAACTCGCCCGGAACGCACTGATCTACGGCGGCGGTGGCACGGTCAGGGCCGGCCTGGTCGAGGCGAACGGCAGACGCGGTGTGGCCGCCGTCTTCGAGGACTCGGGCCCGGGCATCTCCGACGTCGGACAGGCGATGACGGACGGCTGGACATCGGGCAGCGGCCTGGGCCTGGGCCTGAGCGGGGCCCGACGCCTCGTCGACGACTTCGAACTCAGCACCGTACCGGGCGAGGGAACGGCCGTGACCATCGTGAAGTGGGCACGGTGAACACCACGACCGTCGTGCACGTCGAGGACGTGGCATGGTTCCGCGACGGTGCGTCGCTGGCGTCGGCCGCACGGGGCGCGGCGGC
This sequence comes from Streptomyces geranii, assembly GCF_002954775.1. Lineage (GTDB taxonomy): Bacteria > Actinomycetota > Actinomycetes > Streptomycetales > Streptomycetaceae > Streptomyces > Streptomyces geranii. The sequence continues at coordinate 414,305 of NZ_KZ672952.1, forward strand.
CACGCTGGCCCGGCGCCTCGGTCTGGGCGAGCACCGCTCGGCGGAGGTGGCCCTGGCCGTCACCGAGGCCGCCACGAACGTACAACGGCACGCCGAGGACGGGGCGTTGCTGCTGCGCGCGGTCCGCTCCGACGGCGCGGCAGGGGTGGAGTTCGTCACCGTCGACTCGGGCCCCGGGATGACCGACGTGTCCGCCGCCCTCAGCGACGGAACGTCGAGCGCCGGCACCCTGGGGATCGGGCTCGGCGCGGTCTCCCGGCTCGCCGACCATTTCGACCTGCACTCCGTACCGGGCCGCGGCACGGTCATGACCGCGCAGTTCTGGCCACGCACCGGGGACGGCAGAGCGGCCGTCCCCGTGCCGGGTGCCTCCCCCGTGGACGGCGTGACGAGGCCCATCAGCGGCGAGAGCGTGTGCGGGGACGCGTGGGCCGTACGCACCCTCACGGTCGAGGGCGCGCGCCCGGTGGTCCTGCTCATGCTGTGCGACGGTCTGGGTCACGGTCCTCTCGCGGCCCGCGCCAGCCAGGCGGCGGTCAAGGCGTTCCACGAGACGCGCGATCTCAGTCCGGAGGGCGTCCTCAACGCCGTTCACCCCTCGCTGCGGGGTACCCGGGGCGGGGCGGTCGCCGTGGCGCGGATCGAGCCCGACGCGGGGCGGGTGCTGTACTGCGGCATCGGCAACGTCAGCGGTTTCCTCCTCGCCGACGACGGGCGCCGCGCCCTGCTCTCGGCCCCCGGAATCGTCGGCTCGCACATGAGGCGACTGCGGACGTTCGAGGAACCCCTCCCCGTTCACGGTGCCTTGGTGATGCACTCGGACGGACTGACCGAACGGTGGGACCACACGGCTCTCCCCGGTCTGCTGCACCACTCGCCGCTCGTCGTCGCGGGCCATCTGCTGCGCGAGGCGGGTGTACGACGGGACGACGCCGGCGTGGTCGTGGTCAAGGGGGCCTGGTGACCGAGGACGGGCGAGGGAGCACAGCGGCCGAGGCTCGCGCACCGGGTCCACGCGGCGGCCCGTCGTACGCGGACCGTCCGCCCGTTCCGGTGACGTCCTTCGGTCTCTCCTCCGCCCAGGACGTGTTCGGCCTGCGCCGCCGCGCACAACAGGCCGCCGCCGCGCTGGCGTTGGACCACCAGGACCAGGTCAGACTGGCGACGGCGCTGAGCGAACTGGGCCGGGAACGGCTCGGTTCTCTCGATCTGCGGGTCTCCTTCGACCTGGACACGACTGATCGGCCGGCATCCCTCGTCGTCACCTTCGACTGGAGCGTGGGGCCCCCGCCCGCCCCGGAGACAGTCGACCTGGCCAGGAAGCTCGTACAGGTCAGGCACCAGGCGGACTCAGGGGCCAACCGTGTCGTCATCACCCAGCCGCTGCCCTCGGACGGGGCCGGCGCGGCCGAACGGCGCACCCGCCTCGCGGAGGCGCTGAGGGACGGGACTCCGTCGACCGAGGCGGACGATCTCCGGGCCCGGACACAGGATCTGATCGCCACGTTGGAGGAGACCCGCGCCCAGCGGGAGGAACTCCGTCGGGTGAACGAGGAGTTGGAGGAGACCAATCGCGGAGTCCTCGCCCTCTACTCCGAGTTGACCCAGGAACTGGAGACCACCAACAGCGGCGTGCTGGCACTGCACTCGGAACTGGAGGACAAACGACACCAGTTGCAGGAGGCCGGCGAGGCCAAGACCAGGTTCTGGACCAATGTCAGCCACGAGCTGCGCACTCCGGTCAACTCGGTGGTCGCGCTCTCCACCCTGCTGCTGGCGCCCAGTTCGCCGCCGCTCACCGAGGAGCAGCGGGAACAGATCAACCTCGTCGCGTCCTCCGGCCACACACTGCTGTCACTCGTGAACGACCTGCTGGACGTCGCCAAGGCCGAAGCCGGTCACCTCGACATCCATCCCCGGCCCGTGGATCTACGACTGCTCGTCGCCCACCTCGGCGGCCTGCTGCGGAGCGGCTACGACCACGACCGGGTCACCCTCGTCACCCCCGGCCTCGAACAGCAGCCGACACTGGTGACCGACGAGACACTGCTGGTCCGCATCCTGCGCAATCTCCTGTCCAACGCCCTGAAGTTCACCGAGCGGGGCGAGGTGCGCCTGGACATCGCCGTCGACCCCGAACCGTCGCCCCACGCAGTGCTGTTCACTGTCACCGACACGGGAATCGGGATCCCACCCGACGAACTCGGCCGCGTCTTCGAGGCGTTCTACCAGGTCCGCGGCCCGCACCAGAACGGGCGGCCGGGCACCGGCCTGGGCCTGCCCTACGCCCGCACACTCGCCGAGCTGCTCGGCGGCTCCCTCACCCTCACCAGCACCGTGGGCGTCGGCACCCGGGTGCGGGTACGGCTGCCGGACCTCGGCCTCCGGCCCCTGAAGGAACCGGACATCGAAGGGTCAGGTCATGCCCGATAGCGTCCAGGATCTCTCGCCCGCGACCGTCCTGGTCATCGACGACAGCGAGACGAACCGCTACGTCCTCACCAGCTGGCTCCGGCGCGCGGGGCACACGGTCATCGGCGCCGCCACCGGTGAACAGGGGCTCACCCGGCTGGACTCCGCCGAGGTCGACGCGCTCCCGGATCTCGCAATCATCGACGTCCGGCTGCCCGACATGAGCGGCTTCGAGATCAGCGAACGCCTCAAGGCAGATCCACGCACGGCCCATCTGCCGATCATCCAGATCTCCGCCGCCGCGATCAGCCCCGACGATCACGCCGAAGGGCTGAGACGCGGCGCGGACGCCTACCTCGACCAGCCCATCGACCCCGGCGAACTCCTCGCCACCGTCAGCGCCACCCTGCGCTACTCCAGGGCCCGCGGGCGGGCCGAGAAGCTCGCGCAGCGCCTCATCGCGCTGAACGAGGCGACGCTGGACGTCTACAGCGCGATCGGCTTCCGCTCCTTCGCGTCGGCGGCCACCGGCGGTGCGGCGACCGTCCTGGGCAGTCCGGCCGGCGCGGTGTTCCTCTCGCCGCAGGGGCAGGCCGTCCACAGCATGAGCGACGGTCCGCGCGCCACCGTACAGATCAGTCCCGCGCATCCGGGCCTCCTGGACCGGCTCGCGGCGCACGGTCTGAACCAGGACACCGGAGCCAGGGTCGTCCGTGTCCCGCACAGCCGGTGGCGAGCCCTGCTGCCGGGCGACCACCTCCACGGAGAGATCGCCCTGGCCGCCTCCCGCACCAAGCGCGGGCGTCCGCCCGTCTGCCTGGCCGTCCCCGCGACCGCCCTGCGCGACGCCGACGACGAGCGGCTCTTCCAGCAGCTGGCCAACACCAGTGCCCTGGCCCTCGAAGCCCTGCGGACCTACAACGAGGAACACGCCCTGGGCCTGGCCCTCCAACGCTCCTTCCTCCCCAAGGAGTTGCCGACCGTCCCCGGCATCGAACTGGGCTTCCGCTATCTGCCCGCCTCCGAACACGCGGAGATCGGCGGCGACTTCTACGAAGCGGTCCAGACAGTGAACGGTCTCCTCCTGGCCATCGGAGACGTCGTCGGCCACTCGCTGACCGCCGCGACCGTCATGGGCGAAGTACGCCACGCCCTGCGTGCCTACGCCATCGAGGGCCACCCTCCGCACCACATCCTGCAGCGCCTGGAAACGCTGCTGGGCCAGTCCCAGCCCGGCCTCACCGTGACCCTCTGCCTCGCCCTCGTCACCCCGGGCAACCGCCAACTGCACATCGCCAACGCCGGCCACATCCCCCCGCTGGTGATCGACCCACGGGACGGGCCACGGTTCCACCACCCGCACGGTCCGCTCCTGGGCCTGGGCCTCCCCCACCCGCCGCCGACCGTCCTGCCCGCCCCGCCCGGCACCCGCCTGCTCATGGTCACGGACGGACTCGTCGAGGTACGTACGACCCATCTCGACACCTCCCTCGACGAGTTCCGGGACGCCGTGGCCGACGGCCCGGAAGACCTTGAGGAACTGTGCGATCTGCTGCTCGCCCGCTTCGGACGCGACAAAGACGACGACATCGCCCTGATCACAGCCCTGTTCACGTGAGCGCTCGCGACGCCCTTGTGCAGCTTGCGTGAAAAGCTGGGTAGACGGTGTGTCCAGGCGACGTCGACACAGGAGGACGCGGTGGACTGGGGCCGGTTCGCGCAGCAGATGGCAGCGATGGCACGGGACCTTCTGGCACAGGAGTCGGTGGACGCCACGCTGGAACGGATCACCGCGTCGGCCACCGAACTGGTGGACGGCTGCGACGCGGCCGGCATCCTCGTACAGCACGACGCGACGACGGAGACCCTCGCCCCCACCGACCAACTGGTCGTCGACAGCGACCTGCTGCAGTACCGGCTGCGTGAAGGGCCGTGCTTCGACGCCGCCCGCGCCGCGCAGGGCGAGCGGGTCTTCCGTATCCACGACCTCACCGCCGAGCAGCGGCGCTGGCCCGTGTACGCCCCGCAGGCCCGTGCGCTCGGAGTGGGCAGCATGATGGGCTTCCTGCTGTTCACCGACGACGAGGACCTGGGCGCGCTGAACCTCTACTCCCGCGAGCCAGGCGCGTTCACCGAGACCAGCGAGCTGGTCGGCTGGCTGCTGGCCTCGCACGCCGCGGTCGCCTTCTCCAGCGCCCGCACCCACGCCCAACTGGAACAGGCCGTCACCACCCGCCATGTCATCGGCGAGGCCATGGGCATCATGATGGGCCGCCACCGCGTCACCGAGAAGCAGGCGTTCGACATGCTGCGCCGCTCATCGCAGCTGACCAACGTCAAGCTCCGTGAGGTCGCCCGACAGGTGTGCGAGAAGGGCAGCCTCCCGTGACCCCGGCCGGGCACGACGTGTCCATCTGCCTTCCTGCTCTCCTGTTCCGGTACGCCTGACGTCGTGCGCCTGACCTGGTACGCGGTCAGCGCCTCGTCGTGAGCCGCGGATCGGCCTCCTTCTCGGGCTCCTCCTCGGACCCGTCGTCAGGCGCGTCATCGGGCTCGCTGTCGTTCTCGGCCTTCTCCCGGACGTCTCGCGGTGTGGGTGCGACGACGCTCCGCTCCTCCGCGGACCGTTCACGCGTCTTCTCGTCGACCGGAGGTGTGTCGTCGTCACCGGGGGTGTTCATGGGGTTCCCCTCTCTCGGGTTTCGGGCAGCGCTGCGGCAGCTATGCCTTGTGCTGCATGGAGCGGCGTGCGGGGTTGCCCTGGTCCGTCGCCTTCGGGTCCTTCTCCTGGGACTTCGCCCGTACGCCGTCGGCGATGCGTTTGCCGGTCGATTCGTCGATCCTCGACCAGTAGGCGAAGGCGCGTTCGAGGACGGGCTCGCTCACCCCGTTGAGGAGGTGGCCGACGACGTTGTCGACCAGGCGGTCACGGGCCGCGTCGTCCATGACCTCACGGATCAGCGTGCCCGGCTGCCCCCAGTCGTCGTCCTCCGGGTGGGACACGTATGCCGTACGAGTGATCTCACCGTCCGCCGCCCAGCCGGGCGGGGTCCCGTAGCGGGCCGTGTCGGCGGCCGGACCGCCCTTGGAATTCGGCGCGTAGACGGGGTCCGTGGCCTTCCGGTAGGCCATCGCGCCGTCCTTGGAGTACGTGTGGACGTCGACGACGGGCGCGTTGACGGGAAGCTGCTGGTAGTTGGCGCCGATCCGGTGGCGGTGCGCGTCCCCGTACGAGAACAGGCGGGCCAGCAGCATCCGGTCCGGGCTCGGCCCGATGCCGGGGACGAGGTTGTTCGGCTGGAAGGCCGCCTGCTCGATCTCGGCGTGGTTGTCCGTCGGGTTGCGGTCGAGCGTCATACGGCCGACCGGGATGAGCGGGTAGTCACCGTGCGGCCACACCTTGGTCAGGTCGAACGGGTTGAACCGATAGCCCGCGGCGTCCTGGTACGGCATGACCTGCACATGGAGGGTCCAGCTGGGCCACTCCCCGTCACGGATGTGCTCGAAGAGATCACGCGTGTGGTAGTCCGTGTCGACGGCGGCCATCTGGTCGGCCTCGTGCTGGGTGAAGAACTCGATGCCCTGGTCGGTCCTGAAATGGTATTTCACCCAGAACCGCTCACCGTCGGCATTGATCCACATGTACGTGTGCGACGAGTAGCCGTTCATATGACGCCACGTCCGCGGAATTCCACGGTCGCCCATCAGCCAGGTGACCTGGTGGGCGGATTCCGGGGAGAGCGTCCAGAAGTCCCACTGCATGTCGTGGTCGCGAAGGTTGTTGTCCGCGCGGCGTTTCTGGGACCGGATGAAATGCTGGAATTTCATCGGATCCTTGATGAAGAAGACCGGCGTGTTGTTGCCGACCATGTCGTAATTGCCTTCGCTGGTGTAGAGCTTCACCGCGAAACCGCGCGGGTCCCGCCAGGTGTCCGGGCTGCCGCGCTCCCCCGCCACGGTCGAGAACCGGACGACCAGGTCGGTGCGCGTACCCGGCTGGAACACGGCCGCCCTGGTGTAGGCGCTCACGTCGTGGGTCACCTCGAAGTTCCCGAAGGCGCCGCTGCCCTTCGCATGCGGCTGGCGCTCGGGAATCCGCTCCCGGTTGAACTGCGCCATCTGCTCGATCAGATAGGCGTCCTGCAGCAGGACCGGCCCTCCGGGACCGACGGTCAGCGAGTGCTCGTCGCTCTCCACCGGAGCGCCCGAGTCGGTCGTGGTGGCCGGGCGGATCTCTGTCATGACATTTCTCCTGTCACCTGTCGCCTGTCGACGGGTCTCACCGCCATCGCGCGGGACGGGCACACACCGGAACGCGCCACGCGCCGGACTCGGCCCGACGGACCGACGTCGCCACCGCCGACCCGTCCGAGGCCCACAGACCGCGTGACCCCGAGCGGCCACACCAAACATCGCCCGCCTCGCCGGGGCGGATGCGTCCGCGCCCCTCTCGGCCATACCGCTGGGCTCGACGTCCATCGTCAGCTCCACGCGGGTGTGCGTGTCGTCGAGTCGCTCGAACCGGACCGAGCCACGCTGCTCGGTGTCGAACTCGCGCCACACCCCGCCGATCTTGGTCCTCCAGTGGTTGTGCCGGTCGTCGAGCTGCCGTACCTCCTCGACACCCTCCATGAACCTCGGGAACTCCTCGAACTGGGTCCACTGGTTGTAGGCGGCGTGGACGGGAGCGTCCACCTGCACTCCGGGCGGCGGCGACCGGTGACCGGCGCGGGATTCACTCGTTTGACGCAACGAAAGGTCACACGCCCCGCCCGGAAAGGATCCCGTTCATGCACCTTCGCCCGTTCCGGCGCAGCGCCGAGGACGCCAGGCTCCGCGTACTGGACGCCGAGTCGGTCCTCCTGGAGCAGTACGGGGACCTCGTACGTCTGGCCCATCTCGTTCTTCCCGCGTCGCTCGGCCGGCATCGCCGAGTGCTGCTGGCGCACTCCTTGGTACAAGGCGCCTTGTCCGGCGCGCGGACCGGCCCGGTCGAACGGTCGTTGTGGGTGGCGGTGTTGCGGGGCGCTCTGGCGTACGGGCACCGTCCGTATCCGTGGCCCCGGCTCCCCTTCGTCGTGGGGCTGCGGCTGTTCCCGCGTTCGGGCGGGGCCGCGGAACTCGCCCTGGCGCAGCGGCTGTCGGAGGTGTCGGCCGCCGGGCGTGCCGCGTTCGTCCTGTGCGTGGCGCACGCGCTGCCCGATGCCGCCGTGCACGACCTGCTCAAGGACGCCGGTGCTGCCGACCCGGCCGACGCGCTGCGTGCCGCGCGGTCGGTGGAGGCGGGTCTCGGGGAGTCGGCCGCCGCGCTGCTGGTGGCGCAGGAGTTCGACGCCTGTGCCCTCCAGGCGGGCCCCACCGATCTGGTGGGCCGTCGAAGGCGGGCCCGGCTGGGCCTGGGGGTGGCGGCCGTCGCCGTGGTGACCGCGGGGGTGCTGGTGGCGACCGCCGCCGGTGGTGCGGCTCCCCCGGCGGACCGGTCCGTGCCGGTGGCGGCCGGGGGTGCCGGGCCCGCGACGGCGGACCTGGTACGGGCGCCGGCCGGGCTGTGGGACAACACCTCGCGCGTCGACTTCACCGCGTGGCCCGCCCGGGGCTCCCTGGTGCGTGACGAAGCCCTGCTGGGCCGCGCCCTGACGTCGTGGACGCACAGGCCCGCCGGGACACGGGTAGCCCTCGCCGCCGCCACGACCGCAGACCCGCCGGTGTCCGCGCCGCAGTTGCTGTACGCGGGCGACGTCGACGGCCGTGCCGTGGTGCTGCTGTACGACGGTCAACGCCTCGCCCGCTACAGGGAGCCCGGTCCCTCGGGGCGGGCACCGGAGCTGAGTCTCGCCCGGGTCGACGACGCGGACGTGACGACGGCGGCGGCCGTCACGCTGGGCGCGGAGGACGGCCACGCGCGCTATGTGCTGGCTCCGTGGGTCGCCGAGGCGCAGACCCGGGACCTGACGCGGCCCGAGGTGCTCGGCCGGCCGTTGCGAGTGACGGCGGACGGTGTCACCGATCCGGTGCCGGTCGTTCCGGCGGCGGACCGCTGCGGCAGCCGTCCGGTGCTGCAACTGCGGTCCTCCGAGCGGATCGCCGAACGGCACGCCTTCCTGCTCGCCGGGCTGGGGGACCTGTCCCCGGCGCATCTGACCTACACCCCGCTGCCGAGGCGCGGGACGCCTCCCGCCCGGCAGCCCCGGGAGGCCACCGGTACGGCGGCGCTGCTGGCCTGGGCCCACCAGGCCTGTTCCCTGGAATCGGCGGGGAGCACCGGTGTGCGGGCCGTCAACGTATGGGACTTCGCCGAGCAGCAGCTGCCGGACGGTGGCGGGCGTGCCGTGTGGAGTTGTGCCCGCGCGGACGGTTGGCGGGGGTCGGGGGACGTGACGGTGTCGTTCCGGACGAGCCGGGACGCGGCCGACGCACCGGCCCGCGCGGTCGCCCGGGCGCAGGAGACCGCCGCGTGCAGCCGGTTCGGCCAGCACGTCGTGGCCGCTCGGGGCTGGCGTTCGCCGAAGAACCGCTGGTTCGTGCTGGCCGCGGGCAGCCGTGCCGTGGTCAGGCTCTCGGTGAGCGGGGGCGTGTCGGCCGTCAAGGGGGCGCGGACACTGGCGGTGCCGGCGCCCCGGGAGCCGCGCGTGGTCGTACGGGCGCGGCTGAACACGGGTGAGGAGCTGGACGGCGTCGGTTCCCGCTGACCCGTCGGTCGCCGTCCCCCGGGAACGCCTTGGAACAACCCCGAGGGCGGCGACGGTCGCGGCGAGGACCACGCCGGCCGAGGTGATCACTCCCCCGGCGCCGACCGGTCCGCGCGGCACATCCTCACGTACGCCATGTCGCAGCGACTCCTCCCGGACCCGGGACATGAGGAAGATGTTGCAGTGCACGCCCTCGGCACGGGCCCGGGCTTCGAGGAGAGCTACCGCCTTGCGGCCCGCATCTTCGGTGAGCGGACGCGGGCCGCAGGCGTGCGGCGCGTCGTCGCGCCGGCTCAGTGCGTGCTGTACGCGGGCGTTGCCGCGCCCTTCGCTAGAAGGTCAGGTTCCAGGCGTCGATCTTGCCCGTGTCGGAGGCGGCGTTGTCGTTGACGCGCAGCTTCCAGGTGCCGTTCGCGACCTCCGAGGAGGCGTTCACGGTGTACGTCTGGGCGATGTTGTCGGCGCTGCCGCCGGTGTGGTTGTGCAGCGTGTAGACGGTGCCGTCCGGGGCCACCAGGTCGACCTTCAGGTCACCGATGTAGGTGTGCTTGATGTCCACGCCCACCTTGAGGGTGGCCGGGGCGTTGCCGGTCACGCCGGTGACGGCGATCGGGCTCTCCACGGTCGCGTTGTCGTTGACGGCGAAGTCCGCGAGGTTCTCGAAGTACGCGCCGGGCGGCGGGGTCGTCCCGACGGCCTTGAGGGCGTCGACCTGTCCCTCGCCGAAGAACGCGTTGCTGGCCGTCGTACCCGTGCAGCGGCTGTCCGAGGGGCAGGCGATGTCGTTGGCCTGCGTGGCCAGCTTGGCGCGGATCTGCGCCGGGGTGATGCCCGGGTTCGCGCTGGCGATGAGTGCCGCCACGCCGACCACGTGCGGGGTGGCCATCGACGTGCCGCTCTTGCTGCCGTAGCCGCCGCCGGGGACGGTGGAGTACACGCTGCTGCCGGGCGCCGCGACGTCGATGACGCCCTGCCCGAAGTTGGAGAACGAGGCCTTGGTGACGCCCGTGCCGTTGGCCGCGACCGTGACTACGCCCGGCAGTTCGGTCGGGATGTCGAGGCAGGCGTTGGTGATGGTGCGGGTGACCGGCGTCGAGTCGTTCGGGCTCGCGGAGTCGGTCGTCTTGTGGGCGAGGTCGTAGTTCTCGTTGCCCGCGGCGGCGATCTGGAGTGAGCCCTTGCTCTCGGCGTACTCCTGGGCGCGCGTGACGCCCTCGATGATGGCGGCCTGGTCGATGTTGTCCGGGCAGTTGAACTGCCACGGGTCCGTGTAATAGCTGTTGTTGGTGACCTGGAAGCCGTGGTCACCGGCCCAGACGAAGCCGCAGATGGTGTTCTCGGCGAAGAAGAAGGCGTTGCCCGGCTCGGCGACCCGGACCGCGGCGATCTTCACTCCGGGGGCCACGCCGACGACGCCCTTGCCGTTCTTGGCCGCGGCGACGGTGCCCGCCACATGGGTGCCGTGCGTGTCGACGTCCCGCCAGGCGCCGGCACGGGTGTCGGGCTTGCCGTAGGCGCAGGAGACCGAGTCGGCCGCGTCGAAGTTGGGCGCCAGGTCCTGGTGCTGGTCGTCGACACCGGTGTCAAGGATGCCGACCTTGACGGAGGCGGAGCCCGGGTTCACGGCCCAGGCCTGGTCGGCCTTGATCTGGCTCATGTCGGCGCGGACCGGTTCTCCGGCCGGGGTCGTGGCCTGGGACGGATTGGCCGGGAGCGCAGGGTTGTAGGCGTCGGCCGGGACGTCCGAGGTGCGCGTGGCGCCGACCTTCTGCACGCCGGAGACACCGCGCATGGTGGCGGCGAACCCGCTGGACGCCGAGTGGGCGACGATCACGCCGATGGCGTCGAAGTTCGAGAAGACACTGCCGCCGTTGGCCGCGATCGCGGAACGGACCGCCGAGCTGTCACCGGGGGCGGTGATCACGAGGTAGGCACGCGTGCCGGCCACCCAGGCCGCGCTCGCGCTCTGGGAAGCCGGCACGGCGGCCGGAGCGAGGGCCTTGGCGGCCGGCGCGGTGGAGGGGACGACGGGGAGCCTGCCCGCGAGGGCGCCCGGGGCGCCGAACGCGAGGGCGGCGCCGAGCGTGGCCGCCAGCACCAGCGTGCGTCTGGGGCGGCTGGATATGTGGGGTATCAAAGCGTCCTCCGGAGACAGCCCGACCGTGCCGAGGGCACCGGCCGGGCCGTACGAAACGAGTGGTCGATGCAAGATGTCAGGTGCATGCCCCTGTGCGGAAGTACCTTTCCGCGCCGCGACGCCAAAGGGACATGGCTGAAAAACACCGCTCGGCGTACTGGCGAAGTACCGGATGGCCACCACCGCGCGTCGAGGGGCTGGTCGACCGCATCACCCTGACGTGAATGCCGTCGTCCTGTACCGACACAGGTCTCTTGTCCTCGTACAGCCCGACGCGGCCCCATGCAGGCCCACGCGGGCCCACGCGGGCCGGAACGGCATCCCAGGCACCCCACATACCCGCACGTCAGCGGGGATGGGATGGTTCCACCGTGGTCAATCGGCCGTCGGCTGTTGCGCCCGGCCGCCGGGACCGCCGATGCTCTTGGTGCCCCACCGACCAGGCCCGGTCCGACCAACCGGCCTTGCCGGGGCAGCCAAGTCCACGCACTCATCCACGGGGGAACACCCATGTCCATGTCCATGCGTATTCGCACGAGCGCCCTCACCGCACTCGCCGTCGCCGCCCTCGCGGCGGGTACGGTCCTGACGGCACCGGCGGCAGGTGCCGCGCCGAAGGCCGCCGTGCCCACGTTCCTGTCCGCGTCCCAGCTGCCGCCGCACCCGACGTCGTCCTGGACCGCCGGTCCTGTCACCGAGGGGTTCCCGGAGGCACTCGGCTTCTGCGTGAGCACGGAGGGCGTGCTCGACTACGACTACCGGCACCGGGAGTTCCGAACGGACCTCGACACCAGCGCTGTTCAGCTGACCGTCGTGACAGGCACGGCCGCCCAGGCCAAGGCCCTGGCGAAGCACTACGACGACCTGATCCGCACCTGCGCCGACCGCATCGAGAAGTCCTCGCCCGACGTCGAGGCCGAGGGCCGGGACTACGGCACGCTGCCGGTCGAGGAGGGCGCCCGTGTGCGCGGCCTGCACACCGAGACGTCCTGGGGCGCCAACGACATCGCCCTGCTGTCGGTCGGCAGGGACGACAGGACCGTAACCGTGATCGAGTGGGGACAGATGGGCGACTTCGACGACGCGCCCGTGGCCGCCTTCAAGAAGACCACGACCACGGCCGTCGACAAGCTGCACTGACCGGGCGGCCGACGGACAGGGGTCCCCCTTAGACCCGGGGCCGTTCGAAGGTGAGGAGCAGACCTTCCACGGCCCCGGGGCCTATCCGGCCCTTGACGTCCGCCGAGGTGATCGCCTTGAGCCCCCAGCCGTCCTCCGCGTGCTTGTTGAGGACCTTCTCCAGCTTGTCGCTGTCGAGCGCGTCCCCGATCAGGGACTCGCGGAACGTGACGACCTTGTACTCGTAGGCGTAACCGTGGCTCATGGCTGCAACATCCTTGTGAGGTGGGGAAATGCCCGGGCCGGCCCATCATGGCGCACGCTCATTCCCGGCAGACGACTGGGAGGCGACCAGGACGGGACTACCTGTTGCCCCCGTCCGACCGCCTCCGGTGCAGCGTGAACGTCTCGAAGACCGACAGCTCCCCGTGCGGCTTGTTCACGTTGTAGTAGCTGACGTGCATACGGGTGGTGTCACCGGGATGCCGGCCGGGGTCGACGGTGAACGCCGCGAAGCCGTAGGGGTGTTCGATGTCCCGGACGCCCACCCAGACCGCCTCCTCCTTCGTGTACGTGGAGGTGCGCTTGCCGTTGGCGCCGGGGGACGAGGACACCGCGGTGATCACCTTGGCGGTGCCGTCCTTGAAGAAGTTCTGGTTCGTCGTCCCCGACACACCACCGCCGCCGAGGATCATGTGCACGGTGCCGAGCTGGGTGTCGATCGCGTCGGTGGCCTGCGAGACCGGCTGCGGAGTCAGCGTCTCGCTGCCGGTGACGACACCGCGGACGGCCAGGGAGCGCTCGTAGTTGTGCTCGTGACCGCACAGCACGAGGTCCACCCCGTACCTGTCGAAGAGAGGGCCGTACTTCTGGCGCAGACCCAGGTCGGCGCCGTTGGCGTCGGAGGAGCTGATCATGACCTGGTGCATGGCGACGACTACCCAGTCGATGTCGCGGGAGCCGCGCGCCTTCCTCAGCTCACGCTCCAGGAAGGCGAGTTGGCGACCGCCTGAGTAGCCGCTGATGTAGACGTCACCGCCGTCCTGGAGGCAGTTGTCGTCGTTCTGGAGCACGATCACCCGGACCGAGCCGACGGTGAACGCGTACCACAGGCCCGCGAGTTCGGTGTCCGTCTCGGTCGAGGGAAGGGTGAAGTAGGCCTGGTAGGCGCCGAGTCCGAGCGGACCGTTCGCCTTCTCGATCTCGTGGTTGCCGGCCGCCGGCATCCAGGGCCGGAAGCGCGCCGAACGGGTGTTGTTGGTGAAGAAGTTGTTCCAGGTGCGCACCCGGTCGACGTCGAGGTTGGCGTAGCACAGGTCGCCGTTGAGGAGATGGAACAGCGGGGCGACCTGCTCGATGCCGGTGACGATGTCCTTGGTGGCGGGGGTGGAGTTCGCGTCGAGCGCGACCGTGCCGTTCGCGGCCCAGGTCACCTGCGGGGCGGACTGGTCGCCGAAGCTGGTGAAGGTGAACGGCCGGCGTCCCTGCGGGGCGGTGCGGAACGTCCCGCTGTCGGCCGTGGCCCCTTCGTGGGTGGCGAGGTAGAGGTAGTCGGTGTCCGGGGCGAGCCGGTTCAGTGCGGCATGGTGCACGTACACGGTCCGCTGGGAGGTGCCGTCCACGTACGTGACGGTCCGGGCCTCGGCGGTGGAGCCGAGGCCGTGCTCGGGGATGCCGTAACGCACCACGGGTCTGCGCACCGGCCGGTCCGTGATCCACGAGACCGTCATCTGGGTACGCGGATCCGCCCCGAAGGTCAGGTGCAGCCCCTGGACCGGAGGTGCGCCGGAGGAGTCCGCGGTGAGGTGCAGGGACGGCGCGGCCTGCGCCGTGCCCGCCCCCAGCAGAGGAGTGACCGCCGCGCCGGCGCCCAGCAGGCCCAGCGTGTGTCGGCGACTGAGCCCTTGCGAGGTCGTGTCCGATGTACCTGTCTGTGTGGCCATGGTGCCCTCCCCGACGAGCCGTTCGGCTGTCGACGTCGGCACCCTGACCCCGCCTTGCGGATTCCGGGTGAACACCGCATGGCCAGTCGGCCGTTCGGAGGCAGGTCCACGGCGAAGGCGGCGATCCTTGTCCGTGCCTTTGCCCGCGTCTGCCCTGCCGTTGACGCGGCGGACCACGCGACCGCGGCGAGCGAGGCCGGGGTCGTCGTGCCCGGCCACGAGACCGAGCCCGGGCACCATCACCCGGTGTCGTCCAGGCGCCGTCACCGATTCAATTTCGAAGACGCTCCTCGCATATCACCGGCAAGCCGTGAGGCCAGAAACAGTCGTTGACACTCGCAGCAGGGCCTACTAGCTTGATCGCGAATTTTGGTCTCGAATTCAACCGGCAACACCGCAATCGCACGGCAGGAGTTGAGGCAGGCGTGCATCCGCATCCGGAGGCGAGAAAGCGATGTCGCGGCTGTAGGCCGAGGCACCTTCGTACCCGTTGAGGCGAAGCGGCGATCGGTGAGGCTCCTCACCCCTCACGCCATGAATGCCGGTCTTTGATTCCTCTTGCGTCCATCCCTCCTGTGCCGCGATTCCCGGGGAGAATAATGCTGTCCATCCATCTGTTGGAGACCCATGTCCCGGCGTTATGACGTGGCCGTCGTAGGGCTCGGCGTCATGGGAAGTGCCGCCGCCGCAGTGCTCGCGCGGGCGGGACATCGTGTCGTCGGTCTCGAGCGCGGACGTCCTGGAGATGTCGAGGGTTCCTCCCGAAGCGAATCGCGGATACTGCGTCGTGTTCATCCGGGCCAGCCCGAATACGGGCCACTCGCCACGTCCGCCTTTTCGGCATGGCGCGACCTCAGGGCTGATGCGTTCTCACGTGGTGAGATCGAGCGACGGACCTCATCGCATCCCCCATAGGCCCTTGATCAGGACGGAAAGGCCGCCGACAAGCGCCAGGGCGAAGATGAGTCGCCGGATCCACTGCTCAGGAACCCTCGGCGCGAGTGCCCTGCCGATGAGCGCGCCCGTTGCCAGGGCGGCCGTGGCCACCGTCCACGCCGTACCGCTCAGCTGCGGCGCGCCGTTCGCGGCAACCGAGAACACATTAACCGTAATTCCATAAAATTGTGCGTTTGGAACAAATTCTCGCACCGGCCAGCCTGCGTTCACCGCATACAAGGAATACGGCGGCCCGCCCACACCGGCCGCAGAATTCATGAATCCGCCGACCGCGCCGGCAGTGACTGCTCCCTTGGTTCCGCTCAGGGCAGATATGCGCAAGCCTCGCATCACAAATATCACGGCGGCCGTCACCAGAATGCCGACGCCAGCCAGCAGTGTGGGTTCGGGTAGTCGGGCCGCCACCCAGGAGCCCATCGGGACGGTGCACGCGGACGCGATGACCAGGGGAATCATTGCGCCGAGCCTCACCTGTCTCCAGCCCGTGGCAAGTCCGACGATGCTTATGACGCCGGCCGCACAATTCGCGAGCACCACGCCCTGGGCGGGCCCGAGTACTAAAACGAGCGCGGGTACAGCGACCAGCGCGAATCCCATTCCGGTGAGCCACTGCACGGATGCGCCCAGCACCACTATGACTCCCAGTAGCAACTCTGCTGCCCCGGCACCCTCCACGGAAGACTCCTCCGGTTAACCGGGATGATCTCCACTATGCTCCACGCCAGGGCTGATGCGTTCTCGGTCGGCGTGATGAGTGATTCACCCGGGAATGGTGATAGTCAGTCGGTTTGCCCGGCTGGAAATGACGAGACGCGACCCCTGATGATCAAGGTTCTCGAAGCCATAGATCATGAACAGGGGTCGCGTTCGCGTGCCATCTTCCCTGATCGACGTCCCCGCATGCCACCGCGAGGACGTCGACCTCCATGCTCGCCAGCTGACCTGCACACATTGGCCCAGGTACTGGACGAGGTGCCGGATCCACGCCGGGTCCGCGGCCGCCGCTACCGGATCGGCTCCCTGCTCGCGCTGTGCCTCGTTGCCGTTCCCGGCGGTGCCAAAGTCGGTGACCGCCATTGCACGATTCGCCACCGACAGCAGTCCTGAGCTGCGCGAATGCCTCAGATTCACCTCCACCACCCCGAACACCACCACCCTGGGGCGGCTACTGGCCCGCCTGGACGGCAACGCCCTGGACGACGCCATCGGCGCCTGGCTCGGCCGATACGCCACCGACCCCGTTCACGAACCCGGCGCCCCCCTGCTCGGCGTCGTCGTCACCGCCGATGCCCTGCACACCCAGCGCGCCCACGCTAGGAGCGCGGGTCAGTAACGGCTTGGCTTCCGCCGAGGCGTGAGCGCGGGGTCGGCTGGGCCTTGGGCTGGCCTAGGCTGCGGGTCATGAATCGGGCCATGACCAGCGGTGTGACCACTGAGCCAGCCATCCTTGACGCCATGAAGCTGACTTCCGATCCGGAGCTGGAGGTCCGGTTTGCGGAGTCGTCCCACCAGATCCTGGCGGACCTCGTCAGTGGAGGTGCCGCGCTGGGTTGGGTCGAACCACCCTCGCGGGATGAGGTGGCGGAACTTCTCGGCCACGTCTTCTCTGCGGTGCAGGCCGGGGATGCGGCCCTGCGGGCCGCTTACCTCAACCGTCGGCTTGTCGGGTTGGGGTACTGGCTCCGCTACGCCCGACCGACCCATCGGCCACATGCCGACCTGGAGAAGATCGCGGTAGATGCTGCTGCCCATGGTCGTGGCGTCGGCCGGGCGCTGACCGCCGCCTTGATCGCTGACGCCCGGGAGGCGGGTATCGAGGTCCTCACCCTGGACGCCCGTGGCGACAACACCCATGCCCTGCACCTCTACCGGTCGCTGGGCTTCACCGAATACGGCCGTCTGCCCGACTTCGTCGCCGTCGGCGAACACCGCTACGACAAGGTCTTCTACATGCTGGACTTCCGTCAATAATGCTCACCACGACCACGCGCGAGGGCCCGGCGGCGACCCGCTGGCGCTTCGCGGTCTTCCATGCGAGATGATCACGATATGCGTGGTGGGGATGGACTGTTCGAGGTCGAGCCGACCGAGAAGAAACTGCCTCGGGGCCGTCCGGCGGCGGTGGACAAGACATTTCGGGTCTTCGACCCGCACCAGGTCCTGCTGCTGCCTCCGTCGCTGGACGACTGGCTGCCCGTCGACGAGGTGCTCGACCTCTCGCCGGTGCTGGCGGACTACACCGAAAAGCGCGGCTACCCGCCCTACGATCCCCGGCTGATGCTGCGGCTGCTGATCTACGGCTACACCACCGGCGTCCGCTCCTCGCGGGCGATCGAGCGCAAGTGCACCGACGACGTCGCGTTCCGGTTCCTGGCCGCCGACCAGGCCCCGGACTTCCGCTCGGTCTCACGGTTCCGCCGCCGCCACCTGGACGCGCTCGCCGACCTGTTCACCCAGTCGCTGCGCCTTGCGCAGAAGCTCGGGATGGTCAAGATGGGCCGCGTCGCCCTGGACGGCACGAAACTGGAGGCCAACGCCTCCAAGCACAAGGCGATGAGCTACGGCCGCCTGGTCGACAAGGAGGAACGCGTCGAGGCCGAGATCGCCGCGCTGGAGGCCCAGGCCCACGCGCTGCTGGCCGACGCGCAGGCCGCCGACGAAGCCGAGGACCAGATGTTCGGCGTCGACGGCAGGGACACCGACCTGCCCGCCGAGCTGGACCGCCGGGAGAAGCGCCTGGCCAAACTGCAGGCCGCCCGCGCCCAGATCGAGGCCGAAGCCGCCGACAAGGCACGCCGTCACGCCGAGGAGAAGGAACGCCGCCGCCAGGAGCGGGCCGGCACCAGCGACGAGCAGGCCGTCACCGACGTCGGGGGCAAGGCCGCTGCGAGGGCGCGTCCCAAGCCCAAGGCGCAGGCCAACTTCACCGACCCCGACTCGCGGATCATGAAGAACAGCGACGGCGCCTACATCCAGGCATACAACGCCCAGGCCGTCTTGGACGAGAAGCACCAGGTCATCACCGCCGCCGACGTGACGACCAACCCCTCGGATGCGCTGAACTACACCACCATGCTCGACCAGTCGGCCTGGAACACCGGCCGCCACCCCCAGCAGGCGCTGGTCGACGCCGACTACTGCTCCGAGGCCAATCTCAACGCCGCGAGGGACCGTCAACTGGTCTGCGACACCGACTCGTTCATGGCCACCGGACGCCTGGCACACGACGAGCAGGTCCCGCCCGCACCGCGCGGACGGATACCAGCGAACGCCACGCTGAAGGAGCGGATGGCCCGCAAGCTGCGGACCAAGCCTGGCAAGGCTGCCTACAGCCGCCGCAAGGCCATCGTCGAACCCGTCTTCGGCCAGATCATGACCTGCCAGAACGGCCGCCAGCTCCTCCTGCGCGGCGAAGACGGCGCCCGCGGCGAGTGGCGCCTGCTCGCCGCCTGCCACAACCTCCGCAAGATCTTCCGACACACAGGAACAGCCGGACTCGCCGCCATGGTCGGCTGATCAGCGGGGCCCGGCCCCGTCACGGTCCGACCAGGCCGCATACCTGACGGGCAGAACCCCATCCCGGCCTCACAGACGGCGACCGACGACCGCGACTGATCCCACCGCTCACGGCCACTCGGCCAGCTGCCGGTTACTGACCCACGCTCCTAGCCGTGTCATCGCAGCCCAGGGCCACTACCTCCTGGCCGTCAAGGGCAACCAGAAAAAGCTCCGCAAACAACTCAAGACGCTGCCCTGGCACGAGATCCCGCTACAAAACCGCACCACGGCCACCGGCCGCGGCCGCCGCGAGGTCCGCCGCCTGAAGGTCTGCACCGTCCAACCCGGCCTGCTCTTCCCCCACGCCGTCCAGGCCATCGAGATCAAGCGCCGCCGCACCCACCGCAAGACCGGAAAGGTCCAGACGAAGACCGTCTACGCCATCACCAGCCTGACCCCGGACCAGGCCAACCCTTCCCAGCTCGCCGAACTGATCCAGAACCACTGGTCAGTTGAGGCCCTGCACCATGTCAGGGACGTGACCTACGGTGAGGACGCCTCGCGGATACGTACCGGCACCGCACCGCGCGCCATGGCCACCATGCGCAACCTGGCCATCGGTCTGATGCGGCAAGCCGGCTGGACCAACATCTCCGCCGCAATCGATCACTACAGGTCCCATCCCGAGTACGCCACCGCCATGCTCGATCTCACTACGTGAGAATGCATCAGCCCTGTCAGGGACGGAGAAATTCAGGTCCCCCCTTCTGCGTACTTCGGGATGCCGAAAATACTCTGCGGCACAAGGGAATCGGCCACCTTGTACCGTGGGGTACAGGTGACTGGGCGACGGGCGGTGTGGAGGTTCCATGGTTCGGTCGTTCCTTCGGCGTCGGCGGGCGACCTCGGGCCTCCCGGTCCCGGACGCGTGTACGCCCGGCCTGCACGCCCTGGCCACCCGGCACCTGCTGCTCCACACCCCGGTGACCCGGCTCGACGCGTTGGCCGCCATCGCCACGGGCGCGGACCCCGAGGCCCAGCGCTGGCAGGGCAACCACATGGACCAGGTCGTGCCGGACACCGACACCAGACAGGCGCTGCTGCGCATGGGCCCCGCCGGCGCCACCCCCCGTTGGTTCATCAAGTCCAACCCCGAGCTGGCCAAGCCCTTCGAACCCAGCCCCGGGATGCCCGAGTTCATGGTCTGCGTACACCGTGACACCGGGCGCTACGCCGGGTACCTCGAACTCGACCACGACAATGGTGAGATCGGCGGCATTCTCGCCCCCGGCCATCGAGGCCAGGGCCTCGGCGCCGAACTGTTCCTGGCGGGAGCCGAGTTCGCCCATGACCACGCCGGTCTGCCGACGGTACGGGCGGGCACCGCGACAGCGAACGTCGCGTGCCGCCGTGCCCTGGAACGCGCGGGCTTCGTCCCGGCCCCCGGCCCGGCCCGCCACACCCTGCCGGACGGCCGCGAGTTGGACACCGTCTGGTACCTGCACGAAGGCCCGGCGTCGACGTGCGCGGGACGTTGAGACTGGAACAGGAGAGCACAGGACGGGACAAGTGCGGGTCTGCGACGGCGGCCGGTCAGGGCAGTTCGACGTGTACGGCCCCGTCGCCGTTCCCCGACTGCGCGGACTCTGGACACGCACGGGCAGATCCAGGCGTTCGTCGCCTGTTGTCGGGCGGAGAGGAAGACGTCCCGGTGGTCGATGACGCCGTTCTGCACCGCCAGTACGGGGATGCGCCGACGACAACCTGGCCATCGTAGACCCGGACCTGCGGGTGCGCGGAATCGGCGGGCTCCGTATCGCCGACGCCTCGGTGATGCCGTCCATCCCGGCGGCGAACACCAAGGCCAACGTGATCGCCATCGCGGAACGGGCAGCCGAACTCCTCCGGCGCACCTAGGGTCTGCCGTGGCGCGGATACGGCGTCAGGCGGCGGCCAGCGCCAGGCGTTCGCTGATCTCGCCCGCCACGGCCAGCACCCGCTGGGCGACCTCGGCCTCCGCCTCCGGGTACAGGCGGGAGGCGAGGGCGGCCACGCTCACCGCCGCCACGACCTGCTCGCCCTGGCTGCGGATCGGCGCGGCGATGCCCACGACGTCGGGGTCGAGTTCGCCTCGGGTGACGGAGTAGCCGAGGCGGCGGATCCTGCCCAGGCGTTCGACCAGTGCGTCTACGTCGGTGAGGGTGGCCGGGGTGAAGCGGCGCAGTTCGGTGGCCTCCAGGAGTCGGCGTGCCTCGTCCTCGGGGCTCCAGGCGAGCAGGACGAGGGCGGCGGCTCCGGCGTTGAGGGGCAGGGCGCTGCCGCGCTCGTAGGAGATGCGTACCGCCTGTGCCTCGCTCTCCGCGCGGTCCACGCAGATGACCAGGTCGCCGGTGCGGCGGGTGAGCAGGACGGTCTCCCCCACCTCCTCGGCGAGGGCCTGCATCGAGGGAAGGGCGGTCTCGGACAGGCCGTAGCTGCGGCGGGCCAGCCGGGCGATCTCCAGGACCCGCAGGCCGAGCCGGAACCCGCCGCCGGGCGCCTCCTCCAGGAAGCGGCCGGAGACGAGGCTCTGCAGATAGCGGTACGCGGTGGAGCGGGCGACCCCGAGCCGCTCGGCCACTGCCGTCCCGGAGATGACCAGGTGGGTGTCGTCGAACATGGTCAGGATGTCGAGTGCGCGATCGGCCGTGGAGTTGCGGTCGCGGTAGTTCGGGGACGCTGTTCCTGACATGCCGGACACTGTAGCGGCCGGGCGTGGTCCGGTGGGAGGTGGGCCCGTCGCGGTCACGGCCGGTTCCTGACAGGCCTGACAACGGTGGTCGGGTTCATGGGGTGACTCCTTCGATGCCTGAGTCGGGGGCGGCGTCAGCGTGGGCGGGAGGGGCCGCGGTGGGGGCGACCGCGAAGCGGCGGAGCTCCTCGGCGACCTGTGCGGCGCCGCCCGGTCGAAAGACCGCTGCCACCAAGCGGTCTGGGCGCACCAGGACGAAGTGACCTGCCAAGTCCCCAAGGAGCGTGCGTAGTCCGCTGTCGGCGTCCGTGATCTCCGCCCGGTGGCCGGTGCCGTCGAGTGCCCGGTCGGCGATGACCACCTCGACCTCGGTGGCGTCCGGGAGTCCGGCCCGGCCTGCCATCGTCCAGTCGGCCTCGGTGAGGCCCACGCCCAACAGGCTCCAGCCGGTGCCGAGGACGTCGTCGAGCGGGGTGAGGTGGTAACCGGGGCCGTGCAGTACGCGCGGTTGCGGGAGCGGGGCTCCGACGAGCGGGTGGGCTCGGCCCTCCGGGCGGATGACGGCTCCGGCCCGTATCCGGGTGTCGGGGCGGTAGCGCATCTCGGTGAGGTAGCGGCTTCCGGGGCGGGTCAACAGCGCGGCGCGCACCAGCAGATCCCTCAGGTGTGCCCGGGGGCGGCTGGTGGTCATGACCGTCCGGCCGAGCCGTACGGAGAGGTCGATGACGGCCTGGGCATGCGGGCGGCGTTCCACGTCGTAGGTGTCGAGGAGGGCGTCGTCGGCCCGCCCGGCCACCACCTCCGCGAGTTTCCAGCAGAGGTTGGCGGCGTCCCGTACACCGGAGTTGAGGCCCTGGCCGGCGAACGGCGGCATCATGTGCGCGGCGTCGCCCAGCAGGAAGCAGCGGCCCACCCGCAGCCGTTCGGCGAGCAGCGCGTGGAAGCTGTACGCGACGGCTCGTTCCACCTGGTCCGGGGTGATCAGACGGTGCTGCCGGAGGAGGTTCCGCACCAGCTCGAACGACGGTTCCCCGCCTGCCCCGCCCTCCTCGGGGCGGAGCAGGAACTCGTAACGGCAGCGGCCGTCGCGGCCGGGGACGATCACCGTCGGGCGGGCCGGGTCGCCGATGTGCATGCCGTACCGCTCGCGGTGCGGGTCGCCCAGGGTGTCCAGGACGAGCCACACGTCGTCGGGGAAGCTGCGGCCCCGCATCGGGACGGACAGCAGTCGGCGTACCGTGCTCCGGCCACCGTCGCAGCCGAGGACGTAGTCGGCTGCGAGTTCCTCGGTGGGACGTCCGTCGCCGCCTTCGAGCGTCACGCGGACGCCGTGCGGGAGTTGGGTGAGCCCGGTCAGGGTGGTGCCGAAGCGGGCCTCGATGTTCGGGTGCCGGACGAGTTCGGCGCGGAGGACTCGTTCCAGGTCCGGTTGGGCGAAGGGGTTCTTGAAGGGGTGTCCGAAGCGGCGGTCGCCGGTGCCTCGGGCGTGTACCAGGGGGCGGCCACCGACGCCGTAGTACTTGGTGCCGGTGCCGGGCACGATGATCGGGTAGACGGCGGTGGCCAGGTCGGCGGACTGCAGGGTGCGCAGTGATTCGTCGTCCAGGCTGATGGCCTTGGCGTCGTCGCTGGTGGTGGTGTTGCGTTCGACCAGCAGGACCCGTACGCCCCGCGAGCCCAGGAGGTGGGCGGCGGTCAGGCCG
Organism: Streptomyces geranii; assembly: GCF_002954775.1. GTDB lineage: Bacteria > Actinomycetota > Actinomycetes > Streptomycetales > Streptomycetaceae > Streptomyces > Streptomyces geranii. Next base: position 437,494 of record NZ_KZ672952.1, read on the forward strand.
ACGGGGCCCGCGCCGACGATCAGCACGGTGGGGTGGGTGGTGGCCGGAGCCGGGGACCGGCCCGGATCATGGCCTGCCGCCGGTGTCGGTTCGGTCATGGGTGGGCTCCGTGGTGGTCGTCGGGGCGGGCGGCGGGCTCGGTCGGCAGGCGGGTGCGCGGGCCCCTGGGGTCAGCGGCCGTTCGGCCCCGGCGTGGACCTCGCTGGGAGGGGAAGGGCCGGGGCGGCGGTCACCCCGCGTCGAGTGCCGACAGGCTCAGGTCGACCGCCGAGGCACCGCAGTCCGCCATGAGGATGGCTCCCGTGACGACCGCCGAGCGCGGACCCGCGAGGAAGGCGATGACCTCGGCGATCTCCGGCGGCTGCGCCGCCCGGCGCAGCGGGACCAGCGATCCGGCACGCCGGTAGGCGGTGTCCCGGTCGAGTCCGGAGCGGGAGCCGACCTCGTCCATCACGCGGTCGAGCATCCGGGTGTGTACGGCGCCGGGGCAGACGACGTTCGCGCGCACGCCGTGGGGGCCGAAGTCGGCGGCCAGGGAGCGGGTGAGGCCGATGAGGGCGTGTTTGGAGGTGGTGTAGGCGGCGGCGCCGGGTACGGCGAGGGTCCCGGCGAGGGAGGAGACGAGCACCACGGAGCCGCCGGTTTCGATCAGCGCGGGCAGGGCGTGGCGGGTCGTCACATAGGCAGTGTCGAGGTTGGCGTGGAGGGTGTACTGCCAGCCGGGGTCCGGGTCCAGGACGCTGCCGAAGGTGCCGATGCCGGCGCAGCAGACCACCGCGTCGAGCCGTCCCCCGTTCCGCAGCGCGGCGTCGACCGCTCGGCGTACGTCGTTCTCGTCGGCGGCGTCGCCGGGGACGCCGACCGCCCGGGGCAGTGCGGTGACCTTGGCGAGGCCGGGGTCGTCGGGGCCGAGGGCGACGACGGCGGCTCCGCGCTCGGCCAGCAGTTCGGCGGTGGCGTAGCCGATGCCGCCTCCGCCGCCGGTGATCAGGACGGTGCGGCCGTCGAACTCCCGGGCGCTCATACGGCGTCCACGGCGACGGGCTCGGACGCGGTGGGGGCCGGTTCGTCCTTCTTGCCGCGGTCGGTCACCGGGCGGCCGGTGCCGGGACCGGGGCGCGGTCCGAGCAGCCGGCGAGTGGCCCAGCACAGCAGTGGCCACACGCCCTGCGGGGCGAACCGGACGATGCCGATGAGCAGGACGCCCTCGATCACCAGGGAGAGCGTCTGCTCGCTCTGCAGGCCGCGGGTGAGGCCGTAGTAGACGACGGCCACGCCCAGGACCGGGCCCAGTATGGTGCCGGTGCCCCCGACCACGGTCATCAGGACGGCGTTGAGGCTCCAGGCGACGCCGGCCACGCCGTCCGGGGAGATGACGATGAACTGGAAGGCGATCACCGCCCCGGCGAGCCCGGTGATCCCGCTGGTGGGCAGCAGTGCGGCGAGCTGGTGGCGGCGGACGGCGACGCCGAGTCCGGCGGCGGCCGGTTCGTTGTCGCGGATCGCGGCCAGCCGGAGCCCGAAGTCGCTGTAGCGGGCGTAGAGGGTGAGTGCCATGGCGAGCGCGGCGACGAGTACGGCGAGCTGGAAGAGGTTGCCGCCGCTGGGTACGGCGTCGGCCGGGACGGTGACACCGCTGGCGCCGCCCGCCCAGGCCCAGTTGCGGATCAGGGCCTGGAGGGCGATGGCGACGGCGAGGGTGCCTATGGAGAAGTAGTCGCCGCGCAGTCGCAGCAGAGCGGCGGACAGCAGCAGCGAGAGCAGCATGGCGGCGACCGGCGCCGCCACCACCGCGAGGGGCCAGCCCAGCCCGGTGTGGACGAGCAGCAGCGCGGCGGCGTAACCGCCGGTCGCGACGAAGGCGGCGGAGCCCAGGGAGACGAGGCCGCCGAATCCGGCGAGGATGTTCCAGGCCTGGGCGATGGCCAGGTAGCAGAGCAGGGTGACGCCGAGGTCGAGGGTGCCGCTGTCGAGGACCCCGCCGAGGGCGAAGCAGACCACGGTGGCCAGCAGCAGTGCGCTCGTCGGCCACCAGCGCCGTGGGACGGTCGTGAGTGTCATCCGGCGTGCGCCTTTCGGAACAGGCCCTGCGGGCGGACCGCGAGGACGAGGAAGAAGGCCAGGTAGACGACCACGTCCCGCCAGCCGCCGCCGAACAAACCGACGCTGACGGACTGGAGGACACCCAGCGCCACGCCCGCCGCCAGCACTCCGCCCACACTGCCGATGCCCGCGAGGGCCATCACGGCGAAGCCGGTGAGCAGCAGCGGCAGTCCGCTGCTGGGCGTGAAGCTCTGGGCGACGCCGGTGAGCACTCCCCCGGCCGCCGCCAGTGCCGCCGCACCGGCGAAGGTCACGGCGTAGACGCGGTTGACGTCGATGCCGAGTACGGCCGCGGTGTCGGGGTCGGCGGATGCGGCCCGTACGGCGCTGCCGGCCCGGGTCCTGGTGAGCGCCAGGTGGGTCGCGGCGCACAGGAGGACGGTGAGCCCGAAGGCGATGACGTAGACGGTCTGGACCCGTACGCCGAGCACGGACAGTCCGGTGTCGGCGTAGGCGGCGGGCAGGGCCTTGGGGTGGGTGCCGAAGGCGGCCTGGAAGAGCGCCTGGGCGAGCAGGGAGAGGCCGAAGGTGGCGACGAGCGGGGCGCTCTTGCTGCCTCTGAGGAGTGGTGTGAGGAGGTAGCGCTGGAGGGGGTAGGCGATCAGTGCCATGGCGGCCATGGCGAGTGGCAGCGCGACCAGGGGGTCCCAGCCGGCGTCCACGACGAGCAGCGAGGCCAGGTAGGCGCCGCCGATGACGAGTTCGCCGTGGGCCAGGTTCATCAGTCCGAGCACCCCGAAGACCAGGGAGATTCCCAGGCCGATCAGGGCGTACAGGCCGCCGGCCAGAATGCCGGCGGCGAGCACGTCGAGGCTCATGTCTCGGCTCCCTTCTGCCGTTTCGGGGAACGGTTCAGTTCAGGCCGGACAGGGACTTCAGGGGGACGGCGCCCTTGGCGGGCCAGACCTGCTGGATCCTGCCGTTCTCCCACTGCCCGATGAAGGACGGGGTGGTGCTCTTGTTGTCGGTGAACTTCACGGGGCCGAGCGCGGACGACATGTCGGTGGTGGCGAGGGCCTTGTTGATGGCGGCGGGGGTGGCGTCGCCGGACCGGGAGACGGCGTCCAGGAGGAGTTGGGTCTCGTGGTAGCCGAGGGCGACCGAGCCGAGGTCGTTGAGCGTCGGGTACTTCTTCGCGAACTTGTCGACGATCATCTGCGTGTCGGGAAGTCCGGCGGAGTCGGTCCAGTTGAGCTGGACGAGGGTGCCGTCGCCCAGCGCGCCGAGTGAGCTCCAGCCAGGGGTCTGCGCGCACTGCAGGCCGATGGCGAGCTTCGGCTTGTACGCCAGTGCCTTCATCTGCTTCCACATCGCGAAGCAGTCCGGGGGTGTCATGTTGGCGATGAGTATCTGAGCGCCGGTGGACTTGCCGGCCTGGATGACGTCGGAGAAGTCCGTGGTGCCGCCCGGCACCGCCTTGCTGGCGGCGACGGTGAATCCGGCCTTCTTCCCCAGCCCGCCCCACAGTTCGCCGGTGGCCTTGCCCTGGGCGTCGTTGGTGTTGACCATCAGGATCTTCTTGTTGGTCGACGTGGTGGCGGCGAGTTCGTAGAACCTGTCGGCGCCGTCGGCCAGGGACTGGAAGGAGTCCCAGGCGTATCCCTTGGCCTTGGGCAGCAGTTCCACCGGGAGGGCGCCCATCAGCAGGGGGACCTTCAGCGCGTCGGCCTGGCCCTGCATGTCGATGTTCTGCTGGCAGCAGGAGCCCAGCAGGGCTACCGCGTGGTCGCTGAGCACCAGGGAACGGACCTGCTGCACCATCGTGTTGGTGTCGCTGCGGTTGTCCAGCACGACCAGCTTGACCTTGCGCTTGACGCCGTCCACCGTGACCCCTCCGGCGGCGTTCGCCTGGTCCACGGCGAGTTGGTAGCCGTCCTTGATGGAGGTCAGCACCACGGCGCCGGACAGGGACATGCTGGTGCCGATCACGATGGGGCCGGTGTCGCTCGAACTGCCCGCGCTGGACGTGCTGTTGCCCGCGCAGCCGGCGGCGAGCAGCGCGGCGCAGACGGCGGCGCAGGCGAGACGCAGGGAGGGTCTGGCTGTTCTCATGAGGGTTCTCCAGTGGTGCGTGCGGGCGAGCCGGAGGCCGTCGTCGCCGCGGCGGTGACGGTGGTGGGGACAGAGGTGTCCGAGGCGGGGGCGCCGAAGTAGGCGGCGTCCAGGTCGGCGTCGTCGAGCAGGCCTTCCGGGCCGCCCCGGTAGGAGACGCGTCCCCGGGAGAGGACGACGCCGTGGTCGCAGATGCCGAGGGCGCGTTTGACGTTCTGCTCAACGAGCAGGATGGCCACGCCCTGGGCGTTGATCTCGGCGAGTGCCTGGTACAGCGCGTCGATGGCGACCGGGGCGAGGCCGAGCGAGATCTCGTCGCAGATCAGTACGGCCGGGTCGGCCATGAGGGCGCGGCCCACGGCGAGCATCTGCTGCTGCCCGCCGGACATCGTGCCCGCCCGCTGCCCGGCGCGTTCGGCGAGCACGGGGAACACGGTGTGCACCCGCTCCATCCGGGTGCCCACCTCGCCCCTGGGGAGGGAGAGCGGGGCGCCGAGCCGCAGGTTCTCGGCGACGGTGAGGTCGCCGAAGACCCGGCGGCCCTCCTGGCAGTAGGCGATGCCCAGCCGGGCCCGTTCGTGCACCGGGAGGCGGGTGATGTCCCGGCCGAACGCGGTGATGCGGCCGGTACGGGAGCCGACGGTGCCCACGAGGGTGCCGCAGAGCGTGGACTTCCCGGCGCCGTTCGCGCCCAGCACGGTGACGATCTGTCCGGGCGCGACCCGCAGGGAGAAGTCCCGCAGGGCCAGCATGTCGCCGTATCCGGAGCTGACGTTGTCCAGAATCAGTACGTCCCCGTCCGTGCCGTGCGGTACGGCGCTCGCGGACGCGTCCTGCTCTACGACCTTCATGTCCTGACTATCGTCACGAGGGTTGGCCGCAGGAGCGCCACCCCCTGAGGAACCGCCGTCGCCGAGGTAGACCGCGCGCACCTCCTCGTCGAGGGCGATCTCCGCCGGGGTTCCCTCCGCTATCGGGCGCCCCCAGTTGAGCACCAGGACGCGGTCGACGAGTTCGCGTACGACCCGTTCGATGTGCTCGACGAGGATCACGGTGGTGCCCAGGCCGTGCACCCGGCGGATGAGGTCGATCGCCTCGTCGAGTTCACGGCCGACGAGGCCGGCGGCGACCTCGTCGAGCATGAGCACCTGGGGGCGGGTGGCCAGGGCGCGGGCGACTTCCAGCCGCTTGAGGTCCAGGACACGCAGTGAGTCGGCGGGGCGGTCCGCCTTGGTGTCCAGCTGGCACAGGGCCAGCAGATCGGCCAGTTCCGGGCCGCGCATGGGCGGGCCGGCGGCCATGGCACCGATCCGTACGTTGTCGCGGACGGTGAGGCCGTGGAAGGGCCTCGGGACCTGGTGGGCGAGGGCCACCCCGAGTCTGGTGATGCGGTGCGGCGGCAGCCGGTCGAGCCGGCGGTCGCCCAGGTGGATGGTCCCCGAGTCCTGGCGGTGCACCCCCGCTATCAGCTTGAGCAGGGTGCTCTTCCCGGCCCCGTTCGGGCCGATGACCGCCACCGCCTCGGCACGGCGCACGGCGAGGTCCACACCGTCGAGCGCCGTCACCCCGCCGAAGTGTTTTCCGAGCCCCCGCACGGTCAGGGCGGTGTCCGAACTGTTCACCGTCGCGGCTCCTTCCATGTCGTTGACCGACGTGTGGTCGCAGGCTAGTGTCCCCTTAATCGAAACGCTAGTCCTAAATAACGGGACTTCGAAAGAGTCAAGGAGTGGCCGAATGTCATTCGCCGGACTTGCCGGACGCGTGGCGCTGGTCACCGGCGCCGGGAGCGGGATCGGGGCGGCCACCGCGCGGCGCCTCGCCGCTGAGGGCTGCTCGGTCGCCCTCGTCGACCGCGACGAGGACGCCGTGTCCGCCGTCGCCGCCCGGTGCGGGCAGGGGGCGCTCGCCCTCACGGCCGACGTCTCGGAGGAGGCCGACGCGGCGGAGTACCTCCGGGCCGCCGTCGACCGCTTCGGCCGCGTCGACCTGTTCCACCTCAACGCGGGGATACCCGGCCCCTTCGGTACGTTCGCCGACCTCGACGTGGCGGACTACGACCGGGTCGTGGCGGTCAACCAGCGCGGTGTGCTCCTCGGTCTGCGCGACGCGCTGCGCCACTTCCGCACCACCGGCCGGCCCGGCGCGGTCGTCGTCACCAGTTCACTCGCCGGGCTGCGGGCGAGCGCCGCGATCGTGCCGTACACGGCGAGCAAGCACGCGGTGATCGGCCTGGCCCTCAGCGCCGCGATCGAGGGGGCGCCGCTCGGGGTCCGGGTGAACGTCGTCGCGCCCGGCCTGATCGAGACGCCGATGCAGTCGCCCCTGGCCGAAGCGCTGGGCGGCGAGCCGGTCGTCGCCGCGCTGCGCGCGCACAGCCCGCTCGGGCGGATGGGCACGGCCGACGAGGTCGCCGCCCTGGTCGCCTTCCTGCTGAGCGACGAGGCGCCGTACATCACCGGCGCCGTCCACGTCATCGACGGCGGCGTCGACGCCAGCGACCCCATGCAGATCCGCCTATGAACCCCCCGGCCGCACCACCTGGTCGAAACACCCGACCGAACCACCCGGTTGAACACTCGGCTCGAAAGGCACGCAGATGAACTTGTTCGACGTACGCGACGTCGTCAAAGAACCCGACGCCCTCCTCGCCGTCACGGAGAACCCGCGCCACCGGGCGATCCTGCTGAACTTCCGCAGGCACGCGCTGCTGGAGGTCTCCGGGCGCTGGCAGGAGATCCTGGTGCCGGAGATGGTCGTCGACGAGCCCCTGTACCGCATCAACGAGAAGGGCGCCTCGTTCCAGCTGCGCGGCATGGCCGAGATCGGCACCTTCTACGCGGGCCTGACCGACGCCCGCGCGAACGTCTTCGGTCCGATCACCGACAACGTGGCCGTCGCGGACTGGGGCCTGGCCATCGAGTCCTTCTTCGGCCACCACCTCCCCGGCCGGGTGCTGGCCGCGCAGGGCGAGGACATCGACGACCCGGACGCCTACTACCAACTCACCCACTACATGGCGTCGTTCTGGCCGTACGACGCGGACTGCCGACTGATCGGCGAGCACATCTACGAGGACACCGGCAGCCGCCGCATCGAGAAGATGGACCCGGCGGACGTCATCACCCCGGAACGGGCGCGCGAGCTGCTGACCCCCGTGTTCGACGCCGCCCCGCCCGGCCCCGATCCGGCCCGGCACGGATGAGCCCCGGCGTCTCCCCGCGCCCCACGCCCACGCCCACGCCCGCGCTCTCCGCGACCGCGGGGCGCCACCGACCCGGCGCCGCCCCGCAGTGTCGGTCCCGACGAGGTCAGGACGCCTTGAGCTTGTACGCCTTCCTCGCCGTCGGCTCGAAGGACGAGACCCGGTCCGCTCCCCTCACCCGCAGGCTGACGTACCCGTGTCCGTTGCGGTCGAGCCGACCGGCGGGCAGCGTGGCGAGGTCCGAGCGCGGGACAAGCGCACGGCCCTTCACGACCGGCACCCCCGCCCAGGTCGTACCGCCGTCGAAGGACGACTCGACGGTCAGGTCACGCACCCCGCCGCGTCGGTGCTCGTCGGTGCGCTGGAGGGCGAACGGGACCGCGAGCACCTGGTTGTGCGAGGCGCGCGACCACTCGTCCACCGCCGGCCGGAAGCGGACGCTGGTCAGCGGCAGCACCTCGGTCACGCCCTCGGCGACCGCGCCCGACCTGAACGTCCAGATGCCCTCGACGTCGGTGGCCGTGCCGTTCCACTGGCTGCGGTCGGAGCGGGCCCGCAGGGTGTACGGGCCCGGGGCGGCCGGCAGCTGCCACGCCGAGAGGGACCTGTTGCGCGGGAACTCCGACGCCCCGTCCCGGCGCTGACCATCGCCTTCACGGGCAGGTGCGGCGCGTCTCGACCAGGCCCGTCAGCAGGCACACCGCCACTTCGCGCGCCGTGGGCCGCGCGAGCGCAGCGCGGGTCGGTCGACGTCGTCGTCGCCAACGCGGGCCGTGGCGAGCAGGCCACCCTGGCCGAGGCCACCCCCGAGCACTTCGACCGGATCTTCTCCGTCAACGCCCGGGGCGCCTTCTTCACCGTGCAGAAGGCGCTGCCCCTGCTCAACGACAACGGCTCGATCACCCAGGACGACCCGGACGCCGTTGGGAGTTCCTCCTCTGCGCCTCCGGCCTGAAGGTCACCGCCTCGGCCGGATCACGCCTCACCCCCATGGCACTCAAGTAGGCACCTCTCAGGGACCACGGTCGCACCCTGTCCCGAACAGGGGCCCAGGGCTCACTTGGTGACCGAGTACGAGTGGGCGCCCGTTCCCGCCAGTGCCCCGCCGTCGACGATGAGGTACTCGTCGCGGATCGGCCGCCCGCCGAACCAGGACTCCAGGATCTCGCGGGTGCCGGCCGCGTAACGGGCCTGTGCGGAGAGGGAGGAGCCGGAGATGTGCGGGGTCATGCCGTGGTGCGGCATCGTCCGCCAGGGGTGGTCGGCGGGGGCCGGCTGCGGATACCAGACGTCACCCGCGTAGCCCGCCAACTGCCCGCTCCGCAGGGCGCGTTCGATGGCGTCCCGGTCGGCGATCTTCGCGCGGGCCGTGTTGATCAGGTAGGCGCCGCGCTTCATGGTGGCGAGGAGTTCGTCGCCGAACAGGCCCTCGGTCTCCGGGTGGAGCGGCGCGTTGATGGTGACGACGTCGCAGTGCGGGACCATGTCGGCCGTGCTCTCGTGCCACACCAGGCCGAGTTCGCGCTCGGTGTCCGCCGGGAGCCGGTGGCGGTCGGTGTAGTGCAGCTTGACGTCGAAGGGCGCGAGGCGGCGCAGTACGGCGAGTCCGATGCGCCCGGCGGCGACCGTCCCGACGTGCATGCCCTCGATGTCGTACGAACGGGCCACGCAGTCCGCGATGTTCCAGCCGCCGTCGAGGACCACCTGGTGGGAGGGCAGGTAGTTGCGCACGAGGGAGAGGGTCATCATCACGACGTGTTCGGCGACGCTGATGCTGTTGCAGTACGTCACCTCCGCGACCGTCACGCCGTGCGCGATGGCCGCGTCGAGGTCGACGTGGTCGGAGCCGATGCCCGCGGTGACGGCGAGCTTAAGGTTCTTGGCGGCGGCGATCCGCTCGGGGGTCAGGTAGGCGGGCCAGAACGGCTGCGAGATCACGATGTCCGCGTCGACGAGTTCCCGGTCGAAGACGGACCCGGCGCTGTCCTTGTCGGAGGTGACGACCAGGGTGTGGCCTGCCTTCTCCAGGTAGGTGCGCAGGCCGAGTTCACCGGAGACGCTGCCGAGCAGATGGCCCGGGGTGAAGTCGACCGCCTCGGGGATGGGGGTCGTCTGGCCGCCGGGGTAGTGGTCGATGGCGGGGAGGTCGTCGCGGGCGTACGTGGTGGGGTAACCGTCGGTCGGGTCGTCGTACAGGACGCAGAGCACCTTGGCCATGTCGCAGCTCCTCAACTGGCGTTGCGGGAAGGTGCGGTTCACGATCCTCGCCGTGGAACGGCCTGGTCAAAACGATCCTCGCTATGCCGGGATAGGCGGCGGCTATGACCGCCGCTGACCCGGAACCGGGTGTGGCTCGCCCTGCACGAGGCGGGCGTGACGGTTCAGCCGAGGTCGAGCAGTTCCTCGTAGAAGCCGCCGAAGTCCCTTTCCCCGTCGACGAGATGGATCTCCAGGATCCAGTGGCAGCGGTGCCCGGCCTTGTCGGTGCGGCGCAGCGGATGGTCGCTGGCGGGCGTGATGTACGACTCGACGTCCGCGCCGTCGATCCACTCGTGCGGGAACTCCCCGACCAGATGCCCGGCGTGCCAGCCGCCCAGCTCCCAGCCGGCCTCCTTGGCGAGCCGCTCGACCTCGGCGTACAGGCGGGCGCCGGTGATGTCCGGATCGGCGTCGAAGAAGCGGCGGCCGGCGGCGAAGATCTGCGGCAGGTCGTCGCGGAGCCGGTGCTTGACCGGGTCGTCGCCGAGGACGAAGGTGCGGCCGAAGTCGGCCTCGTACTCCTCGAAGATCGGTCCGAAGTCGGCGAACACGATGTCGTCCGCGCCGATCACCCGGTCCGGCGGGTTCTCCTTGTACGGCTTCAGCGTGTTCGGCCCCGACCGCACGATCCGCTTGTGCCAGTGCCGGGTCGTGCCGAACAGTTCGTTCGCGAGGTCCCGGACCCGGTCGCTGACCGCCCGCTCGCCCTCGCCCGGCGCGACCAGCCCGCGCTTCTCGATCTCCGCGAAGAGCCGCTCGGCCTTCGCCTGCGCGTCCAGCAGCCGTGCCGCGCGCGTGGGTTCGTCATCCGCCATGGGGCCGAAGGTAAGCGAGTGAATCATCGTCCGGCAAACGGGTTCGTCCCGCGTCCAGCCGTTGAGGTGCAGCACTCAGCAGGCGGACCTCACCCACCCGCCAACCGACGAACCGGAGCACCGCCCAGAAACGCCACGATGTCCTCCACCGCCTCCGTGTAGAAGGTGCGGTAGTTCCGCTCGGTGACATAGCCGAGGTGCGGAGTCGCGAGGACGTTCGGCAGGGTGCGCAGGGGGTCGTCGGCGGGGAGGGGTTCTGTGTCGAAGACGTCGAGGCCCGCGCCGGCGATCCAGCCCTCCCGCAGGGCGCGTACGAGTGCCGTCCGGTCGACGATGGCCGCGCGGGACGTGTTGACGAGGTGGGCGTGCGGGCGCATGGCGCGCAGTTCCGGTTCGGCGATGAGGCCGCGGGTGCGGTCGGACAGGACGAGGTGGATCGACACGAAGTCGCTGCGGCTGAGCAAGTCCTTCTTGTCCGGGGCGAGTTGGACACCGGCCTCGGCCGCCCGTTCGGCGGTGAGGTTCGTGCTCCAGGCGAGGACTTCCATGCCGAAGGCGGTGGCGACGCGTGCCACCCGGGTGCCGGTCTTGCCGAGGCCGAGCACGCCCAGGGTGCGGCCGTGCAGGTCGTGGCCGACGGTGGACTGCCAGGGGCCGCCCTCGCGCAGGGCCCGGTTCTCGGGGGCGAGGTGCCGGGCCAGGCCCAGGAGGAGCGCCCAGGTCAGCTCGACCGGCGGGGTGGAGCTGCTCGCCGTACCGCACACGGTCACGCCCTGCGCCCGTGCCGCGTCGAGGTCGATCGAGGCGTTGCGCATGCCGGTGGTGATCAGCAGGCGCAGCCGGGGCAGTCTGCGCAGGAGTTCGGCGTCGAAGGGGGTGCGCTCGCGCATGACCACGACGATCTCGGAGTCGGCCAGTTCGGCGGCGAGCCTGTCCCGGTCGGTGAGGTGTTCGCGGAGCGCGCGCACCTCGACCCGGCCGGTGAGGGGGCTCCAGTCCGCCATGGTCAGGGCGGCGCCCTGGTAGTCGTCCAGCACAACGCAGTGGAGGGTCATGGGTGCAGTCTGCCTCTCCCCGCACCCGAGGAGAGGTGCCGGCAGGGGTCTCGGCCGCTGTCGCCCATAGCACCAACGTCGCCGACCACGCCCATCTCGGCGATCTCGGCGACATCCTGGTCGGCCGCCGTTAAGACTGCTCTTTACTTTCGCCCGTACCATCCGGCCCTGTTCCACTCCCTGCCCTGGAGCAGCGCATGACGGCCACGGACGGCGCCCGATCGCGGTTCCGCGCGGGTACGACCGGCCCTGGCGTCGTCCGCCGGACCGGTGAACGAGAAAGAGAGTCCCGCATGACCGTCGTACACGGCACCACCGTCGACATCCCGACCCCCGACGGCACCGCCGACGCCTACTTCGCCCACCCCGCCGACGGCGGTGCCCGTCCCGCCGTCCTGCTGTACATGGACGCCTTCGGGCTGCGCCCGCAGCTGAGGGTGATGGCGGACCGGCTCGCGGCGGCCGGGTACGCGGTGCTGGTCCCGAACGTCTTCCACCGGCACGGCAGCGCGCCCGTGGTGGAGCTGCCCGACTTCATCTCCGACGCCGACCGGCCCGCCCTCTTCGAGCGGATCCTGCCGCTGATGGGCGGCCTGACCGCGGAGGTGGTGGCCCGTGACTCGGGCGCGTATCTGGAGTGGCTGGCCGGCCGCCCCGAGGCCGTCGCCGGGCCGGTCGGCGTGACCGGGTACTGCCTGGGCACCCGGCTGTCCCTGCTCACCGCCGGAAACCACCCCGACCGGGTCGCCGCCGCGGCCGGTTTCCACGGCGCGGGCCTGGCCACCGACGCCCCCGAAAGTCCCCATCTGCTCGCCGACCGCGTCACGGCGGAGCTGTACTTCGGCCACGCCGACAACGACCCCTCGATGCCACCCGAGCAGATCGAACGCCTCGACAAGGCCCTCACCGAGGCGGGCGTGAAGCACAACACCGACGTGTACGCCGGTGCCGAACACGGCTACACCATGGCCGACACCGACCGCTACGACGCCGACGCCGCCGAACGCCACTGGACCGCGCTGCTGGACCTGTTCGGCCGCGCCCTCTGACGTACGGCGCGGGCGTCGGTCCTCGACAGCGGCCGTTCAGTCGAGACCTCGGGCCCGCTTGAAGCGGGCAAGTCCCTCCGACAGCTCGACGATCGGGTCCGGGTAGTCGACGGCGGCGCGCTCCAGTCCGCGCAGTTTCCACGGCTCGTGCACCACCGGGCCCTCCACCGCCGCCAGTTCGGGCACCCAGCGGCGTACGTACCCGCCGTCGGGGTCGTACCGCTTGGCCTGGGTGACGGGGTTGAGGACCCGGTTGGGCCGGGTGTCGGTCCCGGTGCCCGCCGTCCACTGCCAGTTGAGCTGGTTGTTGGCGACGTCGCCGTCCACCAGGAGGTCCAGGAAGTACCGGGCGCCGACCCGCCAGTCGACGTACAGCGTCTTGGCGAGGAAGCTCGCGGTCAGCATGCGTGCCCGGTTGTGCATCCAGCCCTCGTACCGGAGTTGGCGCATCGCGGCGTCGATGATCGGGTAGCCGGTGCGGCCGTCCTTCCAGGCCTCGACGTCCTCCCGCGCCTCTGCCTCGGTACGCCAACTGTCGCGCCGCGTGCGGTAGTCGGCGGCGGCGACGTGCGGGCGTACGGCGAGCACCTGGCGGTGGAAGTCGCGCCAGGCGAGCTGCCGTACGAAGGCCTCGGCGCCCGGACCGTCCACGCGGCGGGCCCGGTGGACGACCTCGGCGGCGGAGAGCGTGCCGAAGTGCAGATGCGGCGAGAGCCGGGAGGTGACGTCGCCGGCCAGGTCGTCGTGACCGTCCTCGTACGTCTTCACCTCGCTCCGCAGCCACGCCGTCAGCCGGGCCCGGCCCTCGGTCTCGCCGCCGGTGGCCAGCCCCTCCGAGAGTCCCCGCAGGTCGCTGCGGGCGGGCAGGGGTTCGGAGTCGACGCCGTCCGGGACGCGTACCGTTCGCGGCGCCGGCAGCGGGTCGCGCAGCAACTGCCGTGACCAGTGCCCGAAGTACGGCGTGAAGACGGCGAAGTGGTCCGACGCGGCCGGGACGACGGAACCCGGCGCGACGGCGCTGGTCACCGCGTCGTGCACATGCAGCCGTACGCCGTCCGCCGCCAGGGCGTGCCGCAGCCGCTCCTCCCGTCGGTGGGCGTGGCCGCTGACGTCGGCCGCCAGGTGCACCTCGTCGGCGCCCGCCTCGGCGGCGACCCTGCACACCTGTTCGACGAGGTCGCCGGTGCGCAGGACCAGCCGTCCGCCTCGCTCGCGCAGACCGGCGTCCAGGTCGCGCAGGCAGTCGGCGAGGAAGGCCAGCCGGTTGGGTACGGCGAACCCGGCGCCGTCGACGGCCCGGTCCCGTACGAAGAGCGGGACGATCGGGCGGCCTCCGTCCAGGGCGGCCCGCAGCGGCGGATGGTCGTGCAGCCGCAGGTCGGAGGTGAACAGGACGACGGAGACACTCATGATGGCCACTTCCGGGTGAGAGCCCGCTCCGGCCGCACCGGCGGAGCGGGACGCGGCGACAAAGCGGTTCGAGTCAACGTAAAACCGGGTGCCAGCCTAGGACCGCCAACGCCCGCCCCTCACCCGCGACTCCGGCTGAACAACAGTCCACCTCCGCTTCGAAGATTTCGGTCTCTTGACGACCCCTGTGTGACCGGTCACAATCCTGCTATGAATGTGACCGGTCACACCAGGCGCTCCGCGAGCATCCGGGACGTCGCGACCGCTGCCGGGGTCTCCTACCAGACCGTCTCCCGCGTGATCAACGACAGCCCGAGCGTCAAGCCGTCCACCCGTGACCGGGTCCTCGCCGCCATCGACGAACTGGGGTTCCGGCGCAACTCCACCGCGCTCGCCCTCGCCAGCGGACGCAGCCGTGCCGTCACCGTACTCACCTCCAACACCACGCACTACGGCTACGCCTCGATCCTCCAGGGCATCGAGGAGGCGGCCCGCGCCGTCTCGTACGACGTCGGTGTCGGCGTGCTCGAATCGGCGGACGCCGCCGACGAGGCCGCTGTCGCCGCCCAGGTGCGGCGGGCGGCGGACGCGGGCGGCGGGCTGATCGTGATCGCCTACGATCCGGCCGGTGTCCGGGCCCTGGGTGCCGTGCCCGCCGGGTTGCCGGTCGTCGGCGTGGTGGAGACCCCGGCGAGCCCGCCCGGCGGCGACCGCCCCTGGGTGTGGACCGACGACCGCGAGGCCGCGTACGAGGTGACCCGCCACCTCCTCGCCCTCGGCCACGAGACCGTGCACTACGTCGCCATCCCGTCCAGCACCCGGCGCACCGGCGCCCGTACGACCGGCTGGCTACAGGCCCTACGGGAGGCGGGGGCGCCGGAACCCCGTCCCGTACAGGGGAGTTGGGGCCCGGCGGGCGGTCACGCGGCCGGGCTGAGGCTCGCGAAGGACCCCGGTGTCACCGCGATCCTGTGCGGCAACGACGATCTCGCGCTGGGGGTGATCCGCGCCCTGCACGAGACGGGCCGCACGGTCCCCGGCGAGGTGAGCGTTGCCGGGTTCGACGACGCTCCGCACTCCGCCTATCTGACTCCGTCCCTGACGACCGTACGCCTGGACTTCACCGGGCTGGGCCGCTCCGCGTTCGCCTTGCTGCACGGCGTACTTGAGGACTCCGCGCCGATCGCCCCGCACCCCGTCTCCGTACCGGAACTGCTGGTGCGCGAAAGCTCGGGGCCACCGCCCGGTCGCCGGTGATCCAGAGCACGCCCGCCCCCACCGGATCGCGCGCCCTGTCCCGCACCACAACCACCTTGGTCACAGCCGTACTTGGAGTCACCGACATGGCAGGCACCCTCCCCGCAGCCGACGCCCCGCAGCGCGTCACCGTCGACCTCGCCTCGTCCGAGGGCCCGGTGATGCACGGCGCCAACGGCACCCTGTACGGGCTCAGCGACGACGGCGTACCCAGCGACGCGATCCTGGCCCCCCTGAAGATCACCAGCGTCTCGCAGAAACCGGAGGGCGGCGCCCAGCATCCCAACGGCGACGCGCTCACCGTCTCCAAGTCGTACTTCCGCAACGGCGGCGGCGAGATCCTGGTGATGATGCAGGACGTCTACGCCAAGTGGCCGTACGAGGATCTCGGCATCGAGGACTACCTCCCCAAGGTCGACAGAATCGTCAGCGAGGTGGCGGCCGACCCGAACAGCGGGCGCTTCGTCTACATCCCCTTCAACGAGCCCGACCAGATCTGGTACAACCTGGGCACTTCCGACCAGGCGCAGTACGAGGCGAATCGGGACCGTTTCCTCAAGGACTGGAAGACGGTGTACGAGCGCATCCGCGCGATCGACCCGGACGCGAGGATCGCCGGCCCGAACGAATCCGGCTACCACCCGCGCCTGTTGCGGGACTTCCTCACCTTCGCCAAGCGCGAGAACGTCCTGCCGCAGGTGACGACCTGGCACGAGTTGGACTCCAGCTCCCTGAAGAACTTCCAGGGGAACTACGACAGTTACCGAGCGATCGAGCGCGAACTGGGCATCGCCCCGCTCACCATCAACATCGACGAGTACGCCAACCGCCGCGATCTGTCCGTGCCGGGCCAACTCGCCCAGTGGGTGGCGATGTTCGAGCGGAACAAGGTGTACGCCAACCAGGCCTACTGGGACGCGGCGGGCAACCTCGACGGCAATGTCGTACGCTCCAACATTCCCAACGGCGGCTGGTGGTACTTCCGTTGGTACGCGGGCCTGACCGGCGACACGGTCGAGGTGACCCCACCACAGGCCAACACCGTCGACACGCTCCAGGGCCTGGCCTCGTACGACAAGGAGCGCCGCCAGGCCCAGGTTCTGCTCGGCGGCTCGGCCGGTGACGCGGACGTCGTGGTCGCGAACGTCTCCCGGTCGGTCTTCGGCCGCACGGTCACGGCGACCGTCGCCGAGGCAGCGTGGTCGGGGTACGAGGGTCAGCACGCGGCTCCGCGAGTCCTCACCCGTACGAAGGTGAAGGTCGCGGCCGACGGGACGGTGAGCGTTCCGCTGCGCGGGCTGCACAAGATGTCGGCGTACCGGATCGTCCTCACGCCGGGCGGCACCGGCACTCCGACCGCGGCCTCCGTCCCCTGGTCGGCGTCGTACGAGGCCGAGGACGCGGCCATCACCGACGGCAAGGTCTGCACCCAGGGGACGGTCGGCAACGCCAACGGCTACGCGGCCTCCGGCACGAAGGACGTCGGCTCGCTCAACACGCCCACCAGCAGGGTCGACTTCACGGTGGACGTGCCCGTGGCGGGGACGTACGACCTGGCGATCCTGTACGGCAACCAGTCCGGAGCACCCGCCACCCAGCAGCTCTCGGTCGACGGCGGGAGCCCGGTCACGGTCTCCTACCCCTCCACCGAGAACTGGACCTACCGCGCCAAGAAGGACGTCACCGTCGACCTCCCGGCGGGCCCGCACGTGCTGACGCTGGCCAAGGGCGACGCCGAGGTCACCCTCGACCGTATCGACCTGACCGCCCGCACCGGCGCCGCGCCCTCGGCGTCGTACGAGGCCACGCTCGCGGACGTCAGCGGCAGGCCGACGTACGACTACGCCTCGTCCACCGGGGTCGGCACGGGTGCGCTCGTCCTGCGCTCCGGCGACAGGGCGGTGTTCGACGTCTACGCACCGCGCGACGGCTACTACACGGTGGTGCCGCGCGCCTCGGCGCCGGTGAACCTGGAGCTGCACGGCCAGATGGTGACGGCAACACCGGGCAAGGGCCTGCGGCTGTACCTGGTGGGGGGCAACAACCGCGTCACGCTGACGGTGAAGGGCGCGTCCGTCCGCTCGCTGGACGTCTCGGGCGCCGGTTCGACGTCCGGCACCCTCTCCTACGAGGGCGCCTCGGCCACTCTCACGGGCGGCGCGACGCTCGTGGACTCCGTCCACGCCTCGACGGGCTCCTACATCGGCCGGCTCGGCAACAGCGCGGCCAGCACGGCCCGGTTCACGGTGGACGCGCCCAGGTCGGGCCGGTATCTGCTGGTCGTCCACTACGCGCACAACGACCGGCGCGACAACGGCCACGCGTACAACACGGACATCATGTCCCGTACGGCGGATGTCACGGTGGGGAGCGGGGCGGCTCGGACGGTGACGTTCAAGAACACGTGGAGCTGGGACGACTACTGGACGGTGGGGGTGCCGGTGGATCTGCGGGCGGGGGCGAACGTGGTGACGTTCGGGAATGCGGGGGCCTGGGCGCCGAACATCGACCGGATCGAGTTGGGGCGGGTTCTCGGCTAGTGCTGTGCCCGGAAGGGTTCCCCGGGTTGCTCGTTGTGCTGCTTCTCGCCGGTCAACTGCGACGCAACGGTGTCCGCCCCGTCCTCATTGGCCGGGAGTCCCTGCGGTCCGGTGAACCTTCCCGGTCACAGCACAAGCCGCGGGCCGGAACGTGACGGAGCCCGGGAGCATGTCCAGCTCCCGGGCTCCAGCTTGCCACCCATTTGCGCACACCGACGGCGTTTAAGAACCGCGGGTCATGTTGAGATCGACGTGTTCTGCCTTTGAACTACAGCGCCACGAGAGAGGCGCCGAGGGGACTTGAACCCCCATCCGTCGATGTTCGCCCACGCTCGGTCGATCCGGTGTTCGGCGGCGAATACTGAGACTGGAGCGAGAATCTGAGTTTCATGGGGCCGCCTCTGCCAGGCTTGGGCCACCCCCGCACGTGGTGCGGGGAGAGGGATTCGAACCCCCAACTGACACCCCTTCATCAGCTTCAACATCAGTTTCAGCTTGCGCTCATCGCGCACCCTCCGCTCGCGACGGAGGGCGTGTGTGGAGGCTACCGGAACAGGTAGCCGAATACCGCGTCGCCGACCCGCTGGTCGGTGACCTCGGTGTTGTTCGCCTCCTCGCGGGCGAACTTGACGGCCTGCTGGAGCTTCTCGACGCGGTCGAGTAGCTCATTGACCCGCCGGGCGGGCAGCGCGCCGGAGAACTTCACCGTGGTCCAGTAACCGACCGGGACGTCCTCGTAGTACACCTCGACCTGCGCCGGGTGCTTCTCCGTGGCCTCGGCCTTCACGTGGTTGCGCGGAACCTTCTTCGTGCGGATGGTCCGCACCGGGTCCGTCTTCCACGAGTCCGTCGAGGGGTCCAGGTTCCAGGACTCGGAAGCGTCGAGCACTGGCAGCTTGCGCACGAAGGTGTGCAGGTCGGTGAGCTGCTTCTCCAGGAACAACAGGTAGGGGACGGGCACCTGGGGCAACAGCACCGTACCGTCGACCACCACGTCCGCGACCGCGGACCGGTTCGCCCAGTCCTTCGTCGCGGTCACGTCGAAGAGCCGCGTCAGCGTCCCGGCGGTCACCCGCAGAGCATCCTCGGCCTTGATCTGCACCCGCGTGGACTCGGGCGGCAGTTGCTCGCCCTCCTCGTCCTTGGGCTGGTAGGTCCGGGAGATGCCGGCCAGCAGGGCGGGCTTCTGCACGTCCTGGTGAGCCTGGGTGAGTTCCTGGAGGGCCTTGGACTTGACGCCCTTTTCGACTGCGATGATCTGATTCAGCTTCGGCACACGGCGAACCTAACAACCCCGCGCCGCACGCACATCTGATTAAACGCCTGCCTCGTTCATTTCTGCGCGAGAGGGCGGGCCTCAGCGGAATCTGGCGGCGTTCTCCTCTGCCCACTGGTGGAACGGTCGGGCTGGGGAGCCGGTGACTCTCTCGACGGTGTCGTGCACTGTCAGCAGTTCGTCGTTGACGGCTCCGCCCGTGACGTCGAGGACCGCGTCCGCCGCCTCCGGGCCGAAGACCTCGGCCATTCCGGCGCGGGCCTCGGTGCGGCTGATCTCGGTGAAGGGCACCTGCCGTCCGAGTGCCGCCGCGATGGCCTCCACCTGCTGGCGGGCTGTGATCGGTTCGGGGCCCGTGAGTGCGTACGTCTGTTCCTGGTGGCCCGGTTCGGTCAGTGCCGTCCGGGCCACCGAGGCTATGTCGGCTGGGTGGATCGTGGGCAGTCCGGTGTCCGCGTACGGTGCCCGGACCGGGTCGCCCGCGCGGATCGTCGCCGCCCACATCAGGGTGTTCGAGGCGAACTGGGTCGGGCGCAGGATCGTCCAGGACATGCCGCTGTCCTTGACCAGCCGTTCGACCGCGAGGTTCTCGGCGGCCGGGCCGAGGTGCGGGTGGGTCTGGACGGTGATGGACGACACCAGCACGACCCGCTCCACCCCCGCCGACCGTGCCGCCGCGATGATCTCGGCGTCCGGGCCCAGGCGCGACGGGAGGAACAGCGCGCGCACCCCCTCCAACGCGGGTGTCCATGACCCCGGGGTCGCCAAGTCGCCCACGATCGTCTCGACCGTGTCGGGGAGGGCCGCCCGAGCGGGGTCACGGGTCAGGCCTCTCAGCGGGCCCGCGCCTCGGGCGTCCAACTCCCCCAGCAGGGCCCTTCCAATGTTTCCGGTGGCCCCGGTCACGAAGATCATCAGCGCTGCTCCCCTTGCCTGTCGATCGGCTTGTCCGTCGATCGGCTTGTCTCTCGATCGCCGTGTCTGTCGATCGGCTCGGGGACACGCTAGAAACTCAATCGCGCTTCAGGTCAAGAGGACTCCTGGCCCCCGGCTCACCGGGTCGGCCGCCGCGTCAGCGCAACGCCCCCTTCGTCGCGTCCGCGATGAACCCCCGCGCGAAGAACGTGAACATCAGCACCAGCGGGATGACAGACAGCAGCACCCCTGCCATCACCATGCTGTAGTCGGTGGAGTGGCCCGCGTACAGCTGGGCCAGGGCCACCTGGAGGGTCAGCTTGTCCGGGTTGACCAGCATCACCAGCGGGAGGATGTAGTCGTTCCAGGCGGCGATGAACGTGTAGATGCCGAGGAACGCCAACGCCGGGCGGACGCACGGCAGGACCACGTGCCAGTACAGGCGGAAGAAGCCGGCGCCCTCGATGCGGGCGGCGTCGAGGAGTTCGTCGGGGACGCTGGTGGTGGTGTACTGGCGCATCCAGAAGATGCCGAACGCGTTGGCGGCGGCCGGCACGATCAGGGCCTTGAGGGTGCCCAGCCAGCCGAGCTGCACCATGATCTCGTACTGCGGGATGATCGCCAGCTGGGTCGGCAGGAGGTACATCGACAGCAGGAGGCCGAAGAAGAACTTCTTGCCGGGGAAGTCGTACTTGGCGAAGGCGAACGCGGCCAGCGAGTCGAAGAACAGCACCAGGACCGTCGTACAGACCGCGACGATCATCGTGTTGGACAGGGCGCCGAAGAAGTCCATCCGGTCGAACAGGTGCTGGATGTTGGTCAGCAGGTTGTCGCCGAACCACAGCTTCGGCGGGTAGCTGTAGATGTCCTGCGAGGTGTTCGTCGCCATGACGACGATCCAGTAGAACGGGAACACCGAGATGACCACGCCGAGCATCAGGATCACGTGGACGCTCACGCCCCGGACCCGCTTGCGGTTCATGCCGTTCACGGCCGTCGCTCCTTTCGCTGCACCAGACGCCAGTTGACGAGGACGATCAGCAGGATCAGCAGGAAGAAGGCCCAGACGATGGCGGCGGCGTAGCCGAAGTCGTTGTTGTCGAAGGCCTGGTGGTAGAAGTACAGGAGGGTGGTCAGGCCGGCCTGGCCGGGGCCGCCGGAGTTGGGGTTGGTGGCCGCCTCGCTGCCGAAGAGCACCTGTGGTTCGGTGAAGCTCTGCAGCCCCGTGACGGTGGAGACCACCACGGTGAACAGGATGATCGGCCGCAGCAGCGGGATCGTGATGGAGAAGAAGATCCGCGCCGGGCCGGCGCCGTCCATCCGGGCGGCCTCGTAGACCTCCGAGGGGATCGCCTGGAGGCCGGCCAGATAGATGATCGCGTTGTAGCCGGTCCACTGCCAGGTCATCAGCGTGGCGATCACCAGTTTGATCGTCCACTCGTTGCTCATCCAGGGGACGGCCGAGACGTGCAGCGACTTGAGGATGGCGTTGATGAGGCCGAAGTTGTTGCTGAAGATCGCGCCGAAGAAGATCGCGATGGCGACCAGCGAGGTGATGCTGGGGATGAACAGGGCGACCCGGTAGAAGGCCGTGAAGCGCTTGGTGGAGTTCACCAGCACCGCGAGGACCAGCGCCATGAAGAGCATCGGCACCGTCGACAGCACCCAGATGACCAGGGTGTTGCGGACGGACAGCCAGAAGATCGGGTCGTCCCAGAGGAAGCGGAACTGCTGGAAACCGACGAACTGCATGTCCCCGATGCCGTCCCACTTCTGGAACGCCAGGAAGACGGTGTAGAGCACCGGGAAGAGCATGAAGACGGAGAAGATCAGGTAGTACGGCGAGATGGCCAGGTACTGCGGCCAGTGCCTGGCGACTCGCCGGCTCGGCCCCGGCCGGGTCCCGGCCGACACCGGCCGGAACCGGGGGGCACGCCGCCCCGGACCGCGTGAACGGTCCGGGGACGGCTGCCCGGTGGGGCCGCTGCCGGGTCCGGAGGTCGGTCCGGTGGGTGCCGGGCCGGCTACCGGGGTTGACGACATGTCACTTCACTCCCTGACGCTCGGCGATCTGCTTGGCCTGGCTGACCGCGTCCTTCCAGGCCTCGTCGGGGTCCTTGCCCTTGGCCTCGATGCTGGTCAGCTCGCTGTAGAAGGGCGCGGAGACGGCCGCGTCGGCGGGTGCCTCGTAGGCGGAGGGGATCTTCTCGGCGGCCGGGCCGAAGATCTCGATGGTCTTCTGGCCGCCGAAGAAGGCGTCCCCGCCGGTCAGGGCAGGCAGCTTGTAGGCGGCCGGGGCGGTCGGGAACAGGGCCGCGTCGGTGAAGCCGCGGGCCTGGTTCTCCGGGCTGAGTATCCAGCTGATGATCTTGAAGGCCTCGTCGGGATTGCCGCTGGTCGCGGGGATCGCCAGGAAGGACCCGCCGAGGTTGGACGGCCCGCCGGGCAGGCTCGCCACCCGCCACTTGCCCTTGGTGCCCGGGGCCGCGTTGCTGATGTCCAGCGCGTGCCAGGCGGCGCCGATCTCGGTGCCGAGGGTGCCGCCGCTGATGGCCGCGTTCCAGGTGTTGTCGTTGATCTTGGCGTCGATGCCGAGGGTGTAGGGCTTCACGGCAGTGGTCCAGGCGGTACGGATGTGGTCCTGGTCGCCGATGAACTTGTTGTCCTCGTCGATGAACCGCCGGGTGCCCTGGCCGACGATCATGCCGAACACCGAGCCGATGTTGTTGATCAGGAAGGTCTTGGGGACGGCCTTGTGCAGCTCGACGCCGGCCGCGAAGTAGTCGTCCCAGGTGGCCAGTTGGGCGGAGACCTGGGCCGGGTCGGTGGGCAGTCCCGCCTGGGCGAAGAGGTCCTCGCGGTAGAAGGTGGCGCAGGGGCCGATGTCGATCGGGAAGCCGATGAGCTTGCCGTCCTGGGTGGTCGCCTGCTTCAGCTTCCACGCCAGGTAGTCCGGGACCAGCTTGTCCGCGCCCACGGTCTTCAGGTCGATGAACCGGTTGGCGTTCGGCAGGAAGGAGGCGATGTCCTCGCCCTTGATGCCGGTGATGTCCGGGGCGGCCTGGGCCGAACGCAGACCGGTGAGCAGCTTGGTCTTGAAGTCGCCGCCGACCACGGAGGTCTTCAGGGTGATGTCGGAGAAGTGCGTCTTGGCGTCGGCGACGACCTTGTCGCTCAGGCCGCCCGACCAGTACCAGAGGGCCAGGTCCTTGCTGTCCTTGCTGCCGCTCGATCCTGAGCCGCCACCGCACGCCGCGGTGGCGCCGGCGGCGGCGGCCGTCAGTACGGCGGCCTGGAGGAATCGTCTGCGGGAAAGGTCCACGGTCTTCTCCTAGATGTTCGGCGGGCTCGGATGTCCGGCATGTCCGACAGGGCGTGCGGGTCGGGTGCCACGGTGGGGCGCGGCGGGAGGGCCGGGTGGCTGAAGAGCATCGGCGTGGGCGGGCAACCCTTCAGCCACCCGGGGTGTGCGACCTGGTCCTCTCAGACGGTGCCGACGCGTCCGTGACGGCGGTATACGCCGTTCATCCGCTTCGGCCGACCGGAGTGGGGTCCGGACCTGGGCTCCGAATTACGCAAGAGAGTGCACCCGGTGCGCGAGTTTGACAAGGGTCAAGCAGGTATCGAGACATTCATGCGCGACTTTGCTTGAGTTTGGAGAGTTCGCGAGTATGGTCTGCCGCATGCTCCCTGACCGAAGACATCAGCTGATCCTGCGCGCACTGCGCACGGACGGGCCCACGTCGGTGGTCGCCCTGGCCGAGAAGGTCGGGGCGAGCCAGGCCACGATCCGCCGTGACCTCGTCCAACTGGAGGACGAGGGACTGCTCAAGCGGGTCTACGGCGGCGCCGCGCCCGTCGTGGGCGAGGACGATCCGTTCGCCGACGTGGCCGGAATCCGGGTCGAGGCGAAGGACGCCCTGGCCGCCTGGTGCGCAAACCTCGTCAGGGACGGCGAGACGGTGCTGCTCGACATTGGCACCACCGCGCACCGGGTGGCCCGCCAGCTGCACGGCCGGTCCCTGACCGTGATCACCAGCAACCTCGCCGTCTACGAGGAACTCCAGGACGACAAGGACGTCCAGCTGATCCTGCTGGGCGGTGTGGTGCGGCGCGACTACCGCTCGCTGGTCGGCTTCCTCACCGAGGACAACCTGCGCCAGGTGCACGCCGACCGGCTGTTCCTCAGCACCAGCGGAGTCCGCCCGGACGGGCAGGTGCTGGACACCACCGCCGTCGAGGTGCCCGTCAAACGGGCGATGATCGCCGCCAGCGCCCAGGTCGTCCTGGTCGCGGACGCCGGCAAGTTCCCCGGCACCGGGATGGCCCGGGTGTGCGGCCCCGAGGAACTCGACATCGTGGTGACCAACGCGCCCGGCGACGCGAAGACCTGCAATCGCCTGCGTGAGGCGGGAGTCGAGGTGGTCGAGGTATGAGACTCACGATCCTGGGCGGCGGTGGCTTCCGCGTCCCACTGGTCTACCGGGCGCTGCTGGGCGACCGAGGCGAGGGCCGCGTCACCCATGTGACCCTGTACGACCTGGACGCCTCCCGCCTGGCGACCATCCGCAGGGTGCTCACCGACCAGGCGGCCGGACACCCCGACCCGCCGACGGTCACCGCCACCACCGACCTGGACGAAGCGATCACCGGAGCGGACTTCGTGTTCTCCGCGATCCGCGTCGGCGGACTCGCGGGCCGGGCGGCGGACGAACGCATCGCCCTGGCCGAGGGCGTGTTGGGCCAGGAGACGGTCGGCGCGGGCGGTATCTCGTTCGGCCTGCGCACGGTCCCGGTGGCGGTCGCCATCGCCCGCCGGGTCGCCGCGCTGGCGCCCGACGCCTGGGTCATCAACTTCACCAATCCCGCCGGTCTGGTCACCGAGGCGATGACCGCCCACCTGGGCGACCGGGTGATCGGCATCTGCGACTCCCCGGTTGGCCTGGGCCGCCGGGTGGCCGGGGCGCTCGGCGTCGACCCGGCGCGCGTACGCCTGGACTACGTCGGCCTGAACCACCTCGGCTGGCTGCGCGGCCTGTACGCGGACGGCCGCGACCTGCTCCCCGCCCTCCTCGCGGACGAGACCGCCCTGACCTCCTTCGAGGAGGGCAAGCTCTTCGGCGCCGACCTGCTGCGCACCCTCGGCGCGCTGCCCAACGAGTACCTGCACTACTACTACTTCAGCCGCGAGTCGGTGCGCTCCGCGGGCGCCGCCGAGCAGACCCGGGGCGCCTTCCTCCACTCGCAGCAGCAGCGTTTCTACGACTCCCTGGAGGCCGCCGGGAGTTCCGCACCGGCGCCGAGCACGGCCTGGAACGCCTGGGACGCGACCCGGCTGGAGCGCGAGATCACCTACATGGCGGAGAACCGGGACGCCGTCGGCATGGGCGAACGCGACTCCTGCGACCTGGAGTCCGGCGGCTACGAACAGGTGGCCCTCGCCCTGATGCGGGCCATCGCCCTCGACGAACGCGCCACCCTCATCCTCAGCGTCCGCAACCGGGGCCGGATCCCGGTCCTCGACGACGACGCAGTGATCGAGGTGCCGTGCCATGTGGACGGCAACGGCGCCCATCCGATCGCCGGGGCCGCGCTGCCCGAGCACGGCACGGGACTGGTGTGCTCGGTCAAGGCCGTCGAGCGGGCGGTGGTCCGGGCGGCCACGACCAGTGAACGGGCGGACGCGGTACGGGCCCTGACCATCCATCCGCTGATCGACTCGTACGCGGTGGCGAAGCGGTTGCTGGACGCGTATCAGGGACACTTCCCGGAGCTGGCGTACCTCGGCCGTTGAGGTGGGAAGGCGCCGAGCGGCAGATCCGGACCCACTCCAGTCCCCAGGCGCCTACGACTGCTCAACCACAGCAATCGCACCCGCCAGGGCAGCCGCACGCGTCGTCGCCGCCCACGCTCGCAGCGGGAGCGGGAGCGCAACACCCCTTGCCCTGCCAGGCGTCGCGCCCTTCCTGGACGGCGACGCCGGCGATGACGAGAGCGGCGATCGGGTCGGCCCAGGACCAGCCGAGGGTTGCGTTGAGGACCAGGCCGACCAGGAGTACGGCCGAGAGGTAGGTGCACAGCAGGGTCTGCTTGGAGTCGGCGACCGCGCTGGCGGAGCCCAGTTCGCGGCCCGCTCGGCGCTGGGCGGCGGACAGGAAGGGCATCACCGCGAGGGATACGGCGGCGAGCACGATGCCGGGCAGGGAGCGTTCGGCCTCGCCGGTGCCCGCGAGGGCGCGTACGGCGTCGACCGAGACGTACGCGGCGAGCGTGTAGAACGACAGGGCGATGATCCGCAGGGTGGTCCGCTCCCGCGCCTCGCGCACGGCGTGCTCGCGGGCGGAGAACTGCCAGGCGACCGCGGCGGCCGAGGAGACCTCGATGACCGAGTCCAGGCCGAAGCCGATCAGGGCGGTGGAGGAGGCGAGGGTGCCCGCGGTGAGGGCGAGGACCGCCTCGACGACGTTGTAGGTGATGGTGACGGCGACCAGCAGACGTATGCGGCGGGCGAGCGCGTCCCGGCGGGCCGGGGTCGGCCCGAGGGATATCGCGGTCATCAGCAGCAGCCCTTTTCGTCGGCGTCCGCGCAGGTGCGGTCGGTCGCGACGGCCACCACGGCGGCCCGCAGGTCGTCCAGGGCGTGCCCCAGGCGCGGATCGGCCAGTTCGTAGCGGGTACGACGGCCGTCGGGCACGGTGACGACCAGGCCGCAGTCGCGCAGACAGGCGAGGTGGTTGGAGAGCCGCGTACGGGACACGGCGAGGGTGTCGGCGAGGGAACCCTGAATTCAGGGAATCGTGAACTGTGATCAGATCCTCGGCTACAGCCAGCCGTTCCGCTTGAAGTTGCGGTGGAGGGTGAAGCACACGGTGGCGATGACGCCGAGGACGAGCGGGTAGCCGAAGGTCCAGCGCAGTTCTGGCATGTGGTCGAAGTTCATGCCGTAGACCCCGCAGACCATGGTGGGTACGGCGATGATCGCGGCCCAGGCGGTGATCTTGCGCATGTCCTCGTTCTGCGCGACGGTCACCTGTGCGAGGTGGGCCTGGAGGATGGAGTCGAGCAGGGCGTCGAAGGAGTTGACCTGCTCGATGACCCTGGCGAGATGGTCGGCGACGTCCCGGAAATAGGCCTGTATCTCCTTGTCGACACATGAGCGGGGCTCGGTGGCGAGCCGGTCGAGCGGGCGGGCCAGCGGGGCCACCGCCCGCTTCAGTTCCAGCAGTTCGCGCTTGAGCTGGTAGGTGCGGCCCGCGTCGGCGGTACGGGGGCTGTGGGTGGAGAAGACGTCGGACTCGACCTGGTCGAGGTCGCTCTGGACGGCGTCTGCGACGGACACGTAGTCGTCGACGACATGGTCGGCGATGGCGTGCAGGACGGCCGAGGGGCCCTTGGCGAGCAGTTCCGGGTGGGCTTCGAGGTCCTCGCGCAGGGGGCCGAGGGAGCCGTGGCGGCCGTGCCGGACGGTGACGACGAAGTCGGGGCCGGTGAAGACCATGATCTCGCCGGTGTCGACGACCTCGCTGGTCGCGGTCAGTTCGGCGTGCTCGACGTACGTGACGGTCTTGAAGACGGCGAACAGGACGTCGTCGTACTGCTCGATCTTGGGGCGCTGGTGGGCATGCACCGCGTCCTCGACGGCGAGCGGGTGCAGGCCGAACAGTTCGGCGACCCCGGCGAACTCCTCGGCGCCGGGTTCGTGCAGACCGAGCCAGACGAAACCGTCCCGATGCCTGCGGGCGTGCCGGACGGCCTCCTCCACGGAAGCCGTGCCCGGGCGGCGGACGCCGTCGCGATAGACGACGCAGTTGACGACCGTCGAGCCGAGCGGGGAACGGGCCGGGTGGCTGAGGTCCACGCGGCGACGGCCGCGCAGCGCCAGGTTCGCGACTTTGCGCAGATTGCCGACCATGGACATGCGTGGTTCTCCTTCACCGGACCGACGGAACCCGGTCAGTGTGCCAAATGGTGACAAGGCGGATGTCAGGGCCGCCGCTTCTTGACGGAATCACGACGCGGGCGGCGGTTCCGGCCGCCACTCCCCCGCGCGAGGCGCCGGTGTCGCCCGGACCACCGGTTAGCATATTTGCATGGAAGCGCAAGTAGCGTCGTGGGACGAGGAACGGGCCGAACGGTCGGTGGCGGTACTGAAGGCGGTCGCCGACCCCTCCCGCTACCGCCTGCTGTGGGCGCTCAGCGAGCGGGAGCTGCCGGTCAGCGGGCTGGCGGAGCTGATCGGCGCGCATGTCGCGGCCACCTCCCAGCACTTGGCGAAGCTGCGGGCGGCCGGCCTGGTCACCTCCCGCCGGGAGGGCACCCGGATCTTCTACCGGGCCGCCGGGCACCAGGTCCGGGCACTGTTGGAGAGCGCGGTCCTGGCGGGCGACGCGGCGGACACCCCGGAGGCTGCGGCGGACTCGGCGGAAGCGGGCGAGGCGTCCGTGGCCGTCGCGCAGGAGCGATCGACCACCGCGCGGGCCCGACGGCACCGGCCGGTCACGGGGCACTGAGGGCCGGAGGCCGGGGGCCGGGAACCTGTCCGGCCGGATCAGGCGGCGGGCACAGGGATTGGGTACGCCGATCAGATCCGCGGCGTTGTCGTAGTCGGCGGCTCCCCATCCCCCGGACAACCCCGCGCACGCATCCCCCACCATCGCCCCGCTCACCGGCGCCGATGAACCCCCGGCGCTGTCCCACGCCCCGATCCGCCGGGCAACCCCGGCCCCTCCCTCCCCCCCCTCACGCGGCCGTGCGGCGCCAGGCGGCGGAGGCGACGGACGGTTCCATGCTGATGCGGGCCACCGCCGTCTCGACCGGTGTGCTGTCCGCGCCGTCGGAGGTGATCTCGGCATGGATGCGGACCTGGCCGTCCGCCCGGTCGCCGGTGGAGGCCACCGCGTGCAGGCGGCTGTCGGAGCCGGCCAGGCACTGGACCAGGAGGGTGCGGACATGGGCCTCGTCGCCTGCCGCGACCACCGCCTCCACGGTGTACGGGGTCGGGACCTCGTCGCCCGAACCGGGCTGGCGGTCCAGGCGCCGGGCCAGGCCGCGCAGCGCGGTGTTGACGGCGACGATCGCCGCCGCTCCGGCGAGGGCGTAGGCGGTCAGGCCCGCTCCGGCGAGGGAGCCCACGGCGGCCGAACACCACAGGGTGGCGGCGGTGTTGATGCCGGTGACGGTGAGGCCGTCGCGCATGATCACCCCGGCGCCGAGGAAGCCGATCCCGGAGACCACCTGGGCCGCGACCCGGCTGGGATCGCCGGAGCCGAAGGAGCTGGACAGCAGCACGAACAGGGCCGATCCGGTGGCCACCAGGGTGTTGGTGCGCAGCCCGGCCATCCGCTGGCGCCACTGCCGCTCGACCCCGATCAGCGCGCCGGAGACCAGACCGGTGCCGAGCCCGGTGACGAAGTGGAGCGAGTCCATCGGCCTATCCCCCGTGCACGGAGTCGGCGTCGGAGTCGTCGAGGCGGTACTCCTGCGGCTCGGCGTCGTAGGAGTACAGCTCGGCGTAGCGGCCCCAGTCGGTGGCCGTCTCCAGCTGGCGGGCGACCTGCTCGCTGGTGAAGTGGTGGGCGAGTACGTCCCGGAAGAACCCGGCGCGCAGCGTCCCGTCGGGGTTCTGGCGCAGGCTGCTGACGATCAGCCGGACCAGCGGGGCGTGCTGTGCCGCCGCCGCGAAGATGGTCTTGGACCGCTGGACGTCGGCGCCCGCGAAGGCGGTTCCGGTGTCGGTGAGGAGCAGGTCGTCGCCGTGGACGCGGGCGAAGCCGAGCAGGTCGAGGGCGTCGACCAGGGGCAGTACGTCGTCGACCTCCAGGCCGAGGTCGTCGGCGAGGTCGGCGAGGTCCGCGCGCCCGTCGCGGTGGGCGATCATCTCGGCGAGACCGGCGATGCCGTCCACGCTCGCGGTGGGCAGCGGGGTGTTGGCGGGGGTGCGCTTCTCCAACTCGACGGCCTCCGGCGCCTCCGCGCGACCCGGCGTACGGCCCTCCTTCTGGCGTCCGGTCATGGTCCGGTAGACCCGGTCGATCAAGTCCTCGAAGGCGGCCGAGTCGCGGTCGCGCGGGCGGTCCAGGCCGACCTCGAAGACCTCGCGGATCGTGCCGTAGGGGCGGGCGCCGAGGACGACGATGCGGTCGGCCATCAGCACGGCCTCCTCGATGTTGTGGGTGACCAGCACGATCGCCCGGGTCGGGAACTGGCCCGACTCCCACAGCTCCATCAGCTCGCCGCGCAGGTTCTCCGCCGTCAGGACGTCCAGTGCGGAGAACGGCTCGTCCATCATCAGGACGTCCGGTTCGACGACCAACGCCCGTGCGAAGCCGACCCGTTGGCGCATCCCGCCGGACAGCTCCTTCGGGTACGCCGACTCGAAGCCGTCCAGGCCGATCAGGTCGATGGCCTGCCGGGCGGCGTCCGCGCGCTCGGCGGCGCCGACTCCCTTGGCCTCCAGGCCGAGTTCGACGTTCTGCTGGACGGTCAGCCAGGGCAGCAGGGCGAAGGTCTGGAACACCATCGCCGTGCCCGGGTTGGCGCCGGTCAGCGGGGTGCCCTTGTAGGCGACGGTGCCGGAGCTGGCGGGGACGAGTCCGGCCAGGCAGCGCAGGAGGGTGGACTTGCCCGAGCCCGACTTGCCGAGCAGGGCGACGACTTCACCGGCGCGGACCTGGAGGTCGATGCCGGACAGCACGGGCAGTTCGCGGTCGGCGCCGGCGTAGGACTTGGTCAGGCCGACGGTCTCCAGCAGGACGTCGCCGTCCACGGGGCGGGAGTTGGCGGGGGCCGGGGTGGTGGCGCGCAGGCCGCGCAGGGCGTTCAGCACCATGACGTGCTCCAAGTTGCTTGAGAGGGAGGGAAGTTCAGAGGGAGTAGCGGGCCTCGGCCAGCCGGTACAGGCGGCGCCACAGCAGCCGGTTCAGCCCGACGACGTACAGGCTCATGACGGCCACACCGGCGATGAGATGCGGGTAGTCGCCGCTCTCGGTGGCCTTGGCGATGTAGGCGCCCAGGCCGGTCGCGGTGAGCGTCGTGCCGCCGAAGGTGACGACCTCGGAGACGATCGAGGCGTTCCAGGCGCCGCCGGACGCGGTGATGCCACCGGTGACGTACGAGGGGAAGATGCCCGGGATGATCAGCCGCTTCCAGCGCTGCCATCCGACGACCCCGAGGTCGTCCATGGCCTCGCGCAGGTCGGTGGGGATGGCCATGGCACCGGCGATGGAGTTGAAGAGGATGTACCACTGGGCGCCCAGCGCCATCAGCAACGTGCCGCCGATGTTGATCGACAGGCCGGTCTTCAGGAAGAACCAGACCGCCAGCGGGAAGAGGAAGTTGGCGGGGAAGGAGGCCAGCACCTGGACGACCGGCTGGGCGATCCGGGTCAGCCGGGGCGAGAAGCCGATCTTGACGCCGATCGGCACCCAGACCACCGTGGCCAGGGCGACCAGGATCAGGACCCGGGTGAGGGTGGCCAGGCCCAGCAGGAGCGGCTCGCCGAAGACGCCGAGGCCGGTGCGGTCGTAGAGATAGCGGCCGAGGTCGGTCAGGCCCCACAGGATCAGCCCGCCGGCGACCAGCGTGAAGACCACGTCCCCGGTGCGCCGGCGCGCGGGGTCGACGGTGAGCGGCCGGTCGTCCGTGCCCAACAGCCGCCCCGCGCGGCCCAGTCCGCGTCCCACCGGGCGCAGCACCCGGCCGAGGAGCTGCGGCCAGTGCGAGCGGCGCAGGAAGTCCAGGACGACCGAGCGCTGGACCTCGGTGGCCTCGGACTGCTCGTTCTTGAACTTCTCCGCCCAGGCCGTCAGGGGCCGCCAGAACAGGAAGTTCACGCCGATGACCATCACGGCCATGGTGAGGATCGCCCAGCCGACCCGGCCCAGGTCTCCATCAGTGATCGCGGCGCCCGCGTAGGAGCCGACGCCGGGCAGCGCGTACTGCTGGTTGTTGACGCTGATGGCCTCCGAGGCGACCAGGAAGAACCAGCCGCCGCCGAAGCTCATCATGCCGTTCCAGACCAGGCCGATCATCCCGGCCGGGACCTCGACCTTCCAGAACCGCATCCACCGGGTGAAGCCGAACGACCGTGACAGTTCGTCGAGTTCACGCGGCAGGGAGGTGAGGGAGTAGTAGAAGCCGAACGTCATGTTCCAGGCCTGCGAGGTGAAGATCGCGAAGATCGACGCGCACTCCAGGCCCAGCATTGAGCCAGGGAACAGGGCGATGAACCCGGTCACGGCCACGGTGAGGAAGCCGAGTACGGGGACGGACTGGAGGATGTCCAGTGCAGGGATCAGGATGCGTTCCAGGCGGCGGCTCTTGGCCGCCGCGTAGGCGTAGCCGAAGGTGAAGGCGACGGACAGGGCCAGTGCCACGAACATCCGCAGCAGCGAGCGCGCCGCGTCGTACGGCAGCTGCGACGGGTCGGTGTCGACCTTCACGTTGTCGTGGGTGCTGAAGGCGACGGTGGTGCCCTGGCCGACGCGCAGGACGGCGTAGAGCAGGACGAGGACGGCAGCGGCGACGGCCGCGTCCACCCAGGAGAACTGCGACAGCCGGCCCGTCAGGGGCGTGCGTGCCGCCCTCTCGGGGTGCTGGGTGTCGGTACGGAACGACATCACGGAAGACCTCCGCCCACACTCTGGGCATGCCGTCCTGGCCCGGCCGCGGCGGACGCGCCGACGGCAGGGCAGGGCTCACCCACACAGCGCGGGATGGTGAAAGGCGGGGAAGGGAGTCAGCGAGTGCCCAGGAGGCAGCGCGGACTGGGAGGGTCGTCGCCCATGGCCGCCTCCGTTCCGTGACGTGAATGTGCCTCGTGCGCCTGTTCGACGAGCACACGGGACCCGACTCGAAGAGTGTGCCTCTTGTTGCGTCGATACGCAAATAAGGTGGGAGCTGCGGGGGCTGTGGCGGCTACAGGCCAACGTCCCGGCTGCGGATGTCGTCCAGGGACTCGCGGCGCACGAGGAGGCGGGCGAGGCCGTCGCGTACGGCGGCCACGGGCGGGCGGCCGACGAGGTTGTAGCCGGAGGCCATGGACAGGTGGTAGGCACCGGCCACGGGTACGGCGAGCAGGTCGCCGGGGCGGATGTCGCCCGGCAGTTCGACGTCGGCGGCGACGATGTCGCCCGCCTCGCAGTGCCGTCCGACGACGGTGACCCGGGCGGGGGCGGCCGTGCTGTGCCGACCGACCAGGCGGGGGGTGTAGCGCACGCCGTACAGGGCCGGGCGCGGGTTGTCGCTCATGCCGCCGTCGACAGCGACGTACACGTGCGAGCCCGTGTGCTTGACCGCCAGAACGTGGTAGAGCGCGACGCCCGCCGGGCCGACGACGGCCCGGCCCGGTTCGATGATCAGGCGCGGGACGGGGAGGCCGGCCGTGGAGCAGGCGGCGGAGAGTTCGGCGCGGACCCCGCGGGCCAGCGCGGTGAGGTCGAGAGCCTCCTCGCCGGGGCGGTAGGCGATGCCGTGGCCGCCGCCGAGGTCGAGTTCGGGCAGGACCAGTCCGTGCTGTTCGTGCAGCTGGGCCATGAGGCCGACCATGCGGCGTACGGCGGCGAGGTACGGCTTCACGCTGGTGATCTGTGAGCCCAAATGGCAGTGCAGGCCGGTGAGTTCGAGCTGCGGCTGGTCCAGGACGCGGGCGATGGCGTGCTGGGCGTAGCCGTCGGTGATGGAGAGGCCGAACTTCTGGTCGTCCGTGCCGGTGCGGATCTTCTCGTGGCCGCCGGCGCTGATGCCGGGCACGACCCGGACCATCACCTTCTGGTGTCCATCGGCGCCGACGGCGGCGGCCAGCCGGGCGATCTCGGAGGGGCTGTCGATGACGATCCGGCCCACGCCCAGGCGCAGGGCGGTCTCCAGGTCGCGCGGGGACTTGGCGTTGCCGTGCAGCGTGATCCGCTCCGGCGGGAAGCCGGTGGTGACGGCGAGTTCCAGCTCACCGGCGGAGCAGACGTCGAGGCCGAGTCCTTCCTCCGCCACCCAGTGGGCCATGGCCCGGCACAGGAACGCCTTGGCCGCGTACAGGATCTCGGCGTCGGGGAAGGCGTCCCGGTAGGTGCGGCAGCGGTCGCGGACCTCGGCCTCGTCGAGGACGTGGACGGGGGTGCCGAAGCGGTCGGCGATCTCCGCGAGCGGTACGCCGCCCACCGCGAGGTCGCCGTGCCGGGGCCCGGTGGTCGAGGCGGGCCACACCGCGAGGTCGGCGGTGGTCGCCGTGGCTGTGGGTTCGTGAACCGTGGTCATCGTGTCGTCCCCTCTCAGACGGTCCGCAGTGCGGGTACGGGAGCGGCGGGCTCGACCGGTGCGGGAGCCGGGGCCGAGAACAGCGGGTCCACCGTGACGGCGGTGACGCCGAGCGGGGCGGTCAGTGCGCGCAGGGCGGTCTCGGCGAGGCGGATCCACGCCTGGTCGGGGCCGAGGGTGGCGGTCAGCCGGTGCGCGGAGGTGAAGCCGACGGCCGTACGGTCGCCGAGCGGGGTGCGGAAGAGCCGGGCCGCGCACCCGGAGGGACCCGGCCGGACCGGGACGTAGAGGGGACCGGCCGGGAAACGATCGGAGGGTTCCGGATCGTCGTCCTGGAGGGGTTCTGACATGGGATGTCTCCTGGAAGGCGGGGAGCGGGTGATGTCCGGCGGCCCTGGTCGCGGGGAGGCGGACCGGGGCTCGCTCTCGACGTTATGCCCGCCGCACCCGGCTCCCGGGCGGGCCCTGACGGGACGCTGACGGCGATCCGGGCGACCTTGACGGAGCGCTGACGCGGCTGGTGGGAAGGCGTGGGGCGGCCGTCAGGGGTGCGGCAAGAATGGGCGCGATGGCTGGCCGGGAGCGGCCGGGCGGCGGTGTGATGGGGGCGGTACATACGCCTCAGGGCGTGGCCGCCGCCGGCAAGTCCGGCTGCTGTGACCGGCGTTCGGGGGCCGTTCGTACCGTCAGGACCATCGTGAGGCCGCCGCCCGGGGTGTCCTCGGCGTGGAGGGTGCCGCCCACCGCCTCGACGAAGCCGCGGGCCACCGCCAGGCCCAGGCCGACGCCCGCGCCCCGGGGGGAGTCGCCGTGTCGCTGGAAGGGTTCGAAGATACGGTCCTTGGCATCGTCCGGGACGCCGGGGCCGCGGTCGACGACCCGGACCTCGACGCGGTCGGCGAGGGCGCTCGCCGCGACCAGGACCTTCTCGTCGGGCGGGCTGTACTTGACTGCGTTCTCGACGACGTTGGCGACGGCGCGCTCCAGGAGACCCCGGTCGACGTGGACCATGGGCAGGGTCTCGGGGATGTCCAGTTCCACGCTGTCCTCGGGGACCCCGCCGAGCGCCATGGGCACGACCTCGTCGAGGTCGGTCTCCCGGACGATCGGGGTCACCGTGCCGGTCTGGAGGCGGGACATGTCGAGGAGGTTGCCGACCACGTGGTCGAGCCGGTCGGCGCCCTCCTCTATGGCCGCCAGCAGCTCCGCCCGGTCCTGCTCGGACCACTCGACGTCGTCGGAGCGCAGCGAGGTCACGGCGGCCTTGATTCCGGCCAGCGGGGTGCGCAGGTCGTGGCTGACGGCGGCGAGGAGGGCCGTGCGGATGCGGTTGCCCTCGGCGAGTTCCTTGGCCCGGTCCGCCTCGTGCTGGAGGCGCTGGCGGTCCAGGACGACGGCGGCCTGCGCGGCGAACGCGGCCAGCACCCGGCGGTCGGCGGCGGGCAGCACCCGGCCGCGCAGGGACAGCGCCATCAGCTCGCCGACGGGTACGTCCACATCCGCCTCGTCCGGGTTCTCGGCGGGGCCGGGTCCCACGCTGCCCGCGCAGGTCCAGGGCTCCGTCTCCCCGGTGCGCTCCAGCAGGGCCACGGACTCCATGCCGAAGGTCTCGCGGACCCGTTCCAGCAGCGCCTCCAGGGTCGTCTCGCCGCGCAGGACGTTGCCCGCGAGGTAGGAGAGGATCTCCGACTCGGCGCGCAGCCGGGCGGCCTGCTGGGTGCGGCGGGCGGCGAGGTCGACGACGGAGGCCACGGACACGGCGACCCCGACGAAGATCGCGATGGCGACGATGTTCTTCGGGTCGGCGATGGTGAACGTGTGGACGGGCGGGGTGAAGTACCAGTTGAGCAGCAGCGAGCCCGCGACGGCGGAGCCCAGCGCCGGGAACAGCCCGCCCAGCAGGGCCGAGGCGACCGTGAGCGTCAGGTACAGCAGCATGTCGTTGGCGAGGCCGACGTCGGGGGCGACGCCGGTGAGCAGCCAGGTCAGCAGGACGGGGCCGAGTACGCCGACGAGCCAGCCCCAGATGACCCGGGAGCGGCCGAGCCGCGCGCCCCGGGTCACCGGCAGGCCCCGGCCCTTGCCCGCCTCGTCGTGGGTGATGAGGTGGACGTCGAGGTCGGGGCCGGAGTCCCGGGCGACCGTCGCGCCGACGCCCGGGCCGAAGACGTACTGCCAGCTTCTTCGGCGCGAGACGCCGAGGACGATCTGGGTGGCGTTCACCCCGCGTGCGAAGTCCAGCAGGGCCACCGGGATGTCCTCGCCGACGACCTGGTGGAAGGTGCCGCCGAGGTCCTCGACGAGGGTGCGCTGGACGGCCAGTTCCTTCGGGGAGGCGGCGGTGAGGCCGTCGCTGCGGGAGATGTAGACGGCCATGACCTCGCCGCCCGCGCCCTTCTCGGCGAGCCGGGCGGCGCGGCGGATCAGCGTACGGCCCTCGGGGCCGCCGGTGAGGCCGACGACGATGCGTTCGCGTGAGCCCCAGATCGCCGAGACCTGGTGTTCGCTGCGGTACTCGGTGAGGTACGCGTCGACCCGGTCGGCCACCCACAGGAGGGCGAGTTCGCGCAGGGCGGTGAGGTTGCCGGGGCGGAAGTAGTTGGAGAGGGCCGCGTCGACCTTGTCGGACTTGTAGATGTTGCCGTGGGCCATCCGGCGGCGCAGGGCCTGCGGTGACATGTCGACGAGTTCGATCTGGTCGGCCCGCCGGGCGACCTCGTCGGGGACGGTCTCGCGCTGGCGCACCCCGGTGATGGACTCGACGACGTCGCCGAGCGACTCCAGGTGCTGGATGTTGACGGTGGACACGACGTCGATGCCGGCCGCGAGGAGTTCCTCGACGTCCTGCCAGCGCTTGGTGTTGCGGGAGCCGGGGATGTTGGTGTGGGCGAGTTCGTCGACGAGGGCGACCTGGGGGCGGCGGGCCAGGACGGCGTCGACGTCCATCTCGGTGAAGACGCTGTCCCGGTAGGCGAGTTCGCGGCGCGGGATCTGCTCCAGGCCGTGCAGCATCACCTCGGTGCGCGGCCGGTGGTGGTGTTCGACGAAGGCGACCACGCAGTCCGTGCCGCGCTCGATACGGCGGTGCGCCTCGGAG
This sequence comes from Streptomyces geranii, assembly GCF_002954775.1. GTDB lineage: Bacteria > Actinomycetota > Actinomycetes > Streptomycetales > Streptomycetaceae > Streptomyces > Streptomyces geranii. The sequence continues at coordinate 474,774 of NZ_KZ672952.1, forward strand.
AGCATGGCGTAGGTCTTGCCGACGCCGGGTGCCGCGCCGAGGTAGATCCGGAGCTTGCCGCGTGTCATGTCATCCCTCGAAGCGGTAGCCCATGCCGGGCTCGGTGATCAGATAGCGGGGGTGGGCGGGGTCCGTCTCCAATTTGCGGCGGAGCTGGGCCATGTAGACGCGCAGGTAGTTGGACTTGTTGCTCTGCGAGACGCCCCACACCTCCTGGAGGAGGTGTTTCTGGGTGATCAGCCGGCCGGGGTTGGTCACCAGGATCTCCAGCAGGTGCCACTCGGTCGGGGTGAGCCTGATGTCGCGCTCGTCCCTGACGACCTTCTTGGCGAGCAGGTCGATGCTGAAGTCGGCGGTCTCGACGAGCGCGGTCTCGGGGACGAGGGGCGCGTCCTCGGTGCGGCGGACGGCGGCCCGCAGCCTGGCGAGGAGTTCGTCCATGCTGAACGGTTTGGTGATGTAGTCGTCGGCGCCCGCGTCGAGCGCGGCCACCTTCTCGTCGGAGGCCTGCCGGGCGGACAGCACCAGGATGGGCATCCGGCTCCAGCCGCGCAGGCCCTTGATGATGTCGACGCCGTCCATGTCGGGCAGACCGAGGTCGAGCAGGACGACGTCGGGCTGACGGGCGGCGGCGAGCCGGAGGGCGGTGGCGCCGTCGGGGGCGGCGTCCACTCCGTAGTGACGTGCCTGCAAGTTGATGACGAGGGCCCGTACGAGTTGCGGGTCGTCCTCCACCACGAGCACCCGGGTCATGGGTGTGTGCCTCTCCTGTCGTACGGGCCCTGGCATACGGGTCCTGTCGTACGGTTCCTGTCGTTCGGGCTGCACGGTGGCGGGAGCCGGCGGGCCGAGGGTGCTCCTCGTGTCCGCCGGCTCCCGCTTCCCCGGTCTCCCGCGCCGTCAGCCCTTGGCCACGAGGGCCTTGAGCGCGATGTTGAGTTCGAGGACGTTCACCCTGGGCTCGCCGATGAAGCCGAGCGTGCGGCCCGAGGTGTGGTCGTCGACCAGCTTCTGGACCTGGGCGACGGTCAGGCCGTTCTTCTCGGCGATCCGGTGGACCTGGAGGTCCGCGTAGGCCGGGGAGATGTCCGGGTCGAGACCGGAGCCGGAGGAGGTGACCGCGTCGGCGGGGACCTCGGAGGGCTTGACGGTGTACCCGGCCACGGAGTTGTCCTTGACGACCTTCGCCTTGGCCTCGTCGACCTGCTTGAGCAGGTCCTTGCTGTCGGCGGAGAGGTTGGTCGCGCCGGACAGCAGCAGCTTGTACTGCGTGTTGACCGAGTTTTCACCCAGGCCGTTGGCGGGGCGGGGCTGGAAGTAGTCGAGGCTGTAGCCCTGTTGACCGATCAGGGACGAGCCGACGACCTTCCCCTCGTACGAGACCTCGGAGCCGTTCGCCTTGTTGTTGAAGAGCGCCTGGGCCACACCTGTGACGGCCAGCGGATAGATCACACCTGTGAGCACGGTCAACACGAGCAGCGCCCGCAGGCCCGCGCCCAGCAACCGGGCGGTGTTGGTTACGGAGTTGTTCATGGCGATCAGCCGATTCCGGGGATGAGGGAGATGAGCAGGTCGATGATCTTGATGCCGATGAACGGCGCGATCAGCCCGCCGATGCCGTAGATGGTGAGGTTCCGCCTGAGCATCCGGTCGGCGCTGACCGGCTTGTACTGCACGCCCCGCAGGGACAGCGGCACCAGCGCGATGATGATCAGCGCGTTGAAGATGACCGCCGACAGGATCGCGGAGTCCGGCGAGGACAGGTTCATGATGTTGAGCTTGTCCAGGCCCGGGTAGACGGCCGCGAACAGCGCCGGGATGATCGCGAAGTACTTCGCGACGTCGTTGGCGATGGAGAACGTCGTCAACGCGCCCCGGGTGATGAGCAGTTGCTTGCCGATCTCGACGATCTCGATCAGCTTCGTCGGGTTCGAGTCGAGGTCGACCATGTTGCCGGCCTCCTTCGCGGCCGACGTGCCCGTGTTCATCGCCACGCCGACGTCCGCCTGCGCGAGCGCCGGGGCGTCGTTCGTACCGTCGCCCGTCATCGCGACGAGCTTGCCGCCCGCCTGCTCCCGCTTGATGAGCGCCATCTTGTCCTCGGGAGTCGCCTCCGCGAGGAAGTCGTCGACGCCCGCCTCCTCGGCGATCGCCCTGGCGGTCAGCGGGTTGTCACCCGTGATCATGACGGTCTTGATGCCCATGCGGCGCAGTTCGTCGAACCGCTCCCGCATGCCCTCCTTGACGACGTCCTTGAGGTGGATGACGCCCAACACCCTTGCTCCGTCGGCGTCCTCGACGGCCACCAGCAGCGGCGTACCGCCCGCCTCGGAGATCCGGTCGGTCAACTGCTGCGCGTCCTGGGCGACTTCGCCGCCCTGCTCCCGGACCCAGGCGACGACCGAACCGGCCGCGCCCTTGCGGATCTTGCGCCCGTCGACGTCCACGCCCGACATCCGGGTCTGGGCGGTGAAGGCGATCCACTCGGCTCCGGCCAGCTCGCCCTGGTGGCGCTCGCGCAGCCCGTACTTCTCCTTCGCCAGGACGACGATTGAGCGGCCCTCGGGCGTCTCGTCGGCGAGCGACGACAGCTGGGCGGCGTCGGCCAGTTCGGCCTCCGTCGTCCCGGGCACCGGCACGAACTCGGAGGCCTGGCGGTTGCCGAGCGTGATGGTGCCGGTCTTGTCGAGCAGCAGCGTCGACACGTCACCGGCGGCCTCGACTGCCCTGCCGGACATGGCGAGGACGTTGCGCTGGACCAGCCGGTCCATGCCCGCGATACCGATCGCGGAGAGCAGCGCGCCGATCGTGGTCGGGATCAGGCAGACCAGGAGGGCGACCAGCACGACCATCGTCAGGTGGGTGCCCGCGAAGTCCGCGAAGGGCGGCAGGGTGGCGACGGCCAGCAGGAAGACGATCGTGAGCGACGCGAGCAGGATGTTCAGCGCGATCTCGTTCGGCGTCTTCTGCCGGGCGGCGCCCTCGACCAGGGCGATCATGCGGTCGATGAAGGTCTCGCCGGGCTTCGTCGTGATCTTGATGACGATCCGGTCGGACAGCACCTTCGTACCGCCGGTGACGGCACTGCGGTCGCCGCCCGACTCCCGGATGACCGGGGCGGACTCGCCGGTGATCGCGGACTCGTCGACCGAGGCGACGCCCTCGACGACGTCACCGTCGCCGGGGATGATGTCGCCGGCCTCGCAGACGACCAGGTCGCCGATGCGCAGCTCGGTGCCGGGAACCTGCTCCTCGGAGTCGCCGGTGAGCCGGCGGGCGACGGTGTCGGTCTTGGCCTTGCGCAGGGTGTCGGCCTGGGCCTTGCCGCGGCCCTCGGCGACGGCCTCGGCCAGGTTGGCGAAGATGACGGTCAGCCAGAGCCAGGCGCTGATGGTCCAGCCGAACCAGTCGCCGGGGTCCTTGAAGGAGAACACCGTCGTCAGGACGGACCCGACGAGCACCACGAACATCACGGGCGACTTGATCATCACCCGCGGGTCGAGCTTGCGGCAGGCGTCCGGCAGCGACTTCAGCAGCTGCTTGGGGTCGAACAGGCCGGCACCGACCCGGCCCTCCTTGTGGCCGGTCGGGACGTCCTGGTGGGGCGCCCGGGTGGGAGTGGCTGTGGACATCGCGTCCTCTGACTTCTGGGTACGGGTGGAACGGGTCGTCCGGGTCGTCATGACGCCAGCCCCTCGGCCAGCGGCCCCAGCGCGAGCGCCGGGAAGTAGGTCAGACCGGTGATGATCAGGATGGCGCCCACGAGCAGGCCGGTGAACAGCGGCTTCTCGGTGCGCAGGGTGCCCGCGGTGACGGGCACCGGTCGCTGCTCGGCGAGCGAGCCGGCCAGCGCCAGCACGAACACCATCGGCAGGAAGCGGCCGAGCAGCATGGCAAGCCCGAGCATGGTGTTGTACCAGTCGGTGTTCGCGTTCAGCCCGGCGAAGGCCGAGCCGTTGTTGTTCGCCGCCGAGGTGAAGGCGTACAGCACCTCGGAGAACCCGTGCGCGCCCGAGTTCAGCATGGAGTTCTGCGGGGTCGACAGCGCCATGGAGGCGGCGGTGAAGACGAGGACCAGGGCGGGCGTGATGAGGATGTAGCAGGCCGCGAGCTTGATCTCGCGGGTGCCGATCTTCTTGCCCAGGTACTCGGGCGTACGGCCGACCATGAGCCCGGCGATGAACACCGCGATGATCGCCATGACGAGCATGCCGTAGAGGCCGGAGCCGGTTCCGCCGGGTGCGATCTCGCCCAGCATCATGCCGAGCATCGTGATGCCGCCGCCGAGACCGGTGAAGGACGAGTGGAAGGAGTCCACCGCGCCGGTCGAGGTGAGCGTGGTCGACACCGCGAAGATCGACGAGGAGCCGACGCCGAAACGGACCTCCTTGCCCTCAAGGGCGCTGCCCGCGGCCTGGAGCGCCGGGCCGTGGTGGGCGAACTCGGTCCACATCATCAGGGCGACGAAGCCGAGCCAGATGGTGAACATCGTGGCGAGGATCGCGTAGCCCTGCTTGACCGAGCCGACCATCACACCGAAGGTGCGGGTCAGCGCGAACGGGATCACCAGGAGCAGGAAGATCTCGAACAGGTTGGTGAAGGGTGTCGGGTTCTCGAAGGGGTGCGCGGAGTTGGCGTTGAAGTAGCCACCGCCGTTGGTACCGATCTCCTTGATCGCCTCCTGCGAGGCGACCGCACCGCCGTTCCACTGCTGCGACCCGCCCATGAACTGGCCGACCTCGTGAATGCCGGAGAAGTTCTGGATCGCCCCGCACGCCACCAGCACGATCGCGGCGACGACGGACAGCGGCAGCAGGATGCGTACGACACCGCGCACCAGGTCGGCCCAGAAGTTCCCCAGCTCACCGGTGCGAGAGCGGGCGAAGCCCCGGACGAGGGCCACGGCCACCGCCATGCCGACGGCCGCCGAGACGAAGTTCTGGACGGCGAGACCGGCGGTCTGCACGACGTGACCCATGGTCTGTTCGCCGTAGTACGACTGCCAGTTGGTGTTGGTCACGAAGGACACGGCCGTGTTGAACGACTGCGCCGGGTTGACCGACTCGAAGCCGAGCGAGCCGGGCAGGACGCCCTGGAGCCGCTGGAGCAGGTAGAGGAAGAGGACGCCGACGGCCGAGAAGGCGAGGATGCCGCGCAGATACGCGGGCCAGGTCATCTCGGTGTCGGGGTTGGCGCCGATGCCCTTGTAGAGCCACTTCTCCGCACGCAGGTGCTTCTCGGAGGAGTAGACCTTGGCCATGTAGTTGCCGAGGGGGATGTAGACGAGCGCCAGGGCGGCGATCAGGGCGACCAGTTGCAGGACGCCCGCGAGTACGGGACCCATCTGTGGCTCAGAACCTCTCCGGGAAGATCAGGGCGAGGACGAGATAACCCAGCAGGACGACGGCCACGACGAGGCCGACGATGTTCTCGGCGGTCACAGCTTCGTCACCCCCTTTGCGACGAGGGCCACCAGTGCGAAACCGACGACGGTGGCTACGACGAAGGCCAGATCGGCCATCGCGAACTCCTGGAGTGAGGTTCGGTGAACAGGGACGATTCGAGGAAAGCGCTCTTTGGCCGGTTCGGGCCGTCCGTTGACGGCTCTCTTACGGCGCCGCCCGCGGCTTTGACGGGTCTCTTACGGACCTGACCCGCACCGCCATGAGGACCCGCGACCCGGGTCACGGCAGCCGGAAGCGGAGCCGGCAGATCACCGCGTCCGTCTCCCGCCGCACGGCGTACGCGACGACCCCACCCCGCTGGTTCTGCAGCAGCCGCTGCCAGAACCGCTCGGGCTCCGTCTCCGGGATCAGTACGGTGACGCGGGTGCCCGGCTCGGCGGCGGCCACCTCGCGGACGTAGGCGGCCAGGGGTCGGCCCAGACTCCGGCGCTCGCTGGTGAGCCGGACGAGTGTCACACCGGGGTCCCACTCGGCCCAGGAGCGCTCCAGGGCGTGCAGGGCGGCCCGGTCCTCGGGGTCCGGGTGGCACACGGTCACCGCGCGGACCTCGTCGCCGAGGGAGGAGGCCGCCGTGAGGGCCTCCGATGTCAGCCGGGACAGGGAGGAGACGGGGACGATCACCAGCGAGCGTTCGCGGTGCGGGGTCTCCGGGATGCGGCCGAGGCCGAGGCGTTCGCCGATCCGGACGTAGGCGCGGTGCACGGTCTCGAAGGCGACCACGAGCAGGGGCAGGGCGATCACTATCAGCCAGGCGCCCTCGGTGAACTTCTCCAGCGTGACGACGACGGTCGCGACGCCGGTGAGCAGCGCGCCGAAGCCGTTGAGCAGGGCCTTGCCGCGCCAGCCCCGCCCGCGTTCCAGGAGCCAGTGCCTGACCATGCCCACCTGGGCGATGGTGAAGCCGACGAAGACACCGATGGCGAACAGCGGCACGAGCGTGTTGGTGTCGCCGCCGGAGAACACCAGGAGCAGGGCGGAGACGGCGGCCAGGGCCAGCACGCCGTGCCGGTGGACCTGGCGGTCGGCCTTCAGGGCGAAGACGTGCGGCGCGTAGTTGTCGCGGGCCAGCAGCTTCAGCAGCACCGGAAGGCCGCCGAAGGACGTGTTCGCGGACAGCGCGAGCAGCACCATCGTGGCGAACTGGATGACGTAGAAGGCCCAGTTGTGGCCGAGGGAGGCGTCCGCGAGCTGGGCGAGGACGGTGACGCCGTCGACCGGCTGGAGATGGAAGCGGCCGATGAGGACCGACAGCCCGATGAGCATCAGGCCGAGGACGGCGCCGAGGGCGACCTCCGCGCGCTGGGCGCGTTTGGCGCGCGGGACCCGGAAGGAGGGGACGGCGTTGGCGATGGCCTCCACGCCGGTCAGTGCGGCACAGCCGGAGGCGAAAGCCTTCAGCAAAAGCAGCGCGCCGACGGTGGTGGCGTTGTCGGAGAGCACCGAGGCATGCCCGCCCGCGGTCACCGTGCTGACCGGTCCGTCCCGGAAGAGGCCGACGGCGATCAGTACGAAGATCGAGCCGACGAACACGACCGTCGGCACGATGAACGCCTTCGCCGACTCCACGATCCCGCGCAGGTTGACGCCCGTGATCAGCGCCAGCACGGCCAGGCACAGCCACAGCCGGTCGTCGTACAGGGACGGGAACGCCGAGGTCAGGGCGGCGACACCGGCCGTGACCGCAACCGCCACGTTGAGTACGTAGTCCAGCACCAGCGAGGCCGCCGCCACCAGACTCGTCCGCGCCCCCAGATGGGTCTTCGCCACGGCGTACGAACCCCCGCCGTCCGGGAAGGCCGCGATGACCTGCCGGTAGGAGGCGACCAGCACCGCCAGGAGGGCGGCGATGGCCAGGGTGACCGGCATGGTGAAGCCCAGTCCGTGCGCACCGGCTGCGGCCAGGACGAGGACGATCGCCTCGGGGCCGTACGCCACCGATGCCATCGCGTCGAGGGAGAGCGCGGCGAGGCCGGTGACGGCGGTCAGCCGGTGGCGTTCACCGGCGTCCGGGATGTCGGGCGGCTCGGCTGCGGCGGGGGCCGGCCCCGGATCGGTGGTCAGGACAGGCATGGACACGTGCTCCTTGGACGATGGGCCCGCGCACGCGGGGAGGCGGTGCGCGGGTGCGCCCAGGTTCTGTCCGCCGGGAGCGGCGATCGACGGTTCCTTGCGCCTTCTTCGCGCCGGATCCCCTTACCTTGACGTGGTCTTGACGCCGGCGTGATCCGTACGACCCGGGAGTGCGCGTCAAGGAGGAACAGGCCCCGCGTCAGAGTCGCGTCAAGGCACGGGACCGGGGGCGCTCCCGGTACCTACCGTCGGCCACATGAGACGCGCCGACGAGGAAGTGACGCACGACCACAACTGGGCCGGGGACCTGCGCGGCGCGGTCCGCTGCTCGGTGCTGCTCCTGGCCCTGCTCCTGCTGATCGACTGGGGCGACGGCAGCCTGACGGTCGTACGGGTCCTGCTGTGGCTGTCGCTCGCCCTGCTGCTGTTCCTCGTGCTGTACCCGCCGCGGGTCGCCGTGGGCCCGGGCTGGCTGGCCTCGCGCGGACTGCTGCGGGAGCGGCGCGTGCGTACCGACCTGCTGGTGTCGGTGCGCTGCCTGGACGGAGTCGCCCAGCGGCTGGTGCTGCGGGATACGGCGGGCGACCGGGTCGAGATCGATCCCCGGGTGCTGGTGAACAACCCCGACCTGTGGCACCGGCTCGACGAGGACGCCCGTACCTCGGCGGCCTCCGGGTCGCTGACCTGCGGGGAGACGGCGCTGCGGCGCATGTCGGAGCGGGTCGACCGGGAGACCGCGCAGATCGTGTTCAAGGTGTCTGGCATGGAGTAGGAGGCGCCGGAGCGGGCACCGACTGCCCGCCGCCTCTATAACGCCGGCGCCACCGGCAGGGACAGCACCATCGTCAGGCCGCCGCCGGGGGTGTCCTCGGGGGCCAGCGTGCCGTTCATGGCCTCGGTCAGACCCCGGGCGAGGGCGAGCCCGAGGCCGAGGCCGGTGGTGTTGTCGGTGTCGCCGAGCCGCTGGAAGGGTTCGAAGAGGCGTTCCCGGCCGTCGGGGGGCAGACCGGGTCCCCGGTCCACGACCCGCAGCTCCACCCGGCCCGCCAGGGCACTGGCGGTGACCAGCACCTTCCGTCCCACCGGGGTGTGCCGGGCGGCGTTGCCGACCAGGTTGGCGATCACCCGTTCCAGCAGCGGCGGGTCGACCAGCAGCGCCGGGATCTTCTCCAGGTCGGCCACCTCCACGCCCGGGACGTCGGCCAGCGCCATGGGCAGGACCTCCTCCAGGGTGGTGGTGCGCAGGTTCAGGGTGAGGGCGCCCGCCTCCAGGCGGCTGAGGTCGAGGAGGTTCTCCACCAGCCGGTTCAGCTTGGCCATGGACTCGTCGGCGGTGGCGAGGAGTTCGTCGCGGTCCTCCGGGGAGAACTGCACGTCCCGGCTGCGCAGCGAGGTCACGGCGGCCCAGCCGGCGGCCAGCGGGGTGCGCAGGTCGTGGCCGACGGCCCGCAGCAGCGCCGTACGCAGCCGGTCGGCGGCCTTGACCGGTTCGACCTCGGCGGCGGCCTCAGCGAGCCGGGCGCGTTCCACGGCCGAGCCCACATGGGCGGCGAACGCGGCGAGGACGCGCCGCTCGGACGACGACAGGGTGCGGCCCCGCAGCGCGAGGAAGGCGCCCGGGCCGGCCGGCACGGCGGTCAGTCCGGCCGCGTCGGGGGACTCGTCCGTCAGGTCCGCCGACTCCATGCCGAAGGTCTCGCGGGTCCGCTCAAGGAGGGCCGGGATGGTGGCCTCGCCGCGCACGATGCTGCCCGCGAGGGACGACATGGTCTCCGCCTCGGCCGTGGCGCGGGCGGAGCGGCGCGACAGGCGCAGGGAGCGGTCCACGACGGCGGCCACGGTGGCCGCGACGACGGCGAACACCGCCAGCGCGAGGAGGGCGTTGGGGTCCTCCAGGGTGAACTGCCCTATGGGCGGGATGAACCAGTAGTTGAGCAGCAGGGACGCCGTCACGGACGCGATCACCGCCGAGGTGACGCCGCCTATGCAGGCCACGCCGACGACCGTGAGCAGGAAAAGCAGGGCCTCGCTGGTCAGGTTGAGGGTGCCCCTGAGCTGGGCGAGGGCGATCGTGAGGAGCACCGGCAGCACCAGTCCGGCCACCGGGCCCGCGATCAGCCGGGCCGTCGACAGGGTGCGTCTGCGCGAGGGCGGCAGGGTGCCGCGGCCGGCCCGTTCGTGGGTGACCCGGTGGACGTCGATGTCGCCGGACAGGGCGGTCACGGTCTCCCCCGTGCCGGGCCCGGTGAGGAAGCGTGCGAACCGGCCCCGGCGGCTGGTGCCGAGGACGAGCTGGGTGGCGTTCTCCGCGCGGGCGAACTCGACCAGGGTCGTGGCGACGTCGTCGCCGACCACCGAGTGGTAGCTGCCGCCCAGGTCCTCCACCAGCCTCCGCTGCCGGACCAGCGAGGCGTGCGAGACCCCGGCGGCGAGGCCGTCGCTGCGTGCCACATGGACGGCGAGCAGGTCGCCGCCCGCCGACCGGTCGGCGATACGGGCGGCCCGCCGGATCAGGGTGCCGCCCTCGGGGCCGCCGGTCAGCGCGACGACGACCCGTTCCCGGGTCTCCCACACCCCGCCGATGCCGTGCTGCGAGCGGTACTCCTGCAGCGCCTCGTCGACCCGGTCGGCGACCCACAGCAGGGCCAGCTGGCGCAGGGCGGTGAGGTTGCCGGGGCGGAAGTAGTTGGCGAGGGCCGCGTCGACCTTCTCCGGCGCGTAGACGTTGCCGTGCGCCATCCGGCGGCGCAGCCCCTCTGGCTCCATGTCCACCAGCTCGATCTGCCGGGCCCGCCGGACGACCTCGTCCGGGACCGTCTCGTGCTGGGGCACCCCGGTGATCTTCTCGACGACGTCGTTGAGGGATTCCAGGTGCTGGATGTTGAGCGCGGTGACGACGTCGACACCGGCGTCGAGGAGGGTCTCGATGTCCTGCCAGCGCTTGGGGTTGCGGCCGTCGCCGGGGATGTTGCTGTGCGCGAACTCGTCGACGATCGCGACCTGCGGGCGCCGGGCCAGCACGGCCTCCAGGTCCATCTCCTCGAACCGTCCACCCCGGTAGAGGCAGGAGGTCCGGGGGACGGTCTCCAGGCCGTCGAGCATCGCCTCGGTGCGCGGACGCCCGTGGCACTCGGCGAACCCCACCACCACATCGGCCCCGCGCGCGGCACGGCGCCGCCCCTCGTCGAGCATCCGGTAGGTCTTGCCGACCCCCGGGGCCGCCCCGAGGTAGACCTTCAGCCGTCCGGGCCGTACGTCACTCATCGCCGCCGACGCACTCCGCTCACTGCCTCAACTCCCTTGTGTGGCCGGGACTCCCCTGTGGCCGGGTTCCCCTCCCAAGAAACCCGCTGTACGGGGCGGCCCGCGCGCTTGTTAGCGGTTCCTTGGCGTCGGCCGCGGCGACCTTGACACCGTCTTGACGGGGGCCGGGCCCTATAGGGTGAACGTCGGTGTGCCGGGAAGTCTGGTCGGCCGGGGTGCCAGAGCGGCTTCCCGAGAGCCCCCAGGGGGACGGCATGCGCGGCGTCGGTACGGTTCTCGCCCTAGTGGTCCTGGCCACGGTGGTCGCCACCTTCGCGCGCCGGTGGCGCATCCCCGCGCCCTCGCTGCTGGTCGTCGCCGGTCTGGCGGTGGCACTGCTGCCGGGCACCCCGCGGATCGGGATCAGCCCCGAGATCATCGGCCTGGTCGTGCTGCCCCCGCTGCTGTACGCGAGCGCGGAGGACATGCCCTGGCGGGAGCTGCGCGCGGTGTGGAAGCCGGTCGGCGTCCTCGCCATCGGCCTGGTGCTGGCCTCGGCGGCGGCCGTGGCGGCGGTGGCTGCGCTGGTGACTCCGCTGTCGTGGCAGATGGCGTTCGTGCTGGGCGCGATCCTGGCCAGCACCGACCCGGTGGCGGTCACCGCGCTCGGCCGCCGTCTCGCGCTGCCGCCCAGGGTGCAGGTGCTGGTGCAGGCGGAGAGCCTCTTCAACGACGCGACCTCGCTGGTCCTGGTCCGGGTCGCGGCGGGCATCGCCGTGGCGTCCGCCGCCGCGAACTGGGGTGCGGCGGGCACCGAGTTCCTGGTGCTGGCGGGCGGCGGCACGGTGATCGGGGCGGCGGTGGCTGGGGTGATCGCCCTGATCCGGCGGCGCACCGAGGACCCGGTGCTGGAGACGGTGATCGCCCTGGTCACCCCGTACGCGGCGTATCTGCTGGCGGAGGTCGCGCACACCTCGGGAGTCACGTCCTGCGTGGTGGCGGGCGTGGTCCTGGGCGGCCGGGGCGAGCGGCTCACCAACGCCCGGATCCGCCTCCAGCTGCACGCCGTCTACGGCACGGTCGTGTTCCTCCTGGAGAGCGTGGTGTTCAGCCTCATAGGGCTCGCCCTGCCGACCCAGGTACGGGCCCTGGACGACGGCGACAGGGCCTGGCCGCTCTACGCCCTCGCCGTGGCCGCCACGCTCATCGCCGTCCGCCTGCTGTGGCTGGCGCCGCTGTCGGCGGTGGTCCAGCGCAAGGGCGGCATCGGGCGGGTGAACTGGCGGGTGCCGATGGTGCTGACCTGGGCCGGCACCCGCGGGGTGATGCCGCTGGCCGCCGCCCTGTCCATCCCGGAGCTGATGAAGGACGGCACCCCGCTCGCGGACCGGCCGCTGGTCCTGGTCCTGACCACGTCGGTCGTGGTCGTCACCCTCGTCGTGCAGGGCTTCAGTCTCGCCCCGGTGGTCCGCCGGTCCGGGCTCGCCCTGGAACCGGCCCACACCGCGCGCGAGGAGGCGGCGGCGCGGTCGCGGCTGGCCGGGGCGGGGATCGCCCGGCTGGACGAGCTGGCGGAGCTGGAGGTGGTGCCCGAGGTGGTCCTCGACCGGCTGCGCCGGGGGCTGACGTCGCGGATGGAGGACGCGGACGGGGAGTCGAGCGAGTCCGTCGAGCGGGTCTACCGGCAGCTCCGCCGGGACCTGATCCTGATCGAGGCCGCTGAGCTGCAGCGGCTGTACGACGATCATGCGATCAGTGACACGACTCGGCGGCGGCTGCAGCGGGGGCTGGACCTGGAGGAGGCGCGGTTGGCGGAGTAGCGCCGGGTTCTTCGTCTGCGGGTGCGTGGGGGCCGGGTGCGCGGTTCCCCGCGCCCCTGAGGGGGTTGCCGTGCCCCGTGCCTCATTCGTCAGGTGCACTCCCTCAGCCTCGTTCGCAGTTGCGCCGGCGGAACGCCGTCCCGCGTCAACCCGGCGTCAGGGAAAGCCTCCTGTCGATCAAGGACGCGTCAGGGCCGGTCCGGGCCCGGCGAAGGGCGTCGTAGCGTCGCCACGGGCCCGTCGTCCCGGCGAGATCCGCCTCGGCGGCAAGGGCCCGCACTCCCCCACCACAGGAGAAGACGCAGAACATGACCACCACTGTGCCCGGCACTCTGGCCCCCACCACCACCGTCGCCGGGCCGGACGACGGGCGGCGGGCCGATGCCCGTGAGAAGGACATCATGCGGTTCCGGACGGTGTCCGGGCCCGACCTCACCACCCGCAACGACGCCTACCTGGCCTGGCAGCGGGACCGCGAAGAGGCCGATCTGTGGCCCTACTTCCGCCGCTACGACACCGCGCTCGGCCCCCGCGCCACCGCCGTGTCCGACACCGGTGTGATCACCGACGGCCCCAACTTCGGCGGGCAGGACTACCTGTCCCTCACCGGCCACCCGGCCGTGCTCGACGCGGCGCACCGGGCCCTGCGCGACTTCGGCCCGATCACCGCGGGCTCCCCCGCCCTCGGCGGCGCCAACCCGATCAGCAAGGCCCTGGAGGCCGGGCTCGGCGAGGCGCTGCGCACCGACCACGTGGCGCTGTTCCCGACCGGCTGGGCCTCCGGGTTCGGCACCATCCGGGCGCTGATGCACCGGCGCGACCACATCCTCCTCGACAGGCTCTCCCACGACTCGCTGCGCCAGGGCGCCGCCGCCAGCGGGGCGACCGTCGAGTTCTACCGGCACCTCGACAACGACGACGTGCGCCGGCATCTGGCGGGCATCCGCGCCACCGACACCAGGAACGCCGTCCTCGTCGTCACCGAGGGTGTCTTCTCGATGGACTCCGACACCCCGCGCCTCGCCGAACCCCTCGCTGTCTGCCGGGAGTTCGGCGCCCAGCTGATGGTCGACGTCGCGCACGACTTCGGTGCGATGGGCGAGCACGGCGGCGGGCAGCTGGAGGTGCACGGCATCCTCGGCCAGGTGGACTTCGTCGTCGGCGCGTTCTCCAAGACGTTCGCCACCACCGGCGGCTTCCTGGCGACGCCGTCCGCGTCCGCGCGGGAGTACGTGCGGATGTTCGGCGGTCCGCAGACCTTCTCCAGTGCCATCACCCCCGTACAGACCGCTGTGGCTCTCGCGGCGCTGGGCATCGTGACCTCGCCGGAGGGCGCGCGGCGGCGGGCGTCCGTCGCGGCGGTCGCCACCCGGCTGCGCGACGGGCTGACGGCGCGCGGTCTCGAGGTCATGGGCGACGTGGTCTGCCCGGTCGTCCCGGTGCTCATCGGCGACACGCCAACCGGGCGCGTCGCCTCGGGGCTGATCGCCCGGGCCGGGCTCATCGCCCACCTCGTGGAGCAGCCCGCGGTGGCCTCCGACGCGGCCCGCTTCCGTATGCAGGCGATGGCCGACCACAGCGACCGGGACGTCGACACCGCCGTCGAGATCCTCGACACCTGCATCCGCCGGGCCCGGCGGACGACGGTCGGCGCCCACTGAGCAACGGCGCACGTCCACGGCCGGGCGGGACCCACCCGCGGGGGTCCGCCCGGCCGGCGGCAGGGAGGAGGTATGTCGACCCGGCCACGCGTAACGGAGTCTTGACGCGCTCCGAGCGCTCTCCCGTGGGCCCAGGCGTCACTCTCTGCTTACGCTGGTGCGGCCGTCCGCGTGATGGCCCGATCTCCGCGCCTACCCACGCACCAGGAGCACGCCGATGGCCATCACCGAACGACCACAGCGGCGTCTACGCGCATGGATGCTGGAGGGCCTGTCCGACATGGGCAGGCCGGCCGGCCACACCGGGCCGCACGCCCAGCCGGCCCCCGCCCACAAGGGCCAGCCCTGGTACCGGGTCATGTGCCTCACCGGTGTCGACTACTTCTCCACGCTCGGCTACCAGCCGGGCATCGCCGCCCTCGCGGCCGGGCTGCTCTCCCCGGTCGCGACCATCGTGCTGGTCATAGTCACCCTGGCCGGCGCCCTGCCGGTCTACCGGCGGGTGGCCGAGGAGAGCCCGCACGGCGAGGGCTCCATCGCCATGCTGGAACGACTGCTGTCCTTCTGGAAGGGCAAGCTGTTCGTCCTGACACTGCTGGGCTTCGCCGCCACCGACTTCCTGATCACCATCACCCTGTCGGCCGCCGACGCCTCGACCCACCTGGTCGAGAACCCGCATCTGACCAGCGCGCTGCACGACAAGCAGGTGCTGATCACCATGATCCTGGTCGCGCTGCTCGGCGCGGTCTTCCTCAAGGGCTTCCTGGAGGCCATCGGCGTCGCGGTGGTCCTCGTCGCCGTCTACCTCGGGCTGAACGTCGTGGTCATCGCCGTCGGCCTGGAGCATGTCGTCACCGAGGGCCATGTGATCACCGACTGGTCGACCGCGCTGACCGCCGAGCACGGCAATGTCTTCGTGATGGTCGGCGTGGCCCTCATCGTCTTCCCGAAGCTCGCGCTCGGTCTGTCCGGCTTCGAGACCGGCGTCGCGGTGATGCCGCACGTCAGGGGCGACGACACCGACACGGAGGAGAGCCCGAAGGGCCGCATCCGGGACACCAAGAAGCTGCTGACCGCCGCCGCGGTCATCATGAGCGTCTTCCTGATCGCCACCAGCTTCATCACCACGCTCCTCATCCCGGAGAAGGAGTTCGAGTCGGGCGGCCAGGCCAACGGCCGCGCGCTCGCCTTCCTCGCGCACGAGTATCTGGGCGGCGCCTTCGGCACGGTCTACGACGTGTCGACGATCGCCATCCTCTGGTTCGCGGGCGCCTCCGCGATGGCCGGCCTGCTCAACCTGATGCCGCGCTACCTCCCCCGCTACGGCATGGCCCCGCACTGGGCCCGCGCCGTGCGCCCCATGGTCATCGTCTTCACCCTCATCGGCTTCCTCGTCACCTGGATCTTCGACGCGGACGTGGACGCCCAGGGCGGCGCCTACGCCACCGGCGTACTGGTCCTCATCAGCTCGGCGGCGATCGCGGTGACCATCGCCGCCCGCAAGGCAGGCCAGCGCAACTGGACCATCGGCTTCGCGGTCATCTCGGCCGTCTTCCTCTACGTCACCGTCGTGAACGTCATCGAGCGGCCCGACGGTGTGAAGATCGGCGCCTGCTTCATCGCGGGCATCATCCTGGTCTCGCTGCTCTCCCGGCTGGCCCGCGCCTTCGAGCTGCGGGTGACGAGCATGGAGCTGGACCCGATGGCGGAACGATTCATCCGGGACATGGCCAGCCGGAAGATCCGCTTCATCGCCAACGAGCCCGACCAGCGCGACAAGGCCGAGTACCGCGACAAGATCGAGCAGATCCGGCAGGACAACGACATGCCGGAGCAGGAGGACTTCGTCTTCGTCGAGGTCACGGTCACCGACCCCTCCGAGTTCGAGGCGAGTCTCACGGTCCGCGGCGAGGTGCTGCACAACCGCTACCGGGTGCTGACCCTGGAGTCCGCCTCCATCCCCAACGCCCTGGCCGCCCTGCTCCTGCACGTCCGCGACACGACCGGGCGCACCCCGCACATGTACTTCGAGTGGACCGAGGGCAGTCCCTTCGCCAACTTCCTCCGCTTCTTCCTCTTCGGCCAGGGCGAGGTCGCCCCGGTCACCCGGGAGGTCCTGCGCGAGGCGGAACCGGACCGCGCCCGCCGCCCGCGCGTCCACACCGGCTGAGCCCCGGCATCGCGTCAGCGCTCGACCGGCTCGGCCTCCCGGTCGAGCGCGAGCGGCTGGGCCGCGTAGGTGATGCGGACGACGCCGTCGGCATGCCGCTCGGTGTCACCCCGTACACCGAAGACGTCCCGGAGGAGGTCCGGGGTCAGTACCTCCAGTACGGGGCCTGCCGCGACCACTTCGCCCTCGTGCAGGACGACCAGGTGGTCGCACAGGCGGGCGGCGAGGTCGAGGTCGTGCAGGACGGCCAGGGTGGTGATCCCGGTGGAGCGGATCAGGTCGAGGAGTTCGAACCGGGCTCTGATGTCCAGGTGGTTGGTGAGTTCGTCAAGCACCAGCAGCTCGGGGCGCTGGGCCAACGCCCGGGCGAGCAGGACGCGTTGGCGTTCACCGCCGGACAGGGTGGTGTAGTCGCGGTCGGCGAACGGGGTGACTCCGCAGCGGGCGACGGCGTCGGCGACGGCCTCACGGTCCTCGGCGCCGTCCCGGCCCAGCAGACCGTGATGGGGCGTCCGGCCGAGGGCGACGATCTCGGTGACGCTCAGCCCGGCGGTGGTGCCGGAGTCCTGGAGGACGGCGGCGGTACGGCGGGCGGCGGTGCGGGCGGACAGCTCCCACACGTCGTCGCCGCCCACCCTGACCACTCCGCCGGCCGGGCGCAGCGAGCGGTAGACCGAGCGCAGCAGGGTGGACTTGCCGCTGCCGTTGGGGCCGACGAGCCCGACGATGTCGCCCTTGGCGGCCTCCAGGTTGACCTCGCGGAGGATCGGGCGGCGGTCCAGGGAGACGTGAAGCCGGTCGACGGTCAGTTTCATACGGTGTCCAGGCCCTTGTTGCGGCGCAGCAGCCACAGGAAGAAGGGGGCGCCGAGGAGGGCGGTGAGGATGCCCAGCGGCAGTTCGTTGGGGCGGGTGAGGGTGCGGGAGAGCAGGTCGACGAGGACCAGGTAGATCGCGCCCAGGAGTGCGGTCAGGGGCAGCAGTCTGCGGTGGTCGGCGCCGGTGGTGAGGCGGACGAGGTGCGGGATCATCAGGCCGACGAAGCCGATGCCGCCCGCGACGGCGATGACGGTGCCGGTGAGCAGGGCGCTGATGACGAGCAGGATCGCGCGCAGCCGGTTGACGTCCACGCCGAGGGCGGTCGCGGACTCGTCGCCCGCCAGCAGGGCGTTGAGGCGCCGGCCGAACAGGGTCAGCACGACGGTGCTGGTCAGGACGACCACGGCGACGGTGGGCAGCTGGTCCCACTGGGCACCGGCGACGCTGCCGAGCATCCAGAACATCACCGTCCGCAGCTCGGTGGGCGTCGCGAGCAGCTGGACGAAGCTGGTCAGCGAGAGGAGGACGTAGCCGACGGCGACTCCGGCCAGGACCAGCCGGGTGGGGGCCAGCCGGCCCCGCCGCTGTCCCAGGGCGAACACCAGGACACCGGCGGCCAGTGCGCCGACGAAGGCCGCGCCGGACACCCCGAGCCCGCCGAGTCCGCCGAGGGCCGCGCCGCCGAGGGTGATGACCAGGACGGCGCCCAGGGAGGCACCGTACGAGAAGCCCAGGACGATCGGGTCGGCGAGCGGGTTGGAGACCAGGGTCTGCAGCACCGCACCGACCACCGCGAGGCCCGCGCCGACCAGGGCGGCCAGCAGGACGCGGGGGGCGCGGAAGGTCCACACGATCTGGTCGAGCGCCGGGTCGTCGGTGGCTCCCCCGCTGGTGAGGTGACGCAGGAGGATTCCCCACACGTCACCGACCGGGATGTTGACCGCGCCGATGCTCACCGCCACCACCATCACGGCGACGAGCACGGCGAGCAGGCCGGTGATCGCGAGCGGCAGTCGCAGTCGGCCCGGGATCCTGCTCAGAACTTGTCGGGGTGCAGCGCCTTGGCGATCTTCGCCACGGCCAGGTCGTTGCTCGGGCCGAGGTACATCGAGTCCGACAGCGCCACGTACGTGTTGTTCTTCGCGGCCGGCCACTGGGGGAACTCCTTCAGCAGTTTCTTGGCGTAGGCCGCCGGGTTCGGGTCGTTGTAGCCGATGACGACGAGCGCGTCGACGTCGGTGGCGGCCACCTTCTCCTTGCTCAGGTCGGCGAAGGAGGTCTCCGAGGCGTTCTCGAAGGCGTTGGTGCCGCCGGCCTTGGCGAGGACGTCGTTGTAGATGCCCTTGGCGACGACCGAGCTGAAGTCGTTGCCGCCCATGGCCATGTTGGAGAACAGGACCATGACCTTGGGCGTCTTCTCGCCCTTCACCTTGGCGGCGACGTCGGCGATGCTCTTCTCGGAGGCGGCGATCAGCTTCTCGGCCTCGGCGCTCCTGCCGAAGATCTTGCCCATGTCCCGCAGCAGTGTGTAGCTGTCGGCGATGGTCATCTTCGAGGTGTCCTGGTCGCAACCCTGCGGCGAGACATAGGAGTTGGCGCCCACTTCCTTCAACTGCTCACGGGTGGCGAAGCCGTTCTTCTCGTCGAAGCCGTACGAGGTGGTGGACAGCACCAGGTCGGGGCGCAGTCCGATCATGGCCTCGCGCGGGATGTCGTAGGCGTCGTTGAGCTTGACGTCACCGGTGGGCAGGGCCTTGATGGCCGCGGCGCGACCGGAGACCTCGGACATGCCGTAGGTCTGCTGGTTGGCGACGATCTTGTCGCCGAGCCCGAGGGCGAGCAGGGTGGAGACCTCGGCGACGGAGGCGCCGTTCATGACGACGACCCGGCCGGGCGTCTCGGTGAACTTCTCGGACGTGCCGCAGTTCTCCAGGGTGACCGGGTAGCCGGAGGTGCCCGCCTGTGCGGACACCTTGCCACCGGTCGCGGCGGTCGTCTCCGTCGAGTCGGCGCAGGCAGTGGTGACCAGACAGAGGGCGCCGGCCAGGGCGATGGCGACCGGCCGTTTCTTCGGCATGCGGGCTCCTTGGTGCGGGGTGTTCGTGACGCGACGGGTTGTGCTGCAGTAGTCGGGGGGTTACGCCCGCGAGTTCCCGGAGACGCCCAACTACTTTGCGGGAACGGGGAGATGACCCTGTTTCCCGACCGGCGCGGGCAGCGCTCCGGCGGTGACGCAGTGGTCGAGGTAGCGGAGGACGAGGTCCCGGTCGACGACCGGGGGCGTGATACCGCTGCCGCGCAGACCGTTCACGACGTTGTCGGATCGGACGTGGCCCAAGCGCAGATCGGGCCCGGGGGCATCGTCAGGCCTGGTGGTGCCGTTGGGGCTGGTAGTGCCGTTGGGGCTGGTAGTGCTGTGGGGGCTGATGGTGTCATCGGCGCCGGTGTCCCAGGAGTCGAGAAAGGCGAGCGTGGTCGCCGCGACGCCGGAGGCCGCCCGTGGCAGCTCGGCCCGCCACTGCGCCAGGGGCAGGCGGCGCAGCCGGTAGCCGTACTCCTCCAGCCAGTCGTAGAGGTCGGCCAGCCGGACGGGGGCCACGGTGGCGTGGTTGAAGACCGTGGCGACGGGCGGGTGTCGCGTGAGGCCGAGGTGTACGAGGGCCCGGGCGACGTGATCGACCGGCGTCCAGGTCTCCTCCTCGAACAGCTCGGGGACGATCCCGGCGGGGACTCCGGCGCGCAGCACGCTCCACAGGAAGTCCCGCTCGTTGACGTACCCGGTGCCGGCGGGGCCGACGATCCGGCCGAGCCGGTGCACGGTGACCGGCAGCCCCCGCTCGGCGGCCTGTTCGAGGAGCCGCTCGGCGGCCCACTTCGACTGCTGGTAGCCGTACCGCAGTCCGGGGTGGGGCGGGAAGAACGCCTCCGGCACTTCGGGGGCGAGCCCGAGGGGCGGGGCGACGGAGAGGGTCGACACGAAGTGCAGGGGAATGGAGCGAACGGCCGCGAGGCGCAGCAACTCCCGGGTGGACTCCGTGTTGGCGGCACGCAGGGTGGCGTACTCGCGCATGATGCTGACGGTCGCCGCGTTGTGCAGGACCGCCGTGCAGGTGCGGGCGAGTTCGGCGAACGTCCCGTCGGTCAGTTCGAGTTGGGGGCGGGCGAGGTCGGCGGGGAGTGCGGTGACGCGGGCGTGTGCGGTGTCCGGGAGCCGGAACTGGTGACTTTCCAGCGCCTGTTGGAGGCGGGCGGCGGCCTCGGCGGGGCTCGGGGCGCGGACGAGGCAGACGACGTCCGCCGTGGTGCTCGTGAGGAGTTCGGCCAGGAGGTGCACGCCGACGAAGCCGGTGGCGCCGGTGAGCAGGATTCTGTGGGGTGCTCTGTCCAGCGCCCAGGCGGCTCGGGGTGCGTCGCCGGGGCGGATGTCCGGGTCGAGGACTGTGTCGGTGAGCAGGGTCGCCGGGAGTGTAGGGGCCTGCGGCCGTACGGGCGCCCGCAGTTGGAGGAAGGCGGCCAGTTCGGCGGGGGTCGGGTACTGGAACAGCCAGGCGACCTTCACCTCGCGGCGGAGTTCGACGCCGAGCCGGTTGGCGACCTGGATGGCCTGGAGCGACTGGGCGCCCAGATCGAACACGTCGTCGTGCGCGGAGACGACGGCGACGCCCAGGGCCCGCTGCCAGACGGCGGCGACGACGCGCTCCAGCGAGCTGTCGTTGGCGGCTTCCCGCGTACAGGGTTCAGGGGCCGTCTTCTCGGCGAGCGCGTTCCGGTCGATCTTTCCTGAGGCGGTCAAGGGCAGTCGGTCCAGGAACTCGACGGCCGAGGGGATCGTCGCCGGGGGCAGGTTCGCCCTCAAGTGGTCCCGGATCAGGGCGACTTCGGGGGCCGGCCCCTCCGGCACGACATGGGCGACCAGACGGCGCGTGCCGTCGGCGAGCACCTGGCCGACGACGGCGGCATCGCGCACTGCTGGATGGGCCAGGAGGGCGCTCTCGACCTCGGCGGGATGGACACGATGTCCGCTGATCTTGAACTCGCCGTCCGCGCGGCCCAGATGACGCAGTTGCCCGTCGTCGCCGATCCGGGCGAGGTCGCCGGTGCGGTAGGCGCGGGGCGCTCCGGGGAGTGCGTGGAGGGGGGCGAAGCGGGCGGCGTCCGGTGGGTGCTCGCCTCGGTAGCCGAGGGCCAAGTTGTCGCCGATGAGGTGGAGTTCGCCGTCGACGACGGCGACGCGGGTGCCGGGCAGGGGCAGGCCGATGGGGACGTCTCCCGGGGCGAGGGCCGGATCGTGCAGGTCGGCGACGGTGGCGACCACGGTAGCCTCGGTCGGGCCGTACGTGTTCAGCAGCCGTACCGCCGCCGCCTTGCCGACGGACTCCCGCCAGCGGTCGACGCGTTCGGGGAGGGCGGCCTCGCCGCCGATGACGACGGTGTGCACCTCGGCGGGCAGCGCGGCGGCGCCGGTCGAGACGGCGTACGCCAGTTCGTGCCAGTAGGCGGTGGGCAGGTCGAGGTAGCTGATCCGGAGGCGGGCGCAGGCGTCCAGGAAGCCGGGGAGCGAGTCGGTCATGTCGTCGGTACGGACGACGAGGGTGGCGCCCGCGCAGAGGGTGAGGAAGATTTCCTCGACGCTGGTGTCGAAGTGCGGGGCGGCGAACTGCAGTACGCGGTCCGTGAGTTGGGGGCCGTAGCGGTGTGCGGCACCGGCGACGAAGTGCGCGAGGGCACGGTGGCCGATCTCTACTCCCTTGGGGCGTCCGGTGGAGCCCGAGGTGTGGATGAGGTAGGCGAGGTTGTCGGGGGTGGGGGTGGGGGTGGAGGCGGTGGGACGCTCGGACGTCGGGATGGGTGCGGTGCCCTCGTCGGTCGGCGGCTTCACCCGGTCGGCCAGGGGTGCCGACCGGTCGAGGGTCAGCCGTGGCAGGTCCCCGAACCCGTCGGCGTGCGCGTCGGTCGTCAGGACAAGTGCGGGGTCCGCGTCGGCCAGTAGCTCCGCCCTTCTCGCCCGGGGTGCCGTCGGGTCCAGTGGGCAGTAGGCCGCGCCGGAGAGCAGTACGCCCAGGATCGCCGTGATCGCGTCGATGCCCCGGGGCAGGGCGACCGCCACAACGTCGCCGGGGCCGATCCTGCGGGCGGCCAGTCGTGCCGCCAGCGCGTGGGCCGCGCCGAGGAGTTGGGCGTAGGTGAGATGGTGGCCGTCGTGCTCGACGGCGATGGCGCCGCCGCGTCGGGCGGCGTGGTCGGCGATCAGGGCGAGGACCGGGCGTGGCGGTGCGGGCAGTGGGCCTCCGTCCAGGACCGTGACCGGTGGTGCGGGCTGTCGGGGGGCCAACTCGTCGAAGGGGCGGTCTGGTTCGGCCAGGGCCCGGCCCAGCAGGGTGAGCAGGTCGTCGCGCAGGGCGGTGACGTCCGGCTCCGTGTAGAGGTCGGGGTTGGCGTCCACGGCGATGCGCAGGCCCGCGCCCTCGGAGCGGTCGTACACGTTGACGGACAGGTCGTCGACCGGGCCAGCCGAGATGTTGTGGACGGTGCTGCGGTGTCCGGCGAAACGCAGGTCGTAGGCGAAGGGCATGATGTTGACGCCCGGACCCGACAACCGGCGCTGTCCGCCGACGAGTCGGAGGTCGCGTCGCAGTTGTTCGTAGCGGTAGCGCTGGTGGGGCAGGCCGGCGCGCAGATCGCGGGAGATCCGGGCCGCGAGGTCGCGCAGGGTGTCCGCGCCGGAGACCGGGACGCGCAGGGGCAGGATGTTGCGGACCGTGCAGGGGACGCGGAGCGAGACCGAGCCCAGGCGGCCCATCGTCGGCAGCCCGAGGACGATCTCCGGTGCGCCCGTCGCGTGGTGCAGTTGGGCCACAGTCACCGCCAGCAGCACCTCCGACCAGGTCACCCCGAGGTCGCGGGCGCCGGCACGCAAGGTCTGCGTATGCGCCGGGTCGAGGTCGGTCACCCGGCGGTGGAAGGTGCGGGCGGGCAGTGCCGTACGGCCTGCGGGGGTGGCCACGGGTGGGCGGTCCGCGAACCGGTCCGTCCAGTGGGCGCGGTCCTTGGCGAAGCGGGGCGACTCCCGGTAGGCGCGTTCCTCGTCCCGTACCGAGGCGAGGGTGCCGAAGCCGCTGTCGCCGACCGGCTCGCCCGCCGCCAGCGCCGTGTAGACCTCGGCGACGCGGTGGGCGACCAGGGAGAGGCCGTAGCCGTCGAGGGCGATGTGGTGCACGCGGTGGTACCAGAGGTGTTCCTCCGGTGCGATCCGCAGCAGGGCGTGGCCGAAGACGGGGTCGTGCGCTAGGTCGACGGGACGGGCCATGTCCCGGTCCATCCAGGCCAGGGCCGCCGCGTACGGGTCAGGCTCCGCGGTCAGGTCGGCCGTGTGCGGCGCCCAGCCGTCGGCCGGGGCGGGTGTCTCCCACGGCCGGCCCGTCTCGTCGACGACGTAGGCGACGTTCAGGGCCTCCGTCTCCGCGACCACGTGGTGCAGGGCGGCGTCGAAGACGGCGGTGTCCACCGGGCCGTGGATGTGTACGTACTCGGCCGTGTTGTACGCGGGACTGTCCACGTCGAACTGCTGACCGGCCCAGATGCCCTCCTGGGCGGCCAGCAGCGGGTGACGCGCCGTCACGTGGTTCCCCCTTGGCGTGCTTCGAGGAGCTGCCACCACTGGGCGAACGACGTGCACTCGGCGAGTTCGACGAAGGTCACCTGCACGCCGGTCTCCCGCCAGCGTTCGATGAGGGTGACGATGCGCAGGGAGTCGACTCCGGCGTAGAGGGGGTTCTCGTCGAGGTCGACCTCGTCGGGCCGCTGGTACAGGAACTCCGCCAGGTCCGCGCGGAAGCCGTCGAGGGTGAGGGGAGCAGGCATGCGGTTCTCTCTCAATGAGTCCTGGTAGCCGGTCAGTTGACCTTGCGGGCAGAGTCGCCCCAAAAGCGGTCGCGCAGTTCGCGGCGGAGGATCTTGCCGCTGGGGTTGCGCGGCACGCTGTCGATGAACTCGTAGCGGGTGGGCAGCTTGAAGCTCGCGAGCTGCGGGACGAGGAAGGTGTGCAGGTCCCGGGGTGTGGGCTCCTGCCCGGGGGCGGAGTCGGGGACGACGAAGGCGTGCACGTACTCGCCCCAGCGTTCGTCGGGGGCGCCGACGACGACGGCCTCGGCGACGCCGGGATGGCCTTCCAGTACGTTCTCGATCTCGGCCGGGTAGACGTTCTCACCGGCGACGAGGATCGCGTCCTTGATGCGGTCGCGGATGAAGACGTAGCCGTCCTCGTCGACATAACCGGCGTCCCCGGTGTGGATCCAGCCGTCGACCAGGGTCTCGGCGGTCTTGTCGGGCAGTCCCCAGTACTCGACCATGCGGGCCGGGGTGTGCAGGCAGACCTCGCCGATCGCGCCCGGCGGCAGTTCGCGGCCCTCGGCGTCGATCACCTTGCTGCGTACACCCGGATAGGGGTGTCCGGCGGCCTGCATGAGGGGGCCGCCGGGGACATGGGCGGCGGGCGGCAGACAGACGGCGGTGTTGCCGGTCTCGGTGAGGCCGTAGATCTGCGCGAACTCGCAGTCCAGGACTGCGAGGCTCTCCTCCAGCAGCGCCTCGGAGATCGGCGAGCCGCCGTACACCGTCTTGCGGAGCGTGGTGAAGTCCTTTGCCTCGACGCCCGGTTCGGTCAGCATCATGCGGAGCATCGCGGGGACCACACAGGCGGTGGTGATGCCGAGGTCGCGGATCAGGTCCACGGCCTGACGGGCGGCGAAGGCGCGCATCGCCACGATGGTCGTGCCGGCGTTGAGGTTCTGGGTGGCCCACCACAGGCCGCCGATATGGAATCCCGGAATGCCGACGAGGGCGATGTCACCGTCCCGCCAGTCGATCCAGTCCAGTCCCTCGCTCGCCAGGGCGTCCCGGATCGCGAAGAAGCTGCGGTGGGCCAGGACTACGCCCTTGGGCAGCCCGGTCGTACCGCTGGTGTAGAGCTGGGCGACAGGTGTGTCCGGGGTCGGCTCGAACTCCGTTTCCCCGTCGCCGTGTTCGGCACGCCACTCCCGTAGCGAGCCCAGCGGTACGACCGTCTCCGGGGGCGCGGTCGGCATCTTGTCGACGATCGGGCCGAACTCGTCCTCCAGGAACAGGAGTCGGGTGCCGGAGTCCTGGAGGATGTGGCTGACCTCGGGCGCGGTGAGCCGCCAGTTGACGGGGACGAGTACGGTGCCGCTCTTGGCGCAGCCGAAGAGGATCTCGTAGTAGTGCTCGGACTCCTTGCCGAGGTAGGCGACCCGGTCGCCGGGTGCGAGTCCGGCGGCCTTGAGTGCGTGGGCGATGCGGTTGCTCTCGCGGTGCAGTTGCCCGTACGTCAGGGTGCGGCCCTCGCAGAGGACGGCGGGGAGGTCCGGACGGCGCTCGGCGTGGTGACGGGTGGTCTGGGCGAGCGTCTTCATGGGCGAACCCTCCAATGTTCAGGGGACGTTGGTCAGGAGACGTTGATCAGGGGATGTTGACGAAGGCGAGGGTCGCCTCGCCGTCGCAGCGACCGGAGGTGGCGTCCCAGTAGCGGAAGGCGGTGTCGGCGTACAGAAACGGACTGCCGTCGGGCCGTGTGCGGCGGCTGACGGACCGGAACTCCATCTCCCCCGAGAACGCGCGGGGGTCGACCGGTCGCCGGAAGCTGGAGGAGAAACGGGCGATGAGAATGTCCGGGAGCTGGTGCTTGAAGAAGTCGTCCAGCGTCCAGTCGGCGAATTCCGCGCCAAGGCCGTCCTGGACGGTCTTGGCGACCAGGAAATACATCATCTGGTTGTAGCAGATGTTCACCTCGACGGAATTCAGATGACCGGTGTCGTCGATGTAGCACGACTCGGAAATCTCGAACTCACAGCGCGCGGAGACACGACCGTCGTGTTCGGTCACGACAGCCGAACGCAGGTATTTGCAGTGCTCCTTGTAGGGCACGAGCACCCGCGCCAACAGGGCTTCGTCCGTCATGCTGCGCGGATCCCGTCGTGGAGTTTGCGCTCGTCGTGGACGGTGACGCGGTAGGAGACGGTCGGCTCGGGCGTGGTCGTGTGCCGGGCGCGGTGGACGAGGCTGCGGTTGTCCCAGACCAGCAGGTCGCCCCGCTCGAAACTCTGCAGATGGATGTTCTCGTGCTCGAAGCTCTCGTCGAGCTGGCCGGTGGCGTCGAACAGCCGCTTGAGCAGCTCCTCGTCGAGCGACCGGCCGTCCCGGTCCTCGATGCCGACCGTGAAGCCCTCACTGATGTAGAGGACCGTCTCACCGGTCATGGGGTGGGTGAAGGTGGTCGGCTGGACGACGGCGGGGGTCTTCCGCTCGACCTCGTCGATGATCTCGGAGAGGGGCCGGTAGACGTCGTGGGGGCGGATCTTGAAGTACTTGCGCACGGAGTGCCGGCAGTACGTCCCGCCGATCTCCTCCTTCAGCTCCTCGGGCAGCTTCTCGTAGGCCCGGCCCATGTCGATGAAGTACGTGCCCCGGTTCTTCTCCGGGACGACCTGCGGGTGGATGAGGGTGATCCCGAAGGGGTCGGGCATGAACTGGTAGTCCGCGTGCCAGAACTTGCCGGTCTTCGGCACGCCTATCTGCTTGCCGTTCTCGGGCACGTTGGAGGAGACGAACACCTCCGGGACCTCGGGGTGCTTGTACATCGGCTCGTAGTACGTCTCCGGGCGGCCGAGCAGCGTGCCGAGGGCCAGGAACTCCTGGGGTGAGAGGTGCTGGTTCTTCAGGACGGCGATCTTCTTCGTGTAGACGGCGTCCTTGAGGGCAGCCACGTCGGCGTCGGTGGCGGTGGTGTGGTCGAAGCCCTCGACCGTCGCGCCGAGCGCGCTGCCGGGCTGGTCCGTGATCTGTATCTCTCGCTGCATGGGGGTGCTTCCTTACGTGGCCAGATGCTGGTCAGTCGGTGGTTATGCGGTTGTCGGTCGGTGGTCAGACGGTGGTTCGGCGGGTGTCCACGAGTCCGGCGAGGTCGCCGAGGGTGAGGTCGGGCTGGAGTTCGTCGTCGCCGACGCGCACTCCGAGGTCGCGTTCGATCCGGATGCTGATCTCGACCGTGGTCAGCGAGTCGACGTCCAGCTCGCCGAGGGTCGCCTCGGGGCGGATCCGGTCGGCCGGGGCGTCGTGGAGCCTCTCGATGATCTCGATCAGTTGGCCGTACGTGGTGGTCATGGCGTCGTCATCCGTTCCGGTTGAGGGAGTGAGGGCCAGGTCAGCAGGCAGGAGCCCCAGGTGAGGCCGCCGCCGAAGGCGGTGAGGAGCAGCCGGTCGCCGGGCTTGACCGTCTGCCGGGCGGCGGCGTCGGCGAGGGCGAGCGGGATGGAGGCGGCGCCCGTGTTGCCGACGGACTCGACGTGGGTCACACACCGCTCACGTGGGAGGCCGAGGTCGTCGGCGACCGAGTGCAGGATGCGCAGATTGGCCTGGTGGGGTACGAAGTGGTCGACGTCGTCGATCTTCCAGCCGGCCCGGGACAGCGTGGCCCGCGCGGACTCGGCCATCCGGGTCACCGCGTGCCGGTAGACCTCCTTGCCGCGCATCGCGAAGTGCCGGTCCTCGTGGCTGGGTTCACCTGGCGTGGAGCGCTGCCGGGAGCCTCCGGCGGCGACCGTGATCAGGTCCTCGTGGGCGCCGTCGCTGCCGAGGTCGAAGTGGCCGACGGCGCCGGGCTCGTCGGGGTGCCCGGCGCGCAGGACGACGGCTCCGGCGCCGTCGCCGAAGATGATCGCGTTGGCCCGGTCCAGGGGGTCCACGATCGTGGAGTAGGTGTCCGCACCGATGAGGAGGACGCTGTCCGCGACCCCGGCCGCGATCAGTCCGGCGGCAGAGGCGAGCCCGTACACGAACCCGGTGCACACGGCGCCGACGTCGAAGGCCGCCGCTCCCGTCAGCCCGAGCCGGGCAGCGACCAAGGGCGCGGTGGCCGGGCAGGGGCGGTCCGGGGTCGTCGTGGCGACGACGACGGCGTCCACCCGGTCCGTCGCGGCGGCGGCGAGAGCGCGGCCGCCTGCTTCGACGGCGAGGTCCGAGGTGGCCTGCCCGGGCTCGACGACGTGCCGTCGGCGGATGCCGGTGCGAGTACGGATCCAGTCGTCGTCGGTGTCGAGCCGACGCGCCAGCTCCTCGTTGGTGACGACCCGGGACGGCAACTGCCCGGCCAGCCCGCACAGGACGGCGGCGGTAGTGGACATGGGGTTCTCCTGGCATGACGGAGGACGGACCGGGGGCCCGGACACAGGAACGGACGGGGAGGGAAGTGAGGAAGGGGGCAGGGGAGGAAGGGGGCAAGGGCAGGCGAGCAGGGGCTGGTCGGGAAGACGGGCAGGCGGGTTCTACGGCCCGCCGGTCCCGGAGGTCTTGGCACTCCGGCCGGACCGCCCAGACCGCCCGGGACGGCCGACCCGAGCATCCCGGGCGGCCCGGGCGCTCCCGCTCGTACCCCCGAAGACGGCCAGCGCCAGCGCCCCGCAGGCGATGCCGGCCGCTGTCGCGAGGACGGCGGTGCGGATGCCGTCGAGGAGCCCGGGGCCCGAGGCGTTCTGCCCCACTCCCCCGGCGACCGCGACGAGCAGCGCGAGGCCCACCGCGCCGCCCACCTGGAGGGTCGTCGACGCCATTCCCGAGGCGATGCCCTGGTCGCCGGGTGCCACTCCGGCGGACGCGGCGATCCACATGCCCGTCCAGGTGGCGCCCTGGCCGAGGCTCAGCAGCACGATCCCCGGCAGCAGTACGGGATACGAGCCCTCCGAGGTGAGCGCGAGCCCGAGGGCTCCGGCTCCTACGGCGCCCAGTGCCATGCCGCCGATCAGCATCCGGCGTACCCCGAAGGCGGCCACGGCCCGTTCGCCTGCCTGCGTACCGACGGCCACCACCACTGCGGGGACCAGGAACGCGAGCCCGGTCGCCACCGCGCTGTAGCCGTGGACGGTCTGGAAGTAGAGCGTCAGGAAGTACGGCACCGAGCTGAACGTGGCGCTGAACAGCGCGGTCACGCCCATCGCCGCCGACAGGCCCCGGTGGGCGAACAGCCGGGCCGGTACGAGCGGGTCACGGGAGCGGCGCTCCACGACGGCGAAGAGCGTCAGCAGGCAGCCGGACAGTCCCGCGCTGGTGAGCGCCAGCGGTGTGGCCCAGCCCTCGGCGGGTGCCTGGACCAGCAGGAACACCAGGAGTGTGAGTCCGCCGGTCGCGGTCAGCGCGCCGGCGACGTCGAAGTGGCGCGAGCGGTCCCGGGGTCCGTCCGCGGGAAAGAGCAGTCGGCCGGCCACCGCGAGGGCCCCCGCCACGGGCACGTTGACGTAGAACACCGACGGCCAGCCGAACGCCTCCACCAGGACCCCGCCGAGCAGCGACCCGAAGCAGAGTCCGCCCGCTCCGGCGGCACCCCACACCGCCAACGCCCGGTTCCGGTCGGGCCCTTCGGCGTACAGGGTGGTGATCAGGGAGAGCGTCGCCGGGAACAGCAGCGAACCGCCGACGCCCTGCACGGCCCTGACTGCGACCAGGACGCCGGGCGTCTCGGACAGCCCGCCGACCAGGGAGGACCCGGCGTACAGCAGCGCCGCCAGGACGAACATCCGGCGTCTGCCGAGCAGGTCGGCGGCCCGGCCGCCCAGCAGCAGGCAACCGCCGGTGGCGACGACGTAGGCGCTCACCACCCACTGCAGGTCGTGGTCGGAGAACCCCAGTCCGGCGCCGATGTCGGGCAGGGCGACGTACACGATGTTGTAGTCGAGCGAGATGACCAGCTGCCCCAGCGCCAGAACGAGCAGCGGAAGACCGAGCGGCTTTCGGAGTGCGTCCTTCGCCGGATCTGTCGCGGACATCATCGATCACCTCCTCGGGATCATGGAATTCGGAACTCTAGACACGAATACAGAAAAAGGATGCGGAGACGGAATTTCTCGCGGAGCAGCCCTCATTTCCACCAGTCGGCGACTTCCGAAAAGGGAACTTCAGGATTACCGGGCATTGTCCAGAACCTTCCTCTTCCACACTGTGGCCGACGCGTGACGGATAACAGGCGACGGGTGACGGAACGAGCTGTCAGATCAGTAGTCGGCCACGGGCGGCTTCGAGTTCCCGCGTCTTCGGGCCAATTTCCCTTGCTGCGGCGGCAGTTAAAGGGAACCCAGCGCGTCTCACGTCCCGTCCTCGCCCGGGCGGACCACGATCGCGAGTGTCCGCACCGCTGCGCTGTGCTCGAAATGCAGGGTGAACGGGACGACGGCACCGGGCTGCCAGCCGGCCTTGACCGGCACGATCACGTCCAGGCCGTCCGGGGTCATCGTGAGGCGGGCTCCGGCAGGGATCTCCGCCGAGGTCACCGTCTCCGACACGGCCGTACTCGCGCCCGTCATCACATGGCGGCTGAGGGTGATGTCCCCCTCGCCGACCCCCGTGGACGTCACCTTCACCAGCCGGTCCGCCGATCCCCCGCTGTTGGTGATCCGGAAGAAGGCCGCCGTCTCCGGGGTGTCGCCGGTGGGCAGGAACATCCGGCCGTCGGTGACCGTGACGCGCGGTGGGGTGCCCGCGTTGCCGTAGGCGGTCCAGGTGCTCAGGCCGCCGAGGGCGAGGCCGCACACGGCGACGGGCGTGACCGCCGCGAGCAGGGCGTCGGTGAGGCGGCGGGTCGGCCGCCAGGGGGTTCGGTCGCTCATGGGGTGTGTCTCCGGGAGGCGGGCGAGGGCTGCCAGGCGCGCAGCCGCAGGCTGTTGACGACGACCAGTACCGAGCTGGCCGACATGGCCGCCGCCGCGAGCATCGGGTTGAGCAGGCCGACCATGGCCAGCGGGACGGTGACGACGTTGTATCCGAAGGCCCACACGAGGTTGACGCGGATCGTGCCGAGCGTGCGCCGGGCGAGCCGGACCGCGTCGGCGAGGGCCTCGATGTCTCCGCGCACGAGCGTGACGTCGGCGGCCCCGATGGCGACGTCCGTGCCGCCGCCCATCGCGATCCCGAGGTCGGCACCGGCCAGCGCGGCGGCGTCGTTCACGCCGTCCCCGACGACCGCGACCCGGTAGCCCTGTTCCTGGAGTTCCAGGACGAGTTGGGCCTTGTCCTCGGGGGTGCGGCGGGCGTGCACCTCGTCGATGCCCAGGGCGGACGCGACGGCCCGGGCGGGTGCCTCGCGGTCGCCGGTGGCGAGCACGGGGTGCACACCGAGGCGGCGCAGGCGTTCGACGGCACGGTAGCTGCCGGGTCGTACGACGTCGCCGATCTCGATCAGCGCCTCGGGCTTCCCGTCCACCCGGACCAGTACGGGTGTGTGGGCGGCCGTCTCGGCGACCGCCAGGGCTTCGGCGAGCGCGGATGGCAACTCGTCGTCCGGGGCGAGGACTTCGACCAGCCGCTCCTCTACCCGGCCGCGGACACCCCGCCCGGGCAGGGCGTTGAACTCGCCGACATCCGGGAGCTGTTGGCCGCCGGACTCCCGCCGGGCGTACGCGGTGACGGCTCGGCCCAACGGGTGCTCCGAGCCCGACTCGACGGCCCCCGCCAGGCGCACCACCTCCTCGCGCCCGAGGCCGCCCGGTGCGGCGGTGACGCGGGCGACGCTCATGTGCCCGGAGGTCAGGGTGCCGGTCTTGTCGAGGACGACGGCGTCGATGTGCCGCAGTCCCTCCAGCGCCTGCGGGCCGGTGACCAGGACGCCGAGCTGGGCGCCCCGGCCGGTCGCGGCCATCAGGGCGGTCGGGGTCGCGAGGCCCAGCGCGCAGGGGCAGGCCACGACCAGGACGGCCACGCTCGCGGTGATCGCCGCCTGCGGATCAGCCCCGGCGCCCAGCCAGAACCCGAGCGCGGTGACGGCCAACGCCAGCACGACGGGCACGAAGACACCGGCCACCGTGTCGGCCAGCCGCTGGGCCCGCGCCTTACCGGCCTGAGCCTCCGTCACCAGCCGCGCGATCCGGGCGAGTTGGGTGTCGGCGCCGACGGCCGTGGCGCGTACGAGCAGCAGCCCGCCCGCGTTGACGGCCCCGCCGACCACGGCCGAGCCGGGCCCGACCTCGACCGGCTCGCTCTCCCCGGTGACCAGCGACAGGTCAACGGCCGAACTGCCCTCGGCCACCTCGCCGTCGGTGGCCACCCGCTCCCCCGGCCGCACGACGAAGACCTGCCCGACCCCCAACTCCTCGATGGGGACGAGCCGTTCGGAACCGTCGCCGTCCCGGACGGACACCTCCTTGGCGGCGAGCCGGGCGAGCGAGCGCAGTGCGGCGCCGGTTCCGTGCCGGGCCCGCGCCTCCAGGAAGCGGCCCGCGAGCACGAACAGCGGTACGCCGACGGCCCCTTCGAGGTAGATGTGGGCGACACCGTCGGAGGCTGACGGCACGAGCGTGAACGGCATCCGCATGCCGGGGTCACCGGCACCGCCGAGGAAGAGCGCGTACGTCGACCAGGCGAAGGAGGCCACGACGCCCAGCGAGACCAGGGTGTCCATGGTCGCGGCGGAGTGCCGCAGTCCTCGTACCGCCCGCTCGTGGAAGGGCCAGGCGCCCCACACAGCGACGGGGGCGGCCAGTACGAAGCACAGCCACTGCCAGTTGCGGAACTGGAGTGCGGGCACCATCGACAGGACCAGTACGGGTGTCGCGAGCAGGGCCGTCACGAGCAGCCGGTGCCGTTCGCGCGTCGCCTCCTCGGACTGCTCGGACTCCTCGGACTCCTCGGACTTGTTGTCGCCCGTGGGCTGCCGCTTCCTCGGCGGCTCGGGGAGAGCTGCCGTGTAGCCGGCCTTCTCGACGGTCGCGACGAGTTCGTCGGGGCTGATGTCCGCCGGGTGGCTCACCCGGGCCCGTCCGGTGGCGAGATTGACGGTGGCCGTGACGCCGTCCAGCTTGCCGAGCTTCTTCTCGACGCGGGCGACACAGGCCGCGCAGGTCATGCCGCCGACGGTCAGATCGGTCGTCACCAGGGAGGTCACGGGTGTCGGTTCGGGGCGCATCAGTTGCCTCCCCCGCCCATGTCCATGTCTTGCATGTCTTCCATGCCGTCCATGCCGTCCATGTCGCCGCTCCCACCGGTGTCGCCTGCGCCGCCCGTGCCGCTCCCACCGGTGCCGCCCGTGCCGCTCTCGCCGGTGCCGCTGCCGTCGCCCGTGTACGCGTCCGTGTTCGCGTCTGTGTTGTGCATGCCGGGGGCGACGGGGCCCGCGCTGGTCCCGGCGGCGTAGGACACCGTGAAGATCAGGGCCAGCAGCAGGAGGAAGCCGCAGAGTGCGGGCGGGGGTGTCGCTCTGCGCAGGGCCGTGCCCGCGCCGCGTAAGGAGGATTGCCGGGACTCGTCCATCAACCGCGTCTCCAGGTCACGTCGTACGACGTCGCTGGGATCGCGTCGCACCGGTTGAGTAGTCGGACCGGACACGGGCCGGGTTCCGGAGCGGCCTTGTGGTGCGCGTCACACCTGATGGGAGAGAAGTCACGAAGGGAGCCGGGAGGATCTGACACCCCGTCGGCGCGGGAACCCCGAAACGAGCCGTTCATCGGCCGAGGAGCCTTCGGGAAACAACCGGTTCCTAGCGTGTCCGTCCATGGATTCGAAGCTGTATACGCGGCCGGACACGGTGCCGAACCCGGTGTCGATCCCGGTGCCGGATCCGGCCGCGCCGCCGCCGCTCTCGCTGCGCGAGTCGGTCTACGCGCACCTGCGCGCGGCCGTGCTCGACGGTGACTTCGGCCCGCGCGAGCGGCTGGCGGAGATGCGGCTGGCCGCGCGTTTCGGGGTGTCGCGGACCCCGGTGCGCGAGGCGCTGGCGCGGCTGCTGGCCGACGGGCTGATCGAGCGCGGCGACGGCGGGTTCTTCGCCACGATCCCCAACCTCACCCAGCTCAAGGACTTGTACGAACTCCGCGTCGCGCTGGAGCTGCGCGGCATCGCCCGGGCCGTCGAGAACCCGGCCGTACGGCACGATCCGGCGGTCCTGACCGCCGAGTTGGGCCGCTGGTACGCGATGCGCGCGCAGCCGCCGGTGCCGGGTCCGCGCTTCGTCGTCCAGGACGAGCGCTTCCATGTCGAGCTGTGCCGCGCTTCCGGCAACCCCGCCCTCACGGACGCGCTCGTGGCGGTCTGCGAGCGGGTGCGGCGGGTGCGGATGTACGACTTCCTCACTCAGGACCGCGTCGACACGGCCGTCGGCGAGCACATCGAGATCATGGAACTGGTCCGCGACGGCCGTCTGGACGAGGGACACCGCGCCCTGCACGCCCACCTCGGCGACTCCACGGCCGCGGTGACGGAACACGCCCGCCGCGCCATGACACAGATGGCCCTGCACGCCGACCACCCCTGAGAACCCGGGAGTTCCCCCCTCCCCCTACCTCCACCCCTCCTCTGCCTCTGCCTCTTCCCCCTCCCCTCTCGCCCCCTCACCGCTCCCGGAGGAACGACCATGAGCACCACCGAGTCCCCACAGACGGCGGAAGCGCCGGACACCACGACGAGCCAGGCCACGAAGGAGACCCTGGAGGACTACACCCTCCGCTTCGCTCCCCGCAGTTACCGCCGCTGGACCCCGATGGTCGTGGCCACCACGGCACTCGGCGGTATCGCGTACATGGCCGACTTCTCCATCGGCGCGGGCATCGGCCTGGCCCACGGCACCGGCAACGCGCTCGTCGCAATCGCGGTCGCCGCCGTCGTCATCTTCGTCACCGGCTTCCCGCTCGCCTACTACGGCGCCCGCTACAACATCGACCTCGACCTGATCACCCGCGGCTCCGGCTTCGGCTACTACGGCTCGGTCCTCACCAGCGTCATCTTCGCCAGCTTCACCTTCATCTTCTTCGCCCTCGAAGGCTCGATCATGGCCCAGGGCCTCAAACTGGGCCTCGGCCTGCCGCTCTGGCTGGGCTACGCGATCTCCACGCTGATGGTCATCCCGCTGGTGATCTACGGCATGAAGGCGCTCAGCAAGCTCCAGGTGTGGACCACCCCGGTCTGGCTGGTGCTGATGGTCGCCCCGCTGGTCTATCTGATCGCCACCGACCCGGGCACCGTCGACCGCTTCCTCTCCTACGCCGGCACCGACGGCGAGGGCGGCGTCAACACCGCCTCCGTACTGCTCGGTGCGGGCGTGTGTCTGTCGCTGATCGCGCAGATCGGCGAGCAGATCGACTACCTGCGTTTCATGCCGCCCAAGACCGAGGCGAACAAGCGCAGTTGGTGGACCGCCGTGATCATGGCCGGTCCCGGCTGGGTCGTGCTCGGCGCTCTCAAGCAGGCCATCGGTGTCTTCCTCGCCGTCTACATCCTCGCCAAGGTCGGCCCCTCCGTCGCGCCCGAGCCGATCCAGCAGTTCAAGGGCGCCTTCGACGCGATGATGCCGTCCTGGCTCGTGCTCCCGCTGGCCGTGGCGCTCGTCGTGATCAGCCAGATCAAGATCAACGTGACGAACGCGTACTCGGGCTCCCTGGCGTGGACGAACTCCTTCACCCGGGTCACCAAGCACTACCCGGGCCGGATGGTCTTCGTCCTGGTCAACCTGGGCTTCGCGCTCGCGCTGATGGAGGCCGACATGTTCAGCTTCCTCAACGACATCCTCGGCTTCTACTCGAACTGCGCCATCGCCTGGGTCGTCACGGTCGCCACCGACATCGGCATCAACAAGTACGTACTGAAGCTGTCGCCGCTCCAGCCCGAGTTCCGCCGGGGCATGCTCCACGCGGTCAACCCGGTGGGTGTGGTCGCCTTCCTCGCCGCATCCGGCCTCTCCATCGCCATGTACTTCCACGCCCTCGGTGACACCCTCCAGCCGTACTCCCCCGTGGCCGCCGCCGTCATCGCCTTCGTCCTCACCCCGCTGATGGCGATCGTCACCAAGGGCAGGTACTACCTGCGCCGCACCGACGACGGCATCGACGAGCCGCTCCTCGACGCCGACGGCAACCCCAGCGCGACGACGTACGACTGCCATGTCTGCCACCAGCCCTACGAGCGCCCCGACCTGGCGGCCTGCCACACGCACGACGCGCTGGTCTGCTCGCTCTGCCTGAGCACGGACAAGGTCGGCGACCACGTGCTGCCCGCAACCGTCTGACCTCGCCCGGGAGACCCTCCGCGGTCACGTGGCCGGGTCGGCCACCGGATACGGCACGAAGGCGCTGCTGTTCGAGTCGATCCGCAACGGTCGGCCGAGCGGCGGCGCCGCGCGCTGGGGGCAGTCGAGGCGTTCGCAGACCCGGCAGCCCATACCGATGGGGGTGGCAGCCGACGTACTGCTCAGGTCGAGGCCGTCGGAGTACACGAGCCGGTGGGCGTGCCGGATCTCGCAGCCGAGGCCGATGGCGAAGGTCTTGCCGGAGCGTGCGGCGGAGGACGGTTACGACGGGTCCTGGGTGGCCCGTCCGGCGCTCGTGCCCGTGTGCCGTGAGGTCTTCGAGGCGGTGCTCGGCGAGCGGCCCCATCAGCTCGACCGTACGCGGGAGGACGTGGAGGTGACCGCGGCGGACCTGCTGTCGGTGCGCCGGGTGAGCGGTCCGCCCACGCCGGAGGGGCTGCGTACCAACATCGCGGTCGCCGTCCGCTACTTCGACGCCTGGCTGGGCGGGCGGGGTGCCGTCGCGCTGGACGGGCTGATGGAGGACGCTGCGACCGCCGAGATCGCCCGCGTGCAGATCTGGCAGTGGCTGCGCCACCGTGTCGTCGACCGGGAGACGGTGCTGGCGGTGCTCGACGCGCAACTCGCCGCCCTGGGTGCCGAGCATCCGTGGGCGGCCCTCGCCGAGGTGCGCGCGCTGTTCGAACGTACCGCCCTGGCCCAGGAGTTGCCGCTGTTCACCCCGAACGCGTACGCGCGTCACCTCGTCCGGCACACGGAGGTCACGTCATGAGCGGGGGCATCGAGCGCGTCGGTGTGGTCGGCGGCGGGCAGATGGGGGCCGGGAGCGGAAGGGGCGAGAGCTGTGCTTCCTCCCGTCCCCGGCGTTTGGCGAGCGTGCCGTAGGCTGGCCCGTGCAGCTGGTTCGCCCCGTCCGCCAGGCGGGATGCGTCGTAAGAGGGAACCCGGTGGGAATCCGGGACTGCCCCGCAGCGGTGAGCGAGAACGACCGCCGTCATACGCACTGGATCCGGTGAACAGGGTCTGGGAAGCGACGGCCAGTAGGTGTCCTCCGCAGTCCATGGAGGGCGTGCTCGCGAGTCCGAAGACCTGCCCGTTGCCCGTGCGCGAACCATTCGCGCGCGGAGATCCCGGTGACCTCGTGGGCGGGTCGGCGT
Organism: Streptomyces geranii; assembly: GCF_002954775.1. Classification (GTDB taxonomy): domain Bacteria; phylum Actinomycetota; class Actinomycetes; order Streptomycetales; family Streptomycetaceae; genus Streptomyces; species Streptomyces geranii. The sequence goes on from NZ_KZ672952.1 coordinate 512,247, forward strand.
ACATATCGGACGGACGACCGCGCTGTGCCGCGCGAGGTCGGGTCCCGTCCGGTTCGTCACCCCTTCGCGTTCGCGTCCCGTCCCGGGATCCCAGGGAGATATCTCGCGAAGGAGATTTCCGTGACAGCGAAGTCCGCAGCCGCGGCAGCACGGTCCACCGTGTACGGCTACCCCCGTCAGGGCCCGAACCGGGAACTGAAGAAGGCCATCGAGGGCTACTGGAAGGGCCGTTCCGGCGCCGACGCCCTCCGCACCACCGCGGCCGAACTGCGCGCCGCCAACTGGCGAAATCTCGCCGACGCCGGTATCGACGAGGTCCCGACCGGCGACTTCTCGTACTACGACCACGTCCTGGACACCAGCGTCATGGTCGGCGCGATCCCCGAGCGCCACCGCATCGCCGTCGAATCCGACGCGCTGGACGGCTACTTCGCGATGGCGCGCGGTACGCAGGACGTGGCGCCACTGGAGATGACCAAGTGGTTCGACACCAACTACCACTACCTCGTACCGGAGTTGGGCCCGGACACGGTCTTCACGACCGACTCGACCAAGCAGGTCGGTGAGCTGAAGGAGGCGCTCGCCCTCGGGCTCAGCGCCCGTCCGGTGCTGGTCGGTCCGGTCACCTACCTGCTGCTCGCCAAGCCGGCCCCCGGTGTGGCCGCCGACTTCGAGCCGCTCACCCTGCTCGACCGGCTGCTCCCCGTGTACGCCGAGGTCCTCGCCGATCTGCGGGCGGCGGGCGCCGAATGGGTCCAGCTCGACGAGCCGGCCCTGGTCCAGGACCGCACCCCGGCCGAGCTGAACGCCGCCACCCGCGCCTACCGCGACCTCGGCGTGCTCACCGACCGGCCGAAGCTGCTGGTCGCGTCCTACTTCGACCGGCTCGGCGACGCCCTGCCCGTCCTCGCGAAGGCGCCCGTCGACGGCCTCGCGCTGGACTTCACGGACGCCGCTGCCGCCAACCTCGACGCGCTCGCCGCCGTGGGCGGACTGCCCGGCAAGCGGCTGGTCGCGGGCGTCGTCAACGGCCGCAACATCTGGGTCAACGACCTGGAGAAGTCCCTCGCCACCCTCGGCACCCTGCTCGGCCTGGCCGACCGGGTCGACGTGTCGGCGTCCTGCTCGCTGCTGCACGTGCCGCTGGACACAGCCCTGGAGCGGGACATCGAGCCGCAGATCCTGCGCTGGCTGGCCTTCGCCCAGCAGAAGACGGCCGAGATCGTCACCCTCGGCAAGGGGCTCACCCTCGGCACCGACGCGATCACCGGCGAACTGGCCGCCAACCGCGCCGGCCTGGCCGCGCGGGCCACCTCGCCGATCACCAAGGACCCGGCCGTACGGGACCGGGCCGCCGCCGTCACGGGCGCCGACGCCCGCCGCTCGCAGTCCTACGGCGAACGGACCGTCGCCCAACGCGCCCACCTGGGCCTGCCGTTGCTGCCGACCACCACGATCGGCTCCTTCCCGCAGACCGCCGAACTGCGCACCGCCCGAGCCGACTTGAGGACGGGCCGGATCGAAACGGCCGGCTACGAGGAGCGCATCAGGACGGAGATCGGCGAGGTGATCTCCTTCCAGGAGAAGACCGGCATCGACGTCCTCGTGCACGGCGAGCCCGAACGCAACGACATGGTCCAGTACTTCGCCGAACAGCTGACGGGCTACCTCGCCACGCAGCACGGCTGGGTGCAGTCCTACGGCACCCGATACGTCCGCCCGCCGATCCTGGCCGGCGACATCTCCCGCCCCGAGCCGATGACGGTCCGCTGGACGACCTACGCCCAGTCCCTCACCTCACGCCCGGTCAAGGGCATGCTCACCGGGCCGGTCACCATGCTCGCCTGGTCCTTCGTGCGCGACGACCAGCCGCTCGGCGACACCGCCCGCCAGGTCGCCCTCGCCCTGCGCGACGAGGTCAACGACCTTGAGGCGGCCGGGACTTCGGTCATCCAGGTCGACGAACCCGCGCTGCGCGAGACGCTCCCGCTGCGGGCAGCCGACCACCCGGCCTATCTGGCCTGGGCCACCGAGGCGTTCCGGCTCAGCACCGGCGGTGTCCGGCCGGACACCCAGATCCACACGCACATGTGCTACGCCGAGTTCGGTGACATCGTCCAGGCCATCGACGACCTCGACGCCGACGTCATCAGCCTCGAAGCCACCCGCTCCCACATGCAGGTGGCCCGCGAACTCGCCTCGCACGGCTATCCGCGTGAGGCCGGACCCGGGGTGTACGACATCCACTCCCCGCGCGTCCCGAGCACCGAGGAGGCCGCGGAACTGCTCCGTACCGGCCTCAAGGCCATTCCCGCCGAGCGCCTCTGGGTCAACCCCGACTGCGGACTGAAGACCCGCGGCTGGCCCGAGACCCGCGCCTCGCTGGAGAACCTGGTCGCCGCCGCCCGCACGGTCCGTGCGGAAATCTCCGCGTCCTGACGCCAGCGCCCCACCGGCCGGGGGAGGATCCCTTCTCGGGGTCCTCCCCCGGCCCCGGCATCGCGGAAGGCGGGACCACATGGCTCTCGGAATCCCCAGCACCAGGACAGACAGCGCACTGTCCATTCGCGACCTCCTCGCCCTCGGGGGCCGCTCCTGCTCATCCGAGTTCGCCGTGGCCCTCGGCTGCGAACTCCGGCAAGCCCACCGGCTCGTCTACGCCGAGGACATCGCCCTGGACGATCCCCGTGCCGCCACCCCGATCGGCCTGGGCTGCCGGATCTGCGAACGCCGCGACTGCGCCCAGCGCGCCAGACCTCCGGCCGGGGGCCGGCCGACCATCGACCCGGACAGGCGTACGTATGTGCCGTACCCGGTGGAGACCCGCACCCCGTGACCGCGCCGGGGGCGGTTCAGGAGCCGGGCTCCCGGCGGTGGTGCGGTGGCGGGACGGCGACGAGGGTCTCCAGGTCGCGCAGTAACTGTTCGGTCCGTTTGACCTGCTGGGCGAGCACTCGTACGCGTGCGCTCTGGCCGCCGATCTGACGGCGGCTGGCGATCAGCTGTTCGTACTCCCGCACGGTCAGGGCGACCGCCTCGTGGCCGCCCAGGGTGATCCGGCGCGGCTGGGGTCCTCCGGCCACTCGGTTCTCCTCCGCTCCTCACCCGGGTGAACGCGACAGGGCCCCCGGACGGTTCCGTGGGCCCTGTCGCGTGTGGCGGGTCAGGTCAGCTGGGTGCGCCGACCGGTTGGGCCGCGGTGGCCGTCGCGGGCCTGGGGTTGAACAGCCGGTCGGCGAGTTCGCCGAACACCAGGCCGAACGTGCCCCACAGGGTGAGCTGGATGGCCAGGGCGGAGACCCGGAAGCGCCACAGCACGGTGGCCGGGAAGTCGCTCGGCACCTCGTTGATGACGGGCAGGAAGGCGTACGCCAGCCCGATCGCGAGGGCGAAGGCGGCCAGCGCGGCAAGGGTGGCGTACCAGTTGCCCAGCTTCGGGGCGAGCCGCTTGCCGAGGATGGTGGCGGCGACCGCGAGCAGGACGCCGAGCAGCATCATCAGCACGTAGAGGGTGGTGCGCTTGCCAATGGTGTCGCCGTTGCCGACCGCCGGCGGGTTGGCCGGGTACTTGAGGAACGGCACGAGGTACACGACGACCAGGGCGCTGCCGGACAGCAGCAGCGCGGTGGCGCGCGGGGTGAAGCGGCCGACGCGGCCGAGCGCGTAGCAGTAGACGAGGGCGGCGATACCGCCGAAGGCGACCCCGTAGAGCAGGACACCGGTGGCGAGGCCCGCGGTGGACTGGAGACTGCGGGAGACGAGTTCGACCTCGTGCTCGTGGGCGGGGGCGTGAGCCGCCTCGAAGCCGATCGCCTTGTCGACGTTCGGTTCGCCGAGGAAGTAGGCGACGATCAGGGCGAGCACGCCGGCGCCGAGGCCGGCGAGCATGCCCCGCACGAGCAGATTTCTTACCGTTGCGGAGTTCATGGGGTGTGCGACGTCCTTCGTCAGTGGCAGGGGAAGCCAAGGAGGTGGCGGGCGTCGTGCACCCACTCGTGGACTTCCTCGCCCGAGACGACGGAGGTGGCGCCCTGCTCAGCGCCGACGAAGTACAGCAGGATGAGCATCAGGACGCCGAAGAAGACCGCCCAGGGGGCGATGTCCTTGAGCGGCAGTTTTGCCGGAATGACGGGGGTGGTGGCGGTCGGCGGTGCGACATGCTGCGCCATGGCAGGGCCTCCTCTGGGAGTTCGCGTCCCATCTCGGTGGTGCACTGGACGACGGCCACGGGTCTGACTCACGGGATACCCCCTAGGGGTGTCCCGTACACAGTGGCGCGACCGTGCCGGTTTCTCACCGGCTTCCGTCTCGCCGTCGTCGATATCGGACCGACGGTACAGCCTGTCGCGTTCATGGCCAATACCCGATGCCACCTGGCGAGATGCGTCCCGCCCGCCAGGTGGCACGGTCGGTGGGGCGCGTGGGTCAGCGGTGACGGAACTCGGGCTGCCCCTCAGGCGTCGATGCCGTGGACGGAGAGCCTGCCGAAGCGCCCCCGGAAGTAGGCCAGGGGCATTCGGGCGTGTCCGGCAGCAGCGGGGCACTCAGGTCGCCGCTGTCGCAGCGAAGACCGGCGAACGACGATCCTCGGCGGGCGAAGCGAGCGGAGAGGGTAGGCCATCGGGCAGATCCTGACCGAGGCGGGGTCGCGGCCGAACTCGGCGATCCGGGCCTTCTGCTCGGCGTAGTGACCCCGCGCCACCTCGATCCCCGGGTCGCCGGTGAAGACCAACTCGGCCCAACGGGCGGCGAAGTCGCGCCCATGCCCGGACCAGCCCGCCTGGAGCACGACCGGTCGGCCCTGCAGGGAGCGGGGGACGGTCAGTGGACTCCGTACGTCGAAGTGCGGGCCGTGGCGGCGCTGAAGGAGCTGGAGGGCGTCGCGGAATCCCTCACGGCCACGCCGCCCGGCCCCGACCTGATCGACGCCAACTGGCGGTTCCACCACATCGTCAACACGTCCGCCGGGGTGCCGCACCTCCTCCCGCTGCTGCGGCAGGCGGTGCGGCTGATCCCGTCGAACTTCCTGGCATGTCCTCGGGGCAGGCGAGGCCCTGGCGGACTGGCTGCGCTCGCGCGAGCAGAGCTGAACCCCCTCAGTCAGTTCGCCACTCGACCGCTGAGCCACTCAGCCGTTGAACCGGTACGACCCCGCCCGCGCCCGGTACACCTTGTACGCGGCGCCTCCTGACGTGTCGTCACGGACGAAGGAGACGCCCCGGGGAGCAGTGACGGACTTGCCCTGCGTGGGCACCCAGATCTCGGCGTCCGTGTTGTAGGGGACGGTCACCGCGAGGTCGATCCGGCCGTCCGCGCGGCGCCGCCACTCCGAGGACACCCTGCCGCGCACGGTGTCGATCGACGCGCTGACATGGTCGAGCGTCGCAGGCGACAGGTCGGTGTCCTCGACTCCCTTCGGCACCCGGCTGTTGACCACCGCCGAGGGGATGCACGGGCGGATGCGCAGCGATTCGTACGCCGTCGCCGTCGGTCGGATGCCGGCCAGGCCCTGGTAGAACCAGGTGGCCACGTTGGAGCGGTAGTGGTGGTTGACCGAGAGCCGGTCGGTCCACTGCTCCCACAGCGAGGTGGCGCCCTTGGCGATCTGGTAGACGTACCCGGGCAGCCCGGTCTGGGTGACGGACCTCAGCGCGATGTCCGTGTAGCCGTACTCGCTGAGGATGTTGAACTCGTAGCGCGAGCCGTACATGTCGTTCTGGATGTGCTGGTCCGCTGCCACGATCCGGTCGGCGAGGAGCTTGGCAAGGGCCTTCTTGTTCTCCGCGACCGTCTTCGTGCCGGGCAGGTGGCGGGGGTCGGAGAGAGGCAGGTCCGAGCCGGGGACCAGGTCGAAGGCGATGGCCAGGGTGTTCTCGCTGGAGATGCTGCCCTGGGTGAAGCAACCCTGTGCGGCGTCCCAGTAGTTGGCGATGAACGCCTTGCGCAGCGTGCGCGCCAACCGCGCGTAGTGCGCGGCGCGTTCGGTGCGGCCGAGGCGGTGGCCCACCTCGTCCATGTAGTCGCAGAAGTGGATGTAGAAGGCGAGGCTGATGACGGCGTTGCTGCCGGGGGCCTCGGCTCCCGAGTAAGCGCCCAGGGAGGCCTCGAACTTGTAGTCGTTCTCGGCGGTGAACAGCGTCTCGTAGTACTTGAGGAGCGTGTCCTGGTGGTCGTACAGCTCGGCGAACAGGCTGCTGTTGCCGTAGTACGTGTACAGCTCGCGCGGCATGACGAAGTACGCCGAGTCCCAGGCGGGCACCGCCTTCCAGGCCGCGTTCCAGCCGGGGGTGTGGTCGTAGCCGTAACCGCCCTTGGCGATGGGGAGGAACATGGGCAGCTGGCCGGTGGAGATCTGGGCGTCGGGGAAGTGGCGCAGCCAGTTGGTGAAGACGCCGTTGACGTCCCAGGTGAGGGACTCCGACTCGGAGCTGGCCATGGCGTCGCCGGTCCAGCCGTTCTTCTCGCGGGACGGGGTGTCGGTGGGCTTCTGGACGAGGTTGTTCTGCTCGGACCATTCCAGGTTGCGCTGGAGGCGGTTGATCAGTGCGTTGTCCGTCGTGAAGGTGCCGGTACGGGCGAATCCGGTGCGGGCGACGCCGACGGTGAGCAGGTCCGCGTCCCGCTTCGCGTCGGGGGCGCGTCCGAGTACGGCCTCCAGGTTCATGACCTCCAGGTAGCGGAAGCCGAAGTGGCTGAACTGCTGCTCCCAGCTCTGCGTCGACCGCTTGCCGAGGGTGTAGTAGTGCGTCTGGAGGTTGGCGTCGTGCTGGAAGTTCTCCTCCTCGACGGAGAGCGGGGAGGCGGCCGTGCCGTCGCCGCCGACGATCCGGTTGCCGCCTCGGATGCGCAGGGTGAGGCCGTCCTTGCCGGGGCGGATGCCGGTGAGGTGGAGGCGGACGAGGCCGGTCAGGATCTGGCCGTAGTCCAGGACCCAGGTTCCCGAGCCGGGGGCGGTCTCGGTGACGGAGACCGGGCGCAGCGTCTGGTTGACGAGCACCGGTTCGGCCTCGTGGGCGCGCAGGACGGCGGGCTTGAAGCCGTCGGGGATCGTCGTGGCGGGGAGCGTGCCGTGGAACTTGGGCGAGGGGCCCGCACAACTGCCCGGCGGGATAAGGGCGGTTGCCGGGCGCCAGTCGCGGCCGGTGCGGTGGCCGGGTGAGCGCCACTCCCCCAACTCGTCGGCGCGGCGGGCGTCGTACTTCTCGCCGGAGTAGACGGAGTCGAAGGTCGTCGGCCCGTCCGTGGTGAGCCAGTCCTCGCCCGTGACGAGGGTGGTGGCGGAGCCGTCGGTGTACGTCACGACGAGCTTCGCGCGCAGCCGGGGCTGGCCGACGTAGGGGGCCAGCTGCCAGTACCACTCCTGGGGTGTCGTCACGCCGTACCAGCCGCGTCCGAGTTCGGCGGCGACGACGTTCTCGCGCCCGGCCTCCAGCAGCGCCGTGACGTCGAAGGTGTCGTACAGGACCGTACGGTCGTAGCTGCTCTGGTCGGTGAGCAGCCGGGGCACGTTGGTGCGGCCACGGTTCGCCCGCTTGCCGTCGACGGTGAGCGGGTCGCCGTTGACGGTGAGGGTGACGTTGCCCGCCGCGCTCAGGTGGAGGCGGGCCTTGGCTATGCGGCGGCCTCGGGGCAGGGTGAAGGCGCGGCGCAGCAGGGGGGCCGGGTTGGCGATCGGGAGCACGCTGTTCTTCGCCGGGATGTAGGGGTTCTTCGGCGGGAAGGTGAGGCCCGCGAAGGTGGCGATGCCGTTCTCGAAGGGGTTGGCGCCCGTGGTGAGGTCGACGGCGAAGTCGGCGGCGCCGGTGCCGGTGACCTTGGCGCTGCGGATGGTGGCGTTGGTGCCGCCGGCGAAGCCGAAGCTGCCGTGGCGGCGGATCTGGTCGCCGGTAAGGGTGCGGGTGTCGACCTCGACGCCGTTGACGGTGGTGGTCACGGTGAGCCCCTTGGCCGCGACCAGGACGGTGTGGTCGCGGGTGGCCCAGGTGTCCTTCGTCAGTCCGGTGGCGGCGGGGAGGGTGACCGTGCCGACGGGGACGCTACGGGTGCCGGCGGTGACGGGGTTGGTCTCGCTCTGCGGGTCGTAGTGGTCGACGCCCCAGTCTGGCTCGGAAGTACCGTCGTCGACCCAGGTGTTGCCGGCGTAGTGGCTGGTCCGCATGACGAGTTGCATGTCGTCGCCGGTCTGCCGAAGGGTCCAGACCAGGCCCTCGCCCCAGGTCTTGCCGATGGGTTCGGCGCGCAGCAGCAGGGACAGTCCGGCGGCAGGGTCCGTGCCGCCACGGAAGACGACGGTCGCGGTCAGATCCCGCCAGTCGTGGTCCTGCGTCTCCCGTCCGCCGATCCAGCGCGCGCCGGACCAGTCCTTCTCCCCCTTGAGCAGACCGGTCTCCCACATCGCGGGCTCGCTCCAGCGCCCGGACGCGCCCTTGTCGTCCCAGGTCCGCACCTGCCAGTAGTAGGCCTGCTCCGACCGCAGCGCCCGGCCCCCGTAGGCCACCTCGGTGCTGTTCGAACCCGCCGAGCCCGCCACCTTGCCGCTGTGCCAGACATCGGCCTTGCCGGGTCTCGTCCCGACCTGGATCTCGTACGCCGTCTGCCGGGCCACCGGGGGCACCCAGCTGAACGCCGGTGCGGTCTGCGTGCCCAGGGGTGCGACACGCGAGTTGACCTGGGGGTTCACGGGTGCGGAGCCGTGCCCGCCCGAGGCCGCCGGTCGCGTGCCGCCGCCCGCCACGGCGTTCGGCGCGGCGGCGAGGGGCAGCGAGGCCCCGGCTGCAGCGGCCGTCACGATGCCGATCATCTGTCGGCGGCTCCACGCACTGCTGTTCTCATCGGCCACGGCTCGGATTCCTTTCGTCTGCGCATCGCGCCGGGACAGGGGTGTCCCTCCCCCGTCAGGCGACGACGGCTGGCACTGAAACGATTCAATATCTTCCAAGTGGAAAGCTTATGAACAACCTCGGCCGAAACACAATGGTCTGGGGCTGGAATGAGTCGCGGCGCGCTCGGCGACGGCAGCATGCGGACGCATTCGGGTTGGAGCAGAAGAACGCCGGGCAGCCAGTCGGCTCCGGGACCGGTGTCGTCGTCCGGTGTCGAAGTCGAGATGCAACACACCTGCGGCTGAACGGAGTTACCGGAGTCAGGCGACGCCGGGCCTCGGCCGGATCGGGCGGGCCGTGCTGTGGCCGCCCGTCACCCGGCGTCTTCGCGCAGCGCCTTGTCGATCAGGCTCAGCGCGTCCGTGAAACGGGCGTAGTCGTCGGGCGTCAGTGGTCCGACGAAGAACTCCTCCACCACGCGGGCATGGATGGCCGCGCCGCTCAGGAACGCCGTACGGCCCTCGGCGGTCGGTTCCACCAGGGCCACCCGTCGGTCGCCGGGCGAGGATGCTCGCCGGACCAGGCCCGCCGCCTCCATCCGGTCGATCAGCCGGGTGGTGCCGCCGCTGGTCAGGGTGAGGTCGTCGGCCAGTCGACGCTGGGAGACCTCCTCGCCGGGCTGCCGGCAGAGCCGGATGAGCACTTCCAGCATGGTGTGGCTGATCCCGCACTCCCGCCGGAGGGCGGCGTCGATCCGCTGTTCCAGGCGGGTGGCGGACTTGATCAGAAGCCCGAAGTCGCGCACGACCCGACTGCCGGCGGCGCGAGCGGCGGCTTCCTCGTCGTCCTGTCGGTGCGTGGCGTCCATTGCGCCCATTTTACTGCCATCTCACCTGCTGCCACCTCAATCACTGAGCAGTCAGTTGCTGACTACTCAGCGAACTCGTATCGTGTGTGGCCACCCCACCGGCGAGCACGAGAACGAGAACAAGAGGGAGCGGGAGATCAGTGGATCTGCAGCACTGGCTCGGCCGAGCCACTCACGCGATACAGGACTGGGCCGACACCTTCGGTCCCTACGAGCAGCACCCGGCCCTCCGGGTGGACGACGAGCGCCTCGCCGCCGTCTTCGAGGAGTTCACCGGGCGACTCACGGACAACTACCCGTTCTTCCACCCTCGTTACGCGGGCCAGATGCTCAAGCCCCCGCACCCCGCAGCCGTGGTCGGCTATGTCACCGCGATGCTGATCAACCCCAACAACCACGCCCTGGACGGCGGTCCCGCCACCGCTGCGATGGAACGCGAGGCCGTCGCCCGACTCGCCACGATGTTCGGGTACGACACCCACCTGGGGCATCTCACCACCAGCGGCACCATCGCCAACCTCGAAGCCCTGTTCGTCGCCCGCGAACTCCACCCGGGCCGGGGCATCGCCCACAGCGCGGACGCCCACTACACGCACGGCCGCATGTGCCATGTCCTCGGCATGAAGAGTCACCCGGTGCGCACGGACAGCCGGGGCCGGCTCGACCTCGACGCGCTGGAGGAGGTGCTGCGCACCGGTGAGGTCGGCACGGTCGTCGTCACCACCGGCACCACCGGGCTCGGCGCGATCGACGCCGTCCACGAGGTGCTGCCGATCGCCGAGCGGCACGGCGTCCGCGTCCATGTCGACGCGGCCTACGGCGGCTTCTTCACCCTGCTCGCCGGTGCCGAGGGGCTCGCCGGTCTCCCGCCCGAGCCCTGGCGGGCCGTCGCGCGCTGCGACTCGATCGTCGTGGACCCGCACAAGCACGGCCTCCAGCCCTACGGCTGCGGTGCCGTCCTCTTCCGCGACCCCGAGGTGGGCCGCTTCTACCTCCACGACTCGCCCTACACCTATTTCACCTCCGCCGAACTCCACCTCGGCGAGATCAGCCTGGAGTGCTCACGCGCCGGTGCCTCGGCCGCCGCGCTGTGGCTGACCTTCCAGCTTCTCCCGCCCACCCCCGACGGACTCGGCCAGGTCCTCGCGGCAGGCCGGCGTGCGGCCCTGAACTGGGCCGAACTCATCGACGCATCAGAGCACTTGGCGCTCTACCAGCCGCCTGAACTGGACATCGTCAGCTACTTTCCCACCACCGGACCGGCCACCCTGACCGGCATCGACGCCGCGTCCGCGCGCATCCTCACCGACGGGATGACCGGCCCCGACCCGGTGTTCCTGAGCACCTTCCGGGCGGACCGCGAGGCCTTCGCCGTACGCCTTCCCGGGGTCACCGCCGACGCGGACGGTGCCCGGATTCTCCGTAGCGTGCTGATGAAGCCGGAGTCCGAGCACCACGTCGAGCGGTTGCACGCACGGGTGGAGCAGCTCGCCAAGTCCCGCTGAGTTCGCGGGAGTTGCCGGGTGCCGGCCGCCTCAGTAGGCGACGGTGAAGCGGGTCTGGCGGTGGGCGGGCTCGTCTATCTCGTCGACGAAGGCGATGGCATAGTCCGCGCCGGAGATGAAGGACTTGCCGTCGGCGTCGGAGAGCAGCACGTCACCGCCGAGACGGAAGACGCCGGTGCGTTCGCCGGGGACCCAGGCGCCGAACTCGGCGGCGGGGCTGACGTAGAACCAGTGCGCGGCCGTGTCCGCGTCCCGCAGTGCGCCGAGGGCCTGGGCGTGCGAACCGGCCTCGGCCTTGTAGGCCTCCGGGAAGTCGGGCGAGTCGATCAGCCGCGGCCCGCCGTCGGTCGCGTGCAGGCTGCCCGCGCCGCCGACCACGCCGATGCGGGCATCGCCCTCGGCAGCGGCGGCGAGGAGGGCGGGGACGAGCGGGAGCAGGAACGGTTCGCCGTCCACGGTGCCGCGGACCGCGACGACCAGGACGTCGGACTTGGCCGCCAGGTCGCGCACCAGCGCCTCGTCGTCGAGGGAGCCGGCGACCGGGGTGACGCCCGGGCGGGCCTCGGCGGAGCCGGTGCGGTTGACCGCGATGACCTCGTGGCCGCGCCGCAGGGCCTCGTCGGTGATGTGGCCGCCGGCGTAACCGGTGGCGCCGAAGACGGTGATGATCGCCATGGGGGGGGCTCCCTCGATGTTTCTGTAACTGCGTCGCTTACGAATCTAACTGTAACAGCAGCAGGCACGATTTATGCCACGGGCCGTACCATGAGGGCATGGCACAGCCCACGAACACCCAGTTCGCGGTCGGCGTTCATCTGCTCACCCTGCTGGCCGCCAAGCCCGGCGAATGGCGGGACTCGCAGTCACTCGCCGTCAGCCCCGCGACCAACGCCGCGCACGCCCGGCGCATCCTCGGCCAGCTGCGCGCGGCCGGGCTGGTGCGCTCACAGCCGGGGCCACGCGGTGGCTGGATGCTCGAACGCGAGGCCGCGCAGATCGACCTCGCGGCGGTGTGGCTCGCCCTCAACGGCGAGGACCCGGTCCTCGGCATGCACGTCCCGAAGCCCGACTGCGGCGCCGGCCAGCGCGTTCACGACAGCCTGCTCGCCCTGGACCGACGCGCGCGCCGCGCCCTGCTGGCCGAACTGGCACAGAGCACGGTCGCCGACGTGCTGCGCGCGGACGGCGCGATGGTGGCCGACGGGGGCTGAGGCCCTCCCTGGTCGGCGGTCGGTCACTTGTCCGGCCTGGACTGCCACGCCGTCTCCACCGCGTCCGCGAGGGCTTCTCCCTTCGCGAAGCCGTAGTACGCGGCGAACTGCAGCACGATCTCGTCCAGCTCCTCCTTGGTGAGGTCCCCGGAGTGCAGCGCGGCGGTGACGTGGGTGCGCAGCGGGAGGGGTGAGTCGTCGAGGGCCACGCCGGCGACCGTGATGATCCGGCGTTCCCTGCGGGTCAGGCCGGGGCGCTGCCAGACGTGGCCGAAGACGAAGCCGAGGATGCCGGCTTGGCGGTACGGGGAGTTGGGTGGCGGTGCGGGCAGCAGGTTGACGTCGGTGAACTCCTCGACGCCACGCTTGAGTCGCTCGTCCCATGCTCCAGGGCCGAGGGTGTCGTCGGTCAACTGCGGCCAGGGCGGGGTCTGTTGGCCGCGTTCCCGGTGGATCCGGTCCCACTGGCGGGCGATGGCGCCCTCCAGGTGGGACGCCTTGGGCCAGCCGCAGTAGACGGCGAAGTGCAGGACGAACTCCAGCATGGCTTCGAGGTCGATGTCGCCGGTCGCGAGCGCCGCGTGGACGTGGTCCTCGATGGGCTGAGGGGAGTCGGCGGCGGCCACACACGTCAGGGTGACCCAGCGGCGGTCGCGGCGGGCCAGGCCGGGGCGTGACCAGACCTCGCCGTAGAGGAAGTCGCGTGCGGCGCGGCCGAACGGGGTGGATGTTGTGGGTGATCGGTGGGCGGGCAGTACCTCTGCCAGGGTGCGAGACGCGGGCGTCTCGTCCATTGAGGCCTCCTGGGGCGGGAGTTGAAGGGCGCGTGCCTACCGTGCATGCCGTGCCTACGCGCGGATGAAGACGTTCTTGGTCTGCAGGAACTCGTACAGGCCCTCCTTGCCGCCTTCCCTCCCGTAGCCGCTCTGCTTGTAGCCGCCGAAGGGGGCGCCCGGCGGCTGGCCCGAGGCGCCGTTGACGAGCACGGTGCCGGACCGGAGCAGGGGCACGAGGCGCTGCACGCGGGACACGTCGCGGGTCTGCAGGGCCGTACCGAGGCCGTACGGCGTGGAGTTGGCGAGTTCGACCGCCTCGTCCTCGTCGGCGAAGGGGATGATCGACAGCACCGGGCCGAACACCTCGTGCCGGGCCACCTCGCTGTCCGGGTCGACGTCGGCGAGGACCGTGGGGTCGATGAAGTAGCCCTCGCGGTTGTCCGGGGGCAGGGTGGCGGGGTCGGTGGCGTGGCCGCCCGCGACCAACCGGCTGTGCTTGGCGGCGCGTTCGATGATGCCGAGGACGCGTTCGTGGGCCGCCCCGCCGACGACCGGGCCGAGTGCCGTCGCCCGGTCGAAGGGGTCTCCGACGCGCAGGGCGGTGGCTGCGGCGGCGGTGGCGGCGACCGCGCGGTCGTAGATGTCGCGGTGGACCAGCATGCGGGTGGTGAGGTTGCAGCCCTGGCCGGAGAGGGTGAAGCAGGAGCGGACGGTCTCGGTGACGGCCTCGTCCAGGTCGGCGTCTGGGAAGACCAAGTTGGCTGTCTTGCCGCCGAGTTCGAGCAGCACCGGTTTGAGGGTGTCGCGGGCCGCGTCGAGGATCTTCCTCGCGGTCGGGATGCCCCCTGTGAAGGAGATCTTCGCGACGTCGGGGTGCCGGACCAGGTGCTCACCGGCCTCGGGGCCGCCCGGCAGAACGTGCAGGACGCCTGGCGGCAGCCCGGCCTCCAGGGCGATCTGCGCGAACCTGGCGACGGTGAAGGGGGCCAGGTCGGGGGCCTTGACGACGACGCAGTTGCCCGCCGCGAGCGCGGGCGCGATCTTCATGCCGACCGACATGATCGGACCGTTCCAGGTGAGGATGGTGCCGATGACGCCGTACGGCTCCGGGACCGTGTAGTCGAGTCCGGGTACGAGACGCGGGCTGAGCGGGACGGTCGCGCCCTCGATCTTGTCGGCCCAGCCCGCGTAGTAGCCGAACCAGCCCGCCGACAGCTGGGCCAGCGCCGCCGACGTGCCGAAGGGGACGCCGAGTTCGAGCGTGTTGAGCCGCCCGAGTTCCGGTACGCGCTCCAGCATCAGGTCCTCCACCCGCTGGAGGATGCGGCGCCGACGGTCCGGGGACAGGGCCCGCCACTCGGGGAAGGCCTTCTTGGCGGCGGCGACGGCCGCGTCGACCTCCGGCGGTCCGGCGAGGAGGACGGTGCCGTTTACGCGGGCGGTGGCGGGGTTGATGTGGTCGCGTGGTCCGGCGGACGTGTGGTCGAGCCAGTTGCCGTCTATGAGCGGGCCGGTGGTGCCGAGGTCGTGGGAGAGGGGGGTGGTTGGTGAGGAGGGGGTCATGTGGGTGCCGCCTTGGGGTGGTCCGGAGGGGGTCGGTCGGCTACGTCTGGCTACGGCCGACTGGGCGGGGCGGGGCAAGAGGGTGTGCGTGGCGGCAGTGGGGGTGCGAGCGGGTCGGTGCCGAAGGGCCGGGCGGTGGCGGCGACATCGAGCAGCAAGCCGCCGTCCTTGTGCCGCAGCGGCAGGGCCTGCGCAGGCCGTCGGAGTCGAAGCCGGACGCGGCTCGGCTGCCGCCGGTGCCGAGGCCAGGCACTTGGCGGCCACCGTGCTGTCCGTGCCGAGCCTGTCGGCGAGGGTGAGAAGGATGAGGGTGGCCGCTGCGGGTGACACGAAGTCGTCGAGCAGTTCCGCGAGTTGGCCACTGCCTGGCCGGCGGGCCCAGGTGGACGACCGGGTCGGCGTAGGTGTCGAGCAGCGGCCGGTGCCGCTCGACGTCCGCTTCCCGCCCGCCCGTGGGCCACCGAGCCAGCCAACCACGCCTAACGGCCCGCGCTCTCGCTGCGACACCCCCTCCGCCACTGACCGGCAGCGTGTCCACGACGGCGACGCCCCGGTCGGCGCCCGTGGACCTCACAGCCGGGTGACCCAGCCGCCGTCGACACTGATCACCTGCCCGTTGATCCACTCCCCCGCCGGGGAGGCGAGCAACAGCAGGGTCCCCAGGAGGTCTTCCGCGGGCGCCGACTTCTTGCCCGGGATCGTGGCCGCGAGGGCCGCGCGTGCGGGGTGGTCGGCGGGCAGGCTGCGTAGGCCTGGTTCGTTGTCGACCAGGCCGGGGGCGATGGCGTTGACGTTGATGCCGAGCGGGCCCAGGGAGCGGGCCAGGCCGACGGTGATGTTGACCAGGGCGAGTTTGCTGACGCTGTAGATGCCGCCGCCCAGGAAGGCGCCTGCGGAGGCCTGGTTGATGATGCGTCCGCCGCCGCGCTCGGTCATGGAGGCCTTCACTGCGCCCGCGCAGATGACCGCGCCCAGGACGTTGACGCGCATCACACGGTCGAACCACTCCGTGGGCAGGTCCAGGATGTCGACCTGGGGGATCTCCGCCATCAGCGCGGCGTTGTTCACCAGGATGTCGATGCCCCCGAAGGCGGCGGTCGTCTTCGCGGCCAGGTCGGCGGCGGAGGTGCGGTCGGTGATGTCCACCCGTACGCCGAGCGCGCGCAGGCCGTCGGAGGCCAGGGCTTCGGCCGCCTGCTCCGCGCGTTCGCCGTCGAGGTCGGCGAGGACGACGGCGGCTCCGGCCTCGGCCAGCGCGCGGCCGTAGACGCGGCCGATGGCTCCGGCGCCGCCGGTGACGACGGCGACCCTGCCGTCCAGGCGGAGCCGGTCGATCGTGCTGCTGCTCATGGGGCGTTCCCTCCCTCGGGGGCCTGTGTGCGGCGGGCCAGGTAGGCGTCGATGTCGGCGCCGTGTTCGCGCAGTTCCTCGGCTGCCTCCGGTGCGGTGAGGATGAGGAAGCGGTTCTCGGCGACGCCGTCCGCGACGAGTTCGCCGACCGACTCGGCGTCCAGGACCGGGAATTGGGGCCCTCGCGGTGGCGCGGGCTGCCCGTAGAAGGCGATCTGCTCGACGATGTTGGTGGCGACTCCGGCCGGGCAGAGGCAGGAGACGCCGATGCCGCGTGGGCGCAGGTACAGGGCGAGGGCCTCGGACAGGCCGACGACGGCGTGTTTGGTCGCGGTGTACGGCAGCCGGTCGTAGCCGTAGGGCAACAGGCCTGCCGTGGAGGCGGTGTTGACCACATGCCCCGAGCCCTGCGCCAACAGGACCGGCAGGAATACGAGGTTGCTGCGGACGATGCCCAACAGGTTGACGTCGACGACGCGTTGCCACGCCTCCAGGGGGATCTCCTCGGCCGGTCCGACGGCCAGGATGCCGACGTTGTTCATGACGAGGTCGATGCGGCCGAAGTGGTCGAGGGCCAGTTTCCGTACGGCTTCCAGGTCGTCGAGGCTCGTGACGTCGCACGTCGCGGGCACCGCCCGGTCACCGAGTTCGTCCGCGACGGCGGACGCCCGTTCGTCGACCAGGTCGGTGACGACGACGCGTACCGCGCGCCGGGCGAAGGCGTGGGCTGCGGCTCGGCCGATGCCGCTGCCCGCGCCGGTGATCACGGCGACGGCGTCGCGCGGTTCGATGCTCATCGCGGGGCCGCCTGCGGGAGTTCGGGCGGGAAGACCCGCTCGCCGGTGTCGGCGTCCGTGATGGCGATGGCCTCGATCGGGCAGGACTCGGCCACCTCCAGCACGTCCTCCGACGCGGGCAGCGTGGCCGACCTCGCGCGTCCCTGCCCGCGCTCGTCGAGTTCGAACCGCTCGGGCGCGGAGGCCGCGCACAGTCCCGTGCGGACACACAGCCGGGTGTCGACGGCGACACTCCACCGGTCGCTCATCCTCGGGCTCCCTCGACGACCAGCGGCAGCGTCTTCCAGCCCCGGACGGTCGAGGTCTGCGCGAGTTCCGCGTGCTCCCAGTCCACGTCCCAGCCGGGGAACCGCTGGAGGATCTCCTCCGCCGCCACCCGGCCCTCCAGCCGGGCAAGTGCCGCGCCCAGGCAGTAGTGGGCGCCGACGCCGAAGCTCAGATGCTGGGTGACCCGGTGGATGTCGAAGCGGTCCGGGTCGTCGAAGCGCCGGGGGTCGCGGTTGGCGGCGGCCTGGATGAAGAGGATGGCGCTGCCCGCCGGCACCGTACGGCCGTACAGCTCCACGTCCTTGGTGACATGGCGGGCCGTGAAGGGGCCGGTCGGCTCGAAGCGCAGTACCTCCTCGATCGCGTTGGGGACGAGCGACAGGTCGGCGGCCAACTCCCGGCGCGCTTGCGGGTATCGGGCCATCAGCGCGCCGAACCAGCCGATGAGCCGGCCCGTCGTCTCGTTTCCCGCACCGGCGACCACCGAGCAGTAGGTGAGAACCTCCTCGTCGGTGAGCGTGCGCCGGACGCCCTTCTCGTCCTCGAACTCAGCGGTCATCAGCTCGGTCATGAGATCGTCGGAGGGATGCTTCTTGCGCCACTCGATGTAGTCGCGGAAGGCGTCCGTGCTGAGGATGTCCTCCTCATTGATCTTGCCGCCGTCCACGGTGTTCAGCGTCTCGTCGGTGCGGTCACGGATCGCGGGCTGGTCGGCCTCCGGGATGCCCAGCAGCATCCCGATCACCCGCATCGGCAGCTCGGCGCCCACGGCCTCGACGAGGTCGAAGCGGTCGGCGCCGGTCACCGGCTCCAACGCGCGTCGGCAGAAAGCCCGTACGCGCGGCTCCAGAGCGGCGAGCCGGCGAGGTGTGAACAGCTTGGCGAGCAGCCGGCGGTGGATGTCGTGGACCGGCGGGTCCTCGAAGATGAGGGTGCCTGGCGGGAGTTGGATGTCGGCCTGGACGATCTCCAGGATGTCGCCGCGCGCGGAGGAGAAGGTCTGCCAGTCGGCGAGGCCGCGCTGGACGTCGGCGTGACGGCTGACGGCGTAGAAGTCGTGCTGGTCGTTGTAGTAGAGGGGTGCTTCCTCGCGCAGTCGGGCGTAGAGGGGGTAGGGGTCGCGGGCCAGGGCGGGGTCGTAGGGGTCCCAGGAGAGGGTGTCTGCGGTGGTCACTGCCTCAACTCCCTTGACGTGACGTTCACTTGAGCAGAGCCCCTGCATCGATCGGCAGGGTCGCGCCGGTGATGAAGCGGGCCTCGTCGGAGGCGAGGAAGAGCACGGCGTTGCTGATGTCCACGGCCTCGACCCAGGGCGTGGGGAGCACGTGCATGCCCTGCGAGACGGCGGCGAAGTCGTCGGCGGTGGGGTTCTCCAGGTCGGGGCGGAACATCCGGTAGGTGCCCTCGTGCATCACCATCGGTGTGTTGACCTGGGTGGGGTGCAGGCTGTTGACGCGGATGCGGTGCTGCCCCAACTCCCCCGCCAGCGTGCGCATCAGGCCGACCACGCCGTGCTTGGCGGCGATGTAGTGGCCGATGTTGGCGTACCCCTTGAGGCCACCGACGGAGCTGGTCAGGATGACCGAGCCGCCCTGCCCGCCCGCGACGATGTGCGGGGTGGAGACCTTGGTGGACAGCCATACGCCGGTCAGGTTGACGTCGATCATGTCGCGCCAGGTCTTCTCGTCCATGGCGTCGAGCGTGGCGCCGTCGCTGCCCAGGCCCGCGTTGGCGACCACGATGTCCAGCCGCCCGAACTCGGCGACGCCGTCGTCCACCGCGGACTTGAGCGCGTCGTGGTCGCGGACGTCGGCCTGTACGGCATGGATGCGCCGCCCCAGTTTCTCCACCTGGTCGACCGTCTCCGCGAGGTCCTCGGGCGTGGACATGGGGAAGGTGACGCCGTCGAGCTGCCTGCACACGTCGACGGCGATGATGTCGGCGCCCTCCTCGGCCAGCCGTACGGCATGACTGCGGCCCTGGCCGCGCGCGGCGCCGGTGATGAAAGCGACCTTGCCCTCGACTCGTCCGGGCATGAGTGACCTCGTTTCCTGAACAGGGGTGAGAGGAGCGAGCGGGATGCGGTGGAGCGTGGTGACGGTGATGAGGGGTGACGGTGATGAGAGGGGGACGGCGCAACGGCGCTGGGGGCACGACAGCGGCGAGGGACGCGATCGACATCGCCGACCCGGCCCGCCGTCCACCCGCATGCTGAACGAGTGTTTAACACGAGTGCTGAACACCTGTTTAACAGCGCCCCACGGGGCCGTCAAGGACAATGAGCGGCATGACCGCACCTCGCCGTATGGGCACCGAGAACTCCAAGACGCGCCAGGTACTGCTCGACGTCGCCGAGCGGCTGATGCTCGACGAGGGGTACGCCTCCGTCGGGATCCGCCGGGTGGCCCGCGAGGCGGAGGTCGCCCCGGCGCTGGTCCTGTACTACTTCCGAACGCTCGACGATCTGTTCCTCGCGGTGCTGCGGCGGCGCGGCGACGAGGAGTTGGACCGGGTCGTCCGGCTGCTGGACGGCCCGCAGCCGCTGCACGCCCTGTGGCAGCTCACCGTCCACCCTGGCAACGCGCTGACCACGGAGTTCACCGCGCTGGCCAATCACCGCAAGGCGATCGGCGCCGAACTCGCCGCCCGCGCCGAGCGCTACCGCGAGACCCAGCTGGAGGCGCTCACCCGCCGCCTCACCGAGACGGGCGTGGAACTGCCCGCCGAACTCACCCCGGCCGTACTGCTCATGCTGACCAACGCCCTCGGCCGGATCCTGATGATGGAGAACGCGATGGGCATGACGACCCGGCACGCGGAGGCCCGCGAGTTCGTGGAGCGACTCCTCCAGCGCTACGAGGGCGGCGAGTGAATAAATATCAACCGCATGGTAAGTTTTGATTACTGAACTGCCGTGCGACACCGTTCCAGGCAAGCTCTGATAGCTCCACACCAACCCGGACAGTCCCAGAAAGTCCCGGACCAGCTTCGTCGAGGAGAGTGAACGCACTGTGGGCCAGGCCAAAACGCGTGGACCGTACGCCAAGACACCCGCCCGCAAGGCGGAGATCGTCCGGGCGGCACGCGACAGCTTCGCCGAGAAGGGCTATGCCAAGGCGTCCCTGCGTGACATCGCGGAGCGGGCCGGCATCACGCACGCCGGCCTCCTGCATCACTTCCGCAACAAGGACGAGATCCTCGCCGAGGTGCTCGCCCAGCGTGACGCGGAGGAATGGCAGCAGGGCCTGGAAGCGGTGGACGGCTTCGCCCAGCTCGCCCCCTACCTCGGCGACCTCATCCGCCACCACCAGCGGGCGCCCGAACTGATGCGCCTGTGGATCGAGTTGGCCGCCGCGGCCTCACGGGCGGATCATCCCGCCCACACCTACTTCGTCGAGCGCTACGAACGCGGACGCGTCCAGTTCGCCGACGGCCTCCGCGCCGAGGCCGCGAGCAGCGGACTGCGCGCGGACATCCGCCCGGAGAACGCGGCGGTCCTCTTCCACGCCGTGCTCACCGGGCTCCAGTTGCAGTGGGTGCTGGACCAGGACCTCGACATCGTCGGCCCGGTCACCGACTTCGTCCGCCTGCTCACCGACCAGGGCGACGCCGAGGAGTCAGACCCCGAGGAGTGAGAGGCCAAGGAGTGAGAGGCTGACGCCCGTCGGATCACCGCAGGGCGGTGTCAGTGGGCGGCGGTAGCCTCCCGTGCCATGAACAGTGCGACCTCACCGGCGGGTTACCGCCTCATCACCGTCGCCGAGGCGGAGTCGCGTTTCGCCGCCGGCTCCGATCTCCAGTATCCGTACGAGGAGTTCGCGGACGAGCAGGAGATCCGCCTGTACGAGGGTGGTCTGCACGTCGCCGGGAATCTGGAGCGGGCCGGCGACGGCGACTGGTCGCCGTGCAACGTGATCGTGGACGGTGATCTGACCGTCGACGGGGACATCGAGTGGTGGGACTCCGCCGGGGGCAACTTCCTGCTGGTCACGGGCGATGTGCGGGTCCGCAATGTGCTGCTTTCGGGCTGCCCGGACGTCGTGTTCCGCGGCGACCTCACCGCCACCGGGAGCGTGCAGGGGCACCACGGCGACGACGGCGGCTCTCTGACGGTCAAGGGACTGGTGCGCGCCCAGGCCGTGATCAGCACCCTGTACTTCTGCCTGGACTTCGCCCGGCAACCGGAGGCCCTGGTCGTCGGCGACCGGTACCGCACCACCTGCCAGGTCGACTTCACCACGGACGAGCTGGACGACATCGTGCTGCCCGAACTGCTCGACGGCGACGACCGGGCCGACGAGCAGAAGATCGGCGAGGCCTTGCGCGCGGGCCTGCCCGTCCTGCGTTCCGGCATACGCGGGACACGTACCGTGTCGGCGGAGAAGGCGACCGAGTGAGCAGCACCCACCCGCCAGTCACCATCGTTCTCGCCGGCCGGCCCGGCGGCGCAACAACAGGGCGAGTCGTGGCACGCCGAGCAGGACGCGGAGCGTGAAGAGGACACGGGCTCGGCGGGTCGTGAGGGCGGCGAGGTCTGCGCTCCACTCCTCCCGCCAGCGCGCTCGTCGCCGCGCGGGCAGCAGCAGCGTGAGGGCGTCCAGGAGTCGGCCCGTGACGGCGTAGGAGGACGGCGCCGGTCGCAGCACCGCCGAGGCCAAGCCCCGCAGTTCACGGCCGACCGGCTCAAGTCCCGCGGCGGAGGCCACGGGTGCGAAGACGTCCAAGGTCTCCCGGGCGATGAGGAGCCGCCTGGCCGGGGCCACGAACGCGATCGTGCGCAGGTTGTGCAGCCGATCGGCGAGCCTGACGGCCAGCACGGCCGTCTCCCAGGACGGGGACGGAGACGGGCCGGTGGCGTCGGACGCGAGTACCGTGCCCTGGTCGGCCCGCGAGTAGGCGGAGACCACGGTGGCCCGGACGGCCGCGATCAAGTCGGCCACCTCGTCGCCGAATTGGCCGGCGATCCGGCGCGGCGGGCAGGCCGTGTCGTCCACGTCGTGGAGCAGCGCCGCGCACACCACGGGCGGGGGCATACGGAGATCGGCGACGATCGCGGCCACGGCCAGGCAGTGCGTGATGAAGGGGTCGCCGCTGCGCCGCGTCTGGCCTTCGTGCCAGAAGGCGGCCTCGGCGTAGGCGAGTTCGACTGTGGTGGTGTCGGCGTCGGGGTGGTGGGCGCGGACCGTGTCGAGCAGGCCGTCGAGGGACAGGAGTGTGTCCGCCCGTCCGACGCGGCGCGGTCCCGGCCATCGGCGGGCCTTCATGACGGGCCTCCCCCGGTTGCCGGGTCGACGGCGGCCCAGCCGGGCAGGGGTTGCCTCCGCGACCGGTAGGCACGGGCCAGGGCGTCGCGGGCCTGTGCCGCGCCGTCCTGCGTGATCCGGTAGAAGCGGCGACGCGGCCGACCCGCCGTCTCGTGAACGGCCGGGTCCTCCCAGGTGCTGTCCACCCAGCCGATCTGTTCCAACCGGGCGAGGATCGGATAGATCGTGCCCGACGGCAGCCCCGCCAACTCACACAGCTCCAGGCCGTACCGCTGCTCGGCGGGGTCCTCCAGCAAGGCCCGCAGGACCAGTTGGGTCTGCAGGGTCATACGCGGTGTACCCATACTCGTACTCTATATAGCCCATATATGGGCTGCCTAGATGTCCGACGGCTCGGCGACCGGGCAACCAGGCAACCGGGCGGGCAACCGGTAATCGTTTACCGAATCAGCTACGCCATCCGTCCGATTCCCTTGTGCAGACCCCTTGATGAGCCGTCAAACCCTCCCCTAGCTTCATAGCAATCGTTTTCTATCACTCACTTCCCGGAGCCGCAGCATGTCTGACCGACACCCCCCAACCCCCTTCCTCTCCCCCTCCCGTCGTACCGTCCTCGGCGCCGCAGCCGTGGGCGCCGCCGCGCTCGGGCTGCCCGCCGTGGCCGCGGGGCGGGCCGTCGCCGCGGCGGTGTCGGCCGAGGACGGGCTGCCCGTGCTGCGGACCTGGCGGAGTGCCGGCGGCTTCGTCCACCCCGGTATCGGTGTCTCGGCCGGCAATCTCCGGCTCGCCCGCGCCCAGGTGCTCGCCGGGCTCGAGCCCTGGGCGAGTTACTACTCCGCGATGCGGCAGACGTCGTACGCCTCCACGACGCTCACGTCGAAGAACCTGGGCAGCGTCCTGGACCGGCCGGGTACCGATGTCTTCGCCTCGCAGGGGACGGAGTCGAAGCTCATCGAGGACTCCTGGGGCGTGCTCACCCAGGCGATCCTGTATTTCGTCACCGGCGATCCGGTCTACCGCGCAAACGGTATGCGGATCATCCGGATCTGGAGCCACATGGCCCCGGACAAGTACGCGTACTACGCCGACGCCCAGATCCATTCCGGCGTGCCGCTCTACCGGTTGCTCGCGGCGGCGGAGATCTTCCGGGCCACCGACTTCGACGCCGGGTACGGCGACTACGACATCGCCTGGCACGACTCCGACACCGCGAACCTGACGGCCAATCTCGTCGTCCCGCTGACGGAGACGTTCCTGCACAAGAACACCTACTACTACAACCAGCATCTTTATCCGCTGGTCGGCGCCCTGGCCGCGTACATCTTCACCGACAACCTCGCGCGCTACCGCGAGGGCGTCGAGTGGTTCACCGTCAACTCCACGACCACGCGGCCCGAGCAGAACGGCGCCATCGCCTCGCTCTACCCGAGGATCGACCGGCGGGACCCGCTCAACCCGTACGGCTACTCCTTCGTCCAGCATCAGGAGATGGGCCGCGACCAGGCGCACGCGGAGGACGACGTCTACGCCGCCACGGGGCTGGCCCGCATCCTCACCGTGCAGGGCACGCGGGTCGACCCGGTCAAGGGCACGGTCTCGACGGCCCGGGGCGCGGTCAGCCCGTACCGCTTCCTCGACAACCGTCTGCTGGCCGGTGCCGACGCCTTCTACCGCTACATGCTGGGGCACGACATCCCCTGGATCGACACCACCGGCGGCCCGGCCAAGGTCTCCGAGGCCTATCGCGGACGCCTGTTCAACGCCTTGGACGAGCTGCATCACGTCTACACCTACGACGAGCCCGTCAACCTCCGCAAAGAGGCACCGGGGCTGGTCGAGATGCTCCGCCACGCCGAGGGTCCGACCTACTACTACGGCGCCTCGCTCGCGAACTTCTGGGGCGGTATCCAGCCCAACCCCGAGTACTGGCTCTCCCTCCCCCGCGCCGTCGCCGGTCGGAATCCACCCCGGCTCAGCGGCCCGAACGTGCCGTTCGCGACCAAGAGCATCCTGCTGGACGGCCGTTCGAAGGTGGTGGCCGAGGACGAGCTGCGGTTCGTGCGGGTGCGGCCCTCGAAGAAGGGGAGCGTCGTCGCGATCCGGCAGCTGATGTACGGCGACACCTCGAAGTACTACCCGGTCGGGGTGCGTCTGCGTACGACCGCCTCCGCGACCCTGGAGATCAGCCGGGACCGCACCAGCGCTCCGTACTACACGCTCACCGTGCCCAACACGCACGGGCAGTGGCGGTATCTCACCTACAACCTCCAGGCGTCCGTCGTCCCGGCGAGCGTCGTCGGCAACTACATCGCTTACTACCGGATCAAGGGACGGCCGGCTGGGCGGGTCGACCTCGATCACGTCAACCTGCTTGCCGTCAGCCAGCTTTCACCGCCGTTGTTCCCGCAGGGCGCGGCGACCACGGTCATCGGGCTCAAGGACGTACCGCTGACCCGGTCCCTGGCGGCCGTCGACCCGAACGCCTCGGACACCGTCAGCTACGCGGCCGAGGGGCTCCCGGCCGGCGCGAGTCTCAACTCGGTCTCCGGCACGCTTACTTGGACCCCGGGCGCGTCCCAGACCGGCACGCACACCTTCCATGTCGTCGCCACGGACGGCACTGTCGACACCGTCCTCGACGTGACCCTCCCGGTGGCCGCCGACCGTGCTTCCGCCTATCAACTCGCCCTGGACGCCTACGACATCACCGCCACCTACACCACGGCCTCGCTCGCTGTCTTCCAGCCCGTCGCCGACTCGGTGAAGGCCTCCATCGACACGGCGGACGACGAGACGTTCCTCGCCAACCTGGTGACCCTGCAGACGGCGGTGACGAAGCTCCAGCTCCTCTCCCCGCGCCTCGCCGACGACACCAGCCTCGCCTATCCGGCCCTCGTCGCCTCCCCCACCCTCACCACCGCGGCCGTCGCCAACATGACCGACGGCGACTTCAACACCACCAGCGGCGATCTGCGCGCGCCGTTCGTGCTCGACTTCGGCGTCGACTACCGCTTCTCCGCGACCGCGTTCGGCCTCCGGGCCCGCTACAACTTCGCCAACCGCTCGCAGGGCGCCAACGTCTACGGCTCCGACGACAGGGCGACCTGGACGAAGCTCACCGTCAGCGAGACGACCGACACCTCGGACGAGGACTTCGCCATCGAGACCATCGACGTCTTCGAGCAACTGCGGGGCGAGCGCTACCGGTTCCTCAAGGTCCAGGTCGACCACCCGGGCGTCCCCACCGACCCGGCCTACCCGGGCATCTCCTCCTTCAGCGAACTGCGCATCCACGGCGACCGCCACGAGGCCGTCAACAAGATCTCGTCGGCGACCCTCACCTCGTCCAACGCGCTCCCGGGGCGTGCCGTGGGCGGCGACACCGTCACCCTCACGCTCACCGCGAAGGAGGCCGTCACCGGCGTGACGGTGACCGTCGAGGGGCGGGCGGCGGAGGTCACGGCCGACGGCGACACCACCTTCCGCGCACGGGCCGTCCTGCCCGACGACATCGACTCCGGCCGCACCCTGCGCTTCAGCGCCGACTACACGACCACGGCAGGCACCGCGGGCTCGACCGTCCACGCCACCACCGACGACTCGTATCTCTACCTCTCCAACGAGGAGAACATCGTCAACGGCGTGATGGCGAAGGCGGATCTGGTGAGTCTCACCGGCACGTCCGAGTCCGCCAAGGCCGCCGCCACCGCGCTGCTCTTCGACGCGAGGACCACCACGTACACCGACACCCGGGCGGTGAACGGCCAGTACTACATCGTCTGGGACTTCCGCGCGGGCGGCTCGCTCGCCCTCGACCGCGCCGATCTGCTGGTGCGGCAGGACTCGTACGGCACCGGTCGCTCCGGCGGGCTCCAACTCCTCGGCTCCGACGACCTCGTCACCTGGACGGCCATCACCGGCAAGGCCCAGGCGACCCTCCAGTGGCAGAACCTCGCGCGCGCCGACGGCGCCGGTTCCCCGGTGCCGTACCGGTACATCAGGCTGGCCAACACGAACATCATCAACGTCGCCGAACTGCGGTTCTTCGGTACGTACACGGCGCCCGGGGCGAGTTGACGCAGCCGGGACAGGGATCGACTTAACTGCCGTACCCACAAAGGGTGTTGGGGCATAGGTTGGCGTCGGACCATCCTTGCCCCGGCCATGGCAGCCGCCGCCCTGGCCCCGCCCTGTCGAGAGACGGAACGTCACCCATGAGTGAGCAGGCCGCCACGCCCGAACCAGCGGAACTCCAGCGGATCGACACGTTCGAGACGATCGACACCTCGGTGCCACACTCGGCGCGCATCTGGAACTACTGGCTGGGCGGGAAGGACAACCATCCCGTCGACAGAGCCGCCGGTGACGCCTACACGGACGTCTTCCCCGGCATCGTCACCATCGCCCGTGGCAGCCGGGCCTTTCTGGCCCGCAATGTCACCTATCTGGTCGCCGAGGCGGGCATCCGGCAGTTCCTGGACGTCGGGACCGGTCTGCCGTCCGCCGACAACACCCATCAGGTCGCCCAGCGCCTCGCGCCCGAGACCCGGATCGTGCATGTCGACAACGACCCGCTGGTCCTCGCCCACGCCCGCGCCCTGCTCCGGTCGACGCCGGAGGGAGCGACCGCGTACATCGAGGCCGACGCCCAGGACACCGGCCGTATTCTCGAAGCCGCCGCGCGGACGCTCGACCTGGCCCGGCCGACCGCGCTGATCCTCAGCAACATCCTCGGGCATGTCGCCACGCACGAGCGGGCCCGTTCGATCGTCGCCGAGCTGATGGGGGCGCTGCCGTCGGGGAGTTATCTGTCCGTCAACGACGGTTCGGCGGGGATCGATCCCGTCTTCGAGCGGGCGCAGAACGCGTACAACGAGAGCGGGGCCGTCCCCTACAACCTGCGGACCGTCGAGGAGATCACCGCCTACTTCGACGGTCTGGAGCTGCTCGATCCCGGGGTCGTCTCCGTCCCGCTCTGGCGGCCCGACGGCACCGGTCCCGAGCCCCGGGTCATCGGCGAACACGGCGGGCTCGCCCGCAAGCCCTGACCTGACCCGACCTGATGTGCGGCGACGGTCAGTCGCCGGGGCGTGTGTGCGGTTTGACCAGGCCGCTCTGGTAGGCGACGACGACCAGTTGGGCGCGGTCCCGGGCGTCCAGCTTGGTCATCGCCCGCTGGATGTGGCTGCGTACGGTGAGCGGGCTCAGGACCAGTTGCTCGGCGATCTCGGCGTTGGACTTGCCGTACGCGGCCAGGGCCATGACCTCGCGTTCGCGTTCGGTCAGCGTCCTGACCGCGTCGGGGAGGGCGACGAAGTGGTCGGTGTCCGGGGTGGTCAGGAAGCGGGTGACCAGGGCGCGGGTGGCGGTGGGTGAGAGGAGGGCGTCGCCCGCCGCGACCGTGCGGATGCCGGCCAGCAGGGTGTCGGGGCTGACGCCCTTGCCGAGGAAGCCGCCCGCGCCGGCGCGCAGCGCCTTGGCGACGTTCGCGTCGTTCTCGAAGGTGGTGAGGATCAGGATGTGGGTGGCCGCGAGTTCGGGGCGGGCGCAGATGGCCGCCGTGGCGGCGACTCCGTCGAGGTTCGGCATCCGGATGTCCATGATGACCACGTCGGGGCGGTGCGTCGCGGTGAGGTCGACGGCTTCCTGACCGTCGGCGGCCTCCGCCACGACGGTCAGGTCGGCGGCCGAGTCGATGAGGATGCGGAAGGTGGCCCGGAGCAGGGCCTGGTCGTCGGCGAGCAGGACGCGGATGGTCATGGGGCGAGGCCTTCGTCGTTGCTGTCGTCGTGGCTGTCGTCATGGCCGCCCTCGATGCCGGTGAGCGGCAGCACGCAGGTGACCTCGAAGGCGCCCTGGGCTCGGCGGCCCGCGTGGAAGGTGCCGCCCACCGCCGCCGCGCGTTCGCGCATGCTGAGCAGTCCGAAGCCGCCGCTTGAGCTACGGGCGGGCGTGGGCCGGTCGGACGGGGTGTCGTTGGTGACCGTCAGGGTCAGTCGACGACGGCTGTAGGACAGCGCGACCCGTGCCGTGCGGGTGGTGGCGTGCTTGGTGACGTTGGTGAGGGCCTCCTGGAGGATCCGGTAGGCCGTGAGGTCGAGCACCGGGGTGAGCGGGTGCGGCCGACCTTCGGTGGTGACCGTCACCTCCAGGCCGGCCGCCGAGCAGGCGTCGATCAGGTCGGGCAGCTGTCCGAGGCCGGGGGCGGGGTGCAGTTCGTCGGCGGGGTCGGTGTCCTGGTGGAGCAGGCCGACGGTGGCCTTGAGTTCGCGCAGGGCCGCGGCCGTGGACTCGGGCAGCCTGGCGACGATCTCGAAGGCCTTGTCGGGGTCGGTACGGGCGATGTGGGCGGCGGTGGCTGCCTGGGCGTCGGCGAGGGTCAGATGGTGGGCGACCACGTCGTGCAGTTCCCGCGCGATGCGCATCCGCTCCTGGATCACCCGGTGCCGTGCCTCCTCCTCACGTTCACGCGCGGCGTGCTCGGTGCGGGCCACGGCGTACTCACGGCGTACCCGGACGTAGCTGCCGAAGACCGCCGACAGCAGCGTCCAGGCTGCCGGGTTGACGAGGGCGAGGATCAGGGAGTTGGGGAAGGATGGGAGGAACAGTCCGGCGACGATCATGCCTGCGGCGGCAGTCAGCGCGCTGTTCCAGGTGGTACGGCGGGAGGTGCGCACGCTCGTGGAGTACAGCGCGACCAGGAGCGGGCCCATCAGGCCGGGTGTCAGCAGGTAGCCCATCGTGCCCAGGCCCATGGTGCACAGCAGGGTGACGGCGAGAACCTGGACGGGGTGGTCGCGGCGCCGGTACAGGGCGGCGCAGGCGAGGGCGGACAGGGCCACGGCGGGCCACAGGAGCGGTGTCTCGTTCAGGACGGCGCGGGTGAAGACGACGCCGAAGACGGTCGCGGCGAACAGCAGGACGAGTGTCACGGCTTCGACGGCTCGCGGGCGGGTCGCCGCTCTGCGCTGCCAGTTTGTGCTCATCACGCTCCGAGACGGTTCCAGAGGCAGGGTACTCGGGCGCGGCCGGGCCGCGGCACCGTGCTGTCCGGTGCCGCGGCCCGCCCGTGCCGGGGTCGTGTCAGAGCCGGGCGGGTTCCTGGGGTGCGGGCTCGCTGTCCGCCGGTCCGGTGCCGTCTGCCGGGCGGGCGGTGAGTCCGGAGCCCTCGACGTCGACGCGGGGCAGGACGCGGTCGAGCCAGCCGGGCAGCCACCAGGCCTTGTCGCCGAGCAGGGCGAGCACGGCGGGGACGAGGGCCATCCGTACGACGAAGGCGTCGAAGAGGACCGCTACGGCGAGGCCGAAGCCGATGGTCTTGACCATGGCCTCGCCGGAGCCGATGAAGCCGGAGAACACCGCGATCATGATCACGGCGGCGGCGACCACGACCCGCGCGCTGTGCCGGAACCCGGTGACGACCGCGTCCGGGGCCCGGTCGCCATGGACGTACGCCTCGCGCATCCGGGCGACCAGGAACACCTCGTAGTCCATCGCGAGGCCGAAGACGATGCCCACGAGGAAGATCGGCATCAGGCTCATGATCGGACCGGCCTGCTCCACCCCCAGCAGTCCGGCGCCCCAGCCCCACTGGAAGACCGCCACGACCGCGCCGAGGGCGGCCAGCACCGACAGCAGGAAGCCGAACGCGGCCTTGACGGGCACGAGGACGGAGCGGAAGACGATCAGCAGCAGGAGCAGGGCCAGGATGATGATGACGGCCAGGTACGGCACCAGGGCGTTCTGGAGGGCCTGCGCGATGTCGATGTTCATCGCGGTGCTGCCGGTGACCTCGAAGGTCGCGCCCGTCTCGCGTTCCAGGCCGGAGCGCTCGGAGCGGATGGTCTTGACGAGGTTCTTGGTGGCCTCGGTGTTCGGTCCCGCGGTCGGGACGGCGGAGAAGAGGGCGGTGTCACCGGCCGGGTTGAACCGCGCGGGGGACACGGAAACGACACCCTTCGTCGCGCCGATCTCCTTGGCGATCCCGCTCACGGCCGCCTTGGGGTCGGACGCGCCCGTGGCGTCGACCACGATCGTCAGGGGGCCGTTGAAGCCCGCGCCGAAGCCGTCCGCGAGGGCGTCGTAGGCGCGGCGCTCGGTGGAGGAGACCGGCTTGGACTCGGCGCCCGGCATGCCCATCTCCAGGCTCGCGGCGGGCACCGCCAGCACACCGAGGCCCACGACGGACACGATCAGCACGGTCCACGGGCGGCGCAGAACGAACCGCGCCCAGCGGGTGCCGCCGTTGGCCTTGGCCCCGGTGGACGGAGCTGCCATGGGGCCGCGATTGCGAGTGGCCCGGGAGAGTACGGCGTCCGGCCACATGCCGAGCAGGGCGGGGACGAGGGTGAGGGCGACCAGGACGGCGACGACCACGGCGCCCGCCGCGCACAGGCCCATCTTGGTCAGCATGGGTACGCCCACCACCGACAGTCCGGCCAGCGCGATGACGACGGTGAGTCCGGCGAAGACGACGGCGGACCCGGCCGTGCCGACGGCGAGGCCGGTCGCCTCGCGCGGGGCGTGCCCGCCTGCGCGTTCCTCCCGGTAGCGGGAGACCACGAACAGGGCGTAGTCGATGCCGACCGCGAGTCCGAGCATGGTGGCGAGCGTGCCCGTGGTGAGCGAGAGGCCGAAGACGCTGCCCAGGGCCATGATGGAGGCCATACTGACGCCGATGCCGATGAGGGCGGTCAGCAGGGGCAGTCCCGCGGCGGCGAGGGAGCCGAAGGTGATCAGGAGGACGACGGCGGCCAGCACGATGCCGATGGCCTCGGCGGAGCCGCCCGCCTCGGGCTGCTCCGACAGGGCGTTGCCGCCGACCTCGACCGTGAGGCCCGAGTCGCGGACCTTGTCGACGGATTTCTCCAGCGCGGCCTTGGCGGTGTCGGTGAGGTCGGCGGCGGCGACCTTGTAGTTCACCGTGGCGTAGGCGGTGGAGCCGTCCTTGCTCACCGCGCCCGCCGTGAAGGGGCTCACCGCGTTCGCGACCTGCGGTTCGTCGGCCGCCTCGGTCACCAGGGCGCCGATGGCGGCGCGGTTGCCGGACGCGGTGACCTTCTCGCCGTCGGGGGCGACGAACACGATCCTCGCGCTCGCGCCGTTGGCGTCGGTGCCGGGGAAACGCTCTCCGATCAGGTCGAACGCCTTCTGCGCCTCGATGCCCGGCATGAAGGACGTGCCGTCGTCGGAGCCGGCGGGCGCCTTGACCGCGCCGAGTCCGACGACACCGAGCAGCAGGGCCCACAGCAGCGCCACGAGCCAGCGCCGCCGGAAGGCGGTCCGGCCCAACCGGTAGAGGAAGGTAGCCACGAGAAAGAGATCTCCAGGTCTGGGTTCGGGTGGATCACCAGACTGGCTCGCGGGGGTGGGCCGGGACATCGTGCCCGTGCTGGCACTCCGGTTTGGTGCCGCCGCACGAGGGGGTGGGGGTCCGTCCTCCTTGAGGAGGAGGGCGGAACACTTCGGGGGTATGACCGGGAGACCGTCTCTGACGTCGTGTCAGTCCGCTGTGTGCGGATGGCGTTCCTTCCAGGCTCCCGTCTCCTCCCGGAGGTAGGGGGCACGCACCAGCGCGGGCTGTTGAACCAGGCGACGGTGAGCTGGAGAGCAAGGCCGATCACGAAGACGAGGACCAGCAGCAGCGCCACCGTCATCGCCAGTCCGCCGACGGCGAGGGGGCCCAGCCCGCGGTTCACGTCGTCCTTGAAGCGGAACACCCGCTGGTCCACGACGCGCCGGTAGTACTCCGGGTCCGTCCACAGCTTCCGGGCACGCCGGGCCGAGAAGCAGGCGCTGCCGCCCCAGAACAACAGAAGGAAGATCCCCACAGCTCACTCCACCCGATCCAGAACAAGAACCAGAACCAGAACCAGAACCAGTCTGTGAGGCCGACGACGGCATGGTCGACGTGACCGTGCGGCGGCCAAGCGTATAGCCGACCCGCCGCACCGCACCTCGGCCCCGGCGCTCCTCGCGGAAGGAGTGCCGGGGGCCGAGAGTGTTGGCCGTCTCCGCGTCGAGTCGTCGCCGGTCAGTGGAACTCGACGGTGTCGACCCGGTTGAGCAGCGCGTCCCCGTCGAGGAACCGGCCCAGGTTCGTCGCGAAGAGTTCCGCGAGAAGGACACCCGTCGGGCTCTGCAGTGAAGGCTGTCTCCATGGAGAAAACGGGGATTCGACCCATGCGCGGTGACACCCAGCGCAATCGCAGGCAACTCATCAAGGCCGCCGCCAAGTTGTTCAAGAACTCGCCGACGCCGGTAAGCCTGGCCGAGATCGCCAGGCGCGCCGAGGTGTCGACCGCCACGGCCTACCGGCACATCTCCTCCGTCGAGGACGTCCTGCACGCCTTCCGCGCCCAAGTCGGCTCCGAACTGCGGGACTTCAGCGCGGCACAGACGACACGCGGTATGCAGCGGCTGGAGGCGGTGTCGCGCTACTGCTGGGTGTCGCACGTCCTCGGGATCACCGGGTGAGCGGTTCCTCGTAGGCCGTCAGGTCCACGAGGTGTAACCGCCGTCCACGCGGATCGTGTTGATGCCACTGATGTGCCGGGCGCCGCAGCGGTCCTGTGGGAGGACGAGCTGGGGGCCGGCGCGGTCCAGCGGGGTGGCGTCGATGGTCGTGGCCAGGAGTACGGGCGCACGGCCGAAGTCGGGGTCGATCTCGGCCCAGGACAGCAGGGCGTGGTGGCCGTCCGTGCCGGTCACGGCGATCAGGAAGCGCAGCCGGTCCTTGCGGCGGGCCGGGTCGAAGCCGGGGCGGGCCGCCGACAGGACGTCGTGCAGCAGGGGGCCGGTGAAGCGGTGGTGCTGGGTGCCGCTGGTCGCGCACTCGAAGCTGACGTCGGCCCGGTGCTGGGGCCAGGCCAGCAGATCGGACACGGTCAGCCGGGACGGCTTGGCCAGGTCGCCGGCGAGGGTGAGCGAGGCCATGGGAACGGCGGCCGTACCGGCGGCTGCGAGAGACTGACCCACGGGCTACCACCTCCCGGATGACCGTACCCGGACCGGCATCCCGTGCAAACGCACATGCCAGGTTTGTAGATCACAGTTCTGGCTCATGCGAAGGCACAGGAGACATTTCCCTCGCATCTGCGGCAGTATCATCAGCGCCTGGACCAGCAGTCGTAACCGCAGGTGAATGTGTCCGTGAGGACCAGAGGGAGTGGACCCGAGATGACCCGTACCGCGCGCCGGACCCGCCGACCGATGCAGGTGGCCGCCCTGGGGGCCACCGTGCTGCTCGCGCTGAGTGCCTGTTCGTCGTCGGACGACTCCTCCTCGGCGAAATCGGACTCCTCGGCCTCGGCGTCGGACAAGCTGTCCGGCACGGTGACGGTGTTCGCCGCCGCGTCGCTGAAGGAGAGCTTCACGACGCTGGGCGAGCAGTTCGAGAAGGAACACCCCGGTACGAAGGTGACGTTCAGCTTCGGCGGCAGCGACTCCCTCGCCGCGAGCATCACCGGCGGTGCCCCGGCGGACGTGTTCGCCTCGGCCAGCCCCAAGACGATGAAGATCGTCACGGACGCGGGCGACGCCACCGGCACCCCGGCCACCTTCGTCCGCAACCAGCTGGAGATCGCGACCCTGCCGGGCAACCCCGACAAGATCGCCTCGTTGAAGGATCTCACCAAGTCCGGTCTGAAGGTCGTGCTGTGCGACAAGGAGGTGCCGTGCGGTGCCGCCGCGCAGAAGGCCCTGGACGCCGGCAAGCTGAAGCTCACCCCGGTCTCCTACGAGCAGGACGTCAAGTCCGCCCTGACGAAGGTGGAGCTGAAGGAGGCCGACGCGGCCGTCGTCTACAAGACCGATGTGCACGCCGCGGGTGACAAGGTGGAGGGCGTGGACTTCCCCGAATCGGCCAATGCCATCAACGAGTACCCGATCGTCCAGCTCAAGGACGCCCAGAACACCGAGGCCGCCAAGGCGTTCATCGCCCTGGTGCAGTCCGCGGCGGGCCAGCAGGTCCTGACCGAGGCCGGGTTCCTCAAGCCGTGACCCGCCCGACCGACAGGTCCGGCGCCGCGGCCGACACCCTCCGGGGTGGCCCGCGGCGTCGGCGCGTCCGGACAGGTGGCGGCGGCCGAGGGGCTCCCCTGCCGCTGCTGGTCCCCGCGCTGATCGGCGTCGCGTTCCTCGTCGTACCGCTGATCGCACTGCTCGTACGGGCCCCCTGGCGCAGTCTGCCCACGCTGCTGACCAGCGCCGAGGTGTGGCAGGCGCTCCAGCTGTCCCTGGTCTGCGCGACCGCCGCGACAGCGGTGAGCCTGGTCATCGGTGTGCCGCTGGCCTGGCTGCTGGCCCGGGTCGAGTTCCCCGGGCGCGGCCTCGTACGAGCCCTGGTCACTCTCCCCCTCGTGCTGCCGCCGGTGGTCGGCGGTGTGGCGCTGCTGATGGCGCTCGGCCGCAACGGCATCGTCGGGCGCTCGCTGGACTCCTGGTTCGGGATCACGCTGCCGTTCACCACGGCGGGCGTCGTGGTCGCGGAGGCGTTCGTCGCGATGCCCTTCCTGGTCATCAGCGTCGAGGGCACCCTGCGCGCCGCCGACCCCCGCTTCGAGGAGGCGGCGGCCACGCTCGGCGCCTCCCGCTTCACCGCGTTCCGCCGGGTCACGCTGCCGCTGATCGCGCCGGGGATCGCGGCCGGTGCGGTGCTTGCCTGGGCGCGGGCGCTGGGCGAGTTCGGGGCGACGATCACCTTCGCCGGCAACTTTCCCGGCCGTACGCAGACGATGCCCCTGGCGGTCTATCTGGCCCTGCAGAGCGACCCGGAGGCCGCCATCGCCCTCAGTCTGGTCCTGCTGGCCGTGTCCGTCGCGGTGCTGGCGGGCCTGCGCGACCGTTGGATGACCGCAGGATGACCGACATGCACAAGGCTCCCGCCGACACCGTCCCGGAAGGGCTCGACGCCCGTCTCGTCGTCGAGCGCGGTGCGTTCCGGCTCGACGTGGCGCTGAGCGTGGCGCCCGGCGAGGTCGTCGCGCTGCTCGGCCCGAACGGCGCCGGGAAGACGACCGCCCTGCGCGCCCTGGCCGGTCTGTCACAGCTCACCGAGGGCCATCTCCGCCTGGACGGCACGGCGTTGGAGCGTACGCCGCCGGAGTCCCGCCCGGTCGGCGTCGTCTTCCAGGACTATCTGCTCTTCCCGCACCTCACCGCCCTGGACAACGTGGCGTTCGGGCCGCGCTGCCAGGGCGCGTCCAAGGCGGAGGCACGTGCGCAGGCCGCCGAGTGGCTGGACCGCCTGGGCCTCACCGACCATGCCGGCGCCAAGCCGCGCAAGCTGTCCGGCGGCCAGGCCCAGCGCGTCGCCCTCGCCCGCGCCCTGGCCACCAGCCCGCGCCTGCTGCTGCTCGACGAGCCGCTGGCCGCCCTGGACGCCCGCACCCGCCTGGAGGTCCGCGCCCAACTCCGGCGCCATCTGGCCGAGTTCGAGGCCGTCGCCGTACTGGTCACGCACGACCCGCTGGACGCGATGGTGCTGGCCGACCGGCTGGTCGTGGTCGAGGACGGCCGGGTCGTCCAGGAGGGCACCCCGTCCGACATCGCCAGGCACCCCCGCACGGACTACATCGCCCAGCTGGTCGGCCTGAACCTCTACCGGGGCGAGGCCAACGGCCATACCGTCCGCCTTGACACGGGCCCCGCCATCACCACCACGGAGACCCTGTCCGGCCCGGCGTTCGTGGCGTTCCCGCCGAGCGCGGTCACCCTCTACCGCGACCGCCCGACCGGCGCCAGCGCCCGCAACCTCTGGCGCTGCGAGGTCGCGGGCCTGGAGACCCACGGCGACCAGATCCGCGCCGACCTCACCGGCGAACTCCCCCTGGCCGCCGACCTGACGACGGTCGCCGCGGCCGAACTCGGGCTGCACCCCGGGGCGGAGATCTGGGCGGCGGTAAAGGCGGCGCAGACACACGCGTACCCGGTCTGAGCGGCGATCCCGGGCCCTGGACGAGGCGACCTCCGCGACCTCGGCCCCCGCCGCCGTACGGTGATGCTCCCGGTGGCGCCTGTGGGCGAGTTGGGTAAATTGAACGGATGTCTGATGCGATGGTCATGCGCTACTCGCGGTGGACGTTCGCCTTCGACGGCCGTTCGCTGACCATCACCCGACGCGGGACGCCCTGGCGCCGCAGCCGGGTCGAGCACCTGCCGCTCGGCCGCCTACGCGCCTGCTACCTCCGCAAGTCGGAAAGCCACGGCCTCGAAAGCCTCACCTTCCGGCTGGTCCACGACACCGGTGAGGTGGCGATCGGTCGCGACCGGCAGCACTACGAAGGCGACGCCTACTGGTTTGCGAGCTACCTCAGTGAGGCGATCTGCGAGCGGCTGCGCCGGGTCTTCGAGCACACCGTCGGGCTCGGTCCGCACTCCGAGCCGGACCTCCTTGAGCTTGTCCGACCGGCGCTGGATCTCCCCCCGCACAGCATCGGTGTGGGCGACATACCGTACCGTCTGCGGGCGTTGCGCAAGGAGGACCACCTCGTGTCGGTCCCCCGGAAGCCCGCCCCGACCCTCCCCTCCGACCGGCAGACCAACCACCACAACGCGCTGAACGACACCCCACCTGTCTACGAGAAATGGTGGACCTTCGTCGAGCACGTCCGCGCCGGCTACGAGCCGGTGGACGACCCGGGTTGGGAGGAGGTCGTCCAGGATCTCCGGCGGGGCGGCGACATGATGACCCGGAGCAACTGGCGGCGGTACAACCGGTCGGGCTACCGGACGCGGGGCGACTAGGAGCCGCCCGGCCGATCCGGCGCGACGCCCAACTCCTTCGCGGCCTCGACCAGTTCGCGCCACACCTTCACGGCGACGGCCACCCCTCGGTGGCCCGGCGCTCTGCCAGGGCGGTGCTGCGCTCGCCGGGGTAGAAGACGCCGGACGCGTCGGACGCGATCGGCAGTGACTTCAGGGTGCTCGCCCACGACCTCGCGGCGCGGATCGCGCAGCCGCTCGACGTGCTCGCCGCCCTCGAAGGCGACGGCCCGCTGTCCGGGCGCACGGCACCCGTGCGGCTGGCCGGCCCGTCGGAGCTGCTCTGTGTACGTGTCCTGCCCGCGCCGGCTCCCCTGGTCGCCGAGGGGGTCGAGCTGCGCGTCACCCAGGGGCTGCCGGAGCCGCTGCTTGAGGAGCTGCGGGCGGGCCGCCACGACCTGGTCATCACCACCCGGCGCCCCCGTGGCCGCGGTCTGGACTCGGTGCCGTCGGCCGACGAGGAGAACCTGCTGGTCGCCGCCCCCGCCTGGGCTGCACGCGTCGCCGCGCACCCGCAGGCCGACGACCTGTGCGCCGCCCTGCGCGAGGTCCCCCTGGTCACCTACGCCGAGGATCTGCCGATCGTGCGCCGCCACTGGCGGACCGTCCTCGGCAGACAGCTCGCCACGCACGCCGCCGTCACGGTGCCCAAGCTGTACGCGGTCCTGTCGGCGGTCAACGTCGGCGCCGGGATCAGCGTGCTCCCCCGCTCGCTGTGCCAGGAGTATCTCGACTCCGGCCGCCTCACCCTCCTCCACGAACCGGAGGAACCGCCGCTGAACACCCTGTTCCTCGTCCAGCGCCCCGGCGCCGAGACGGACCCGGATGTGCTCCGGGTCCGCGAAACCCTCCGACTGGCCTCCCGTGCTTGGTAGTTGAGGCTCGAAGTGATCCACTGGGGTGCGGCAGCAGGGAAGATGACCTCATGACGATGTGCAAGAAGTGCGGTGCGCGCAAGCGCAGTTGGTTCCGTTCCTGTTCGCAGTGCCGCTCGGGATCGGGCCGGACGGAGGCGGCCGGGGACGCCGCCGATCTGGCCGTGGCGGGAGGGGCGTTCGAGTGGGCCTGGCGTGGGGTCAGGGCGGTGGTCCGGCTGGTGGTGCGCGCCCTCAACTGAGGCGTTCACGCTGACCTGTTCAGTATCCGATGGCCTCGCGGAGCAGCAGCACGGTGCCCCGCCCCGGGTGGGGTTCCGCGTTGAGGACGAGCAGACGGTTCACCGCGCTGGGCACGCCGTACGCCGCCTGCGCTCGGACGTTCTCCAGCGGAAGTGCGTGTTCCTCGACGCGACGCAGGGCCGTGCTCAGGTCGGGCACCACCTTCTGCGCGCCGACGATCCAGACCGCACGGGCCGCGCCGCCCGCGTTGGCGGGAAGCTGGCTCCCACTGCCCGAGGCGAGGACCAGCGAGCCCGTCTCGGTCACCGCGGCGACGCTGTTGACGACGAAGTCGGGGCCCGCGACCAGCCTGCGGATCTCGTCGGCGCCGGTGGCCCGGTCGATGGCCAGCACGCGGGGCCGGACGGCGTCGTACCGGCCGCCGGTGTTGATGTCCTCGTCGATGCCGGACAGCCGGAGGGTCTCGCTGGCCCCGGTGAGCACGGCGGCGCCCTCGGGGACCAGTTCCCGGACGCGGACGCGCGCGGCTGCGGCGTCGTCGAGGATCTCGGCGGCGAAGCCGTTGGCGCGGAGGGCGGTGGCTGCGCGCTCCAGGCGTTCTGGCGACGCGGGCTCGGCGAAGGACGCGGCCGGGGTGTCCGTGGCGCGGGGTGCCGCACCCGCGAGCGGGGAGGTGTCGAGGTACCTGACCTCGTACACCCGCTCGGCGAACCGCCAGCCGTCCTCCGTACGCCGGTAACGGTCGTGGTACACGGCGTAGTTGAGGCCCTCGTGCCCGTCGAGGGTGCGGGCGAGTTCCTGGAGGTAGGCGCGGCCGGTCGCGGTGTCGCCGTCGAGCACGATCGTGCCGGGGTGGGTGGTCTGCACGAAGATGTCCCACCGGCTCTGCAGCCGCTCGCCCCCGGCCAGGATCTCCTCCCGGCCGACCAGCTCGACGGGGATGTTGGGCATGCGCAGGACACCGTCCGGGGTGAACAGCGCGGCCAGCCGTGGCCGGTCGCGCATCATCGCCGCGTCGGTGAACTCGCCGCGCAGCGCCTCGATCTCGACCCGGTCCGCGACGGCCTGGAAGTCGTTCATGGATGGCCCCTCTCCCTCTCGTTGTCGTCCTCGCCGGTACGACAACGCAGCCGTGCGGAATGTGAGGTGACGTGGCGGCCTCACAATCCGCACGGCTGTCCTGTCGTAAGGCGTAGAAGGGGTAGCGGGTAACAGGTAGAGGCAGCGACAGCCAGCGAGGGAGACGGCCGGACCATGACCACCAGAGCCGAGAGCGGCGGCGCCGAGGACCGGAGCGATCCGGGGCTCGCCGCGATCATGAGCGAGCGGCGCCGGCTGATCAACCTCGGCTACCGGCTCCTCGGGTCCCTCGCCGACGCCGAGGACGTCGTACAGGAGACCTACGCCCGCTGGTACGCCCTGTCCGTGCGGGAGCAGCGGGCCATCGAGTCGCCCGGTGCCTGGCTGACGACGGTCGCGGGCCGTATCTGTCTGAACCTGCTCGGTTCGGCGCGGGCCAGACGGGAGACGTACGTCGGCGACTGGATCCCGGAGCCGGTGCCCGAGCCCACGGAGTGGATCACCGGGTGTTCCGGCGCCGCCGGGACCGACCCTGCCGATCGGATCACCCTCGACGAGTCGGTGACGATGGCCTTCCTGGTCGTCCTGGACGCGATGACCCCGGCCGAGCGCGTCGCGTTCGTGCTGCACGACGTCTTCCGCTACCCCTTCGGCGAGGTCGCGGAGATCGTCGGCCGTACGCCCGCGGCCTGCCGTCAACTGGCGTCCTCCGCCCGCCGCCGGGTCCGCGGCGCGCAGGCGCCGGCGGCGGTCCCGAGCACCGAACAGGCGGGCATCGTCCGGCGGTTCAGGACGGCATGGGAGGCGAAGGACATCGAGGCGCTGGTCGGTCTGCTCGACCCGGACGCCACCGCGACCGCCGACGGCGGCGGGCTGGCCGTCACGCACGCGCACCCGCTCGTGGGCGCCGAGCGCATCGCCGGTGCGTACGCCGAGATCGCGCGGGTGGCTGGCGACCGTACGACGTTCGTGGAGTGCACGGTCAACGGCCTGCCCGGCCTGGTCGCCTACCAGGACGGCACGGTCGCGACCGTGTTCGCGTTCGAGATCGCGGGCGACCGGATCAGCCGCATCTGGGCGGTGCGCAACCCCCAGAAGCTCCGCCCCTGGCTGACCGGTGAACCGGGCCGGACCGAGGACCCGACCGACGGCGCGACCGACAACTCGACCGGGGGTCCGACCGACGGCTCGACCGGAGGCTCTGCCGACAGCGAATCTGCCGCAGGCCGAGAAACGGGCCGCTGACGCCGGACCGGGCCGAGAGTGGGGAGTGCGGGGCGATCCGCCGTACGACGCCCCGCGCACCCCCATCTCCATCT
This sequence comes from Streptomyces geranii, assembly GCF_002954775.1. GTDB lineage: Bacteria > Actinomycetota > Actinomycetes > Streptomycetales > Streptomycetaceae > Streptomyces > Streptomyces geranii. The sequence goes on from NZ_KZ672952.1 coordinate 552,950, forward strand.
CCATCTCTCACCCAGGAGCCCTCATGTCCCCACTCACCGCCGCCGGTCTCCGGCCGACGGCCCTGCTGCCCCGGGCCGAGGAGGGCGACACCCCGCCCTCCCGGTTCGACGACCAGCTGGCCGCCCAACTCCTCGCCCAGCGCATCGTGTTCCTCGGCACGCAGGTCGACGAGGTCTCCGCGAACCGGATCTGCGCCCAGCTGCTCCTGCTGTCGGCGGAGGACCCGCGCACCGACATCAGCCTGTACATCAACAGCCCCGGCGGCTCGGTCACTGCGGGCCTCGCCATCTACGACACCATGCAGCTGATCCCGAACGACGTGTCCACGCTCGCCATGGGATTCGCGGCCAGCATGGGCCAGTTCCTGCTCAGCGTGGGCGCGGCGGGCAAGCGGTACGCACTCCCCAACGCGCGGATCATGATGCACCAGCCGTCGGCCGGGATCGGCGGCACCACCGCCGACATCGAGATCCAGGCGGAGAACCTGGAATTCACCAAGCGGACCGTCGAGCGGATCACCGCCCGGCACACCGGCCAGAGCGAGGAGACGATCTCCCGGGACGGCGACCGCGACCGCTGGTTCACGGCCGAACAGGCCCAGGAGTACGGCATGGTGGACCAGGTCGTCGGCTCGCTGACCGATGTGCGCCCGGCCGGCGCCCGACGACGGATGGGGCTCTGACATGGGGACGTACACGATTCCGAACGTCGTCGAGCGCACCCCGCAGGGCGAGCGGTCGTACGACGTGTTCAGCCGGCTGCTCGCCGAGCGGATCATCTTCCTCGGCACCGAGATCGACGACGGCGTCGCCAACGTCGTCATCGCGCAACTCCTGCATCTGGAGGCGTCGTCGCCGGAGAACGAGATCGCGATCTACATCAACTCGCCCGGCGGCTCGTTCACTTCGCTGATGGCGATCTACGACACGATGACGTACGTCCAGGCGCCGATCTCGACGTTCTGCGTCGGCCAGGCGGCCTCGACGGCGGCCGTGCTGCTGGCCGGGGGCGATCCCGGGCGCCGGTTCGTCCTGGAGCACGCGCGGGTGCTGCTCGGCCAGCCGGCCAGCGGCGGACACCGGGGCATGGTCTCCGACCTGGCCGTGCAGGCCAGGGAGATGGTCCGGATCCGCGCGCAGGTCGAGGAGGTGCTCTCCCGGCACACGCACCACGACGTGACGACACTGCGCGCGGACATGGACCGCGACAAGGTGTTCACCGCCCCGGAGGCGGTGGCGTACGGCCTCGCCGACGAGGTGGTGAGCCGCCGCCTGGTCAGGGCCTGACCGGTCCTGTGGCCGGCTAGGCGGCCAGGCAGAGACCGTTGTACGGCGTACCAGTGGTCGTCCGCGCACGGGTACGGCTCCTGGTGTACTGCCGGGTCAGCTCGCTCTGGGCCAGGGACAGCAGGTCGCCCAGGCCCAGGCCGAGGGCGTGGGCGGCTGCCGCGAGGACCTCCGAGGAGGCCTCCTTGCGGCCCCGCTCCAGCTCGGACAGGTACGGCATGGAGATCCTGGCCGCGTCGGCCACGTCCTTCAACGTACGCTCCTGCGCGAGCCGTTCGCGGCGCAGGACGTCGCCGACCAGGTCACGGAAGAGCGGCTCCTTGGGTGTGGGCGTCGGCGGGGCCACCGGAGCGGCGGCCGGGGCCGGTGCGGGCGTGGTCCTCGGGCGCAGCGGGATGACGCGGGCCTGGTCGGGCGCTCGGTTCGGCGCTTGATTGCTCACCCCTTCAGCCTAAAAGCCGTCGCTTCCGGGGCAAGGGATCGGCATTCTGCCCTGGGTGGAATCACCGGGCGGGGCGAACAGAGGCCGAAGGGGCGAGCATGCTGCGGGACACTTTCGACGAGGCGGCGGAGCTGTACGACAAGGCCCGCCCGCGCTATCCGCGGGCCCTGGTGGCCGATCTGGCCCGCGCGGCAGGGCTCGGGCCGGGCAGCCGCGTCCTGGAGATCGCGCCGGGCACCGGTCAACTGACCGTCCCGCTCGCCGAGTTGGGCTGCCGGATCACGGCCGTCGAGCTGGGGCCGTCCATGGCCGCCGTGGCCTGGCACAATCTGCGGGACTTCCCGCTCGCCGAGGTGACGGTCGCCGACTTCGACCGGTGGACGCCGCCGTCCGAGCCGTTCGACCTGGCCGTCGTGGCGACCGCGTTCCACTGGCTCGACCCGGCGACCCGGCTGCCCAGGGCGGCCAGGGCGCTGCGGCCCGGCGGCACGTTCGCCGTCGTCACCACCCACCACGTCAAGGGCGGCACCGTCGACTTCTTCGAGCGGGTGCAGCGCTGCTACGAGCAGTGGGACCCGGCCACCCCGCCCGACCTGCGGCAGGTCGACGAGGCCGACACCGCGACGGACACCGCCGAGTGGGACCGCTCCGAGCACTTCGGCGAGGTCACCGTCCGGCGCCACGCCCAGGACATCGCGTACACCGTCGACGAGTACATCGACGTCCTGCTCACCTACTCGAACCACCGCGCCCTCGACGCCCCCTCGCGCCACGGCCTGCTCACCTGCGTCCGGGACCTGATCGAGACGCGGTACGACGGCCGGCTCACCAAGCGCTACCTCCACGAGCTGATCACCGTGCCCCGGCTCACCTGAGCGCGCGGACGGGTCCGCTACGCCGATCCCCCGACCGGTGCCCGGCAATCGGCCCACGGTGTCTACGCCGTCTCCCGGGGCGCTGCCACACTCCTTACCGGCAGGTCAACACCGGTTGGTCTGTGGGCTTTTCACACCCGACGTCCACCCGTCTCCAGTAGGGAACATCACATGTGGCATGCCCGGCGTCGGACCGGGTAAGCGCATTCCGGAACGGTTCCATCGTCCGTAGCGTGATGTTTCTGGGGAGAGGTAACAGGTAATGGACACCGCCATGATCCGGTCGAAGTCAGAGGTCGTCGAGGACACCGCTGGGACCAGGACGGGTGACGCCCCACTGCCCGGAGTACCCGAACCTCGAAAGGTGGCACCGCGTGACGCGCGCGAGCTGTCCCGCCAGTTCTTCCGGCGGCTGACGGAGCTCGAAGAGGGCACGCACGAGCATCAGTACGCGCGCAACACGCTCATCGAGATGAACATGTCGCTCGTGCGGTTCGCCGCCGGGCGTTTCCGGGGCCGCGGCGACGACATGGAGGACATCGTCCAGGTCGGGATGATCGGTCTGATCAAGGCCATCGACCGGTTCGAGCTGTCCCGTGAGGTGGAGTTCACGTCGTTCGCGCTGCCGTACATCATCGGCGAGATCAAGCGCTTCTTCCGCGACACGACCTGGGCGGTGCATGTACCGCGCCGGCTGCAGGAGTTGCGCGTCGAGCTGGCCAAGGCCCGTGAGGAGCTGGCGAGCAGGCTGGACCGCGAACCGACGGTCGCCGAGCTGGCCACGCTGATGAACCTGCCCGAGAACGAGGTCGTCGAGGGCCAGATTGCCTCCAACGGCTACAACTCCTCTTCGCTGGACGCCGCGCTGACCGGCGACGGCTCCGAGAGCGGCGAAGCCGTGCTGGCCGACTTCATCGGCGTCGAGGAGCACGGGATGCGGCTGGTCGAGGACTTCCAGTCGCTGGCCCCGCTGCTCGCCGAACTCAGCGACCGCGACCGGCGGATCATCCATCTGCGGTTCGTCGAGGAGGCCACCCAGGCGGAGATCGGTGAGCTGCTCGGCTGCTCGCAGATGCATGTGTCCCGGCTGATCAAGCGCATCATCACGCAGCTGCGCGAGGGCATGCTCGGCGAACTCGACTACGCCTGACCGGTCACTGGACCACGCCTGACCGATCGGGCGGCCGGCCACGAGGCAGGCGCAGTGCGGACTACTGCGCCTGCCTCGCCGGTTGCGCGGACACCGGCTGCGCCGACGGCCGGCCGCCGCCCTGCTTACCGGCACTCTGCCTGCCGGCTCCCTGGTTGAACGGCAGCACGGCCCGGACGTACTTGCCGACCGGCACCCTGCGCGCGGTCACCTCGATGGCGAGCGCGTGCACGATCTCCAGGCCGTGCCGCCCGATCCGTTCCGGATCCCGGGGATAGCGCAGCGGCAGCGCGGCGCTGCTGTCGTACACCGACACCGTCACGGCGCTGTCCGTGCCCTCCAGTTCGAGGACGTACGGCCCATGGCTGTGCCGCTCCGCGTTGGTGACCAACTCGCTGACCACCAACACCAGTTCACCGTCGGCACGTCTGTCGCCCGGGGTGCGCCCCCGCTGCCTCAGCTGTTCCAGGAAACGCTCGGCGAAGGCGCGGGCCTCCGCGATACAGCCCGGCTCGCCGGTGAAGTGCGTCGCCCGTCGCAGCGGCTCGACGGGGACGTCGAAACCAGTCTGTGTCACTGCTCCGCCCAAATGCTCGGTGATGCGTTCGTTCTCTTTCGGTGACCGGATCCTTGCGGACCCGGCCGCATCACTGCTCGTACCCCGAGCCGCGCGCCGCAGTCCCCCCGTCCCCGGAGGCGAGATTTCGCCCCTGCCGGAACCTCAGTAGGAGGGCGTGCTCGCGGAGAGGCTGCCGGCGGGCGCGGACTCCGGCGACCCGGCGGCCGAGGAGGGCGGTTGGACGGCCGGGGACGAGGAGGAGGGCGCGCTGCTCGACACGGGCGGGCAGGGCGTGGCCGACGGGCTCGCGGAGTCCGGTGCGGCCGGCGAGGCGGGCGAGGCGGGGGGCGAGGACACGCACGGCACCGGTGAGGAGGGCGGCACCAGACCGGGCGCCGGGGAGGTGGGCTCCGAGGACTCCGGCGAGGGCGTGGTCGAACTCTCCGAAGGACTCGCCGACGGGCTGCTCACCGAGGGGCTCGGCTGCTCGACCGGCGGGTCGGTCTTCCGGTCCTTGCCACCGGTGTCGCCCGGGTGCCGGCGGAACCAGTCGCGGTGGTCGGGGTCGTAGACGACGAAGATGTTGACGACGGTGACGGCGGGCGCCACGTAGACGACGTTCGAGGTGCGGTACGAGGCCCACTTGTCGCCCGTCGTCCGCGTGGCGCTCTGCTGCCGTACCGGGTCGGTGAGCGGGTTGCCGCAGGCGCAGCGCACCCGCGGTCGGCCGCGGTCGTCGACGAGGACGGCCGTGCCGGTCTGGAGGACGGCCTGGTAGCTGGTGGCGGCGGAGTCGCGGTAGCCGTGGTTGGTGACGCGGGTGTCCATGCGCAGCTGTACGGGGGTGAGTGAGCGCAGGTAGGCGGGTACCCCGGCCGGTTCGAGGCCGAGGACCGAGGCGAAGGCGCCGTTCTTCGCGGGGGCCGTGCCGAGCACCCGGATCTGCTTCTCCACGTCGCAGCTGGCGACCTTGCGGGTGCCGCCGTAGAGGCCGGCCGCGCCGCCGTCCACGCGTCGTACGACGTTCGCGGTGGCTGTGTCGGTGACGGTGGGGGGGGCGGCCGGTGGGGCGGAGCTGTCCTTGGCGGTGGACTCGGTGAAGGGGTCGGGTCCGGACTTGTCGGCGGCCTGGAGGAAGACCTCTCCGTCCGCCCGGCCGGAGGAGCCGCCGTCGGGGCGGGTGAGGACGACGGCCAGGGCGACGGCGGCCACGACTGCGGTGGCGAGCACGGCGATCCTGGGCACGGACCGCCACCAGGGCCGGTCGCGGTCGGGATCCGGTCCCGTACCGCCCCCGCCCGGCCCGCCGCTGCCGTCCCCGCCGCCGGAGGGCGGCTCGGCGGGCGGCCGGGAGGGCGGGCCCGCGGGTGGCTGCGAGGGGCCCGACAGCGGGCCGGAGGGCGGTCCTGTGGGGCGGTCGGAGGACGGCTGATCGACGCTCACGGGCTCTTCTTCCGACGTGGGCTCCTGCGGCACTCACCCCGTTTCATGCCGCTTTCTTCCACAACGTGCCCATTGTGCGCCCCGGCCCCGGGCCGCCCGCAAGCGGAGGCCCGGACCGCTCCCGACAGGCGGCGGGCCCGAGTGCTGCTTAGCGTGGGCAGGGTGAGCACGCGAACCCCCGCTCCCGTGCCGACCCTCGCCGCGGAGCGGACCGTCTCCCGGCACGGCTGGGCGCAGGCCCTGGCCGCGGTGCTGACCGGGCTGGCGTCGATGGTGCTGGTCGCCGGGCTGGGACTGTGGGCGGCGGGAGCGGGCGATCTGCCGGACGGCGCGTTCCCCCGGGTCGTCGCGGCCACCGTCGTCGCGGCGGTCGGCGGGACCGTCGACCTCACGGGCGACGCCGGGGACCTCGCCGAGACGGCGGGCGGCCTGACCGTGATGCCGCTGTCGGTGACGCTGGTCGGGGCGCTCGTGATCGGCGCGGGTTTTCTGCGCCCGCTGCGGCACCGGGCGGTCGCCGGGGCGCGCGAACTGGCGGGCTGGGCCGCGCGGATCGCCGTCCTGTGGCTGCTGGGCCTGGCCGGTCTGGCGTTCGCGGCCCGCCAGTCCTTCGCGGTGTCGCTGGGCGACGGCACGCTCGGCGACATCGGCGACATCCTCGGCGCCTCACCCCAGGTCGGCTTCGCCACCGACGTGCCGCTGACACTGCTCGCGGGCGTCGCGTGGCTCGCGGGCGTCCTGGCACTGGCCCTGCTGGTCTCGCGCGGGGCCCCGCTGCCCGCGCGGCTGCTGCGGTTCCAGGAGTCGGTACGTCCGGCCGCGCACGCCATGGTCGTCCTGCTGCTCGCCTTCGTGGCCCTCGGGACGGTGATCGCGCTGGTCGTGGCGGTGACGCGCGGCCAGCCCGCGCAGTCGCTCGCGCTGGTGCTGCTGGGCATGCCGAACCTGGTCTGGCTGGCGCTCACCACGGGCCTGGGCGCCACCTGGGAGGGCCGCGTGGACGGCCCCTTCGGCCTGCCGATGCCCCATGTCCTGGACGAGGTCCTGCGCACCGACGACACGGCCACGCTCAACCTGAACACCCTCGCGGACTTCGACGGCAAGGTGTGGTGGCTGGTCGCGGTCGACGCGGTACTGCTCCTGACCGCCGCGTTCCTGATGGCGGCACGCTCACCGGCCCGCGTACGGGCCTGGCAGCACGCCGTGCACATGGCGGTCGCGCTCGCGCTCACGGTCCTGATGGTCTGCCTGATCGGCAGGATCTCCGCCCACTACGGCCTGTCGGTGCTGGGCATCGGCGACCTGGGCGGCAACCTCGGCGGCTCCCTGTTCCTGCGCCCCCACCTGTGGGGCGCGCTGGGTCTGGCCCTGCTGTGGGGGCTGGTCACCGGGTTCCTGGGAGCACTGCTGGCACGGCCGGTCCATCGGCGGGGCGAGGTCGAGAACCGTCAGCCGGGCCCGACGGCCCGTCGGTGACCGTGCCGGGTGAACACCGGCCGGGCCCAGGACGGGGGCCGTGGTGGGCGTTCCTCGGTGGTGGTGGGCAGGTGGACCACCTTTGTGGACGGGTGGCCGGTGTGTGAGGTGGGGGTCGCGCGGAGGGCGGCGATGAAGTCGAGGCAGGAGTCGTAGCGGTCGTCGGGGGTCTTCGCGAGGGCCTTCGTGAACACCTGGTCGACGGCTGCGGGGAGTTCGGGGCGCTGTTCGGTCAACGGCGGTGGTTCGTCGTACTGGTGGGCCCACAGCAGCGCCATGTCGTCGTCGCGTCGGAACGGCGGGTGGCCCGCAAGGAGTTCGTAGACGACGCAGGCGAAGCCGTAGACGTCGCAGCGGCCGTCGACCGGGCGGCCCGAGATCTGCTCGGGGGCCACATAGTCGAGCGTGCCGACGAACTGGCCGACCGTCGTGAAGCCGGTCAGCGACAGCGACTTCTTCGTCAGGCCGAAGTCGGTGAGGTAGACGTGCTCGGGGTGGTCGCTGTCGGTGCCCCGGGCGACCAGGATGTTGCCGGGCTTCACATCCCGGTGGACCAGGCCGTGTTCATGGGCCGCGTCGAGCGCCGAGGCCACCTGGGCGGCGATCCGGGTCGCGGCCGTGAGCGTCAACGGGCCCTCGCGGTCCAGGAGATGACGCAGGTCGCTGCCCTCGACGTACCGCATGGCGATGTAGAGGACGCCGTCCGTCTCGTCGGCCTCGAAGACGGGGACGATGTGCGGATGGTCGATCGCGGCGGCCACCCGGGACTCGTGGGTGAAGCGTTTGCGGAAGGTGTCGTTGCGGGCTAGTTCGGGGGCGAGGAGTTTCAGGGCGACGGTCCGGTCGAGGCGCAGGTCCCTGGCCCGGTAGACCACGGCCATGCCGCCCCGGCCGATCTCCTCCTCGACCCGGTAGCCCGCGATCTGCCGCCCCAGCAGGTCGGAGTCGCGCCCCGCGTGCGAGCGCGTGTCGCCGTCCCGGTGGCGGGTCATCGCCCGCCGCCTTCGGCGTCGTCCCTGACCACCTGGGTGGGCGCGTGGCCCAGGTCGGGCACCACCTGGGTGGGCTCACGCGCGGGGGCGGCGGGTTCGCGGTCGGCGGCGTACGTGCTCAGCCGGGTGCCGTCCGTGTACACCCAGCGCTCGTGCTCGGCGTCGTACAGCCATACGGACTCGCCGTCGACGACGATCCCGATCCGCTGTCCGCGTGTACGTCCCCGGAACGCCTCCCGGTCGAGCGCGCCCCCGGTCAGCTCCTCCACTGCCGCTCGGTAGCGGGCCAGCGCCTGTTCGGCGCGGGCCAGCAGGGGGCGTGGGTCGGCGGTGCGGGCGAGCGGGGCCCCGGCCGCGGGCGGGTCCTGCGGTACGGCGACCAGGAGCCGGCCGTCGACCCAGGCGGACCAGCCGTTCGCGCACCGGACGTGCCCCCAGTCGCCGCGCCGCTCGACCAGTTCGACCGGCAGCAGCGCGTCGAGCGGCACCGTCGGCCTGGACGCGTCCGGTGCCTCCCAGGCGGCGAGGCCGTCGCCGGGGACGACGTGCGTGGGCCGGAACCCGGTGAGCTGGTATCCCGGGGACGTCATCTCACCCACCCCCTCTACTTCCGCATGACGGTCGGCTCGTGCCGCCGCAGCAGCCGCAGGACGACGTAACCGAAGAGCACCGAGAGCACGACGAGCATCCCCGCGTTGAGCAGCCAGACCCCGGTCGAGTGTTCGAACAGCGGGTCGCCGGTCAGCTTTCCGGGGAGGATCCGCGAGATCCCGATCGTGCCCGCCATCGCGCCGAGCGCCCAGCGCGAGGGCACCAGCCAGGAGAGCTGTTCGATGCCGGGGACGCCGTCCAGCTTGAGCAGGGCGCCGCAGAACACGACCTGGACGATGGCCAGCAGCACCAGCAGCGGCATCGTCACCTCTTCCTTGCCGACCAGCGCCGAGACCAGCAGCCCGAGCATCATCGCCGTGAAGGAGAGCAGCGCGACGGCGACCGTGATCTCCACCAGGGGTGGCATCAACACGCCTTTGCCGCCGGGTGCGTTGAGGTCGACTCCGAGCAGGGCCACCAGGGTCAGTACGACGGCCTGGGCGACGGTGATCGTCCCGAGGACGACGACCTTCGACATCAGGTACGCCGATCTGGACAGGCCGACGGCGCGCTCCCGCTGGTAGATCACCCGTTCCTTGACCAACTCGCGCACGGCGTTCGCCGCACCGGTCAGGACGCCGCCGACGCACAGGATGAGCAGTACGTTCATCGCCGTCTCGCGGTCCAGCTCGCCGCCCGACAGCGCCCTGGCCATCGCGCCCATCACGAACGGCAGGGCGATCATGATGGCGAGGAAGGTGCGGTCGGCGCTCAGCGCGGCCGTGTAGCGGCGGACCAGGGTGCTCAACTGGGCGCCCCAGCTCTGCGGTTTGGGCGGGTGCGGGGCGGCGGCGACCGGGCCCGACCTCGGGAGCCGGGGCTGGGCGGTCGAGTTGAGGATGTACTGCCGGTGGAAGGGCGAGGCACGGTAGTCCCCCGCCCAGTCGCGTTCCCGGTCGCGCTCGAAGGCCTCGAACGCCTCGGGCCACTGCTCGTACCCGAAGAAGGCGAGGGTGTCCTCGGGCGGCCCGTAGTAGGCGACCTTGCCGCCGGGGGCCAGCACCAGCAGCCGGTCGCAGACATCGAGGCTGAGCACACTGTGGGTGACGACGATGACGGTCCGGCCGTCGTCGGCGAGGCCGCGCAGCATGTGCATCACCGAGCGGTCCATGCCGGGGTCTAGGCCGGAGGTCGGTTCGTCGAGGAAGAGCAGCGAGGGCTTGGTGAGCAGTTCCAGGGCGACGCTGACCCGCTTGCGCTGGCCGCCGGAGAGGCTGTGCACGGGCTGCTCGACCCGCTGTTCCAGGCCGAGTTCACGCACCACCTCGTCGACCCGGGCCCGCCGCTCCGCCTTCAGGGTGTCCTGCGGGAAACGCAGTTCGGCGGCGTAGGAGAGGGCTCCGCGCACGGTCAGCTGGGCGTGCAGGATGTCGTCCTGCGGGACCAGGCCGATACGCCGGCGCAGTTCCGCGTAGTCGCGGTAGAGGTCGCGGCCGTCGTACAGGACCGTGCCGTGGTCGGCGGGGCGCAGTCCGGTCAGGGCGTTCAGCAGGGTGGACTTGCCCGCGCCGCTGGGTCCGACGACCGCGAGCAGGCACTTCTCCCCCACCGGGAAGGACACGCCCTCAAGCAGGGTCTTGTGGCCGTGGTCGACGGCGACGGTGAGGTCCTGGACGTCGAGGGAGACCTCGCCGGTGTCGACGTACTCCTGGAGCTGGTCGCCGACCAGGCAGAAGGCGGAGTGCCCGACGCCGACGATGTCACCGGCCGCGACGACCGCTCGCTCGACGGGCCCGCCGTTGAGGTAGGTGCCGTTGTGGCTGCCGAGGTCGACGATCTCGTACGTCCCGTCCGGGTGGGCGCGCAGTTCGGCGTGCCGGCGGGAGACGAGGAGGTCGTCGACGACGAGGTCGTTGTCGGCGGCGCGGCCGATGCGGACGGTACGGGCGGACAGGGGCCGCACGGTCGTGGGTTGCCGGAAGGTGCCGGTGAGTGCGGGCATGGAGACCGCCGAGGGGCGTTCCCGGGCGGGCGGGGGCGGGCTGAGGAGGACGGCGCGCGGCCCGTCGGCGGGGCTGCCGAACCGCAGGACGCTGCCGGGGCCGACGTCCCGTTCACTCACGCGCAGACCGTCGGCGTAGGTGCCGTTCGTGCTGTTCTCGTCCGCGACCGTCCAGTGGCCGTCCTCCTGCCGCAGCACCGCGTGGTGCCAGGAGACCCGGGCGTCGTCGATGACGATCTCGCTGAGCGGGTCCCGCCCGACGTGATAGTCGCGGCCCGGGCACATCAGCGTGGAGCCCGTGTCCGTCTCCAGGACGAGTTCGGGCGCGGTCGGCACGGCCGACCCCTGGTCTACCATGCCCAGAATTCTAGCGATTCGTCCGTATATACGCCTGGCCAGCGCCCGGCGGCTCAGGAGTCGCGGAGGCTAGGCGACCGGGACGACCAGTGCCGGGGTGGTCCGCTGCATCCGCAGGGCGTCGACGGACTCGGCGAGCAGTTCGTACTCGGTGGTCTCGTCGTAGGTGGCGATCCGGACGAGTCGGCCCGCCGCCAACTCCTCGGCGACCAGCTCCTGTTGGTACTGGTCCATGGCCCAGGCGCGCAGCAGGCCGGGCACGTCGGGCACGGTGGCGGCGACCGGGACGAGCGAGTTCGGGGGGAAGTACGGCTCCTCCGGCTGCGGATCCAGCCGTTCGGCCATCCAGTTCGCCCGGTCCCGTAACCACCACAGGGCCAGCGCCAGGGTCGGCGCGCGATACGTGCCCAGCGGGACGCCTATTCGCCGGCCCGCACAGACTCCGTACGCCGTGACATGGCAAAGGAACTCGTCGTGCACGATCTTTCCCCCGATCGCCTGCCGGCCCTGCCTCGCTTTCCGTGCGGCTCACTCGGTCGTGCAGTGTTCTACCACTGAGTATCTTCACTATTGACACTCTGTCACCACACCTTTCCGGCCAGTCTCCAGTGCATTCGCCTGGCATATTCCTGGCAGGTATGGACCGGATTCCGACGGGACGGTCTCTTTTACCGTCGATTCACGGCACGCGCCCCGCATTCCCGGTGGTTTCTCAAGTGAAGACCACCGGGAATGCGGGGCGTGACGACAACCAGCGAGAAAGCCGCAAGGGTCGGTGGAGAATTCACAGCCGTACCGTGCAAAAGGCCCGCACCTGGAGCCCACTCCGTCCGACCTGGCCAAAACCCGTCATACGCCTTGGCTCCTGCGGACAAAAAGATCGCGTCAACGTGACAGTACGGTCGGCCGAGCGGTTCTGTTCATCCGGATCGGGCAAAAAAGATCAGGCCTTGATCACCGCATCGATTCGCGCCAGTTCCTCGGCGGAGAATTCCAGGTTGTCGATCGCGGCCACGCTGTCCTCCAGCTGCTGCGGGCTGCTCGCGCCGACCAGGGCGGAGGTGACCCGGCCGCCGCGCAGCACCCAGGCGAGCGCCAGCTGGGCGAGGCTCTGGCCGCGCGACTTGGCGATGTCGTCGAGGGCGCGCAACTGCCCCACGAGGTCCTCGGTGATCCGGTCGGAGTTCAGGAAGGGGCTGTCGCTCGCGGCCCGCGAGTCCGCCGGAATGCCATTGAGGTAACGGCCGGTGAGCAGGCCCTGCTCCAGCGGGGAGAAGACGATGGAGCCGACCTGGAGTTCGTCCAGGGCGTCCAGCAGGCCCTCGTCCTCGGGACGGCGGTCGAGCATCGAGTAGCGGGGCTGGTGGATGAGGAGCGGGGTGCCCAGCTCGCCCAGGATGCGGGCGGCCTCGCGGGTCTGCTCGGCGGAGTAGTTGGAGATGCCGACGTAGAGCGCCTTGCCCTGCTGGACGGCCGTGTGCAGGGCGCCCATCGTCTCCTCAAGGGGAGTCTCCGGGTCGGGACGGTGCGAGTAGAAGATGTCGACGTGGTCCAGGCCCATCCGGGTCAGGCTCTGGTCGAGCGAGGACAGCAGGTACTTGCGCGAACCCCATTCGCCGTACGGGCCCGGCCACATCAGATAGCCGGCCTTGGTGGAGATCACCAGCTCGTCGCGGTACGGGGCGAAGTCGGCCGTGAGCGCCTCGCCGAGGGCGGACTCGGCGGCGCCGGGGGGCGGGCCGTAGTTGTTCGCCAGGTCGAAGTGGGTGACGCCGAGGTCGAAGGCGCGGCGCAGGATGGCCCGCTGGGTGTCGACGGGTCGGTCGGGGCCGAAGTTGTGCCACAGGCCGAGCGACAGCGCGGGGAGCTTCAGGCCGCTGCGTCCGGTGCGCCGGTAGGGCATGTCCGCGTAACGGTCGGTGTGTGCGGTGTACAACGCGACTCCAGAGGGGTTGGCACGGCGGAGGTGATCTTTGCTGGTCCTACTCTTCCCCCGGAGGCGGGCAGTGGTCCAACAGGAGAATCGGATGGAATTCAGCGGATAGGCTTCTCAATCATGGAGCTACGCCACCTTCAGCACTTCGTCGCGGTCGCGGAGGACCATCACTTCACCCGGGCCGCCGAACGCCTGATGGTGTCCCAGTCGGGCCTGTCGGCCTCGATCCGCGCGCTGGAGCGTGAGCTGCAGACTCCGCTGTTCGTGCGTACCACCCGCCGGGTGACGCTCACCCCGGCCGGGCGTGCGCTGCTCGGCGAGGCCGAGCGGATCCTCGCCCAGGTGCGCTCGGCCCACGAGGCGGTGGCGGCGGTGCAGGGGGTGCTGCGCGGGATGCTCGCGGTGGGCTCCGAGCAGTGCATCGCCGGGGTGCATGTGGCGGGGCTGCTGGCCGCGTTCCGGCGGCAGCACCCGGATGTGGAGATCTCGCTGCGGCAGGCGGGCTCGGGCGCGCTGGCGGAGGAGGTGGCAGCGGGCCGGCTCGACCTGGCCTTCGCCGTGCGGGGGACGCAGGAGGAGACCGACCAGCTGCGTGCCGTACCGCTGACCAGCGAGCCGATGACCGTGCTGTGCCATCCGAGCCACCGGCTCGCGGCGGCCGGCGCGGCCGTGACGCCGGAGGATCTCGGCGGCGAGGTGTTCGTCGACTTCCACCCGGACTGGGGGCCGCGCCGCACCACCGACGCCGCCTTCGCCGAGGCGGGCGTGCGCCGTACGGTCGCCCTGGAGGTCAACGACGTGCACAGCCTCCTCGACCTCGTGGACGAGAACCTGGGCGTGGCCGTCGTACCCCGGCACTTCCGGCACAAGCGCGACTCGCTGACGGCGCTCCCGGTCAAGGGCACCGGCGAGACCGTGTACGAGACGGTCGCCCTGCTGCCCGCCTCGGAGGCGACCAGCCCCGCCGCGCGGGCGCTGATGGCCCTGCTGGACACAGAGGCCGAAACCAAGGGGGCGTGACGGGCCGGAGTGCGGGAGGGTGGACCCCATGCATGCCAAGGACATCCTCATCGACGGCTACAGCCGTATCCGGGAAGAGGTCCACGCCGCCGTCGAGGGCCTCGGCCCCGACGACCTCAACCACCGCCCCGGCCCCGACGCCAACTCGATGGCCTGGCTGGTCTGGCATCTCACCCGGGTCCAGGACGACCATGTGGCCGGTGGCTTCGGGCTCGACCAGGTGTGGCTGACGCAGGGCTGGGAGAAGCGTTTCGGCCTCGACCTGGAGCCCCGTGACATCGGATACGGCCACACCTCCGCGCAGGTCGCCGAGGTCCGGGTCGACTCCCCCGACCTGCTGACCGGCTACTTCGACGCCGTGCTCGACCAGACCCTCGAAGCCCTGCGCACACTGATCGCCGAGGACCTGGAACGCGTCGTGGACAAGGGCTGGGACCCGCCGGTCACGCTGGGCGTACGGCTGGTCAGTGTCCTGGCCGACGACTGGGAGCACATCGGCCAGGCCGCCTACCTGCGGGGGCTGATTCAGAGCGCCGAGGCGTAGCCGGGAAGCACCACGTCCTCGATGAGGGCGTTGCGCTCGTCGAAGGGGATGAAGGCGCTCTTCACCGCGTTGACGGTGACCGTCCGCAGATCCTCGACCGTCCAGTCCGCCTCCTCGACCAGCAGGGACATCTCGCGGGTCATCGTCGTGCCGGATACGAGGCGGTTGTCCGTGTTGAGGGTGACGCGGAAGCCCAGGTCCTTCAGGGCGGTGATGGGGTGCTCGGCGATCGAGGTGGCGGCGCCCGTCTGGAGGTTGGAGGTCGGGCACATCTCCAGGGCGATCCGGCGGTCGCGCACCCAGCCAGCGAGCCGACCGAGCTTGCCGCCCGCGAGGTCGACGATGTCCTCGGTGATGCGGACACCGTGGCCGATGCGCTGGGCGCCGCAGACCTGGAGGGCCTGGTGGATGCTGGGCAGCCCGTGCGCCTCACCGGCGTGGATGGTGAACGGCACGTTCTCGCGGCGCAGGTGTTCGAAGGCGGCGAGGTGGTCGGCGGGCGGGAAGCCGTCCTCGGCGCCCGCGATGTCGAAGCCGACGACACCGGCGTCCCGGAAGGCAACGGCCAGGTCGGCGGCCTCCCGGACCCGGTCGAACATCCGCATCCCGCACAGCAGCGTCCCGACCCGCACCGGGGTGCCAGCGGCGGCGGCCTTCGCCATACCGGCGGCCAGGCCCTCCTGGACGGTCTCGACGACCTCGGGGAGGGTCAGCCCGCCGTTGACGTTCAGCTCGGGGGCGTAGCGCACCTCGGCGTAGACGACGCCGTCCTCGGCGAGGTCGAGGACGTACTCCTCGGCGGTGCGCAGCAGGCCCTCGCGGGTCTGCATCACGGCGAGGGTGTGCTCGAAGGTGGCTATGTAGCGCACCAGGTCACCGGAGTTGGCGGCCTCGTAGTACCAGGCGGCCAGCTCGTCCGGGTCGGTGGTGGGCAGGGTGTGCCCGACCTCTGCGGCCAGCTCGACCAGGGTGGCGGGGCGCAGACCGCCGTCGAGGTGGTCGTGCAGGACGGCCTTGGGGAGGCGGCGGATCACTTCGGCGTCTACGCGCGTAGTAGTCATGGCGGAGTCTTTCGTCGAGCTGGGCGGAACGGCGGGAAGGGGCGGAAGAAGGAGAGGAAGGGGGCTGGATCAGGCGGGCTGGAGGAGGTCCCAGCGGTTGCCGTACAGGTCCTGGAAGACGGCGACCGAGCCGTACGGTTCGTGGCGCGGCTCCTCCAGGAAGGTCACGCCTGCGGCGGTCATCCGGGCGTGGTCGCGGGCGAAGTCGTCGGTGTGCAGGAAGAAGCCGACACGTCCGCCGGTCTGGTCGCCGACCCGGGCGCGCTGGCCCTCGCCCTTGGCCCGGGCGAGGACCAGCCCGGTGCCCGCCGCTTCTCCGCCGGCGCCTGGCTCGACGACGACCCAGCGGGAGCCGTCGGGGCGCGGGGTGTCCTCGACGAGCCGGAAGCCGAGCGCGTCGGTGTAGAAGCGGATCGCCTCGTCGTGGTCGTCGACGACGAGGGTGATCAGTGCGATACGTCTCATCGGCCCTCCTCGGCCTCTCGGGCGCCGGCCAGCCGGGCCGTGCGGCCGACCTGCGAATCACGTGCGGTTGACGGGTGAGGTTATACGTAACACGCGGGGTGTGTCATCTCCGTGTCCGCACGCGTGATCCCGTCCGCGTCCGCAGAGCCGGGAACGATCGCCGGGGTGTGATCGTCGAGCAGGTGTGAACCGTGTGCGTGCTGTGGCGAGGTCGGGCTCCCCCGTGGTGGGGAGCCTGGCCGCGTTCGTGCTGCTGGCGCTGCTCGCCCTCACGGTCGCGGCGCAGGGCGGCGGCACCCTGTTCGGCGACCGGGCCCTGCTGGAGTGGTCGCTCGCCCACCGCCCGGACGCGGCGGCCACCCTCGCCCGGGTGGTGACCCACACCGGCTCGGGCTTCGTTCCGTACGCGCTTGTCGCCCTCGCCGGTTTCCTGCTCGGCAGAACCGCACAGCAGCGGATCCGGGCAGCCGCCGCCTGCCTCGTCTGTCTGGTCGCCGCCCAGGCGGTGCGGTTCTCGGTGATGGCGCTGCTGTCCCGGCCCCGGCCCGCCGTGGCGCACTGGGCGACGGACGCCGGCCACTGGTCGTTCCCCTCGGGCCACACCACCACGTCGGCCGTCACCGCCGGACTGCTGGTCCTGGCCGTGTGGACACGGGCCCCGCGCGGCCGGCGTCCGATCGCCGTCGCGGTCGGCTGCTGGGCTGTGCTGGTGGGGCTGACCAGGGTCTATCTGGGCGTCCACTGGTTCTCGGACGTCATCGGTGGCTGGCTGTTCGCCGCGTGGTGGCTGGGGCTCGCGGCGTACGCGGTGACGCGCTTCGCGCCGGACGCGTGGGCGGAGACGCTGCGCGGGGACGCGACGACCGAGGTGCGCGGAGTGCCGCTGCCCGGCATACCGGGGCCGGGAGCGGAGGCCGGGAGCGGGCGCGGCAAGGTGGAGATCGTGTCGGAGTCCGACTGCGACGCGCCCCCACCGAGCGCTGCCCCTCCAGGAGTTGGGTGCCATGTCCGTGCTGCCGAGGCCGACCGGATACCCGTCCCGCCAGAACGTGACGTTTCCCAGCGCTGACACCACCGCGTACGGCGGTCTGGCACTGCCTCCGTCCGGCAGCGGGCCCGGTGTCATCGTCATCCAGGAGTGGTGGGGCCTCAACGACCACATCGCGGACGTCACCGACCGGCTCGCGCAGGCGGGCTTCGCCGCCCTCGCCCCCGACCTGTACGGCGGCAATGTGGCGCACGAGAGCGAGGGGGCGCTGCGGATGACGCAGGCCCTGCCGGTGCCGAAGGGCGTCGAGCTCCTGTCCGGCGCAGTCGACTACCTGCTGGCACGGCCGGAGGTGACTTCGGAAACGGTCGGTTCGGTCGGTTTCTGCGTAGGCGGCGGCTTTGTGCTGGACCACTAGGCCGAGGTGCTGAGCCACTACGGCGAACGTTTACGACGCGGAGTCGGCGACGTCGGCGTGGGAGAGCACGGTGCCGTTCCTGCGGGAGCGGGTGCGCTGAGCGCGAGTTGTTCGTAGGGCGGGCGGGGCAGGCGGGCCCGGAACACTCCCGGACCCGCCTGCCGTACCACTGGTCTGCCTGAACTGCAGGACCACTTGGACCTGTTGGAGCTGTTGGAGCTGTTGGATCAGCCGCTGGCGCCCGCGAGCCAGGCCGTGGCGTTGAGGGCGAGGGGTGCGTTGGTGGCGCCGGTGTCGTTCCAGCCGTCGTAGAGGGTGTTGCCGGACTGGCCGGTGCCGTCGTCGATGGGTGAGCTGTCGCCCCAGAAGGCGATCCGGCCGCTGCCGAAGGTGCTGGTCAGGAAGAAGGCGCCGGTGTTGCCGGAGTATCCGGACCGGTAGAGGAGCCCCTTCACGGCGGAGTTGTCGGCGGGCTTGAGGGTGGCGGTCGTACCGCTGGCGATGAGGCTCTTGGTGACGGTGCCGAAGGAGCCGTGCAGCACGGGGTTCGTACTGGCGCTGATCGCGGCGGGGTAGCCGGAGCTGATGCTCAGGGAGTCGATGGAGAAGCCGAACGGGTCGGTGGAGTCGACACTGTTGTTGGTCATCAGGTCGTTGAGGATCTCGACCGCGTCCTCGCCGTCGTTGTTCCGGTCGGCGCCGGTGTGGTCGGAGATCATGAAGAGGCCGCCGCCGTTCTGGACGAACCTCATGATGGCGGTCTTCTCGGCCGTGGTGAACAGCGTGTTGGGCTCGGGCAGCACGAGGGTGTCGAAGTTCGACAGGTCGGTCGCCGTGGAGCCGCCGTAGGCGAGGCTGGAGCCCGAGGGCAGCGTCTTGAGGCTGTAGTCGCCGGTCTGCTGGAGGGCGACGCCCCAGGAGGAGAGCGCGCCGGTCCAGTCGGTCTCGTCGGCGGGGGCGGAGTCCTCGGAGAGCGGGTCGGGCTGGCTCTTGGAGATGATCCAGTCGGCGTTGCCGGCGGTCTCGGCGTGGGCGTTGTCGAAGAGGACGCGGTGGGTGGTGGCCGCGTGGGCGGGCGTGGCGGTGGCGGTGGCCTGGGCGGCGGCACCGGCGGCAACGAGGCCGAGCACGGCCAGGGCGGAGACAAGTCTGTGGCGGGACCCGGTGATGGCGTACATCTGGCGTTCCTCCATGGGTGGGGGGATGTGGGGGAAGGCGGTGCGGGTGCAAGGTGATCGAGGTACTGCAGTGCTGAATCTGCGCGCGTAGAACGGGCGTCGGAGCCCTCCCGGTGCACACAAGGCAGGACCGTACCGACAAGATCGACGCCGCCGGGAGGTCCGGCCGGGGTTTCACGTAAAGCTCTTACGCACGAGCAACCACTTGCCGGGAAGCGGTATTTGAGGATGTTTACGGCCGATGCGATGCGTCGAACCGGGCCAACTCGTTGTCCGTCAGCTGCAGTCCGCCCGCAGCCACGTTGTCCACGACGTGCTCCGGGTCGCCCGTGCCCGGGATGGCGAGGACATGCGCCCCCTGGTGCAGACTCCAGGCGATCCGGACCTGGGCCGGGCTGACGCCGTGCGCACGGGCGACGGCGAGCACCGCGTCGTCGTGGCTGTCGGTGGCACCCCGGGCTCCCCCACTGCCCGCGACGGCGAAGAAGGGCACGAAGGCGATGCCGAACTCCCCGCACAGCCGCAGGAGTTCGTCGCCCTCGGGGTCGGGCAGGTCCAGCGCGAACCGGTTCTGCACGCACACCACGGGGGCGATCGCCCGCGCCTCGGCGAGGTGTCGGGGCTCGACCCCGGAGATCCCGAGGTGGCGGATCAGGCCGGCCTCGCGCAGCTCGGCGAGCGCGCCGAAGTGCTCGGCGATGGAGTCCTGCCGTGTCCGCCGCAGATTGACCACGTCGAGATGGTCGCGCCCGAGCTGACGCAGGTTCTCCTCGACGTGTCCGCGCAGTTGGTCGGGGCGGGCGGAGGTGCCCCACTCCCCCGAGTAGTCGCGGTACGGGCCGACCTTGGTGACGATGACGAGGTCGTCCGGGTAGGGGGCCAGCGCGCTGTTGATCAGTTCGTTGGCGGAGCGCAGCGCGGAGAAGTAGAAGTCGGCGGTGTCGATGTGGTTGACGCCGAGTTCGACGGCCTTCCGCAGCACGGCCAGCGACCGTTCGCGATCGCTGGGCGTGCCGAGATGGAAGGCGGCGCTGCCGGTGAGCCGCATGGCTCCGAAGCCGAGCCGGTTGACGGTGAGATCGCCGAGTTTCCAGGTGCCCGCGGCGTCCGCGGTGATCGTCTCCGAGGTCATTCGACGGAGTCTCGCACGCGCCCCGGGCACCGGATCGGCGTTCTTACCGTCCTCTTGGCTCCTTTTACGGATACACGTACGTGTTCAGCGTCGCCACCGCCGCGGCGGGATTGCCCAGGTTGTAGTGGTCCACCGCCAGGAAGTTCGGCTTCTTTCGGGCCGCCGGCTGGCAGAAGCGCTGGGCCCTGTCCGCGAGTTTGGTGTTGTCCGTCGTCGCCGTGGAGGTGATCGCCGCGTCGCGGAAGTGGTTCATGACGAAGAGGGGCTTGAAGGCGCCCGACGTGAGGGTCAGGGGGGTGTTGGAGTCGGCGCCGTACCAACGGCTGTAGCAGGACCAGTCGGAGGAGCCGATGCCGCCGCCCATCGACCAGTAGTTCTCCACGGTCCACTCGCGCTGGTACATCACGCCGAACGTGTCCCGGGTCAGGCCCGCGCTCTGGTCCGACGCGCGGCTGTGGTCCGTGAAGATCAGCAGGCGGTCGTTGGCCGCGATCAGGTCGGCCACCTTCGGCCAGCCGTTCTGGCGTACGCCGGTCTGGTCGGGGCGGTAGAGGACGTCCGACAGGCCGCTGACGCGGGCGAGTTCGCCGCGCAGGACGCCCGGGTCGACGTAGTCCTCCAGGAAGACGGTGACGACCTGCGTGGGGTTCTGCTTGAGGAAGTCGACCATCCGCTGGAGGTCCACCCAGAGCGCGACCGGGCTGCCGACCAGGGTGCAGCTGTTGTGGCAGAGGATCGCGCCGTCGGAGGTCTGGTGGATGTCCAGCATGAACCCCCGTACGCCGTCCGCCAGTTGCTGGTTGATGCCGCGCGTCTGGTTCGGGACCAGGTTGACGAAGGGCGGGGCGAAGCCGCCGTCCACGCCGTTGGCGTACGCGTTGTGGGCGGTGAGGAACGTGACCTGGTCCAGGGTCCGTTGGTCCGCCGGCGGCATCGGGGAGACCGTCGGGGTGACCGGGGTGAGGTACCACGTCGCCAGGCCGCCCGCGCCGCCGATCGCCAGCTGGTCCGGGTAGTTGGCGCCCGAGGGCTTCGCGGCGACCGTCAGGTAGCGGGTCGTGCCGGGGGCCTTCAAGGTGTACTGGTCAGTGCCTGACGGGGTGATCTCCCAGGCCGCGTCCGCGCTCGTACACGCGACGGTCCTCGCCAGGTCGCCGGAGCGGCCGAGGCAGCTGCCCGCCGTGTCGGTGCTCTCCAGGAGGTACGAGGTCCCGCTCGCGCGCAGCGTCCACTGCTGGCGGTCCTCGTTACCCTTCGGCCTGTGCTGCTCGACCGCCCCCGCGTCGTCGGCGGCGTTGAGTCCGGTCGTCGCGCTCTGGACGTAGTACGCGCCGGCGGCCGGCACGGGGGCGGCCAGGGCGGGCGGTGCCGGTGCGGCAACCGCCGCCACCAGAGCGGCAGTTGCGGTGAGGAGTGCGGTGCGGGGGGTTGGCATCTACGAGGCCCTTCATCAACTCGGCGACTCAACTACGTGTTCAGACGGCTCACTTACGCGTTCAGGCAGCTCGCTTACGCGTTCAGCAGGGGCATGACATCACGAAGCCCCGCACCACGTCTGCACACCCACCACACCCGCAACCCAACCGTCAGCAGCCGTCTACCTCTTCGGTCTGACCTTTGGTATGTTTCGACGCCACCGAGGCTGCGGGAGGCGTTCGGACTGTGGACTTCGAGCTGACCGAAGATCAGGAAACGATCCGCAAGGCCGTCGCCGGACTGCTGCGCGACTTCGACGACCGCTACTGGATGGAGAAGGACCGGGACCACGAGTTCCCGGCCGAGTTCTACGACGCCGTCGCGCGCGGCGGCTGGCTGGGGCTGACGATTCCCGAGGAGTACGGCGGCCACGGGCTCGGCATCACCGAGGCCTCGCTGCTGCTCGAAGAGGTCGCGCGCTCGGGCGGCGGGATGAACGCGGCCAGCGCCATCCATCTGTCCATCTTCGGGATGCATCCCGTCGTCGTGCACGGCTCCGAGGAGCTGAAGCGCCGGACGCTCCCCCGTATCGCCAACGGTGACCTGCACGTCTGTTTCGGTGTCACCGAGCCCGGTGCCGGTCTGGACACGACGAGCATCACGACGTACGCGCGCCGGGACGGTGACCACTACGTGGTGAACGGCCGGAAGGTGTGGATCTCCAAGGCGTTGGAGTCGGAGAAGATCCTGCTGCTGACGCGCACGGCGAAGGTCGGCGAGGTCGCGAAGCGGACCGACGGGATGACGCTCTTCCTGACCGATCTCGACCGGGCCCATGTCGACATCCGTCCCATACCGAAGATGGGCCGCAACGCCGTCACCTCGAACGAGCTGTTCATCGACGAGCTGCGGGTGCCGGTCGAGGACCGGGTCGGCGAGGAGGGGCAGGGGTTCCGGTATCTCCTCGACGGGCTCAATCCGGAGCGGATGCTGATCGCCGCCGAGGCGCTGGGCATCGGGCGGGTCGCGCTCGACAAGGCCGTGCGGTACGGGAAGGAGCGGGTCGTCTTCGACCGGCCCATCGGCATGAACCAGGGGGTGCAGTTCCCGCTCGCGGACTCGCTGGCCCGGCTGGACGCGGCCGAGCTGGTGCTGCGCAAGGCGACCTGGCTGTACGACCACGGCCGCCCGTGCGGGCGCGAGGCCAACACCGCCAAGTACCTGTGCGCGGACGCCGGGTTCACTGCGGCGGACCGCGCGCTGCAGACGCATGGCGGGATGGGCTACTCGGAGGAGTACCACGTGGCCCGCTATTTCCGGGAGGCGCGGCTGATGCGGATCGCGCCGATCAGCCAGGAGATGATCCTCAACTATCTCGGCTCGCATGTGCTCGGCCTGCCCAGGAGTTACTAGTCACCGGGAGTGAGTCATGAGCGTCAGCAGCGGGTTGTTCGATCTCACCGGCCGCTCCGCGCTGGTCACCGGCGCGGCCGGCGGAATCGGCTCCGCCGTCGCCCAGGCACTCGCCCGCGCCGGTGCCGCAGTACTGGTGACGGACGTGGACGGGGACGCGGCTGCCGTCGTCGCCGGGAAGATCGGGGCCGCCGGGTTCACCGCGGACAGTGCCGCGCTCGACGTACGGGACCGGGCCGCCGCCGATGCCGCGGCGGCGCGGGCGGCCGGGCTCGCGGGCGGGACACTGCACATCGTCGTCAACAACGCCGGAGTCACCGCGCCCGCCATGTTCGACAAGCTGGAGGAGGAGTCGTTCCGGCGGATCGTCGACATCCACCTCATGGGGACCTTCCACTGCTCCCAGGCCGCGCTGCCCTTCCTCCCGGAGGACGGCAGGGGCCGGATCATCAACGTCACGTCGTCGGCCGGTCTCGTCGGGACGCTCGGGCAGGTGAACTACTCCGCCGCGAAGGCGGGCGTCATCGGGTTCACGAAGTCGCTGGCGCGTGAACTCGCGCGCCGCCAGATCCTGGTGAACGCGCTGGCGCCGCTTGCCGCGACGCCGATGACGGAGACGATCCGTACGAACGAGAAGTTCGCCGCCCCGATGCTCGCGCGCATCCCGCTGGGGCGCTGGGCGGCGCCCGAGGAGATCGCGGGCGCCTTCGTCTTCCTCGCCTCGGACGCCGCGTCCTTCGTCACCGGGCAGGTGCTGCCGGTGGACGGGGGTCTCGTGATGTGACGGACGGGGCGGGATGTCATGTGACAGGCCGCACGGGTCCCGGATTGAATGGTCCGGCCGCAGTGGTGTCGCCGACGAGAGGTCTGAACCCGTGCAGAGCGCCGGACGTTCCACCAGTGACCCGCGCTTCGACGTGGTGCGGGTGCCCAAGGCGTCGGACGTGCTGGCCGCCGAGGTGCGGGAGCGGATCCTCTCCGGCGAGTTCACCGAGGGCATGGCCCTGCCGCCGGAGCGTCAGCTGGTCGACCAGACGGGGCTGAGCCGGGCGACGGTGCGCGAGGCGCTGCGCATCCTCGAAGTCGAACGGCTGGTGCGGATCAGGCCGGGGCGCGGCGGCGGCGCCTTCGTGCACCGGCCGGGGCGCGAGTCGGTGGCGAACACGGTACGGCTGGTCATCCGGGGTCAGCAGATCCGCCTTGAGGCGCTGCACGAGACGCGCGAGGCGATCGAGCCGACGTGCGCGGCGCTGGCCGCGAAGCGGCGTACACCGGCCGACCTCGCCGAACTCGACGCGGCGCACGCCGAGTTGGTCGCGGCCGACGACGACGTCCCGCGCTTTCTGCGGGCCAACGTCCGCTGGCACACCGCCGTGGCGAAGGCCGGTGACAACGAGCTGCTGATCGGTTTCATGACCGCGCTCTCCCAGTCGATCTACGCCGCCACGGACATCGACCAGTTCATGGACGCGGAGATCCGCGACGTCACCGCCCGCGCCCACGCCCGCATCACCGAGGCGATCCGGGCGCAGGACGGGCCCGCCGCGATGCGGCGGATGACCCGGCATGTGTGCGGGTTCGCGCGCGCGGCGGCCGAGGCGGACCCGCGGCAGCGCCTGGAGCTGCCCGAGCCGGACAGCGACTGACAGCGACTGACAACGCCTGACGCCGGTTCGCACACGGGGAAGCCACGGCTCCCGCCCCTCCCCATCCAAGCCTCACTCATGCGAGAATGGGATTTCCATTTCGCGTGAACAACACTCTTCACTTTCGGTCTGACCTTTACTAGCATCCGAGATCGACCGACCAGTGACAGTGGCACGGCTGCGAGGGAGAGGGTGCGCATGGGTGAGGCCGGTTCCGTCCTGACCGTGACCGCCGACGGCGATGTCCGTGTCGTCACCCTGAACAGGCCCGACCGGCTCAACGGTGTCTCCGAGGAGCTGCACCGCCGACTCGCCGAGGTGTGGCGGGAGTTGGCGGACGATCCCAAGGCACGGGCCGTCGTTCTCACAGGTGCGGGACGGGCGTTCAGCGCGGGCGGCGACTTCGACCATCTGCGCCGCCATCACACCGACGCCGAGCTGCGGGAGCGGTCGATCCGGCTCGACCGGACGATCCAGACGGAGATGATCCGCTTCCCGCTGCCCGTCGTGGCCGCCGTCAACGGCCCTGCGGTGGGCCTGGGTTGCAGCCTGGCGCTGGGCTGCGACCTGGTCCTGATGGCCGACGACGCCTATCTCGCGGACCCGCACATCTCGGTGGGCCTGGTGGCCGGCGACGGCGGTGTGACCCTCTGGCCGCTGCTCACGAGCCTGCTGCGGGTGAAGGAGTACCTCTTCACCGGGGACCGCATCCCCGCCGCGACGGCGGTCCAACTGGGCCTGGCCAACCGGGTGGTGGCGTCCGCCGACCTCCACCAGGAGGCGCTGGCGCTGGCCCACCGGCTGGCGGCGCAGCCCGCGGAGGCGCTGCGCGCGACGAAGGCGGCGCTGGCGGCCGTGGTGGAACAGGCGACCCGGGGCGGCATGGAGGCGGCGCTGATGGCCGAGCGGGCCACGATGACCAGCCCGGACCACATCCGGATCATCGACGAACTGGCGTCGCGGGCCGAACGCCGTTCGCAGGGCGGGGAGTGACCGCCCGTGGAGACCAAGGAGTTCGTGCTCGTACGTGACCTGCTGCGGTCGTTCGCCGCCCGGTTCCGCGTGGGCTCGGCAGACGACGTCAAGCCCTCGGCCGGCGCCGCCGCGCAGGAGGCGCTCGGCGAGCTGGGCCTGGGCGAACTGCGCCGGTCCACTCCCCCGGCCGCCACCGTGCAGGAGTGCGCACTGCTCGCCGAGGAACACGGCGGCCTGCCGCTGCCCACCTCCCTCCTCGGTACGGTCCTGCTGGCTCCGGAACTGCTCCGCCTGCTCGGAGCACCAGCGGCGCCCGGCGGCACCCCGACGATCGCCCTCGCCCGCGACCTCCGTTTCCCCGACGCGAGCCCCTCCCCGCTCGTCGCCTGGGACAGCGAGGGCGCGGACGAGGCGCTGTGCGTGCACCCGGACGGGACGGTGACGGCGGTGGGCCTCGGGCAGGCGGCACCGAGCGTGGATCTGCTGCGGGCGATCCGTACGGCGGGGCCGGCGCGGCGCGTGGTCGGACGGCTCACCCTCGCCGGACAACGGCACTGGCAGGCGTACGCGTTGGTCGTCGTGGCCGCCGAACTCATGGGCGCGGCACGGTCGTTCGTCGGGCAGAGCGTGGCGTACGCGCGGGAGCGCAGCCAGTACGGGCGGCCGGTCGGGTCGTTCCAGGCGGTGCAGCATCTGCTCGCCGACGCGACCGTACAGGTCGAGGCCTGCGCCAGCGCGACCCGGTACGCCGCCTGGTGTCTCGACCACGAGTCGCCGGAGCGGGCGCTGGTCGCCGCGCGGGTCGCGAAGGCCGAGGTGAACAGGTCAGCGGTGGAGGCGGTGTACGCCGGTATGCAGGTGTTCGGCGGGATCGCGCAGACGTGGGAGCACGTGGCGCACCTGTATCTGCGCAAGGTGCGCGTGGGCGCGACGGTGCTGGCCACGACGGCCGATCTGCTGACGGCGCTGGCCGAACCGGAGCCGGCGGCAGTGGCAGTGGTGGAGGCGGTGCGATGAGCGACGTCCCGCTGGACTTCGGCGACCCCGCCGACCTGAACCGGCTCCGTACGGAGTTCCGTGCCTGGCTGGCCGAACACCCGCTCCCCGAGCGTCACTTGGACGAACCGGCACCCGTCTTCCTGCTTCGCTGGCACCAGCTGCTGCACTCGGGTGGCTGGGTCGGTCTCGATGTGCCGGAGCGGTACGGCGGTCGCGGTCTGACGGCTCTTCACCAGGTCGCGATCAGCGACGAGTTGGGCGCCTGCCGGGCCCCGGGGGTCCCCCGGATCGGCTATCTCGCCCACGCCCTGCTGGAGTTCGGCTCCGAGGAACAGCGGCTGCGCATGCTGCCGAGGATGCTGGCGGGCGACGACGTCTGGTGTCAGGGGTTCAGCGAGCCTGGCGCGGGCTCGGACCTCGCCGGGATGAGCACCTTCGCGGAGCGCCGCGGCGATCACTACCTGGTCCGGGGCCAGAAGCTCTGGACCAGCTACGCCCAGTACTCCGGCCTGTGCCTGCTCCTGGCCCGCACGGACCGCACCGGCTCACCGCACCGCTCGATCACGGCGTTCGCGCTGCCGCTGGACCGGGCGGGCGTGACCGTACGGCCGTTGCGGGCGGCCAACGGGGACGACGAGTTCTGCGAGCTGTTCCTCGACGACGTACGCGTCGAGGAGTCCGAGCGGGTCGGCGCCGAGGGCGACGGCTGGCCGCTGGCGATGACGACGGTGTCGTACGAGCGCAACGCCCTCGACACCGGCCATCTGTCGAAGTACGGGCTGCTCGTCGAACGCCTGCGCTCCGCCGCCCGGTTGCGGGCGGACCCGCTCCCGGACGGGCTGCGTTCGGAGATCGGGCAGTGCTACGTGGACTACGAGGTCCTGGTGGCGCATGCCAGGCGCCGTACCGCCGAGCGGCTGAGCGGGCAGGCGGCCGGACCCGAGTCGTCCATCGACAAGCTGCTGATGACGAGGGCCGAGCAGCGGCTGTACGAGACGGCGCTCAAGGTGTTTCCGGAGCAGCTGGCCGAGGACGGCGGCGAGATCTTCGGTGAGTATCTCTATTCCAGGGCCGCCTCCGTGTACGGCGGTACTTCCCAGATCCAGCGGAACATCATCGCGAAACGGGTCCTTCATCTCCCTTCGTCCGGCCAGTCCTGAGCCCTGGAGCCCCTGGAGCCTGCTCGATGCGATTGCGATTGCGGTACGACGAAGAATTCCTGACCATTCCCCATGTGGTCACAGTGGCCGCCGAGCGCTTCGGGGACGACATCGCGCTGATCGACGGGGACAGCCGCTGGAGTTTCCGCGAGCTGGAACAGCGGATGACGCAGGCGGTGCGGGCCGCCATCGCGCTGGGTGTGGAGAAGGGTGACCGGGTTGGGCTGTGCGCGCCGAATTCCGCGGAGTGGATCTTCGCGGCACTGGGTATTCAGGGCGCGGGGGGTGTGGTCGTCCCGCTCAACACCCGATTCAAGGCGGGCGAGATCTCCTACATCCTGCGCAAATCGGGAGCGAAGGCGGTTTTCGCTTCCCCCTTCCTCGGCAGTGACTACATCGCCGAACTGGTCAAGCACGACCCGGATCTTCCGGCTCTCCGCCGGACGGTGTCGATTCGCGGCCCGCAGGGTGCCGCTGAACTCTCCTGGGCGGAATTCCTGCGGGCCGGTGAGGCCGTCCCCGCAGCCGCCGCCGAGGAATCGATCGAGCGGCTCACCCCGGACGACATCTCCGACGTGATGTTCACGTCCGGCACCACGGGCCATCCCAAGGGCGTCATCCTCACCCACGGTCAGTCGCTGCGGGCGTACGGCTGGATGTCCGAGGAGTACACCTTCCGGCGCGGAGACAGTTTTCTCGTCATTCCGCCGTTCTTCCACTGTTTCGGCTACAAGGCGGGCTGGCTGGCATCCCTGATGCACGGCGTGACGGTCATTCCGATGGCCGTGTTCGATCCCGGACAGGCGCTGGAGATCATCGGCAGGGAAAGGGTGAGCATTCTCCTCGGCCCGCCCACGATCTTCCACGACCTCATCAACCACCCCGACCGTCCCGCGCACGATCTTTCATCACTCCGCGTTTCCATGACGGGCGGCACCACCATTCCGGAGTCGCTGATCCGGGCCATGAAGTCGGAGTTGTCCTTCGACATCGTGATGAGCGCGTACGGGCTGACCGAGTCGTCCGCCTTGGTGACGACCACCCGCATCGGGGATTCCGAGGAGACCGTGGCCCGTACGACCGGACGTGTCATTCCGGACGTCGAAGTGTGGATCGTCGACGCGGAAGGGCGGGAACTCGGGACGGAACAGGACGGCGAAATCCTCGTCCGGGGATACAACGTCACCCAGGGCTATTGGGAGGACCCCGAGGCGACCGCCGCCACGATCGACGCCGAAGGCTGGCTGCACACGGGAGACGTCGGGCGGCTCGACTCGGCCGGAAACCTCTCGATCGTCGACCGGAAGAAAGAGATGTACATCGTCGGTGGATTCAACGCCTATCCGGCGGAGATCGAGAAACTGCTGCTCACGTACGAGCCGATCGGGCAGGTGGCCGTGATCGGGGTGCCCGACGAGCGGCTCGGCGAGGTCGGCTGTGCCTTCGTCGTGCCGAAGGCGGGGTACGAGGTCGGCGAGAAGGACATCGTCGAGTGGGCGCGCGAGCACATGGCCAACTTCAAGGTGCCGCGCCATGTCCGCTTCAGCGACCAACTCCCGCGCAACGCGAGCCAGAAGGTCCTCAAGGACGAGTTGCGCGCACGGTTCGAGGCGAAGGCCTGACATGGCCGAGGAGACGCGGACCGTCGGGCCGCTGGCCGGCATCACGGTGGTGACCTTGGAGCAGGCCGTGTCCGCTCCCATGTGCACCCGTACGCTCGGCGACTTCGGCGCCCGGGTCATCAAGGTGGAGAACCCGCAGGGCGGCGACTTCGCCCGGCACTACGACGATGTGGTGAACGGCCTCGCGGCGCACTTCGTGTGGATCAACCGGGGCAAGGAGTCGGTCGCCCTGGATCTCAAGTCCCCAGGCGGTATGGCGGTGTTGCACCGCCTGCTGGACCGCGCCGACGTCCTCGTCTCCAACCTCACCCCCGGCACCACGGCCAAACTGGGCATCTCCCCGGCCGACTTGGCCGTACGGCACCCGGAGCTGATCGCGGTCGAAATCGACGGGTACGGTCCTGGCGGCCCCCTCTCCCACAAGCGGGCGTACGACCTGCTGGTCCAGGCGGAGGCGGGCGCGTGCGCGGTGACCGGGCTGGCCGGGGCTCCGGCGAAGCCCGGGCCGCCGATGGCCGACGTGGGCAGCGGGCTCTACGCGGCCCTGTCCATCATGGCGTTGCTGTACGAGCGCGGGCTCGGGCTGCGTACCGGGCCGGCGTCGGTCGCGGTGTCGTTGTTCGACACGATGACGGAGTTGATGGGTTACCCGCTCACCTATACCCAGCACTCGGGGGTCGACCAGCAGCCCATGGGGATGGGCTCGCCGGCGGTGTCGCCGTACGGGGCGTACGCCACGGCCGACGGTCACACGGTCGTCCTCGGGACGACGAACGACCGTGAATGGCAGCGGTTCGCAAGGGAGTTGCTGGGGCGGCCGGACCTGGCGGACGACGAGCGGTTCGCGACCACGCCCGGTCGGGTCGCCCATCGCGACGTCCTGGACGCCGAGATCGGCGACTGGTGTGCCCGCCATGAACTGGCGTATGTGCAGAGCAGCGCGGACGCGGCCGGGATCGGCAACTCGCGGTTCAACAAGCCGAGTGAGGTGGTCGCGCATCCGCATCTGAAGGCGCGGGACCGGTGGCGGGAGGTCGACACGCCGTACGGGCCGATCTCCGCGCTGCTTCCACCGCCGGTGATCTCGGGCTACGAGCCACCGATGGGCGCGATCCCGGCGCTGGGTGAGCATACGGCCGCTGTGCTCGCCGAGTTGGGCATCGACGAGCAGGGCGAAGACGTGGACGGGGGCGGGACGCCGTGAGCGGCGGGGAGCCCGTGCTGCTCCGCGACGACCGGGACGGCGTGCGGACCCTGACGCTGAACCGGCCGCACCGGAAGAACGCCATCGACGCGGAGTTGTGGGACGCGCTTCGGGAGGCGTTGGCGGACGCCGGGCGTGATCGTGCCGTGCGGGCGCTGGTGGTGACGGGGGCCGGAGGTGCCTTCTGCTCGGGCGCCGACATCTCGGGCGGGCTCAGTAGTGTGCATCCTCTCTACCGGATGCGGACGTTGAGCGAAATCGCCCTGCTGCTGCACGAGTTGCCGGTCCCGACCATCGCCAAGGTGACCGGGGTCGCGGTCGGGGCGGGGTGGAATCTCGCGCTCGGCTGCGATCTGGTCGTGGCCACGCCGGAGGCGCGGTTCTCGCAGATCTTCGCTCGGCGTGGGTTGTCGTTGGACCTCGGGGGTTCCTGGCTGCTGCCGAGGCTGGTCGGGTTGCAGCAGGCCAAGCGGCTCGCCCTGCTCGCCGAGACGATCGGGGCCGAGGAGGCGCGGGCGCTCGGGCTGGTGACGTGGGTGGTGGCGGCCGAGGACGTGGACGCCTTCGTCGACGGTCTCGGGGCGCGGCTGGTGGCGGGGGCGCCGATCGCGATCGCGCAGACCAAGGCGCTGCTGAACGAGGGCGCCGACCGGACGCTGCGGGACGCGCTCGCGAACGAGGCGCGTGCACAGGGGGTCAACTTCGCCACGGCCGATGTGTCGGAGGCGTTCTCGGCATTCGTGGAAAAGCGGGAGCCGTCCTTCGACGGGCGGTGGGCGGTGCCGGGGAGCGGCGGCCCGGACCCAGTGAACTCGGCGGCGCCAGGCGCCCCTTCGGTCAGGAGGCCGTAGTGCGAGTGCGGGAAGCGGTGATCGTGGCGGCGGTGCGCACGCCTGTGGGCAAGCGCGGCGGGGGTCTCGCGGGCGTTCACCCGGCCGACCTGTCCGCTGTCGTGCTGCGTGCGCTCGTCGAGCGGACGGGGATCGATCCCGGCGTCGTCGACGATGTCGTCTGGGGGTGTGTGTCGCAGGTCGGCGACCAGTCGAGCAACATCGGCCGCTACGCGGTGCTCGCGGCAGGCTGGCCCGAGAGCATTCCGGGGACGACGGTCAACCGGGCCTGCGGGTCGAGTCAGCAGGCGCTGGACTTCGCAGCGCAGGCCGTGATGTCGGGGCAGCAGGATGTGGTGGTCGCGGGCGGGGTCGAGGTGATGAGCCGGGTTCCGCTGGGGTCGGCGCGGGCTTCCGGGATGCCGTACGGGCCTCAAGTCCTCGCGCGGTACGACGACTTCTCGTTCAATCAGGGGGTGTCCGCCGAGCTGATCGCCCAGAAGTGGGGGTTCACGCGGACGCGGCTCGACGAGTTCGCCGCGCTCTCGCACGAGCGGGCCGCGGCGGCTCTGGACTCCGGGGTGTTAGAGGAGCAGATCGTGCCGGTGGGTGTCGGTGCGGAGACCGTGGGGGCCGTGGGGGCCGTGGGGGCCATGGGGGCCGTGGGGGCCGTGGGGGCCGTGGGGGCCGTGGGGGCCGTGGGGGCCGTGGGGGCCGTGGGGGCCGATGAGGGTGTGCGGCGCGGGACCAGTGTCGAGACTCTCGCGCGCCTCAAGCCCGCGTTCCAGGACGACGGTGTGATCCACGCGGGCAACTCCTCCCAGATCTCCGACGGCGCCGCCGCGCTGCTGGTGACGACACCTGAGAAAGCACGGGAGTTGGGCCTCGCACCGCTCGTGCGGTACCGCGCGGGTGTGGTGATCGGCGCCGACCCGGTGCTGATGCTGACCGGGCCGATCCCCGCGACCGGGCGGGTGCTGCGGAAGGCGGGCGTCGGACTGTCCGAGGTCGGCGTCTTCGAGGTGAACGAGGCCTTCGCCCCCGTACCGCTGGCGTGGCTCGCCGAGACGGGGGCCGATCCGGCGCTGCTCAACCCGCTGGGCGGTGCCATCGCGCTCGGGCATCCGCTCGGGGCGTCCGGCGCGGTCCTGATGACCCGCATGATCCACCACATGCGGGAACGCGGCCTGCGCTACGGCCTGCAGACCATGTGCGAGGGCGGCGGCACAGCGAACGCCACCCTCATCGAACTCGCCTCCTGACAGGTGCAGTTGGAAGAAGACGGGAGCAGTTGTGCGCCGAGACATCTTCACGCCCGACCACGAGGCGTTCCGCGGGCTGGTCCGGGACTTCGTGGCGAACGAGGTGGTCCCGTACTACGCGGACTGGGAGGAGGCCGGGCGGCTGCCCCGCGAACTCTTCGAACAGCTCGGCTCGCTGGGCCTGTTGGGCATGTCCGTGCCCGAGGAGTACGGCGGCGCGGGCCTGGCCGACTACCGCTACAACGTGGTCCTCCAGGAGGAGGCGGCCCGGGCGCTGGTCACCCTGGGCACGGTACGCACCCAACTCGACGTCGTGCTCCCCTACTTCCTCACCTACGCCGACCAGGAGCAGCGCGCCCGCTGGTTCCCCGGCCTCGCCGCCGGCAAGCTGCTCACGGCCGTCGCCATGACGGAACCCGGCACCGGGTCCGACCTCGCGGGCATCCGCACGACCGCCGTGCGGGACGGCGACTCGTACGTCGTCAACGGGGCGAAGACGTTCATCACTGGCGGGCTGCTCGCCGATCTGGTGGTCGTGGTGGCCCGGACGGCCACCGATCCCGACGACCGGCGCGCGGGGCTGACCCTGCTGGTCGTCGAGGACGGCATGCCGGGGTTCACCCGGGGCCGGGTCCTGAAGAAGATGGGCATCCGAGTGCAGGACACGGTCGAGCTGGCCTTCGCCGACGTCCGGGTCCCGGTCGCCAACCGGCTCGGCGAGGAGGGTGCAGCCTTCGGCTACCTGGGCCACAACCTGGCGCAGGAGCGGATGACGGTGGCGGTCGGGTCGGTCGCGCAGGCGCGGGCCGCCCTGGACACGACGGTCGGGTACGTGAAGGAGCGCAGGGTCTTCGGGAAGCCGGTCGCCGCCTTCCAGAACACCAAGTTCGAACTGGCCGCCGTCGCCGCCGAGTTGGAGGCGGCACAGATGATGCTGGACCGGGCGGTCCTCGAACTCGTAGCCGGCGAACTGTCCGGCGCTGACGCGGCGAAGGTCAAGCTGTTCTGCTCGGAGATGCAGGCCCGGGCCGTCGACCGCTGTCTTCAACTCTTCGGCGGATACGGCTATATGCAGGAGTACCCGATCGCCCGGCTCTACACGGACGCACGCATCACGCGCATCTACGCCGGGACGAGCGAGGTCATGAAGGTCATCATCGCCAAGTCGTTGGGACTGTGATGCCGGAACTACCTTCCAGGACAGCTGATTTCGAGGGGCGGACCGGCGCCGCCCTCATCGCCGGTGGTACCGGGGGTATCGGTGCGGAGATCGTGCGGATGCTGGCCGAGCGGGGGAGCGACGTGGCGTTCACGTTCCGCACCAACGAGGCCGCAGCGGAGGCGCTCGCCGGTGAGGTGAAGGCGTACGGGCGTCAAGTCCTGTCCCTTCGGCTGGACTTGGGGGACGAGGACGCGACGGCGGAGGCGGTGGCCGGGGCCGACGAGGCGTTCGGAGGGCTGCACACCGTCGTGTACGCGGCCGGTCCGCACGTACCGATGAGGCATCTCAGCAAGGTGACGCCGAGCGAGTACCGTGCCCAACTCGACGCGGACGCCGGGGCGTTCTTCAATCTGGTCCATCCCGCGCTGCCGAGGCTGCGGGAGACGCGGGGCAGCATCGTGGCGGTGACCACGGTGGCCACTCGCCGTTTTCCGGTTCGTGACGGGCTGTCCTCTGGTACCAAGGGGGCCGTCGAGGCGGTGGCACGGGCGCTTGCGGCGGAGGAGGGGCGGTACGGGGTGCGGGTCAACTGCGTTGCACCCGGGATGCTCAATGACGGGATCGCCGCGCGTCTGATCGCCTCCGGGGAACTGGACGAGGCGGCTCTCGCTGTCACCCGGCGCAATATTCCGCTGCGGCGGTTCGGGGCGGCGACCGACATCGCGGAGGCGGTGGTGTTTCTCGCTTCGGGGCGGGCGGGGTTCATTACCGGGCAGGCGTTGGGGGTGGATGGGGGGTACAGCGTTTGAGTGGTCGGGTGCGGCGCCGTCGTGGCTGGTCGCGCAGTTCCCCGCGCCCCTAGGAGCGGGCTTCGCCCGTCCCGGGGGCGGGGATGCGGCGGCCCCCGACGAACGCCGCCCTTACGGTGTCTGCCGAGAGTACGTCCAGTGCCTCCCTCAGGGGTACGCGGAGCAGGCACAGGTCTGCCGTCGCTCCTATCCTCAATCTCCGTGTCCTGGCCGGGTGTTGGGGCTCACCGGTGAAGAGGTCAAGTGCTGCTTCCGGGTGCAGGGCCTCTCCCCCACGCCGTTCGACGGTGGCTCGCATGACCGCCCACGGGTCGTGCGTCCCGTACGGGGCGTCGGTGCCTGCCGCCAGGGGGATGCCCGCGTCGGACAGGGAGCGGCAGCGGTAGAGGTGAGGGCGGTCGTCGGGGTCCACGTCGGTGGCGTAGGCGTGGCCTCGTTCGGTGGGGAAGTGCGGTTGCGTCACGACTGTCACCCCGAGCTGCTTGATCCAGGGGATCGTCTCGGCCGGGACGACGGACGCGTGCTCGATGCGGTCGCCGTCGACCGGGCCGGTCTGGTCCAGGGCGAGGAGAGTCACCAGCAGCTGTACCCGGGTCACGCAGTGGACGGCCACCGGGCGCGGCCTCAACGAGGCGATCCTGGCCGCGAGTTCGGCCGGGGCGGGGAGCGTGGCGTCGTCCAGCATGAGCTTCACGGGGGCGTCCACCGTCATCACGAGCAGCCGTTGCGGGAGTACCGACAGCAGGTCGAGGAGGCCGTCCGCCGGGTGCGGGTCGGCGTTGGTGAATCCCGTGACGCCCAGCGCCGCCGCCCTGCGGCCCACGCCCTCCATGTCCAGCCGGACGGGCGGTACGAATCCGCGCAGCCGTTCGTCCTCGCGCCAGAACCGGCCGTCGCCCGTTCCCGTCTCCAGTCCGGACGCCCGTAGCGCGGCGCTGTTCCACACCCACAGCGCGCCGGTCCGGTGCTGGACGCGGACCGGGCGGCCCGGTGGCGTCAGGGCGTCGAGAGTCCAGCGGTCTAGTTCTCCCGCGACGCTCTCGTGGTAGCCGACGGCCCGTACCCAGTCCCCAGGTGGCCCGCCGCGCAGCGCCTCGGCGAGTCCGTCGCGGCCGGTGACGTCCGCCGGGCCGACCCGGACGGACGCGGTGTCGGCGGCCAGAGCCGCGAGGTGTACGTGGTGGTCGTGGAGGCCGGGCAGCAGGGCGCCGCCTCGCCCGTCGAGGTCGTCGGGCTCGTCTGATCCATCGGGTTCGTTGCTCGTCGCGTCCAGCCGCTGTCCGATCTCCGTGATGCGTCCGCCCCGGACGCGTACGTCCACTCGTCCCCTGCCCCTGACCTCGACGTTCCTGATCAGCACGGCGTCGGCACCAGGGAGGCGGCGCAGGCCGACATGGACAGGCTCAGCAGCTCGCCGCCCCCGTCGGCGAGTGAGCGCGCCGTGGCGTGGGCGGCGTGGATGCCGGTGACCGGGTCGGCGAGCGCGTCGCCCGCGAAGACGGGGTCGCCCTGTGCGTCGAGGCCGGTCAGGCCGCCCGCGACGGCCGCGTCGTCGCCGAACGCGATGCGGTCGTCGTCCCTGCCGTACCCGGTGATGCTCACCCAGACCCGTCCCGGACGGGCGGCGAGGAACTCCTCCGCGTGGATGCCGAGCCTGCGCAGTGCCCGTGCCCGGGACGCCTCGATGACGATGTCGGCCCCGGCGACCACCTCGGCGAGCGCGCCCGAGGCGAAGTCGAGGACCAGGCTGTCGTGGCCGTCGTGCAGCCAGCGGTAGAAGGCGGGCGATCCGGCGCGGGCGCCGTCCGGTCGGGTCGTGCTCTCCACCTTCACCACCCGGGCGCCTGCCAGGCCGAGGAGGCGGGCGCAGAGGGGGCCCGCCCAGAGGGCCGACAGGTCGACGACGCGGAGGCCCGCTGGATCGCGTACGGTCGCGCTCCGCTCGCCGAGGCGCCCGCTCCGTACCGGAGGGCCGCTCGCGGAGGCGTGCTCGGCGGCGGCGATGCCGAGCAGTTGCGCGTTCGCCGCCACCTCGGCGGCCGGGGTCCGCTTCACCGCCTCCTGGAGCGGCTCGCCCTCCGCCCCGGACAGGAGTGCGACGAGCGCCGGTACGGCTGCCAGGTCGTCGGGGCGGGCGAGGTTGACGGCGGTCCAGCCGTCGGCGGCCCGGAGGAGGTGGCAGGAGCCGCCTGCCGAGGTGCTGGTGGGGAGGGGGTGGCCGGTCAGCCGGGCGCGGAGGAAGAGGGCGGTGGGCAGGTCGACGGGTACGTCCGTGAGGGCGGTGTACTCCTTCGCGACCGAGGCCAGCGGGGGCAGATACGGCTCCACCGTGTCCATCCACGGCCCCGCCCACGTGTCGAGAGCGTCATTCTCCAATGATCAAACGCCCTTCTCTTCCGAGGTGACCCCAAATTACACTCCGCCCGTGACCTTGGACTCCCCCTTCGTCCTCGTCGACCTCGACCGTGGACCGCGCCCCGACCTCGGCCCAGGTGCGCCGGGAGTGAGCGGGCGGGTGCTGGTGGGCGTCGCCGAGCGGCCCGTCGAAGCCGACAGCGACTTCGACATCCTCCTCACCGGCGCTCCCGACTCGCCCCGCCCGTGGGTGAGTTGCGCCGACCCGCACGGCACCGCCCGGCGGCTCGCGGAGATCGTCGCGACCCGTCCGGCAGCCTCCGTAGCGCTGACGCAGGTGCTGCGGATGGGGCCGACGCTGGCGCCGGCCGACCGTCTCGTGGTCGAGTCGCTCGCCTATTCGACGCTCCAGGGGTCGGCAGTCTTCCGCGCCTGGCTGGACTCGGCGCCCGCTCGTACGCCGCGCCCCTCCCCCGCGCCGGTGCTGCTGGGCCGGGACGGTGACCGGCTCGCCATCACGCTCGACCGGCCGCAGGCCCGCAACGCCATGGACGCGGGGACGCGGGACGCCCTGTGCGAGGCACTGGAGGTCGCCGTCTCTGATCCGTCGATCACGCGGGTCGACCTGTACGGCAACGGCCCGGCGTTCTGCGCCGGCGGCGACCTCAGCGAGTTCGGCACGGCGAAGGATCCCGCGCAGGCCCATCTGGTGCGCGTGCACCGCAGTCCGGCCGCGCTGCTTCAGCGGTGCGGGGCGCGAGTCACCGCGCATCTGCACGGTGCGTGTGTCGGGGCGGGGATCGAGTTGACGGCGTTCGCGGGGCGGGTGCTGGCTGCGCCTGACACGGTGATCCGGTTGCCCGAGGTGGGGATGGGGCTCATTCCGGGGGCGGGGGGTACGGCGAGTCTGCCGCTGCGGATCGGGCGGGAGCGTACGGGGTATCTGGCGTTGTCGGGAGAGGAGTTGGGGGCTGCGGAGGCGCTGCGGTGGGGGTTGGTCGACGAGGTCGTCGAGTACGCCGGTGAGGGTGGCTGAGGGCTCGGCGGGAGGTGTCGTATCGCGAACTTCCGGGCCGCTCAGCCAGTGCACGGAGTCGCGGCCGGACGCCGTCCGGCGGTGAAAGCGGCCGGTGGGACGCCCATGAAGTGGCGGAACTCGCCCGTCATGTGGGACTGGTCGTAGTAGCCCGCCGTGGCGGCGATGTCCGACCACCGGCCGGTGCCTGCCGCGAGCACCGTACGGACTCGGGCGATGCGCGCGAAGTGCTTGGGCGAGAGGCCGGTGCCCTCGGCGAAGAGGGTGTGCAGTCGGCGCTCGCTGATGTGCAGCCGGGCGGCGGTCGTGGCGACGGTGGAGCCGAGCAGGAGCCGCGCCGCCTCTTCGAGGCGTGCCGGGGGTTCCGGGCGGTCGGCCAATGCCTCGTCGAGAGCGGCGATCGGGTCGGCGGCTAGCCGGTCAATGTCCAGGCCCGGCAGTTCGCGGAGCGGGAGGGCCCGGTCGGCGATGTCCCGCAGTGGGCGGCCGAGCAGGGCCTGGGCACGCCCCGGCCGCATGCGCACCCGCAGGCACGACCGCCCCGGCGGACCCATGTGATAGGCGGCCCGGGTGCGCGGGCCCATGACGATCAGCTCACACTCCTCGATGCGCAGGAGGAGGGTGGTTGCGTGATCGGGTACGTCGACCGCCGCCGAGCCGGCCGCCACGGCGATCTCGACTCCGGCCACCCAACGCCCAAGGCTGGGCGGCACGTTGAGAGAACGCACCCGGTCCACGATAGTGCCGAAACTTCCTATAGACCGGGCTGCGGGCGATGCGATCGTCGGGCCATGATCCTCGTAACCGGTGCCACCGGCACCATCGGTAGTCATGTCGTACGTCAACTCACCGCGCTGGGCCTGCCGTTCCGGGCGATGTCCCGCCGCGAGCAACCGGGCGGGGTGCGGGCCGACTTCGACGACCCGGCGTCGCTGGCGCGCGCGGAGGTCGGCGTCGACACGGTGTTTCTGGTGACCGTGCCGCCCTTGCCGACGGCGGACCATGACATCGCCCTGCTGACGGCCGCGCGGGCGGCGGGCGTCCGGAAGATCGTCAAGTTGTCCGCGATCGGCAGTGGCACGCTGTTCGACGGGGCGACCGTCGGAGCCTGGCATGCCGACGCGGAGGAGGCGATCGAGGCCGCCGGGTTCGTCTGGACGATGCTCCGCCCGCCGAGCTTCGCGTCGAACTTCCTGTACCACCGGGCGCTCATCCAGGCCGGGGAACCCATTCCGAACCTGGTGGGCGAGTCCCGGCAGGCCGTCGTCGACCCGAGGGACGTGGCCGCCGTCGCCGTCGCAGCCATGACCGGCGATGCGCACGACGGTCGGCGGTACGACCTGACCGGGCCGGAGTTGCTGACGTTCGCGGAGCAGGCGGCGGTCCTGGAGCGGGTCCTGGAACGCCCGGTCAAGACCACGGACGTGAGCGCTCTCGACCAGCTGCCGCCCGAGGTGATCACCGGGATCGGGTGGGCGCGGGCCGGTGGCGCGGCCTATGTGACCGACCATGTGGCACGGGTGCTCGGTCGACCGGCGGGCACGTTCGAGCAGTGGGCGCGGGACCATCGGGCGGCTTTCGCGGCGATGCCGTGACCCGGCCGCGCCGACGGGCACTCGGCTGTCCGGCGCGAGGCCGACAGGCGCGCGCCGCACAGCAGAGTGGCCGCCGGGCCCGAGGCCATCGGGGACGCGGCTGTCGAGCCCGAGGCCATCGGGGACAGGAGCCTCCCGCTTCTTGCGCGTGATCCCGTCCCCCGGTGCTCTTTCAGGGACGCCTCACTCCCCCGTCCACACCGGCGCCCTCCGTTCCGCGAACGCCTTCGCCCCCTCCGTCGCGTCCGCGCTGCGGAACACCGCCTCGATCTCGGCCGGTTCGGCCCAACGGCGTTCCCTCATCAGCTTCTTGGTCATGGCGACGCCCAACGGGCCGTTCTCCGCGATGCGTTCGGCGAGGGACAGGGCCTCCGCACGGACGGTGTCGGGCGGTACGACCCGGTTCACCAGACCGATCTCCCGGGCCCTGGTCGCCGTGATCAGTTCACCGGTGAGGCCCATCTCCAGCGCTACGGCGAGAGGGATGCGGTCGGCGAGGGTGGTGGCGCCGCCCGCCGCGAAAAGGCCTCGCTTCACCTCGGCGATGCCCAGGGACGCGGTGTCGGCGGCGACCACCAGGTCGCAGGCCAGGGCCAGTTCGAAGCCGCCGGCCACCGCCGTGCCGTTGAGGGCCGCGACCACCGGGGTTGCCACGCCGTCGCGGTAGAACCAGCTCAGGCCGTCGAAGCGGGCACCCCGCGCGAACGCCTTCAGGTCCATGCCGGCGCAGAAGGCCGGGCCCGCGCCGGTGAGGACGATGGCCCTGACGGCCGGGTCCGCGTCCGCCTCTTTCAGGACCGCCGAGAGTTCCTGCAGAAGCTCCGGGTTCAGGGCGTTCCGTGCCTCGGGCCGGTTCATCGTGGCCACGAGGACGTTTCCCACCCGCTCGGTCAGGACCAGGTCGTCCGGATCGCCCAGGTCTTCCTGCGGCATGGCAACTCCCGTTCGGTTCAGTGAGGTTCACTTCGGTGCGGTTCACCTCGGTGCGGTTCAGTCGGACGCGGGCAGCGGCTTCGCCGCCTTGATGGTCATCGGCGTGCCGTCGCAGGCCAGTTCGCCCGCTCCGGAGGCGGTGCAGAGCAGTTCGAGGGTGCCCGTGGAGTCCACGTACCGCTTGCCGATGAGGGTGCCCGAGCCGGGGGCCTTGGTCTGCGGTGCGGTGGACGCGGGCACCATCGGCTCGCCCGCGCAGGTGAGTCGGGGCTGTCCGTCGGTGGCGGGGGCCCGGATCACGACCACGCGGGTGCCGCAGGCGGTGCTGGCGAGCTGGTCGCCGGGGCGCAGGGTCGTTGCCGGGGTGGTCATGGCGGGGTTTCCCTTCGGACTGTCGGTCGGGGACTCGGGGTCATTCCGGGTCCCGCAGCCGCTCCGGCTCGCGCAGCCGCTCCGCGAGCAGGCTGACGTCGTACGACTGGCGAGCCATCCAGAACCGCAGGAAACCGGTGAGGGAGTAGCGCAGGAAGAGTGCCGAACCCACGACGCCCGCGGCGACTCCGGCGATGCCGAGGGCCAGGCCGTCGTTCTGGACGAGCGGGTCGAGGGTGTTGTGGGTGACCAGGTAGCCGGAGGCGCCGAGGATCACGCCGAGGGCCATCAGTACGCCGCCGAGACGCAGCCAGAGCTGGGAGCGGGCGGTGGCCGGGTCGGGGATCTTCAGTTCGGTCAGTTCGCGGACGAAGCGGTCCGCACGTGGCTCGGTGGATGTCATGCGGAACTCCCGAGGTAGAGAGCGGACAGTTCGGCGCGCAACCCGTCGTCGGGGTGGCCCTGGCGTTCGACCCTGCCGCGTACGAGTACGGCGGCACGGTCGGCGATGTCGAGTACGGCGGCGGCGAACTGCTCGACGACCAGGACGGCCACGCCCTGGCGGGCGATCTCGGCGACCTGTTCGTACAGGCGGGCGACCACCAACGGGGCCAGTCCCATGGAGAGTTCGTCGAGGAGGAGGACGGCCGGGTCGGTGGCGAGGCCCCGGGCGAGGGCGAGCATCTGCTGTTCGCCGCCGGACATGGTGCCCGCCGGTTGGGAGGCGCGGCGGGCGAGGGCGGGGAAGCGGGTGTAGGCGATGTCCTCGATCTCGGCACGGGTGCGGCCGGTGTAGGTCATCATCAGGAGGTTGTCGCGGACCGAGAGGTTGGGGAACACCCCGCGTCCCTCGGGGATCATGCAGACT
This sequence comes from Streptomyces geranii, assembly GCF_002954775.1. Taxonomy (GTDB): domain Bacteria; phylum Actinomycetota; class Actinomycetes; order Streptomycetales; family Streptomycetaceae; genus Streptomyces; species Streptomyces geranii. Next base: position 594,523 of record NZ_KZ672952.1, read on the forward strand.
CCGGCGCGGGCCAGGTCGCGTGCGACGGCGCCCGTCATGTCCCGACCGCCGAGCAGGAGTTGGCCCGAGTCGACCGGGTGGACGCCCGCCGCGATCCGCAACGTGGTCGTCTTTCCGGCGCCGTTGGGGCCGAGCAGCGCCACCACCTCGCCGGCGGCGACGCTCAGGTCGACTCCGTGCAGGACGGTGATGCGTTCGTGGGCGGCGCGGATGCCGCGCAGTTCGAGTAGCGCGTTCACGCGTCCCCCAGGTAGGCGGCGAGGACCGTCTCGTCGTTGCGGATCACCTCGGGCGGGCCGACGGCGATGACCTTCCCGAGGTCGAGGACGTACACGTCGTCGCACACGCTCATGACGAGGCTCATGTCGTGTTCGACGAGGACGACCGCCGTGCCGTCGTCGGCGAGGGAGCGCAGGAGGGCGGCGAAGCGTTCGGTCTCCTCGGCGTCCTGTCCTGCGGCGGGTTCGTCGAGGAGGAGCACCTTGGGGCGCAGGGCGAGCGCCCGGCCGACCTCGACGAGGCGGCCGACGCCAGTGGGGAGGGTGTCGGGGGCGGTGTCGGCGAGGCCGGTGAGGCCGAGGCGGTCGAGGATCTCCTTGACCACGCCTGCCGCGCGCGGGCGTTCGGGGCCGAGTTCGGCGGCGACGAGCAGGTTGTCGTGGACGCTGAGGCGGCCGAACAGCTCCAACCGCTGGAAGGTACGGGCGAGTCCGCACTTGGCGCGGGCCGAGGGGCGCATACGGGTGACATCGCGGCCGTCGAGGTGGACCCGGCCCGAGGACGGTCTGCGCAGCCCGGTCGCGACGTCGAACAGGGTACTTTTTCCTGCTCCGTTGGGCCCGATGAGCCCGGTGATGCGGCCTGGCTCGGCGGTCATGCCGACCCCGTCCAGGGCCCGGTTCCCGCCGAAGGAGACCGTCACTCCACTAACTCGCAGCGACGCCACGGGCCAGCACCTCCTCGTCCTCCGGGCGCCAGTCGCGCCGTACGCCCCACCACTCGACCGGAATCTCCGGCTCGGCCGCCGGGGCCTGCCGGGCGCTCGCCCAAGTCCGTAGTGCCACCGCCACGACGAGGGCGCCGCCGAGGAAGGTCCAGCCGTCGATCAGGTCGCCGAGGCGCAGCAGCCAGGCCGTGGCCAGCCAGGCGAGCAGTGCCGTGCGGGCGATGCGGTCGCGGCCGAGCGGTTCCCACTGGTGGCGGAAGTGGGCCGCGATGCCGTCGGGGTTCTTGCCGAGGCCCATCCCGGCGAGGGCGGGCAGCAGGGCGACCGGGTTCTGCAGGGAGGGCGCGAGGGTGATCAGGGCGTTGGTCGGTCCGATGAGGGCCGTGCCGGTGAACAGGCCGTTGCCGACCGCGCCGAGGCCGCCGATCACCGCGACCAGGAAGAGCGGCAGCCCGGCGATGAGGTTGAACTGGTCGGGCGTGATGGCCCGTTGCTGCATTCCGTAGAGCGCGCCGCCGAGGCCCGCGATGCCCGAGGCCAGTGAGAACACCAGCACCTTGGCGAAGAGGAGGTTGCCGCCGAGAGTGGCGTAGGCGGCCTCGCTGTCGCGCAGGGCGATCAGCCGTCGCCCGAACCGGCCCCGGCGCAGCGCCGCCACCAGGACGGAGGCGAGGGCGAGACAGACGGCGGCGAGCACCATCAACTCCTCGCCGCTGTCCAGTCGTAGGCCGAAGAGCGAGGGTCCGGTCACCTCCACCGAGCCCTGGTCGAACAGGGCGACCTCGACGCCGAGGACGTGGAAGGCGGGGAGGGTGAAGATCCAGCGGTCGAGCACGACGGCGAACGCGGCGGTGCCCAGGGCCAGATACACGCCGGACAGGCGCAGCGCGGGCAGCGCGATCAGCGCCCCGGCGACCGCCGCGACCAGCACCGCGAGGCCCAGGGCCCAGAGTTGACCGTGCGCGCCGAAGTGCGCCCAGACGACGGCGCCGATGCCGGCCATGCTCAGCTGGCACAGGGAGATCTGGCCCGCGTAGCCGGTCAGGGGGACGTAGGAGAGGGCCACGATGCCGAGGGAGAAGATCGGCCCGTAGGTGATGAGGTCGGCCTCGCCGAGGACGGAGGCCAGGACGACGCCGAAGGCGATGGTGGCGGCGGCGAAGACGAGGGTGCCGCGTGCCGTCGGGACCGGGACCGGTGCCAGGCGGCGGTCGCGTCCGCGCAGCCGTCGGTGCGGGAACACCAGGAGGGCGATGAACAGGAGCAGGGCGGGGGCGGCGAGGCGCAGGCCGGGCAGGTAGTCGTTCTGCGGGAGGTAGCCGGTGAGGTAGCTCTCCGTGCAGCCGATGACGACGGCGCCGATGAAGGTGAGCGGCACGCTGCGCAGCCGGCCGAAGACGGCGGCGGTGTAGGCGCTGACGATCAGGAGGGAGAGCTGGGCGGCGTCCAGGGTGACGGTCGGTGCGATGAGGATGCCGCCGAGGGCGGCGAGTTGAGTGCCCAGAATCCAGGCGGCCTTGTTGGCCCGTACGGGATCGGCGCCGGTGAGTCCGACGAGTGCGCGGTCGTCGACGGTGGCGCGCATCTCGGCGCCCGCGCGGGTCCGGTAGAGCAGCAGGCGCAGGGTGATGGCCACCGCGACCGCGACGGCCATGGTGATGGCCTGGTGCCAGGTGACGGCGGCCGGGCCGATGTGGAAGGGCGGCCGGTCGTCGAAGAACGCGGGGAGCGGCCGGGCCACGTTCGGATCCCAGATCCAGCGCGCTACCCCAATGAGGCCACTCAATAGTGCGACGGTCATCACCAGGCGTTCCGCTTCCCCCAGCGCCTGGACGGGCCGCAAGATGAAGCGTTCGACGAGAAGTCCGAACGCCGGGGCGAGCAGAAGCAGGACGACGGCCAGTGCGATCGGAACCGGCCAGCCCCAGCCGACGGTGAGCTGCCAGTAGCTGAACGCCGAGAGCATGCCCGCGGCGCCATGGGCGAAGTTGAAGACGCCGGTGGTGGTGTAGGTGAGCACGAGGCCGCTGCCGATGACCGCGTAGATCGCGGCAGTGCTCAGACCGACGATGCCGAAGGTGAGGAACTGGTCCATGACACGCCGTCACTCGAAGTCGGGGTCGGCCGACCGAGTGTTCCCCTCTCTGGAGCTGGAAACTAGCTTCTCAGTTGGAGAGAATCAAGCATTCGGACAAGGCTGGGAGAAACCATGACCGGACAGCGCAGGGGAACCGCCATCGCCATGACCGACGCGGAGCGGGACGCGTTTCTGCGCGACCAGCCCGTGTGCCGGGTGGCGACCGTCGGGGCCGGCGGGCACCCCCATGTCAGTGCTCTGTGGTTCGTGTGGGACGGGACGGCGCTGTGGCTGAACTCGCTGGTCCGCAGCCAGCGCTGGACCGATCTCGACCGCGATGCCCGGCTGAGCGTGATCGTCGACGACGGGGGTGCCGACTTCATGCGGCTGCGCGGGGTGGAGCTGAAGGGCAGCGTCGAGGTGGTCGGCGAGACACCTCGGAAGGGGGCACCCGTGGAGGAACTCCGGGAGCCCGAGCGGCTGTTCGCGGACAAGTACGCGGGCGGCAAGGACTTCCCGTACGACGGGCGGCACGCCTGGCTGCGGGTGACCGCGGAGAAGGTGGTGAGCTGGGACTTCTCGAAGCTGCGGAAGGACCGTTGACGCCTCGGCGGCCCCCGTGAGAACCTTCCGCTCTCTTTGAGAGAATGGAATTCTCAGTGTCCACTGACGATCCGATCTCCACTGACGACCTGATGGAGATCCAGCAGCTGCTGGCCCGGTACGCGGTGTACATCACCCGGGGCGACCTGGACGGCGTGCTCGCGGTCTTCACCCCCGACGGGACCTACAGCGCCTTCGGCGACGCCTACGGCCTCGACGAGTTCCCGGCGCTGGTCGCGGCGGCACCCAAGGGGCTCTTCCTCACCGGGACCGCGATGGTCGTGCCGGGCGCGGACCGGGACTCCGCGTCCGGCACCCAGCCGCTGTGCTTCGTCGACCACGCCTCCCACGATCTGCGTATCGGCTACTACGACGACACCTACGTGCGGACCACCGACGGCTGGCGGCTGCGCACCCGCGCCATGACGTTCATCCGCCGCAGCGGCGCGCACGACTCGGGCCGCCCGCACGCCTACCGGCGCCCGGTGACATGAACGTCGCCGAGTTCCGGGCGGACCTGCGCCGCTGGCTCGACACGAACGACCTCTCCCCCGGCCTCGACGACTCGCTCGACGCGCAGGTCGCCCAGCTCGCCCGGGTCCGGCGCGCGCTGTACGGGGCGGGGTGGATGCGGTACGGCTGGCCCGCCGGGGTGAGGGGGCTCGGCGGTCCCGCCGTACTGCGCGCGGTGCTCGGCGAGGAGGTCGCCACCCGGGGCCTGGCCGAGCCCGGCATCTACTCCATGGTCGAGGTGCTGGCCCCGACGATGATCTCGTACGCCCGTCCTGAGCTGGCCGCCGAGATGGTCCCGCGGCTGCTCGGTGGCCGGGAGCAGTGGTGCCAGGGTTTCTCGGAGCCGGGTTCCGGCAGCGATCTCGCCTCGCTCACCACCAGGGCCGTCCCCCGGGACGACGGCGACTGGGTGGTGACCGGCCAGAAGGTGTGGACGAGCCTCGCCCAGTACGCCGCCCGCTGCGTACTGCTCACCCGGACGGCCCCCGGTCACGCGGGCATCACCGCCTTCTTCGTCGACATGGACACCCCGGGGATCACCGTCCGGCCGCTGCGCACGATGCACGGGGTGGACGAGTTCGCGGAGGTGTTCCTCGACGAGGTCGTCGTCCCCGGCGACCGGATGCTGGGCCGCCCGGGCGACGGCTGGCAGCTGGCGATGGACCTGCTCCCGCACGAGCGCTCGACGTGCTTCTGGCACCGGATCGCCCATCTCTACACGCGACTTGACCACCTGCTGGAGCAGACGCCCGCACCGGACTCCGCCCGGGACGACGACGCCCTCGGCGCCGCCTTCCTCGCCCTGCACACCGTCCGCTGCCGCTCCCACGCGACCCAACGACGCCTGGCGGAGGGCGGGCGCCTGGGCCCGGAGACCTCCGTCGACAAGATCCTGTTGGCCACGGCGGAACAACAACTCTTCGACACCGTACGGGACTTGCTGCCCGGCGTACTGGAGCTGACGGAGACGCCGTGGCGGTCGGAGTACCTGTACTCACGTGCGGCGACCATCTACGGCGGCACCGCCGAGATCCAACGGAACATCGTCGCGCGCCGGTTGCTGGACCTGGGGAGGGAGTAGCCGTGGACGCCACCGAACGGGACCTGCTGGCCGACACGCTCCGCAAGACGATGGCCACGGCGACGGGCCCGGCACTCGACTCGGCGCTCACCGAACTCGGCTGGGCCGACCTGCTGGCGGAGGCGCCCGAGGTCGCGGTCCCGCTCGTGTTCCGGCTGCTCGGCGAGACGGGTGCGCACGCCTCGCTGCTCAACGACGTGGTGCTGCACGAGGCGGGCCGGCCACTCGAGGGCGCGTTGCCGCTGCCGTACACGGGCGGTTCTTGGGTGGTGTGGGGGCGGGGCGTGGACGCTCCGCCGGGTGCCTCTCTCGACGGCGAACTGCCGTTGCTGATCAGCCCCGCCGGGGAGCCGGTTCCGCTCGGGGCGGGTCGGCGGGCGCTCGGCTGGTGGCTGCTGGGCACCGGGCGGGCGATGCTCGCGCTGGCCCGGACGCATGTGCTGGCCCGCACCCAGTTCGGCCGCCCCCTCGCCTCCTTCCAGGCGGTACGGCACCGGCTCGCGGAGACGCTCGTGGCGCTCGACGGCGCCGAGGCGACCCTCGCGGCAGCCGAGGACGACCTGGGCGCACTGCTGGCGAAGGCCGCGGCCGGACAGGCGGCGCTGACAGCGGCCCGGCACTGCCAGCAGGTCCTGGGCGGGATCGGCTTCACCGCCGAGCACGATCTGCACCAGCATGTCCGACGGGCGCTCGTCCTGGACGGGCTGCTGGGCAGCGCACGGGAGTTGACGCGGGAGGCGGGAGCGCTCGTACGGGAGGGGCGGTCGGCTCCCCGGCTGGTTCAGCTCTGACAGTCGTCCCCATCTCACCTTGGGAGCCCCCAGTGACGGAACTCTGGAGTGATCTGCTGGCCTGCCTCGAACTCCGCACCGCTGACGCGGACTTGACCTTCGAGGGCGCCAACCAGAGCCTCGGCTACCACCGGTTGTTCGGCGGACAGCTGCTCGCCCAGTTCGTGCGGGCGGCCTCGCTCGCCTGCCCCGACAAGCGGGTGAAGTCCGTGCACGCCCTGTTCGCCCGCGCCGGGCGGACCGACGAGCCCGTCCGGTACGAGGTGACGCGTCATCACGAGGGCGCCACCTTCGCGACGTTGGGAATCGTCGCCCGTCAGTCCCCCGGCGCCATGGCCACCGCCTCGGTGTCGCTGCACGCCCCCGAGGACGGCCCCGACCACCAGACGGCGTTCCGACTCCCCGCCGTACCGGGCGAGGAGCACTCCGTGGACCTGGATCTGCTCCCCTGGGAGACCCGCGCGGTCACCGACCTGGACACTCCGAAGGCGGAGTCACCCGAGTACGACCTCTGGATGCGGACCCCGGCCGTCGCGCCCGAACTGGCCCCGGCCCTCACAGCGTACGCCACCGATCTGAGCCTCATCGGCACCGCGCTGCGGCAGATCGAGGGGGTCGGTCAGCAGGACGCGAACAAGGTGTTCACCTCGGCCGTGACGGCACACACCGTGCGCTTCCACCGGCCCTTCCGGACCGACTCCTGGCTGCTCCTGCGCCAGCACAGCCCCCTTGTGGCACACGGCCGTTGCTACGGCCGAGGCGATGTCCTCACCGAAGAGGGCTCCCTGGTCGCCTCGTACGCCCAGGAAGCCCTGCTCCGGTTCAAGGACACGAAGAACTGACCGGACGTCAACTCACGGCGCGGGTACCTCGATCACCGTCGCCGAGCCCATGCCCCCGCCCGCGCACATCGCGGCGACACCGATTCCGCCGCCGCGTCGGCGCAGTTCGTGCACGAGGGTGACCAGCATGCGGGCGCCGGTGGCGGCGACCGGGTGGCCGAGCGAGCAGCCGCTGCCGTTCACGTTGACGCGGTCCGGGTCCAGGCCGAGTTGTTTGACGGCGGCCACTGGTACGACCGCGAAGGCCTCGTTGATCTCGTAGAGGTCGACGTCGGAGAGCGAAAGCCCGGCGCGTTTCAGGGCTTTGGGGATCGCGGTCACCGGGGCGAGGCCCATGTCGGCGGGTTCGACGCCGACGGACGCCCACGCCCGGACCGTACCGAGCGCCGGAAGGCCGAGGCGGTCGCTGGCGATGACGAGGGCCGCCGCGCCGTCGTTCGCGCCGCCCGCGTTGCCTGCGGTGATGCTGAAGCCCTCGATCTCGGGGTGCAGCGGCTTGAGCGCGGCCAGCCGTTCCGCGCTCGTGGTCCGGCGCGGGTGCTCGTCGACGGCGAGCAGACCGTGCGGGGTGTCGATCGGGACGAGTTCGGCGGCGAAGCGGCCCTCGTCGATGGCGCGTACGGCGTTCCGGTGCGAGCGCAGCGCCCAGTCGTCCATCTCGGCGCGGCTGACGCCCGCCCGGACGGCCGTGTTCCAGCCGACGGTGATCGACATGTCGGTGTTGGGGGCGTCCGGCGTGGCAGGGTGCGTGGGCGACATCCAGGGTTCCCACTCCCCGTCGACCTTGGTCACCGAACGCGGCGCGGTGGAAGCCGAGTTGACGCCGCCGGCGATGACGAGTTCGTCCATGCCGGCCCGGATGCTCGCCGCCGCGCTCTGGACGGCGGCCTGTCCGGCGGCGCAGTGGCGGTTATGGGCGAGCCCGGGCACCCAGGTGAGGCCGGTGGTCACGGCGGCGTGCCGGGCGATGACCCCGCCGCCGTGCAGGCCCTCGCCGAGGACGATGTCGTCGATGAGGGCCGGGTTCACGCCGTCCGTGGCGGCTGCGGCGGCGACGATGTGGTGGGCGAGGTCGAAGGCCGTGGTGTCGCGCAGGGTGCCCTTGAAGGCGGTGCCGACGGGAGTGCGCAGGGCGGACACGATGACTGCTTCAGGCATGGCTGGTCTCCAGGTCGGCGAGCAGGGCGCGGCGCAGCAGCTTTCCGGTGTCGGTCCTCGGCAGTTCGGCGCGGAAGACGACGGTGTCGGGTGTTTTGGCGGAGCGCAGCCGCTCCCTGACCCAGGCGCGGATCTCGTCCGGGTCGCCCTCCCCGACCAGCACGGCGACGATCCGCTGCCCCCACTCGGGGTCGGGCAGCCCGATCACGGCCGCCTCGGCGATGCCGGGATGGGTGAGGAGTACGTCCTCGATCTCGGCCGGGGCGATGTTCTCGCCGCCCCGGATGATGGTGTCGTCGGCCCGCCCCTCGATGAACAGGTAACCGTCGGCGTCGAGGCGCCCCCGGTCCCGGGTGGCGAACCAGCCGTCGGCGTCGAGCGCGGCGGCGCGTCCGCCGTACTCGCCGGAGATCTGCTCCCCGCGCACGAACACCAGCCCGGTACAGCCGACTTGGACCGGCTCGCCGCTGTCCTCGCCACGGATCTGGATCTCGACGCCGGGCAGCGCGCGCCCCACCGACCCGAGCCGCTCGCGCACCGCCGGTTCGGCGGAGACGAGGGCCTCGCGGTGGTCGTCGGGGCCGAGCACGGCGATCGAGGACGCCGTCTCGGTGAGGCCGTACGCGTTCACGAACCCGGTGTCGGGGAAGGCCCGCAGCGCCCGCTCGACGACGGGTCGCGGGGTGCGGGCGCCGCCGTACGCGAGGCTGCGCAGGGTCGGTGCCTGGGCGGTGGCGCCTTCGGGGACCTCGGCGACGATCCGGGCGAGCATCGTCGGGACGACCAGCGCGTGGGTGACGCGTTCGCGGCGGACGGCGGCCAGCCAGTCGGAGGCGTCGAAGGCGGACTGGTAGACGATCCGGCGCCCGGAGTAGAGGTTCGTGAGCAGGTTCATCAGACCGGCCACGTGGTACGGGGGCACCGCGACGAGGGTCGCCGCGTCGGGCTCGGCCGAGCCGAACTCCTGGGTGTTGAACACGTAGGCGAGGAGGTGCCGGTGGCGCAGGAGGGCCGCCTTGGGCTCGGCCGTCGTACCGCTGGTGTAGAGCACGACAGCGACCGAGTCCTGGTCGCGCGGGGCCGGTTCGCCGTCCGAGTCACCGTCCGGTTCGCCGTCCGGCTCGTGTCCGGCTTCGAGGAGTACGTCGAGGTCGGCGGGGCGCAGCACCAGGGCGCCGGGATGGCGGTCGAGGAGCCGGGCCAACTGGTGTTCGCCGAGGCGGTAGTTGAGGGGAATGAAGGGGACTCCCGCCAGGGCCGCGCCGAACAGGGCGACGGGGTGGGCGAGGTGGTTGGCACCCAGGTACAGGACGGCCGACCGGCGCCGGAAGCGGTGTGCGGCGGCCCGGGCGCGGTCCAGCAACTCCGAGGCGGTCAGGGAACGGTCGTCCGCCGTCACCACCACCCGGTCTCCGGCCGAGACGGCCATCTCCAGAATCATGGATATCGTCATGAGAATGCTATTCTCATCTCACTAGAGCCCTGCTTGCAAGAGAGGAAAACCTTCATGCAGATCAGTGGCAGCTCGGCAGTCGTCGTCGGTGGGGCGGGAGGTCTGGGCGAGGCCACCGTCCGCCGGTTGCACGCGGCGGGGGCGAAGGTGGTCGTCGCCGACCTCGCCGACGAGAAGGGCAAGGCGCTGGAGCAGGAGCTGGGCGTGCGCTACGTCCGGACGGACGCCACCTCCGAGGAGGACGTCCTGGCGGCGCTGGCCGAGGCGGAGTCGGCGGGCCCGCTGCGGATCTCGGTGGACTGCCACGGCGGCCCGGCGAGCGGCGGCCGACTGATCGGCAAGGACGGCACACCGATCAGCCTGGAGGGCTTCCGGACGACCGTCGAGGTCTATCTGACCGGCGTCTTCAACGTGCTGCGTCTGGCCGCCGCCGCGATGGCCAAGCAGGAGCCGACGGAGGACGGCGGCCGGGGCGTCGTCGTCAACACGGCCTCGATCGCGGCGTACGAGGGCCAGATCGGCCAACTCCCTTACGCCGCCGCCAAGGGCGGGGTCGTCAGCATGACGCTGGTGGCCGCCCGCGACCTGTCCCCGCTGGGCATCCGGGTCGTCACCATCGCCCCCGGTACCTTCCTGACTCCCGCCTACGGCAAGGCCGGTGACCAGCTTGAGGCCTACTGGGGCCCGCAGGTCCCGCACCCCCGGCGGATGGGCCGCTCCCCCGAGTACGCGGCGCTGGTCGAGCACATCTGCGAGAACGACTATCTCAACGGCGAGGTCATCCGCCTCGACGGTGCGCTCAGGTTCCCGCCCAAGTGACTGGCGCGAGTGAGCCGTTGGAGGCGCCGGGGTCTGCGCGGTCGCTGAAGGGGAAGGTCGCGTTCGTCGCCGGGGCCAGCCGGGGCATCGGACGGACGGTGGCCGTCGCGCTGGCCGAGGCGGGCGCGTCGGTGGCGGTGGCCGCGCGGACCGAGGAGGCCGGCCGGCTGCCGGGGACGATCCACTCGGTGGCCGACGGGATCACGAAGGCGGGCGGACGGGCGCTCGCGGTGCCGTGCGACGTGAGCAGCGAGGAGTCGGTGGCGGCGGCCGTGGGAGCGGCCGTCGCCGAGTTCGGCGGGATCGACATCCTGGTCGCCAACGCCGGGGTGCTGTGGCTCGGCCCGGTCGAGTCCACCCCGCTCAAGCGCTGGCAGCTGTGCCTGGACGTCAATCTGACGGGCGTCTTCCTCGTCACCAAGGCCGTGATTCCGTACGTCCGTGAGCGCGGCGGCGGTTCGCTGGTGGCCGTGACGACCAGCGGGGTCGGGATGACCGACCGGGGCGCCAACGCGTACTGGGTGTCCAAGGCGGCCGTCGAGCGCCTCTACCTCGGGCTCGCCACCGATCTGCGGGCCGACAACATCGCCGTCAACTGCCTTGCCCCGTCCCGGATCGTACTGACGGAAGGGTGGCAGGCGGCGGGCGGTGGCCGCGAGATCCCGCCGGAGATGGTGGAGCCGCCGGAGGCGATGGGCCGGGCGGCGGTGCTGCTGGCTGGGCAGGACGCGGGCGGCATCACGGGGACCGTACAGCGCTCGGAGTCGGTCGGCTGAGAAGCGCATGCCGGTTGCCAACTGCCTCACAGGAAAGGTCAGTTGGCAACCGAGACTTCCGGTGTGCGCCCTGCCGCCCCACCTATGCCCGTACCGCCGCGCAAGCCCCGCCGTCGATCAGCAGGTCGACGCCCGTGACAAAGCTCGCCTCCGCCGACAGCAGGAAGGCCACCCCGGCGGCGACCTCCTCGGCGCGGCCCGGCCGACCGGCCGCGGACCCGCGTACGAGTGCGTCCATGACCGGCTGCTCCGCGGCCTCCTGCCTCCCCTGCGGAGTGTCGATGACGCCGGGCGAGACCGAACAGATCCGGGCGCCGAGCGGGCCGAGCCGGAGCGCCTCCCGGCGCACGAATCGGTGTACCCCGTACTTGGCCCAGCCGTAGGCGGTGCCGCTGTCCTCCACGGCTGGTCCCAGGGCGTCGCGGAGCCGGTCGAGGAAGCCGTCGTCGAGTGGATCGTCCAGGACGGCCGCGACGGTCGGGGCCGCTTCCAGGTTGCCCAGCAGCGGGGCCATCGAGGCGAAGCACACCAGCGCCGTGCCCTTCGTGGCCAGTGGGCGCAGCACCTCGGCGAGCAGCGCGGTGCCCACCAGGTCGACGGCGAAGATGCTCCGCCAGTCGGCCATCGTGGGCGAGATCCCGGCGGCGTGGGCGACGGCGCGCAGGGTGCCGAGTTCGGCGGTGCGGGCGGCGAGGCGGGCCAGGCCGTCCCGGTCGGTGATGTCCAGGACGAACGGTTCGACGACCGTGCCCCCGTCGGCAGCGGTCAGCTCTTTCGCCGCCGCCGTCACGGTCGTCTCGTCCCGGTCGACGAGCAGCAGCGTGTCCACCGTGCCGAGCATCCGCCGCGCGCACGCCAGTCCCATGCCGCGTCCGGCGCCGGTGGCGATCCCTACCGTGCTCATGCCTCGCTCCCTCCGCCCGCCCAGAACTTCTCCAGCATCGGCTGTGCCGACCGGTCCACGAGTTCGACGAGTACGCCGCCCGGTCCGCGCAGGAAGGCGAAGTCGGACCCGGTGGAGCCGATCCGGGACGCCTCGGCCGTGTAGCCGAGGGCGGCGAGTCCGGCGCTGTCCGTGGCGACGTCGTCGGACCAGTAGCCGACGTGATGGACACCCCCGCCGGGCCCCGCTTCCCAAAGCGTGCCGGGGATGCTCCGGAGGATCTCCAGCCGGGGCGAGGTCCGCGAGTAGACGCAGCTGAGCCGCACGACGGCCTCGCCGGTCGGCAGCGTCACGGTCACCGGGCCGCCGATCTCCGCGCACCACTCGTACCCGAAGGCCGCCGACAGCCCGGCCAGGGTCCCTTCGAAGTCCTCGGCGACGATCCCGAGGTGGAACTGGTCCTCACCCCTCATGACTCCCCCACCCCACCACCGTGCTCGCCCAGCCGGGGCGGCGGCCCGTAGTCGGGCTCGTGGCCCGCGATCCGTACGGGGCTGCGAACCAGCCGGTACTCCCCCGCCGTCACCACGGCCTCCGGTGTGGCGGCGAGCGCCTGCGGGAGGGTCCGTACGGCGGCGGCCGGTACGCCCAGGGGCCGCAGCCTCGCCTCCCAGCCGCCGGCGGTGTCGTCGGCGAGGGCCCGTGTGACGGCCTCCAGTACCTCTTCCCGCCGCGCCGCCCGCTCGGCCATCGTCGGAAACCCCTCTACGCCCGCCTCGGCCGCGAAGGACTTCCAGAAGCCGTCATGGGTGATGAACAGCGCCAAGTGGCCCTCGGCGGTGGGGAAGAGCTGCGCCGGTACGTAGTAGGAGTGCGCACCGAGCGGCAGGCGCCGTGGCTCGGTGCCCTCGTTGAGGTAGGCGGAGGCACGGTAGTTGAGCTGCGAGAGCATCACATCCCGCAGGGATACGTCGACTTGGCCGCCGCGCCCCGAGACGATCTGCGCGAGCAGTCCCAACGCCGCCGTGAGGCCGGTCGAGTTGTCGGCGGCGGAGTAGCCGGGCAGGGTCGGCGGGCCGTCGGGATCGCCGGTGAGCGCGGCGACTCCGGTGGCGGCCTGGACGACGTAGTCGAAGGCGGGTTCGTCGCCCGTTTCCAGCCCGAATCCGGTCAGGGCGACGCACACGAGCCGCTCGTTCCACTTCCGCAGTGCCTCGTAGGTCAGCCCCAGTCGATGGATCGCCGACGGTTTGAGGTTGACGAGCAACGCGTGGGCGTCGGCGGCGAGTTCACCGAGTCGGTCCTGTCCGGCCCCGGTCGTCAGGTCCAGGCAGACGCTGCGCTTGCCCCGGTTGAGGCTGGCGAAGTACGCGTCGCTGACCTGGCGCGAGATGTCCCCGCCGGGCGGCTCGATCTTCGTGACCTCGGCGCCGAGGTCGGCCAGCATCATCGTGGCGTAGGGGCCCGCCAGCATGTGGCCGACCTCCAGGACGCGGATGCCGTCAAGTGGCCCGCGACTCACCGGACTTGCACCGCCAGTGCCGAGAGCATCTCCCGCGTACGGCGCTTGGAGGCGATCAGTTCCTCCCTGCCCTCGCCGATCGGCAGCAGCCGTACGGAGAGGTCGGTGACCCCGGCGTCCGCGAAGCGGCGGAACCGGGCCAGGATCGCCGCCTCGTCGCCCGCCGCGCACAGGTCGCCGATGTCCTGGGCGTCGCCGTACTCCAGCAGGCGCTGGTAGTTGGGCGAGATCTCGGCCTCGCCGAGGATGCGGTTGGCGCGTTCGCGGGCCGCGTCGACCTCCGTCGGCCGGCACAGGCAGACCGGGATGCCCGCGACGATCCGGGGCGCCGGGCGGCCCGCGCCCTCGGCCGCCTTGGTGATGCGCGGGACGACGTGGTCGGCGACCGCTCGTTCGTCGGCCATCCAGAGGACGGTGCCGTCGGCGCGCTCGCCCGCGAGGGCCAGCATGACCGGGCCGAGTGCGGCGATCAGGACGGGCAGCGGGCCTACGGGGCCGAGGTCGAGCGGGTTGTGCACGGTGAAGGTGCCGTTCTCGACGTCGACCGGGCCGGGGCCGTGCAGCGCCGCGTCCAGGACGTCGAGGTAGTCGCGGGTGAACGCGGCCGGCTTCTCGTACGGCAGTCCGAGCATGTCCCGGACGATCCAGTGGTGCGAGGGTCCGACGCCCAGGGCAAGCCGTCCGCCGGTCGCGGCCTGCGCGGACAGCGCCTGGCGGGCGAGGGCGATCGGATGCTGGGCCTGCAGCGGTACGACCGCCGTCCCGATCTCGATCCGTTCCGTGCGCGCGCCCATCAGCGCCACGGCCGTCAACGCGTCGAAGTCCGTGGGTATTTGGGGTACCCACGCGGTGTCGAGGCCCGCCTGCTCGGCCCACGTCACGTCGTCGATCATCCGCGCGACCTTACGCGCGGAATCCCCACGCTCCGGCCCGATCATCACACCGACCCGCACAGTGCCTCCAGGTACGACTGGTATCGACAGGTATCGACAGGTGTCCAGCTACAGGTAGCTCCCAGGTGCTACGGAAAAACCCCCTACTCAGGTGCTACGACGTCGCCCACACCAGCGCCGTCCGCCGCGCGTGCCCTAGGAACCGGTGCCCCCGGCCCCCGTCAGCGCCCGCATCTCCGCCACGAGCACATCGAGCGGCGTCCCGGTCGGAAACACCGCCGCCGCGCCCGCCGCCCGCATCCGGGGTACGTCCGCCGGCGGGATCGTGCCGCCCACGACTACGGCGATGTCGTCGGCCCCGGCCGCCCGCAGCGCCTCGATCACCCGCGCCGTCAGGGCGAGATGCGCACCGGAGAGGATGCTGAGCCCGACCACGGCCACGTCCTCCTGGACGGCGGTCGCCACGATGGCGTCGACGCGCTGCCGGATGCCCGTGAACACCACCTCGAACCCGGCGTCGCGCAGCGTCCGCGCGACGATCTTGGCACCGCGATCGTGCCCGTCCAGCCCGGGTTTGGCGACGAGGATGCGAGCCGCCCTGCCCATCAGAAAACCACCGGTTGCTGGAACTCGCCCCAGACCGCCTTGAGTTCGGCGACCATCTCCCCCACCGTGCAGTAGGCGTTGGCGCAGTCGATCAGTAGGGGCATCAGGTTCTCCGTCCCGTCCGCCGCGCGCGCGAGCCGGGCCAGCCGCTCCCGTACGAGGGCGGCGTCCCGGTTGGCCTTCACATCGGCGAGGCGCTTCAGCTGACGATCACGTCCCTCCGCGTCCAGTTCGTACGTCGCGAGGTCCGGCGGCGGCTCGTCGGAGACGAAGCGGTTGACGCCGACGACCGGCCGCGTGCCCGCCTCGACGTCCAGGTGCAACTGGTAGGCCTCGTCGGCGATGAGCCCTTGCAGATAGCCGTCCTCGATGGCGCGGACCATGCCGCCGTACCGCTCCAGGTCGTCCATGATCTCGACGATCCGTGCCTCGGTGGCATCGGTGAGCGCCTCGACGAAGTACGAGCCGCCGAGCGGGTCCGCGACCCGGGTCACGCCCGTCTCGTGGGCGAGGATCTGCTGAGTGCGCAGGGCCAGCGTCGCCGACTCCTCGCTGGGCAGCGCGAACGGCTCGTCCCAGGCAGCCGTGAACATCGACTGGACGCCGCCGAGTACGGAGGCCAGCGCCTCGTACGCCACCCGGACGGTGTTGTTCTGGGCCTGGGGCGCGTACAGGGAAGCCCCTCCGGCCACACAGCCGAAGCGGAACATGGACGCCTTGTCGGTCGTCGCGCCGTACCGCTCCCGGACGATCGTCGCCCAACGCCGCCGCCCCGCGCGGTACTTGGCGATCTCCTCGAAGAAATCGCCGTGCGTGTAGAAGAAGAAGGAGATCTGCGGGGCGAACTGATCGATCGTCATCCGGCCGCGCTCCAGCACCGTGTCGACATACGTCACCCCGTCGGCGAGCGTGAACGCCATCTCCTGTACGGCGTTGGCGCCCGCGTCCCGGAAGTGCGAACCGGCGACCGAGATCGCGTTGAAGCGCGGCACCTCGGCGGCGCAGAACTCGATGGTGTCCGCGATCAGGCGGAGGGACGGCTGGGCCGGCCAGATCCAAGTGCCCCTGGACGCGTACTCCTTGAGGATGTCGTTCTGGATCGTGCCGGTGAGTTTCGCGCGTGGCACGCCCTTCCGTTCGGCGGCGGCGACGTAGAAGGCGAGGAGGATCGCCGCCGTGCCGTTGATGGTGAAGCTGGTGCTGATCTTGTCAAGCGGGATGTCCTCGAAGAGGATCTCCGCGTCCGCGAGGGTGTCGAGGGCGACGCCGACCCGGCCGACCTCCTCGGTCACTTCCGGGTCGTCGGAGTCGTAACCGCACTGGGTGGGCAGGTCCAACGCCACCGACAGGCCCGTACCGCCCTGTTCGAGCAGATAGCGGTAGCGGCGGTTGGACTCCTCGGCCGTGCCGAAGCCGGAGTACTGGCGCAGGGTCCACAGCCGTCCCCGGTAGCCGGTCGCGTAATTGCCGCGTGTGAAGGGGTAGTTGCCCGGATCGGGTGGTTCGGCGGCCCGGTCGGCGGGGCCGTAGACCGCCTGGAGCGGGAGGCCTGAGGCTGTTTCGTGCGCTTGGGTCATCGCAGTTGGTCCTTCATCACCTTGCCGGTGGCGTTCAGCGGCAGCTCTTCGAGGAACTCCACGGACCGGGGCGCCTTGAACCCGGCCATGCGCTCACGGCTCCAGGCGATCAGGTCGGCCGCCGAGACGGGTGCGCTGCGTACGACGAATGCCTTGCCGACCTGCCCGAGCCGCTCGTCCGGGACGCCGATCACGGCGGCCTGGGCGACGGCCGGGTGTTCGAGGAGGAAGCCCTCGATCTCGGCCGGGTAGGCGTTGAAGCCGCCCACGATGAACATGTCCTTCTTGCGGCCGACGATCCGCAGGTGCCCCCGGTCGTCGAGGGTGCCGAGGTCGCCGGTGTGCAGCCAGCCGTCCGCGTCGATCGTCTCGGCGGTGGCGGCGGGGTCGTCGAGGTAGCCGCGCATGACGCTGTAGCCGCGGATCAGGACCTCGCCGTCGGCCGCGATGCTCACCTCGACGCCCTCGCAGGGGGTGCCGACCGTCGTCGCGATGTCCTCGAAGGAGTCGCCGGGGCGGGAGGAGGTGGCCGTGCCCGCCTCGGTCAGGCCGTACCCGGTCATGATGTGCCGGAAGGGCAGGTCGCTGACGATCCGGCGGATCAGTTCGACCGGGATGTCGGCGGCGCCGGTCACCGCCACCCGCAGCGAGGACAGGTCGTGCCGGTCGCCCGCCGCGAGGAGGGAGTGGTAGAGCGTGGGCGGGCCGGGGAGCACTGTCACCTTCTCCCGTGCCACCAGCTCCAGTACGCGGTCCACGTCGAAGACCGGCACCGGGAGGATGGTCGCGCCCCTGATCAGGGAGGCGATGCAGCCCGCCTTGTAGCCGAAGATGTGGAAGAACGGGTTGACGATCAGATAGCGGTCGCCCTCGCGCAGGGTCGCCAGGTCGCACCACTCGCCGTACAGACGGAGCGTCTGGGCGTGTGTCATCAGGACGCCCTTGGGCCGCCCGGTGGTCCCCGAGGTGAACGTGATGTCGCTGACGTCGTCGCCGCTCACCGTCCGCTCGAACGGCGAACCGCTCGCCAGGAAGCCGGACTTGAGGTCGATCACGGGCACGCCCGGCGGCGCCTCGAAGTCGAGGCCGAGGAAACCCGCCTCCACCAGGACCAGCTTGGCCCCGCTGCGGTGGACGATGTCGTGGGCCTCGGCCGCCTTGAACCGGGTGTTGACCGGGACGAGCACCCCGCCTGCGGTGAGCAGCCCGAAGGCGGCGACGATCCACTCGGCGGAGTTGGGCGCCCAGATCGCGACCCGGTCGCCCTTCCCGATCCCGGCCGCGGCGAAGGCGCCGGCGGCCGTGCGCACCCGGTCGACCAACTCGGTGAAGGTGAGTCTGAGTTCGCCGTCGACGACCGCTTCGGCGTCACCGAAGCGGTCGGCCGCGCTCAGCACCATCCTCGGGATGGTCTCCCAGTTCATTCCGGGATCAGCCTGGAGAGGTTGCCGCCCATGATCTTGGCCTGGTCCGGCACGCTCAGGTGCTGGATGGCGTCGACGTAACTCTGCGGCTGGGCCAGGCCCTCGGGGTGCGGGTAGTCCGAGCCGAACAGGACCCGGTCCACGCCCATCAGGTCGATGAGGTCGCTGAGGTCGTCCTCGTAGAACGGGCTGACGTGGATGCTGTCCTTGACGGCCTGCACCGGGTCGCCGAGGAACTCGTTCGGCATCTTCTTGTAGACGTCCCGGAGTTGGTCGAGCAGCGGCGCCACCCAGGAGGAGCCGTTCTCGATGAGCGCGATCTTCAGCCCCGGCACCCGGAACAGGGCGCCGTGGCACACCCAGGCGGCCACCGCGTCCTGGATCGGCCGCCACTCGGACACCGTACGGAAGGCGTTGGGCTTGAACGGGAGCATCTCGTTCGTCCCGCCCTCCCAGTCGCTGGTGTAGCGGGCGTAGCCGCTGTCCGAGGAGTGCATCGCGATCAGGACGCCGGTCTCGACGGCGCGCTTCCAGAACGGGTCGAACTCGGGCGCGGCGAAGGAGCGTGAGCCGCCGTAGCCGGGGACCGGGGCGGGGCGTACGAGGATCGCGCGGGCGCCGCGCTCGACCGCCCAGTTCAGCTCCGCTATCGCCTTGTCGACGATGGGCAGGGTGATGACCGGGGTGGTGAGGATGCGGTCCTTGTAGTTGAAGCCCCAGGTCTCGTACAGCCACTCGTTGAGCGAGTGGATCACCGCGTGGATCAGTTCGGGATCGTCCCGCATCCGCTCCTCGATGAGGCTGGCGAGCGTCGGGAACATCAGCGTGCGCTGCACACCCAGTTCGTCCAACAGCTCCAGCCGGGGCCCCGGTTCACGGAAGGCGGGGATGGAACGCATGGGATCGCCGAAGATCTCGCGGCGGCTCTTCCCCTCAGGGTTGCCGTACTTGAAGTAGTCCTCCATCGCCCCGGGGCGGGCGACCACCTCGAAGGTGGGGTTGGGGATGTACTCGCTGATCTGCCCCCGGATCGCGATCTTCGTACGGCCGTTCACCTGCACGTACTGGATCGCGCCTTCGTATTGCTTGGGGAGGTGCCTGGTCAGCGCCTCTTCGGTCTCGTACAGGTGGTTGTCCGCGTCGAAAAGCGGATACGGCAGCTCGCGCGACGGCATGGAGATCCTCCTTCGCAGATTACGAGAATCCTATTCTCACTTCGCACGGCCCGCAATGTCCTTGCGGAGAACGAACTTCTGGACCTTGCCGCTGGCGGTACGCGGGAACTCGTCCAGCACGTGCAGTTCCTCCGGCCACTTCTGGCGGGCGAGGCCCTCCCGGTCGAGGTGGGCGCGCATCTCGTCGAGCGTGGGCGCGGGATGTCCGGGCTTCAAACGTAGGACGGCCGCCGCGTGTTCGCCGAGCCGCTCGTCGGGTACGGCCACCACCGCGGCCTCGGCGACGGCCGGCAGGGCGAGGAGCACCTCCTCGACCTCCAGCGCGCCGATGTTCTCGCCGCCCCGAATGATGATGTCGGCCTTGCGGTCGGTGATCGTGAGATAGCCGTCGCCGTCGACGACCCCGATGTCGCCGGTGCGGTACCAGCCGTCGGCGTCGAAGGCGCGGTCGGTCAGCGCGGGGTCGGTGTAGCCGAGGCAGAGGTCCGGTCCCCGGCTGAGGATCTCACCGTCGTCGTCGAGCCTGACCTCGACGCCGGGGAGCGAATCGCCGTCGGTGTAGAGGCGCTTGGCCTCGGGCGCGGTGTGCCGGGAGCCGGTGATCGAGGGGTGCTCGGTGCTGCCGTACGAGCGGAAGACGGTGATCCCGAGCGCCGCCAGCCGGTTGGTGACGGCGGCCGGGACCGCCGAGCCGCCGAGTCCCGCGTATTTCATGCCGGTCAGGTGGCCGGGCGTGAAGTCGGGGTGGTCGAGGAGGCTCGTCATGTAGTACGCGGCGCCGCCGCCGACCGTCAGCCCGTCGCTCTTCATCAGACTCAGGGCCGCTCCCGGGTCCCAGACGTCGGCGAGGTTGACCGGGCTGCCGTCCAGGACGGGGATGAGGAAGGCGTTGATCATGCCGATGAAGTGGCCGACGGGCGCCGAGGTGAGCTGGCGGCCCCGGTCCGGCGGGTAGAGCCCGGCGAGTTGGCGGGTCTCGAAGCCGAGGGTCTGGTGGCTGTGCACAACTCCCTTGGGATCACGGGTCGTTCCGGAGGTGAACGCGACAAGTGCCGGGCCCGCGGGGTCGGTCGGGAGGATGCCGGGGAGGGGTTCGTCGGCGAGCAGGTCGTCGAAGTCCCGTCCCACGACGCCGACCACAGGCACCTCCGCGCTCAGCTCCGGCCGGTGTTCGAGATGGCCGAAGCGGGCGGCGGTGACGAAGACGCGCGGGCGGACGGCGTCCAGGATGTAGCCGACCTCCTTGCGCCCGTAGAAGTGGACGACCGGCACGACCACCGCACCGAGGAACGCCGACGCCCAGAAGACCGCCGCCGCCTCCATCCAGTTGGGCAGCTGGAAGGCGACCACGTCACCGGGGCCCACTCCGCGCGCCCTGAGCCCGGCCGCGAGGCGGCGTGCGACGCGCTCGACGTCGGCGAAGGTTCCCGTCCAGGGCCGTACCGCCGAGTGGACGCGGAACTCCGTGCCGGGGGCGGCCGTCAGCCCGCGTGCCAGCAGGTCGCCGAGCGTGTCGCGGGTCCACCAGCCCTCCGCCTCGTAGTGCTCGGCGAGTTCGGCGGGGACCGTGCGCGTGGGGATCGTTCGCATCGCGGGAACTCCCTCCCTTGTGACGAGAATTGCACTCTCGCAGAGGGAGAAGGTAAATTCCATACATGGTACGAGACCACGGTTTCCACCCGGTCCGGATCAAGCGGATCGTCCAGGAGACAGCCGACACGCGTACATACGTCCTCGACGCGCCCTTCCCCTATCGCGCCGGGCAGTTCTTGACGGTCCGAGCGTGCGGCGCTCTGCGCAGCTACTCGATGTCGAGTTCGCCGGACACCGACAGCGAGTTGATGACCACGGTGAAGCGGGTGCCGGGAGGACTGGTGTCGAACTGGATGCACGATCACCTCTCCCCCGGCGATCTCATCGAGACGACGTCCCCGGCGGGTGTCTTCTGCCTGCGCGAGGGGACGGCGCCGCTGCTCGCCCTCTGCGGCGGCAGCGGGGTCACACCGATCCTCTCCCTCGTGAAGACCGCGCTGGCCACGACCGGGCGCCGGGTTCGAGTCCTCGCCGCGAACCGGGACGCGGGGTCGGTCATCTTCGGCGACACGCTGTCCGAGCTGGCCGAACGGCACGCGGGCCGGTTCGAGATCCGGCACCACCTGGACGACCGGCAGGGCCTCGTGACAGCGCCGGAGATACGGGAGTTCGTGGCCGGCGACCTCGACGCGGACTTCTATCTCTGCGGACCGGCGCCGTTCATGACGCTGGCGGAGGACACGCTGCTCGGGCAGGGGGTCGGGGCCGGGCAGCTCGTCGCCGAACGCTTCACGGTGCCGGAGCCGACGGTCGCTGCCGAGGCGGTGGCCGAGACCGGCGCCGGTACGGTCACCGTCGTCCTCGCCGGGAAGCGGCGCACGGTCGACCAGCATCCCCGGGAGTCGCTGTTGGAGAGCGCCCGCCGGGCCGGCCTGATGCCGCCCTTCTCCTGCGAGATGGGCAACTGCGGCACCTGCATCGCCCGGCTCACCGAGGGCGAGGCCAAGATGCGCGTCAACAACGCCCTGGACGACGACGAGGTCGCCGAGGGCTGGGTCCTGACCTGCCAGAGCGAACCGGTGACCCCGCACGTCACGGTCGAGTACGAGAGCTGAGTGCGAGACACAAGACACGTGAGCCGAGAGCCGAGAGCCGACTGCGAGGACCGAAGCCCGCGCCCGCGCCCCACCGACCGAAGAGGCACACATGGTTGATCTGGAACTCGAACTGGACGACGGCCTGGCGGTCATCACCATCAACCGCCCGCACGCCCGCAACGCCATCGCGCCCGCCACCATGGACGAGCTGGACAAGGCCCTCGACGCGGCGGCGGACGCCCGCGCGCTGGTCATCACGGGCGCCGGTGAGAAGGCCTTCGTGTCGGGCGGCGACCTCAAGGAACTCGCCGCGATCCGCACCGAGGACGAGGCGCTGGCGATGGCCCTGCGGATGCGCGGCGTCTGCGACCGCATCGCCGCATTCCCCGGTCCCGTGATCGCCGCCCTCAACGGCCACGCCTTCGGCGGCGGCGCCGAGGTCGCGGTGGCAGCCGACATCCGTGTCGCGGCCGACGACATCAGGATCGGCTTCAACCAGACCGCTCTGGCGATCATGCCCGCGTGGGGCGGCGCCGAACGGCTCGCCGCACTGGTCGGCAGGGGCCGGGCACTGCTGCTCGCCGGCACCGCGCAGATCCTCGACGCGCCGGAGGCGGCACAACTCGGCCTGGTGGACCGGGTGTTCCCCCGGCCCGCCTTCGAAGAGGGCTGGCGCACGCTGGCCCGCAGACTCGCCACCCGCCCGGCACAGGAGATCAAGCGGGTCGTGTCGGGAGCCCTGACGGCGGACGAGGCGGCGCACGCCTTCGCCCGGCTGTGGGTGTCGGACGAGCACTGGCAGGCAGCGGAAAGGGTGATGTCCCGTGGATGACATACGAGTTGAGACCACAGGTGGGTACGGCGCCGCCGGAGCTGTCGCGGAGGCAGACGCCGACCGCCCACCCAGGTCCGCGCAGGCCGACCTGACCGACGTACGCACCGAGCCTGGTGGCGCGGCGGACGAACTCGGCCCCGTGCACGTCGAGTCGAGCCCGATCGGGCCGATCGTCCGTCCTCCGGACCCCACCGATCTCGTGATCCTCTACCTCCACGGCGACCGGCATCTCTCCGGCACCCCGGAGTCGGCGCTAGACCTCGCCGAGCGGCTCGCGCTGCGCACCGGTGCCGTGGTCGTCTGCCCGCGCTACCGCAGCTCGTTCCCGGGTGCCCTGGACGACGTACACGCGGTGTACGCCTCCTGCCGGGCCCGGGGGCCGGTCGCGCTGGCCGGGGAGCGGCTCGGGGCCGGACTCGCGGCCTCGCTGCTGGTGCGACTGCGGGACATGGGGGCGGCGGCGCCGCAGTGCGCGGTGCTCGGCTCTGCGTTGCTCGATCTGACCCTGGACGCGCCGAGCCTGCTGTTCAACGCGGCGGCCGAGCCCTCCTTCGACCTCGACGAACTCCGGCTGCGCGCCGCCCTCTACGCCGCCGGTACCGAGCCGACCAACCCGCTGCTCAGCCCCCTGCACGCCAACCTCCACGGGCTGCCGCCGGTGCAGCTGCTGGTCGCGGGCACCGATCCGCTGCTGGACGACTCGCTCGCGTTCGCCGCCCGCGCGGCCCGTTCCGGGGTCACCGTGGATCTGCGGGTGCGGGAGGACGCCGAGCGGCTGCGGCCCGAGACGGTGACGGCGATGGCCGGTTTCATTCGGGCGTGGACCCGATCAGAAGGGTCATCACGTCCCGCATGATCTCGGGATAGTCGGACTGCTCGTCGTCCATCAGCCACTGGAGCTGCATCCCGTCGAGCATCGCCACCAGGGCGCTCGCGGCGGCGCGGGGCGTGAGGCCGCTGGGCAGCCGGTCGCCGTAGAGCTTGGTCAGATGGGCGACGGTGTTGTCGCGGATCGTGCGGTAGCGGTCGTGGCAGAACGCGTGGGCCGAATCGTCCCCGATGAGTCCCTCCGCGACCAGCGCGCTGTGGATCTGGACGAGCCCGGCGTTCTGGTGGTCGTATGTGACGACGGCGGCGACCAGGCTCGGCAGGTCCTTGTAGACATGGTCGGCCAGGTGTTCGCGGGCGAGGTCCTCGCGGCGCTGGAGAAGCGCTTGCAGCAGGCGTTTCTTGCTGGGGAAGTAGTGCAGGACGCCCTGCCGGGTCAGCCCGGCCCGCTCGGCGACGGCGTCGATGGAGGCTCTTCGGTAGCCGCGCGCGGCGAACACCTCCAGGGCAGCGTCCAGGATCTCCTCGCGCCGGGTCGTCGTCTCCACGCGTCACCCTCTCCGCCGCCGGTACACCGATGTGCCGGTACGGTCACCTCACCACACCGGCGGCCTTTCCGGCCACTGCCCGGTCGGCAGCGGTTTCCGGCCCGGTGCGCCGAAACACCGACGCCTGCCGCCGAAACACCAACGCCCGCCGGAGAGGCGGGCGTTGATTCGGTTCGGGGCCGGGGTCAGCCGTTGGCGGCAGGCGGCTCGAAGCCCGCGACGATCACCATGTTGGAGTCGGCCGCCGCGTGCCGCAGGGGCTTGGCCTCGCCGTACTCGGCGGACTCGTACCAGGCGCGGGCCGCCTCCACCGACTCGAACTCCAGGACGACGGTCCGGTCACCGTGCCACTCGCCCTCCAACTGCTGCGGCGTGTCGTCGACGGCCAGGACCGACCCGCCGCTCGCGACCAGCGAGGCCCCGGCGGCACGGGCGTAGACCTCCAGGCCCGCCGGATCCTTGATGCTCTCGGTGACGATGACATAGCCCTTGGGCATGGATCTCTCCTCATCTGGGACCACTGTGCCGACGGGCCTCAGCTCAGCACGATGGCCCGCTCGGGGCAACTGCCCACCGCCGTGCGCACCGCGTTCTCGTGCTCGGCGGGGATCTCGGGCACCAGTACCTCGGCGTACCCGTCGTCGGTGAGGTCGAAGACCTCCGGGCACAGGGTCCAGCACACGCCGTGCCCTCGGCAGCGGTCCTCGTCCACGGCGGCCTTCATCGGGCGGGCTCCTCTGCGGGTGCGGGCGTGAACTCCAGGCCGAGGTGGGTCAGTCCGCGCAGGATGTACGTCGGCAGGTACCGGTACCGGCGGGCGTCGGCGGGGCCGTGCACACGGTCCGAGATCCTGATGTCGGACGTGCGGTCGAGGATGCGCTCGATGGCCACCCGGGCCTCGGCGCGGGCCAGGGGTGCGCCGGGGCAGGTGTGGACGCCTCGGCCGAAGGCGAGGTGGTGGCGGGCGTTGGCGCGCGTGGCGTCGAAGGTCTGCGGGTCCTCGAAGTGGCGGGGGTCGCGGTTCGCGGCGCCGTTCAGGACCATGAGCGTGGTGCCGGCGGGGATGTCGACGCCGCCGACGGTGGTGGGTGTGCGGGAGAGCCGGAAGTCGCCCTTGATGGGGCTCTCCATCCGCAGTGCCTCCTCGACGAAGTTGGGGACGCGGTCCCGCTCGGCACGCAACAGGGCCTGGATCTCGGGCTGTTCGGCGATCACCTTGAGCGCGTTGCTGAGCAGTCGGACGGTGGTCTCCTGACCGGCGGCGAAGAGGTTGGTGGCGACGCGGGCGACGTCGGCGACCTCGGGGGTCGAGCCGTCGGGGAAGGTGGCGATGGCGAGGCCGGTGATCACGTCGTCGCGGGGTTCCCTGCGTCGGTCCTCGACGTACTCCGCGAACCGCCCGTACAGGTACTCCAGCGGGCTGTGTGCCATCTCGCCCTTGGTGCTGCCGACACCGGCGCCGGACCGCGGCTGGTGCTGGAGCCGCTCGACGAACTCCTCCCGGTCGGAATCCGGGATGCCGAGCAGGTCGGTGATGACCCGCAGAGTGAAGGGCCCGGCGAAGCCGCCGATGAAGTCGCCCTCGCCCGCGGCCAGATACTCGTCGAGCTGGGCGTCGGCGAGGTGCCACATGGACGCCTCGTTCTCCTTGAGCCGCCTCGGCGTGATGAGCCGCATCAGCAGCCCGCGGTGGGCCGTGTGCAGGGGCGGGTCGAGCGTCGGCAGCTGGTCGCTCATGGGGAGTTCGTCCCGGTGGCGCTCGATCAGTTCGCTGACGTCGTCGCCCTCCAGCGGGACCGGGAACCCCGGGAAGGGCCCGGTCACCGACACGCACGACGAGAAGGTCTCGGAGTCGCTGAAGACCTGCACCGCCTCGTCGTACCCGGTCACCATCATCACGTCGTGATGGCTCTCGCGCTGTACGGGGCATCGGCCGCGCAGGGCCTCGAAGTACGGGTAGGGGTCCGCGACGGGCCCCTCGTCGCGGAAGAAGTCGATCGCGTCGAAGTCGTTCACGGCCTGTACGGCTCCCTTCGTCACCCTGACGACCGACGATAGCAATGCTCTTCAATTATGAGAAGCTCATTTCCGCCACCGGGAACTACCCTGTGAGCCGCCTTACGGAGATCAGTGGCCGTTCGGCCCGCGCCATGAGGGCGAGGGCGTCGTCGGCGGTCCGCATCACGGTCGCGCCCGCCGGTGTCCCGGCGCCCTCGGCGAGGTCGGCCAGCAGTCGCGCGTCCTTGCGCAGCAGCGGTCCGCCATGGGCGGCGATCCGGTCGAGGGTGCCCCCGGCCGCCGCGACCCGGCCGAGCGCGAAACTGGCCCCGCTGCCGTGCGCGAGGACGTCGGCGAGGCCGGCCGGGTCGATGTCGAGAGTGCGCCCGAGGGCGAGTACGTCGGCGGAGGTGGCCAGATTCGCCGTGAACAGGGCGTTGTTGAGCAGCTTGGCGACCTGCCCCGAGCCCAGCGGGCCCATGTGGACGACCGGGTCGCCGAACGTCTCGAAGACCCGTCGGCAGAAGGCGACGGTCCCGGACTCGCCGCCGACCATGACCAGCAGCCGCCCCTCGGCCGCCGCACCGCCGCCTCCGCTGACCGGCGCGTCGACCAGGGTGACCCCGCGCAGACGGGCCCGGTCGGCGAGGCGACGGCAGGTGTCGGGGTGGACGGTGCTGTGCACGGCGATCACCCCGCCCTGGCGGAGCCCGGTGAGGACGCCCTCGTCACCGGCGATCACCTCCTCGACGTCCGCGTCGTCGCCGACGCACACGCACACGAGGTCGCTGGCGGTCGCCAACTCGGCTGCGGATGAGGCCCGTTGGGCGGGCGTACCGGCGAAGGGGGTGAGCGTGGCGGGCCGTCTCGCCCACAGGGTCGTGGTGAAGCCCGCGTCGACGACGCGCCGTGCCATGGGCCCGCCCTGGACGCCGAGCCCGATGAAGCCGACGCGCATCAGCCGGCCTCCTGCGCGGCCGGTTCGGTCGCCGGTGCTTCCGATGCTTCCGGTGCCTTCGCCGTGGGCCGCTCGGGACGCCAGAAGGTCGCGAGCATCCCCGCCGTCGCCGCCACGGCCACGCCGAGCGCGATGCCGCCGCCCGCCCAGCCGGTGATCTCGATGTCCGCCGCGTGGTCCAGGGAGACCTTGCCGGGTCCGAAGACCCCCAGCGCGACCGAGATCACGGCGAGCGTCAGGACGTACTCATAGCCGTCCTTGAACACGAAGAACCCGTTGGTCCGGTGGGCGAGGAGCCCCGCGACCAGCATCACCGAGACGACGGCCGCGCAGGCCAGCGGGGTGAACAGGCCGAGGACCAGCAGCGCGCCCGCGCCGATCTCGGTGACGACGCTCATCCACGCCTGCAGCTTCCCGTGCCGCAGCCCGAGTCCGCCGAACCAGCGGGCCGTGCCCTCGATCTTTCCGCCGCCCCGCCAGTGGTTGAGCCCGTGCGCGATCATGATGACGCCCAGAACCACCCGTACGACCAGCAACGCGACCACTTCCGCGTTCGTCAACTTGCTCTCCCCTGCTGCCGTTCGGCGACCTGCGCCGCCGAAGCCTGTTCCTCGCGTGCGAGCACGCACTCCTCCACGAACGACAGCACCTTGAGGTGATAGGCCAAAGAGGTCAACCCAATGCTCAAGTTGTGTCCACCGCCCGTCTGTTCGTCGACGGCCACCCGGGGCGACGCGGTGAACAGGGAGGCGATGTCGGCGAGCGCCGAGGGTCCGCCGCTCCACACCCGCTCGTGCTCGCCGAGCGTGTAGTGGACGGGGACGCGTATCCGTGGGGCGAGCTGGGGAAACGTGTCGATCCAAGTCCGGGCGACGGCACCCTCGTACGCGGGTGAACGCGACGCGATGCGGGCGCCGCCGACCACGTCGTCCGCGTACAGGCGGGACGGCTGCCACAGCAGGTCGCGCACCCCGGCGTTCGGTGGCCGGTGGCGCCAGTCGCCGAGGATGCCGGCCGCGTCGGCGTGGTGACGGCGTCCGGTGCCGGCGATCTCCAGGCCGAGCAGGCCGGGGCCGCGCCGTTCGTCTGCCGCCATGCGGACCCCGAGTTCGGAGCCGATGGAGTGGGCCAGCACGAAGACACCGGCCCCGCGCGGTCGCGAGGCCAACAGCCGCTCCACGGCTCCGTAGGCGACGTCGACGCGCCGTTCGGCTGAGGTGAACTCGTCGGCGTGCGGGGCCGAACTCCCGTATCCGGGACGGTCGATGGCGATGACGGTGAAGCCGAGGGACTCGCCGACGCGGAGCAGGGACAGCCGGGGCCGGTCCGGGTAGTCGAAGTACCCGGAGAACGCGGCCCCGCCGTGCAGGGCGAGGACGACCGCGCGCGGCTGCCGTGCCTCGCGCAGCAGTGCCGATACGGCGATGCCGTCCACGTCTACGACGACGCGTGAGGCACCGGTCATGTGTCCGCCCGGAAGAGGATCGCACCGCTCGGGGCGAGCCCCCCGGTGCTGACCACGGCGACCCGGGCGTCCGGGACCTGGCGTGCTTCGGCCTCGCCGCGCAGTTGGGTGATGGCCTCGTGGACGAGGCCCAGGCCGTGGGTGCGGCCGTGCGAGAGCTGGCCGCCGTGGGTGTTCAGTGGCAGGAGTCCGTCGCGGGCGATGTTCTTGCCGCCGTCCAGGAAGTCCTTGGCCTCGCCGATCCCGCAGAAGCCCAACGCCTCTATCCAGGAAAGGCAGTTGAAGGTGAAGCCGTCGTAGAGCTGGGCGATGTCGACGTCCGACGGCCGCAGGGAGGTGCGGGTCCACAGGTGGGCGGACTGGCCGAGGACCTGGGGTTCGTGGGTGAGGGTGCTCTGGTCCCACTCGATGCGTTCGAGGAGCTGGGTGCCGACGGCCTCGACGAGGACGGGCGGTTTGGCGAGGTCGCGGGCCGCGTCCACGGCGGACACGATCACGGCGACCGATCCGTCGCAAGGCACGTCGCAGTCGTACAGGCCGAAGGGGGTGGTGACCATCCGGGCCTGGAGGTAGTCGTCCATGGTCATCGGATCGCGGTAGATCGCGGTGGGGTTGAGCGCGGCGTTGGCCCGCTGGTTGAGGGCGATCCAGCCGAGGGTCTCGCGGGTGGTGCCGTAACGGTCGAAGTGGCGCTGAGCGTTCATGGCGAGGGTGTGCGCGGCCGAGTACGCCCCGAAGGGCTTCATCCAGCCCGCCGCCGGTGCGCCGGCAGCAGGCGCGGCGATCCGGCCGCGCTTGACGAGTTCGCCGTACGACGACTCCCAGACCGTACGGAAGCACAGCACATGCCGGGCGAGGCCGCCCGCGACCGCGAGCATCGCCGCGATGAGCGAGCCGCCGGGGCCGAAGGTCTCGCTGCCGCCGTTGTACCAGGTCGGCTGGACGCCCAACGCGGCCTCCAGCGCGGTGACTCCGCCCTCGGCGAAGCCGCCGTAGGCTCCGGCGCCCGGGTAGGCGGCCAGACCGTCGATGTCGGCGATGGTCAACCCGGCGTCGGCGATGGCCCGTTCGCAGGCCTTCACCGTCAACGACAGAGGCGGGACAAGGAGTCGGCGCCCGACCTCCGAGGCGCCGACGCCGGTGATCGCGACCTTGTCCTCGAACTTCTCCGGGGTCACCATCGGGCGTACGTGGGACCGGAATCGGGCCGGTTCGATGGCGTCCGCGGGGAAGGGGGCCGGCTCCGTCTGGTCGGCGGCCGGGCGGAACAGGGGCAGCCACGCGTCCCCGGCCCGCTCGAAGACCACCTCCATGCGCATGCCCAACGTCAGTTCGTCCGGGGCGCATTGGACGGCGTTGGTGGTGAGGCGGACCCGGGGGTCCTCCTCGATGGCGACCTGGGCGACGACGAACGGGGTCGGCAACCCGGGTGCGGGGAAACGGTGGTTGACGGTGAAGCCGATCAACGTCGCGTAGCCGGAGACAGCCCGCACGCCGGTGTCGTGCCCGTGGCAGTAGCGGCACACCGGCTGCGGCGGATGGATGAGGGCCGCGCAGGACCCGCACTCCGTCAGACGCAGCCGGCCGTCCGCGCCGGAGGTCCAGAAGAAGGCGTTCTCCTCCGTGATCTCCGGCGCGGCCCGCCCCGGCGTGCCGGGTGTCTCGTCGGTCATGTGGTGATCTGCGCCTTCGTCTTGCGGACCGTGACCGGTTCGGCGATGCGCTGCTCGTCACAGACCCGCTGCAGCTTCTCCAGCGTCTCGTCGAGCCCCGCGCCGAGCCGGGGGCCCGGGGTGAACGTCGCCGGGAGATGGCGCATGCCCTGGATGACGCCGATGGTCTCGTAGTGCACAGTGCCCTCCGGGTCGCACCGGTAGTCCGGCATTCGGTCGAACACGGCGGTGACCATGCGCTTGAACACCGTGCGGGCGACGTTGGATCCGATGCAGCGGTGGATGCCGAGGCCGAAACTGCTGTGCCGGTTGGCCGGGCGTTCCAGGTGGATGGTGTCGGGGTCGGGGAAGACGGAGGGGTCGCGGTTGGCCATCGCCCAGGACAGCCAGAGCCGTTCTCCCTCCTTGAACTGTGTTCCGGCGATCTCGCAGTCGGCGGAGAAGGTCCGTCCGTCGCCCGGGGCGGGCGTGTAGAAGCGCAGGAACTCCTCCGTGGCAGAGTCCAGCAGGGTGTCGCGTTCGCGGCTGAGGCGGTCCCGCTCAGCGGGATTCTCACCGAGCCACTCCAGTGCGTGCGCGGTGAGCGCGGTCGTGGTGTCGAAGCCGCCGCCGATCAACAGGGCGAGTACGCCGAGGAGTTCACCGTCCGGCGGGGTGCTGCCGTTGATGTCGGCGTGGATGAGGGCGTCGACCAGTCCGGGCCTGGGGTTGGCGCGGATGTCGGCGATGGCCATGGCCAGGCCCATGCCCATGTTCCTGGCCATCTCGGCGACGCGTTTCATGTCTGGCGAGTTGGGTGGCGTGTATACGGAGGCGTGGGCCGGCTCGTTGTAGACGGTCCAGTCCTTGAGCGGGATGCCCATCATCGCGAGGGTGAGGACGGCCGGGACGATGTTGGCGAGGTCGTCGACGAAGTCGATCCGGCCGTCCTCGATCTTCTCGTCGATGGCGGCCCGCACCACCTCGTCGATGACCGGGATCCAGCGGCTGATGGCCGCCGGGGACAGGTACGGGTTGAGGGCCTGGCGGTAGTGGCGCTGTTCCGGCGGGTCCATCTCCAGGAACCCGCCCCGGGCCTGCCCCCGGTCCTTGGACGGCGGCGGGATGCTGATGCCCTGGTAGCCGCGCCGCTCGCCCTCCACGTCGTGGTCGTTGGAGATGAACTCGGCGGCCCGGGCCAGTTCGAAGACCTCGCGGTTGCCGCTGGCGACCCAGTGGCCGCCGTGCGTCTCGCTCCACGCGATGGGGCATTTGGACTGCAACTCGTGGGTGATGTCGGTGAACTGGTCCCGGTACTCGGGACTGTGCCGGTCGAAGTGGACGGTGTGCTTCTTGCGGCCGTCGACGTCATCGTCCGTGGTCATCGTGGTGTCGTTCTCCCCTCAGAAAACGAAGATCCCCTCAGAAACTGAGGATCGCGTCAGGAAACGAAGATCGCGCGTTCCGGGCACGACCTGACCGCCTCGACGACCTGGTCCTGCTGGTCGTCCGGAACCTCCTCCTCGATCACCGACGAGTGACCGTCGATCTCGCTCAGCTCGAACACCTTCGGCGCCCGCATGGCGCAGAGCGTGTGCCCCTGGCAGCGCTCCGGGTCGACTCGTACCTTCACGACCTGCTTCCTTCCTGCCGCAACTCGGTACTCACTACCGCTACTTGAGGTCCGCCATGGACTTGCCGACGTCGGCGAGCGTCATCGGCTTGCCGTAGGACTTCGTGTACTTGTACGCCGGGATGTCGCAGCGGTAGGAGCCCTGGTCCGGCTTGAAGTCGGCGACGGTCCAGCCCTTGTCGGTGGCCTTCACCACGTTGAAGCACGTGGGCGGGTTGGTGACCTTCGTCAGGTCCATGGGGGCCTGGAGTCCGCCCGCAGTCCACTCCGTCTGCTTCGTCGCGTTCTCGTACACGCACTTGCGGGTCAGTTCGTCGCACTGTCCGGCCGCGGTGGCGAACAGCAGCCAGGCGTCGAAGGAGCGCAGCGCGGGCAGCGTGACCTCGGCGTCGGGCGCGTACTTGGCGAAGAGGTCCTCGACCTGCTTGGTCGCCGGGTTGCTGGAGGCCTGTTCCAGCGGGGCGACTCCGCTGAGGTCGGCGTAGTTGTTCTGTTTGGCGATCGCGGTGCCGGTCAGCTGGAGGAAGGCGGGGCCGTAGGCGTTGTTGTTGGTGTCGATCCAGTCGAGCTGGTAGCCGGTGTTTGTGAGTGCCTGTTCGAGCTTGGCGAGCTGGCTGAACGAGCCGTTGAAGATGAGGCCCTTGATCTTCTTGCTCTTGATGGTCTGCGCGTACGGCGTCCAGTCGGAGACCCCGGCCGCCGGGTAGACGTCGGTGTAGGCCACCTTGCCGCCGATCGCCGGGATCAGTTCCTTGGCCTGGTCGGCGAGGACCTTGGTGAGCGGGACGTCGCCGGAGATGATGCCGACGCTGTCGGCGGAGTCCGGGTGGGCCTCCTTGATCAGCCAGGTGTAGTAGCCGGTGTAGGGGGCGTAGCCGACCCCGGCGCCCTGGGCGAGCACCTGGAGGTCCGCGCCGAGGGCGGTGACGGTGCTGGACTGGGCGGGGAAGTCGGGCAGCAGACAGCTGAGCCGTTCCTTGACGCCGGTGCCGTCGAAGGCGGCGCCGCCTCCGACGAGGGCGAAGTCGTCGCGGCAGGCCTCGATCATCCGCTGCTGGACCTCCATGAGCTTGGAGTCGCGGGTGACGGGGACGAGCTTGCGGCCGTTGATGCCGCCCGCCGCATTGCACCAGGAGGTGAACACCTTGGCGGCGTTGACGAATTCGGGGTTCTTGGTGAAGCCGATGTCGCTGAAGACGCCGACCTTGATCTCGCTGTCGGTGACGCCCTGTTCGGTCACGGACTTGGGGCTGCCGGAGTGGCAGACGTTCTTGAGTGTGCCGAAGTCCGCGTTGGCGGCGGCCCCGGACGCGGATGTGGACGGCTCGCCGGCACTGGAGGTGGTGGTGGAGCGGTCTGAACACCCGGCCAGGGCCAGGACGAGCGCGGTCGCGATGAGCAGTCGTCTCATCGGTCCTCCCGGTGAAGTGGTTCTGGAACTACGGGAATCACCCGGCTGGGGTGATCAGGTGACCGTGCCCGCCTCTTTCAGTTCGAGGATGCGGGGCCAGTCCAGGCCCAGTTCGAGGAGGATCTCCTCGGTCTGGGCGGCGAACTCGGGCGCGGGCCCGAGCGGTACGGGGGCGGTGACGTCGAACTGCACGGGGCTGGCGGCGAGTTGGAGTTCGCCGGCCTGCACGAGGTACTCGTTGGCCCGCACTTGTGCGTCCTCGCCGACCTGGAGGGTGTCCTGTACGGGGGCCCAGGGTCCGGCGAGGGTGGCGAAGCGCTTCGTCCAGTCGGCGAGGGTGCGCTTGCCGAGCACCTCGCGCAGGATCTTGACGGCCGACTCGGTGTTGGCGGCGATGAGTTCGGCGGTGGCGAAGCGCGGATCGTCGGCGAGGTCGGGGCGCTCGATGTGGTCGCACACGTCGGCCCAGAACTTGCCTGGCTGCAGCATCACGAAGGCCAGGTAGTGGCCGTCTGAGGTGGCGTACAGCCCGGACAGGGGGTTGGCCGGGGAGCCGTGGGCACCCGCGGGCGGGGCGATCCAGGGCCTGCCGAGGTGGAGGGAGAGAGCGGTGGCGTGTCCCATGGCCCAGACGCCGCTGCCGAGCAGGGAGACATCGACGACCGAGGCCTCGCCGGTGCGTTCGCGTCGTAGGAGCGCCGCCGCGATGCCGCCCGCGAGGTTGGTCCCGGAGATGGTGTCGCCGTAGGCGGGCGCGGGCGGGTTGATCATGCCCTCGGTACCGGCCGGGGTGATGCTGGCGGCGGTACCGGCCCGGCACCAGAAGGCGGTCATGTCGTAGCCGCCCTTCACCGCCTCGGGTCCGCGCGGACCGAGGGCACTCCCCCGGGCGTACACGATGTCCGGGTTGACGGCCCGGATGTCGTCCACGTCGATGGCGAACCGCTCGCGGTGTCCGGGCAGGAAGCTGGTGAGGAACACGTCCGAACGCCTGACCAGGTCGTACAGCACCTCGCGGCCCTCCGACCCCGAGATGTCGAGGCCCAGGCTGCGCTTGCCCCGGTTGGCGTGCTCGACATTCGGGTTCGGATCACCCTCGACGACGAACGTGCCGGTCCGCCGCAGGCCGCGCTGCGGATCGCCGTTGACGGCGTGCTCGACCTTGACGACGTCCGCGCCCCAGTCGGCGAGCACGGCACCGGCCGAGGGGACGAAGCCGTACATGGCGACTTCGAGGACGCGGATGCCCTCCAGGGGCCTCACCGGACGACCGCCGCGAAGGACTTGTACTCCAGGAACTCCTCAAGCCCGGGAACACCGCTCTCGCGCCCGATCCCGGACTGCTTGTAGCCGCCGAACGGCACGTCGGCGGCGAAGTAGTTGCCGCCGTTGATGCTGAAGGTGCCGGTACGGATGCGGCGCGCGAGGGCGATGGCCCGCTCGTCGTCCGCGCTCTGGATGCCACCGGACAGCCCGTACACCGAGTTGTTGGCGATACGGACGGCGTCGTCATCGTCGTCGTACGGGATGACCACGAGCACCGGGCCGAAGACCTCGTCCTGGGCGATCTCGCCGTCCGGGTCGACGTCGGTGAGCAGGGTGGGCGTGAAGTAGAACCCGGGGTCGACCTTGGCGCCGCCGGTGACGAGCGTCGCGCCCGCCGCGACGGCCCGCTGGACCATCCCGTCGACCTTGTCGCGCTGTTTGGCGCTGATGAGCGGCCCGGCGAAGGTCTTGGGGTCGGCCGGGTCGCCCATGCGCATCCGGGCGAGTCCGGCGGCGACCTTCTCGACGATCTCGTCGTGGTGGGCCCGGGGCACGAGGAGCCGGGTGGTGAGCGCGCAACCCTGGCCGGAGTGGGAGCAGATGGTGCCGGCCGCGAACATGGCGGCGGTGGTGAAGTCGGCGTCGTCGAGGACGATCATCGCGGACTTGCCGCCGAGTTCCAGGAACACCTTCTTCACGGTCCGGCTCGCGACCTCCATGATCCGCCGGCCGGTCGCGGTGGACCCGGTGAAGGAGACCATGTCGACGTCGGCGTGGGTGGTGAGCACCTCGGCGGCCTCGACGGAGGTGGAGGTCAGCACGTTGACCACACCGGCCGGGATGTCCGTGTGCTCGGCGATCAGTTCACCGAGGAACAGGGTGGTCAGCGGGGTGTCAGGGGCGCCCTTGAGGACGACCGTGCAGCCCGCGGCGAGCGAGGGGGCGAGCTTGGCGAGGGCCAGCTGGTTCGGGTAGTTGTACGCGGTGATCGCGGCGACGACCCCGACGGCCTCCTTCTCCACCCAGCGCCGGTGCCGCTGGCCCCGGATCTCGACCTCGCCGAGTTCCTCGGTCAGGGGGTACTTGCGCAGCAGGTCGGCGTAGAAGCGCACCAGCTTGACCGGGTCGTCGAGTTGAGGCCCGTAGGTGAGCATGCGGGGTGCGCCGACCTCGGCGATCGTCAGCTCGCGCAGCTCTTCGAGGTGGTCGGTGAGTGCCTGGTGGAGCTGGTCGAGACAGCGGATGCGGAACTGGACGTCGGTCGCCCAGCTCGTGGTGTCGAAGGCCCGGCGGGCGGCGGCGACGGCGGCCTCCGTCTGGGCGACCGTGGCGTCGGGGGCCTGGTCGAGGACCTCACCGGTGGCGGGGTTGAGCGAGGGGAAGGTGCGCTCGGTCTCGACGAGTTGTCCGTCGATGAGCAGCCGTTTCACCGCAAGACCCCCTGTACGTAGCCGAGTTGCCGCCTCACAGCCGCACCCCCTGGCCGCCGTCGACGGCGACGACCTGTCCGGTGAGCCAGCCCGCGGCGTCGGAGAGCAGGAACAGCACGGTCGGGGTCAGGTCGCCGGGCTGCCCCATCCGCCCGAGCGCCAGCCGCTGCGCCATCGCGTCCTGGTGCTCCTTCGGTACGACGGTGGCGGTGGCGTCGGTGTCCGTCGGCCCCGGCGCGATCCCGTTGACCCTGATCTTCCGACCGCCGAGTTCGGCGGCGAGGGAGGCGGTGAGGTGGTTGATGCCGGCCTTGGCGAGCCCGTAGTAGCCGGAGGCCATGTAGGAGGCGGTGGACGACTGGTTGACGATCGCGCCGCCCTCGGTCATGTGCGGGACGACCGCCCGGGTGCAGTACAGGGCGCCCATCAGGTTCACCTGCATGAAGTGGTTGAGGTAGCCCAGGTCGATCGTCGTCAGGCCCTCGCGCTTCATGCTGTGGTAGATCGCGGCGTTGTTGACCAGGTAGTCGATCCGGCCGAACTCCGCGACCGTGGCGGCGGCCAGTGCCTCGGCAGACTCGGGGTCCCCGACGTCGACCCTGACGAAGATCGCCCCGTCGATGTCCTTGGCGACGCGCTTCCCCTGCTCCTCGTTGATCTCGGCGACGACGACCCGGGCTCCCTCGGCGGCCAGCGCCCGTGCGTAGTCCTCGCCGATTCCCTGTCCCGCGCCGGTGACGATCGCCACCTTGTCCTGGAACCGCATCCTGTCTCCTTGCTCGGATGGGGCGGCTTGCTCCAATGTGGCGGAAACTACATTCTCACTTTCAGCAAATCAACCACTCGAACGTGAGAATGTCCCGTACCGATCCCCTACCGATCCCGTTCCGAAGGGAGATCTACATGATCGACACGACGAGGACAGCGGTCGTCACCGGCGGCGGTTCCGGCATCGGCCTGGCCGTCGCCGAGCGGCTGAAGACGGACGGCTACCAGGTCGCGACCCTCGACCTGAACCCCTCCGACTCGGCCCCGGCGTTCGCCCAGATCGCCGATGTCACCGACCGGGCCCAGGTGGACGCGGCGCTGGCCGCCGTCCGGGAGCGGCTCGGGCCGGTCACCGTCCTGGTCAACGCGGCAGGGATAGCCGGCTACAAGCGCTTCCAGGATCTGACGTTCGAAGCCTGGCAGCGGATCATCGACATCAACCTCAACGGCGTCTTCCACTGCACCCAGGCCGTGCTGCCCGACATGCTGGCGGCCGGCTGGGGCCGGATCGTCAACATCTCCTCCTCCAGCGCACAGTCCGGGCAGCAGTTCATGACGCACTACGTCGCGGCCAAGTCGGCGGTCAACGGCCTCACCAAGGCGCTCGCACTCGAACTGGGCCCGGCCGGCATCACCGTCAACGCGGTGCCGCCCGGCTTCATCGACACGCCCATGCTGCGCAAGGCGGAGTCGCGCGAACTGCTCGGCGGGACGGTCGAGGAACACATCGAGCGCACTCCCGTACGACGGGTGGGGCGCCCCGAGGACATCGCCGCGGCCTGCGCGTTCCTGGCGTCGGAGGAGGCCGGGTACATCACCGGCCAGATCCTGGGCGTGAACGGCGGGCGCAACACGTGAACCGCACGCGCCGCGTCACCCCGCTCCCGTACGCCGAGTACATGGAGGCGCTGGGCGCCTCGGCCCCCGACGCCCGCAAACCGCACTCCAACGCGCTCGGGCTGCTGGCCCGGCACCCCGAACTGGCCCGGGCCTTCCTGGAGTTCAACAAGTACCTGCTGGTCGACTCGACCCTGCCGAAGCGCACCCGCGAACTGGCCGTCCTGCGGGTGGCCTGGCGGCGGCGCTGCCGGTACGAGTGGACGCAGCACGTGCAGATCGCCCGCCGGGCCGGGATCACCGACGAGGAGATCGACCAGGTCCGCACCGGCGCTCCCACCCCCCTCAACCGGGCGGTGGACGAACTGGAGTCGGACTCGCGGCTGTCCGACGCGACCTACGAGGCGCTCGCGGCCGATCTGGACGACCGGCAGCTCATGGACCTGGTGTTCACGGTGGGCACGTACGGCCTGCTGGCCACCGCCTTCAACACCTTCGAGGTGGAGCCGGACCCAGGAATCCCTGACGAGAACTTCAATAACCAAGAATGAGAATGCTATTCTCATTACGGAGAAGGGAGTGATCATGCCACACTTCGCCAAGCCGGCGGCCGGAAGCTGGACCGAGCAGTACCCCGAGCTGGGCACGAGTCCGGTGAACTACGAGGACTCGATCGACCCCGCGTACTACGAGGCCGAGCGGGAGGCCGTCTTCAAGCGGACCTGGCTGAACGTCGGGCGCGTGGAGCAACTGCCGAAGACCGGCAGCTACTTCACGAAGGAACTGGCGGTCGTGGACACCTCGCTGATCATCGTGCGGGGCCGGGACAAGGAGATCCGCGCCTTCCACAACCTCTGCAGGCACCGCGGCAACAAGCTGGTGTGGAACGACTTCCCGGGCGAGGAGGTGAAGGGCACCTGCCGTCAGTTCACCTGCAAGTACCACGCCTGGCGCTACGGCCTCGACGGCGAACTGACCTTCGTCCAGCAGGAGCAGGAGTTCTTCGACCTCGACAAGTCGGACTACGGCCTCAAGTCGGTCCGCTGCGAGGTCTGGGAGGGGTTCGTCTTCGTCAACCTCGACCCGAACGCCCAGCCGCTCAAGGAGTACCTCGGCGAGTTCGCCAAGGGCCTGGAGGGCTACCCCTTCCACGAGATGACCGAGGTCTTCACCTACAAGGCCGAGATCGGCAGCAACTGGAAGCTGTTCATCGACGCGTTCGCGGAGTTCTACCACGCCCCCGTCCTGCACATGAAGCAGGCGGTGAAGGACGAGGCGGACAAGCTCTTCAACGTCGGGTACGAGGCCCTGCACTACGAGATCCACAGTCCCCACTCGATGATCTCGTCCTGGGGAGGCATGTCCCCGCCCAAGGACCTGAGCATCGTCAAGCCCATCGAACGCGTCCTGCGCAGCGGCCTGTTCGGCCCCTGGGAGGCCCCCGACATCGAGGGGCTCGACCCCCTGCCCCCGGGCCTCAACCCGGGCGGACACCGCGCCTGGGGGAACGATTCCTTCGAGTTCTTCCCCAACATGACGCTGCTGATCTGGAAGCCCGGCTGGTACCTGACCTACCACTACTGGCCGACGGCGGTGGACCGGCACATCTTCGAGGCCAACCTGTACTTCGTGCCCGCCAAGACGGCCCGCGAGCGGCTCAAGCAGGAGCTGACGGCGGTGACGTTCAAGGAGTACGCCCTCCAGGACGGCAACACCCTGGAAGCCACGCAGACGATGCTCAAGAGCCGGGTCGTGACCGAATTCCCGCTCTGCGACCAGGAGTTGCTGCTCCGCCATCTGCACAAGACCGTCGCCGACCGCGTCAAGGAGCACACCGATGCTGCCCAGTGAGTTCGCGGTTCTCGAACCGTTCACGGCCTGGGTCCTGGAGACCGAACGGGAGCGCTACAGCAAGCGGTTGGCCAGCTCGATGGAGGAGATGCAGGCCTTCTACGACGTGGCGTTCCCGCTCCTGGAGCAGGCCTCCGACCACCTCGACAAGTTCCCTCTCGACGAACTCCCGGAGCCGGAGCGCAACTTGCTCCTGCTGATGTTCTCGCTGGTGAACGTGTCGTTCCCGGTCGAGGTGTGGAAGCAGGCGCGGGTGCCGGACAGCGGGGCGGCCTACATGGACCTCGTCGTCGAGCCCAAGGTCTGACCGGTCGTGGTCACGCTCAGGGCGGCACGTGTACTGCACGTCGAGACCGGGGAGTTCGAGGAACCCGGACTCGTCCACATCGACGGCGACCGGATCGGACCGGCGGGCGCCGGGGGTGACGTACTCGATCTGGGAGACGTCACCCTGCTGCCCGGCCTGATGGACATGGAGGTCAACCTCCTGATGGGCGGCCGGGGCGAGACCCCGGTGCTGTCCATGGTCCAGGACGATCCACCGCTGCGGATGCTGCGGGCCGTGGGCAACGCCCGGCGCACCCTGCGGTCGGGCTTCACCACGGTCAGGAACCTCGGGCTGTTCGTGAAGACCGGCGGCTACCTGCTGGACGTCGCCCTCGCGAAGGCCGTGGACGCCGGCTGGATCGAGGGGCCCCGGATCATCCCGGCCGGGCACGCCATCACCCCGACCGGCGGTCATCTGGACCCGAGCGTGTTCGGCGCGCTGGCCCCCGGCATCATGCCGCTCTCCCTGGAGGAGGGCGTCGCCAACGGGGTCGACGAGGTGCGCAAGGCCGTGCGGTACCAGATCAAGCACGGGGCTCGGCTCATCAAGGTCTGCGCGTCCGGGGGTGTCATGTCCCATACGGGCACGCCCGGCGCGCAGCACTACTCCGACGCGGAGTTGCGGGCCATCGTCGACGAGGCGCACCGGCGCGGGCTCAAGGTGGCCGCGCACACGCACGGCGCCGACGCGGTCCGCTCGGCGGTCGAGGCGGGCATCGACTGCATCGAGCACGGCTTCCTGCTGGACGACGACACCATCGCGCTGATGGCGGAACGCGGCACCTTCCTCGTCCCGACGACCGCGCTGATCGACGGCATGGACGTGTCCCGGGCGGCGCCCGAGCTGCGCGCCAAGGCCGCCGAGGTCTTCCCGCACGCCCGGTCGGTCGTCGCGAGGGCGGCGAAGGCGGGCGTCCGGATGGCGGTGGGCACGGACGCGCCGGCGATCCCGCACGGGAAGGGCGCCCAGGAGATGGTCGCGCTTGTCGAGCGGGGCATGGAGCCGCTGGAGGTGCTGCGGGCGGCAACGGTCAACGCGGCCGAGCTGATCGACGCGGACGATCGGGGGCGGATCGCGGAGGGCCTCCTGGCCGACCTGATCGCCGTACCAGGCAACCCGCTTGAGGACATGTCGGTACTGGCCGACGTGCGGTTCGTGATGAAGGGGGGCAAGGTCTACCGCGACGAGCGGACATGACACGAGCCGCGTGAACAGGGCAGAACAGGGCCGCTCGGCGGGGTACGCCCACCCCCGCCGAGCGGCCCTGTTCACGTACTAGGCCCGGCTGAACTCCCGCACGGCTACTGGCTCTTGATGTGCTCCTTCATGCCCTCAAGCCGGGTCAGCACCGGATACCCGCTCACGCTCAGCGCGTTGCCGTGCCCCGTCTCGTGGATGTCGAACACCGACTGGACGGCCGCGTAGAAGCCCTGCACATCGAGGCTCTGGTTGACCGCCCGCTTGGCCTGCCGGAGCCCGAAGGGCGGCATCTGGGCGATGCGGTCGGCCAGGTCCATGGTGGCCGCGTCGAGTTCGTCGAGCGGGACGACCTGGTTGACCATGCCGACCTTCTCCGCCTCGGCCGCCGTGACGGCTCGCCCGGTGAAGAGGATCTCCTTGGCCTTGCGGGCGCCCAACTCCCAGGTGTGGCCGTGGTATTCGACGCCCCCGATGCCCATGTGGACGACGGGGTCGGAGAATTCGGCGTTCTCGGCGGCCACGATGAGATCGCAGGGCCAGCAGAGCATGAGCCCGCCCGCGATGCACTTGCCCTGCACGGCGGCGATCGACGGCTTCGGTATGTTCCGCCAGCGCAGGGTGTATTCGAGATAGCGGCGGCTCTCCGCGTTGTAGATCCACTCCAGGGTGATCTCCTTCGGGCCCGGCCAGCGGTCCTTGAGATCGTGCCCGGCGGAGAAGTGCCGCCCGTTGCCACGCAGCACGATCACGCGTACGTCCTCGTCGGCCGCCGCCCGGCTCCAGGCGTCGTCGAGATCGTCGAGGAGCGACATGGTCTGGGCGTTGGCGACCTCGGGCCGGTTGAGCGTGATGACCGCGACCCGGTCCTTGACCTCGTACAGAATCTGGTCCATCCGCGTGCTCCCTCTGTCGGTCATCGGTCCCGGCGGCTATCTGGGCAGGCCGAGGATGCGCTCGGCGATGATGTTGCGCTGGATCTCGGAGGTGCCGCCGGCGATGGTCCCGCCGAAGCTGCGCGCGTACCGCTCGAACCAACTGGACGAGAACACCTCCATGTTCATGTGGAAGTGCGCGGCGGTCGAGGCGGGGTGGAGCAGGGACTCGGTACCGTGCGCCTCCAGCGCGCGCAGGGTGGCGTTCTGCACGGCCTCCGAGCCGAACAGCTTGAGCACGGACACCTCGGCCGGGTTCCGGTCGGCGCCGAGCTGCCGGTAACCCAGCAACTTCAGCGCCTGGAAGTCCATGAGCAGCGTGGCGTACCACTCCTCGTCACAGGCCGCGTCCCGGATCAGGTCCTCAAGTCGCTCGGCGTAGCTCAGCCAGAGCAGGGTCCGCTCGTGCCCGAGCGAGCCGTTGGCAACCTTCCAGCCCTCGTTGAGCGGGCCGATCAGGTTCTCCTTGGGCACCCGGACGTCAGTGAAGAACACCTCGTTGAAGTCGAAGTCGTCGGGGTGGGCGATGGACCCGAAGGGCCGCCTGACCACGCCCTCGGTGTCGGTGGGGATCAGCAGAACGCTGATGCCCTTGTGCTTGGGCGCGGTCGGATCGGTGCGTACGAAGGTGAGCAGTACGTCCGCGTCATGCGCCCCCGATGTCCACACCTTCTGCCCGTTGACGACGAAGTGGTCGCCCTCCAGGGCAGCCCGTGTACGCAGCCCGGCGAGGTCGGACCCTGCGCCCGGCTCGCTCATGCCGAGGGCGGCCGTGATGTCCGCACGCAGGATGGGCGCGGCCCACCGCTGCTTCTGCTCCTCGGTACCGAAGCTGAGGATCGAGGCGGCGATGATGCCGACGCCCTGCGGGTTGAAGCTGTGGTAGATCCGGCGCCGGGACAACTCCTCGGCGTGGGCGAGCAGTTGAGGCAGGGAGGCGTTCCGTCCGCCGTACTCGGGCGGATTGCCGGGCACCAGCCAGCCCGCGTCGAACAGCTTGCGCTGCCACTCGCGCGCCCAAGGAGGCACAT
Organism: Streptomyces geranii; assembly: GCF_002954775.1. GTDB lineage: Bacteria > Actinomycetota > Actinomycetes > Streptomycetales > Streptomycetaceae > Streptomyces > Streptomyces geranii. The sequence continues at coordinate 637,263 of NZ_KZ672952.1, forward strand.
CCGCGCTGGACTTGGCTCGAGGCACGGCCTCCTCGGCGGTGGGCAGATTGGCGTCGAGGAAGGCGGCGAACTCGGCCCGGAACTCCTCGATCTCGGGATCGGCGGCGAGTCTCATACCAGCAGCGCCTTCCTGTGCACGGCCGCCGTGCCAAGGAGCAGGTCACCGGCCTTGGCCCGTTTGAGGTGGATCTGGAGTTCGTTCTCCCAGGTGTAGCCCATCGCGCCGAAGAGCTGGAACCCGCTCTGGAAGCACAGGCGTTGGCACTCCCCCGCCGCCGCCTTGGCCATCGCGGCGGCCCGCGCCCGCTCCGGGGCGTCCTCGGCGATGGTGAGGGCGGAGTAGAGGGCGAGCGCACGGGCCCGTTCGATCGCGACGTACATGTCGGCGGCCTTGTGCTTGACCGCCTGGAAGGACCCGATGGCCACCCCGAACTGCTGCCGCTGCTTCACATGCGCGACGACCAGATCGAGGATGCGCCGACAGCTGCCGACGGTCGAGATGGCCAGCCCCATCAACGCCAACTCCGGCACACCGGCGACGAGTTCACTCTGCTCGACCCGAGCCACGTGGATAGTTGGATCGAAGACGGCGACCCGCTCGGCACGCACCTCGGCGCCCTCCCGTACGACCACACCGTCCGCCGTGAGAAGGGCGATCTCGTCCGCCCGGTCCGCATCGAGGACGAACTCCCCGACGCCGTCGAAGACGGCCGTCCCCGAGCCGTTCGGGAGCCGTCCGGCCAGCGGAGCGAACCAGGTGGCCGTGGCGAGGAAGGGCGTCGGATCGGCGGCGTACCCCAACTCCTCCAGGATGATCGCCAGTTCGACCGGAGGGGCCTCCAGCCACCCCAACTCCAGATAGGTGGACCAGAGTTGTTCCTCGGGCAGGGCGCGCGACTTGGCCACCGTCTCGCGGACCAGGCGTTGCAGCATCCGCTGGTCCTCGTCGAATTCAAACTCCACGCGCGACCTCCAGAAGAACCTTGCCGATGGCACCCCGGCCGAGCCGCAGCGCGGCTGTGACCTCGTCGAGCGGATAAACGGCATGGATACGAGGGCTGATGACCCCCTCGGCGAACAGTCGGTGCAGTTCGGTGCGGGCGGCGACCAGCGCCTCCCGGTCGTGCCGGGCCCAGCCGCCGAAGTCGAAGCCGTGGATCGTGACGCCCTTGAGCATCGCCAGGTTCAGCGGGATGCTCGGGATCTCCCCGCTCGCGAACCCGACGTTCACGAACCGGCCGCCCCAGCGCATCCCGCGCAGCGCCTGCTCGGAGTGCGGCCCGCCGACCGGGTCGACGACGACATCGGCACCGCCCGCCTCCTGCAAGGCCCGTTTCAGGCCGTCGTACGGCAGGACGGTCTGAGCGCCGACCTTCGCGCAGGCGGCACGCTTCTCCTCGCTCGACGCGACCGCGATCACCTCCGCGCCCAGTAGCAGAGCGAGTTCGACGGCGGCGAGGCCGACCCCACCTGCGGCCCCGAGCACCGCCACCCGCTCGCCCTCCTGCACATCGGCCACCAGGCGCAGGGCGTTGAAGGCGGTGGCGTGCGAGACGCCGAAGGCCGCCGCGCGTTCCATGGGCACGGCGTCGGGGATGTGGTGGACGCTGGTGGCGGGGACGGCGACGCGTTCGGCGAAGGCGCCGACGAAGGTGGAGCCGAAGACCCGGTCGCCGGTGCGGAAGCCGTGTCCGTCCCGGGCGACCACGCCCGCGAACTCGCTCCCCGGGGTGAAGGGCACCTCGGCCTTCACCTGGTAGGCGCCCTCGATCACCAGCACGTCGGCGAAGTTCACCGCCGCGTACGCCACATCCACCAGCACTTCGCCCTGCGGCTCGGGGATCTCCTCCACGACCACCGGGCCGCCGAGGGTGTGACAGCGGGCGGCTCTCATAGCCGGGTCGTCGCGGCCAGTTCGGCGGCCTGGGCGGCCATCGTCAGGACCGTGTCGCCGTAGAAGGCCATCTTCGGGTTGCCGCCCTCGCCCTTGACGTGTCGGGCGTAGCCCCCTTCGAGGACGATGGCCATCTTGAAGCGGGCCAGCACAACGTAGTAGTCGATCTCGCTGACGTCCCGGCCGCTGACCTTGGCGTAGTGCTCCAGGAGGTCGGCGCGGTCAGGCATGCCCTCGTAGCTGACGTACCCCTTCTGGGTGCGGTCCTCGTCGGCGTTCGGCCAGCCCATGATCACCCAGGCGAGGTCGAGGAGCGGGTCGCCGACGGTGGCCATCTCGAAGTCGACGAGGGCGGCGAGGCGCGCGGGTGCGCCGTGCTGGAACATGACGTTGGCGAACTGGTAGTCGCCGTGGATGATGCCCGGGGTCCAGTGGCTGGGCCGGTGGGCGCGCAGCCACTCGGCGGCCGTGTCGAGTCCGGGTATCTCGCGGAACTTGAACTTGGCCAAGTGGGCCTGCCAGCGGTCCACTTGGCGGTCGTGGAAGCCGTCGGGACGCCCGAAGCCCTCCAACCCCTGTGCCCGCCAGTCGACATTGCCCAGCCGGGCGATGCCCTCCACCAACTCGTAGGCCAGGCCCGGGCGTAGGGAGAGGTCGCTCTTGAAGGGTTCGGGCCAGCCGCCCTCGACGTTCATCGGCGACCAGCCGTCGACATGGCCCATGAGGTAGAAGCAGGATCCGATGACGTCGGTGTCCTCGCACACCGCGACTGCCTCCGGGTGTGGGACGTCCGTCCCGTTCAGGGCGTTCAGCACGCGGAACTCGCGCAGCATGGTCTCGTTGCGGCCCGGCGGGACCTTCTCCGGTGGCTTGCGCAGGACCAACTGGCGGTCGCCGCGCCGGACTTCGTAGATGTCGTTGGAGGTGCCCCCGGAGATGAGGGAGATCTCGACGGGTTCGCCGGGGGCGATGTCCTGGCCGTCCAGCCAGCGGGCGAGCGACTCGGTGTTCACAGGTTCTCCAGCTGCTTGCGGGCCCACTCCCGGCGTGCGGGCAGATGCTGGGTGGGCCAGAGTCCGGGGGTGGCCTCGTAGCCGCGCAGGAGATCGCGGGCCACGGTGATCTTGTGGACCTCCGTCGGTCCGTCGACGACGGCCATGACGGCCGCGCCGGTCCACATGTCGGCGAAGGGCATCTCGTTCGAGACGCCGAGGGCGCCGTGCAGATGCATCGAGCGGTAGACGACGTCGTGCAGCACCTTCGGCGTCAGGAACTTGATCGCCGCGATGTCCTTGCGGACGCGTTTGTAGTCGTTGTACTGGTCGATCTGCCAGGCCGTGTAGAGGACCATCAGCCGGAACTGGGTCAACTGGGCGTAGGAGTCGGCGAGATCGGCCTGCACCAGCTGCTTGTCCGCGAGCCGGCTGCCCTGTGTCTCGCGGGACAGGGCACGCTCGGCCATCATGTCCAGCGCCCGCTGACACTGCCCGACGACCCGCATCGCGTGATGGACGCGTCCGCCGCCGAGCCGGGTCTGGGCGATGGCGAACGCCTGGCCCTCGCCGCCGAGCAGCGCGTCACCGGGGACGCGGACGCCGTCGTACGCGATCAGCGCGTGCATGCCGTCCTCGGGGCCCTCGCCGAGCAGCCCGACGTTGCGTTCCATCCGGATGCCGGGGGTGTCGCTCGGGACCAGGAACATCGACATGCCCTTGTACGGGCTGACGTCCGGGTCGGTCACCGCCATCACGATGACGAACTTCGAGGTGCGGGCGTTGGAGGAGAAGTACTTGCGGCCGGTGATGACCCAGTCGTCGCCGTCGCGCTCGGCCCGGGTGGTGAACATCTTCGGGTCGGCCCCGGCCTGCGGCTCGGTCATCGAGAAGCAGGAGAAGCACTCGCCCTCCAGCAGCGGCTGGAGGTAGCGGGCCTTCTGGTCGTCGGTGCCGTAGCGGGCGATGATCTCGGCGTTGCCGGTGTCGGGGGCCGCCGTACCGAAGATGACGGGGGCCCAGCTCGACGTGCCGAGGATCTCGTTGATGAGGGCCAGCTTGACCTGGCCGAAGCCGCGTCCGCCCAGTTCGGGGCCCAAGTGCGGGGCCCACAGGCCCTGTTCGCGGACCTGCCGCTTGAGCGAGCGGACGATCGGGCCGGTCTCGTCGTCGAGGGGATGGTAGGCGCGGTCGGGGTAGAGGAGGTCCAGTGGGTCCACGCGCTCGGCGCGGAAGCGCCTGATCCACTCCAGCTTCTCCTCGAACTCGGGCTCGGTGGAAAAGTCCCATGCCATGTCAGCCGACCCTCGTCTCGACGACTCGATGCGGGTGAGAATAACATTCTCATTCCATGCAAGTAAGGGTCTCGAAAGTTGCGGTGCGTGATTCGGTAGGGAGCTTCGACTGATTACCGCTGGAGTGCAGTATCGTTCTACGCGTGACCGCCATCCCCGAAGAGCCAGCCTGGCGCCAGCGCGCCGTAGAGCGTTCCACCCGCGCCGCGAAACAGCGTGCCGAGCAACGCGTTCAGCGCTTCCTGGACGCGGCGCAGGAGCTCATCGCGGAGAAGGGGACGACCGACTTCACCGTCCAGGAGGTCGTCGACCGCTCGAAGCAGTCGCTGCGCAGCTTCTACCAGCACTTCGACGGCAAGCACGAGCTGCTGCTCGCCCTGTTCGAGGACGCCCTGTCGACGTCGGCGGTCGAGATCCGCGAGGCCACCTCCGGCGCCGGGGAGCCGCTGCCCCGCCTGCGCATCGCGGTGGAGATGCTGTTCGAGCAGTCGCTGCCCAACCCCGGTGTCCAGCGCCCCCTGTTCAGTGACTTCGCCCTCCAACTGCTGGTCAAGCACCCGGCGCAGGTGGCCACCGCGCACCTGCCCCTGTTGACCCTGTTCACAGAGCTTCTGGAGCAGGCGGCCGAGGCGGGCAGCATCCACGCGGACAAGCCCAGGCGGCTGGCGGCGCTCGTCATGCAGACGGTCATGTTCGCCGCCCAGGCCAACGGCGTCCCCTCGGACAGCCACGCCCACCCTGTGACCGCCGACGAGGTGTGGCAGTTCTGCCTCGGCGGAATCTCGGGCGCCTGAACCGCCACTGCCGCTGTCACTGCCACCGCTGCGGAGAGCGGCGTTCTCACTCTCCGCAGCGAGGGGGCTGCCGCCGTCAGCAGTAGAGGTTGCCGCCCGGGCCGACGCCGAGGATCGAGGCGAAGCGCTGGTAGGCGGTGACGCGGCTCTGGACCTGGGCGGGGTTCTTCCCGTCGCACTCCAGTGAGCCGTTGATCGACCGGATGGTCTGTCCGAAGCCGGCCTGGTTGACCATGGCGTTGTGCGGGGTCATCGTGCCGGGTCCCGACTGGGTATTCCAGTACCACAGGCCGGTCTTCCAGGCGACGGCCGCGTCGTTCTGCACCAGCCAGGGGTTGCCCAGCAGGTTGAGGCCGAGCGCGTCACCGGCGGCCTTGTAGTTGAAGTTCCAGCTGAGCTGGATCGGACCGCGCCCGTAGTAGGCCGCCTGGCCCGCCGGGCAGCCGTAGGGCTGGCTCCAGTCGCAGTAGTGCGGGTAGTTGGCGGTGTTCTGCTCCACGATGTGGACCAGCCCGCCGGTCTCGTGGTTGACGTTGGCGAGGAACGCCGCCGCCTCCTGCTTCTTCACGGTGTCGCTGCCGGTCTTCGCGAACGCCGGATAGGCGCTCAGCGCGGCCGTCAGCCCGCTGTACGTGTAGAAGGAGTTCCGGCTCGGGAACATCTGGTTGAACTGCGCCTCGGAGACCACGAATCCGGAGGGTACCGTCGAGCCGTCGCACGCGTACGGCTCCCAGTACCAGGTGCTGATGGTCGGGTCGTAGCCCGGGTTGTCGTGCTCGGCGATGTACGCCTTGCCGTCCGTGTAGCGGACGATGTTGCCGGTGACGTAGGCCTTGCCGGCCACCCAGGCCGGGTAGCTCGAACACGCGGCGGCGGACGCGCTCGGCGCCGGCATGAGCACCGGCGCGGCGGTTCCGAGGACGAGTGCGGTCAGGAGTGCGGAGATACGGCGCCTCGACACAGGGTCAACTCCTTCGCGGAGCACGGCCGTTCCCGCCCGAGGGCAGCGCGGAGCAGGCCCTTGGCGCACGTGCCGGCCTCAGCCGGCCACGGCGTGGGGCGGCCGTGGTGGGGGGTGTGGAGGCACACTCAACTCCCTTGGTCTGGACCAGTCAAGGGTATAGACCAGCCAACAGACCAAGGAACAACAGGAGTTCCGCGAAGAATGAGCGCGAGTCAGCTCAGCGGCTTCGCCAGCAGCGCCTTGCGGTGGCTGAACGTCTCGATCGAGTAGCGGCCGTGGTAACTGCCCATCCCGCTCTCCCCGACTCCTCCGAACGGCAGGTCGGAGACGGTGAGATGCGCGAGCGGCAGGCCGTAGCCGACGGCGCCGGAGGACGTCTCGTCGGCGATGCGCTCCCGGGTCGTGCCGGACTCGGTGAACACGTACAGCGCGAGCGGCTTGTCGCGGTCGTTGATGAAGCCGATCGCCTCGTCGAGCCCGTCCACGGTGACGATGGGCAGGATCGGACCGAAGATCTCCTCGGCCATCACGGGCGAGGCGGGGTCGACGTCGGCGAGGACGGTCGGCGCGATGTACTTGGTCGTACGGTCCTTGGCGCCGCCGGTCACGACACGCCCCGAGTCGAGGAGTCCGGCGAGCCGGTCGAAGTGCCGTTCGTTGACGATCCGGCCGTACTCGGTGGAGGTGGCCGGGTCCGTGCCGAACAGCTTCTCGACGGCCTTGGCGAGCGCGGGCTCCAGCGCGGCGGCGGTCTCCGGGTCGGTGAGGACGTAGTCGGGGGCGACGCAGGTCTGGCCGGCGTTGAGGAACTTGCCCCGGACCAGCCGGTCGGCGACGACGTCCGCGTCGATGCCGGTGTCGACGAACGCCGGTGACTTGCCGCCGAGTTCGAGGGCGACCGGGGTGAGGTGCTCGGCGGCGGCGCGCATCACGATCCGGCCGACGGTGCCGTTGCCGGTGTAGAAGATGTGGTCGAAGCGCTCGGCGAGCAGGGCGGTGGTCTCCGGGACCCCACCCTCGACGACGGCGACGGCGTCCGCGTCCAGGTACTGCGGCAGCAGCCGGGCGACGATCTCCGAGGTGGCGGGGGCCAGTTCGCTCGGCTTGACGACGACCGCGTTGCCTGCGGCGAGCGCGCCGACGACCGGGGTCAGCAGCAGCTGGACCGGGTAGTTCCAGGGTGCGATGACGAGGACGACGCCCAGCGGGTCGTACTGCGTCCAGGCGGTGGCGTCGGCGCCGAGTCGCTCGGGGACCGGCGCGGGTTCGGGGCTCAGCCAGCCGTCGAGGTGGTCGAGGGTGTGGTCGATCTCGCGGATCGTGAAGTCGATCTCCGTGCGGAAGGCTTCGGTCGAACTCTTGCCGAGGTCCGCGTGGAGCGCGGCGGCCACGTCCGTGCCGTGCTCGGTGAGGAGTTCGCGCAGGCGGCCGAGCTGTCCCTTGCGCCACTCGACGGGCTTGGTACGGCCCGTACGGAAGGTGGCGCGCAGCCGCGCCACGATGTCGGCGGGCTGCTCGGTGGGCGTGGGGTGGTTCACGGTGCCTCGCTCATGATGGATTCACACGGTCGTCTCAGTGCGCACAACCAGGATGCGGCAAATTAAATTCCCCATACACGAAGATAACCGTACGCAGTTGTCCGTCACCGCACGTGTCGGCGTCAGACCTGTGCCGTCGTGCCGTCGAGGGTCACGGCCAGGCGGTCCAGCAGGGCGCGCAGGAGTTCGTCGTCGCCGTCGCTGAGCAGCGGCCAGTCGGTGCGGACGTCGCGGTCGAGGCGGCGCCAGTACTCCTGGCCGCGCGGGGTGAGGTGGACGAGGATGCGGCGGCGGTCGTGCGGGTCGACCCGCCGGTGGACGAGGTTCTGGTCGACGAGGTGGTCGACCAGCCGGGTCAGGGTCGGCGGCGGCAGGAAGGCGGCCTCGGAGATCGCGGTCATGTGGTGACCGGCGCCGTCGGAGAGCAGGGCGAGCACGCGCCAGGCGTCGAGCGAGCAGCCGTGCTCGTCCAGGACGGGCTGGAGGCGGCGCGCGGCCAGCCGCTCGGCTCTGGTCAGGAGCCGCAGAAGATCCTGGGGCCGGCGCTGCGAAGGTGTGGTCATCCTGCTGCTCCTCGGTCCCGGGGGTACGTACATCGTATGAGACGGAATCGTACGAGCCGGAGGGGACTCCGCTGCCATGGCGTCGGCCCGTCAGTCGTCGACCTCGCCGAGGAAGGGGCGGACCTCGACCGGCAGAGTGGTCGCCAGGGCGGCCTTGCGGCCCCACTCCAGGGCGGCGTCGAGGTCGGGGGCCATGACCAGGCAGATCCCGCCGAGGAACTCCTTGTGCTCGGCGTAGGGTCCTTCGATCTCCTCGACCTCGTCGCCGAAGGGGCGCAGCACGGTCGCGGCGTCCGGGCGGTGCAGTCCGCCCGCGAAGACCCAGGCCCCGGCCTCGCGCAGCTCGTCGTGGAAGACGGTCAGCCGGTGGTTGATCTCGACCATCGTCTCGGGCGCGGACGGTTCGCCGACCGGCTTCATCGCGCTGAGCAGGTAGTACTTCATGGCGTCCTCCTGGGCATCACGGCTCTGCCCCATCTCCTACACGAAGGGAGCACCGCTGTAGAGACACAACGCACCTCGACACCGGGAGAATCTTGTCCATGACCGTCACTCCGCACCCGCTCGTCCTCGAAGCCCGCCGACTCGCCGCCGAGGTACTCGCCCCGCAGGCCGGCCGGGTCGACCAGGAGGGCGTGCCCGTGAGCAGCATCAAGGCGATCAAGCGGTCGGGGCTGCTCGGGGTGAGCGCGCCGAGGGACCACGGGGGTGCGGGGGCGCCCGCCTCGGTGGCCCGGGAGGTCGCCGAGATCCTGGCCGGGGCGTGCTGTTCGACGTGGTTCGTGCAGACCCAGCACCACACCCCGGTGAAGCTGCTGACGGAGTCTCAGTTCCCGGTTCGGCAGCGCATGTTGGGCCCGCTGTCGACGGGCGCGCTGCTTTCCGGCATCGCGTACGCGCATCTGCGGGCGTTCCCGCGCGTCCTGGTACGGGCGGGATACGAGCGCGGGGGCTGGCGCTTCGACGGGACGGTGCCCTGGTACACGGGCTGGGGACTGAACGACGTAATGCTGCTCGCGGGGCTGACCGACACGGACGAGGTGGTGTTCGCCTTCGCCGACGCGCGCGAGCAGTCGGGGCTGCGGGCCTCGCCGATCATGCGGCTGGCGGCGCTCACGGCGGCCCGTACGGTCTCCCTGGAGCTGAAGGGCCTGCGGTTGCCGGAGGAGGCGATCGTCCTGCGCACCCCGCGTGAGAAGTTCGCCCTGGACGACCTCCCCCGGGCCACCAACACGAGTCCGGCCGTCTTCGGGGTGGCGTACGCGGCCCTGGACCTCCTGGCAGCCCACCCCGACGCGACGGCGACGGCCCGCTCCCTGCGCACCCGCCTGGACGCGGTCCGCCGCAACGCATACGCCCTGGCGGACCACCGCCGCCCCCAGGAGCACATCGCCCAGCGCCTGACCCTCAAGACCCGCGCCTACGACCTGATGCGCACGGCGACGACAGCGGGGATCGTGGCCGGCGGCGGCCGTTCGATGGACCTGACCAGCCCGGCCCAACGCCTGGCCCGGGAGGGCCTGTTCCTCCTGATCCAGGGCCAGACGACGGACGTGAGAGAGGCACACCTGGCCTCATTGGGAGAGTGACAGCGCCCCTGGGAAGGAAGCGCGAAGCGCACCTTCCCAGGGGCGCGGGGAACTGCGCGACCAGCCCCCACCCACTCGCAGCCAAAGAACCTACCCAGCGAACGGCACCTGCGCGGCCGGCGCAGCCACCGCCCCCGAGAACGGATGCCGCCACACCCCCCGCGCCGCCAGCCGAGGCAACACCCCCTCCCCGAACCAGTACGCCTCCTCCAGATGCGGATATCCGGACAGCACGAACTCGTCGATCCCCAGCGCGTGGTACTCGGAGATCCGATCGGCGACCTCGTCATGGCTGCCGACCAGCGCGGTCCCCGCGCCACCCCGGACCAGCCCGATCCCCGCCCAGAGGTTGGGATGGATCTCCAGTCCGTCCCGGTTGCCGCCCCCGTGCAGCGCGAGCATCCGCTGCTGCCCCTCCGACTCGCTCCGCGCGAGCCCCGCCTGGATCTCCCGTACGGTCTTCGGGTCGAACCCGGCGAGGATCCGGTCCGCCTCCGCCCACGCCGCCTCGGCGGTGTCGCGGGTGATGACGTGCAGCCGGATGCCGAACCGCAGGGTGCGCCCCTGCTTGGCGGCGAGCCCCCGCACCCAGGCGATCTTCTCGGCGACCTGGGCGGGCGGTTCGCCCCAGGTGAGGTAGACGTCGACGTGCTTGGCGGCGACCTCACCGGCGATGGGCGAGGAGCCCCCGAAGTACACCTCGGGGATCGGATCGGGCACACGGGCCAGTTTGGCGTCCTCGACGCGGAGGTGTTCGCCGGCCAGGTCGACCGTCTTGCCCTCCCACAACTCCCTTACGACTTGCAGGAATTCGCCGGTACGGCGGTAGCGAGCGTCCTTGTCGAGGAAGTCGCCGTAGGCCTTCTGCTCGTGGCTCTCGCCGCCGGTGACGACGTTGAGGAGGAGCCGGCCGCCGGACTGACGCTGGAAGGTGGACGCCATCTGGGCGGCGAGGGTCGGGGAGACGAAGCCGGGGCGGAAGGCGACCAAGAACTTCAGGCGTTCGGTGTGCTGGCTGACCATGGCGGTGGTCAGCCAGGCGTCCTCGCACCAGGCGCCGGTGGGGGTGAGCGCGCCGACGAAGCCCAGGTCCTCGGCGGCGCGGGCGATCTGGCTCAGGTAGGCGACCGTCGGCGGCCGGTTCTGTCCGAAGGCGGTGGCCGGGGTGCCGTGGCCGCCGCCGACGACATGGCGGCTGTCGCCGTTGGTGGGGAGGAACCAGTGGAAGGTGAGGGACACCGAAGATCTCCGATCGGGAACGTCGCGGGGAACGTCGTCGCGTTGCGGCAGGCCGTCGCGGGTTACAGCAGCCCGTGGCGGGGCGGCTTCGTGCCGTTCAGGACGTAGCGGCCGATGTGCTGGACCTTCCAGCGGGCCGGGTCGTGCAGGGTGTGGGTGCGGGCGTCGCGCCAATGCCGGTGCAGGTTGAGGGAGTTGAGGGCGGAGCGGGTGCCCGCGACCTCGAAGAGGGCGCCGGTGACCTCCACTGCGGTGGTCGCCGCGTGCGCCTTGGCGACGGCCACGGCGATGGACGCCTCGGCCGCCGACTCGTCGGTGAGGTCGGCGCGGGCCGCGTCCACCGTACGGGCCGCCTCGCGCAGCAGCGCCTCGGACGCCCGCAGTTGGACGGCGAGTTCACCGAAGCGCTGGATCAGCAGCGGGTCCTCGGCGGCGGTCTCGGCGCCGCTCTCGAACCAGGGCCGGCTCTTGGTCCGGACGAACTCGGCGGCCTCGGCGAGCGCTCCCCCGGCGATGCCGACGTCGATGGCGGTGTGCAGCAACTGGGCGACGGCGCCGTGGAGTTGGGGCACCTGGAAGGTGAGGTGGTGCGGGAGGACCCGGTCGGCGGGGACGGGGACCGCGTCGAGCCGGACGGTGCCGCTGGCCGTCGTACGCTGGCCCATGCCGTCCCAGTCGTCCACGACCGTGAGGCCGGGCGCGTCGCGCGGGACGTACGCCACTTGGAGGTTGTCGTCCTCGGTGCGGGCGAGGACGGGTATCCAGTCGGCGAACAGGGCGCCCGTCGCGTAGTGCTTGACGCCGTTCAGTACGTACGAACCGTCCGGTCCCGGGCCCAGGCGGGTGCGGATGTCCTGGAGGTCTCTCGTCCCGGCCTCCGACTGGGCGTTGCCGAGCCGTCGGCCCGCGAGGAGTTCCGCGAAGAAGAACTCCCGTTGCTCCGGCGTTCCCTGACGGCGGATCACATTGACGTACGCGAAGTGGCTCTGCGGGATCTGGGCGAGGCTCGCGTCGGCCGAGGCGAGCAGGCGGAAGATCTCGGCGAGAGTCTCCTGGCGTACGTCCGCTCCCCCGTGCTCGGCGGGCACGGTGACCGCGAGCAGTCCCGAGGCGGAGAGCTGGTCCAACTCCGCGCGTGGGAGCCGCCGTTCGGCGTCCCGGGCGGCTGCCCCGGTGCGGAACTCGTCCGCCAGGGCCGCCGCGACGGTCAGGGCCTCCACGTCGTCGGTGATGACTTTCGCGGTCATGGGATCAGACCGCCGCGGCGAGGAGCGGGGTGCGGCCGAGCGCGGTGGAGAACTGGTCGAGGACCTGGGTGAGGGCCTGGGCGGTGGCCGGGGCGACGGCGATGGAGCCGTCCTCGTGGGCCGTGATGTCCTTGTCGAGGGTGAACCAGCCCTGGACGATGTGGGCGGCGCCCATGGAGTTGAGGACCGGGCGCAGGGCGTAGTCGATGGCCAGGACGTGGGCGGTGGAGCCGCCGGTGGCCAGCGGCAGCACGGTCTTGCCGGTGAGGGCGTACTGCGGGAGCAGGTCGAGCAGGGCCTTGAGGACGCCGGAGTAGGACGCCTTGTAGACCGGGGTGCCCACGACGACGCCGTCGGCGCGCGCGAACAGTTCGGTGGCCTCGACGATCGCCGGGTGCTTGAAGTCGGCGCCGAGCAACGCCTCGGCGGGGATGGTGCGGACGTCGAGCGGGATCACCTCGTGTCCCTGTGCGGTCAGCCGGGCGTCGAGGTGACGCAGGAGCTTTCCGGTGCGGGAGGAGACGGAGGGGCTGCCGGAGACGGACAGGACGGTGGCCATGGGTCCTCTTTCTGGAGGCTTTCCGGGGGCGATCCGGAGGTCGGGGTGGCCCCCCGCCGGCGGGGGGCCCCCCGGGGGGCGGGTGAGGGGGATCACGTGGGCGGGGGGGGGGGCGCTGGGGGGGGGGGGGGGGCGCCGCGGCCGGGCGCGCCCACCCCGGGGGAAGTGGTCAGGAGTACCAGGTGGGTTCGGGCAGTTCGCCTTCGAGGACCCAGCGGCCGACCTCGCGCCGCTTGTAGGCGACGGGGTCGTGCAGGGTGTGGGTGCGGACGTTGCGCCAGAACCGGTCGAGTCCCTCGCTGCTCGCCGTGGAGCGGGCGCCGGTCACCTCGAAGATCCGGTTCGCGATCTCCAGGGCGACATCGGTGGCGCGGGCCTTGACCGCGGCGACCCTGACCTCGAAGTCGCCGCGCGTCTTCGCGGTGACGGCGTCGGGGTCGTCGTGCAGCCGCTGCCCCTCGGCGGCGACCGCGTCGGCGAGCGCCTCGACCGCCCAGAGCTTGGCGGTCAGATCGCCGTAGGTGTCGATGACGTACGGCTCGTCGACGGCCCGCTCGTGTCCGCCGTGCAGCCAGGACCGGGACTTGGTGCGGGTGTAGCCGGCCGCCGTGTCCAGGGCGCCGCCCGCGATGCCGAGGTAGAAGTTGACGAACACCAGTTGGATGGTGGGGACGTTGAGGGTGTTGTAGGTGCGCGGCCGGAACTCCTTGCCGACGTATCCGGCGGCCGAGGACCACGGTGTGCGGACCCGGTCGAGGGTGACGCCGCCGCTCTCGGTGAGGCGCTGGCCGATGTTGTCCCAGTCGTCGTGGAAGGTCAGGCCCTCGGAGTCGGAGGGCACGATCGCGAAGACGTGCTGGTCGGTGCCTTCCAGGATGCCTTCGAGGACGGTGACGTCGGAGACCCTGCTGCCGGTGGAGAAGGACTTGCGGCCGGTGAAGAGGAGGTCGTCGCCGTCCTCGGTGACCACGACGTCCTTGTCGCGCGGGTTGACGGCCCCGCCGAAGAACCACTGGCCCCGGGCGGCCTCGGCCTCCACGTGCTCCCACTGTTCGCGGGTGCCGACCAACCGGGCGGCCCAGTTCCAGAGGTAGTGGTAGCCGAGGAGCTGGCCGATGGAGCCGTCGGCCTTGGCGACCTCGCGGACGACCCGGTAGGCGGTGGGCCAGTCCTGGCCCCCGCCGCCGTGCTCCGTGGGGCCGAGCAGGGTGACGAGGCCGGAGTCCTTGAGGAGGCGGACCTCGGCGTGCGGGGTCGCGCCGGCCTGGTCGCGTTCGGCGGCGTCCTCGGCGAGGACGGCGGCCACCTCGGTGGCGCGGGCGATCCAGTCCTGGGCGGTGTGCGGGGCGGGGCGGGTCCGCCAGTCGGCGGGCGTGGCGATGCTCATCTCGATGACCTCCTCAGACCTGGGCGGGCGCGGACTCGGGCGCGGACTCGTGGGCGGCGTCGGGCAGTTGGGCCTCCAGCTCGCGCACGAGCGGCAGCACCCGCTTGCCGAAGTACTCGACCTCCTCGTGGTAGTGCAGGAAGCCGAGGAGCAGCAGGTCGACGCCGAGCCTCTTGTACGCGACGATGCGCTCCGCGATCTGTTCCGGGGTGCCGATGAGGCCCGTACGGAAACCGTCGTTGTACTGGACGAGGTCCTCGAAGGTGGAGTCCTGCCACATGCCCTTGCCGTCGGCTGCGGACTGTCCGGCCTGCTTCACGGCCGCGCCGAAGCCCTCTACGGCTTCCCGGTCGGCGTTCGCGACGATCTCGCGGAGCGTGTCGCGGGCCTCGGCCTCGGTGTCGCGGGCGATCAGGAAGCCGTTGAGGCCGAACTTCGGTGCGCGGCGGCCGACTTGGGCGGCGGAGGCCCGTACGTCGGCGAGTTGCTCGGTGACTCCGTCGAAGTCCTTGCCGTTGGAGAAGTACCAGTCGGAGACCCGGCCTGCCATGGCGCGGGCGGCGGTGGAGTTGCCGCCCTGGAAGATCTCGGGGTGCGGGCGCTCGGGGGTGTTGAGGGGCTTGGGCTTGAGGGAGAAGTCGCGCAACCGGTAGAAGTCACCGGCGAGTTCGGTGTGGTCCTCGGTCCAGATCTGCCGGAGGGCCTGGATGAACTCCTCGGAGCGGCGGTAGCGCTCGTCGTGCTCCAGCCAGGGCTCACCGAGGGCGGTGAACTCGCCCTTGAACCAGCCGGATACGACGTTCACCGCGAAGCGGCCGTTGGACAAGTGGTCGGCGGTGGCGCCCAGTTTGGCGAGGACACCCGGGTGCCAGAGCCCGGGGTGGACGGCGGCGATGACCTTCAGGCGCTGGGTGGCAAGGAGCAGGGCGAGGCTGAAGCTGGTCGACTCGTGCTGGAACTCGGCGCCGTAGCTGGCCATGTAGCGGACCTGGCTGAGCGCGTACTCGAAACCGTTGTTCTCGGCGAGGACGGCGAGTTCGCGGTTGTAGTCGTAACCCCAGTCGGTGCGCTGCTCGATTCGGCTGGTGACGAGTCCACCACTGACGTTGGGGACCCAGTAGGCGAATTTCACGGGCTCTGTCGGAACGGGCTCTGCGGGAACGGCCTCTGCGGACATGCGGAACTCCTGTTGCGGAATGCGCTAGACGTTTCCGGGCACGCCGATTCCGGCCGGAGCGAAATCCGGCTGGATTTCAGGCGGTTGCGGAAAGGGCGCGGCGGATCGGGTCGGGGATCAGGCCGCAGTGCAACAGGAGGCGCTGGAGACGCGCGCGAGGTCGACGTGCCGTCGCCGCGTGAGGTCCAGTCGCTTATTCATGTCCTCGATCGTGACAGCCGCCGAAGAGGGCAGTCAAGGAAAACCCGACCGGTCTCGTATCGCGGACCACCTGATTTCACGAAGGCGTGACAGGGAAACCCTTGAACCGGCCGCCCGGCGGCCCGCATTCTGCTGCGGTGCGCATAGAGCAGCTGGAATACATCGCGGCCGTCACCCGGCTCGGTTCGCTGCGCCGGGCGGCCGAGGAACTCCGCCTCTCGCAGCCCGCGTTGAGCGAGACCGTACGCAATCTGGAACGGGAACTCGGGGTCGACCTGCTGGAGCGGAAACGGTCCGGGGCGACGATGAGCACGGAGGGCCGGGAGCTGCTGCCGCACATCGTCAACGTGCTGGACGCGGTGGACCGGCTCAGGGCGGCGGCGGGCGAACAGCACCGCATCAGCCGGATGGTGCGCGTCGGCACGGTGAACGCGGCGACGGTGCCGCTGCTCATCCCGGCCGTCCGGGAGTTCCGCGCGGCGCACGAGCTGACGCAGGTCGAGGTGGTGGACGTACAGCAGGCGGAGATCCACCGGGGGCTCACCGAGGGCGGTTTCGATCTCGGCCTGGTGAACCAGCTGGAGGGCGACGACGTGCCCGCCGGTTTCGAGAGCACCGTACTGCTGCGCGGACGGCCCGTGGTGTGCGTACGTCCGGACAGTCCCCTGGCGGCCCGGCCGTCGGTGTCGGTGGCCGATCTGCTCGCCGGGCCGCTGATCGCGATGCGCGCCGGCTATGTCATGCACCGCTATCTGCACCGGCTGATGGGCGGCGACGGCGCGGCCTTCGCGTACTCCACGGACGGCGCCGAGATGGGCAAGCTGATGGTCGCGGAGGGGCTCGGGGCGACCGTACTGCCCGACTTCAGCGTGATCGGCGATCCGCTGGAACGGGCGGGCATCCTCACCCACCGGCCGATCGCGGAGGACGACACCACCCAGGTGCTGCTGACGCTCCAGCGCCGCCGGGCGGAGTCCGTGCCGCTGGCCGCGCGGGACCTGCACGACGTGTTCGTGCGCCGGGCCCGCGAGCTGGGCGGGACACTCACCGTGCGGGACGGGGAGCCCAGCGTCACCGAACTACACATAAAGGAAAAGTAAGAGCAGAATGGGATAAAGCGGCGTTCACCGCACACCGCGTCGGACGCGGTACGGCCTGCACAGTCGAAGGAGACGAGTCATGGCCAACGTCTCGCCCACCAGAGGTGACATCTCCAGTCACCCTGACGTACACGAAATGCGGGCGCGGTACGCCCGTATGCTCGGCGGTCGCGATGTGGCGCTCGTGGACGGACCGGTGTTCCTCGTCGGTCTGTACTGCGCGGCATCCCCCTGGATCCTCCACTACACGACGAGCCAGCCCCCGCTCGTGACCCACAACCTGATCATGGGCATCGCGATCGGTCTGCTGGCCCTCGGCTTCACCAACACCCCCGAACGCATGTACGGCCTCAGCGGGGCCCTGTGCGCGATGGGTATCTGGATGATCGTCTCGCCGTGGATCGTCGGCGACAGCCCTGACGCCGGTGTCGTGCTGAACAACATCATCATCGGCGCCCTGGCCCTGTTCCTGGGGCTGCTGAGTGCGGGCGCGACGGCGAAGAGCTCCAACAGGTCATAACCCGGAAGCGGGCCCGGTCCTCGGAGGGGACCGGGCCGCTCGCCGTCCGGCCCACGGTTCAGCTCACGTTGAGCGCCGTGTCGTCGATGACGAAGGACGTCTGGAGCACGGAGCCCTCGACGCCGGTGAACTTGACGGTGACCGTCTGCCCCGCGTAGGCGCTGAGGTCGAAGCTGCGCAGGGTGTAGCCACTGGCCGCGTTGAGGTTGGAGTAGGTGGCGAGGGTCGACAGCACCGTGCCGCCGCTGTTGAGGACCTGCGGTTTGAGGGTGTCGTACGCCGTCGAGGTGGTCGTCTCGGCGGTGTCGATGTGCAGATAGAAGCTCAGGGTGGCCGAGCAGCCGGACGGGATCGTCACCGACTGGGCGAGCGTGTCGGTGTGGGCGGAGGCGTAGCCGTTCAGCCAGGCCTTGTAGGAGCCGGTACGGGCGGCCTGGCTGCTGGAGCTGGTGATGACTCCGCTGGTCGCGGTCCAGGACGAACTGCCGGACTCGAAGCCGGGGTTGGCGAGCAGCTGGGCCGCGGTGCAGTCGCCGTCGCCGCCTCCGTCGTCCCCGCCGTCGTCGTCGGTGGCGCCGGAGAGCCAGGCCGTGGCGTTGAGGGCGAGTTCGGCGTTGGTGCCGGCGGTGTCGTTCCAGCCGTCGTACAGGGTGTTGCCGGACTGGCCGGTGCCGTCGTCGATCGGGGAGCTGTCACCCCAGAAGGCGACCCGGCCGCTGCCGAAGGTGCTGGTGGCGAAGAAGGCGCCGGTGTTGCCGGAGTAGCCGGTGCGGTAGACGAGGCCTTTGACCGAGGAGTTGGCGGAGGGGCTGAGGGTGGCCGTCGTACCGCTGCGGATGATGCTGCCGGTGACCGTGCCGAAGGAGCCGTTGAGGACCGGGTCCGTGCTGCTGGAGACGGCGCTCGGGTCGTCGGTGCTGACGTTGAGGGTGTCGACGGTGAAGCCGAAGGGGTTGGTGCCGTCGACGCTGTTGTTGCTCATCAGGTCGTTGATGATCTCGACGGCGTCCTCGCCGTCGTTGTTGCGGTCGGCGCCGGTGTGGTCGGAGACGAGGAAGAGTCCGCCGCCGTTCTGCACGAAGGTCATCACGGCGGTCTTCTCGGCCGTGGAGAGCAGGACGTTCGGCTCGGGAAGCACGAAGGTGTCGAAGTTCTGCAGGTCGGTGGCGGCCGAGGTGCCGTAGGTGATGGTGCCGCCGGAGGCGAGCGTCTTCAGCGAGTAGTCGCCGGTCCGCTGCAGGGCGACGCCCCAGGCGGAGATCGCGCCGGTCCAGTCGGTCTCGGAGGTCGGGGTGGAGTCCTGGCCCAGCGGGTCCGGCTGGCTGGTGCTGATGATCCAGTCGGCGTTTCCGGCCGTCTCCGCCTTGGAGTTGTCGAACAGGACGCGGTGCGCGGTGGCCGCCTCGGCCGGGGCGGCCGTGGACAGCTGGACGACGGCACCGGCACCGAGGAGACCGAACACGGCCACGGCCGTGGTGACTCCGGAACCGAGTCTTCGCTGCGGGGAGTTTCTGAACGAGGGCATCCGGCGAACCTCCGTCTGGGGTGGGAAGAGGTTGTGCGAGGAGCGAGTCTCCGCGCGTAGAACGACCATCGACGGTCTCCCGCGCAACGCAATGTTGAAATGTACATGACGATTACGAGGCTGAACAGACTGTCCCGGCCGGCAGCGGGCAGTAGTTCAGACACAGGCAATGCGGCATGGAGGGGCGGAAATGACGATCTCCAGCATCATCGGCGCCATCATCATCGGCACCGTCATCGGTGTACTGGGCCGACTCGTCGTCCCGGGACGCCAGCGCATCGGCATCCTCTGGACGATCGGGGTCGGCATCGTGGCCGCGCTCATCGGATCGGCGATAGCCGCCGGATTCGACGTGGCCGACACGGACGGCGTCGACTGGGTCGAGTGGCTCATCCAGATCGGCCTCGCGGCCTTCGGCGTGGCCGCGCTGGACCGGGCGAAGGCGCCGGGGCGCGGCAGGGGCAGCAGGCGGCACTGAGAATTCCGTTGCGGGCACTGAGCGAAGGGCGTTAGACAGGCCCGGCGGAGTCCTGTCGGCGCTTCCCCGCGCCTCCAAGGGGCGCGGGGAAGCGCGTGACCAGCCACGACGGATCTGCAGCCGAAGTGCCGCCGCCACTCACCGCCACGGAGACGACTTGCCCCCACGCATCACCGCCCTCACCGACCCCGACGTCAGCGCGTCGAGCCGAAGGCTCGCCTGGCTGGCCGCGGCCCCGGACGGCACCCCGCTCGGCTCGGCCTTCCTGCGCCTGTTGACCAGGGCGGGCCAGGAGCACCTGGCCGAGCTGGAGATCGCGGTCCATCGCGCCGAACGCCGACAGGGGGTCGGCAGCGGCCTTCTAGAAGCGGCCGTGGCCACGGCCCGGAGCGAGGGCAGACGGTCGGTGGTGGCACAGGCCGAGGAGGACTCCCCCGGCGACCGTTTCCTGGCGGACCGGGGTTTCCGCCGGGTGCTGACACTGACGTACGCCCGGCTGGTGCTGGCCGACGCCGACCTCGCGGAGATCACCCGGGTCGCCGAACTCCCGCATCCCGGTTACCGGTTGACTTCCTGGGAGGGCACCGTGCCGCCCGAGCTGGCGCGGAGCTACGCCGACTCGCGCCGAGCCATGGACGACATGCCGATGGAGGACACCGACTACGGCACGGTGGTCTGGGACGTCGACCGCGTCCTGGCGGCGGCCGAGGCCGTCGCGAAGCGCGGCGATCTGCTGCACACCGTGGCCGCGCTGGACGCGGCGGACGGTTCGGTGGTCGGCTTCTCCGAGCTGGTGACCCCGGGCGACGGCCGCGGCGACGCCCAGCACTACGGCACGGCCGTACTCCCCGAGCACCGCGGCCACGGCCTGGGCCGCTGGATGAAGTCCGAGTCGATCCGCCGGGCCCGGGCGGCCCACCCCGGCCTGACGGGCCTGCTCACCGACACGGCGAGCAGCAACGCGCCGATGCTGGGCATCAACGCGGAACTGGGTTACGTACCCACGCATCGGGCGGTGGAGTTCCAGCTCGACCTGTGAGGCCGCGGGCGACCTCGCTCCCCGTGTCGGCCGACGCCCCCCTCAGGCCTCGTACACGTACGGCGTCGTGGTGGTGAGCGGTTCGAAGCCCAGGCGCTCCAGGACGGGTCTGCTCTGATGGGAGGCGTCCACCTGGAGGTAGCGGTAGCCGCGTTCGACGGCCGCGCGGGCGCGGTGGGCCACCAGCGCGCGGTAGATGCCCTTGCCGCGCCAGCTCTCCACCGTGCCGCCGCCCCACAGGCCCGCGAACCTGGTCCCGGGGACAAGTTCCATGCGGGCCGCGCTCACCGGTTCCTCGCCGGCCAGTGCCACCACGGCCACGACCGTGTCCGGTTCGTCGGTCAGACGGGCGAGGAGTTGGCGTCGCAGGCGGGAGCTGTCGGTGCCGAAGGCCTTCTCATGGACGTCCGCCACCAGGTCGACGCCCGCCCGGTCGGTCACCGGGGCGATCCGGATGCCCTCGGGCGGCTCCGTCTCGAAGGTCAGGGCGGAGACCTCGCCGATCATCAGCGTCTCCTCGGGCTCGGGCGTGAACCCCGCCGCCCGCAGCCGCTGCCCCAGGTCGATGGGGAAGTCGTGGCCGTAGAGCTTCCACTCGAACTCGTGCCCGAGGGCGGTGTAGTGGCGGATCTGCTCGGCGATCGCCTCCTCGGCGGTGTCCGCGTCGAGGTCGGACCAGACCACTCCGTTCCACCCCTGGGCGTCGGCGACCTGGCGCACAACCCCGCCCACCCGTTCGATCCGGGCGTCCGGCCCGTCTGGCTGGGCCCCTTCGCGCATGTCCCGGTCGTAAAGGGCGAGCACTCCTGCATGATCCATGCCGTAACTCCAGCATCCCGCTGCCGCAAGCGCAACGGTATTGACGGCTGCGATACGTCACCCTGCCAGTGGTTCGCATACGCGAAGACCGATTCGGCCGGGCTGCGGCGACATTCCGCCGTCGCCCTGCCTCGCCCGCCGTACGGACGTACCCTGCACCCGGAAACCGCACCACGAGGAGGACCGGTCGGTCATGGTGAAGAGCGACGAACTGCCCTATCTGCGCCGCTGTGTGGAACTGGCCGCCGAGGCGCTCGCGGCCGGTGACGAGCCGTTCGGCTCCGTCCTGGTGGGCGAGGGGGGCGCGGTCCTCGCCGAGGACCACAACCGGGTGGCCTCCGGCGACCGCACCCGCCACCCCGAGTTCGAGCTGGCCCGCTGGTCCGCCGCCCATCTGACCCCGGAGCAGCGGGCGGCTGCCACCGTCTACACCTCCGGCGAGCACTGCCCGATGTGCGCCGCCGCGCACGCCTGGGTGGGCCTCGGACGGATCGTGTACGTCGTCTCCGCCCGGCAACTCACCGACTGGCTCGACGAGTTGGGCGTCCCGGCCGCCCCCGTACGCCCCCTGTCCGTCAACGAGGTCGCGCCCGGGGTGACGGTCGAGGGGCCGGTGCCCGAGTTCGCCGAGCAGATGCACGCCCTGCACCGGCGCTTCCACACCGGGTCCACCCAACAAGGCTGACGGGTACGGGAGTTCGCCGCTAGCCCAGTTCGAGCGTGGTCACCCCGAAGACCCGCTCCCGCGCGAACTCCCGTACCGGGCCCGTGTACATGCGTGCCGTCTCGAAGGACGGTGTGAAGCCGGCCTCCGCCACCAGCGCGACGGCGGCCGTGTTGGGCTCGGGCACGTCGATCGCGACCTCCGTCCCGGCCGCGTCGCCGGTCAGCGCGGCGAACAGGGCCCGGGCGTCGTCGGGCGTGTCGGCGAAGAGCGGGCCGATGCGGGGCGCGTCATGGCCGGGGCGGACGACTCCGTAGCCGGTGACGGAGCGGTTCCCGGAACCGTCGTCCGCCGCCTCGCACACGAAGGCACGGTGACCCGGCGCCGTCAGCCAGTACGCCAGGAAACGGGGGCGGTCGGCGGGCGTGCAGAGGGTGTCGTACGCCGCGATCGCCGCCAGGTCCTCCTGTCGTACGGGACGCACGCGCGCCGGGACGTCGGCGGCGGGGGCGGTTCCGGTGAAGCGGAGGGTGCGGTGGGCCGGTGCGAAGCCGGAGCGGCGGTAGTTGTCCTGCTGGGCGACTACGCCGTCGAGGCCGACGGTACGGGTGCCCGCATGGGCCAGCGCGGTCTGCCAGGTGGTGAGGCCGTAGCCCCGGCCGCGCAGGTCCGGGCGGACCAGATAGAAACCCAAAAAGGCGTACGCGTCACCGTAGTTGACGACCGAGATCGCCGAGACCGGCTCCCCGTCGAACCCGCCGAGCCGTCCGACGAAGAAGCCCTCGGGGTCCTGGGCGAAGAACCCGGCCGTGTCCGACAGCCCCGGATTCCAGCCCTCGTCGGCCGCCCATCCGGTGACCACCGGCCAGTCCTCGGGCGTGGCCCGGGTGACGACCAGGTCTTCGGGGCCTGGGGAGACCGGGCGGGCGGAGGAGGTCATGGGGTGTGCTCCGTTCCGTTCCATGGGGGGATACGACCCCATCCGACCATGACTCCTGGGTGCCGTGCGACCACCCAGTGTCACCGCCGCCTCTGCCCGGCCGCCGGGAGGCGAGCCCCTGGGCGCCCGCTTATCGTGTTCGAGGGCGTCGTCCCGGTCCGCAGCCGGAACCCGTCCAGGGAGGCATTCATGCGGTCCGCGTACCGACGCCGGGCGCTCGCCTCGGCCGCGGCGCTCGCCCTGCTCGGGGCTGGCCCGCCGGCGGTGGCCGCGGCGGCCGACGAGCCCCGCCTGTCCCGCTTCTACGACCAGGAGATCGACTGGTCGGTCTGTGCCGCGGGCGCCGTGGACGAACCGCCGACGGACGGCTTCCAGTGCGGCAAGGTCACCGTGCCGCTCGACTACGCGAAGCCCGACGGCGCCACCATCGAACTGGCGATGGCCCGCTACCGGGCGACGGGCGAGTCGCGGGGTTCCGTGCTGCTGAACTTCGGCGGTCCCGGAGGTCCGGGCGTCAGCCAACTCGCCTATGACGGCAAGGACTTCATGGGCCTGACGAACGGCTACGACGTGGTCACCTTCGACCCGCGCGGCGTCGGCCGGTCCTCCCCCGTCAGCTGCGGCGAGGGCATGGACGCGGACGCCGAAGTCGTCGGCGACGACAACGGGGAAGACGGCGAGAACCCGCGTGTCGTCCTCGAACAGCTGCGCAAGGCAGTCCGGGCGTGCGTCAGGCACTCCGGGCCGGTCCTGCGGCACATCGGCACCGTGAACGCCTCCCGCGACCTCGACGTGATGCGTGCGGCCCTCGGCGACAGGAAGCTCAACTACCTCGGTTTCTCGTACGGGACCCGGCTCGGCGCGGTGTACGCGGCCCAGTTCCCGGGGAAGGTGGGCCGGTTCGTCCTGGACGGCGTCGACACGCTCACCGAGTCGCTCGCCGAGCAGGGGCTCGCGGGCGCCGCAGGACAGCAGACCGCGCTGGAGGCCTTCCTCGCCTGGTGCGTGACCGACATCGCCTGTCCGTTCGGCCAGGACGTGCGGGTCGCGAGGCAGCGGGTCGTCGACCTGGTGGACTCGCTCGACCAGGACCCGCTGCCGACCGGCTACGGCGACCCTTTCTCCGGGCAGGACCTGGTGGGCGCCATCGGCCAGGGGCTCTACAGCAAGCGGATGTGGCCGCCGCTGGAGCGGGCGCTGGCCGGACTGGTCGAGGACGGGGACGCGTGGGGGGTGATGGGCTTCGCCGGGCGAGGTGTGGCGGTTCCGCCGAGGCAGAGTCCCGTACGGCCTCGGTCCGTGGACCGGAGTCCCGCGGGCCTGAGTCCTGTGCGCCTGAGTCCTTCTCCGCCCTCCGACGGGCGGCTGGTCGACGAGGCGGAGGTGCCGATCGACAACTTCCCCGCCGCGCTGATGGCGATCAACTGCGCGGACGACCCCGACCGGCCCACCGCGGCCCGGATCACCGAGGATCTCGCCGCGCTGCAGGCGTCGTACGAGAAGGCCTCCCCGGTGTTCGGCCGCTACCGGCTCACCGAGGTACTGACCTGCTACGGCCGACCCAAGGGCACGGACTTCATCCGGACCCGGGTGCGGGACGTCGACGCCCCGCGGATGCTGCTGGTGGGCACGCGCGGCGACCCGGCCACGCCGTACCGCTGGACCACGGAGACGGCCGCGCGGCTGGGCTCGTCGGCGGTCGTCCTCGACAACAAGGGCGAGGGGCACACCGGGTACGCGTCCTCCAAGTGCGTGCACCGCAAGGTCGACGCCTTCCTGCTGTACGGCTCCCTCCCGGCCGACGGCAGCTCCTGCGGCGCGGACGAGGCCTACTGAGGGCCCCTGGCGCCGCTACTGCTCCCGGCCGCCCTCGCCGCCCGTGGACGGGGCACCGAGGAGGTCGGACAGGCCGCGGTCGACGGCGTCGCCGAGGTCCTCTCTCCCGGCCGCCACGACGGCGAACGTCCGCAGCAGGAAGCGGCGCAGGGCCGGGGTGTCGAACTGGAGCAGGGCCAGGCCGTGCGGCGAGTGCAGCTCCAGGACCGTGCGCGCGGGGCCGCAGGGCCAGATGTGGACGTCGCCGCCCCCGGCGGGCCGCCGTACGCCCTCCTCCAGGAGGCTCCGGGCAAAGGTCCAGCTCACCCCCTCGCCGTCGAGGGCGACCTCGGCGGGGAAGTCGATGTGCACGGCCAGCGGATCGGTCGAGGCGTAGCGGAGCGTGGCGCGGACGGGGAGCTCCTGCTCCTCCGAGGTGATCAGGCGTGCGCGCGCGGGCTGTTCGAGGGTGACGTCCATGGCAGTCTCCGCTCCGGTTCGGGTCGACGATGGCGATGCCGACGCGTTGTGCCGACGTGGTGTTACGACCCCGAAATGGCCCCTCCGATTACGCGGATCCAGCAGCTTTTATTGTGAGCTGCATCACTAACGTGCGCGGTTTTCCACGAGGAACGCGATCCTCCGGGCGATTCAGGGGCAACCTGGCGGTGCGCCCCGGCAACACCTGGCCGCCAATCGCACAAAAGGTCGTCGAACACACGACTGAATGAGATGCCACTCATCTCCATCGGTCCATCAAGTCACGTACCCCGCCTACGACTTGATCCACCCGACGCGTACCGTTTCCGCACGAGGAAAACCGGCCGAGAAGACTGTGGCATATGCCAGAAGCACCACCGCATCGGGTGTTGCCAAATCCCTTACAGGGCGTCGCAGGCTGTGCAACAGTCGTAACCGGTCCTTCCTTCACCCTTGGTCGTACCGTCCCTTCATCGGAGTGCGTCATGCCGCCCCATCTCTCCGCGGACCGTCCAGCCGCCCAGCCGCCGCCGAGCGGCTCGGTCGAGGCGCTCATAAGCCAGGCCCGCCGGCTCAAGGGCGACGTGGACGCCTCGCGACGGGACACATCGGCCGACGGCTCGGACCCGCAGGGCCGCTGGCAGCGCGCCCTGTACGACCTGGCCCTGCATCAGCTCGACGACCTGGACGAGCACCTGGCCCAGCTGCGGGACGGCCCGCAGCCGCTGCCCGAGGCCCCCGCGCCCGCCGACGCACCGCCCGCCGTCCGAGCCGTGCCGACCGCTCCCCGGCGCGGCTCGCTCCTCAGCCGGGTCGGCAGCGCGGAGTGGAACCTCCTGACGGACGAGGCCAGTTGGTCCGGTGAGCTGTACCAGATCCTCGGCCGGGACCCGGCCGCCGAGCCGCTCACCCTCGACGAACTGCCGTCCCTGGTCCTCGACGAGGACCGGCGCAGGCTCACCGTGATGGTCACCGACTGCCTGATCGACGCCAAGCCGATCGACGGCGAGTTCCGCGTCGTCCGGCCCGACGGCGGCGTACGGACCGTGCACATGATGGGCGAGCCCGTGCTCGCCGCCGACGGCAGCACCGCCTCCATGTGGGCCGTGCTGCGGGACGTCAGCGAACTGCGCCGCAGCCAGCGGACGGTGAGCGAGACCCGTGACTCGTTGCAGCGTCACCGGCACCACGCGCAGTCCGAGCGCCGGCTCGCGGTCGAGTTGCAGGAGGCCGTGCTGCCGCCGTGGCGCGGCTCCCTGCGGCTCCCGCGCCAGGGACCGCAGGCCCTGGACCTGGCCGCCCACTACCTCCCCTCCTCGACGAGCGCGCTGATCGGCGGCGACTGGTACGACGCGCTCGAACTGGCCGACGGCGACACCCTGTTGAGCGTCGGCGACCTCACCGGGCACGGGGTGACCGTGACTTCGGGCATGGCGATGCTGCTCGGCGCGCTGCGCGGCATGTCCGTGGCGGGCACCCGACCGGGCCAACTCATGTCCTGGCTCAACCAGTTGCTCGACGCCGCCGTCCAGCCCGCCCTGGGCAGCGCGATCTGCTGCCGCTACCGCCCCGCGACCCGCACCCTCACCTGGGCACAGGCGGGACACCCCGCCCCGCTGCTGTTCCGCGGCGGGACGGGGCGTGTGCTGAACCCGCCGAGCGGCGTGCTGCTCGGCGCGACCTCGGGTGCCGTCTACGGCGAGGCCGAGGAGACCCTGGAACCGGGCGATGTGCTCCTCCTGCACACCGACGGACTGGCGCCCGGACACTGGGAGGACAGCTCCGCCGCGGACCGCCTGCTGGCACTCGCCCCGCGCTTCGGCGAGGCGCGGACCGCGCAGGAATGCGTCCGGGCGGTGGTGGAGGAGTTCGGCGAGACCGAGCGGGAGGACGACGCCTGCGTACTCGTCGCCAAGGTGGCCCCGTAGCGGTCTCCGTAGAAGCCTGCGGGGGCTGAACCCCACAGTAGTCGGCCCCGCAGCAGTCGGCTGGGCCCTAGACCCGCCCGGTGTTGCCGCCGCCTCTCCCCTTCGCCTGCCTCGGCAGCGACAGCTTGATCTCCTCGCGGAGTTCGTTGATCTTCGGGTAGCTGGAGTACTGGGCGGTGAGCCGGTACATCTCGCGCAGCCGGTCCCAGGTGCGGTGGGAGGAGTTGTCGCCCATCGACATCAGCGCCAACCGCGCGTAGTTCGCGGCCTGTTCGGGGTCGTCCGCGATGAAGCAGGCGGAGGCCATGGACAGGTAGTCGAAGATCCTCGACCGCTGGCGGGTCTCGACCCGGATCTCCAGGGCCTTCACCGCGTAGTACTGGGCGTGCACGGCCGCGCCCGGCTCGTGCTCGGCCAGGGTGCGGTAGGCCAGGGCCTGCATGCCGTACAGGTCCTCCGCCGTGAACAGCTGCATCCAGCTCGGCGGCGGCACATCGCCCTTGTCGGAGACGAAGAGGTCCTCCGCCTGGCCGAGGGTGCGGCGCATCGCCTGGCCGTGCCCCATCGACGCCTGCGCCCAGGCCTCGACGGTGTGCAGCATGGCCCGGGTCCGGGGCAGGGTCTCCTCGCCCGAACCGGAGTTGGCGAGCTTCATGAGGTCGAGCGCGTCGTCCGGGCGGCCCAGGTGCACCATCTGCCGGGCCGCCCGGGAGACCGCCTCCCCGGCGCGCGGGCGGTCGCCGCCCTCCCGGGCCGCGTGGGCGGCGATGACGAAGTACTTCTGGGCCGTGGGTTCCAGGCCGACGTCGTGCGACATCCAGCCCGCCAGGACGGCGAGGTTGGCGGCGACGCCCCACAGGCGCTGCTGGATGGGTTCGGGGTGCCGGTAGGCGAGCATGCCGCCCACCTCGTTGAGCTGACCCACCACCGCCTTGCGCTGGAGTCCGCCGCCACGGGCCGCGTCCCATTTGCGGAACACCTCGACCGCGGTTTCCAGTTCCTCGATCTCCTGCCACCCGATGGGGGCGGCCTCGTACCGGTCGAAACCGGCAGGGTCAGCGGTATCCGTGTGCAACGGGTTGTCGAGATCGGGTGCGTCGGCGGAGAGGGTCGGGTCGGTGTGCAGCCAGTCGTGCATGGCACTGCTGAGTGCGGAGCCTGCGGTGAGCGCGACGCCCGCACCCACCAAGCCGCGTCGGTTGAGCATGAGGTCCATTCCCGTGAATTCGGTGAGGACCGCGGCAGTCCGCCCGGGCGTCCACGGCACACCGTCGGGAGCTTCAGCGCTCCCGGCGCCCGGCCGTTTTCCCACACGCCCGTGCCGGACCAGACCTAAGTCCTCTATGGTCACGACACGGCCGAGCCGCTCGGTGAACAGGGCTGCCAGTACGCGTGGCACCGGATCACGCGGGATCTCTCCCGTGTCGATCCACCGCCGCACCCGCGAGGTGTCGGTCGCCAGCTGGGGGTGGCCCATGGCCGCCGCCTGCCGGTTGACCAGTCGCGCGAGTTCGCCCTTGGACCAGCCGGCCAGGCCGAACAGGTCCGTCAGACGAGTGTTGGGTTGTCCGCTCACGTCAAGCCCCCAGGTTCTCGGCTGAGTTGACAGTAACCGTCTGTCAGTTGCTGAGCGACTATTCGCCAGGGTTCGCCAGGGCTCGCCAGATGGTGTGCCACTGGTCAACGGGTGTCGGGTAGGAATGCGCCACCCCGACCCGGTCGCCATCCTGTTACGGCAGGAACACTCCCCAGGGTGTACCGGAGCGGCCGGGCCGGGCGGCGCACGACCGACGCAGGCACACGAAGGGATCTGTTTCGCCCATGTACGCAGCATCGTCCTCCGTGTCCGCCCCTCCCCGGCTGCTGCACCCTCGCCCGGGTGGCAGCGGCCCCTACCTCGACCCCGCGCGGCAGGCGGCCCCCGCACTCGGTGCCGGTGCCGCCCGCGCCCGGCGGCTGCCGGGAATCGGTACGCAGCCGCTGAGCGGGAGACTCGACCTGTCCGGCGCCCAGGGCGCGCAACTGCGCACGGCGATCGCGTCGGTGCACCGGATCTGCCCGGAGTTCGCCCCGGTGCAGGTGCTGCGCCGCAGCGGACGCTCGGTGCTCCTGGTCGGGACGACCGGGCGGAGCACGGCCGTCGCGAAGTGTTTACTGGACCAGTCCCCGGCCTGGGCCGAACGCATCCGGCACGAAATAGCCGCCTACCGCTCGTTCGTCCGGCACCGCCCGCCCGTGCGGGTGCCCCGGCTGATCGCGGCGGACCCGGACAACTGCACCCTGGTCATCGAGCGGATGCCGGGCCGGGTGGCGGCCCTCCAGCGGCATCCGGCCGAGGCACCGCCCCGCGCCGACATCCGGGCGGCGCTGGGCGCCATCTGCCGGCTCAACGCCTGGCGTCCCCCGGCGGGCACCTTCGACGCCCCGCTGGACTACGCGGCCCGCATCTCCCGGTTCCACGAACTGGGTCTGCTCACCGACCGGGACATGGGCGACCTCCAGAAGCTCGTGCACGGCATCGCGCACTCGGCCGGCCGCCAGGGCATGGGCCAGTTCTGCCACGGCGACGCACTCCTGTCCAACATCCTCCTCTCACCGGCCGGTCCAGTGCTGGTGGACTGGGAGCACGCGGGCTGGTATCTGCCGGGGTACGACCTGGCCACGCTGTGGGCGGTCCTCGGTGACGCGCCGGTGGCCCGGCGCCAGATCAGCCAGCTCGCCCAGGCGTC
The DNA here is from genome assembly GCF_002954775.1 of Streptomyces geranii. Taxonomy (GTDB): domain Bacteria; phylum Actinomycetota; class Actinomycetes; order Streptomycetales; family Streptomycetaceae; genus Streptomyces; species Streptomyces geranii. Next base: position 666,739 of record NZ_KZ672952.1, read on the forward strand.
GGGACCGGCGGCGCGGGACGCCTTCCTGGTGAACCTGATGCTCGTACTGACCCGCGAGATCCGTACGTACGAGCTGGCCGTCCAGCGCTCGATGCACGAGACGACCCCGGCGGCACCGGGCCCGGCCCACCCGGGTGCCGTGCCGTCCGGCGAGGAACAGCGCCTGCTGCTGAGGCGGCTGCACGACGACTGCCAGATGGCCCGCCGGGCCGTCCGAGCGGCGGTCGGCACCCGCTGACCACGACGAAGGCCCGCGAAGCGCCCGGACAGGGGCGCGGCGCGGGCCTTCGTCGTGGGCGGACGGGAAGCGCGATCGGGCGCGAAACGCCGCACGCACCTTCATTGACATGGGAACTCACCGGCCTCTGGGCATGATTGACGGATCGTCGGGCAACCGATAGCACTGGTTTACGTATCGGCCCCGCACGCTCCCCCACACCCCCTGTCCCAGGAGGCCGCCTTGCGAGGTTCAGCCGACCCCATCTGTCCCACCGATCCAGGGCGCGGACGGCTGCGCAGAAGCGCCGGTGCGCTCGCCTCGGCGGCGCTGCTGCTGCCGCTGCTCGGCGCGGCCCCGGCCAACAGCGCCGCCCCCGACACCCGGCTGCAGAGCGCCTTCGCCACTGCGGCGGAGCGGTACGACGTGCCGCAGGGTGTCCTGCTCGCCGTCTCCTATCTCCAGTCCCGCTGGGACTCGCACGCCGGGGCGCCCAGCGTCACCGGCGGCTACGGCCCGATGCATCTCACCGACGCCCGCACCGCCCTCGCCACCGCCGCGCACCACAGCGAGGGCACGGAGGACGCGCGCGGCGACAGCGCCCGCCCGCCCCTGCACCCCACCACCGAGGTGCCGACGCAGTCCGAACTCCCGCCCCGCCTGCGCACGTTGACGAAGGCGGCGGAGCTGATCGGCCTCCCGCCCGAGCAGCTCCGTACCGACCCGGCGGCCAACATCGCCGGCGGCGCCGCACTGCTGGCCGCCGCCCAGCGCGACCTCGCCGAGCCGCTGTCCGCCGACCCGGCGGACTGGTACGGCGCGGTAGCCCGCTTCTCCGGCGCCGACGACACCGCGACGGCCGCCGCGTACGCCGATGACGTGTACGACGTCCTGCGCACCGGCGAGCGGCGCACGACCGACGCGGGACAGCGGGTCGCCCTCGCCGCGCGGCCCGAACTGGCGCCCGACACCGGCCAGTTGCGGCGGACGGGGCTGCGGACGGTGTCCGCCGAGGGCACCGAGTGCCCGGTGACGGTGTCCTGCGAGTGGATTCCGGCTCCGTACGAGCAGTTCGGCGACAACGACTACGGCAACCACGACCTGGGGAACCGGCCTGCCTCCCAGAGCATCCGGTACATCGTCGTCCATGACACCGAGGGCGCCTGGGACGGCGTGCTGAACATGGTCCAGGACCCGACCTACGTGTCCTGGAACTACACGCTGCGCTCGACGGACGGGCACATCGCGCAGCATGTGAAGGCGAAGGACGTGGCCTGGCACGCGGGCAACTGGTACGTCAACGCCAAGTCGATCGGCCTGGAGCACGAGGGCTTCCTCGCGAACCCGGACGCCTGGTACACGGAGGCGATGTACCGGACGTCGGCCAGGCTGGTGCGGTACCTCGCGGCGAAGTACGGCATCCCGCTGGACCGCCAGCACATCCTCGGCCACGACAACGTGCCGGGTCCGACCACGTCCACGGTCCCCGGGATGCACACGGACCCGGGCCCGTACTGGGACTGGCAGCACTACTTCACCCTGATCGGCCGCCCGTTCGAGCCGACGGCCCGCCGGGGCGGTGACAGCGGTGTGGTGACGATCCGCCCGGACTACGCGACGAACCGCCCGGTGTACACGGGCTGCGTCACGGCGGGCCAGCCGTGCGCGGCCCACGGTTCGAGCGAGGTACGCCTGTACTCCCAGCCGGACACCACGTCGGCGCTCGTCAAGGACATCGGGACACACCCCTCGGGCGACGGCACCTCGTCGACCGGCGTCAACGACGTCGGGTCGCGGGTCTCCACCGGCCAGCAGTACGCGGTGGCGGAGCGCAGGGGCGACTGGACGGCGATCTGGTACCTGGGCCAGAAGGCCTGGTTCCAGAACCCGCCCTCGAACCCGACGGCGGTGAACGCGACCGGCGCGGTGGTGACCCCGAAGGACGGTCTGACGGAGATCCCGGTGTACGGCAGGGCGTACCCGGAGGCCTCGGCCTACCCGGCGGGCGTCCCGGCACAGGCGGTCTCACCGCTGCCGTACAAGCTCCTCGCGGGCCAGAAGTACGTGGCCGGGGACAAGGTGCCGGGCGAGTACTACTACGCGGTCACCTTCGACACGGCGTCGCACCGGGTCGTGGTGGGCAAGGAGCAGTACTACGAGATCCAGTACGGCCACCGGGTGGCGTACGTGAAGGCGGCGGACGTACGTCTGACGTTCGCCTGAGGGACGTACGAAGGCGGGAACACGGGAACGCGCGGCGGGGGGGGGGGGGGGGCCCGGCCACCCCCCCCCCCCCCCCGCGCGTCACGTGACTGCTAAGGCCTACTGGGTCTGGAAAAGCTCCGCGGGCAGCGGCTTCAGGAGCGCGTAGAGATCGTCGGTGATGGGACGGTCCCAGGCCGCGATGGTCACGAGGACGTTGTCGCTGCGGTCGAACTGCACGCAGGCGATCCGGCTCTCGGAGAGCTTGAGGCGGCGGACGATCAGGAGGTTGTCGCCCTGCATCACCGGGACGTCCTCGGTGCCGACGACGGTGACCTCCTCCTCGTTCTCCAGGGCCAGCAGCAGCTGGGCCACCTCGAACGGGACCTCGTCCTCGGCGACGTCACGGGCCGGGGAGCCCTCCGGCAGATTGCCGATGACCATCGCGGGACCACGGCCGCCGAACAGGTCGTAGCGCAGGAACACGCCCTGGCAGCTGCCGTCGGGCGCGGGCAGCAGGCCCGCGCCCAGATTGCCGGGCCAGTCGCCCGGATCCATGGCCAGAACATCGAAGTCGGGGCCGGCGGGAGTGGCGCTGCGGCGGCGGAGGAACGACATACAGCCATGGTACGGGTCCTGCCGAACCCCCACGTCCCTCGGGCGGCCCTCTAACCGACCTCTTGACCCTGCTTGTGCCGTTCGTGATGACGGGCGACGCGGGCGCGGTTCCCGCAGGAGGGCTTGCACCACTCCTGGCGTGGGTGTTCCTTGAGGAAGTAACGCACGCAGCGGGGTGCGTGGCAGGCCCGCAGCCGGGCCCGGTCGGGACCGGCGAGAAACCCGACGGCGGCCCGCGCGAGCACGGCCACGATCTCGCCGTCGCCCTGCACGCCCCGGTGACGCACGACGGGTTCGGCGCCATCGACCCAGTCGAGCACGAGCACGGTGGGCGTACGGGCGGCGGCATCATTGAGCCGCCGCAACGCCTCGGGCAGTGGCAGCAGCCGCGCCGCATCGGCCGGGCTCGGTTCGCCGGGGCGGACCGCGCGGGCGAAGAGGGTGCGGACGGCGGCGCGGAGTTCTCGTACGGCGGTCAGGGTGGCCTCGTCGGCGACGAAGCGGGGGGTGTTGGGCAGGGTGTCGGGGTGGGCGCGTACCCAGGCGGTGAGGGTGGTGGGGTCGGTGAGGGCGTCGGTGAGGGCGAGGTCCAGGGTGAGCTGGGCGTCGCTGGGGATCGGGTCGCGCATGAACTAATGCTAAACCCGACCCCACCCATTAACCCGACTTTTCTCCGCCCCCGCCGCCCCTACCCGTCCCATCCTTCGGGGGCTCCGCCCCCGAACCCCCGCTCCTCAAACGCCGGAGGGGCTGAATACCCAGCCCTAGCGGGGGTCTGGGGGCGCAGCCCCCAGGGATGGGACGGGTAGGGGCGGCGGGGGCGAGGAAATCCCAGGGCACGCCGGATCTCAGGTCAGGTCGAACTCCCCTTCCCGTGCCCCCGACACGAACGCGCCCCACTCCGCGGGCGTGAAAATCAGGGAAGGGCTGTGCGGGCGGCCACTGTTTCGCATCGCGATGAATCCCTCGACAAAGGCGATCTGGACATCCCCGCGCCCACTGCTGCTCGACTGCCAGTCGGCGTTGCTGAGGTCCAGCTCCGGCTTGTCCCAGCCCGCGAGCGGGTGCTCCTGGATCGTGCTCTCGGCCACGTCCGTGCTCCTCCCGGTTTCGTCGTCCGCGGGCCAGCCTAGCCATCGCTTCCTGCCGCCGACAGGCCACGTGAGGGGGATGCTTCAGGAGGTGGGCGGTTCGCTGCCGACGAGCCACATGGAAAAGAACTGGGAGCCGCCGCCGTAGGCGTGCCCGAGGACCCGGCGAGCCCCGTCCACCTGGTGTTCTCCGGCCAGCCCCCGCACCTGAAGCGCCGCTTCCGCGAACCGGATCATGCCCGAGGCACCGATCGGATTGGTGGACAGAACACCCCCCGACATGTTGACGGGGAGATCGCCGTCCAGCTCCGTGACCCCGGACTCCGTCAGCTTCCAGCCCTCCCCCTCCGCCGCGAACCCGAGGTTCTCCAGCCACATGGGTTCGTACCAGGAGAACGGCACGTACATCTCGACGGCGTCGATGTCCCGGCGCGGGTCGGCGATCCCGGCCTGCCGGTACACGTCGGCCGCGCAGTCCATCCCCGCCTTCGGCGACACCGCGTCCTTGCCCGCGAACAGTGTCGGTTCGCTGCGCATCGCGCCGCCGTGCAGCCAGGCCGGCCGGCGCGGCGAGCGGGCCGCTCCGGCGCGGTCCGTGAGGACCATCGCGACGGCGCCGTCCGAGGAAGGGCAGGTCTCGGAGTAGCGGATCGGGTCCCACAGCATCGGCGACGCCTGGACCTTCTCCAGCGTGATGTCGTGCTCGTGCAGATGCGCGTACGGGTTCTTGAGCGCGTTCCGCCGGTCCTTGTACGCGACCAGCGAGCCGACCGTGTCGGGGGCGCCGCTGCGTCGCATGTACGCACGCACGTGCGGGGCGAAGAAGCCGCCCGCCCCGGCCAGCAGCGGCTGCTGGAAGGGGATCGGCAGGGACAGGCCCCACATGGCGTTCGACTCGGACTGCTTCTCGTAGGCCAGGGTGAGGACGGTGGCGTGGACCCGGGACCTGACGAGGTTGGTGGCCACCAGCGCCGTCGACCCGCCCACCGAGCCCGCCGTGTGCACGCGCAGCATCGGCTTGCCCACCGCGCCGAGCGCGTCGGCGAGATACAGCTCCGGCATCATGACGCCCTCGAAGAAGTCGGGCGCCTTGCCGATCACGACGGCGTCGATGTCGGCCCAGGTCAACTCCGCGTCCGCGAGGGCCCGTTGAGCTGCTTCGCGCACCAGCCCGGCCATCGACACATCCCGGCGGGCCGCTACGTGCCTGGTCTGGCCGATCCCGACGACCGCCACGTGTTCACTGGGCATGACGGGGCTCCCCTTCGAGTACGGCGACCAGGTTCTGCTGGAGACAGGGCCCGGAGGTGGCGTGGGCGAGGGCCCGGTCGGACTCGCCCCGGTGGATACGGGCGGCGGCCTCGCCGATGCGGATGAGCCCGGCGGCCATGATCGGGTTGGCGGCGAGGGCACCCCCGGACGGGTTCACCCGGACGTCGTCACCGAGCCGGAGTGCTTTCCTCAACACCACCTCCTGCGAGGTGAACGGCGCGTGCAACTCCGCGGTGTCCACGGGGCGTTCGAAGGCGCCGGCCTTCTCGGCGGCGAGCCGGGTCGAGGGCGAGTCGGTCAGCTCGCGTACGCCGAGGGAGTGGGCCTCGATGCGGTGGTCGATGCCCCGGATCCAGGCGGGCCGCTCGCACAGTTCCCGGGCCCGGTCACCGGCCGCGAGGATCACCGCGGCGGCCCCGTCGCCGATCGGCGGACAGTCCCCGGTGCGCAGCGGACGTACGAGATAGTCCCCTTGCGGCACCGAACCACGCAGCTGGGCATGCGAGTTGGCCTCGGCGTCCGCGCGGCTCCGGGCGGCGACGGCGGCCAGCGCGGGTTCGTCGGTGTAGCCCTCGTCGATCAGCGCCTGGGCCTGGAGTGCGGCGAGCGCCACGGAGTCCGGCCACAACGGCGCCACGTAGTACGGGTCGAGCTGCCGGGTCAGGACGTCGCGGACCGAGCCCGGCGAGGACTTGCCGTACGAGTAGACGAGGGCCGTGTCGGTGTCGCCGGTCAGGAGTTTGGTCCAGGCCTCGTACAGCGCCCAGGCCCCGTCCATCTCCACGTGCGACTCGGAGATCGGCGGCCAGGCGCCGACGCCGTCGAGGGCGAGGGTGAAGGAGAAGGCGCGGCCGGCCAGGTAGTCGGAGGAGCCGGAGCAGGTGAAGCCGATGTCGCTGGTCTTCAGCCCGGTCCGGTCGAGCACCTCGTGCAGGACCGGCATGAGCATCTCGACTTCCGACAGGTCCTCGCTGGTGCGCCGGTGATCGGTCTGCGCGAAGGCGACGACGGCGATATCGCGGGTCACAACAGTTCCTTTCACAGCAGTTCCTTGAACGTCTCGTAGTCCGCGTCGGGTTCGCCGGTCGGCCGGTAGTGGTCGGGGTAGCCGCCGCCTTCCGTCCACACCGGTTCGACGCGCAGGCCCATGCGCACCTGGTCGTAGGGGATGCCGCCGATCCGGCCGTGCAGGGCGAGGTCGGCGCCGTCGAGGGCGATGTGGGCGTAGACGTACGGCACTTCGATGTCGAGGTTCTTCGCCTTGATGTTGACGATGCAGAACGTGGTGACCGTGCCGCCTGGCCCCACCCGGACCTGCTCGGAGGTGGCGACACCGCAGGTCGGGCAGGCGCCCCTCGGCGGGACGTACACCTTCCGGCAGGACGGGCAGCGTTCGCCGACGATCCGGCGGTCGGCGAGGGCGGTGATGTAGGCGGTCTGGGCGCGGCCGGGCGAGTAGGTGTAGTCAAGGCGGGCCTGGGCGACGATGCCGGTCACCATCGACTCGAACTGGCCTTCGTGGGCGGGCGGTTCGCCCGCGCTCGGGCTGTCGTGCGGTTCGAAGCAGGCGATGTCCGTGATGGCGCCGGTGCGTTCCGGCGCCCAGCGGACGCGGACGCGCATGCCGGTGTGGACGGCGTCGGGGCCGGGGGCGTCGAGGACGTGCAGGAGGGCCGTGTCGGCGCCGTCGAGGCGGACCAGGACCCAGGCGAAGGGCGTGTCGAGGGGCTGACCCCGGCGCGGGGCGTGGTTCCAGGCCCAGGTGGTGACGGTGCCGGTGGGGGCGACCTCGACCAGGTCGCGCAACTCGTCGGCGGTCACCGGGTCGTACTCGACGGGCGGGACGAGGACGCGGCCGTCGGTGGTGCGGACGCCGAGGACGACCCGTTCGCGCAGGCCGGTGAGGAAGGCGCTCTGGACGGGGCCCAGGGAGCGGGTGAAGGGGAATTCGACGACCAGGGGGGCTTTGAGGATCTCGGTGGTCATCCCGGGAACTCCTTCGCGGTCAGGCCCGCTTGTAGACGGGCGGGCGCTTCTCGGCGAAGGCACGGGTGCCTTCCTTGGCGTCGGCGGTGTCGAAGACGGGCCAGCCGCGCTTGAGTTCGGCGGCGAGGCCCTCGGTCTCGGTCAGCTCGGCGGTCTCGTAGACGGACGCCTTCACCGCCTCCACCGCCAACGGGCCGCAGGCGTTGATCTGTTCGGCGATCTCCAACGCCTTGTCCAGGGCGGTGCCGTCGGGGACGACATGTCCGATCAGGCCGATGGCCGCTGCCTCCTGGGCGCTGTACGGGCGGCCGGTCAGCAGCATCTCCAGGGCGTGGGTGCGCGGGATCTGGCGCTGGAGGCGGACCGTGGAGCCGCCGATCGGGAAGAGGCCGCGCTTGACCTCGAAGAGCCCGAAGGTCGCCGACTCGCCCGCGACCCGGATGTCGGTGCCCTGGATGATCTCGGTGCCGCCCGCGACGCAGTACCCCTCGATCGCGGAGATCACCGGTTTGCGGGGGCGGTGGTGGCGCAGCATCGCCTTCCAGTGCAGATCCGGGTCGGCCTTGAGGCGGGGGCGGTACTTCTCCCCCTCCATGCCGCCGCCGGCCAGCGCCTTGAGGTCCATGCCCGCGCAGAAGGCGCCCCCGGCTCCGGTGAGCACGACGGAGCGGACGGAGTCGTCCGCGTCCGCCTCGACCCAGCCGTCGTACAGGCCGACGAGCATCGGCAGCGAGAGCGCGTTCTTGGCCTCCGGCCGGTTGAGCGTGAGCACCAGTGTGGCGTTCTCACGCCGAACGGTCAGGTGTTCCGTGCCACCCATCGACCGTCTCCCCTCTGAAAGAACGAGAACAGGTGAAAGAACGAGAACAGGTTGCAGTAGCGGAGGAAGCACTTCAAGGGTTTTCTGACAGGTAGTCAGATTTCTTCGGCGCGGCCCCTTCACAGTTGCGGCGCCCTTTGCTCTGATGACCGGCGAGCCGACAACCGGCGGCGGTGCCCGGGGTCAGGAGGAGCGGTGGAGTACAACCTTGCCGACCTGTTCGAGTCGGTGGTCGACGTGGTGCCCGACCGAGCGGCGCTGAAGTACCTCGACCATCCGGGCACGGGCGCGGAACGGCCGCTGACCTACGCGGAGTTGGACGCCGCCGCCAACCGGATCGCCCACCATCTGATCGACAGCGGGATACGTCCGGGCGAGCATGTGGGCCTGCATCTCTACAACGGGATCGAGTACCTGCAGACCGTGCTGGGGTGCCTGAAGGCACGGATCGTGCCGGTCAACGTCAACTACCGGTACGTCGAAGAGGAGTTGGTTTACCTCTACCGGGACGCCGACCTCGTCGCCCTGGTCTTCGACGCGGAGTTCACCGAGCGGGTGGCGGCGGCCCGGCCCCGGGCCACGGCGCTGCGGCATCTGATCCGGGTGGGCGAACCGGCTCCGGACGCGCCCGAGTTGGACGCGGTGGACTTCACCGCCGCCGAGGCCGCCGGGTCGCCCGGGCGCGGCTTCCCGGAGCGCTCCGGTGACGACCAGTTCATCATCTACACCGGCGGCACGACCGGCATGCCCAAGGGGGTGATGTGGCGTCAGGAGGACCTGTTCTTCTCGGGGCTGGGCGGCGGCGCCCCGACCGGTGAGCCGGTCAAGTCCCCGCAGGAGCTGGCCGAGCGGGTCGCGGCTGGCGGCGACGGGATCACCTTCTTCCCCACTCCCCCGCTGATGCACGGCACTTCGACCCTGACGGCGTTCATCGCCTTCAACTTCGGCCAACGGGTGGTGATCCACCGCAAGTTCGTGCCGGAGGAGGTGCTGCGCACGATCGAGCGGGAGAAGGTCACCAGCGTCTCCCTGGTGGGCGATGCCATGCTGCGTCCGCTGATCGACGCGCTCAACGGGCCCATGAAGGGCACCGACTGCTCGTCCATGTTCAGCGTCTCCTCGTCCGGCGCGATCATGTCGGAGACGGTGCGTGCCCAGTTCCAGGCACTGGTCCCGAACGTCATGCTGCTCAACAACTTCGGGTCGTCGGAGTCCGGCTTCAACGGGACGGCAACCGAGGACTCGGGCCCCGAGCGCGGCTTCCGCATCCGCGTCAACGCCCGCACACAGGTGGTCGATCCGGCCACCCACGAGCCGGTTCCCCCGGGCGAGGTGGGCCGGATCGCCCAGCGCGGCCACGTACCGCTCGGCTACTACAACGACCCGCGCAAGACGGCGGAGACCTTCTACGAGAAGGACGGCGAGCGGTGGGCGCTGCTCGGCGACATGGCGACGGTGGACGAGGAGGGTGTCGTCGTCGTGCTGGGCCGGGGATCGCAGTGCATCAACACCGGCGGCGAGAAGGTGTATCCGGAGGAGGTCGAGCAGGCGCTCAAGTCCCATCCGGACGTGTACGACGCCCTCGTGGCCGGCGTCCCTGACGTGACGTGGGGCAACCATGTGGCGGCGGTGGTGCAGTTGCGGGAGGGGGCGACGCGGCCGTCCCTGACCGACGTACAGCTGCACTGCCGTACCCATCTCGCGGGCTACAAGATCCCCCGGCAACTCGTCATCGCGGAGGCGATCCAGCGGTCACCGAGCGGCAAGGCGGACTACCGGTGGGCACGGGAAGTGGCCGTAGCCGCAGATCAGTAGGGTTTGTTCAACGTCGGGTCAACGATTCCGGGCACCTGAACCGAAGGTGAATCCGAGCCGTACCGGTAGTGTCGGCGTCGGCCGTTTGGGCCGCTTCGTCACGCACCACCGGTCATCGCACGGAAGGACACTTCGGGTGTCGCACCTCACGCCCCCTCGTCAACTCCCGGAGCCGGACGCGGACGCACCGAACGGGACCACGGCCGAGGACACCTCGGCCGCTCCCGTACACGAGGAAGCGGTCAAGGAGCCCGAACCGGCGCCGACCGCCGAGGCGGAGGAATCCGCCGAAGCGACGGCATCCGACCCCGCGTCCACCGACGAGCCCGACCCGAGCGACGGCACTGCCGACTCGTCCGTCCGCCCCGGCTGGTTCGGCTGGCGCCGTCGTTTCCCCCGCACCGCGCGTGGCGTGAGCGTGGGCACGAGTGTCCTGGCCGGGGTGCTGGTGCTCGTCGTGCTCCTGATACCCAACCGTCTCGACCGGATCACCCCGCAGTCGTTCTTCCGGCTGCCCGTCGAGGCGATCTTCCTCGCGGCCGTGCTGCTCGTCCTGCCGTCGAGGGCGCGGCGGATCACGGCGGTCGTCCTGGGGGCGTTCCTCGGGCTGTCGACCGTCCTGAAGTGTCTCGACATGGGCTTCTACCAGACCCTGGCCAGGCCGTTCGACCTGGTCTTCGACTGGGTGCTGCTGAGCAACGGGGTGGACTTCCTCAAGGACTCGCTGGGCCGCTCGGGCGAGGTGCTCGTGGTGATCGGCGTGATCGTCCTGGTGATCGCGGTGCTCGTGCTGAGCGCGCTCGCGATGGTGCGGCTGGCCGACCTGATGGCCCGGAACCGCCCCGTGGCCGTGCGCGGCACGCTGGTCCTCGGCACCGCGTGGATCGTCTGCTTCACCATGGCCGTGCAGCCGGGCGGGGTGACGATCGCGACCAAGGGCTACTCCCAGTACCTCTCCAACAAGGTGCAGTACGTCCGCGAGGGCCTCGGGGACGCCGAGGTCTTCGACAAGGAGCTGCGCGTCGACGCCTTCGCCGACACCCCGTCCGACCAGCTGCTGACCGGGCTTCGCGGCAAGGACGTGCTGTTCACCTTCGTCGAGAGCTACGGCCGGGTGGCGATCGACGATCCGACGATGGCCCCGGAGATCGACAAGACGCTCAAGGAGGGCGACGCCAGGCTCAAGTCGGCCGGGTTCTCGGCGCGCAGCGGCTGGCTCACGTCACCGGTGACGGGCGCGGGCAGCTGGCTCGCCCACACGACGTTCCTGTCCGGTCTGTGGGTCAAGAACCAGCAGCGGTACCGCACGGTGACCACCAGCGACCGCGCCTCCCTCACCAGCTACTTCCAGAAGACCGGCGCCTGGCGCACGGTCGGCATCGTCCCCGGTGTCCGCAAGTCCTGGCCCGAGGGCACGTACTTCGGCCTCGACAACATCTACGACTCCACGCACCTCGGCTACCAGGGTCCGTACTTCAGCTGGACGCCGGTGCCTGACCAGTTCACCCTGGAGGCCTTCCAGAAGCTGGAGCACGGCAAGAAGGACCGTGACCCGATCATGGCGGAGATCATCCTGGCCTCCAGCCACAACCCCTGGTCCCCCATCGCCCACATGATCGACTGGGACGACCTCGGGGACGGCACGGTCTTCAACAAGATCAAGGCTGAGGGCACGAACCCCACGGAGGTCTGGAAGAGCGCCAAGCGCGTACGGACCGAGTACCGCAAGGCCATCCAGTACTCCCTGGACAGCCTGGTCCAGTGGGTCCAGCGCTACGGCGACGACAACACCGTCCTCGTCATGCTGGGCGACCACCAGCCCGTCCCCACCGTCACCGGGGGCAGCGCCAACAAGGACGTGCCGATCACGATCGTCGCCCACGACCCGAAGGTGCTGGACCGCGTCGCCGGCTGGGGCTGGACGGACGGCCTCAAGCCCGCGGCCGACGCCCCCAAGTGGGGCATGGACCAGTTCCGGGACCGCTTCATGACGGCGTACGGGCCCCAGAAGAAGTAGCGTCGGCCGCCCCGCCCCGGGGAAGGGCTCCACCAGAGCCGGGAAGCCTCGGGGCGGGTCCCGTGGACGGCGACACGAGGGAGACGCCCGATGACGGACGCGACGGACCCGGCAGACCTGACGGAGTGGCTGGACGCGGGCGAACGTCTCGACGCGGAGTCCCTGCGGGCCCTCCAGCTGGAGCGGCTGCGGACCTCACTGCGGTACGCCTACGACAACGTGCCCTTCTACCGCGACTCCTTCGACAAGGCGGGCGTCCACCCCGAAGACTGCCGTTCCCTCGCCGACCTGGCCCTGTTCCCCTTCACCACCAAGGCGGACCTGCGCGACACCTACCCCTACGGGATGTTCGCGGTCCCCCGGGACCGCGTCCGCCGCATCCACGCGTCGAGCGGCACCACCGGACGCCCCACGGTCGTCGGCTACACCGACAACGACCTGTCCCTGTGGGCCGACCTGGTGGCCCGCTCGATCCGCGCGGCGGGCGGCAGACCGGGCGACACGGTCCATGTGGCATACGGATACGGCCTGTTCACCGGCGGTCTCGGCGCGCACTACGGCGCCGAACGGCTCGGCTGTACGGTGATCCCCGCGTCCGGCGGCATGACCGCGCGCCAGGTGCAGCTGATCCAGGATCTGCAGCCCGGGATCATCATGGTGACCCCCTCCTATCTGCTGACGATCCTCGACGAGTTCGAGAAGCAGGGCGTCGATCCTCGGGGCACCTCCCTACGGGTGGGCATCTTCGGGGCCGAGCCGTGGACCGAACGGATGCGCGAGGAGATCGAGGACCGGTTCGCCATCGATGCCGTCGACATATACGGGCTGTCGGAGGTGATCGGCCCGGGGGTCGCGCAGGAGTGCGTGGAGACCAAGGACGGGCTGCATGTCTGGGAGGACCACTTCTTCCCGGAGGTCGTCGACCCGATCACGGGCGAGGTGCTGCCGGAGGGGGCGAAGGGGGAACTGGTGTTCACCTCATTGACCAAGGAGGCGATGCCCGTGATCCGCTACCGCACGCGGGACCTGACACGTCTACTGCCGGGTACGGCACGGGTCTTCCGGCGGATGGAGAAGGTCACCGGGCGCAGCGACGACATGCTGATCGTGCGCGGGGTGAACCTCTTCCCCACCCAGATCGAGGAGATCGTGCTGCGCACCCCGGGCGTCGCGCCCCACTTCCAGCTCCGTCTCACCCGCGAGTCCCGCCTCGACCTCCTCACCGTCCGCGCCGAGGCCCGTCCCGGGGCCACTCCTGAGGTCAGGGACGCGGCGGCCCGTGCCATCGCGACGGCGGTGAAGGACGGCGTAGGGGTCTCGGCGGCGGTCGAGATCGTCGAGCCGGAGTCGCTGGAGCGGTCGGTGGGCAAGATCAGGCGGGTGGTTGACCTCAGGACCGACTGAGATCCCGGCTGAGATCCCGGCCGAGATCCCGGCTGGCCAGGAAACTCGCAGGTCAGGTGCCGTTGTCAGTGGTCCGCTCTAGTGTGGGTGGCGAGAGGAAGATCCGCGCCGAGGAGACAAAGAGGTTCCCCATGACGACCCTGCCCGACAGGCCGAACAGCGCGCTGCTCGTCATCGACGTCCAGAACGGCGTGGTGGCCGGTGGCCACAACCGCGACGCCGTGATCGCGAACATCAACACCCTCGTCGACAAGGCCCGCGAGGAGGACGTGCCCGTGGTGTGGGTGCAGCACTCCAGCGACGAGTTCAAGGCCGGCAGCGAACCCTGGGAGATCGTGCCGGAACTGGTCCGCCGGGACACCGAACCCCTCGTCCACAAGAGGTACGGCGACTCCTTCGAGGCCACCGACCTGGAGTCCGTTCTCGCCGAGCACGGGGTGGGTCGGCTGGTCGTCACGGGCGCCCAGTCCGACGCGTGCGTCCGCGCGACCCTGCACGGCGGCTTCGTACGCGGTTACGACGTGACGCTGGTCGGCGACGCCCACACCACGGAGGACCTCACGGAGTACGGCGCACCGGTCCCGGCCCAGGTGATCTCGCACACCAACCTCTACTGGCAGTTCCAGAGCGCGCCGGGGCGCACCGCCGGGACGGTCAGCACGGCGGAACTGACCTTCATGGGTGACGCCAAGGACTGAGTCAAGGACGAGGGCCGAGGTCGGGGCGGGACAGAGGAGTGACCGTCAGGAACCCGCGAGCCGGTCCCTGAGTTCCCGCTTCAGGATCTTCCCGCTCGCGTTGCGCGGCAGCTCGTCCACGAAGACGACCCGCTTCGGTGCCTTGAAGTGGGCGAGCTTCTCGCGGGCGTGGGCGATGAGTTCGGCCTCCGTCACCTCTCCGCGCGGGACGACGACCGCGGTGACCGCCTCGATCCAGCGCTCGTCGGGGAGGCCGACGACGGCCGCCTCGGCGACCGACTCATGGGTGTACAGGGCGTCCTCGACCTGGCGTGAGGCGATCAGTACGCCGCCGGAGTTGATGACGTCCTTCACCCGGTCGACGACGGTGTAGTAACCGTCGGCGTCCCGCACGACCAGGTCGCCGGAGTGGAACCAGCCGTCGCGGAAGGCGGCGCCGGTCTCCTCGGGCTTCTCCCAGTAGCCCTCGCACAGTTGCGGGGACCGGTAGACGACTTCGCCGGGGGTGCCGTCGGGCACGTCCTGGCCGTCCTCGTCGACCACCCGGGCGTCCACGAACAGCACCGGGCGCCCGCAGGAATCCAGTCGGCCCTTGTGTTCGGAGGGCCCGAGAACCATCGAGAGGGGGCCGATCTCGCTCTGGCCGAAGCAGTTGTAGAAGGCGAGTTTCGGGAGCCGCTCGCGCAGCCGCTCCAGGACCGGGACCGGCATGATCGACGCCCCGTAGAACGCCTTGCGCAGTCCGCTCAGCTCGCGGGTCGCGAAGTCGGGGCGGTTGGCGAGGCCGATCCACACGGTCGGCGGCGCGAACAGGCTGTCCGCCGCACCGGCCTCGACGAGGTCGAGGATCGCGTCGCCGTCGGGTGCGTCGAGGATGACGTTCGTCGCGCCGACCGCGAGATAGGGCAGCAGGAACACGTGCAGTTGGGCCGCGTGGTAGAGGGGCAGCGAGTGCACGGGCAGGTCGCCGGCGCTCAGGTCCAGGGCCGCGATGGCGCTGAGGTACGAGTGGACCAGCGAGCGGTGGGTCATCATCGCGCCCTTGGGCAGGGCGGTGGTCCCGGACGTGTAGAGCAGCTGCACCAGATCCTCGGTGCGCGACTCGGGGCCCTCGTAGGGGGCGGTGTCGGCGAGGCGGGCGAGGAGCGAGTCGTCGGCGTCCCGGAGCGGCAGGGTCCGTACGCCGTCGGGGAGCCGGTCGGCGAGGTCCGGGTCGGCGAGGACCAGGGTGCTGCCGGACTGGCCGACGATGTAGGCGAGGTCGTCGCCGGTCAGGTTCTGGTTGACCGGGACGTGCACGAGTCCGGCGCGGGCGCAGGCGAGGAAGGCGATCAGATAGGCGTCCGAGTTGTGGCCGTAGGCGGCGACCCGGTCACCGGCGGTCACGCCCTCGGCGAGCAGGACGGCCGCCGCGCGCGAGACCGCGTCTTCCAACTTCTCGTATGTCCAGGCACGCTCGCGGTACTCGACCGCGACGCGCGCCGGAACCCGTCGGGCGCTGCGTCGCAGTACCCCGTCAACCGTGCTCCCGTATTGCTGCGTCATAACCCGTGATCCTGGTTCCGGCCCGCGAAGGAGGTCAAGCTCGCAAGGCGTTCGGCGCACACATTGCGCACATACCCGTTGGTACGCTCAACCGCCCTTTCCCCAAACGATCTTGGGAGGCACGATGCGCACCCGCACAAGACGGCTCGTCGTCACCGCCGTCGCGTTACTCACCGCCACGACGGCCCTGCCCGCCGCCACGGCACAGAACCGACCGTCGGAAGCGTCGGCGGAGTCACGGCAACACCCGTCCCAGGGCGGTCTGTCGGCCGTGATCCGCTATACCGAGTACGGCATTCCGCACATCGTCGCGAAGGACTACGCGAACCTCGGCTTCGGCAACGGCTGGGCACAGGCCGCCGACCAGGTGTGCGTGCTCGCCGACGGTTTCACGACCCTGCGCGGCGACCGCTCGCGCTACTTCGGGCCGGACGCCACGACCGACCTCTCGCTCTCCGATGCTTCGAACAATCTCTCAAGCGACCTTTACTTCCGTGGGGTTCGCGGCGACCGCACGGTCGAGCGGCTGCTCGCCCAGCCCGCGCCACAGGGCCCGAGCAAGGCCGTCAAGGACCTGATGAACGGCTGGGCCGCCGGCTACAACGCCTGGCTGAAGCAGAACCGGGTGAAGGACCCGGCGTGCGCGGGCGCGGCCTGGGTCAGACCGGTGACCGGGCTCGACGTCGCCACCCGCGCGTACGCGCTCACGGTGCTCGGCGGCCAGGGCGGCCTGGTGGACGAGATCACCACCGCGCAGCCGCCCGCCACCACACCCACGAATACCTCGACCTCTTCCACCACTGCGATCACCGACTCCGCCCTTCCGAACTCCTCCGCCGCCGCCAAGGGCGCGCGCGAGCTGTTCGACATCTCCGACATGGGCTCCAACGCCGTGGCGTTCAACGGCAGTACGACGGCCGACGGGCGCGGTCTGCTGCTCGGCAACCCGCACTACCCGTGGCAGGGCGGACGCCGGTTCTGGCAGTCCCAGCAGACGATCCCGGGTGAACTGAACGTCGCGGGCGGGTCGTTGCTCGGCTCGCCGACGATCTCCATCGGGTACAACGCGAACGTGGCGTGGAGCCACACCGTCGCCACCGGTGTGCCGCTCAGCCTGCACCAGCTGAAGCTGGACCCCGCCGACCCGACGGCGTACCTGGTCGACGGGAAGCCGGAGCGGATGGTCAAGCGGTCGGTGACCGTCCCCGTGAAGGGCGGAGAGCCGGTGACCCGCACCCAGTGGTGGACCCGCTACGGCCCCGTGGTCCTCTCCCCCAGCGCCGGCCTCCCGCTGCCCTGGACCACGACGACGGCGTACGCCCTCAACGACCCGAACGCGGCCAACCTGCGCTTCTACGACACTTCGCTCGGCTTCAGCAAGGCGCGCGGCACCGGCGACGTCGTCAAGTCCCTCGACGAGCACCAGGGCATCCCCTGGGTGAACACCGTCGCCGCGGACTCCTCGGGGCACTCGCTGTTCGCCCAGTCGCAGGTGCTGCCCCGGATCACCGACGAGTTGGCGGCGGCCTGCTCGACCCCGCTCGGCAGGGTCACCTACCCGGCGTCGGGCGTCGCGGTCCTCGACGGCTCACGCGCCGACTGCGCGATCGGCGACGACCCGGACGCGGTGGCGCCCGGGATATTCGGGCCCGCGCGGATGCCCACGCTGCGGGACGCCCCGTATGTCGAGAACTCGAACGACAGTGCGTGGCTGACCAACCTGGACCGGCCGATCACCGGGTACGAGCGGATCTTCGGCCCGGTGCGCACGATGGCCTCGCCGCGTACGCGCGGTGCCGTGGCCGACGTGGCGGCGCTGGCCGCCAAGGGCGGGCTGACGGTCGCGGATCTGCAGAAACAGCAGTTGGCGAACCGCTCGACGTCGGGTGCGCTGGCCGCGGCCGACGCGTCCCGGGCCTGTGCGGCGCTGCCGGGCGGAACGGCAACGGGCACTGACGGCACGGCGGTCGACGTCGGCGAGGCCTGCGGTGTGCTGGCGTCCTGGGACCGCACCATGAACAGCGACAGCCGCGGCGCACTGCTCTTCGACCGGTTCTGGCGCAAGCTGCTCGCCGCCGTGCCGGCCGCGCAGCGCTGGAAGGTGCCGTTCTCGGCGGCCGACCCGGTGGGCACGCCCAACACGCTCAACACCGAGGCGCCGGGCTTCACCAGGGCCCTCGCGGACGCGGTGACGGAGCTGCGCACGGCGGGCATCCCGCTGAACGCCCGGCTCGGTGACCACCAGTACGTCGTACGGCAGGGGCAGCGGCTGCCCGTCGGCGGCGGCACCGAGTCCCTGGGCGTCTGGAACAAGATCGAGCCCGTGTGGGACACGGCGAACGGCGGGTACCGGGACACCGCGTTCGGGTCCAGCCACATCCAGGCCGTGGGCTGGAACGACAGCGGCTGTCCGGTGGCCCGCACGCTGCTGACGTACTCCCAGTCGTCGAATGCGAAGTCACCGCACTTCGCGGACCAGACGCGGCTGTTCTCGGCCGAGAAGTGGGTCCGCGCGCGCTTCTGCGAGAAGGACATCCTGTCGTCGCCCGCGCTGCGGGTGATCCGGGTGCACGGCTGACCTACTTGCGCTGAACCAAGGATGTGGTCCCGCCCGACTGCGGGGCGGGACCACATCCTGCTTCACACCGTCGGCTCACACGGGGCGCGTCCGGCCCTCCCAGTACGGGTCGCGCAGCCGCCGCTTGTACAGCTTGCCGTTGGGGTCGCGCGGCATCGCCTCGATGAAGTCGACGCTCTTCGGCCGCTTGTACCCGGCGAGTTGACGCCCGCAGTGGGCGAGGATCTCGGCGGCCAGATCGGGGCCTGGCAGGTGTCCGGGCGCCGGTTCCACGACCGCCTTGACCTCCTCGCCCCAGTCGTCGTGCGGGATGCCGAAGGCGGCTGCGTCGGCGACGGCCGGGTGGGCGAGCAGGGCGCCCTCGATCTCGGCGGGGTAGATGTTGACGCCACCCGAGATGATCATGTCGATCTTGCGGTCCCGGAGGAAGAGATAGCCGTCCTCGTCGAGCACGCCGAGGTCACCGACGGTGAAGAAGTCGCCGATGCGGTTGCTCCGGGTCTTGCCCTCGTCCTTGTGGTAGGCGAAGCCGCCGGTGCTCATCTTCATGTAGACGGTGCCCAGTTCGCCGGGCGGCAGCCGGTTGCCGTCGTCGTCGAAGATCGCGAGTTCGCTGATGGGCCAGGCCTTGCCGACCGTGCCGGGCTTCTTCAGCCAGTCCTCGGCGGTCGCGAACGCACCGCCGCCCTCACTGGCCGCGTAGTACTCCTCGACGCAGTCGCCCCACCAGTCGATCATCGCCCGCTTCACATGGTCGGGGCAGGGCGCGGCGCCATGGATGGCGTGCCGCATGGACGCCACGTCGTACGCCCGCCGCACCTCCTCCGGCAGGGCCAGCAGCCGGTGGAACTGGGTCGGGACCATGTGGGTGTGGGTGCAGCCGTGGGCGTCGATGGCGCGGAGCATCTCCTCTGGCGTCCACTTGTCCATCAGCACCAGCCGGTGCCCGATGTGCAGGGACGCGCCCGCGAACTGGAGTACGGCCGTGTGGTAGAGCGGCGAGCAGACGAGGTGGACGTTCCCGGCGCCCGGCTTGATGCCGAAGATGCCGAGGAAGCCGCCGAGGTACGCCTCCTCGGGCGGCTTGCCGGGCAGCGGGCGCCGGATGCCGCGCGGGCGGCCGGTGGTGCCCGAGGTGTAGTTCATGACCCAGCCGAGGGTGCGGTCGCCGGGCGCCGACTCGGGCTGTCCGTCGAGGAGTTCGGCGTACGGCCGGAATCCGTCGACCTCGCCGACCGCGTACCGTGCCTCGGCCGGGAGGTCTGCCTCGTCGGCGGCGGCGCGGGCCGCGTCGGCGAACCGCTCGTGCGCGATGAGCACCTTGGCGCCGGAGTCGGAGACGATCCAGGCGATCTCGGGTCCGACGAGGTGGTGGTTGACGGGGACGAGATAGAACCCGGCCTGGGAGGCGGCGAGATACGCCACGAAGAACTCGACGCCGTTGGGCAGGACCACGGCGAAGGCGTCACCGCGGTCGAGTCCGGCGGCGCGCAGCCCGTGGACGAGCTGGTTGGTGGCGGCGTGCAGCCGTCCGGCGGTCCACTGCTCGCCGTCGGGCGCGATGAGGACCGGGCGTTCCGGGTCGGCGGTGGCCTGTGCCCAGAAACCGTTGTGAACCTCGCTCACGACTGTTCACCCCTTCCGTCGGTGTTCCGTCCCGCGATCCTGTTGATTCGGTTCACAGCCTCCTCGAAGCCGCTGGTCAGCTCGTCGAAGACGGCCTGAACGCTCCGTTCACTGTTCATCCGGCCGACGATCTGCCCGACCGGGGTGCCGAGCAGCGGCTCGACCTCGTACTTCTGGATGCGCGAGACGGCCTCGGCCACGAGCAGGCCCTGCAGCGGCATCGGCAGCGTCCCGGGCCCGTCGGCGGAGTCCCAGGCGTCGGTCCAGTCGGTACGCAGCTGACGCGCGGGCTTGCCGGTGAGGGCGCGGGAGCGGACGGTGTCGCCCGAGCCTGCCGCCAGCAGCTTCCGCGTGAGCGCGGTCGAGTGCATGTCGGCCTCGGTCACGGTCAGCCACATGGAGCCCAGCCAGACCCCCTGGGCGCCGAGGGCCAGCGCGGCGGCCACCTGCCGTCCGCTGCCGATCCCGCCCGCCGCGAGCACCGGCAGCGGACCGACGGCGTCGACGACTTCCGGGGTCAGCACCATGGAGGCGATCTCGCCGGTGTGGCCGCCCGCCTCGTAGCCCTGTGCGACGACGATGTCGATCCCGCCCTCGGCGTGCTTGCGCGCGTGCCGGGCGCTGCCCGCGAGGGCCGCGACCAGCACTCCCTGGTCATGGGCGCGGGCCACGACATCGGCGGGCGGCGACCCCAGGGCGTTGGCGAGCAGCTTGATCGGGTAGTCGAAGGCCACGTCGAGCTGGCTGCGCGCGACCTGCTCCATCCACCCCGTGATACGCCACCCGGACGCCTCCCCCTCGGCCAGCTCCGGCACGCCGTACTTGGCCAGGGTGTCCCGGACGTACTGGCGGTGCCCCTCGGGGATCATCGCCTCGACCTCGGCCTCGGTGACCCCCTCGACCTTCCTGGCCGGCATGACGACGTCCAGCCCGTACGGGCGGCCGTCGACATGGTCCTCGATCCAGTCAAGGTCGCGTTTGAGGTCGTCCGGCGCCGTGTAGCGGACCGCGCCGAGCACGCCGAACCCGCCGGCCCGACTGATGGCCGCGGCGACGGCGGGAAACGGCGTGAAGCCGAAGACGGCGTGCTCGACTCCCAGTTTTTTGCTCAGCTCCGTCTGCATGGCCGCAGGATGCCGCAGTCCTCCGGACGAGGGAAGACCTTTTCTGATACACCGTCAGATTCCTGGTTGTGGGAGGCTCCCCGCATGACAGCAGACGCAGCGCACGGACCTGGCATGACGCGTCGTCAGCTCGCCGGACGCACCCTGGCACTGGGCAGCGCGCTGACCTTCGCCGCCTTCCCGGCGGGCCCCGCCGAAGCCACCCCCAGAACGACCGGCCGCCACCCGACCCTCCGCCCGGGCTCACCGGAGCGGGCGGGCCTCCTCCCCCGACACCTGCGCCAACTGGTCACGGACGCCGAGGCGTTCCTCGGCCCCTCCCCCGACCACCCCTGGTACGCGGGCGCGGTGCTGCTCGCCGGGCGGGGCGGCACGGTGGCGCTGCATCAGCCGATCGGCATGGCGGTGCGCTATGCGGCGTACGACGAGAAGACGGACACCGGGGTCGAGTTCCCGGCCGCCGAACAGATCCCGATGACCGAGGACACGGTGTTCGACCTCGCCTCGGTCTCCAAGCTGTTCACGTCGATCCTGGCCGTGCAGCAACTGGAGCGGGGCGCGCTGGAGTTGGAGGGGAAGGTCGCCGCGTATCTGCCGGAGTTCGCGCGGGCGGGCAAGCAGGACATGACGATCCGTCAACTGCTCACGCACACCTCGGGTTTCCGCGCCTGGATCCCGCTGTACAACGCGCCGACGTACGAGCAGAAGCTCGAACTCATCTGGAACCAGGCGCCGCTGAACCCGCCGGGAACCAAATACCTCTACTCGGACCTGAATCTGATCTCGCTGCAACTGGTCCTGGAGAAGATCACCTCCACCCCGCTGGACACACTGCTCCACGACGAGATCACCGCTCCGCTCGGTATGCACCGCACGCGCTACAACCCGCCCGCCTCCTGGAAGCCGACGATCGCCGCGACCGAGGACGCCCGTACGCCCTGGTCGGGGCTGAACCGGGGCCTGGTGTGGGGCGAGGTGCACGACGAGAACGCGTTCAGCCTCGGCGGAGTCGCGGGCCATGCCGGTGTCTTCTCGTCGGCCTGGGACCTGGCCGTGCTCGGCCGTACGCTGCTCAACGGCGGCGCGTACGGCAGGGCGCGCATCCTGTCGCCCGCCTCGGTCGAGCTGATGTTCACCGACTTCAACACGGCGTTCCCCGGCGACGAGCACGGCCTCGGCTTCGAGCTGTACCAGCACTGGTACATGGGCGCGATGGCCACACCCCGCACCGCAGGGCACACCGGCTTCACCGGTACCTCCCTGGTCCTCGACCCGTCGACCGACTCCTTCCTCGTCGTGCTCGGCAACTCCGTGCATCCGGTGCGCGGTTGGCGTTCCGGTTCCGCGCCCCGGGTGGCCGCCGCGAACAACCTGGCCCGCGCGGTACCGGTCCGCCCGCGACACGGCCGTACGGCCTGGTTCTCCGGCACGGCGAACGCGACGACGGCGACGCTCACCCTCCCGCTCCTGGCCACGACAACCAACTCCCGCCTGCGCTGCGCCCTTTGGTGGGACACCGAGCCGCAGTCGGACGCTCTGTTCCTGGAGTCCTCGACCGACGGCGGCATGACCTGGCAGCCGGTGCCCTTCACGACGGCGCGCGGTGACGAAGCCCCGCAGGAGCATCCGGCGGGTACGGTCACCGGCTGGTCGGGCCGCGTCTGGCACCGCGCTTCGGCCGACCTGCCCGCCGCCCCCGCCCTGATCCTGCGCTGGCGGTACGCGACCGACCGGCTGTACGTCGGCCGGGGAGCGTACGTCGACGCCCTGACCGTACGCGGCGAGAACGGCACCATCTTCGACGAGACGCGCCCGGCGGACGCGTCCCGAATCGAGGCAGTGGGCTGGACGGCGAGCAAGGACTGACCCCGCACCCGCTCTTCCCCCTGCCCCTGCCCTCAGCCCTGCTCCGCCTCCAGCACGGCCATGGCGGCGTTGTGCCCGGGGACCCCGCTCACCCCGCCCCCGCGCACCGCGCCCGCCCCGCACAGCAGGACATTCGCGTGCCGGGTCTCCACGCCCCACCGTCCGCTGCCCTCCTCCGCGTAAGGCCAGGTCAGGTCGCGGTGGAAGATGTTGCCGCCGGGCAGGCGCAGGTCGCGTTCCAGGTCGAGAGGGGTCTTCGCCTCGATGCAGGGGCGGCCGTCGGCGTCGGTGGCGAGGCAGTCCGCGAGGGGTTCGGCGAGGTGGGCGTCGAGCTGGGCGAGGGTCGACTTCAGCAGCTCGTCGCGTACGGCGTCGTGGTCGCGGGCGAACAGACGTGCGGGGGTGTGCAGGCCGAACAGGGTGAGGGTCTGGTACCCCTGCTCGACGAGGTCGGGGCCGAGGATGGTCGGGTCGGTGAGCGAGTGGCAGTAGATCTCCGACGGGGGCGCGGCGGGCAGTTCACCGGCGGTCGCCTGGGCGTGGGCGGCGGCCAGTTGCTCGTACCCCTCGGCGATGTGGAAGGTCCCGGCGAACGCCTCGCGCGGGTCGACGGACGTGTCCTTGAGCCGGGGCAGCCGGGTGAGCAGCATGTTGACCTTGAGCTGGGCGCCCTCGGCGGGGCTCGGGGGCGCGTCGCCGGTCAGCGCGGCCAGCTCCTGCGGCGAGGCGTTGACGAGGATGTGCCGGGCGGCGACCGTGCCCTCCCCGTCGGCCGTCCGGTAGGTGACCTCGGCGGCGCGGCCGTCCGTGTCCACCCGTACGACCTCGTGGCCGGTGGCGAGGACGGCGCCCGCGTTCCGGGCGGCGCCGGCCAGGGCGTCGGTGAGGGCGCCCATGCCGCCGACGGGGACGTCCCAGGCGCCGGTGCCGCCGCCGATGACGTGGTAGAGGAAGCAGCGGTTCTGCCGGAGGGAGGGGTCGTGGGCGTCGGCGAAGGTGCCGATCAGCGCGTCGGTGAGGACGACACCGCGCACGAGGTCGTCGGCGAAGTCGGCCTCGACGGCGATACCGATCGGCTCCTCGAAGAGGGTGCGCCAGGCGTCCTCGTCGTCGACACGGCGGCGGAGTTCGTCGCGGGCGGGCAGGGGCTCGGTGAGGGTGGGGAACACCCTTTCGGCGACGCGGCCGGTCATGGCGTAGAAACGCTGCCAGGACTCGTACTCGCGTTCCCCTCCGGTGAGCCGCGCGAAGGCTTCGCGGGTACGGAGTTCGCCGCCGCCGACGAGGAGTCCGGTGGGCCGGCCGTCCCGTTCGACGGGGGTGTACGAGGAGACGGTGCGCCCGCGCACGCGGAAGTCCAGGTCGAGATCGCGCACGATCTTCCGGGGCAGCAGGCTGACCAGGTAGGAGTAGCGCGAGAGCCTGGCGTCGATCCCGGCGAACGGCCGCGTCGACACGGCGGCACCACCGGTACCGGCCAGCCGCTCCAGGACCAGCACGGACTTCCCGGCGCGGGCGAGATAGGCGGCGGCGACCAGTCCGTTGTGACCACCACCGACGATCACCGTGTCGTACCGGTCGCGGAGGTCGGGGCGCTCATGTGCGGGCATGGTCCTTGGTAACACGTGATGATCCACCCCGGCCAGGGCTGCAGGGCCGAGTGCCTTTCCGGACCCCCTCAGGGGCGCCCCCAAGGGGCGCGGGGAACTGCGCGACCAGCCACGAAGGCGCCGCAGCGAACCGACAACACCAGGCCCACACCCCTCAATGGCCGGAGGCCCGCTGCTGCCGCAACACAGCCACCCTCCGATACAACTCCACCGCCTCCACCCCCCGCCCCAACTGCTCCAGACAGTGCGCCTCGTCATTGCGACTGGCGAGCGTGTCGGGATGATCAGCACCCAGCACCTGTTCACGGGACGTGGCGACCCGCCGGTACTCGGTCAGCGCGTCGGCCCAGCGGCCGAGCCACCCAAGGCCCACAGCCACCTCACGCCGACTGACCAGCGTGTCCGGATGATCAGCACCCAGCACCCGCTCCCGGATCGCGCACACGTCGCGCGACTCGGCGAGCGCCTCCTCCCAGCGGTCGAGTCGGCCGAGGTTGACGCCGAGGCCGTGCCGGGCGCGCAGGGTCTCGGGATGGGCGGGGCCGTTGACGCGGCTGCGGTCGTCGACCAGGGCGCGGTACAGCTTGAGGGCCTCCGCGCTGCGGCCGAGCCTGCCGAGGCTGATGCCGACCTCGTAGCGGGCGGCGAGGGTGTCGGGGTGGTCGGGTCCGAGGGCCTGGGCGCGCGCTTCGGCGACCTCCTGGTAGGTCGCCAGGGCCTCCGGCCAGCGGCCCAACTGACCCAGCGCGTAGGCGACTTCGTACCGGGTGACCAGGGTGTCCGGGTGGGCGGCACCGAGGACGCGGGCGCGGGCCGTGGCCACCTCGCAGGCCATGCGGTACGAGTCCTCCAGGCGTCCCAGTCTGCTCAGGTTGAAGGCGAGGTTGTGGCGGCAGCGCAGGGTGTCGGGATGGTCGGTGCCCATCGTGCGCTCGCGGGCGGCCAGGACGGTGGTGTAGGTCTGGTGGGCCTCGAAGTGGCGGCCCAACTGCCCCAGGACGTACGCCATTTCCTGGCGGGCGGCCAGGGTGTCCGGATGCTCGGCACCGAGAATCCGCTCCCGCTCGCGGGCCACGTGCGTGTATTCGCGCAGGGCGTCGGCGGCGCGGCCGGTGCGACTGAGGGTGAAGCCGACCTCGTAGCGGCTGGCGAGGGTGTCGGGGTGGGCGGGGCCCAGCGCGTGCTCGCGTTCGGCGGCGACCGCGCGGTGCACCTCACCGGCCTCCGCCCAGCGGCCGAGGCGCCCGAGGCTGAGGCCGGCGTTGTGGCGTCCGGCGAGCGCGTTGAGCGTCTGGGGCGAGGGAGCGGGCGGCAGTTGGGGAACCGGGGCCTCGGGTCGGCCGGTGGCCGGGCGGGCGATCCAGTCGCCGGTGAGGCCGGCCGCCGGGTCGGGGGGTGTGACGGCCGTCCCGGCGCCGGTCGCCTTGTGGCCGGTGGTCATGCCCCGGGTCCAGGACGGCAACCGGGGTTCACGGGCGGCGGGTTCGGGCGGCCGGAACTGGGGCTGCGGGGTGACGAGGGTCGGCACGTACAGCGGGGTGGCCCGGCCCGCGCTGATCCGGCGGGCCAACTCCCGTGCGTCGCGCGGGCGTTCGTCGGGGAGCTTGGCGAGGAGAGCGAGGATGACCCGCTCCAGGAACTCGGGCACCTCGGCGCGGTGGCTGCGCGGCGGCTCCGGCGGGGTGTCGCGGTGTCCGACGAGCACCGCCCAGGCGTCGTCGAGGTCGAACGGCGGCACCCCGGTGGCCAGTTCGTAGAGCACACAGCCGAAGGAGTACAGATCGCTGCGCTGGTCGACCTCGCCGCCGCTGATCTGTTCCGGCGACATGTAGTGCGGGGTGCCCATCGCGATCCCGGTGCCGGTGAGCCGGGAGGTGAAGCCGATGTCGTGGCCCAGTCGCGCTATGCCGAAGTCGCAGATCTTCACCGTGCCGTCGGTCAGCCGCATGATGTTCGCGGGCTTCAAGTCACGGTGGACGATGCCCTGTTGGTGGGTGTAGGCGAGGGCGGCGGCGACCTGGTCGGCGATGTCGACGACGACCGGGACGGGCAGCGGGTGCTGCTTGTTGTCCTCCAGGAGCTGGCTCAGATTGCGCCCGTCCAGCAGCTCCATGACGAGGTAGAGCACCCCGTCGGACTCACCGAAGTCATGGACGACGGTCACCCCGCGGTGCTGCAGCGCGGCGGCCACCCGGGCCTCGCGCCTGAAGCGTTCCCGCAGGACCCGGGTGAAGGACTGGTCGTGGTGCGGCCCGAGCGGTTTCAGGCACTTCACCGCGACCTGCCGCCCGAGCGACTCGTCGCGGGCACGCCACACTTCCCCCATGCCGCCGCGCCCGATCGGATCGAGCAGCCGGTACCGGCCCTGGATCAGTCTGGTCTCCGCCATGTCCCGCTGCCGCCCCCGGTCTCCTGTCCGCCCTCCCCTGGCCTGTCCAGTATGGCGAGGTGTCCCCCGAGTTTGTACGGCGCGGGGCGCGAGCCGGGTCCGAGCCGTGACACGGCCCGCAGGATGTGTTTGGGCGGGAGTTGCCAGCGAAGACGTGCGGGAACACGGCGCAGCAGGGTGCCCGTGGCACGCAACTGCCGGGTGACGGTGGCCGGTTCGGGTGCGGCCCGGCCGTACAACTCGTGGGCGTACGGCGGCAGAGAGGCGTACGCCAGATGCGCCACGCGCCGCCACAGCACCTCGCGCGCCGGGACGAGAAGCGGGTGCGTCGGTGGACGGAGCAGGAAGTCGTCCACCTCGTGTGCGTCGGCTCCGGCGGCCAGCTCGGGCCGGACCTGCTCGAAGTAGGCGGCCAGTTCGGCCCGGTCGGCGGGCACGGCTTCGGGGTCGAGACCCACGAGCCGGGCGCTGACCAGGTGTTCGCGGATGTACCGGTCGGCGTGGGCGTCGGTGAGCGGGTATCCGGAGCGGCGATGGATGTGCAGATAGGAGTCGATCTCGGCGCAGTGCACCCACAGCAGCAGCCCGGGTTCGTCGACGGGGTACCGCTCCCCGGTGTCCGGGTCGACGGCGGACAGCATGCGGTGGATCTTCCGCACCCGGGCGCCCGCCCGCTCGGCCGCCTCCGTGGTTCCGTAGGTCGTGGTGGCGACGAAGTGGGCGATGCTCATCAGCCGGCCCCAGGCGTCCTTCCGGAAGTCGGAGTTCTGCATCACTCCGCGCACCGCGCGCGGGTGCAGCGCCTGGAGGTAGAGCGCGCGGACTCCGGCGACCCACATCATGGGGTCGCTGTGGAGCTGCCAGGTCACGGACTCCGGACCGAACAGCCCTGGGTCACCCGCGCCACTGCCGTCCACCCGATCAGTGTGACCGGGCTTCCCGGCCGGCACCAGGGTCCGGTACCGACCCGCTGCCCGTTCCCACGGCGAGGGCGGTGTCCCCGTCGGCACCCTCCACCGTTCAGCGAGGCGGAGGTCCCTCCGGATCATGTCGAACCACGACACACCCAAGGCCGTGAAACCGGTCCGCGCGGACGCCGCCCGCAACCGCACCCGGCTGCTCGACGCCGCCCGCGTCGCGTTCGCGTCCGAGGAGCCGGTGTCGCTGAAGCGGATCGCGCAGGAGACGGGCGTGGGCATCGCCACGCTCTACCGGCACTTCCCCACCCGTGAGGCGCTCGTCGAGGCCATCTACCAGCAGGAGCTGGCCCAGCTGTGCGCCGACGCCGAGGCCCTCCTCGCCACCCGGGGACCGGACGATGCCCTGCGCGGCTGGATGGACCGCTTCGCCGACTGCGCGAGCACCCGGCGGGAGACCACGGACGCCCTCCGCGCGGTCCTGGTGTCCGACATCGGGACCGTGTCCCGGGCGCGGGACCGGCTCCGCGCAGCCGTGCAGGGCATCCTCGACGCCGGAGCCGCCACCGGGACACTGCGCGACGACGTCCGCGCCGAGGACATCGTCGTCACCCTCGTCGGGATGTTCACGACGACCTCACTGGCCGGCGGGCGCGACCAGTTGGGCCGTATGTTCGACCTACTGATGGACGCCGTACGGCGCCCGGCCCCGTCGCCTACATGTTGATCATGTGACCCGCGAGGCCGTGCACGGCTTCCTGCACGGCCTCGCCCAGGGTGGGGTGGGCGTGCACATTGCGGGCGACCTCGTGGACGGTGAGGTCCCACTTCTGGGCCAGGGTCAGTTCCGGGAGCAGTTCGGTGACATCGGGGCCGATGAGGTGGCCGCCGAGCAGTTCGCCGTACTTTGCGTCGCTGATCAGCTTCACGAAGCCGGTCGCGTCGCCCAGGCCGTGCGCCTTGGCGTTCGCGGTGAACGGGAACTTGGCCACCCGGACGTCGAACCCCTTCTCCCTGGCCTGGGCCTCGGTGTAGCCGAAGCTGGCGATCTGGGGCTGGCAGAAGGTGGACCGCGGGATCATCACGTAGTCCAGCTCCATGGTCTCCGCGTCCCCGATCGTCTCGGCGGCGACCACGCCCATGGCCTCGGCGGCGTGCGCGAGCATCAGCTTGGCGGTGACGTCGCCGATGGCGAAGATGTGCGGCACGGACGTACGGCAGCGGCCGTCGACGTCGATCGCGCCGCGCTCGGTGACCTTGACGCCCGTGTTCTCCAGGCCGTATCCGGTCACGTTCGGGGCGAAGCCGATCGCCTGGAGCACCTTGTCGGCCTCCAGCACCTGCTGGGCGCCGTCCTTGCCGGTGACCGTGACCCGGACCTGCGGACCGGACTCGTCGATGGCCTCGACCCGGGTCGAGGTGAGCACGTCGATGCCCAGCTTGCGGTACTGCTTGGCCAGTTCGGCGGAGACCTCGGCGTCCTCCAGCGGGGCGAGGCGGTCCAGGAACTCGACGATCGTGACCTTGACGCCGTAGTTGTGCAGGACGTAGGCGAACTCGATCCCGATGGCACCGGCGCCCGCGATCACGATCGACCCCGGCAGGTCCTCGGCGAGGATCTGCTCCTCGAACGTCACCACGCGCGCGCTGCGCTTGGTGCCGGGCAGCAGCTTGGGAGTGGCCCCGGCGGCGATGACGCAGTGGTCGAAGCCGATCGTGCGGGTGCCGCCGTCGAAGCCGGTCACCTGGAGCGTGTGCGGGTCGACGAAGGTGCCGCGACCGCTGATCTCCGTGATCTTGTTCTTCTTCATCAGGAAGTGGACGCCCTTGACCCGGCCGTCGGCGACCTTGCGGCTGCGGCGGAAGGCCTCCCCGTAGTCGAAGGAGACCTCCCCGTCGACCTTGATGCCGAAGGTCTTCGCCTCGCGCGTGAAGACATGCGCCAGCTCGGCGTTGCGCAGCAGGGCCTTGGTGGGGATGCAGCCCACGTTGAGGCAGACGCCGCCCCAGTACTTCTCCTCGACGACGGCGACGCGCTTGCCCAGCTGGGCGGCCCGGATGGCGGCGACGTAGCCACCGGGACCGGCGCCGAGTACGACGACGTCGAAGCGCTCATCCTGCTCGTCCATGGACGGTTCCTTTCCGCTGGGGCGGCCGGCTCCGGGTAGGGGCCGGCTCGCTCCCGATCGAACGACGTGGTCATCGACCAAGACCTGGCCATCAACTCGACAGCGCGGGCGAGGCAATCATCGACGGCGGGCCGACACTCCGTCGACTTCGTGCACTCCGGCCTCGGCTGCGCACTGTCACGACCCACCACGGGTTGACTTCCAGTCACTCACTGACCTCAGGTCATCGAATATACGATGTGCGCATGCGAGGGCCAAACCGACGACAGCTGTACGCGGAGCAGACCCGGGCGGACCTGGTGACGGCCGCGCGGAAGCTGTTCGTCGACCACGGGTTCACGCGGACGTCGGTCGAGGCCATCACCGGGGCGGCACTGGTGAGCAAGGGCACCTTCTACCACCACTTCCCGGACAAGAAGGCGATCTTCGCCGAGCTGTACACGGAGCTGCTCCAGCAGGTCGGAGCACTGGGCGACGCGACATCGGAGGCGATCCGCGCCGCACCGGACCGACCTGCCACGACCGCTGTCGCCGACCTCACGCACGCCTTCCTGCGGCGGACCATCGACGACCCCCTGCACCGGGAGCTGATGGTCCAGGCACCCTCGGTACTGGCCGGGCAGTACCGGCAGCTCAACGACGCCGTCGCCGAGCCACCGCTCGAACGGCTGCTGACGGTCCTGGCCGAACGCGGCGACCTGCAGCCGGACGTCCCTCTCGGCACGGCCGCCCGCCTGCTGCTGGCCGGCCTGTGCGAGGGCAACCAGATCATCGCCGCCGCACCGGACCGCGAGGAGGCCCTGACCCGGACCTTCCGGGCGATCACCCTGCTGATGTCGGGCCTGACCACGGACGCCGCCGGCACCTCCCCCGACCTCCACGCCTGACCGCCTCCTCCCCCATCCGCCCGTTCCGTCAACTCCGTCAACGAGGCCAGGAACGAACGGGAAAGGATCAGGCGGCGGCACCCCTGGGCAGGAGCGCCTCGCCGAGCATCCGCCAGTACGGCAGCGCCGTCCCCGACATGGACCTGGAGCTTCTCGACGATGGTGTCCAGGTCGCCCCAGAAGACGAGGTCGTCGACGATACGGTCACCGGCGCCGGAGATCTCCTCCTCCGAGTAGCCGAGGCGGCGGAACTTCGCGACGTTGTAAGGGGAGTTGAGATAGATGTGCAGGTGCTCGCGAGCGATGGCGCGGGCCTTGCCGGGATCCGACTCGAACAGCACCGCGTGCTCGACGCCGAGGAACGCGTCCGGCCCGAGGATCTCGCGGGCCTGCGCGGTGTGGGCCACGTTGACGTGGTAGGTCTGCGCGCCCGACGTGCGTGCGCGGGCCAGCTCCAGCATCTTCGGGCCGTATGCGGCCATGATGCGGCGCATCGGGGTCTTCGGCAGCGGGTTGGGCGACTCGACCGCGTCCATCTCGTCCAGGTACGCGATCATGGCCGCCAGGGGCTTGCCCCCCGGGCCCGTCCCCGGTCCGCCGCCGAAGCCGAGCCCCAGCACATGCCGGTCGGGGTAGGCGTCGGCCAGCAGCAGGGCCGCGCCGCGCGCCCACCGGGCCCGCGCGACCGGATCTGCGCGATGCCGTCGACGATGGGCATCCGCTCGGTGCCGGCGAGCAGAAACCAGGCGTGCGTGAACGCGTCCCGCCCGAGCAGTTCGGGCACCCACAACGCTCCCCACCCAAGCTCCTCCAACTCCTGCGCGGAATCGCGGATCAGCGCTGCGGGCTGCACCTCGAAGTCGAAGGTGTAGACCCCGAACGTCCCGAGATCCAGGCCATCCAGGCCATCGATGCTGCTCATCGCACATCTCCTCGTGTGGGCAACCGTCACCGATTGCCAGAAGGCCGACAGCCCGGCAGCGGGCGACACGCCGGCCGGAACCCCGGTCGCGGTCTGAGGCCCGTACGAGGAGGCCCTGGGCCTGCACGAGGGGGCCCTGGGTTCGTACGAAAGGGGTCCGAGACCCGCACGAAGGGGCGGCCAGGCCGATTGCGGCTGGGCCGCCCCTTCCTCGTGTCCGCACCCACACCCGCGCCGCACGCCACGCGGCCGACCGGGTCACTGGCCTGTCGTACCGTCCAGGAAAGGCCGCAGCTGAGCCAGCAGCGCTTGCGGCTGCTCCTCCGGGATGAAGTGGCCGCACTCCGGGATCTCGGCGCCGGTGACGTCGTCGGCGTAGTCGCGCCAGATCTCCAGGGTGGGCAGGCGGGAGGGCAGGCCCACGGAGCCCCACAGTGCCAGTACCGGCATGGTGAGGCGGTGGCCCTCGGTGGCGTCTATGTCGTCCAGGGCGACGTCCTGCTCCATCGCCCGGTAGTCGTCGAAGCTCGCGCGCATCGCGCCCGGGCGGGAGAACGCGCGGACATAGCCGTCGACCGCCTCAGGGGTCAGGGCGTGGCGGTTGTACGTCCATTTCTCGAAGAAGTATTCGAGGTAGCCGCGCTTGTCGTGGCCGACCAGGCGCTCGGGGAGGTCCGGCTGCATCTGGAAGATCCAGTGCCAGTAGCCGGAGGCGAGCGTGGCGTCCAGGCGGCGGAACATCTCCCGGGTGGGGACGATGTCGAGCACGGCCAGCCGCTCCACCTGCTCGGGGCGGTCCAGTCCCCAGCGGTGGCCCACGCGGGCGCCTCGGTCGTGGCCCACGACCGAGGCCTTCTCGTAGCCGAGCGACTCGACGAGACCTGCCATGTCGGCGGCCATCCGCCGCTTGTCGTAGCCGGTTGTGGGCTTGTCGCTCAGTCCGTAGCCGCGCAGGTCGGGCGCCACGACGGTGTGGTCGGCGGCGAGGTCCGCGAGCACCGGCCGCCAGCAGTCGGAGGTCTGCGGCCAGCCGTGCAGCAGGACGAGGAGGGGGCCGGACCCCGCTCGCAGGTAGTGCAGGCGGACGCCGTCCACCTGCGCCACACCGGTGGTCACCGCGGGCTGTTCCATGGATGGGCCTCCTCGGTACAAGTGCGCCCGGACGACCGAGCCGTAAGGCGTGATCGCCCGGGCGTGATCGCGGCAGGCTCAGTCGGCGGGCTTCATCCGGAACGCGGGTCCGGGGACGCTCTCGATGTCCTCCGCCTCCACGGCGTGGCCGTCCGCGCAGTAGATCTGGGCGTCGACGTGCGCGCCGCAGCCGCGGTGCCGGGTGAGCATGGCCGGGCCCTCCGGGTCGGCGCGGTAGCGGTCGCCCCACTGCAGGAGGCCCATCACGGCCGGGACCAGGTCCATGCCCTTGGGCGTGATGACGTACTTCGGCCGGCTGCGGGAACCCGGTTCCTTGTAGGTCTCGGTGGCCAGGATGCCCTCCTCGACGAGCATCCTGAGCCGCGCAGAGAGAAGGTTGCGGGGGCAGCCGAGGACGCGCTCGAAGTCGCCGAAGCGGGAGGAGCCGTACCAGACCTCGCGCAGGATCAGGATCGTCCACTTCTCGCCCACGATCTCAAGGGTCCGGGCGATCGAACAGTTCGACGTGTCCCGGTCGAGTCGGGGGTCCAGGCCGGCGTACGGCTGAGCTTCGGTCCTCGCGTCCATGGGGGTGATTCTAGCCTCTCCTGAGTTTACTTTCACATACTCAGCAAGTAGCGTCGTCACCAGCACCTGGACCCCCGATGAGGACCACACAGAAAGGGCGGCCGTCATGAGGGCATTCGTCGTCGAGAAGTACGGCAAGGACGGCGCACGCGCCGCGGAGGTTGCCGAACCCGCGGTCGGGGAGCGCGACGTCCTGGTCAGAGTGAGCGCCGCCAGCATCAATCCGCTGGACAAGATGGTCCGCAACGGGGAGTTCAAGCAACTCCTCAAGTACAAGCACCCGTTCGTCCTCGGCCACGACGTGGCGGGTGTCGTCACGCGCGTGGGCTCCGCCGTGCACAGCTTCGAGGCCGGCGACGAGGTCTACGCCCGGCCGCGCGACCTGCGGATCGGCGGCTTCGCCGAGTACATCGCGATCGACGTGGACGACGTCGCGCCCAAGCCGGCCTCGCTCACCCTCGACGAGGCGGCGGCGGTCCCGCTGGTGGCCCTGGCCGCCTGGCAGATCCTCGTGGAGCGCGGCCAGGTGAAGCCGGGCCACAAGGTCCTCGTGCACGCCGGTGCGGGCGGCCTCGGGTCGACGGTCGTCCAACTCGCCAGGCACCTGGGCGCCGAGGTGGCGACGACCACCTCCCCCGACACCGAGGAGCTGGTCAGGAGCCTCGGCGCGGACATCGTGATCGACTACACCAAGGAGGACTTCTCCCAGGTACTGTCCGGCTACGACCTCGTGCTGGACTCCGTGGGCGGCGCGAACCTGGAGAAGTCGCTGACCGTGCTGAAGCCCGGTGGCCTGGCCGTCGGGGTCGTCGGCCCGCCGGACGCCGGGTTCGCCAAGCAGCTCGGCGCCCCCGCGTTCCTCGGGTTCGTCATGAACACCCTAAGCCGCAAGATCCGTAAGCGGGCCAAGGCCCTGGGCGTGCGCTACCAGTTCTTCTTCATGGAGGCCAACGGCTCCCAGCTGCGCAAGCTCGGCGCCCTCTACGACAGCGGCCAGCTCCGCCCGGTCATCGACACGACGTTCCCCTTCGACCGGACGCTGGAAGCGCTGGAGTACGTCGAGCAGGGCCGCACCAAGGCCGGCAAGGTCGTCATCTCGATGGCACGCGAGAGCGACTGACACCGGGCCGGGGCCACCGGAACACTCAGGCCGGCGGCATCCGCCCGCCTTCCGACGCGCGCTCCCAGACGGGGTTGCGGTCCTTGTCCACGAGGGCCGCGCGGACGCCCTCCAGGAAGTCCGGCGTACGGATCGTCGTGCGCGCCAGGGCCAGTTCGGCGTCGAGGCACTCGCGCAGCGTCCGCCGCCTGCCCCGGCTCAGCAGGGCGTGCGTGATCTCCAGGCTGTGCGGCGAGGCGGCCTCAAGTGCGGCCAGGGCCGAAGCGGCCCAGGGTGTGTCGAGGCCGCGCAGGCGCTTCTCGATCCCGCCGAGGGTCGGCGCGCTGAACGCCCGGTCCACCTCCCCTCGTACCGCCGCGAGCCCGCTCTCCCCGACCGGGGACCGTCCGGCGAGGCGGTTGAGTACGACGTCCACCGGGTCGCCGGGGTGGTCGGCCAGGGCGTCCGCGACCGCGTCGATCCGGTCCGAGGGGACGAAGTGCGTGGCCAGCCCGGTGTACAGGGCGTCGGCCGCGTCGAGGCGGTGTCCGGTCAGCCCGAGATACATGCCGATCGCGCCGGGCAGCCTCGGCAGGAAGTAACTGGCCCCGATGTCCGGGAAGAACCCGATCCCGGTCTCGGGCATCGCCAGCACCGCGCGCTCGCTGACGACACGGAAGCCGCCGTGCACGGACAGCCCGAGCCCGCCGCCCATGCACACCCCGTCGACGAGCGACACGAACGGCACGGGATATCCGGCGATCCGGGCGTTGAGCCGGTACTCGGAGGCGAAGAACCGCTCACTGGCCTCGGCGTCCCCCGCGAGGCTGTGCTCCCAGATCGTACGAATGTCTCCGCCGGCGCAGAACGCCTTCCCACCGGCGCCCGCGAGCACCACGGCGGTCGGCGGGCCGCCCTCCCAGTCGGCGAGCGCGCTGTCGATCGCGGCGACCATGCCGGTCGTGAGGGCGTTGAGCGCCTTGGGCCGGTTCAGCAGGATCCGGCCGACGCCCCGGTGGACCTCGGTGAGTACGTCGGCCGGAGCGGTGTCGGCGGCGCCAGGGGTGGGCATCGTGCGTCAGGGCTCCTTGCTCGCCGGGCGTCTGCGTCGGCGTCGTACATCGGGGGTCAGGCGTAGATCCGCGCGTAAAGGTCCTGGATCTCGTCGGCGGTGGGTACGACGGGGTTGTTGGCGGGCGATCCGGACGCGAGCGCCTGCAACGCCATGAGGGGCGTCAGGCGCAGCCACTCGCCCTTGTCGATGCCGTGGGCCTGGGATGTGGGCACCTCAAGATCCTCGCACAGGGCGCGGGGCGCCTCCACGAGCTTCCCACGCCTCCGAGGAGCACCTCACTCGCCGAGGAGTTCGGCATCCGGCTCCCCATCGCCCTGGCCATCCGCCGCGAGGCCGTGACCCACCCCGCCGTACGCACCGTCTGGACCGCGCTGCGGCACGAGGTCGCCGAACGGGCCGCGGAGCTGCTCCCGGAGTGACCTCCGGCCTCTGGGGGTTGTTCAGGGTGACTCACACCCATCTGAGTTTACTTTTCTATACTCAGCTTGTAGCGTCAGGACCAGCACATCGATCCGGCCGCGCGCGGAGAACGGGCGTGGCGGCCATCCCGAGAAGGGGCACCACCATGGGAGTAAGCAAAGAGGCACACGAGTTCGCGGACTTCCTCGCGAGCGTGAGCGCTAAGTCCGCGACCCCGGGCCTGGACCTGGGCATCGTCCGCGACATCGTCGACTCCAACCACAAGGCCTCGACCGAACCGGAAGGCGTCACCTACGCCGAGGTCGACGCCGGCGGCGTGCCCGCGCTGTGGGCCATCCCCGAGGGTGCCGACCCCGACCGGGCGCTGCTCCACTTCCACTTCGGCGGATCGGTCACCGCCTCCATGCACTCGGACCGCAAGGCCGCCGGCCACATCGCGAAGGCCGCCGGTGCCCGCTCGCTCGTCGTGGACTTCCGCCTCGCGCCCGAGCACCCCTACCCGGCGCAGCTCGACGACGCCGAGACCGCGTACCGCTGGCTGCTCTCGCAGGGCTACGAGCCGCGGAACATCGGCAGCACCGGCCACTCGATCGGCGGCACCCTCGCGGTGATGCTGCCGCTGCGCCTGCTGGCGAAGGGCGAGGCGACCCCGGGCGCGATCGTCAGTGTCTCGCCGTGGACGGACCTCACCCTCCAGAACCCGGCGGTCGACGAGAA
This sequence comes from Streptomyces geranii, assembly GCF_002954775.1. Taxonomy (GTDB): domain Bacteria; phylum Actinomycetota; class Actinomycetes; order Streptomycetales; family Streptomycetaceae; genus Streptomyces; species Streptomyces geranii. Next base: position 703,502 of record NZ_KZ672952.1, read on the forward strand.
CGAGGAGAACGACAAGATGCTCAGCCGGGGCATCCTGGAGCTCTTCCGGGGCGCCTGGCTGCAGGACCCGGCGGTGGACTTCGCCTCGCCCGAGATCAGCATCGCGAACGCCGACCTGACCGGCCTGCCGCCCACGATCGTCTACTACGGCGCCTACGAGACCCTCGCCGACGACGGCGCCCAGCTGGGCCGGCGCCTCACCGACGCCAAGGTCACCACCGAGACCCGTGCACTCCCCGAGGGCCAGCACTCCTTCGTCCTGGGCGCGGGACGCGTCCCCGAGGTCGACGAGGCCATCGGGCAGATGGGCCAGTGGCTGCGCAAGCACCTCGGCGCCTGAACAGAGGCCCGCGCCCGGCCCCGGGTCCCCTCCCCCGGGCCGTCGGACCACCGCGATGCCGGTGACCGGAGCAGCGATCCCCGGCATCCCGCTCGGTCGCACCGCTCGACCCTGCCGCCGGGCGTGCGGTACTTGTGTCCGGCACCGTTTCCGCACGCCGCAACGCCCCGCCCCTCGATGCCACAAAGGAGTGCGCGATGGGAACGTACGAGGATGTCTTCCGCGCCAGTACCGAGGACCCGGAGGGGTTCTGGCTCAAAGCGGCGGAGGGCATCGACTGGGATGTCGCTCCGCACCGCGCCCTGGACTCCTCGGGGGCGCCCTTCCACCGCTGGTTCCCCGACGGGCGGCTCAACGTCTGCTTCAACGCGCTCGACCGCCATGTCGAGGCCGGCCGCGGCGAACAGGCCGCGCTCGTGTACGACTCGCCCGTCACCGGCGCTCGCCGCACCTACACCTACGCCCAACTCCGGGACGAGGTCGCGGTGTTCGCGGGAGCGCTCGCGCGGCTCGGGGTGGGGCACGGGGACCGTGTGGTCGTCTACATGCCGATGGTCCCCGAGGCCGTGATCGCCATGCTGGCCTGCGCGCGTCTCGGCGCGGTCCACTCGGTCGTCTTCGGCGGCTTCGCCCCGCGCGAACTCGCCCTGCGCATCGACGACGCGGCCCCCAAGGTGGTCGTCTCCGCGTCCTGCGGCATCGAGGGCAAGCGCGTCATCGCGTACAAGCCGCTGCTCGACCGGGCGATCCAACTCGCCGTCCACAAGCCGGAGAAGAGCGTGATCCTGCAACGCCCGCAGGAGCAGGCCGAGTTGGGTCCCGACGATCTCGACTGGGCCGAACTGGTCGCCGCCTCGGCCCCGGCCGACTGCGTTCCCGTCGCCGCCACCGATCCCCTCTACATCCTCTACACGTCCGGAACGACCGGGAAACCCAAGGGAGTTGTGCGCGACTGCGGCGGTTACGCGGTCGCGCTGCACTGGTCGATGGGGGCCGTCTACGACGTGGGTCCGGGCGAGACGATGTTCACCGGTTCCGATGTGGGCTGGGTCGTGGGGCATTCGTACATCGTCTACGGGCCGCTGCTGGCCGGTGCGACGACGGTCCTTTACGAGGGCAAGCCGGTCGGTACGCCGGACGCGGGCCAGTTCTGGCGGGTCGCCGCCGAGCACCGGGTGCGGACCATGTTCACGGCGCCCACCGCCTTCCGGGCGATCCGTAAAGAGGACCCCCGGGGGACCCTCACCGCCGACCACGACCTGACCGGTCTGCGCCATCTCTTCCTGGCGGGTGAGCGTCTCGACCCCGAGACGTATCACTGGGCGAGCGAGCTGCTGGGCATCCCGGTGATCGACCACTGGTGGCAGACCGAGACCGGCTGGCCCATCGTCGCCAACCCGGTGGGCATCGAGGCCGCACCCGTCAAGCCGGGCTCCCCCACCCGTCCGCTGCCCGGCTGGGACGTCCGCGTCCTGGACGCCTCGGGCGAGCCGGTCCCCGCCGGTACCGACGGCGCGATCGTCGTGCGGCTGCCCCTGCCGCCCGGCGCGCTCCCCACGCTCTGGCAGGACGACGACCGGTACATCGCCTCCTACCTCTCCGCCTACCCCGGCTACTACCTCACCGGCGACAGCGGCCACATCGACGCCGACGGCTATGTCTTCGTCATGGGCCGCACCGACGACGTCATCAACGTCGCCGGGCACCGGTTGTCCACCGGCAGCATGGAGGAGTCGCTGGCCGCCCATCCCGATGTCGCCGAATGCGCGGTCATCGGCGTCGCCGACGCCCTGAAGGGACAGGTGCCACGCGGCTTCGTCGTCCTCAAGGCAGGCGCCGACCGCGACCCCGGCGAGGTCGAGGCGGAACTCGTCCAGCTCGTACGCGACCGGATCGGCGCCGTCGCCTCCCTCAAGGACGTGGCGGTGGTGGCCGCGCTGCCCAAGACACGCTCGGGGAAGATCCTGCGCAAGACGATGCGCGGCATCGCGGACGGCCACGACGAGCCGATCCCCTCCACCGTGGACGACGCCGGGGTCATCGAGGCCCTGCGTCCGGTTCTCCGCCGGACGGACACCGCCACCGACTCCGCCTCCGACACCACCGCGTGAACGGCCGCACCGGAGCCTGAGCGGGCCGCGCCGGGCGCTTCCGCAGGGAGTTCTCTCTCCCACGGCAGCCACCAGACCGCATGATATTATGTTCATACTTCAATAGCGGAATGCCCGCCCCTTTGCGAACAACCACCCATAACCCAAGGACTCCCCCATGCTCAACGCCCTGTGGAACCCGGCCACCGTCGGAGAGATCGCACTGCCGCACCGGCTGGCCATGGCCCCGCTGACCCGCAACCGCGCCACCCCGGACGGCGTGCCGACCGAGTTGAACGCCGAGTACTACGCCCAGCGCGCCTCGCACGCGCTGATCATCACCGAGGGCACCCAGCCCTCCGCCGACGGCCAGGGCTACCCGGTGACCCCCGGCATCTACACCGACGAGCACATCGCCGGCTGGCGCAAGGTCACCGACGCCGTGCACAAGGCCGACGGACGCATCGTCATCCAGCTCATGCACGCCGGACGCATCGCCCACCCGGACAGCACCCCGCACCACCGGCAGCCGGTGGCCCCCTCCGCGATAAAGCCGGCCGGTGAGACCTTCACCCCGACCGGGCTGCAGGAGATGCCGGTACCGCGCGCGCTGTCCACCGAGGAGGTCTCCGCTACGGTCGAGGACTTCCGGCGTGCCGCCGCTGCCGCCATCGAGGCCGGCGCCGACGGCGTCGAGATCCACGGCGCCAACGGCTATCTCGTGCACCAGTTCCTCTCCACGAACACCAACCAGCGCACCGACGTCTACGGCGGTTCCGTCGAGAACCGGATCCGCTTCGCGGTGGAGGTGGCCACGGCGGTGGCCGACGAGATCGGCGCAAGCCGCACCGGCATCCGCATCTCCCCCGCCAACCTCTTCAACGACATCGCCGAGAGCGACACCCACGAGCTGTACCCGGCGCTCGTAAACGCCCTCGCGCCCCTCAACCTGGCCTACCTGCACATCGCTCACGGCGGCGACGAAGACCTCCTGCACACCCTCCGCAAGCTGTGGCCGACCACGCTGGTCCTCAACCGGGCCGGCGCCGACATCACCGACCGCGCCAAGGACGTCGAGGACGGCGTGGCCGATGTCGTCACCGTCGGCACCCTGGCGCTCGCCAACCCGGACCTCGTCGCCCGCCTGCGCACCGGCGCACCCCTCAACAACCCCGACCCCGCCACCTTCTACGGCGGCGGAGCGGCCGGCTACACCGACTACCCGACGTACAGCGCCTGACGCCCACACAGACCGGCGCCCGAGGGACCCCCGCCCTCGGGCGCCCCAACACGAGTGCGGCGTACGGCGGTTGGGTGACCCGAGAAGTCATCGGTCACCCAACCGCCGTACGCCGCACTGGTTGTCGCGCTCGGGTCAGCCCCGGGCGGGAGGCACCGGGAAGAGCATGCAACTGCTGGTGGCGTGCGCGAGCAGCCGGTCCGTCCCGTCGACCAACTGGGCCTGGGCGAGGGCGGTTTGGCGGCCCTTGTTGATGATCGTGCCGATCGCGCGCACCCGGCCCGTGTCCACGGTGATCCGCCGCAGGAACTTCACCGTCAGGTCGAGCGACGTATACGCCATGCCCTGCGGGAGGGTGGACTGGACGGCGCATCCGGCCGCCGAGTCGAGCAGGGTGGCGAAGATGCCGCCGTGCACGCTGCCGATCGGGTTGTAGTGCTCCTCACCCGGCAGCAGGGAGAAGACCGCCCGGCCGGGTTCCACCTCGTCGAGGGTGAAGTCGATGGAGTAGTTGATGGGCGGCCCTGGCATCCGTCCCTGCTGCAGTTCGCGCAGGAAGTCGATACCGGCCATACGCCCGGCGGCCTCCGCCAGGATCGCGGGATCTTCCCATTGATATGTACGCGTCCGTCCCACGACCGAGCACCTTCCGTCTGACTTTTACAAACGAAGCTAGCTGCCCGCGCAGCTGACTGTCAACGACGAAGCCAGCCCCTTACGATGGCGGCATGGAGTGGCTTGAGGCGAGCACGGAGAACTGCCCCGTCCAGCGCACGCTCGACGTGGTCGGGGAGAAATGGACGCTGTTGATCCTGCGGGACGCCGTCAACGGAGTCCGCCGCTTCGACGACTTCCACCGCCATATCGGCCTGTCGGAGGCCGTCCTCAGCGACCGCCTACGGAAGCTGATCTCGGCCGGCGTCCTCAGGACCGTCCCGTACCGGGAGCCGGGCAGCCGCGCCCGCAACGAGTACCGGCTGACCCGTAAGGGCTGGGACCTGTGGCCCGTACTGATGGCCCTGAGCCAGTGGGGCGAGAAGCACGCCCTCGGCGCGGAGGGCCCGGTCCTGGACATCCGGCACACCGACTGCGACGCGCCGGTCCGGGTCGTCGTCGAGTGCTCCGGGGGGCACTCGGCCCTCACACCCGCGGAGGTAACCGCGCGGCTGGGCCCCGGCGCCCGCCCCATGGCGTGAGCCGAACACCGCCGGCCGCCAGCCGCTGGCCACATGCCGCGAGTCGGCGGCCAGTATCGGTCGACATTACATATCGACCGTAATATTACATGCGTCAGGCCATGGATTACCCTTGGGTTCGGCAAGGGTCTGCCCCTCTGACTGAGCGAATGGAGAAAGCTCGTGGTGCGTTACGCCAAGGAGCACAAGCAGGTGACGCGGCAGCGCATCATCGAGAAGGCCGGTCAGCGCTTCAAGCAGGACGGCATCGACGGCTCGGGCATCTCCACGCTGATGTCGGACGCGGGGCTCACCAACGGCGCCTTCTACGCCCACTTCACCTCCAAGGACGACCTCGTCGCCCATGTCGTGGCCGAGGAACTGCGTACCCAGGTCGCGAGGTACGGCACCCTGCGGCCCGGTCGGCCGGGTCTCGAAGACCTGATCCGCGAGTACCTCTCCCCCGAGCACCGCGACCACCCCGGCCTCGGCTGCCCCTCCGCCGCCCTGCTCGACGAGGTCGGCCGCTGCGAGGCCGGCACCAAGCAGGCCTACACCGACGGTGCGCGGGACATCGTTGCGGAGATCGCCGCCCGGCTGGCACCCGAGGATCCGAAGTCGGCGCGCGGCACGGCCATCGGGCTGTTCACCATGCTGGTGGGGACGTTGCAGCTGTCCCGGGCGCTGGCGGACGGGAAGTTCTCCGACGAGGTGTTGGAGCGGGGGATCGAGAACGCGCTCGCGCTCATGGGGTGAGGCGGTGCCGCGCAGGAGGGGTGCGACATCCTCGGCGCCCAAGCCTCTCGACCTCGGGGCTCTCGGGCTCTCGGGCTCTCGGCGCCCAGGGTTGAAAAGTGACGGTGCTTCACGCCTGCCACCGTCCCCGTCCGCCGTCCCCCCGCCTACCGCTCCAGGAACTCGACGGCCGTCTCGACGAACTGCTGGTGGAACTGGAAGATGCCGCCGTGCCCGGCGTCGGGGTAGATCACCAGCTCGGCGTTCGGCAGCCGGCGCGCGAGGTCGGCCGAGTTCTTCGACGGCACCATCCGGTCGCTGTCACCGTTCGCGACGAGCACGGGCTGGGTGATGCCGGAGAGGTCCTGGGGCTTCTCCAGACCCCAGCGGTGGATGGCCTTGAGCTGGTTGTTGTACGAGATCGGGGACATCGCCTTGTCGCGGTCGGCGGTGCGCTCCTTCAGTCGCCCCAGGAACTCCTTGCCGGCCTTACGACCGCCCGCGGTACGGGTGAAGAAGAGGAACTGCTTCGGGTCCTGGAAGGTGAGCAGGGCGCGGGCGGTGTCGAGATGGGACAGCACCGTCACGTTCTTGATGCCGTCGCCGCCGGCGGGACCGGTGCCGGTGAGGATCAGCTTGCGGACGAGCTGCGGGTCGGTCCGCACGATCACCTGGGCGATCATGCCGCCCATCGAGAAGCCGTGGATGTCGACCTGCTCCAGGCCCAGCGCCCGGATGAAGGTGACGGCGTCCCTGGCCATCTCCTGGATGGTGCGCGGGGTCGAGCCGGTGGACGTACCGACGCCTCTGTTGTCGAAGGTGATGACCCGGCGCTTGGCGGCGAAGCCGTCGACGACCCGGGGGTCCCAGTTGTCGAGGACCCCGTAGAGGTGGTTGAGGAAGACCACCGGGACACCGGACCGGGGGCCCAGTTCGCGGTAGGAGAAGGTCACTCCCCCGGCGGTGACGGAACGGGTCTGCGCGTTCTTGTACGACGTCACGATGTCGCCTCGTACGTCCTGGGAGTCACTCATGGTCATGCCCTTCGGCGTGGGGATGCGCTTCCCGGCCGCGGGTGCGGCCGGCGGGGTCGACGATCGGAGACCGAGGGAGCAGGAACCCTGAGCGGTTGAGTTCCCCGGCTTCTCGTCGACTATTAGATTATGACCATACTTTAATGAGTCCGCAAGCCGCCGGGGGTCGCGCGGGTTCCACTTGACGGTCGACAAGACCTAGAGATTACGATCATCAGATGACCACTCAAGCGCTCGTATTCGATGTGTTCGGCACGGTCGTGGACTGGCGTTCGGGCGTCGTGCGCGACATCCGACGGCTGATGCCCGAGGTGGACGCCGAGGCGTTCGCAGACGTCTGGCGGGGCCGGTATCTCCCGTCGATGGACCGGGTACGGCGTGGCGAACTGCCCTGGACCAACCTCGACGACCTGCACAGGGCGTCACTCGACGAGCTACTGGTCGAGTTCGGCGTGCCGGATGCGCCCGAGACCGTACGGGCCGAACTCGTGCACGCCTGGCACCGGCTCGACCCCTGGCCGGACTCGGTCGCCGGGCTGGAGCGGTTGAAGAAGCGGTTCGTCATCGCCTCGCTGTCCAACGGCCACGTCGCGCTGCTCGTGAACATGGCCAAGCACGCCGGACTGCCCTGGGACACCGTCCTGTCCGCCGAACTCTTCGGGCACTACAAGGGCGACCCCGAGGCCTACCTGGGCGCCGCACGACTGCTCGGACTCCAGCCGGAGCAGGTCACGATGGTCGCCGCCCACGTCGACGACCTCGCCGCCGCCCGGGCGTGCGGTCTGCGCACCGCCTACGTGCACCGCCCGCTGGAGTTCGGCCCGCAGGCCGCCGTCCCGCCGCCGAGCAGCGACCCGGAGGCCGATGTCTCGGTGGACTCGCTGACGGAGCTGGCGGAGCACTTCGGCGCCTGAGGCTCACCTACGGCGGCGGCTTCGGCGAGCGGCTCGCAGTGATCCGACGGGCACACCCACGTCAATTACATTACGTTCGCAATACAATAAGTCGAGGGGAGCCCCACGCGGAGCGAGCGACCCCATCCGAGCACGAAGGAGCGCCCATGCGGTACGGGAAAGAGCACAAGCAGGCGACCAGACAGCGGATCGTCGCGGCGGCCGGGCGCCGGTTCAAGCGGGACGGCATCGACGGCTCGGGCATCTCGGCCCTCATGAAGGACGCCGGGCTGACCAACGGCGCCTTCTACACCCACTTCACTTCGAAGGACGACCTGGTGGCCACCACGGTCGCCGACCAGCTGCGGACACAGAACGCGAACATCGTCACCCAGGCCGCGCCTGGCCGGGCCGGCCTGGAGCAGATCGTGCGGTGGTATCTGTCGGCCTGGCACCGCGACAGCTCCGACGAGGGCTGCCCCTCCGCCGCCCTGCTCGACGAGATCCGGCGCTGCGCCGATCCGACCAGGCGGGCTTACACGGACGGCGTGCTGATGGTCATCGACGGCATCGCCGCCCGCCTGGCCCCCGACGATCCGATCTCGGCCCGCACCAAGGCGCTCAGCGCCTACGCCATGATGGCCGGCACCCTCCAGCTCTCCCGCGCCCTCGCCGACCGGCAACTCGCCGACGAGCTGCTCAAACAGGGCATCGACAACGCCTTCACCCTGCTCGGCATCGGGCAGGGACAGGAGCTGGGGCGGGGACAGGGGCAGGGGCACTCCCGGGCGGCCGTCCGACCCGACTCCCGCACCGGACACGCACCCCAGGCTCGACTTGCGGCTCCCGGGCACGCCACTTAATCCTATGGCCGTAATCTAATAAATCTCGGGCCCGAGATGCGGAGACGACGACGAGAGCCCGAGTACGCGGAGGCGGGGCGTACCAAGACCGGGAAGGTCGTCGTCACGATGACCTGACGGAACACCGCCCTGCCGGTCGGCCGAGTCCGTCACGAGTAGATCCGGGAGCGGCTGCTCGTCGCGTGCACCGACCACTCGCTCGAACACGGGCTCCCCGACCGGCTGGAACCGCTGGCCAGGGCCGCGGGCACCTCCAGCCGGATGCTGATCTACCACTTCGGCACCCGTGACGCGCTGCTCCGCGAGATCCTCGGCCAGGCCAGACAGCGTCAGCTCAAGGCCTTCACCGACCTGATCAGCCTGCGTCCCGACGAGCCCTACCCGACCACCCTGGCCCGTGCCTGGTCCGCGATCTCCGGCCCGGAGGGCGAGCCCTACCTGCGGATATTCAGCCGACTGCACGACACCGCGGGAGAACCCCTCTGGCCCGGCTTCCGGCGGACGGCGACCACCGACTGGCTCGCACCCCTGGAGGCAGGCATGGGCAGCCTCGGGCGCCCCGAACTGGCCACCGTCGTACTCGCCGTGATCCGCGGCCTCCTCATGGACCTGGACGCGACCGGCGACATCCGCCGCACACACCAGGCCTTCCACGACTTCCTCACCACGATCGACGGCGCCTGAGCGCCTGCCTCTGACCTGATGAGCACTGCGCTGAGCGACTAGCGCCGCACCCGGGGCATCCCCAGCCCGATCCACGAGATGATCTCCCGCTGGATCTCGTTGTTGCCGCCCCCGAAGGTGAAGATCACCGCCGAGCGGTAGCCGCGTTCCAGTTCGCCGTGGAGTATCTCGCCCGCCGAGCCCTCCTTCAGCGCGCCCGGGGCGGCGACGATCTCCAGGAGCCAGGCGTAGGCCTCGCGGCGGGCCTCGGAGCCGTACACCTTGACCGCGGAGGCGTCCTGCGGGGTGAGGGTGCCTTCCTGGACGGCGTTCACCATCTGCCAGTTGAGGAGTTTCATCGCGTCGAGCTTGGTGTGGATCTGGGCCAGCCGACGCCGGACCCAGGGCAGGTCGACGACGCGGCGGCCGTCGGCGAGCTTGGTCTCCATCGCCCAGCGCTGTACGTCGTGCAGCGAGCGGATGGCCATCGTGCCGTGGGCGGCGAGGGTGACGCGCTCGTGGTTGAGCTGGTTGGTGATCAGTCGCCAGCCCTGGTTCTCCTCGCCGACGCGGTGGGCGACGGGGACGCGGACGTTCTCGTAGTAACTGGCGGTGGTGTCGTGCGAGGCGAGGGTGCGGATGAGGGTGCAGGAGTAGCCGGGGTCCGTGGTCGGCATCAGGAGCATGGTGATGCCCTTGTGCGGCGGTGCCTCCGGGTCCGTACGGACGGCCAGCCACACCCAGTCCGCGGTGTCGCCGTTCGTCGTCCAGATCTTCTGGCCGTTGACGACGTACTCGTCACCCTCCCGCACCGCACGCGTCTTCAGAGCGGCCAGATCGGTGCCCGCCTCCGGCTCGCTGTAGCCAATCGCGAAGTCGATCTCGCCCGCGAGGATCTTCGGCAGGAAGTACGACTTCTGCTCGTCGCTGCCGTACTTCATGATCGTCGGACCGACGGTGTTGAGGGCCATGAGCGGCAGCGGTACGCCGGCCTGGGCGGCCTCGTCGAAGAAGATGAACTGTTCCATCGGGGTGAGCCCGCGGCCCCCGTACTCCTTCGGCCAGCCGACGCCGAGCCAGCGGTCGCTGCCGAGGCGGCGGATGGTCTGGCGGTAGAAGCGTTTCTGGGTGGCCGGTTCGCCGAACCGCGAGTAGGCGCGGTCCGGCACCAACTCCGCGAAGTAGGCGCGCAGTTCGGTGCGCAGCCGCTGCTGCTCGGGCGTGTATTCGAGATGCACGGCGCCTCCTGCTGGCTCCCCTGGGCCGGACCTGTCGGCGCACACGGTAGAACGTGTTCCAGAAATTGGGAATGGCGGTGCGTGGACGGATACGCGGGCAGGTCGCACGGTTCCCCGCGCCCCTGCGGGGGCGTTCATGGCCGGCGCTCGGCGCATACAGTGGCGCGACCGGAGGCCGAGGACGAACGTGGGAGCGAGCGGATGACGAGCCGAGTGCTGTTGATCTCACCGGCGATCAGCGCGGCCCTGCGGGAGGCCCGTTTCGACGACGACTGCCCGCTGGACGCGTCGGGGCTGCGGCTCGCCCGGGCGGCGGCGGGGACGCTGCCGCCGGTCTCCCGGGTGTGGGTCTCCCCCACCGTGCGCTGCCGGGAGACGGCGGCGGCACTGGGCCTCGACGCCGGTCCGGAGCCGGGTCCGGCCGCTCTGGACGCGGGCCGTTGGCGCGGTGCGACCCTGGCCGAGGTGACGGAGAAGGACCCGGAGGGGCTGGCCCGGTGGCTGACGGACCCCCTGTCGGCCCCGCATGGCGGCGAGTCGGTCGGCACGCTGTGCGACCGGGTGGCGCGCTGGCTGGACGACACGGCCGCCCAGGTCACCGGCCGGTCCGTCGCTGTCGTCGAGCCGGAGGTCGTACGGGCGGTGACGGTACGGGTGCTGGGGGCGCCCGAGTCGGCGTTCTGGCGGGTCGACGTGCCGCCGCTGACGGTCACGGAGGTGAGCGGTCGGACGGGGCGCTGGAATCTGCGGGTGGGGCGGCAGCTCGTCGCTTCGCACGGGGAGCACGATGAGCCCAACGCGCCCAATGCGGCCAAGGAGCCCGAGGAGCAGGGCGCGGAGTAGAGGCGCTCGGGTTGTTGGGCAGTGGCGGCCCGGCGGTTCCTCAGGCCGCGTCCCGCTCCTGCCCGGGGGCCGGCGCCGCCAGCGTCCGTACGAAGTCCGCGCATGCCTGTGCGCACTCGCGGCAGGCCTTGGCCGCGTCCCCGGCCCCGAGGTGGTCGTCGAGGAGCTGGGCGGTCTCCAGGCAGACCGTGCGGCACCACTCCAGCTGGACGCGGAGCGCGGCCTCGTCCTGGGGCGCCTGTTCGGAGAGCAGTCGGCAGGTCGCGTCGCACACCTCCGCGCACAGGATGCCCTTACGGCGTACCAGGGCGTCGTCCGTGGACCCGTCCGGGTCGACGAAGCTCGCGCGCAGCGCGGACGTCCGTGCGCACTCCGTGCAGGCCTGGGCGCAGACGAACCGGTCCTCCAGGAACCGGAAGAGTTCCTCCTGCGAAGGCGCGGACGAGGCTGAGGACGAAGACATATGTGTGGTCTCGGTCGTAGGGGTCACTTCGAACGGGTTGCCGCAGCCGGGCCCGTCAAACCCCGGCCGCGCTCTTGCGGTCAGCTGTCGTAGTCGACGGTCAGGGTCTCCGAGACGGGGAACGACTGGCAGGTCAGGACGTAGCCCGCATCGACCTCGGCGGGTTCGAGGGCGTAGTTGCGGCGCATGTCGGCCTCGCCCGAGGTGACCAGGGCCCGGCAGGTGCCGCAGACGCCGCCCTTGCAGGCGAACGGCAGGTCGGGGCGGGTGCGCGCGGCGCCGTCCAGGACGGTCGACTCCCGGGACAGCGCGGTCGTGGTGGAGCGGCCGTCGAGGGTGATCGTGACGCGGCTGACCGGGCCCTCCAGCACGGCGTCCGTGTGCTGGACCTGGCGGAGCTGCTGGTCGTCGGCGTAGAAGAGTTCCTGGTGAACCCGGTTCGCGGGCACTCCGAGCCCGGTCAGCAGCCGCTGGGCGTCGCGGACCATGCCGTGCGGTCCGCACAGCCACCAGTGGTCGGTGCCGGGGACGTCGACGAGGCCGGCGAGCAGCGCGGCGAGCCGTTCGGCGTCCAGGCGGCCGGAGAGCAGCTCGGCCTCGCGCGGTTCGCGTGACAGTACGTGGCCCAGCTGGAAGCGCGTACGGTACAGGTCCTTCAGGTCCGCGAGTTCGTCGGCGAACATCACGGTGTCCGTACGCCGGTTGCCGTACAGGAGGGTGACCTGTGAGCGGTCGTCGGCGGCGAGGACCGACTCGGCGATCGACATCATCGGAGTGATGCCGGAACCGGCGGCGATCAGGACGTGCCGGCCGGGGGCGGTCAGGTCGGGGGTGAAGGCGCCGGTCGGGGTCATCACGTCGAGGACGTCACCCGGGCGCACCTCGTCGACCAGCCAGGACGAGAACAGGCCGCCGGGCACCACCCGTACGCCGATCCGCGGCTGCTCGCCGACGGGGGCGCAGATCGAGTACGACCGCCGCTCCTCACGCCCCTCGAACTCGCGGCGCAGGGTGAGGGACTGCCCGGGTGCGAAGGCGTACTCGGCGGCCAGGGCGTCCGGCACCTCGAAGCCGACGGTGACGGCGTCCGCGCACAGCCGTCGTACGTCGGCGACCTTCAGGGCGTGGAAGACCGGGCGGCGGCGGGCGGTGGCCGGAGTGGCGCCACCGGCCGCCGGGGCCTGGGTGCTCGGGGAGACGGTCGCGGCCATCAGATCTCCTTGACGTACTCGAACGGCTCGCGGCAGGCACGGCAGCGCCACAGGGCCTTGCAGGACGTGGCGGCGAACCGGGAGGTCTCCTCGGTGTCCGCCGAGCCGCAGCGGGGGCAGGGGACTGTGCGCCGGGTGGGCAGCAGCGAGAGGGTGACCGGGCCGCGGGGGGCGGCTGCGGGCGGGGCGATGCCGTGTTCGGTGAGCTTGCGGCGGCCCTCCGGGGTGATCCAGTCGCTGGTCCAGGGCGGGTCGAGGACGGTACGGATCTCCACGCGCGCGTACCCCGCCGCGCGCAGCCGGGTGGCGACTCCGGCGCGCATCTCGGCCATCGCCGGGCAGCCGGAGTAGGTCGGGGTCAGGCTTGCCACCACCGTGCCGTCGCCGGTGACCTCCACGCCGCGCAGGACGCCGAGGTCGGCGAGGGTCAGCATGGGCAGCTCGGGGTCGGGCACCCGCTCGGCGATGCTCAGGGCCCGCCGGACGTCCTCGGCCGCTGTCGCGGTGACGCTCACCATGTCGCCTCCGGGTGGGCGCGGGCCACGCTCTGCAACTCGGCGAGCAGCGGCACCAGATGCCCGGTGTGCCGTCCGTCGCGCCCGGCGCCGGGCGCCGGCGGCACCGGCGGCAGGGTCAGCCCGGCGGCCTCCGTGACCTGCCGCAACACCTCGACGACCTCGCTCCGGACGTCGTACGCCGTGAACAACTCGTCGAGATTCGGGGTCACTTGGTCGAAGGCCGTGCGCATGCGCCGCCGGGACTCCTCGGTGCCGTCGCCGAGGCGGACGGCCCATTCGGCGGCGTACTGGCGGTGGTACGTCAGCTCCTTGGCGCCCTTCGCGGCGATCGCGGCGAGCACGGGGTCCTGGTGCGCGGCGAGCCGTTCGAAGTGGGCGAGGCGCCAGCTGGACAGCACCAGGAGCCGCGCGACGGAGAACGCGAAGTCCCCGATGGGCAGTTCGGCCAGGGTCACGTTGCGGAAGTCGTCGGCGTCCCGGAAGTAGGCGTACGCGTCCTCGCCGCGCCCGGTGCCGTCGACCTGACCCGCGCGCGCGTAGAGCAGCCGGGCCTGGCCGAGCAGGTCGAGGCCGATGTTGGCGAGCGCGACCTCCTCCTCCAGCTCGGGGGCGCGGGTGCACCACTCGGCGAGCCGCTGGGCCGACACCAGTGCGTCGTCGGCGAGTTCGACGCAGGTCGCGGCCAGTTCGACGGGGTCCACGCCCTCGGGCACGGTCGTGTCGACGCCGTGCAGCGGGTCCTCGAACCCGGTGCCGAAGGCCCAGCGGGCGTCGCTGCCGTCGTCGTGGCCCTCGGCGAGGGAGAGATAGACGTGGTCGTCGTCGTGCGCGCTGTCGCTCATGTCCGCTGCTCCTTTCCTCTGGTCCTCGGGCTAGATGTGCGGGACGTCGTCGGGGATGTCGTAGAAGGTCGGGTGGCGGTAGACCTTGTCGGCGCTCGGCTCGAAGAACGGGTCCTTCTCGTCGCGCGAGGAGGCGGCTATGTGCTCGGAGCGCACCACCCAGATGCTCACCCCTTCGTTGCGCCGGGTGTACAGGTCGCGCGCGTGGGTGAGGGCCATCCGGTGGTCGGCCGCGTGCAGCGAGCCCACGTGGACGTGGTTCAGGCCGCGCTTGCCGCGGACGAACACCTCGTACAGCGGCCACTCGTTCGAAGACGTTCTGTCGCTCATGCGGTTGACTCCTTCGTGGCACGCTCGTGCTGCTTGGCAGCGTGTGCGGTGGCCGCCTCGCGGACCCAGGCGCCCTCCTCGTGGGCGGTCCGGCGCCGAGTGATCCGTTCGGTGTTGCAGGGGCCGCCGCCCTTGATGACGCGCATCAGCTCGGCCCAGTCCGGGGTGCCGAAGTCGTGGTGGCCACGCTCCTCGTTCCAGCGCAGCTCCGGGTCGGGCAGGGTCACACCGAGTTTGTCGGCCTGCGGGACGGTCATGTCGACGAAGCGCTGACGGAGTTCGTCGTTGGTGTGCCGCTTGATCTTCCAGGCCATGGACTGCGCGGAGTTGGGCGAGGCGTCGTCGGGCGGGCCGAACATCATCAGGGAGGGCCACCACCAGCGGTCGACGGCGTCCTGGACCATCTCCCGCTGCGCAGTCGTACCGCGCATCATCGTCATCAGCAGTTCGTAGCCCTGGCGCTGGTGGAAGGACTCCTCCTTGCAGATCCGCACCATCGCGCGCGCGTACGGCCCGTACGACGACCGGCACAGCGGGACCTGGTTGCAGATCGCGGCGCCGTCGACGAACCAGCCGATCACGCCGACGTCGGCGAAGCTCAGCGTCGGGTAGTTGAAGATCGACGAGTACTTCTGGCGGCCCTCGATGAGCCGCTCGGTGAGGTCCGCGCGGTCGGCGCCCAGTGTTTCGGCGGCCGAGTACAGATACAGCCCGTGTCCGGCCTCGTCCTGGACCTTGGCGAAGAGGATCGCCTTGCGGCGCAGCGAGGGCGCGCGGGTGATCCACTCGCCCTCCGGCTGCATGCCGATGATCTCCGAGTGGGCGTGCTGGGCGATCTGCCTGACCAGCGTCTTCCGGTAGCCCTCGGGCATCCAGTCGCGCGGCTCGATCCGGCGGTCCCGCGCGATCGTCACCTCGAAGTGCTCCGCGAGCGGCTCCTCGGCCGCCTGCCCGGCACCGCCCGCGTCCGAGGCGGCGGAGTGTGTCGTCGTCATCGATACCCGCTCCCCAACCGACCATTCGTTCGGTACCCAGTGTGACGAATTTTTCGCGCCCGCACAAGCCGTCGCGGAGACCGTCAGTAGGTGGCGCGTCCGCCGCTGATGTCGTAGACCGCGCCGGTGGAGAAGCTGACGCGGTCGGAGGCCAGGAAGGCGACCAGTTCGGCCACCTCTTCCGGGCGGCCGGTCCGGTGCATCGGGATGAGCCCGGTGAGACGGTCCAGCACCTCGGGCGCCGTGTCGGCGTTCATGGGCGTGGCGATGACCGCGGGCGCGATCACGTTGACCAGGACACCGCTGGTGGCCAGCTCCTTGCCTGCCGACTTGGTCAGGGCGATCACGGCCGCCTTGGACGCGGAGTACGCCGAGAGACGGGGATTGCCGTCCTTACCGGCGATGCTGGCGAGGTTGACCACCCGGCCCCAGCCGCGCTCCCGCATCCCGGGAACGAAGATCCGCATCGTGTTGACGGTGCCCAGGACGTTGACGTCCAGCACCCGGCGCCACTCCTCGGTGGTGGTCTCGGTGAGCGGTTTGTTCGGTCCGACGATGCCCGCCGAGTTGACCAGGACATCCACCGGTCCGATCTCGGCGGCGATCCGGCGCAGCGCCTCCTCGTCGGTGACATCGGCGTGCACGTCGGCCTGGCTGCCGGTGTGGCCGCCGGCGCCCTGCGGGGCGAGGTCGAGGGTCGTCACCTCGACGCCTTCGGCCCGCAGCCGTGCGGCGGTGGCCGCGCCGAGTCCGCTCGCGCCGCCGGTGACGAGGGCCGATCTGATGATCGCCCCGCCCCCGTCCCTCCCGGGGTGTGCGTCAGTGGGATTCACGGCTCACCTCCGAGCCGCTGGACCCGATGAGAAAGTCCAGGTCGGCGCCGGTGTCGGCCTGCTGTACGTGGTCGACGTACAGGCGTTCCCAGCCGCGCCTGGGGTTGGCGTAGCCGGTCAGCGTGGCCTCGTTCGGGGTCCTGCGGGCGAGTTCCTCGGCGGGTACGTCGACATCCAGGCGCCGGGCCTCGACGTCCAGGTCGATGACGTCGCCGGTGCGGACGAGGGCGAGCGGGCCACCTGCCGCCGCCTCCGGGGCGACGTGGAGGACGACGGTGCCGTACGCGGTGCCGCTCATGCGGCCGTCGCAGACGCGGACCATGTCGCGGACGCCCTGTTCGAGCAGTTTCTTGGGCAGCGGCATGTTGGAGACCTCGGGCATGCCCGGGTAGCCCTTGGGGCCGCAGCCGCGCAGGACGAGTACGGAGTCGGCGTCCACGTCGAGGTCCGGGTCGTCGATACGGGCGTGGAAGTCCTCGATCGAGTCGAAGACGACCGCCCGGCCCCGGTGCCGCAGCAGGTGCGCGGAGGCCGCCGCAGGCTTGATCAGCGCTCCGTCGGGGGCGAGGTTGCCGCGCAGGACCGCGATGCCGCCCTCGGCGACGAGCGGTTTCTCGCGGGTGCGGATGACCTCGGCGTCCCAGATGGGCGCGTCGTCGAGATGGTTCACCAGGGGCTCCCCGGTGACGGTGAGCGCGTCGGGATCGAGCAGGTCGCGGACCTCGCGCAGGACGGCCGACAGGCCTCCGGCGCGGTGGAAGTCCTCCATGAGGAAGCGGCCCGCGGGCTGGAGGTCGACCAGGACGGGTACGCGGGAGCCGATCCGGTCGAAGTCGTCGAGCGACAGTTCGATACCCAGGCGTCCGGCGATGGCCAGCAGGTGCACGACGGCATTGCTCGATCCGCCGATGGCGGCCAGGGCGACGATCGCGTTGTGGAAGGACGCCTTGGTCAGGAAGGTGCCCGGCCGGCGGTCGGCGGCGACCATGTCCACCGCCAGCCTGCCCGTGCCGTGGGCGGCCTCCAGCAGGCGGCTGTCGGGCGCCGGGATGCCCGCGACCCCCGGCACGATCGTGCCCAGCGCCTCAGCGACCAGGGCCATCGTCGAGGCGGTGCCCATGGTGTTGCAGTGCCCCCGGCTGCGGATCATCGCCGACTCGGAGCGGGTGAACTGCTCCTGGGACAGCGTC
This sequence comes from Streptomyces geranii, assembly GCF_002954775.1. Taxonomy (GTDB): domain Bacteria; phylum Actinomycetota; class Actinomycetes; order Streptomycetales; family Streptomycetaceae; genus Streptomyces; species Streptomyces geranii. Next base: position 720,998 of record NZ_KZ672952.1, read on the forward strand.
CCGGCCCGCACCTCCTCCGACAGCCGCCACACGTCGGTGCCGCAGCCCAGCGGCGTACCCCGGAAGGTCCCGGTCAGCATCGGCCCGCCGGGGACGACCACCGCGGGCAGGTCCACCGAGGCCGCGGCCATGAGCAGCGAGGGGATCGTCTTGTCGCAGCCGCCCAGCAGGACGACGCCGTCGATCGGGTTGGCCCGCAGCATCTCCTCTGTGGCCATCGCCGCCATGTTCCGCCAGAGCATGGCCGTCGGCCGGACCTGGGTCTCGCCGAGTGACACCACGGGCAGGTCCAGCGGGATGCCCCCGGCCTCGTACACGCCGTTGCGGACCGAGGCCGCGACCTCGTTGAGGTGCGCGTTGCAGGGCGTGAGGTCGGAGGCGGTGTTGGCGATGGCGATCTGCGGGCGGCCGGTGAAGGCGTCGTCCGGTGTGCCCCGGCGCATCCAGGCCCGGTGGATATAGGCGTTGCGCCCCTGCCCCTCGTACCACTGTGCGCTGCGAAGCTTCACCGGCGACCCTTTCCAGCAATTGGTACGGTGGTCTACCCTTCGGAACCTGATGGAGCATAGACAGATGTACGAGGCCACGTCAGCCCCCGTGCCGGAGGAAGTCGCCGGGGGCGAAGGCGACGCGGCGCGGCTGGTGGGCTCCGACCGGGTGCTCGCCGTCCTCAAGGAGCTTGCGCGGTATCCCGACGGCGTGGGCCTTGAGGAGCTGACCCGGGTGGTCGGCAGCCCCAAGCCGACCGTGCACCGCGCGCTGGGCGCCCTGCGCCGGGCCGGGCTGGTCGACCAGGGTGCCCGCGGTCGTTACGTCCTCGGGGACGAGTTCCTGCGGATGGCCTTCGCGCATCACGAGGCCCGCCCGGAGCATGTCCGGGTACGGCCCGTCCTCGACGCGCTGGCCGAGCGGTTCGGCGAGACGGCGCACTACGCGGTCCTCGACGGCCTTGAGGTCGTCTACCGCGCCAAGGTCGACCCGCCGGACGGCGCCGTCCGGCTGACCTCGACGGTGGGCGGCCGGAACCCCGCGCACGCCACCGGCGTCGGAAAGGCCCTGCTCGCCCACCGGTTGACGACGGCCGCGCAGGTCGAGGCCTGGATCGGCGATTCGCCGCTCGTCCCCCGCACACCCCGGACCCTGTGCACGGCCGCCGACCTGTACGGCGACCTGCGGGCCACCCGCGACCGGGGGTACGCCGTGGACGACCAGGAGAACGAGCCGGGCGTCAACTGCCTCGCCCTGCCCGTGTACGCGACCTCCCCGACGACCCCTTCGGGCGCCGTGAGCGTCAGCGCGCTCACGTACCGGACACCGCTGGCCACTTTGGTCGAGGCGGTGGCGGAGATCCGGGAGCTGCTCGGCCCCTTGGGCGAGCCGTACGGCTGAGCCACCAGCACAACCCCGTCCACACCGTCCCGCCGGTCGAACTGGAGACTGACCCCGTGTATCTCATGCGCATAGGTGCCGCAGGCGCCGAGAAGCCCGTCGCCCGGATCGACGACGAGACGTACGTCGATCTGTCCGACACCGTCACCGAGTTCGACGAGGCGTTCTTCGGGTCGGGCGGTCTCGACCGCGTCCGCCCGGTGGTGGCCGAGCGGACGGCGGCCGGTCAGGTGTCCCGGTTCGCCGGGGAGCGGATCGGCGCACCGATCGCCCGCCCGCACCAGATCCTGTGCATCGGGCTCAACTACCGTGACCACGCGGCCGAGAGCGGCATGGCGGTGCCGGACGAGCCGATCCTGTTCACCAAGTCGCCCAACACCCTCGTCGGCCCGAACGACGACGTCCTATCCCGCGCGGGTCCGCCAAGACCGACTGGGAGGTGGAGCTGGGCATCGTGATCGGCCGTCGTACGAGCTATCTCGACTCGGTCGAGGAGGCACGGGACGCCATCGCCGGGTACGTGGTCGTCAACGACGTGAGCGAGCGCGCCTTCCAGTTGGAGCGGGGCGGGCAGTGGGCGAAGGGCAAGTCCGCCGAGACCTTCAACCCGGCGGGCCCCTGGCTGGCCACCACCGACGAGATCGACGACGTCCTCGCGCTCGACATGTGGCTCGATGTGAACGGTGTCCGCCGGCAGACCGGCAACACCAAGACGATGATCTTCGACCCGTATTTCATCGTGCACTACCTCAGCCAGTTCCTGGTCCTGGAACCCGGCGACCTGATCAACACCGGTACCACGCCCGGCGTCGGCATGGGCCTCAAGCCGCCCGTGTATCTCCGTCCGGACGACGTCATGGAACTCGGCATCACCCGCCTCGGCACCCAGCGCCAGCGCGTGCTCGGCCCACGGTGAACGCCCGTGGCCCGATGCGCGCGTTCGTCCTGACGGCCCCCGGGAAGTACGAGGTCCAGGAGGTCCCCGTCCCGGTGGCCGCCCCCGGCGAGGCGGTCGTGGACGTGGAGCGGGTCGGCGTGTGCGGTACCGACATGGAGTTCCACACCGGGGCGATGGCCTATCTCCACCAGGGCCACTCCTCCTATCCGATGCGCCTCGGCCACGAGTGGGCGGGCCGGGTGTCGTCGGTCGGCGACGGTGTCGACCCCGGGTGGATCGGCCGCCGGGTCATGGGCGACACCATGCTCGGCTGCGGTGTGTGCCGCCGTTGCCGACGGGGTGCGCAACACGTGTGCGAGCAGCGGCAGGAGGTAGGCATCCGGGGCGGCCGGGCCGGTGCGCTGGCCGAACAACTCGCGGTACCCGCCTCCTCGTTGCACGCCCTGCCCGACGCCGTCGACTCGGTCCTCGGCGCACTGGTCGAGCCCGGGGGCAACGCCCTGCGCGCCACCCAGGCCGCCGAACTCCGGCCCGGGGACCGGGTGTTGGTGCTGGGCCCTGGAACGATCGGGCTACTGGTCGCGATGTTCGCCCGAGCCGCCGGTGCGGAGGTCCACCTGATGGGTGCGACCGACGGCTCACTCGCCTTCGCCCGCGAGCTGGGCTTCGAGCACGCGTGGCGGGAGGACTCCCTCCCGGAGCTGCCGTACGACGCCGTCGTGGACGCCTCCAACGCGGCCCATCTACCTGACCTGGCGCTGCAGTTGGTCGAACCGGCGGGCCATGTGGTCTACATCGGCCTGTCCGGCGCACCGAGCCGCATAGACACGCGCACACTCGTCCTCAAGGACGTCAGCGCGGTCGGCGTGCTGTCCGCCTCCCCCGGTCTCGACGCCACCATCCGTGCGTACGCCGAGGGTTCGGTCGATCCGAGGCCGTTGGTCGCCGCGACGGTGGGTCTGGATCAGGTGGGTGCCGTCCTCTCGGGTGACCGTCCGGCGGGCGCGGGTCCGGGACCGAAGTTCCATGTGGACCCGCGCCTGAGGTAACGGGGTTCAGGGTGCCGCGATCTCGGCGGATTCGGCGATATCAGTGATATCGGTGATGCCTTCGATGACGTGACGGAGGAAACCGACCGCCGTGCCGCCGTCGCAGACGCGGTGGTCGAAGGTCAGGGTCAGATGGGCCACCTTGCACACCTCGACCCAGGGGCGTTCGAGATGGCACCGTCGACGCCGAGCACTCCGTAGTCGTTGAGGGTGAAGGTGCTCGCCGCTCAGGCCAGGGGCTTCTCACCTCGCGGCAGCTCGTCCGTCCGGACGTCGGCGTCCAGGACCTGATGCCGGCCTTCCCCATGGCGGGCGGAGCTATGGCGGACAACGGCGTCGTCCCCCGCGAGCAGCTCAACGGCCGCGTCCGGGCCATGCTCCACCGGGCCCTCTTCCTCGACCGGACGGACCTCCGCCGACACGCGGAGGCCCGTCCTTCGGGAGGGCCCGACGGGGGCGTACGCCGGTCAGGCCTTGGCCGGCTTCACCTTCCGGTCGGTGCCGTTCACCCGCACGGTGACGTTCCCGCGCGTCCGCGCGCGGTCGGCCACGATCCTGTACGAGGTGACCTTGCCGTTTCGCCATTCGCAACTGACCTCGTACCCGCCGCGGGCACGCAGGCCGGTGAAGGAGCCCTTCGCCTTCCACTCGTCCGGGAGGGCGGGCAGGAGGTGGACGACTCCGCCGTGGCTCTGCAGGAGCATCTCCGCGACGGCGCCCGAGATGCCGAAGTTGCCGTCCATCTGGAAGGGCGGGTGGTTGCAGAACAGGTTGGGCAGCGTGTTGTAGGTCAGCAGTCCGCGCAGCATGATCCCGGCGCGCACCCCGTCGCCGAGACGGGCGAAGAGGGCGGCCCGCCAGGGCCAGGTCCAGGAGCGGCGGCTGTCGCCCGACACCGTCGCGGCCGTGAAGGGGACGCCCTCCTTCTCGCCGCAGCGCGCCTTGAGCGACACGAGCGCGGCGGCGGCGAAGTCCCAGGTGTCCGGGGTGATCTGGCGGCCCGGGTAGACCGCGAAGAGGTGCGAGGTGTGGCGGTGGATGTCGGTGGGGCTGTCGATGTCCTCCTGCCACTCCTGCAGTTGGCCCCAGCCACCGATCTTGTTCGGCGCGAGACGCGCCTGCATGTCGGCGACCTTGGCCCGGTATGCGGGGTCCGCCTTGAGGACCGCCTCGCAGTCGAGGTAGTTCTGGAACAGGTCCCAGATGATCTGCTGGTCGTACATCACGCCGTCCTCGCGCGGCCCGTGCTCGGGCGACCAGCCGTTCGGGGAGACGAGGAGCCCGTCCGCGCGCTCCTTGAGCTGGTCCTCCCAGAACTCGCAGATCTCCTTGATCATCGGGTAGGCGGTGGTCCGGAGATACCCCAGGTCCTGGGTGAACGCCCAGTGCTCGTACAGGTGTTGGGCGTACCACGCACTCGCGACGGTGTTCCACTCCCACGAGTTGCCGCCGAAGATGCTCTGGCTGGTACGGGCGGTCCAGCCGCGCGTGTCGGCGCCGAAGGCGTTGCGGGTCGCGACGCGGCTGGGCACCGCCACCTGCTCGACGAAGCCGACGAGGGCCTCGTGGCACTCGGCGAGGTTCGTCGTCTCGGCCCCCCAGTAGTTCATCTGGATGTTGATGTTGGTGTGGTAGTCGGAGGCCCAGGCGGGCTGGTTGCTGTCGTTCCAGAGGCCCTGGAGGTTGGCGGGCAGGCCCTTCGGGCGGGAGGAGCTGATCAGCAGGTAGCGGCCGTAGTCGAACATCGCCTGTTCGAGGGTCGGGTCCTGGCCGCCCGCCGCGTACCGCGCCAGCCGGACGTCGGTGGGCAGGGCGGCGACGGCGTCCCCGGAGGTGCCCCAGTCGACCGAGACACGGTTCATGAGGGCCCGGGTCTCGGCGGTGTGCTCGGCGCGCAGCCTGTCGTAGGACCGCCGGGCCGCCTTGCCGATCGTCCGCGCGACGACCGGCGCCGGATCGGCTCCGCGCCACCCGGCCGCCGCGTCGAGCTTGTAGTCGGTGCGGGCGTCGAGGAGCAGGGTCAGGGTCGTACAGCCACTGAACCGGAGCGTCGCGCCATCAGCACTGAACTCGCCGTCGGTGTGCACCGCTTGGACGGTGCAGGCGTGCTTGAGGCCGTTGCCCATGACACCGCCGAAGGCGATCCGGCGGGCGCCGGCGTCGACGGTCGTCGGCGCGTTCTCCTGACCGGACGTCAGCGAGATCGTCCCGGAGAGCCCCTCGGGGGCCTGGGCCGTGTACCGGAAGACCATGACGTCCGCGGTCCGGCCGGCGAAGGCCTCCCGCAGGACGCGCTGTCCCTCGGCGCCGAAGCGGGTGGTGTGGACGCCCTTCCCGAAGTCGAGGCTGCGCCGGTAGTCGACGACCGTGCGCTGCGTACGCGTGTCGAAGGTGTCGCCCGCCAGCGATATCTCCGCGATCCGCAGCCCCTGAGCGGACGCGCCGGGGCGCAGGGTCAGTCGGTAGACGCGGTAGGCCGTGCTGTTGGCGACCCGGAAGATCCGTCTCTCGCCCCGCCCGGCGAAGGGCTGTGCGGGGTCCTGGGTGTCGAGGGTCGTCCAGGCCTGCCCGTCCTGCGACGCTTCGAGCCGCCAGCTCCGGGGGTCCTCGCGTGGACGGTCCGGGGCCGAGGTGAGCGCGTACGAGGTGACGACGGCCGCGCGCGACAGGTCGGCCTGCCAGACGACCTCGGGCACCGAACCGTCGACTCGCCACACCGTCGCCGGATCACCGTCCACCGAGTTCGAGATGCCCAGGGCCCGCGCCCCGGTCCCGGCACCGGACCCCGTCGAATGCCCGCTCGGCGAGGACAGATACACCGAGCCGACGCCGCCGAGATCGACGCCCACCAGCCCGATCTCGCTCACCTGGAAGTGGCTGACGCCCGGCTCGGGGACGAAGTCGAACCGGTAGAAGCGGTAGGCGGCGGGGTCGGCGCAGGTGAACTCCTTCGTCTGGAAGCGGCGCTCGAAGGGCGCGTCCAGCGTGCGGCTGTCCAGCGTGGTCCAGGTGGTGCCGTCGGCGGAACCCGAGAACGTCCACTCCTGCGGGTCGCGCTGCGGCACGTCGTTGGCACTCGTCAGCCGGTACGCCGCGACCGTCACGGGATCGGGCAGCTCGGCCTGCCACCGCACCCGCGAACCGGGCCCCTCGATGCACCACTTGGTGCCGGAGGAGCCGTCGTACGACTTGTCGAGACCCTCCGAGGCCGAGCTGCTGTACGGCCCCCCGGGAGCCGTGACCTGCGGGCGCGGACGGGAGGCGAAGGTGACCAGGACGTCGCCGAAGGTGCGGTAGGACCCGAAGCCGGTCACCCCGGTGTCGAAGTCGCTGTCCGGCTTGCCTGCGAGCGCGTTGTCGTAGTCGTTGAGCCCGCCCCACAGGCTCTGTTCGTTGAACTGGATACGCTCCGCGTCCGGACCGGCGAAGAGCATGGCCCCGAGCCGCCCGTTGCCGATGGGCAGCGCCTGGGACTGCCAGTCCGCGGCGGGCACGCGGTACGTCAGCGCCTTGCGGGTGAGGGTCGGCGCCTGGTGGGCCGGCGACCCGCCGCTCGCCGCGGCGGCGGCCTGTTCCGCAGGGGTGCCGCCGGTCAGCTGAGTGACGAGAGGTGCGAGGGCAAGGGCACCGCCGAACTTGAGGAGGCTGCGTCGCTGCGGTTCGGACTCGCTGATCAAAGTGAGAACTCCCGGTCCATTCATCGGCTCTTTCACGGGATGTGGCAGCCACATCGACACCTGTCGAGGGCGCGATCATCGTCGCCGGACAATAGATCGGATGTCTAGAGGCAGGCGTCAGCGAAAAGCCGGCCGCGACCGCTGCGAATCGTCCACACCACCCGGGCTCTTGCCACCTCCCATGACCACCACCCCCCACCCCGGAGACCGGAGTTCGGGGAGACCCGGGAGCCCGAACCGACGGTGAGGACGCAGCCGCGACTCGCGACCAGGTGCGGCCGGGCGAGGCTCGCCGCCGGCCACACCGAGTCCGGCTCGGCCCGCATCGTGAACGCGAAGTCCTGGTACGGCTGTTGGTCCAGCGCGCCGTGCCGCCCGCCTCGCCCACGAGGCGCTGTGTCTCCAGGGCGCCCTCGTGCAGCAGATCGCCGCCCACGACGATCGCCCCCTCGGCCGCGAACCGCAGTGCCGCCGCCCGGCCCTGGCCGCGGGCCGTGCCCGAGATCAGGCCACCTTTCCTTCGAGCCGCCTCATCCGGTTCCCTCCCGCAGGGCGTCGGAGACGGACTTCACCCCGCCGTGCGCGGTGAGGCCGCCGTCCACGGGGATCTCGGCTCCGGTGATGAAGGACGCGTCGTCGGAGAGCAGGAACACCACCAGCGGGGCGATCTCGTCCACCGTGCCGGTGCGGCTGAGCGGGGTCTCACGGATGTTGGCCTCGCGGAAGACGGGGGCCGCGGAGGCCGTCATCCCGGTCTCGATGAAGCCTGGGTGGACGGTGTTGACGCGGATGCCGCGCGGGCCCAGCTCCGTGGCCGCCGCCTTCGACAGCCCGCGCAGCGCCCATTTGCTGGCCGTGTAGGCGACCGGGTAGTGGCCGGTGAGCGCGGCGGTCGAGCCGACGTTGACGATCGACGCGCCGGGCGGCATCAGCGGGGCGAGGTGCTGGATGCCGAGCAGCGGCCCGGTGACGTTGACCGCGTGGACCCGGGCCATGTCCTCGGGGCGTACGTCGTCGAGGCGGGCCCGCCAGGTGACGCCCGCGTTGTTGACCAGACCGTGCACCCGGCCGTACGACTCCCGCAGCTCGGCGGCGAGTTCGGCCCGCTCCTCGTCGCTGGTGACGTCGAGGCGGCGGCAGCCGGGGACAGCGGTGACATCGGTGGCCCTGACCCGGGCGCCCTCCCGGGTCAGGGCCTCCGCCTCGGCCGCGCCCTGGCCTCGGGCGGCCCCGGTGACGACAACCACCTTGCCCGGCAGGCGCTTCACGGCCGCTCCCGGGTGCGGCGGCGGCCGGTCGGCAGCGGCACCCGGTCGACGCCCGCGACCACGGTGTTGGAGACGGTGCCGAGGCCCTCGACGGTGAGCGTCACGGTGTCGCCGGGCCGGAGCGGCGGCGGGTCCTGACGTCCCCGGACGCCCCAAAGCTCCGCCAGACAGCCGCCGTTGCCGCAGGTGCCCGAGCCGAGGACGTCGCCCGGACGGACGACGGTACCGCGCGAGGCGTAGGCGGCCATCTCCTCGAAGGTCCAACTCATGTTGGACAGCAGGTCCTTGCCGACGACCTCGCCGTTCACGGAGGCGGTCAGCGACAGCCGCAGGAAGCCGTCCGGGTCCCGGAACTCCGCCAACTCGTCGGCGGTGACCAGGTACGGGCCCAGGGTGGCGGCCGTGTCCTTGCCCTTGCAGGGACCGAGGTTGACCTGCATCTCGCGGGACTGGAGGTCGCGCGCCGACCAGTCGTTGAGGATCGTGTAGCCGACGATGTGGTCCCGGGCCTGCTCGGGCGTGAGGTCCCGGCCCTCGCGGCCGATGACCGCGGCGACCTCCAGCTCGAAGTCCAGCACCTTCGAACCCGGCGGCACGGGCACGTCGTCGTACGGGCCGATGACCGCGTAGGGGTTGGTGAAGTAGAACGTCGGCGCGTCGTACCAGGCCTCCGGCACCCCGGCGTTGCCGTCGATCGAGCGCCGTACGCCCTCGACGTGTTCCTCGAAGGTGACGAAGTCCCGCAGGGTGGGCGGCTCCAGCGGTGCCAGGAGCCGTACCTCGGACACCTGGAGCCCGGCCGGGGCGTCGAGGGCGGCGGCGCCGACGGCGAGCAGCGCGTCGAGGCCGCCGCCGGAGCCGATCAGCTCCGTGAGCGAGCGCGCCCCGGGCACGGGGTGCAGGGTGCCGTCCTTCCCGACGACGGCGACACGGCGTTGCCGCTGGTGTTCATAGGTGGCGAAACGCATGTGCGACTCCTGGCTCCGACGGGCGTCGGCAAAAAGACGGGGGACCCGGGGGATCAGACCGGCGGGGCGACGAACACGCCGCGGTCGACGTCGTTGAACGACTCCTTGGCGATCAGCTCGTTCATCGCGTTGGCCGTGCCCCACTGGTCGGTGACCTCGGGCCGGGAGAAGTCGTAGACGTGCGGATGCCAGGTGTCCTCGTCCAGCACCTCCAACTCGGTGGTGTACTCGACCGTGTTGCCCTGCGGGTCCAGGAAGTACGTGAAGGTGTTGTCGCCCGCCATGTGCCGGCCAGGACCCCAGAGCTTGCGGGCGCCGGAGCGGATCACCCGGCCGGAGCCGCGCATGTACTCGTCGAGGCCGCGCATCTCGAAGGAGACGTGGTGCAGGGCGGTGTGCGGGCCCTGTGCGATCGCCATGGAGTGGTGCTGGTTGCTGATCCGCATGAAGTGCATGACCTCGCCCAGGTGCGGCGAGCTGAGCGTGTCGGAGAGCCGGAAGCCCAGGTGGCGCTCGTACCACTGGCGGGTCCTGTCGAGGTCCGGGGAGTTGAGGACGACGTGCGACAGCTTGACCGGGATCGCCTCCTTCTCCTCGATCCTGCGGTGCCGCCGGACCTCGACCTCGGCGGAGACCTCGATCGTGCGGCCGTCGACGTCGAAGAAGCGGAAGCCGTAACCGCCGCCGGGGGTGTCGACCTTGCCCGGCCGGGAGAGCAACTGCACTTCATCGGCCAGGAGTTGCTCGGCGAGGGCGTCCACGTCGGCCGGTGAGGCGGCGCCGTACGAGACGAGGTCGAGGCGCTTCTCGTCCGCTTTCCGCAACCGTACGACGTACTGCTCCGGCGAGCCCTCGGCGGCCAGGAAGGAGATCCCGGAGTCCTCGGCGACCTTGGTCAGACCCCAGACGCCGGAGTAGAAGTCGAGCTGCTTGTCGTAGTCGGGCACGGCGAGGTCGACGTGCCGCAGATGGGTGAGGAGGCGTGCGCTCATGGTGTCAGTCCTTCCGGAGGAGTGCGGCGGCGTTGCCGCCCCGTACGGCGTGGAAGTCGGGGTCGGGGAGACCGGCCGCGCGCAGGGCGCCGACGGGGTCCCCGGTGCCCATGTCGAAGGGGAAGTCGGAGCCGAGCAGGACCCGGTCGGCACCGGCGACGCGGATCAACTCCCGCAGCACGTAAGGGTCGTGGACGAGGGAGTCGAACCAGATCCGCTTGAGGTAGCTGCTCGGCGGGTGCGCGCAGCCGGTGCCCGCGTCGGGGCGGGCCGACCAGGCGTGGTCGGAGCGGCCGATGTGGGTGGGGAGATAGCCGCCGCCGTGCGCGGCGATCAGCTTCAGGCCGGGATGGCGGTCCAGCACTCCGGAGAAGATGAGGTGCGAGAGCGCGACGGCGTTCTCGGTGGGCTGGCCGACGGTGTTGGAGAGGTACCAGCGGTCGAGTCGCTCGTCGAGCGTGCAGCCGAAGGGGTGCAGGAAGAGGAGCGCGCCGGTTTCCTCGGCACGCGTCCACAGGGGTTCGTAGGCGGGATCGGACAGCTCCCGGCCGGGTGCGTGCGAGGAGATCTCGACACCCAGCAGCCCCTGATCCAGGGCGTGTTGGAGGGCGACGACGGCCGGTTCGGGGTGCTGGAGCGGCACCAGTCCCAGGCCGTACAGCCGGTCGGGGGCCTGTGCGCAGTGCGCGGCCGTCGCCTCGTTGGCCAGCCGGTAGACCTTCTCGGCCGTCCCCTCGTCCGCCCAGTAGTGGTAGTGCGAGGGCGACGGGCTGACCAGTTGCACGTCCACGCCCTGGGCGTCCATCGCGGCCAGCCGCGCGGCGACCTCGGTCAGCTCCGGGATCCGCTCGCGCACCATGGGGCCGCTCACGGCGAGGGACGCAGCGCCGTTGCGGCGGGCGTCCAGCGCCCTGGCCTCGGCGAAGCCTGGGAGGTCGGCCACGAGGGCCTCGATCCGGGGGATCAGGACATGCGCGTGGACGTCGATCACGGGCGCGGTCACGGCAGTTCCTTCACGACAGTCATGGCAGTTCCTTGACGACGGTCATGGTGCGGCCGATCAGTCCGGGTACGTCGGCGTCGTGGACGCCGTCCAGTTGCCACCGGCAGAGCTGTACCGACGCCTCGACGACGGTCCGCACCCGGGGGATGCGGCGCTCGTAGTACGCCTGGAGCAGCTCGCCGTCCCAGTCGCGTCCGCCGGTGAGCAGCTCCGCGAGGACGGAGGCGTCCTCCAGGGACATCGCCGCGCCCTGGGCGAAGGTGGGCGGACAGCAGTGGGCGGCGTCCCCGATGAGGACGACCCGGCCCCGGTGCCAGGAGCCCTCGACCAACAGCCGGTCGAACCCCGTGTAGTTGACCTGGGCCGGGTCGGTGATGTGCTTGCTGATCTCGGGCCAGGCCCCGCCGTACCGCTCGGCCAGCCGGCGCATCTCGTCGGCGTACGTGGCCGGGTCGATGGACTTGCGGTCCCGGTTGGCCTCGACGACATAGGCGTAGATGGTGTCGCCGCCCGTCGGGGTGTAGCCCGCGATGTAGGCGGGGCCGCCGAAGGTCAGGTCGGTGCGGGTGACCCCCTCCGGCCGCGGGGCGGGCGCGCGCCAGATGGCCATGCCGACGGGCTCCGGCGTCTCGCTGATACCGATCGCGGCGCGGGTCGCGGAGCCCACGCCGTCAGCGGCCACCACCAGGTCGTAACGTCCCTCGGTGCCGTCGCCGAACCGCACGGAGACGCCGTCCGCGTCCTGCTCCAGGGTCTCGGCGGTCGTGCCAAGGCGTACGTCGGCACCCGTCGCGCGAACCGCGTCGATGAGGATCTGCTGGAGTTGTGGCCGACGCAGTCCGAGGGTGGCGGGCAGGTCCTCGCCGCCGGTCCGCATGTCCTCCTTGACGAACAGGAGGGTGCCGTCGGGAGCGGTCACGCCCAGGGAGCCGTAGGCGAAGCCGGACGCCTCGACCTGTTCCCAGACGCCGAGTTCGCGCAGGACGCGCAGGGCGTTGCCCTGGAGGGTGATGCCGGAGCCGGTGGTGGCGTTCCAGTCGGGCCTGGCCTCGATCAGGTCCACGGCGATGCCGGCGCGGCGCAGCAGGATGGTGATGGCGCTTCCGGAGGCGCCGCCGCCGATGACGAGGACTCTTCGGGGGATGGACATGGGGGAACTCCCTTGTTCCGCCGGTTACTTGACGGCGATCGGGTTGACCGGGGAGCCGACGGCCCCGGTGATGGGCAGGGGCGCCGCGGTGAGCCAGAACTCGTACACGCCGTCGTCGGCGCAGTCGGCGGCGAGTGCGTCGGGGTCCCACATCTCGCCGATGAGCAGGCCGATGTGCGGGATGGCGACCTGGTGCAGCGGCTGGAAGGCGTGGTCGAACTCGTTGGGCCGGACCTCGAAGCCCCAGGTGTCGGTGGCGATCGCGGCGATCTCGCTGCGGTGCAGCCAGCCCGCGGTGGCGAAGGACAGTCCGGGCGAGTCGCCGCCCGCGTAGTCTCCCCAGCCCTCGCGCCGGGCCCGGGCCAGCCGCCCGGTGCGGACGACGACGATGTCGCCGCGGCCGACGGTGACCCCGTGGGCTTCGGCGGTCGCGGTGAGATGCTCCTCAGTGATGGCGAAGCCGTCGGGCAACTCGCCCTGGTCGCCGATGACTTGGCCGACGTCGAGGAGTACGCCGCGACCGGCGACGTGGGGCGCCATGTGCTCGATGCCGGTGACGAGGTCGCCGTCGGAGGTGACGACCTTCTCGGCCGCCCGGCCGTTCCACGCTCTCCCGTGGTCGAAGATGTGCCCGAGGCCGTCCCACTGGGTCGAGCACTGCAGCGGCATCGCGATCACGTCGTCGGCGCCGCCGATGCCGTGCGGGAAGCCCTGGTTGCCGAGGGCCGCGTCGGTGCCCGTGTCGAGCATGGTGTGCACGGGGTTGGTGCGCCGGCGCCAGCCCTTCTGCGGCCCGTTCATGTCGAAGCGCTGCGAGAGCGAGAAACTCACGCCCCGCCGGACGAGGGCGGCACCCTCACGGCGCTTGGCCTCGTCGAGGAGGTTGAGGGTGCCGAGGACGTCGTCCTCGCCCCAACGCCCCCAGTTCGAGTACGACTTGGCGGCCTCGGCGATCGCGCCCTCGGGATCGGCCCGGTCGAGCGTCACCGGGACACCTCCGCGACACAGCGGGTGCGCTGGGCGCCCAGACCGGTGATCGACCCGTCCATCACGTCGCCGTCACGCAGCAACCGCCCCCAGTGCATGCCGTTTCCGGCCGGGGAACCCGTCAACACCAGGTCCCCGGGCAGGAGTCGGGAGGTCTGCGAGATGTACGACACGATCCGGGCGACGCCGAAGAGCATGTCCTTGGTGGACTCGTCCTGCATCGTCTCGCCGTTGAGCTTCAGTGTGACCCGCAGATCGTCGGGGTCGGCGATCGACGCGGCGGGCACGATCCAGGGGCCGAGCGGCGTGAAACCGGGCGCGTTCTTGGAGCGCAGCCAGTCGGTGCCGATGGCCTTCATGTCCCGGCGGAACACGGTGGCACGGTCGGTGAGGTCGTTGGCGATCGTGTAACCGGCGACGTACTCCAGAGCCTCCGCCACCGGCACCCGATGCGCCGGCCTGGCGATGACGGCCGCCAACTCCAGCTCCCAGTCGGGCTGTTCGGCCCAGGCGGGCAGCACGACATCGTCGTAGGGACCGGTGATCGCGCCCGGCAGACCGATGAACACGTACGGCAGGTCCTCGGCCGCCCGCCGGTCCATGATCCCGGCGACCTCGGCCCTCGCCTCCTCGACCGTGCGCGGATCGTCGGGCGAGCGGTGCGCGAGCTCCAGATCGATCACGTGCTGCCGGTAGTTGGCGCCGGACTGGAAGATCTGCCGGGGCTCGACGGGCGCGTGCACCCGCAGGCCGTCGAGCGGCTGCCAACCGGCGTCCGCGTCCGACACGAGTTCATGCAGACGGGGCAGTACCGCCGCCCAGGCCTCGAAGATCCCGCGCGTCGTCAGGGCGGGGTCGTCGAGTGCCGTACGAAGGTCCAGCACCCGCCCGCCGGAAACCACAAGGCCGGGGAAAGGTGCCTGGTCAGGGGCGGAGAGAGTACCCAGGGCGAACGGTCCGGAGAAGGACGTGGAAGGGGCTGCGGGTTTCACGGGAATGTCCTCCAGATTGCGAGGTGACCAATCTGGCCCCGGCTCCCGTAATCTGGGAAATCGATTCTTTGGATGTTGATCATCCACTGTATGGATGCCGCTGACCGGGGCGGCCCTGTTCTGGAGGCGTTGTGCACCTGTCCGGCCTCGATCTCAATCTCGTGCTGTCCCTGCGGGCCCTGCTGGAGGAACGCAACGTCACCCGCGCCGGCCGGCGCATCGGCCTCAGCCAGCCCGCGATGAGCGCGGCACTGGCCCGGCTGCGCCGCCACTTCGACGACGAGCTGCTCTCCCGGGTCGGCGGCCAGTACGAACTGACGGCCCTCGGCCGCGCCCTGCTCGACCGGACCGCCACCGCCTGCGACCTGCTGGAACGGGTCTTCAGCAGCAGGGCCGACTTCATGCCGGGCAGCGAGGAGCACGAGTTCACCCTGCTCGCCTCCGACTACGCCGTCGCCGTGTTCGGTGCCGAACTCTCCCGGACCGTGCACGCCGAGGCGCCCGGGGTACGGCTGCACTTCCAGCGGACCCCGCCGGACGTCACGGAGGACACCGGGACACTGCTCAGCACGGCGGACGGGCTGCTGATGCCGCACGGCATCATCGGCGACTTCCCCACGGTCGAGTTGTTCACCGACCGCTGGGCCTTCCTCGTCGCCGAGACCAACGACGAGGTCGGCGACCGGCTGACCATGGACGACCTGGCGCGACTGCCCTGGGTCACCTACCAGCGCACCTACGACGCGCCGGCCGCCCGGCAGCTGGGCATGCTCGGCATCGAGCCCCACGTCGAGGTGTCCGTCGACAGCTTCCAGGTGCTGCCCTTCATGGTCGCCGGCACCCGGCGGATCGCCCTGGTGCAGCAGCGCCTGGCGGAGCGGATCGGCCAGGTGGCCCCCGTACGCCTCATGGAGCCGCCCTACGAGGCGGTCCCTGTCCAGGAGGCGCTGTGGTGGCACCCGGTGCACACGTACGACGCGGCCCATATCTGGCTGCGGGAGACCGCCGCCCGCGTGGGAGCGGGGCTGGCCGCGTCCGCACCGGGGCTCGTCCACCCGGCAGCAGCACCGGAACAGTCGCCGACACCGAGCTGATCGACGGAAGGCGTCCTCGGACCCACCGGCATCCAAGGCATGGATGATCAACATCCTCGATATCGATCGGGTGAGGGCTAGGCAGCGCCTGGGCGGTGGCCCATAGTCGTCTCAACCCGGCACCGGAGCCGCACCATCCGCCGCTGCCGGGACCGCGTGAGGACCCGGCGATCCGGCCCTCCGCGACGCCCGGCAGTCACGGCGCCTCACACTCCGGCCCTGCCGCGGGCGCCGGGCGGCCTCACCCGCACGGCCGCTCCCGTCCCCTCCCGACCCGCCAGGTGGAGTTCCGCATGCCCGCTCCCGTGCCCCCGTCCCCCTCCTCCGCGGTCGCCGACGGCGCCCCGCCCGAGGAAACCGTCTCCGGTCCCGGTCACCGGCTGCGCATCACCCTGCTGATGGCGGGCAGCTGCCTGCCGATCCTGGGCGCCGTACTCATCGCCCCCGTACTGCCCCAGATGCACGACCACTTCGCCGACGTACCGGGCGTGGACGTGCTGGTCCCGATGGCCCTCACCGTCCCGGCCCTGTCCCTGGCGCTGCTGGCTCCGTTCGCGGGTGTCATGGTCGACCGGATCGGCCGGAAACGTCTGCTCGTCGTCGCCACCGTGCTGTACGCCTTCATCGGCACCGCCCCGCTGTGGCTGGACTCCCTCGGCGCGATCGTCGCCAGCCGCGCGCTCGTCGGTGTCGTCGAAGCCGCCATCATGACCTGCTGCACCACCCTGATCGGCGACTACTACTCGGGCCGCCAACGCGACCGCTATCTCGCCCTGCAGACCATGTGCGCGTCCATCTCCGCCACGGCCTTCTTCGTACTGGGCGGCGCGGCAGGCTCAGCCGGCTGGCGCACCCCGTTCTGGGCCTACGCAGTGACCCTGCTGCTCGCCCCGGCCATGGCCGCCTTCCTCCCCAAGTCCTCGCCGACCAACCGAAACTCGGCCCTCTCCCCCACCGTCTCGGAGCAGGCCGAGCGACCCTTCCCGTGGCGCCCACTGGCCGGCACCTGTGCGCTGACCGTCTTCGGCGCCGTCCTCTTCTACACCGTCCAGGTGGAGATGTCCTTCCTCCTGGACGACATGGGCGTGACCGACCCCGGCATGATCGGACTGGCGATCGCCGTCTCCAGCCTGGCCACGGTGATCGGTGCCGTGGTCTTCAGCAGGGCCGGTCGCGGCCCGGCCGCCTGGCTGCCCGTGGTCTTCGCCCTGTGCGCCGTCGGTTTCGCGGTGATCTCGCTCGCCCCGAACCCCGTCGTCCTGACCGCCGGTGCCGTGATCAACTGCTTCGGCGGCGGCATCATGCTGCCGAGCCTGCTCACCCTCGCCCTGTCCAAGCTCGACTACGCCGACCGCGGCCGGGGCACCGGCCTGTGGACGGGCACCTTCTTCATCGGCCAGTTCATCTGCCCGTTCGTGGTGCTCGCGCTCCAGTCCGCCGTGGGCAGCCTGGAGGGCGCCATGGGCGTGCTCGCGCTGGCCGGAGCGCTCGGCGCCGCCGGGCTGGGCCTCACGGCCCGCCGACGGCGGCCGGTGGTTGTCGGGGAGCCGATCGAGCGACTGGCGGGCTGAGCGGCCGGGAGGCCAGAACACGGGCCCCGGCCCATGGTGATCGGCATCGCGGAACCTCCACCGCGATGCCGATCGCCCCACTCGCCAGCGTCTGGACATCTGTGCGCGGTCGCCCGCTTCGCCGATCTCGCCCGCTCCAGGTCACCCCGAGGCCAGCTGCTCCGCTATCTCCGCGATCCAACCGGAGGTCTTCGCCGGGTCGTTGAGGGACTCGGCCCACGCGTCCGGCTCCAACTTGTGCTTGGCGGGGCCGGATTTGAGGGCGATGAGCAGGGACCTGGCGGACTCCCGCATCTCGGCCGTGGTGTTCCGGGAGATGTCGGGGCCCGCGGCCAGGGCGTAGATCTCGCGTGCCATGGCCTGTCGTTCGCCCTTCGACACCTTCTTCCAGAACTTCATCGCGTGCTGCAGCGACTCCTTGCGGGAGGCCGCCTCCGCCGGGGTCTCGCCCTGCGGCGCCCAGCGCTCGGGGTGGTGGACCTCCTCGTAGCGCTTCGTCGCGGCGCGCAGCGCCTTGTACATGGTGACGCCGAGGACGAGACCGGCCCCGGCCCCGGCGAGGCCCCATCCGACCGGGTTGCTCGCCAGCCCGACCGTTCCCGCCGCGACCGCCGTCACGACGCCGGCCGCGGCCTTGACGGACTCGCCCCCGCCGCCGGCCGCCTCCTTGCCGATCTTGGTGAGCTGCTTCTTCCTCGCGTACTGCTGCACCTTGCTCAGTTGTTCCACGTCGTTCTCGGCCTGCTGGAGGTTCTCGGCGGCGTCGCGGGCTTCGTCCATCGCCTCCAAGGCGGCGTCGATGCCCTCGGAAACGAGCTCAAGCCGTTCCGGGCCCTCATGCTCCCAGTAGGCGTCCAGCGCGACGTAAGCCTCCGCTGCGGCCCAATTCGCCTGCACACGCGCCTCGTTGAGCCGTGCCAGTGACTCCGCCTGGACGAGGTGGGGATCTCCCAGCTTCTTGATCTGCTTGTACTTGCCGGCCGCTCCCCCGATACGGAAGGCGGACCGCGTGGCCTTGATCGCGCCGATGGAAGCGCCGGCGATTCCGCTCGCCTCGGATGCCACCGCGGCGTCCGCCGCCTTCTGGACCTTGGTCACCTCTTTGGCGATGGCGGCGCTGTAGCTTCCCGAAGCGGCGGCGCCGACGACCGTGTCGGCGGCCTTGGTCTTGGCCTTCTTCTTCGCCTTGTGGTGGTCGGCCCCGTTCTCGTGCTTCTTGGCGTCCTTCATGTTCTTGTACGCGTCCATGCCACTCACCACGGTGCCGGCGGCCTCCGTGAGGAGGTTGCCCGACGCCGCGGAGGTCCCCGAGGCGGCGGCGGAGTGCTTGAGTCCCTCGTTGGCCGCGACGGCGGCCTGCTGGGTCAAGCCCGCGTTGGTGGGGGTCTGGAAGCCCTTGACGAAGGTGTCGATGGGTTCGAGATTCTTCTTGAACCTGTCGAGCAGCGCGGCGATCCGATCCCGATAGTTCTTCCTCTTCGCACCGGGCGACGCGTCGCCCTTCGCCGCCGCGCTCCCTTTCTCGCCGCCCCGAACGCGCTGCACCACCGCGGTCGTGGCCCGGTTGCCGGCGCGGGACTGCATCTCCAGGAGGGCACGCTCCAGCGGGCGTGCGGACGCACTCCCGGTCCGACTCCCTCCCTCACGGTGCCGGGCCGATGTCAGGGAGGGCGCGGACTGCCGTGTCGGGGTGCGGTGGATCGGCGTGCTCATGGAAGGACCTCTCCTGTACCGGACCGGGCGAGGCGAAGGTAGCCGGACCTGGCCAACAGAAGGGGTACGGCGGAGAAACTCCCCACGGAGAGTGTGGGACGCGTGTGATGGACCCACCGGCGTGCACCATCTGCCGGCCGGGGTGAACACGACGCGGCAACAGCCGCTCGGGATCGGGAACTCAGTCGCGGGTGGCGAGTTCCTGGGCCAGTTCGGCGCAGCGCACTCGGGCCGGGGAGAAGTCGTGGGGCAGCTTGGTGACCGCCTCGAACGCGCTCATGCCACCGTCCTTGGCATCCCGCTCCGGTGTGTCTTCGGCGTCCTCGGGGTGTGCAGGGTCCAGGGCATCGAGGAGGGCTTCTTCGTCTTCCGCGATCCCTGACTCTTCGATCACCGCCATCAGGGTCTTCTCGAAGGCGTGACGCTGGGCGGCCGTCGCGGCGACGCGCGGGTCGCCGACGGCGACGGTGTCGTCGAGTGCTTCCTCGGCGGTGTCCACCCGGTCGGACTCGGCCCGGAGTTCGGGATGGGTGGCCAGCGCGATGAACCGTGATGCCTGCACGGCCGCGCCGAGAGGGCCGAAGATCCGCTCGGTGACGAGCAGGGTGTCCAGGTCCGCCTGACGCAGCGAGCCCTCGGGAAGATTCTTCAGACGGCCGCTGACTGCCTCGGAGAGCAGGCCCGTCCGGCTGCCCTCGGCCCGCATCCGCCGCACGCGGGCCCGCTGGCGGGCCAGCTCCGCCTCCTGGGCGGCGAGGGCCCCTTCCAGCCGGGCCAGGGTGACCTCTATGCCGTCACCTTCGTTTTCGGCGGACCCGGCCACGGTGGCGGTGGCGGTGATGAAGGCGTCACGGATGTCGTCCAGGGCGATTCCCGCGTCGGCCATCTTCCGGATCCACAGCAGCCGGACCACGTCCTGGAATCCGTAGCGGCGGCGGCCGTCGCCGCCCCGTCCGGGTTCGGGGATCAGGCCCATGTCGTGGTAGTGCCGGATCGCCCGCGGTGTCGTGCCCACGAGGGCCGCCACGTCACCGATCTTGGCCTGTCGCGACACGAAGAAGGAAATGGGCATCGGTGAAGGGCCTTTCACACACGGACGAGGACAACTCCACCTGATCACATGACGCTACGGCAGGTGCAAACCTGCGCCTGCACCGCCACGTCGAGCCGTCCCGAACAGCACCAGCCAAGCAAAGCCCTCACCGTCGGCGGCCGGCGGTTCGGTCACGGCCTGTTCCGGCTTGCCCAACTGCCGCCAGGCGCGCGCGAGATCGGTGCACATGCGGCTTAGACGCTCGGCGGTCGTGAGCTGTTCAGGCGGCAAGCCGCAGGGTGCGACCGGCTTCGAGGGCTGCGCCTGCTGCGGGAGGCGGTGACCGGCCGCCCGCTGGGCTTCCTGGATCATCGCGGGAACCCGGTGGCGGTCCCCGGCGACGGCGGCCGTGTACGAGGTGGTGCAGGCCGGCCCTGGTGGCGCAGGACAATCGCCGACTCGCGGGCGGCTGCCGCGACGACGAGTGCGGAGCCGGAAAGGTCCGCGTACGTGATGCCCCGGTCGGCAGTCAGCCGGGCCTGCTGGTGACCGCCGAGTTTGCCGAGGAACTGGGCGATCGGCGTGCAGGAGGCCGAGAGCCTCGCGCAGCCCAGTTCCGTACGAGACCGGGCGGCGAGACGACCGTCACCGAGCAGCCCCGGAAGCCTCCCGGCCGGCTCGGCGTGCCGGCTGCCGTGAGCAGCAATGCGACGTCGCATGGGGTCCTTCTCGCCCACGCCAACGAACGTCAGCAGCCGCGCGGCTGCCTGCCGGCCGGCACGTAGGACGCGATGCTCCACGACACACCCGCCCGGCAGATGAGGACGCCGATGCCCATCGCGACTCCTCGCCCGGAGCTGTGCGATGTCCCAGGCGGCGGCAGCGACATCGGCCAGCCCATGCGGTCCAGTTCCGCCCCGCACCTCGACCAGGTCTCCTTCGCCCCGCAGAACCTGCACATCGGCGCCTCGACCGGCTTCTCGTCCACGGCGGTCGCCCAGCACAGCGGGCTCTGCCTGGAAAACCCCGGCCAGTCGACGGCCGACGGCACCCAGCTCCAGCAGAACACCTGCGGCACCGGCCAGGAGCAGCGCTTCGACTTCCACCCCGTCAGCGGCGCCACCGACACCTACACCGTCGTCAACCACTCCAGCGGCAAGTGCCTCGACATCTCAGCCTTCTCCACCGCCAACGGGGGCGCCGTCCAGCAGTGGACCTGCCACGGCGGCACCAACCAGCGCTTCACACTGAACGCCGTGACCGCGCTGGGCAACAGCCACGACTACCAGCTCGTCGCCGTCAACAGCGGCAAGTGCGTGGACGTCAGCGGCATCTCCACCGCCACCGGCGCCAAGGTCCACCAGTGGACCTGCGACGCGGCGAGCGCCCTGACCACCAAGAAGAACCAGATCTGGCGACTCACCGGAAAGGACTGACAGGCGGCGCATCCCGCTGCCCCATCCGCCGAACCGGCGATGACACGGGCCCGTACTCCCCTGCGGCGCCCTGCCAGAGGGCCACGACACCCCGGTCGTGGCCCTCTGGGCGCTCGCGACCACGGCATTCGGCGACTGTCAGGTCAAGCTCCAACAGCGCATTGAGGGTGATCCGTTGCCCGCCTGCTCAATGGGACGCCGTCTGAACTTCGGGACCGTTCCGTCCCGACGAGAGCGAGAGCCGCTCCGCCTGTCGCCCCGGTACCGTGGCTTCGCATGACCGACGCCGAGATCGAGATCACCGCGGACCTGGTCCGCGACCTGCTGCAGGAGCAGCATCCGGACCTCGCAGGGCTGGCCATCCGGGAGGTGGCGGGCGGCTGGGGCAACCAAATGTGGCGCCTCGGGGACGAGTTGGCCGTGCGCATGCAGCGCATGGACCCGACCCCGGAGCTCCAGCTGAAGGAACGGCGGTGGCTACCGGTGCTGGCCCCGCGCCTGCCGCTCCCGGTGCCGCTCCCGGTGCGGCTCGGCAACCCGTCCGAGCGCTTCCCCAAGCACTGGACCGTGATGACATGGGTTCCGGGCGAGCCGCTGGACCACGGCACGATCAGCCGCGGCGCCCACGCGGCCGACACGCTTGCGGGCTTCCTCCGCGCACTCCATGTGGAGGCACCCGTCGAGGCGCCGGTCTCTACGGACTTCGGTACTCACCCCAAGAACTGCGCGGACGGCTTCGAGAACTTCTTCCGGGCCGTGTGCCCCGACGACATCGCTGCCGACGTCCGGGCCGTGTGGGACGACGCCGTCGCGGCCCAGGAGTGGGAGGGCCCGCCGGTGTGGGTGCACTGCGATCTCCATCCCGCGAACGTCGTCGTCTCGAACGGAACGCTCTCGGGCATCGTCGACTTCGGTGCCTTGTCCGCCGGCGATCCGGCGTGGGACCTCGCAGCCGCATGGGTGCTGCTGCCCGCGGGCATGGCCTCACGGTTCTTCGACATGTACGCGCGTGCGGACGAGGCGACGATCCGGCGTGCCCGCGGGCTGGCCGCTGTGAAGAGCCTGTTCCTGATGCTCATGGGGCAGAACGGAGAACGGGGCCTTCCCGGCGGCAAACCGCACTGGGGGCCTGCGGGCCGGGCGGCACTTGAGCGTGTTCTGAAGGGTGCTTGACGCACGCTTCCGGCACAGCGCAGCCGACACCTTCCTCTACGGCTTCCCGTATCTGATCCGCCTGATCGACCGCCGTCCTCGGCAGCGGCTGCGCCGCATCGGCAACGCCTTCTCGCCGAGAGCACCACCACCAGGAGGCGTACGAGGTCCTCCCAGCCTCCAGGCCACCCATGCCGGGGAGAACAAGACGGGCGACCGGCAGGCGGTGCGCCACACGGAACGGCCACGCGTGCGGTGCCGACGGGCGCACCGCGTATACGAAGCGGCATGCGCACAAGCACGGCCCTGCGATCGAGACCGTGTCGAGTACGAAGTCACTGCCTGCGGCGTGCGGGAGGCAGGGGCACGGGTTCGACGCCCTCGACGACGGTGTTGCTGATCACGCCGATGCCCTCGACCGTCATGGTGACCGTGTCACCGGGGGTCAGCGGCGGGGGTTCGAAGGCGCCGGCGCGACCCCAGAGTTCGGCCAGGCAGCCGCCGTTGCCGCAGGTGCCGGAGCCCAGGACGTCGCCGGGACGGATCCAGGTGCCTCGGGAGGCATACGCGGTCATCTCCTCGAACGTCCAGGCCATGGCGGCCAGTTGATCCTGGCCGACGGTCTCGCCGTTGACCTGGACGGTCAGGGCGAGGTCGAGGAAGCCCTCCGGGTCGCGGTGGGGTTCCAGTTCATCGGCGGTGACGAGCCAGGGGCCGAGGGTGGTGGCGGTGTCCTTGCCCTTGGCCGGGCCGAGTTTCACCCTCATCTCGCGGCCCTGGAGGTCGCGGGCGGACCAGTCGTTGAGGATCGTGTAGCCGAGGATGTGCTCGCGTGCCCGCTCGGGGGTGAGATCCCGGCCCGCTTTGCCGATGACGGCGGCCACTTCCAGTTCGAAGTCGAAGCGCAGACAGCCTGGCGGCAGGGGTACGTCGTCGTGGGCGCCGATCATCGCGTACGGGTTGGTGAAGTAGAACGCGGGGGCCTCGTACCACTCCTCGGGGACGGTGTCGCCGTATCCCCGGGCGACGCCCTCGACGTGGCTCTCGAAGGTCATGTAGTCGCGCACGGTCGGCGGTTCCAGCGGTGGCAGCAGCCGTACGTCCGTCAGGGGCAGCGGCAGGGTGCCGGTCAGGGCGCGTTCGCCCGCCGCCCGCAGGGACTGCTCGCCCTCCACGATCAGGTCCAGCAGCTCGACGGGATATTCGAACGGGTGGACCTGGTCGCCGACAACGGCTCCCGACCGCCGTTTCCCGTCGTGGACGAAGGTCGCGAACCTCATGCCGTGCTCCCCTCCGCCTCGGCGGGCCGGGTGCCACCGGTCCGGAAGCCGACGAATACGGCGGCGATCACGGCGGCGACCGCACAGGCGACGGCGGTGAGGATCAGGCCGTTGTTGTAGCCGTGGGCCAGGGCGTCGGTGGTGTAGGGGGCGAGTTTGGCGCTGAGCGGGCCGAGGTCGGCGGTGTGCAGGGCGATCGGGCCGCCCTCGTGCAGGACTGCTGCGGCGATGCCGTGCTCCTTAGGGGTGAGGCCCAAGTCGGCCAGCCCGCCGGTGAGTTGACTCGACGCCAGGCCGAGGGCTACGGCGCCGACGACCGCCGGGCCGAGGGTCTGGCCGAGGTCGCGGACCAGGCTGGTGGTGGCGCTGGCCATGCCGGTCAGGGCGGGCGGTACGACGTTGACGGCGGCGGCGGTGATGGCGGCGACGACCAGGCCGAAGCCGACGCCGTTGAGCACCAGCGGCCCGAGCAGGGGCACCAGGCCGGTCTCGTCGATCGGCACCGCCCGCAGCCACAGTTGGGCGACGGCCAGCGAGACGAACCCGGTGACCAGCATGGGGCCGGGTCCGACACGGTGCAGCAGACGGACCAGCAGCGGCCAGATGAACGGGGTGATGCCCTGGACGACCAGGAAGGGCACCGCCGTCCGGAAGGGGCTCTGGTGCTGGATGACGCCGAGGCGGATGCTCAGGTCGTACGCGCCGCCGAGGAAGCCGAACATGCCGATCACCGCCATCGCGGCCGACGCGGCGAAGGCCGGCACGCGGAACAGCTCCAGGCGCAGCATCGGGGCCACGCTGCGGTTCTCCACCAGCACGAACGCGGCGAGGAACACGGCGAAGGCGACGAAGCACGCGACGACGGGCGCCGAGCCCCAGCCGTCGGAGGGGCCCTGGATGATGCCGTACAGGAGAGTCAGCATGGCCACGGCGATGGCGATCTGCCCCGGCCAGTCGAGCGAGCGGCCCTCGGGGGCGCTGGACTCGGCGGCCAGCAGCCGGGCACCCACCGCGGTGAGCACGGCGAGCACTCCGGTCACGCCGAACGCCCACTGGAACGCGACGTGTTCGACGATCCCGCCGGACATCAGCGGGGCGATCAGGGCACCCAGCGACAGGGCCGTGGTCCAGGAGGCCAGTCCTTTGGCGCGCGCGGCCGGTGTCGGCGTGGCGGCGATGACCATCGCCAGGGAGGCGGGAAAGAGCGCGGCGGCTCCGATTCCGGAGATCGCCTGACCGGTGATCAGCTGGGCCGCCGAGTCGGAGGTGGCCGACACCAGATAGCCGACGGCGGACAGCAGCGCCGCGCCGACCACGAGTTTCCTACGTCCGTACAGGTCGCCCACGACGCCGAAGGTCAGCGCGAGGACGGCGGCGGGCACCAGGAAGGCGTCGCTGATCCAGGTCAGTTCGCCGCCGGACGTCTGGAGGGTGCGCTGCATGACGCCGTTGATCGCGGCGGGCAGGACCAGCCCGATCTGGGCCAGGCAGACGGCCAGACAGCCGGCGATGATCGTGCCGGTGCGGCGGGCCGTGGAAGCCGTGTCGGCCGTGGCTTCACCGGACGACGGGGCGGCGGCGGGTGGGTCGTGGGCGGGAGTGGAGACCATGTCTCCTCCTTGCGGGGTCGGAGCAGGCGGGGAGGCGTCGTCAGACGCGGGGGCAGAGTTCGGCCATGCGGCCGAAGAGGGCGGGGCCGTCGAGCGGGGGCAGTGCGGGGTCGAGTTCCCGGTAGACGGTGTGGACGTTGACGGCGAGGCGTTCGCTCTCGTCCAGGTCGGCGAAGCGGCCGAGGCGGATGTCGCGGGCCGCGTCCAGGGCCGGCATTCCGGCGGTGAAGCGGGCGGTGGCCTGCTCATGGACGTATTCGAGGTAGTCGCGGATCTCACGGACCGTCCGCTTGGTGGTGACGGGGCCGTGGCCGGGTACGACGGTGTCCGCGTCGAGGTCCAGCAGCAGATCGCAGGCGGCGAGCCAGCGGGCGAAGGGGCCGTGCCAGACAACCGGGGTCGCGCCGGCGAAGACGATGTCGCCGGTGTAGACGGTCCGGGCCCGCGGCACGTGGACGATCGTGTCGCCGGCGCTGTGCGCGGGACCCACGTCGATGAGGCGGACCTCGGTGCCGCCGATGTCCAGGACGGTCTCGCCGTCGAAGGTCCGGTTCGGGAGGGCGGGTTCGATGCCGGTGTGGTCGAAGCGGCCGAAGATCCGGCGCGCGAAGTGCCCGGCGGGGCTGTCCATCCCGGTCAGCGCCCGCATCTCGGCCGGACCCACCTGACGCATGTCCGCCAGGGACCCGCGGGCGGCGATGATCTCGGCGTGGGCCACGAGCTGGTTGCCGAACCAGTGGTCGCCGTTGCCGTGGGTGTTGACCACGGTGGTGATCGGCGCGACGTCGGTCAGCGGGGCCAGCGCGTCGAGCATGATCCTGGTCAGCCGCAGGTCGTAGAGGGTGTCGACGAGCACTGACGCGCCCCGGCCGGTGATCAGCCCGGCGTTGCTCATGCCCCAGCCCGCATCGCCCGCGATCCAGGCGTGACAGCCGTGTCCGAGTTCGACACGGCCTGTCCGGGATGCCACGGAAGCCACGTTGCCTCCTGTCCGGCCCCGCACAGACGGCGAGACCTGGGTTCATTTCTGGACTGAAGTCCATCAATGGCCGACAATCTAAGAAAATGGTGTGGCGGCGTCAATACCCCGGCGGCCCTGTGCTGTACTGACGGCCATGAGGAACCCGGAGGCAGGAGTCGAGACCGTGCCCGCAGCGCCGCCCGCCGGACGCCGGGAACGCAAGCGGCAGCAGGTGCGCGACCAGCTCTACGCCGCGGCGCTGCACCTGTTCGTCAGCCAGGGGTACGAGGCGACGACCATGGACCAGATCGGCGAGACCGCCGACGTCGCCCGGGCCACCGTCTTCAACCACTTCTCACAGAAGGTCGGCTTCCTGGAGGAATGGGGAGTGCGCCGCCGCGCCCGCGTCAACGAGATCCTCGGCTCCCAGCACGCCGAGGGCCTGCCGGTCGGCGACCAACTGCGCCGCTACCTCAAGGAGATGGCCGACCTCAACGTCGCCTCCCGCGCCGAGACCACCGTCCTGATGGACGCCTCCGCCCGGTACGGCCGTCTCCTCCAGGACCCGTCCCTGGAGACCGAACTCGCCAGGATCGTCGAACACGGGCAGCGGCGCGGGGAGATCAGGGCGGACGTCGACTGCGACCAGGCCGGACAACTGCTCGCCGCCTGCTACTTCACGACGATCCTGCGCTGGATCCGAACGGAACCGGCCCCCTTCGACCTGCAGCAGCGGCTCGCCGGCGCGCTCGGCATCATCCTGCGGGGCGTCCTCGACGACGACGTGACCTGACCACGGCAGGTCGCCCTCGATCCATGCCTGTCAGCTCCGACATGCGTGTCCGCACCCCCGACTCCAGACTGTGAGCACCGGGATCCGGACCGTGAGGAGTGCCGTTCATGGCTTCGCTGCTCTATCGCTTGGGGTGTTTCGCCGTTCGGCGGCGCTGGTACGTCACTCTGCTGTGGATCGTGGCCCTCTTCGGCTTCGGGTTCGCCTCCGCCAAGGCGCCCGAGGTGCCGGAGAGCACGTTCTCCGCGCCGGGCATCGAGGCGCAGCACGCGTTCGACCTGATGGAGGAGCGGTTCCCCGGGGCGCAGGCGGACGGGGCGACCGCGCGGATGGTGTTCGTCGCGCCGACGGGAGAGAAGGTCACCTCGGCCGAGAACCGGGCGGCCATCGAGAAGGCGGTCGCACGGGCGGCGGGCGGGCAGCAGGTCGCCTCCGCCGTGGGGCCGTTCCAGGCGCGGGCGGTGAGCGAGGACGGCTCGACCGCGTACGCGACCGTCAACTACACCGTCACGGCCGACGACCTCACCGACGCCGCCACGAACACCCTGCGCGCCGCCGCCCAGTCGGCCCGGGACGCCGGACTGACCGTCGAGATGGGCGGTACGGCGCTGGCGAGCACGCCCGAGGCGGGCCACGTCGGTGAGGTGATCGGTATCGTCGTCGCCGCCGTGGTGCTGCTGGTCACCTTCGGTTCCATGGCCGCGGCCGGGCTGCCGCTGCTGACCGCGGTGATCGGCGTCGGCGTCACCATGACCGCGATCACCACCCTGGCCAGTACGTTCGGACTGTCCTCGACCTCCGGCACCCTGGCCACGATGCTGGGGCTGGCCTGCGGAATCGACTACGCCCTGTTCGTGGTCTCCCGCTACCGCGAGGAGCGGGCCAACGGCCACAGCACCGAGGAGGCGGCCGGGCTGGCCGTCGGCACGGCGGGATCCGCGGTGGTCTTCGCGGGGATCACCGTCGTCATCGCGCTCGCCGGGCTCATGGTGGTCGGTATCCCGATGCTCACCAAGATGGGCCTGTGCGCGGCCGGCGCCGTCGTCGTCGCCGTGCTGGTGTGTCTGACACTGGTCCCGGCACTGATCGGCTTCTGGCCGCAGGCCGTTCTCTCCCGCCGGTACCGGCTGACCGGACTGCGCGTCCAGGGCGTGCTCGGCAACCTGGGCAGCCGCTGGGCGGAGTTCGTGCAACGCCACCCCTTCCCCGTCCGGTTCACCGCCATGTGCACCCTGATCGTGCTCGCGATCCCCGTGCTCGGCATGCAACTGGGCATGCCCGGCGACGAGGCCAAGTCCACGACCACCACCGAGCGGCGTGCCTACGACGATCTCGCGGAGGGCTTCGGACCAGGCTTCAACGGCCCGCTGACCGTCGTCGTGGACGCGCGGGGAGCCGACGATCCGAAGGCCGCCGTGGCCACGGTGGAGAAGAAGATCGCTGCCACACCGGGTGTCGTCTCGGTGAGCGCACCCCGCTTCGACACGGCGGGCGACACCGCGGTCTTCACCGCCGTACCGGCGAACGCGCCTACCGACAAGAAGACCGAGGATCTCGTCCACACGATCCGCGACGAGCGCTCCGCGACCGTGGCGGGCACCGGGGCGGACTTCGAGGTCACCGGCACCACCGCGCTGAACATCGACGTCACGCAGAAGGTGCAGCGGGCGCTGATCCCCTATCTGGCCGTGGTGGTCGGCCTGGCGATCGTGCTGCTGCTGATCGTCTTCCGGTCGATCTTCATCCCGCTCAAGGCGGCCATGGGCTTCCTGCTCTCGGTGCTGGCCGCCCTCGGCTGTGTGGTCGCGGTCTTCCAGTGGGGCTGGGGCGCCTCGCTCCTCGGCGTCGAGACGACCGGCCCGATCATGAGCATGATGCCGATCTTCCTCGTCGGCATCGTCTTCGGCCTCGCCATGGACTACGAGGTCTTCCTGGTGTCGCGCATCCGTGAGGCATACGTCCACGGGCAGAGCGCCGGCGAGTCGATCACCACCGGCTTCCGCTACAGCGCCCGGGTAGTCGCCGCAGCCGCGCTCATCATGACCGCGGTGTTCGCCGGCTTCGTCACCGCCGACGACTCCATGATCAAGATGATCGGCTTCGGCCTCGCCACCGCGGTCCTCTTCGACGCGTTCCTGGTCCGCATGGCCTTCGTCCCCGGCGTCCTCGCCCTGCTCGGCGACAAGGTGGCCTGGCTGCCCAAGTGGCTGGACCGGATCCTCCCCCACCTCGACGTGGAGGGCGAGTCCCTCAGCCGCGCCCACCAGGTGCCCGCCCCGCAGCAGGACGAGGAGCACAAGGACCCCGACAGCAGCGTGCTCACCTGACCCTTCCCGGGCCCGGCCTCCGCTCACCCCACGTGCCCGCAGAGCGGGCAGTACGTCTCGGTGATGGGCAGGCAGTACCAGTTCGGCAGCAGGGTGGGCAGCTCACGCATCGCGAACACAGGTCGGCACTCCGGCAGTTCGGCAGATTCCACGCCGAACAGCTCCTCCGCCGATCCGCTCGGCGATCACCGCCGGGGTACCTTCTTCACCCGGCGGTCGATCCCCGGCACAGCACACACCCGAAGCCCGTCGTGACGTCCAGGCCTGTGGCATCGATGCCGAATCACGCCACAGGCCCGCGGCGGAACGGCACAGCCGCGTACGAGCCGACGACCGCGAACCGCCGAGGCCGCCCGCGCGCTTCCAGGCACCGAACCACGCGGGCACCACCCATGCGTAGAGCCGAGAGCTCCAGTCAACCCCGACGGGATCGAAGCATGTCTGGCACTTCCGAGAGTCACGAGGATCTGATCCGCGTGCTGATCGTCGACGACGAGCCCGGGCTCGTCGAGACGCTGTCCGTGGCCGTCACCGAGGCGGGCTGGCGGCCCTATGCGGCGGCCGACGGAGAGAGCGCGCTGCGCGCGGCACGGGGCTGTGCGCCGCACGCCGTCATCCTGGACGGCATGCTGCCCGGGCTGGACGGAGTGCAGGTGCTGCGCCGACTGCGGTACGAGAACCCCAGGTTGCCCGTTCTCATGCTCACCGCCCGGGACGCGCTGGAGCACCGTATCGACGGCCTCTCCGCGGGAGCGGACGACTACGTGACGAAGCCGTTCTCGCTGGAGGAGGTCGTGCTGCGGCTCCGCGGCCTGCTGCGCCGGGCCGGTGTCGAGGACGCCATGCCCGCACGTCGAAAGGCCCCGGCTACGACCACGGACACGACATGCAGCCCACCAAGAGACCGATGTCGGCGTCCGATCACGCCGCCGCGTAGCTCGCGCGGAACAGTTCCTGCGCCCGTTCCACGTCCCTCAGCGTACGGAGCTGCACCTCCAGATCACCCGTCCCATGGTGACCGAGACCAGACACGTCCCGGGTGAAGCCCGCAACCAGGTCGACGTCCCTCGGGGCGACCTTCAGGTAGACCAGCAGTTTGCTGCGCTGCGGCGGACACAGGCAGGCGAAGTTCCGCAGCCGCTGATACGCCCGGTAGGTCTTACGCTCGACACGGTGCACGCCGTCCCCGAGCCCGAGCAGGGCCTCGTCAACCGCGCTCGCCAGTTCCGCCATCGACGAGCCCTGGACTGCGGCCGCCTCCCGGGCAACCGCCTGACGGCGCGCCCTACGTGCTACCTGCATGCCGCCGCTCACGGACGCCACGGTCTCCAACCCGAGGAGGTCGCTGCCGAAGAGTCGGTAGCGGACCAAGTCGATCGACCGCCGGTGCTCGCGGACGGCGTGGACGTCGTAGCGGGTGAAGTCGCCGGCGATGCAGATCAGACGCGGGCCGCTCGACAGGACCTGGGACGCGGCCGTCACTCCGAGCCGGTCGCGGACCCGGTGCTCGAACTCGGCACGATGGTCCATCAACCACGCCAGGTAGAAGAGACCCTGGTTGATGACTCCGGCGTCGACACCATGCTTGTACTCGACGATGACCGGTAAGCCGTTCTCGTCCAGTCCGAGCGAGTCGATCCGACCTCCGTGAACCGGACCGGTGCCGTATTCGCTCACCAGGAACCGGACGCCCAACAGCGCCACCATGTGTGCCTCGACGAGACCCTGTACATCCACCTCGACGTCAGCAAGACGCGGCACGACCTCGGTCATGCCGCTTTTCGTCGTGTTCATGCAGAACAACTTCAAGCCGATGAAGAACGTATGACGGAGGCCCATTCGCTCAGGTTCGACCGACGACTGCACGGCGCACGCGCCCGAGGCGTGCACGCCGTCCGCCTGCGTCCAGCACCTATCCAGCTCGGTAAAAATCTAGGGGCCTGACTCCGAAGAGCCAGATCCCTGTTGACCTGAGTGTTTGCCAGATCATCGAAGTGGCGTTAGGTCACCCGCAGACATATTCAACGAGGCCACACCCGAACGGGCGTGGTGGGAATCGGCGTTCTCCGCTGTGCTGCTTCGAGCTACCTGGACTTGGAGGACGGCGATGAACGGTCCTGGCGACATCTTGCGGAGCTCTGCGGCACGATTCGGAGACAAACACGCGTTGATCACGGCCACCCGCACGCTCAGTTTCGCTGAGCTCGACACCTTGAGTGACCGTGTCGCCGCCTGGCTCGTCGCGCAGGGCGCGCGGCCCGGACAGCCGGTCACGCTCTACGCTCAGAACTGCTGGGAGTGGGTGGTGACCTACCATGGCGCGCTGAAGGCGGGCGCCGTGGTCAATCCTGTCAACGTCATGCTCACTCCGGAGGAGTTGGCGTTCGTGCTGCGGGACTGCGGCGCCACAGCCGTGTTCACCGGCGCCGAGCAGGCGCCGACGGTCGTCGAACTCATGCGCGACCTGCCGGACCTGACCGCGGTGGTGTCCTTCGGCGATGCCACGGGTACGGAGAGCTTCGCCGAAGTCCTGAACCATGACGGACCCGCACCGCACCCCACGGTCGACCCCGACTCGCCGTCCACGATCGGCTACACCTCCGGCACGACCGGACACCCCAAGGGAGCGGTACAGAGTCATCGGGCAGTGCTGTGGAACTGCGCCGCCACAGCCACCATGCACGGACGCAATGCCGAGGACGTGGTGGTGACTGCGCTGCCGGCCCCGCACGTCTACGGCAACGTGGTGATCAACGCGACCTTCCTGGCCGGGGGCACCGTCGTACTGATGGAACGCTTCGCACCTGCAGAGGCACTGCGGTTGATCGGCGAACACCGGGCCACCCTGTTCGAAGGCGTGCCCACGATGTATTCCATGATGCTGGTCGATCCCGGGATCGAGCGGGCCGATCTGTCCTCGTTGACCCGCTGCACCGTGGGCGGGCAGACCATCGCGCCAACCACCGTCGAGCGCTGGCAAGACCGGTCCGGTGCCCCGCTGATCGAGTTGTGGGGCATGACCGAGATCGCAGGGCTGGGAACGACGCATCCCGTGCACATGCCGCCAGTGCCCGGTTCGATCGGAGTGTCGCTGCCGGGCGTGGAGGTGCGCATCGCCGATCTCAAGGACATCGGACGCGACGCAGCGCGCGGGACGCCCGGCGAGCTCATGGTGCGAGGTCCGGTCACCATGCTCGGATACCACAACAATCCGGAGGCCACCGCCCGAACCATCGAGCCGGACGGCTGGTTGCACACCGGCGACATCGCCACGATGGACCAAAGCGGCCATGTCTTCGTCGTCGACCGACGAAAGGACATGATCATCACCGGCGGCTACAACGTCTACCCGGCTGAGGTAGAGCGGGTCCTCGCAGCGCATCCCGCAGTGGCCATGGTCGCGGTCGGCCCGATCCCGGACCCGGTCAAAGGCGAGCTCGCGTGTGCGTACGTCGTGGCGGCAGCCGGTTCGAATCCGACGGAAGAGGAACTCATCGCTTACGCGAGTGAGCGCATGGCGGCCTACAAACGGCCACGGCTGGTCCGACTCGTCTCCGACCTGCCCAAGACCTCGACAGGAAAGATCATGCGCCGTGAGCTGATCAAGCAGTTCGAGGTGTGACCGGCCCGCTTCGTGACGCGCCTCCGGATGCTCGGCAAAAAGTCGGCAACACTCGCGGGGACTCGGCCCGATCAAGGTGGTCAAGCACAGGGCTCGACCCCGGCGACGGG
This sequence comes from Streptomyces geranii, assembly GCF_002954775.1. GTDB lineage: Bacteria > Actinomycetota > Actinomycetes > Streptomycetales > Streptomycetaceae > Streptomyces > Streptomyces geranii. The sequence goes on from NZ_KZ672952.1 coordinate 754,073, forward strand.
TGAGAGCAGACCGGGCCGGGCACTGGAGTCGGCGGTGTTCGGCGACATCGGCTTCCGCGGCTGTCGATCACCTCAGCCGCGGATGAGGGGCACGTGACGGATGTCAGAGGAGGCCCTGGGCGCGAGCATGGGAGATGAGTTGGGCCCGGTTCCGCGCGTTCAGCTTCCGCATGACGTTGCGAAGGTAGCTCTTCACGGTGTTCAGAGACAGCCCCAACTGATCGCCGATCTCGACGTTGGTGTCTCCGACCGCGACCAGCCGCAGCACGTCATGTTCCCGCGGCGTGACCACCGCGCAAGCAGATTCGGTCACAGGACGGTGGTATCCGCCGGTACGGAAAACCTGCCGGAGCGCCTCGCGCAGCGTCGTCCCTGAGGCGTCCTTGACCAGGAGTCCGCATGCGCCTGCGGCGAATGCCGAGCCGACGGCGGCATGTTCGGGGAAGGCGGTGAAGAGCAGGATGCGGCTCTGCGGCGACACCGCGCGCAGACGGGGCACCACTTCGGGCGCGAGACCGTCGGGCAGCCGGAGGTCGAGGAGGACGACGTCGGGCTGTCCTTGTACGCATTGTCGAAGTGCGTCCGCGGCATCGGCGGCATGCCCGATGACCGCGATGTCGGAGTGCCGAGCGAGTTGGGTGATGACACCGTCCCTCACCACTGGGTGATCATCGACGACCAGCACACGGATGTTCGAAGTGGTCAGCACGGGAGCTCCATTCGCCAAGTCGTCCCACCCTCCGGCTCGCTGGCGACCCGTACCGTGCCACCGACGCGTCCAACGGACTCGGCAGTGCTGGTCAGACCTAGGCCCGGCTTGTAGTCGAGGGGAAGGCCAATTCCGTCGTCGGTCACCGCAACAATGATTCCGCCTCCGTGTCGCGGCCCCGCGGTCACCACGACGGCAGACGCCTGTGCGTGCTTCTCGACGTTCAGCAGAGCCTCGCGGACTCCGGTGACGAGCACGCTGGTACGGCTCGCAGACAGACTCGGTGGCTCGTGATCCAGCACGACGAGTTCGGAGGGGATGCCCGTGCGTTCCGCGAAAGCGGTGCAGTCCGAGCGCAGCCCGACCGACAGTTCGAGAGCGGCGGGCGAGGCCCGCAGGGTGCGCAGTGAGTCACGCAGTGCGGCCGAGGCTTCGTCGGCCTGGTGACGGATCCGCGCCAGCCGAGCGGTGAGTTCCGGGTCCCCTGAAGCGGTCTCCGCCAGCCTCGCCATCCCGGAGCCGATGGCGAACAGCAGTGCGCCGACACTGTCATGGAGTTCCGCGGCGAGTCTGCTCCGCTCTTCGTACACCGCGACTTCGCGGGCGAGCCGGGAGCGCTCGGCGACCGCCACGGCAAGCGCGGCCTTGTCGGCGACCTCACGGACCTGATCAACGGCCCGGCCCCCGAACGTGCCGTCCGTACGCGCTCCCAGGGCGAGGACTCCGAAGACCTGTCCGTTGTGATGCACGGGAACCGCGAGAAGGCGTCGAATCCCCTCGGCCGAGATGTGGTCATCGAACGTGTGGGTGATGGATGTGGAGCCGAAATAGTCGTCGACCCACGCCGGTATGCCGTTGAAGTGCACCTTGCCGGTGAGGCCATGTCCGAGGGGCACGTGCAGGCCCGGCAGCATCGCCGTCCGGTCACCGACCACCTGGCTGAGCCCCAGATGGTGCGGGCGGCCGTCACCGGGTCCTGAAATGGGCTCGGCCATCCATGCGACGTCACCGCCCGCCACTATGAGCTGCAGCGCGCCCCGTACAGCTCGTCGGCGATCAAGCAGCTCGATGAGCTCGGCGTGCTGTGTCGCGAGGGGATCCATGTCTCCCATGCACTGCTCCCGGCATTGGATCGAGCACTGTCCGCCGAACGGATTCAGACCTGCAGCACGACTTTCCGCACTCCCTCGGCGCGGGAATCGAACAGGCGGTATGCCTCCGCTGCCTCGGCCAGGGGCAGGCGGTGTGAGACGAGGGAGGTGACCGCGTCCTCGTCCAGCAGACCAGTGTCCAAGGCGTCGAGCACGGCCGGCACCTCGCGCTGGATCGAACAGAGCCCGAAAGCGACGTCCAGGTTTTTGGCCAGCGCCAAAATGACCGCGAGTTCGGCACTCTGCTCTGCCGCGCCGACCACGGACACCCTGCCGCCTTTTCGAGCGACCTGGAATGCGAGGTTCGTCGTCGCGGACGTTCCGACGGCGTCCACGACGACGTCCACGCCAAGACCCTTCGTGAGGTCCAGCACAACGACCGCACCGTCCTCCGCGGGGACGCTCTCGATACCGAGCGCCGCCGCGGCGGCCCGCCGGTGACCGACGAGGTCCAGGCCGATCACTCGGGAGGCGCCCATCGCCATCGCCGACAGTCCGGCGCCGACGCCGACCGCGCCCAGCCCGATCACGGCGACGGTGTCACCCTCACTGACCCCTCCTCGGCGAGCGGCCAACCATGACGTCGGGAGGTTGTCCGTCAGCAGCAGACCCAGGTCGTCCGAGACGGCCGACGGCACTGCCAACAGGTTGTGGTCGGCCACCGGCACGAGGAGCTGCTCCGCCTGGCAGCCACCGAGTCCGGGAATCCCCTGGCCGTAGATCTGCGGACTCATGTGCTGCCCGCACAGCATCGGCTCCCGGGCGAGACACGGTGGACAGTTCCCGCAGCTCACCGAACCGAAGACGAGGACGCGATCCCCCTCATGGAACTTCCGCACCTCGGCGCCGACGGCCACGACCGTACCGACCGCTTCGTGGCCGAACCCGAACGCGACCGCCCCGGTCTGCCTTCCGTCCTGGTACGGATGCAGATCCGAGCCGCACAGCCCGGCTCGCCAGACACGGACAACGGCCTGATGAGGCTCGCCGATCCGCGGATCCGGAATCTCCTCCACTCGCACGTCTCGTGCCCCGTGGTACATGACGGCCCGCACAGCAACTCCTTTCTCCGGACAAACGTGGCATGGCTCACGAGGTACCGAATGCCTTCTTGAGTGCGTCGGCCGCGTCCGACATCGCCTCGTCATTGCGTCGCAGCAGACCGACCATGATGAAGAAGCCGTGGAACACGCCCGGGTATCGCTTGACGGTGACCTCGACACCGCCGGCGCGGAGGAGTTCCCCATAGGCCTCACCGTCGTCACGGAGCGGATCGTGCTCGGCCGTTACGACGAGCGCCGGAGGCAGTCCTTCGTGGCTGGCGGCGCTCGACGGTGTCGCTCGGGGGTCCTTGCTGTCCGTCGCGTCACGCAGGTAGTGGCCCCAGAACCACTCCACGTCCTGTCTCGACAACATCGGCGCCTCGGCCTGCTCCACACAGGAGGGTCGTTCCACGCCGTACTCGGTCGCCGGGTAGGCAAGGAGTTGGAAAGTAATGTGCGGCCCGTTCTCGTCCCGGGCTCGCAAACAGATCGCAGCCGAGAAGTTCGCGCCCGCACTGTCCCCCGCGACGGCAAGTCGCCCGCCGTCGGCGCCGAGTTCGCCCGCGTGATCGGCGACCCACTCGACGACGGCGTAGGAGTCCTCGAACCCGATGGGGAACTTGTGCTCCGGAGCAAGACGGTAGTCGACGGACACCACGACGCATTCGGCGCGACTCGCCAACTCTCGGCACACCCCGTCCACCGTGTCGAGGCCGCCGATGGACCAGCCCCCGCCGTGCATGTACACCAGCACAGGCAGGCCGTCCTTCGTCACCGGGCGGTACACCCGGACCGGGACATCACCGTGAGGCCCGGGAACGCGCCTTTCGTACACCTCGTGCATCTCCGCTTTGCGTGACGCGATGTTCATCGCCGCCATCGTTCGGCAGGCCTCAAGGTCCTGCTCGTGCAGACGGGGGCTTCCTGCGGTCATGTCCGCGATCGCCTGCGCATCCGCGTCCAGCGTCATTGTCCAGGCCTCCCGGATAGATGGGTCGAGTACTTCTGTCGCCTTCTGCGATCTCAGACGCTACGAAGAATCAAGCCCTCGCAATTGCCGTCCTCCCACCACTTGTTCATCACCTCCCAGAAGGCGACTTCCCCCGGCGCATAGGTGTTCGCGAAGAACGCTCGCGAAACGTTTCCGTAGCCATTGAAGAAACCTGGTGTGCAGTTCATGAAGTACGCCGTTCGCGGCTTGTTGAGATCCCGAATGGTCTTCACCCAAGCGCTCTGCGCATCCTCGGTCGGCTCGATGTGGTTCCGGGCGTTCTGCTTCGTGTGTGCGAGCAGCCGGGCGACGTGGACGGCCTTCTGGTCCAGCATGAAGGTGAAATTGGCGATGTAGCCGTTCTGGCTCAGCCCCAACTCGAAGAAGTTCGGGAATCCATGGGTGTAGAAGCCGTGCAGGGACTTCAGGCCGTCCTTGAAGGTGTCGGACAGCGTGCGGCCTTCCCGGCCCCTCACCTCGTAGCCGTAGACCCCGGCGTCAAAGGTGCCGGTGTCGAACCCTGTCGCGAAGATGATGCAGTCGACCTCGTAGGCCTCACCGCCGACGACGATCGCGTTCTCCCTGATTTCATCGATGCTGTCGGGGCTGTACAAGAGGTGCACGTTCGGTCGGTTGAAGGTCTGGTAGTAGGTGTCGCTGAAGGACGGACGCTTGCATCCCGAGCCGTACCAGGGCTTCAGCATCTCGGCCGTCCGGGGATCTTCGACTATCTCCTCGATCTTGTTGCGGATCTGTTGGCCGCGCCACAGGTCCGCGAGTTGACGGAGTCGGACCGTGTCCTCCATCCCGAGTTCGCCGATCGGCACATCGACCAGGTGCTGGCCCATCGTGTAGGTGAAGGAGCGCGAGAACCCGTCGTCGACGAGGTCCTCGCCCACGGGCTGCTGCGCCATCCGGCTGTTGAAGCTGAGGTGACGCTCCGCCTGCCAGCCGGGTCTCAGAGACGCGGCCCACTCCATGTCGGTCGGCGCGTTCCCTCGCGCGTCCACCGCGCACGGAGTCCGTTGGACGACGAAGAGCTCCGCGGCATCCTCCGCAAGGTACGGAATGGCCTGGATCGCCGTCGGGCCGGTGCCGACAATGGCAACCCGCTTGTCGTTGAGGCCGGTCATTCCGCCCTGGTTCGAACCACCGGTGTACTCGAAATTCCATCGACTGCTGTGGAACACCTCGCCCTGGAACTTGGAGATTCCAGGAATCCGCGGGATACGGGATTTCTGCAACGGTCCGTTCGCTCGCATGACATACCGGGCGCGGACGACGTCTCCCCGATCGGTGCGGCACTCCCAGAGCGATTCGTCCTCGACCCAGGTCAGCGATGACGCGGCGGTGTGGAAGAGAGCGTGTTCGTACAGGCCGTAGTGTCGGGCGATGCGCTGGGCATGCTCAAGGATCTCGTGACCCTCGCTGTACTTCTGCGTCGGGATATACCCGGTCTCCTCAAGAAGCGGCAGGTAAATGTACGATTCCACGTCGCAGCGCAGACCCGGGTACCGATTCCAGTACCACGTGCCGCCGAAATCCCCGCCCTGCTCGATGATCCGGATGCTGTCCGTGACGTTGTGCTCCTTCAGGCGCGCACCTGTCAACAAGCCCCCGAACCCGCCGCCGAGGATCAGAACCTCGACTTCCTCGGTGACCGGCTCACGCTCGACCACCGGCATGAACGGGTCACCGGACGAGACGTCCCGCTGATCATCCAATCGTTCGAAGTCGCCGAAGCCCTTCCGCTGCAGGCGGGACTCCCGCTCCTCGCCATAGCGCGCCATGACAGCCTCCGGGTCGAAGTCGATCTTCACTTCGACTCCGGACACGGGCAGTTCGATCATCATCGTCAGCTCTCCTTCGTTGGAGTCGATTCACCGACGGGGCCGGTCGGATGCCGGGGCGGATTCAGGTCGACCGCCAAGAGCCCATCGGCGCGTGCCAACCGCCGCCCGGACACAGGGGATCGCGAGTTCATCGCCGAGCACCGAGGCTCCTGCCGCCACGCCTCAGGAGATCCGGTCACTCAACTGCAGTTCTACGACAGCTCAGACTGAGAGTCAAGCAATCAGACTCAGTGTAAAGTGAGCAGCCTCAAAGTACATCGAAACCCTGATCCGCACACCCTGCCGACCGCGAACAGCACGCCACCGAGGGGCCGCGCCAACCACGGCGCGCAGCCGGCCCTTGGCGCCTGTCAGTTACTCTGGGCGCTCGGTTAGTGGTCGGGCACGAAGGGCGCCGGCAGAGCTCGGGACCCCAGCAGAGCGTTAGTCGCGCGTCGGTCACGACGATCGAGAGGCGGACGAACATGCAGGCGGGTTCCACGCGACCGCCAGGACCACGCGCATCCTGGGACAACCGTGGCAACTGAATCGGGGGCGGCGAGCCAGAGTCTCGCCGAGGAGTATCACCAAGCTGCCCGTCGGCGTCTTGACGACGCCGCACGCTCGGTGTTCGCGGCCAAGGGCTATCTCCGGGCCAGCATCAGCGAGATCGCCGCAGAGGCGGGAGTCAGCCGTAGCACGCTGTACGCGTACTACAAGACGAAGGCCGACCTCATGCGGGCCATCACCGCCGTGCTGGCCGAAGAGTGCGCCGACGCCATGGGCCGACTCGGTGACATCCTCGTGGACGGCACTCAGGACGACATGCACGCCTGGCTCGACGAGAGCGCGGGATGGTACGAGAGGCATCGATCGTTGGCTCTCGCCGCGCAGGAGGCCAACCTGAGCACTGAAGGCGGAGCCAGGGACGAGGATGTCGTACGCCGTCTGATCGACGCCGCAGGCCGATGGGTCGAGACCTGGCCCCCCGAGCGGCGGGCGGAGGCGAGGCTGAGACTTGAGCTGTGCAGGTTGCAACTCCATCACTACCTGTGGGGGTTCGCACCACTGATGGTCGGCGACGAGGTGGACGTGGTCGAGATCCTGGCCGACATGTGGTGGCGTGAGCTGCGGCCGGTCGGCGAGTGAGCGCCGAGCACGGGCGTCGGGGCTCTGCGGGCCGCGCGACGCCGAGCGGTTCCCCGCCGCGAGGGCGGCCGAGCCTTCGTGAGGAGCAGAAGCAGGTCACACGTCGCCGTATCGTCCGAGCAGCACATTCGGTCTTCGTGCGCCGTGGATTCACCAATGCGTCGCTCGACGAGATCGCGAAGGCCGCGGGGGTCAGCCGCCAGACGCTCTACCTGCACTTCGACTCCAAAACCGACTTGATGACGGCCGCGGCTGCGGATCTCGGGGCCGAGATCAGGCAGCTCCTCCGTGGCCTCGTCCCGGTGCTCATGGACGGCGACCGGCAAGCGCTGCGCGGCTGGCTGAGTGCGGCGCTCGCCGGCATGGAGCAGCACCGTGACATCGCCCGTGCGACTCAGGAATCGCAGCTCGAGGAGCCGGCGCGGGCGGCGGAGTCGGTGCGCGAGGTCGTCCTGCGGGCGGTCGACCCGTGGATACTCCGGTGGCCGCCCGATCGACGCGCGGAGGCCCGTGTCCGCTTCGAGCTGTGTCGCCTCCAACTGCAGCACTACGCCTGGGGGTCCACGCGTGAAGTGGTGCCGGTCCCCGGCGACATCGCGATCGACGTGCTCACCGACCTTTGGTGGGGCACATTGATGGAGCCCCTTGCCGCTGTGCACGCGAAGGCTGGAGACGACGCGGCGGAGAGCCCACAAGGTCCTCGACGAGCGGGCGGTCCGTGACATCGGAGGTGCTGGTGCAGGTTGTCGCCACGACGATGCACAGGCCCGAGACGGCGACCACCTGTTCCAGGAACAGCCCGGACACAGTGGCTTGTCGGTAGAAGGAAACGGCCGAAGCGCTCGAAGATCCGCCGAAAGCAGGACCAGGTCAAGTCACCCCCGAAAGGGTGTGCCGCCCCGCCTTCAAGATCTGCATGATTGGCCTTCGTCGGAGCAACGAGGAGGTCCGTATGACGGAGGAACATCAGAAGGTCGCGATCGTGACCGGGGCCGCAGGGGGCATCGGTGGGGCGACTGCGCGCAGGCTGGCTCACGAGGGCTTCCGAGTGGTGCTGTCCGACTTGCACCCCGGGACCGCCGAGCCTCTCGCGAAAGAGCTGAACGGGAAATTCCTGGTCGCCGACGTCACCCAGGAGGAGGAGGTCGCGGCACTGGTCGAGACCGCGCTCGCTAAGTACGGGCACCTGGACGTCATGGTCAACAACGCAGGCGTGATCGGCGCCATCGGCAGCATCACCGAGATCGCCGACGCGGACTGGGCCCGTACCCAGGCAGTGCTGCTCAGCAGTGTGTTCTACGGCATGAAGCACGCGGCGAGGGCCATGCGCACCGCGGGCCGGGGCGGGGTCATCCTGTCGACGACAAGCATCGGCGGGCTCGCCCCGCTCGCTCCGCACGCATACGTCGCAGCCAAGGCCGGGGTGATCGGGCTCACCAAGTCGGTGGCGGCAGAGCTCGCCCCGGACGGCATCCGCGTCAATGCCGTCGCGCCCGGCCACGTTCCGACCCCCCTGACGATCTCGGCGCTGGGTGACGAGGAGACGATGCGGAAGGTGACCTCTGCGCAGGTCCCGATGCCTTATCTGACCGAACCCGAGGAAGTCGCGGGCGCCTTCGCCTACCTCGCGAGTGACGACGCCCGCACCGTCACCGGCCAGACACTCACGGTCGACGCCGGCGTGCTGGTGACCCGCCTGCCATCGGGCTGGTACACGAAACCGCCCACCTTCGTCGGCAGCTCAACGCTGCCGGACTGACCGCCGACCCGGCCACTCCGTGAAGAGTGTCCGGAGGCTGACCAAAACGCAACAACTACGGCAGGCACCAGCAGTTCGTCCTCCAAGACGCCGACAAGACGGCCGCGAATCGGCGGCCTGCTCAGCCTTGAGGCAGAGCAGGGCATCTCAGGTACATACCTTGCGGTAGCCCACCTCCGGGACATACGCCCGCCACTGAGCTTCCGTCAGGTCCTTTCCCCCGGCCCGGGTACAAACCTGGGAAACCGATCGGCCCGTGTCCACCGCATACCGCTGAAGAGGTACATGCGGCCCGCCGGCGTACAGAGTCCGGTTGTCCGTGCTGAAGGCCAAGGTGTCGATGCCCTCGCCCGGTGTCGGAAGCGGGCCGCCAAGGGGCTGTTGGGTCGCGGTGTCCCAGAGTTGGAGCGCGCCCGCATCACCGCCTACCGCCAGAGTGTGGCCGTCGGGGCTGAGGGCGAGAGAACGGACCGCCTCGGGTGTCTCCCCGAGGGGGGCCGGGAAGAGGTTGCGCAGGACACCCGCCCGGTGGCGCAGGTCCCCATCCCACAGGGCCACTCGGCCCGTCGAATCGCCCGCCGCCAGGCTGTTGCCGTCGGGGCTGAAGGCGAGCGCGCTGACCGCATCGCCCTGGACGAGGTCCTGTGCCGCCACATGACCGTCGACTACACGGCCCACCCGGTTGTCGCCGACCACCAGTCCCCCTCGAGGACTTACCGCCATGTGAACGCTGGCCAGGCGGGTATCGGTGGTGGTGTGCAGACGACGGCCGGTCGTCAGATTCCAGGCCTCGGTGCTCAGGCCGCCGATCGTCGGTGTGCGGGTGGCATAGAGGGCATGGCCGTCCGCGGACAGCGCCAGGGCGGTAACCGCCGCACCCGCCTCCGACCTTGACAGGTCCAGGGACGCGCGCTCATGGCCGCCCCCTGTCATGTCCCAGATCGTGACACGCAGCGAGGTCGCCGAATATCCCGGCGTCGAGATCCCGTACGCGAGTGTTTTCCCGTCGGGGCTGAAGTTCGTCAGGGGTTTCGTGCGCTGCGGTACGACCGGATGGGCCGGGTCCCGTGAGACCGGTACCGGCGGTGACGGCAGCGTGCGCAACAGACGGCCGTCCCGGGTGTCGCGGAGTTCGAAGCGGTACGAGGATCCCGTGCGCGCGGCCGTCACCAGCACCCGGCCGTCGGGGCTCAGCCGCCCGCCCGCCAGCGGCGACGCCCGCCAAGCCGATGTCGTCGCGGCCGACAGATCGAGCGTGTGGACCGTGCCCCCTTCCAGGTAGCGCAGAAACGCGTGTTCCGGGTCCCACGCGAGACAGTCGTAGAGGTGCTGGTTGTTCAACGAGTGCCGGAACACCGGGGTGCCCGGGTCGGACAGCCGCCAGACCTGGACCTCGCCGGCATCGGCCGTCGCCAGAAACCTGCCGTCGGCGCTGAGCGACACGTATCGTGCGCCGGTGGCCCGCACCTCGGCCACCTGCCGACGCGACCGTGTGTCCCATACGTCGACGCCGTTCCCGGAGACGGTCGCGAACCGGGTACCGGTGCCGAAGCCCAGCGCCGACCGGTCGCCGCAGATCCGGCCGCCCCTGTCCCACGCGCCGGGGAGCCTGCGATGGCGCACGATGTCCCACACCTGCGGGGCGTGGCCCGACGGGCACACCGCGACCAGGCTGTCGTCGGGACTCGGTGCCACGTTGGCACGGTCGGCCCGGTGGGTCTCGAAGAGCAGGCGGTTGTCCGCGACTGAACGGACCCGGACGTGGTTCTCGCCGTCGGCACCCTCCAGGTATGTACGGCCGCTCGCACCGATGGCCACCTCCGGCAGGACGGGGTCCGGGCCGGCTCCGGTCCAGCGGCCGGTGGTCGTGTCCCACAGCCGTACGCCTCCCGTCTCCTGCGAGATCGCGAGGACCCGGCCGTCCCGCCCGACCGCCAGCACTGCGCCCTGCGGCAGTGGGCCCCGGCCGGTGCGGCGGTGTGTGGCCACGTCCCAGCGCTGCCAGACATCGTCGTCGACGGTGAGCAGTCCGCGGCCGGAATCCACCAGGAAGCGCTGAGTGGCATACCCCGGGGCGGGGTCGGTGAAGGTGTCGAGTTCCGTCTGGACGACGGAGCCGAGCAGGGCGCGCCGGGTCTCGGGCAGCGGGGCGATGTTCCAGGCCGCAGCCCCGAGAAGGAGGGCGGCCCGTGGGTCGGTGGTGCGCAGTCCGTCGGCGACGGCGGCGATCCGGCGGGCGGTGTTCTCGGTGCGCTGCCGCACGGCGACCAGGGCGACCATCAGCGCCGCCGCGAGGACCGCTGACAGCGCACCCACCAACATCCGCCTCCGGCGTCTGGAGCGGATACGAGCCGCGTGTTCCGCCTCGCGGGCCTCGACAGCGGCAACGAGGAAGGTCCGCTCCGCCGCAGTCAGGGCGGGGTCACTCCTAAAGGACGGGAAGTGCTCCTCCGCCCGCGCCAGACGGCTGCCCCGGTACAGGTCACCGGGATCGCGGTCGTGCTCCAACCAGTTGTGGGCCGCCTCGGTCAGCCGACGGTGATGCCGCAGACGTTCCCGGTCCTCCTCTATCCATCCGTGCAGTCGCGGCCAGCCTGTGATCAGTGCCTCGTGGGCAAGCTGCACGCCGTCCTCGTCCACCGCCAGTAGCCGGGCGCGGGCCAGGCGCTCCACTACGTTCGGCGCCTCGGGGTCGGCGAACTCGTTGAGATCGGCCCGGGTCAGGGGACGCCGAGTGTCACGGGTGCCTTGCCCCGGCTCGACCATGCGCGTCAGCAGGCGGCGGGCGGTGCGTGCCTGGGCCGGGGACAGCCGCCCGTACGCCTCCTCGGCGCTCGCCGCGATCGCGCCGCGCACTCCGCCCGCCGCCTCGTACGCGTCCAGAGTCAGGGTGCGGGCCTTGCGCCGCCGCCAGGTCTCCTGCAGGACGTGGGAGAGCATCGGCAGCCCGCCGGGCTCGTGGAGGAGGTCGTCGATGAGCCGTGCGGTCAGTTCCCGCTCCACCAGGTGCCCGACCGACTGCGCGGGCTTGACGATGGCGTCCCTCAGTTCGTCCGCCGTCATCGGGCCGAGCAGCAGCCCGGCGCCGTCCAGGGCGTCCGCCAGTCCCCTGTGCTCGGCGCAGCGGGCGTAGAAGTCGGCCCGTACCGTGATCAGGACCCGCAGTCGGCTGTCCGGTTCGCGGGCGGTGAGCAGCAGGTCGATGAAGCGGGAGCGCTCCCGTGGGTCTCGGCAGAGCGTGAAGATCTCCTCGAACTGGTCGACCACGACCCAGCTCTCCGGCTCTCCGGGCGCGGGCGCCAGCAGATGTCCGTACGTCGTCGCGGGCCGGGTTCCGGGGGTGAGTACCCGCAGCGCCGACGGGCAGTCGCGCTGCCCCATCTCCTCCCGCAGCCGGGGGATCAGCCCGGCCCTCAACAGCGAGGACTTGCCACTACCGGACGGCCCGAACAGCACCGCGAGTCGCCGGTCGCACACCAGACGCCGCAGCCGGTCGATCATCCGGTCACGACCGAAGAACAGTGCGTGGTCGTCCGTCTCGAAGCGGGCCAGGCCCCGGTACGGCGGCTCGACGCCCTCCGGATCCTCCCGGCCCAGCCGGTCGAACTCCGCCTCCGCCTCCTTCCAGCGGGACTCCCACTCACCGGGGTCGCCCCCGCATGCCCGTGCGTACCCCTGGACCACGGCGAGCGACGGCAGCCGCTCCCCTCCGGCGGCATGCGCCAGCGTCGTCACCGAGAAGCCGGCGGTCACCGCCATGGACCGGTACGAAGGACACCCCGCGGCCCGGCGCAGCTCCCGCAGCTCATGGGCGAAGCGCTGGACCGGGCCGGCCTCGGGATCCAGCGGTCGCTCAGGTCGTCCCATGGTGCACCTGCTTTCCCACAGCTGATGAAAACGACATTCAAGAGCGCTCAACATACGATTCGCCCGGTCCGCGAGTAAACCGTCCGAGATGTGAGGTTGATGACGCCCGCACTCAGGCGCCTGCGGACAACCACGCCGCGCAGGAAAGTTGTTTGTCCTGATGAAAGGACGTGCCTGACAACTCTCCCGTGTCCAGTGTCGATTCCGGGCCGCCGCATTCCGGCGTGGCCCCACCCCCGCACGAACCGGAGAGCACCAACATGTCCCAGACACTCAAGACCAAGAGAAAGTCCCGGCTCCGCAGGGCCGCGGTCATCGCGGGCAGCGTGACGGCCCTGACCGCCGGTCTGGCGGGCAGCGCGTTCGCCGCAGCCCCCGATCCGCTGCCGTACCAGGCCTCCGCCTTCCAGGACAAGTACCAGCCGTTGTTCGACTACGACCACGACGGCTGCTACCCCTCCTCCGCCGTCGACAAGAACGGGCATCTCAACGGCGGCCTGAACACCGTCGGCGACCCAGGCGCCGGCTGCCGGTTCATCGGCCGGGCCAACACCTACGTCCGGTCCGCCTGCGACGCGACCTGGTGCGCGTACGTCTACACGCTGTACTTCGAGAAGGACCAGGGCCCGATCGGTGGTCACCGGCACGACTGGGAGGCCGTAGTGGCCTGGCAGAAGCGCGGGCAGGAGGCGCCGTCGTACATCTCCGTCTCCGCGCACGGCGGGTACAGCAGCAAGGCGTTCAACACGATCGAGCGTTCCGGCAACCGCGCCCACATCGTCTACCACCTGGACGGTGGCTCCACCCACGCCTTCCGCTTCGCCAAGGCCGGTGAGCAGCCGGAGGCCGTCAAGGGTGTCTGGGACCGGCCGGCCCTCGTCGCACTGGACAAGCTCAAGCAGAGCAACCGCACGGCGTTCGACGCGCTGTGGAACAGCAACTGGATCGAGCCGGGCCTGACCTTCGGCGCCAACTTCCCCATCCAGGACAGGGACGGCCACTTCCAGACCACTCTGACCCGGGCACGCGAGAGCGTGAACAAAGACCTGGGCAACCCCATCCCCAGTTTCAACCCGAACGTCGCCTTCTGAGGCCGTTCCCCGAACCACGGCCGTCGACGCGTACTCCCCCAGCGTCGGCGGCCGTGCTGCATGCGCGGCGTCGGGTCAGCGCGACGGCACCCAGGAGGCGGGCCGGGTAAGGCCTTCTGTTGTCCCGCACCAGGTGGTCGGAGCCACGTGCTGAGCCGAGCCCTCCCGGAGACGACGCCGGGGCGGGCACCTGAATACGGTGCCCACCCCGGAACGCTCTTCACCCCGAACTACGGAGCCTGCACCGCACGCAGAGCGACGGCACTGCGGACCTTGTGGTGCTTGTCGCTCCACGTGATCGAGCCGAAGTTCCAGTCGCCGTAGGCCGCGTCGGTACGCGTGAAGGTGACCTTGTAGGTCGCCGTACCGCCGGGCGACACGACCAGCGTCCTCGGCGAGACAGTGGCCCGGTAGCCGGGCGGCGTCTGGAGCGTGACGGCGTAGACGCCTGTCTCGCCGCTGATGTTGGTGACCCTGCGGGTCACGGTCTGCCCGCCCGCGAGGTCACCGACCGCGATGGTCGGGTTGTTGAGGTCGCTCGGGTCGGTGTTCGGCACTCCGGCGCAGGGGTCGCCGCCGCCGTCGGTCACCGGCGGCTGGCCGATGGCACACAGGTACGCGGTCCAGTCGGCGGAGGTGGAGTCGTAGACCAGGCCCGGGTCGTCGGCGGTGTTCGGGACGACATGGCCGGAGCCGTAGTCGAGGGGGGTGGCGGCGACGCCGCCGGAACGCTCGATCGGCCTGCCCGTGTCGGTCTTCGTGCTCGCAGTGGTCATCAGGGCCGACTTGACCTCCATGGGGGACCAGTCGGGGTGCAGCTGACGCAGCAGCAAACCGAGGCCCGCCACGTGCGGGGCGGCCATGGACGTGCCGGACAGGATGCCCTGCGCACCCTTGTACGTGCCTCCGTCGCCGCCCGGCGTGGTGCCCGCGACGATGTCCACGCCGGGGGCCGCGATGTCGGGCTTGAGGAGGTCACCGTCGCTGTTGAGGTCGGGACCGCCGGAGGAGAACCCGGGGATCTGCGGGGCCTCCTGGTGCCCGGAACGCGCAGCGGTGAGTTCGGCGGTGGCACCGGAACCACCGGCGTACGCCTTGACGGCTTCACCGTCGGCCTTGGCGAGCTGCAGGCTCGGCAGGGTATGGGAGTCGACGGTCTGCTCGTCGGTGGTGTTCATGTTGTACAGCACCATGCCCACGCCGCCGGCCGACTTCACCTCGGCGCTCTTGGCCGGGCGGGGCACGCTGCCGCGGGCGCAGACCACGATCGCGCCCTTGACCGTGTCGGGGTCCAGGGTGCCCGGCACACACATCGCGGCCTGGTTCCCGTCCGCCCCGCTCCTGGCCGCCTTCGCCGCGTCGATCAGGGGAGCGGAAGGGACCGGGGAGCCGCTGCCGCTGACCCCGGTGTACGAGACGCCGCTGCCGAGGGTGACGGTCGCGCGATAGCCCGTGTCGTGGGTGGAGGCGGCCACCGTGGTCAGCCACGGGACGCCGTTGGAGGCCGTCCGGGGGCCGGTGTTGCCCGCCGCGGCAGCGATGAAGACTCCCGCCTTGGCCGCGTTGAACTCGGCCATGTACTCCGGCCGGTTCGCGGGCGCGGTGTTGCTGCCGCCGAGGGAGAGGTTGATGACGTCGACGCCGTCGGCCACGGCCTTGTCGAAGGCTGCCACGATGTCCGCGGTCCAACAGCCGCTGCTCCAGCAGACCTTGTAGGCGGCGATGCGGGCGGCCGGAGCCAGGCCGGATATGTGTCCGGCTATGCCGGTGTCCGGCACGGCGGCCGGGACGTCGTGGTTGCCGGCCGCGGTGGTGGCGGTGTGCGTGCCGTGGGACGAGGCGTCCATCGGGGACGCCCAGTCGGTGTCCGAGGGGTCGGTAACACCCTTGTTGAAGTACTGGGCGCCGATCACCTTGTTGTTGCAGGTGACCAGGTGCGCGGTGTCCGCGCCTCGGTCACAGGTGCCCTTCCACTTCTTGGCGATGATCTCGGCGTCGGGACGGGGCTCCGGGAGGGCCGCGAGCGACGGGTTGCCGGTGTCGATTCCGGTGTCGATGACACCGAGGATCATGCCCTGCCCGGCGTTTCTACGGCCGCCGGGAATCTTCGAGTAGAGGCCCTTGCGGTCTTTCAAACCCAGAAACCGAGCGACGTCAGGGGGTTGAAGGGCTCCGGTACCGGCCGCGCCGTTGGCTGCGGTCGTCGCGGTGGGGTGGCTCGCGACATTGCGCGTCAGCGAGACGACGCCCGGAACTCGGGCGAGCCCATCAGCCTGACGATCCGTCAGCTGCGCCGAGAAGCCGTTCAGCACATACGAATAGGTGTAGAGCGGCTTCACACCCGGCACCGCCTCCAGCACCTCGTCGCGTTCCCGCTTCAGGTCACGGACGTGGTCACGGACGGCCTTCGTCGCCGTGTCGAGCCGCTCACCCTGAGGTGCCGCGGTGCCGGGATCGGTCGCGACGGGTGCGCCGGCGAGCTGGACGAGGTAGGTGGTCTTCGGGGCGGCGCCGGACGGCCCTTCTCCCTGCGAAGCGGCCTGGACGGGCGTGGCACCGGTCAGGAGAAGCCCGCCCGCCAGGGCCGGAGCAAGCACGGACACAATTCTGCGGCCGATGCCGCGACATCGGGCGGACTGCTGTTGGGACACGATGGACGGCCTCCCCCGCGCATGCCGGTCAGACGCATGCGCACGATGGTGTGATGAGCGATCAAGCCCTCAAGGGCGCCGTCATCGTGTTACGGGAGAGGTCACCGAGAAAAGAGGGAAGATCTTGAACTCTACATAACTACACACCGCCTCCACAGAGTTCACATGCCGCCCAAACCAACTGGGCAGTGACCACTACCCAGTTGCGGAAACATCGGGCGTCAGACCGGTCGGGCACGGGAACCCGACATGCCGGTCATCCCTCGTACGGCCCGCAAGGACGGGCCTATGCTGCCACCTCGACCGAAGCCGCTGTGACCGATCCCCACCCTCCGTTGATGACGGGGAGTGGCCTACCCACTCCCAGGCGACCGGAGACGACCCAACTGCTCACCAACGACGAAACACTGAAGGTCCACCGGCGGAACCGGGACAACCGCGAGGTCCTCAATGAGCGGAACCCCGCATCGTGGACCATGATCGACACCGACGCGCACACCCTCCGCCTCGCGACGCCCTTCACGTCCGGCGTCGGTGGCCAAGCCGGCCCCGCACGCTCGATGTGCAGGGAGGTGACCGGATGGTGACCGCCGCCATCGACCTCTTCCACACAGTCGACGGGTCCCGCGAGGCGCCCACGCTGCTCCTGGTGCACGGCTGGGGCGGCGACGGTCGCCAGTGGTCGTGGCACGCGGAGGAACTGCGCGAAACATTTCGCGTGGTCGTCCCCGACCTGCGCGGACACGGCCGCTCCCCCGTCCCGGACCAGGACAACACCCCGGCAGCGATGGCCAATGACCTGGCGGCGCTCATCACCCACCTGGGAACCGGGCCGGTCGTCGCCGTCGGCCACTCCATGGGCGTCCAAGTCGTCAACCTCCTGGCCATCGGCCACCCGGAGTCCGTACGCTCCGTCGTCGCCCTCGACCCGGCCCACGGCGCACACGGTGCCGAGCTGGACGACATTCCCCGGCGACTGGCCGCCTTCCGCGAGAACGGTGCCCGTGAGGCCGCCGCGTTCATCTCCGGGGCCTTCTCAGCACAGGCCTCACCCGGTCTGCGCACCGCGCACATCCGCACGATGCTCGGCACCCCGGACCACGTCATCGCCCAGGCGTACGCGGGCATGTACACCGATCCGGGGGCGGTCGGCATCCGCCCGCGCAGTGAGGAGTACCTGCGCCTGCGCACACAGCCCGCGCTGACGGTCTGGACCTCGTCGGAGGCTGCCGCATGGGAACGTACGGCGGCGCCCGGCTCCCGCGTCGAGCATTGGCCCGCCACCGGCCACTATGTGCACGAGGAGCGCCCGGAAAACACGATCGGACTCATTCGGGAGTGGGCCGACCGGGACTAGCACTCCAGCAGCGGCTCGCTGTCTGCCCTCCCACGGCTCGCGCGAAGCCTGCGTGAACAGGTGGTCGACGAGGCTGAAGCGCGACACCCGCTGGGACTTCGGGACGGCCGAGACGTAGCCAGTGGCGGCCTCTTCCCCCGAGGCGACGGAAACGCCATTCCTGACCATGAGCGGAAGCGGCTGCCGCCCAGGCGTCCGGCAGCGGCAAGGCGAGCGACCGCAGCTCGATCGGCATGGCCGACCCTCCTCTCGCGTGGTCCAGGGCTTGGCCATTCACAGCTCGCGGTTCACGAGGCCTGGCCGCGAGCGGTGGCGTAGGCGGCGAGGGCGCTGATCTGGCACTTTTCGGCGCAGTCGGCGGTACTGGAGTCTTGACTCTGAAGACCCGCGGAGATCGTGCCCTTCTTGATGAAGCCCGGTGGCGTCGAGGATGCGCGCCCTGTCGTCCTCGACGAGTTGCTCGGCGACGGCCCGTTGAGTCAAGGCCGCAGGCGTTCGGGGGCGATGCCCGGCGTATTCGGCTGACTGCCAGCCGTTCTTGCGCAGGAAGAGGTCGTCGAGTTCATGGTCGCTTTCCAACGGAACGCGACGACCTCACCTACCGGAGTCGAGACAGCACGCGTGTCAACAAGCCGTCGGCTTCGCACTTGCCGTCCCGGGGGTTCCGTTTCCATCGGCTCATACGTATCGTCTATAGAAATCGGTTGCTACCAACAGATGCAGCAGCCGTGATCAGCATGCAGAAATCGGTTGCATACAGAAAAGCAATGATCGACATGTCGAACAGTGCCCGACTGGCTGAACATGGAGAGCGCGCATGACCACTGCCCCGTACCGCGATCCGGTGCACGACGGGGCCACCGACCCGACGCTCATCCGACATCGGACATCGGCATCGCAGTCAGCACGGATGACGGCCGGAGCTGGTCGTACCAGGGGATCGCGGCGGGCTGGACATCGAGCCGGGCCGCAACACCTTCTGGGCACCCGAAGTGCTCTGGCACGACGGGACTCACCACATGTACGCCTCCTGTCTCACCGGCGTACGAGCCAACTGGAGCGGCCCGGCCCGGATCCTCCACCACACCTCGCACGACCTCGAGACCTGGACCCGCCGGCCGGAGCAACTCCTCGACCGCGCGCCCTACGGACACCACGCCATGGCCGTCGAACAGGGCGACGACCAGGCTCTCCTGACCTACTTCGCCCACGACGAGAGCGGCACCCCACGGCAATCCTCCGTCCGGACTGCTCAACTCACCCTCCAAGACGGGGCATTGGCCTGCACCGCCCAGGCTCCCCGCACACTTCTGCGCCCCGAACCGACCCCGCCCACCGCGGCGGCACCCGCACCCAGACCGAGAGGTAGACCCACCGATGCACCAGTCCCCGGCCCGCTTCACCCTCGACCCCGCGTTCGAAATCGGCGAAGTGAACCCGCGCCTGTACGGCTCGTTCGTCGAGCACCTCGGCCGCTGCGTCTACGACGGGCTGTACGAGCCCGGCCACCCCCAGGCCGACGAGACCGGGCTGCGCAAGGACGTCCTCGAACTCATCCGCGAACTCGGCGTCACCACGGTCCGCTACCCGGGCGGCAACTTCGTCTCCGGCTACCGCTGGGAGGACAGTGTCGGCCCCGCCGAGCAGCGGCCCAGGCGCATGGACCTGGCCTGGCACTCGCTGGAGACCAACCAGTTCGGGCTCGCCGAGTTCATCGACTTCTGCCGCAAGACGGACGTGGAGCCGATGATGGCCGTCAACCTCGGCACCCGGGGTGTCGAGGACGCCGTCCGCCTCCTCGAGTACGCCAACAACCCCGGCGGCACCGAGCTGGCCGATCTGCGCATCGCGCACGGCGCCAAGGAACCGTACGGCATCCGCATGTGGTGTCTGGGCAACGAGATGGACGGCCCCTGGCAGATCGGCCACAAGAAGCCCGAGGAGTACGCGCGCCTCGCCCGTGAGACAGCCAGCGCCATGAAGATGGTGGACTCGAAGCTCCAGCTGGTCGCCTGCGGTTCCTCCGGTTTCGGGATGCCGACCTTCGGTACCTGGGAGGCGACCGTCCTGAACGAGTGCTACGAGCAGGTGGAGTACGTCTCGCTCCACTCCTACTACGGGTTCGAGAAGGGCGACACCGACCTCGCCTCCTTCATGTCGTGCGGCGAGGACGTCGAGCGGTACATCAGGGGTGTCGTCGCCACCTGCGACCACATCGGCGCCAAACTCAAGTCACCGAAGAAGATCATGCTGTCGTACGACGAGTGGAACGTCTGGCACGCCAGCCGGTCCCCCATGGCCCCGCCGGAGGAGGACGGCTTCGCCTACGCGCCGAGGCTGCTGGAGAACACCTACTCCCTCGCCGACGCCGTACTGACCGGCTCCCTGCTCATCGGCATGCTGCGGCACGCCGACCGGGTCACGTCCGCCTCCCTGGCCCAGCTCGTGAACGTCATCGCGCCGATCATGACCGAGCCGGGCGGGCCCGCCTGGAAGCAGACGATCTTCTACCCCTTCGCCCAGGCGTCCACGTACGGGCGGGGCCGGGTACTGCGCGTAGAGCCGGACAGCCCGCGCCAGGACACCGAGCGCTTCGGCGAGGTCGACCTGCTGCACGCCACCGCCGTCACCGACGACCGGACCGGCGCCGTCACCGTCTTCGCCGTCAACCGTGACCTGGAGCGGGGCCTGCCGCTGGAGGTGGAGCTGCGCGGGTTCGGCGACGGGCTGCGGGTCGTCGAGCACCTGGTGCTGGACGGCGACGACCCGCAGGCCTGCAACACCCTCGACGCCCCCGACCGGGTCACCCCGCGCACGGCGACGGGCGCCGCGGTCTCCGGCCGTGTGCTGCGCGCCGAACTCACCCCGATGTCCTGGAACGTCATCCGCCTGACCCGAGCCGAGAGCTGACGAGAGACATGTCTTCCTACACCGAACGCCAGGGTGGCCTTGAGCGCCGAGACGGCGAGGAAATCCTGCGCATCGAGCCCTGGGGCCCGCACGCCGTGCGGGTCCGGGCCGCCGCCGCGACCGCGATCGACCCGGTACTGCCAGGTGCGCTCGACACCCCCGCGCCCGGCGCCGAGGCGACCGCGTCGGTCCTGCCCGACGGCACCGCACAACTGGTCAACGGCCGCATCACCGCGCACGCCGACGCGCAGGGCCGGCTCCGTTTCACCGAAACCGCCACCGGCCGGGAGCTCCTGGCCGAGAAGAGCGGCTGTATGTGGGGCTTCGGTCCCCGCGTCCACCGTCCGCTGCCCGACGGCTCGCTCCACATCGAGCAGCACTTCGAGGCGTACGACGGTGAACGCGTCCACGGCCTGGGGCAGCACCAGCACGGCAGTTTCGACCAGAAGGGCTACGTGGTCGACCTGATCCAGGGCAACACCATCGCCACCATTCCCTTCCTGCACTCCTCCCGTGGCTACGGCCTGCTGTGGAACAACCCGGCTCTCGGCCGCGTGGAACTGGCCGCCGACACCACCCGCTGGACCGCCGACCGCGGCCGGCAGATCGACTACTGGATCACAGCGGGCGATCCCGCCGAGATCCTGGCGTCGTACGCCGACGCCACCGGCCACCCGCCGCTGCTGCCGGAGTGGGCAAGCGGCTTCTGGCAGTCCAAGCTGCGCTACCGCACGCAGGACGAACTCCTCGCCGTGGCACGGGAGTACAAGGAGCGCGGGCTGCCGCTGTCCGTCATCGTCTGCGACTTCTTCCACTGGCCGAAGATGGGCGACTGGCGCTTCGAGGAGAGCGAGTGGCCCGACCCGGCCGCGATGACCAAGGAGCTGGAGTCGCAGGAGGTCAAGCTCGCCGTGTCCGTCTGGCCCACCGTCGAGGAGGGCAGCGAGAGTTACGACGAACTGCGCGCCGTCGACGGTCTCGTCGGGGACACCGACGGGGACGGCGCACCGCTGACCAACGCCTGGCCCGCCCGGGGCCACGGCACCGACTACCAGCCGATGGCGTACTTCGACCCCACCGGCGCCGATGCCCGCCGCCTGCTGTGGCAGCGCCTCAACGACAACTACCGCGCCCAGGGCGTCACCGCCTTCTGGCTGGACTCCGCCGAGCCCGACATGCCGGCCGCGCTGTCCACCCGGGCCGTCTACACCGCGGGCCCCGGACCCCAGGTCACCAATCTCTACGGGATGTACGAGGCCCAGGCCGTCGCCGACGGCCTGCGCGAGGCGGGCGACGACCGTCCCCTGTCGCTGATCCGCTCGGCATGGGCGGGCAGTCAACGCTACGGCGCCGCCCTGTGGTCCGGCGACATCCCCAGCACCTTCGACTCCCTCTCCCGTCAGATCCGCGCCGGTCTCAACGTCGCCATGAGCGGTATCCCCTGGTGGAACACCGACATCGGCGGCTTCGGCGGGGGCGACCCCACCGACCCCGCCTTCCGGGAACTGCTGGTCCGCTGGTTCCAGTACGGCACCTTCAGCCCGATCATGCGCCTGCACGGCGACCGCGCCCCCAACCAGCCCTTCACCGCCGACTTCACCGGCGGCCCCAACGAGGTCTGGTCCTACGGCGACGAGGCGTACCCGATCCTCACCGCCCACCTCCACCTCCGCGAACGCCTGCGCCCGTATCTCAGCGAACTGTCCGAACAGGCGCACGTCACCGGCGCCCCGCCCATGCGCCCGCTCCTCTTCGGCTTCCCCGAGGACGAGCAGGCCTGGGAGGTGGACGACCAGTTCCTGCTGGGACCCGACATCCTCGTCGCCCCGGTCTACGAGGCGGGAGCCCGCACCCGCACGGTCCACCTGCCCGCCGGCACCCGCTGGCTCGACCCGGCCACCGGGACGGTCCACGAAGGAGGACAGCGGATCGAGGCGGCCGCGCCTCTGGACCGAATCCCCGTCCTCGTCCGTGAGGGTGCCGCCGTCGCGTCGGTTCTCACCGGCTGACGGGACCCCGCGCAAGTCCGGGCAGGCTCAAGGCCCCTGGCAGGAACGATCTCGCAGGAGGGAGTTCCGCCCCAGGGGCCCCACCTGTCCACCATCGGCACCCGCACCGACCTGGCCGTTCACGAGGTAAATCTTCTGAGTAAACGCCCCACCAAAAACTCGCAAAGGGTGCACTTTACATATTGACGGTTGATCTTTAGCTTCTTACCTTCCCTTTATGCGAACCGGTTCGACTGCCCGGAGCGCGCCTCCCTTCCCCCCACTTCTCGTGACCGGTCGCCGGAGACAGTGCACCGGTTCGAGCAAGGAGTTGCCGTGAACCTCGGTGAGATCTTCTCCGAGCCGGTGTGTTGTGGAGCTCTGTGCCCTGCGCGCTGAGGGGCGAGCGCCCCTGTCTGAAGAGACCCCGTGAGGATCCAGGGCGGGGTGGCCCGTTGACGAGGCCCTCGATGGTCAGATCCAGAACACCCCGGAAGTGAAGTGAACAACTCAATGATGGATGTGGGGAGTCTCCCTGTGCCCCTGACCACGTTCGTGGGCAGGGGCGGGGACCTCGCCGAGGTGTGCCGTCGTCTGGAGGTGACGCGGCTGCTGACGCTGACCGGTGTGGGAGGTGTGGGCAAGTCACGGCTGGCGGTGCAGGTGGCCACCTCATCCGTCACCACCTTCGCGGACGGGACGTGGGTGATAGACCTGGCCGCGGTGAGGGAGCCGTCGGTGGTGGCTGGGACGGTCGCCTCCACCCTGGGGGTGCCGGACGTCGGCGCACAGCCTGTCGTTGATCAACTCGGCGGATATCTTGCCTGGCGGCGGGCGCTGATCGTGCTGGACAACTGCGAGCACATCGTCGACGCCTGCGCCGAGTTGGTCCAGCAGCTGCTGTCGGCCGCTCCGGGCCTGTGCGTCATGACGACGAGCCGCCAATCGCTGGGCCTCATCGGCGAGCATGTCCACATCGTGTCGTCCCTGCCCCCGGACGAGGCCGTCGAGCTTCTGCGGGTTCGCGCTGCCGCCGTCCGGTCCGAGTCCCGGGTCACCGACGTGAACCGGGACCATGCCGTCCGGCTGTGCGCGGAGCTGGAAGGGTTGCCGCTGGCGATCGAACTTGCGGCGTCGCGGCTGCGTACGCTCACCGTCGATCAGGTGGCGGACCGGCTGGAGGACCGCTTCGCACTGCTGACCGGCGGTAGCCGGACCGCGTCTCCGCGGCAGCGGACCCTACGCGCGACGGTGGAATGGAGCTACGGACTGTGTTCCCCGGCCGAACGGTTGCTGTGGCACCGACTGTCCGTCTTCGCCGGGAGTTTCGCCCTGGAGGCAGCCGAGGGTGTATGCGCGGGCGAAAGCATCCAGGCGCACCAGGTTCTGGATCTCCTGGGCGGGCTCATCACCCAGTCCGTCGTGCTGACCACCGAAGCCGAGGGCCTGCCCCGCTACCACATGCTGAAGACCATCCGCGAGTACGGCCGCGAACGCCTCACCGAGTCAGGAGAGGAGGAATGCCTTCGGCTGCGACACCGCGACTTCCATCTGGCCCTCGCCGAGCAGATCGCCGACGGCTGGCACGGGCCGGGTCAGGAGCTTGCCCTGGCCAGGATGCGTGCCGATCACCCCGATCTACTGGCTGCCTTGGACTGTCCCGGCGACCCTCAGGTCACACTGGCCCTGGCTGCGGCGCTGCGCTACCACTGGTGCGTAGGCGGCTTTCTCGGTGAGGGGCGCCGTAGGCTCGAAGGGGCGATCGAGGTCGCCCCGGAGCCCACCCCGGCCAGAGTCGAGGCGCTCCTGGCGGCCGGCTGGGTGGCACTGCTGCACGGCGACCACGCGGCGGCCGACCAGTGGCTGGATGAAGCCGCTGAGTTGGGCAGGCAGTTGGACGACCCGGCGGTACGCGCACGTGCTCAGCACCTCCGCGGCATCCTGGCGGCGGTGTTCCGGGAGCAACCGCATGAAGCCGTGTCCATGCTGGAGGATGCGGTGGCCGCCTACACGGCTCTGGGCAAGGAAGCCGAGACGGCCCTCCCTCTGTTTCAGCTTGGCCTCACCCAGCTCGGTCTCAGGGATCCGCAGGCGACCGGGACCTGCGGGCTGGCACTCGCCGCAGCGGAGGCGCACGGTGACCGGTGGGGCCACGCGCACGCACTGTGGGCCCTGGGCCTTGACGCCTTCTCTCGCGGTGAGCCGGAGAAGGCCATGGAGTCGACCCGCGCCGCGCTGAAGATCGAGCAGGGTTTCACCGACTACGTCGGGGCCGTACTGATGGTGGAGGACCTTGCCTGGATGTCCGCCTCATGCGGCTACCACCAGCAGGCGGCACGGCAGCTCGGCGCCGCAGGTGCCCTGTGGCGAGACATCGGGATCGCTCCTTCCGCCTTTCCGTTGTTGGCCGAGCGCCATGCCCAGTGCGAGGAAGACGTCGTACAGGCTTTGGGGTCGGCCGGGTACGAGAAGGCGTTCGCGGAGGGCGGCGTGGCCGACAGCCGCGCCCGGGCCATCGCGGTCGCCTTGGAGTCGGGCATCGAACCGGTCACCCCGGTCGCTGTCCCAAGCCCACTCACACCCCGGGAGCGGGAGATCGCCCCGCTGGTGGCCGGGGGCATGAGCAACAAGCAGATCGCCGCCGAACTGATGGTCTCCCCCCGCACCGTCGACCGCCACATAGACAACATCCGCACCAAGCTCGGCTTCAGCCGCCGCACGCAGATCGCAGCCTGGTGGACGGCCCACCATCTACCGGTGGTTCGTTGAATCCGGCGGTAGAGATCTGAGCTCGACGTTTATGGTCCGTAGTCGCACAAAACCTCGAACTTACCGTCGTTTTCGGCTGACTGCCGGACGTGAGAGCGGCCTCCGCCTGATCCTGTACTCCGTCGCAGAGGCACTTGACCAGCACGAAGGCCGTAGCCATGAGTCTGCGAGCTGAAGATCGTCGCCGACTTCGGCGAGGAGACCTACACCCTCGGCTGATCTGATCGGCAAGGGTCGCCAAGACCCTCGAAGGACTCAAGCAGATCGGTCGTGATCCGGTCGAAGGGCGCCGTAGCGGGTTGGTTCTCCACCCACCAGGCCGCGATCTGGGTCCGGCGGAAGGAGCTGAGCTTGGCGCGGATGTTCTCCATGTGACGGTCGACTGTGCGCGGGGACAGGAACAGCCTCGTGGCGATCTGCTTGTTGCTCAATCCCTGCGCCACCAGCTCGACGACCTCCTGTTCCCGGAGGCTGAGCGGGTTCCGGTCCACGGAAGTGTCAGTCGCCGCACGGACAACGACGATGTCGAGAGCGAGCGCGATGGCCTCGGCTCGGTTCTTGGCCGCTCTGCCCGCGGCGAACGCCTCCTCGTACACGCCCCGACCCACAGCCCGTACGATCTCTTCCTCACAGCGGGTATGGCGCTCCACCAAGTGCGGGAAGGCCGAGAGGGTGGCGCCGATCTCCCGCCACACGGCATCTGCGGCGCCCAACTGGCGGGCCGCCCGCTCGTGGTCACGGCAGGCGGACGTCAGAACGGCGAGATCCTCCAACATGAACGCGGCCCCCATGTAGTCCGCGAAGTCCTGCTGGATCTCCAGCGCGCTGCGCAGATACTCCATGGCTTCACACGGTTCGGCGCGTAGAGCCGCAGCGTTGCTCATGGCCCAGAGCGCGTGCGCGCGACCCCACTGGTCGCCGTAACGCTCGGCCACGGCCAGTGCCCGCTCGGCGGTCCCGGTCCCACGCGGATCACCGCACACGAGCTGTACGAAGCTCAACTGGAACAGCGGCATGGCGTTCTGGGACTCCTGCCCCAGCCCGGTGTTGTCGGCCACCACCTGTTCCAGCAGCGCCATGGCCTGCTTCGGCTCCTTCTGGAACGTCCAGGCCAGCGCCCCCCGCATGTGCAGGACGTTCGGGCGCACCGTCGGGTCGCCCAGCACGGCACCCAGGTCCTCGGCTTCGTCCAGGCATCGGTGGGCCGCCACGGGGTCGCCGAGCAACAGCATCGTCCAGGCCACGGCCAGCAGCGCCTGCGCGCGCGCCGGGGTGGGCTCGGGTGCCGCGGCGAGGGCCGCGTCGAGCCGGTGGCGCCCCTCCCGGAGGAAGCCGCCGAGGCACCAGTGGTAGGAGAGCGCTCCGGCGAGAACCAGTGTCGCCTGCGCGTCCCCGGGGCAGTCCAGGGCCGCCATCAGGTCGGTGTGATCCGCGCGCAGCCGCGCCAGGGCCTGCTGTTGGCCCGGCCCGTACCAGTGGTCGGCGACGTGTTCGGCGATGGCGATGTGGAAGTCGCGGTGACGCAGTCGCAGAGTTTCCTCCGCACCGGACGCGACGAGCCGCTCCCTGCCGTACTGGCGGATGGTCTCCAGCATCCGGTAACGCGGGAATCCTTCCGCCTCGGTGGTCAGCAGGACGGACTGGTTGATGAGTCCGCTCAGCAGGTCGAGAACGTCGCAGGCCTCCAGACCGTCGCCCGAACAGACGCCCTCGGCCGCCTCCAGGGAGAAGGACTCCGGGAAGACCGACAACCGGGCCCACAGCAGACGCTCCTCCGGCGAGCACAGCTCGTAGCTCCACTCGACCGTCGCGCGCAGGGTGCGGTGCCGGGGAAGCGCGGTCCTGCTGCCGCCGGTCAGCAGCGCGAAGCGGTTGGTGAGCCGGTCCGACAACTGTTCCACGGTGAGGGTCCGCAGCCTCGACGCGGCGAGCTCGATCGCCAGCGGTATCCCGTCCAGGTCGGCGCAGAGCCGCGTGACCGCACCGTCCCCGACCTGCGACAGTCGGAACTCCGGTCGCACGGCCGCGGTCCTGACCCCGAGCAACTCGACTGCCTCGTCCAGCCTCAGGGGTGGGACGGAGTAAAGGTGTTCGCCGCCGATGCCGAGCGCCTGCCGACTGGTCGTCAGCACACGGAGCTGCCCGGCCGCGGAAAGGAGTGCCTCGGTCAACTCGCCACACGCGTGCACGTGTTCCTCGCAGTTGTCGAGAACGATCAGTGCCCGGTGCCCGGCCAGACGTGCCGTCATCTGCTCCAGGACCGGCCGGGTTCCCAGGTCCGGCACCCCGAGCGCCATCGCCACGGCGGTGGCCACGGTCCTCGTCCCCGCGTCCTCCACCGGGGGTACACGTGCCGCCGCCAGATCAACCAGCCACACGCCGTCCGGGAACACCTCCCTCAAAGAGGAGGCCACCACGAGCGCCAGCCGCGTCTTGCCGATACCGCCCACTCCGGTGAGTGTCACCAGCCGCTGGGTCTCCAGGAGCCGGCGGACGTCGTCAACCTCGGACCGACGGCCGACGAACTCCGTGAAAGCCTCGGGGAGGTTTCCCGCCCGCAGGACTCCGACAGCCATGTCCTTCTCCTTTCCGGCGGTCCCGGAAGGGCGCCGGCAAGCTCTCCATGCGTCGCGGCCGGGGGAAGCGGATCTCTCACGTGTCTGGGTGGGGGTGACAACCAGTGACGTGTCCGTGCCGCTAGCTTCGCTCCTCGAACACGGCTTGCCCCCTTGCGCAGCCGCGACTTCAAGAATCGAACAATATCAGCGGGTGTAGGTGAAAACCCATAGGTAGCGGGCTACTGACGCCTATCTCATCTGATGCACCAGTGACGGATGGTTCGTCGGACTCGGGCGCGTAGCGGATCGCGCCGACGTTGATGGACGTATGCGTGTGGCGGGCGAGGAGACCACCTCGCGCTCGCACGGACCTGGGCCCGCGCATGACGGATGCCCGGCTGCGCTGTGCACAGCCGGGCATCCGTCACTCGAAACGCTCGCCCCTGCCGACCCCTGTCATCCCTGCCACCGCGGGCTTCGCGACAGGGTTCGGCGCTCGTCGGCCGGGGTGCAGGTCACCACCAGCCTGCCTTCACCGCACCGTCGGGCGAGGCCCTGACGGCCTTACTTCGAATTCGGCAGCGGGATGACGAACTTCGTGCCCGCCTTGTGGGCCGTGGTGGTCTTCTTTGTGACCTTTTTCGCGGCCTTCTTCGTGACCTTCTTCGAAGTCTTCTTGGCCGCAGTCTTCTTGGCGGCATTCTTCTTTGCCGCCTTCGCCTTCTTGGCCGCCTTCTCCTTCGCGGCCTTTTCCTTGGCTGCCTTTTCCTTGGCTGCCTTTTCCTTGGCTGCCTTCTTCTTCGCGGCCCGCTCCTTGGCGGCCTTCTTCTTCGCCGCCCGCTCCTTGGCCGCCTTCTCCTTCGCGGTCTCCTTCTTCGCGTGGTCCTTCACGACACCGGAGGACGCGGCGACATCGCCCGCGATGAAATTGATCTTGCTGTCGTAGGTGGCGACCAGGGAGTCGGTGACCGATGACGGTGCCGAGGTGGTCACGTCCACCGCG
The DNA here is from genome assembly GCF_002954775.1 of Streptomyces geranii. Taxonomy (GTDB): domain Bacteria; phylum Actinomycetota; class Actinomycetes; order Streptomycetales; family Streptomycetaceae; genus Streptomyces; species Streptomyces geranii. The sequence goes on from NZ_KZ672952.1 coordinate 782,901, forward strand.
TCCGTGTACGGGTTGTAGACCGCGCTGGCGCCGTAACCGGCGTCCTGTATCTGCGTCATCGCGTCGCTCTCGATCGACGAGACCTCGTCGTTGCTGGCGAACTGACTGTACTCACCGGTGAGTACGATGCTGGAGTCGGAGAAGCCGGTGAATCCGTCCGGATAGGTCCAGGTATCGGGGACGCTCCCGCCCGTGAACACCAGGGTGACCTCGCCGTTGTCGTCGACGTACTCGGTGAGGGCGTTGTTGAGATCGCCGATCTCCGTGATCAGCGCCCAGTCCTCCTCACTGATCCCCGGGTCGCCGGCCACGATGTTGATCTTGCTGTCGTAGGTCGAGACCAGCGAGTCGGTGACCGATGCCGGCGCCTTGGTGACGACGTCCACCACGTCCGTGTCCGCGTTGTACTCGGCGATGGCGTTGTAGCCGCCGGCCTTGATCTGGTCGATCGCGTCATTCTTGATCGACAAGACCTCGTCGTTGGTGGCGAACTGGCTGTACTCGCCGGTCAGCACGATGTCGGAGTTGGAGAAGCCGGTGAATCCGTCCGGGTAGACCCAGGTATCGGGGACGTTTCCACCCGTGAACACCAGGGTGACCTCGCCGTTGTCGTCGACGTATTCCAGAAGGGCGTTGTTGAGTTCGCCGATCTCCGTGACGAGCTGCCAGTCGTCCTCGCTGATGCCCGCGTCGGAGGGGGCGATCTGCGCGTATGACGGGGCGGCGGCGCCCAGCATGAGCGAGGCGGACAGGATGGCGCCCAGGAGGAGCTGTCGGGGCATTCTTCTTCGCATTTTCCCTACCTTTTGATCGACCGTGCGCCCGCATGCGATGTCACCCACCGCATGCACGAGGGTGCAGGGGTTTCTGGAGTGATCTGACGTAATGGCACTTCACCCCGAGCGCAGGGTTTTTCCTGCGTCGAGTCGCGTTCGCGGATTCCGGGAAACGTCAGGACCGGGCGAACGGGTCTTCTGGGCCGTCGCGGGATGCGGGGTGGCGGGCACCGTTGAGGTTGTCGCGCGGGACGTCACCGAGAAGGGTCGGGCGTGGGGTGGGCGTCCCGTGAAGGGGCGTCGCGAAGGCGAAGCCGTGGGTCGGGTGAGCGGTGCCCCGGCCCGGGGCCGTCACGGTGGCGGCCTGGTTCAGCCTCGGTGCGCGTCATGGCGACAAGCTTTGAGGTGGGGACTCCGTCGGCGCCATGGGGGTTTTTGCGCATTCGGAAGCGGTGGGTACCAAAAGTTCGTTGAATGATGTATTAATGATCCACATCGTATGCCGGTGACCACCACACCGATCAGGCCCTGAGCCCAACGGGCCCGCCCCTGTTCGCCCAGGTGACGAGGGATTCGTGGTCGACGGACCGTGAGCCGGTCGCCCTGACGCGGCCGGGCCCGCCGGGTGGGTACGGCCGTCCCAACACGGCGCGGAGCAGGGTGACGCCGTGCCGGCCGGACAGGCTTGCTTCCCTTGAGTACAGCCCTGAACTGCGTGTTGTCGTTCCGCGCAGGTCGGCGAACCGCAAATGCGCAGAAACACCCATGTCGCCTGGCCGGCTCCCATGTCCATGCTTGCTGCCGCACAGCCGGATCACGCCGGGCGGCCACAACCGCTTTCGGCCCCCTGTCCCCACGACAGCCCTGCCCCGATGGGGAGGGCCGCCGTCGGGGCATGCCGGACGCCGCTTCGTACGGCAGGCGAAATCTCCCCTCCAGGTGCCGCTACGCGGATCCGGTGCGGTCCACCTTGCAGCAGACAGAAGGAAGTGGAATGAGATCAGGAACGAGACGTACGCGTCTGGCCGGGGTGCTGGCAGTGAGCGCCGGCATCCTCGCCGGGACGCTGGCGATACCCAGCACCTCGGCGGTGGCCGAATCCACCTTCTCGACGACGGGTTCCTCCGTCTCCTCGGCCACCACCGCTGAGACGGGTCCGACCGAAGCCCAGTGGAATCGCATCAACGCGGTCTCGGAGAAGTACTCCGCGCTCGGGGTCTCCACGGACGACAACGGGACCGACCCCGTTCTGCGACTCCCCGCGGGCACCACCCCCGCGGAGAAGGCCGAGGTCGAGGCTGCGCTTCCCGACAAGGCCGGCGTCGCGGTGAAGACGAGCCGGTTCACGGAGAAGGCGATGTCCGCGATCTCCCAGGCGGTGACGGATCGCAAGTGGAACAGCGAAGCCCACACCTACAGCGTCAGCACCAGCTACGACGGCGCGTCGGACAAGGTGCTCGTCCGGACCGACGCTCCTCTGTCCGCCGTCAAGGGACTGCGTGCCAAGTATGGGAAATCCATCTCGATCAGGCAGTCCCGTTTCGAGCCCAGAAACCGATTCACCCAAACCAACCTGTTCTACGGTGGAACCGCCCTCATCGGAGGATCGAGCAACGCAAACTGCACCGCCGGCTTCAACGCGTACCGGCCTGTGACCAACCACGACTACATGCTCACCGCTGCGCACTGCTACACCCTCAAGACCAAGGTCTATGTCCGCACGATGAGTGGTGAGCGTGGGACCGTGATGGGACAAATCGATGAGCGGTACTCCAGCTACGACACAGGACTGATCTACCGGATCGACCATCAGAACCAGGCATACGACGCGCACATCTGGAACGGAGGTTACGCGGAGAGCACCAGCAGGCTGTTCGTCCGTGGAGAGCAGTCCGTTTCGAAGGGCTTGAAGGTGTGCGTGAGCGGCGCCAGGACGTTCGCCCACTGCGGTCACCCCATCCAGGACACCAACTTCGGTACCTGCTACGGGGGCACAGACATCTGCATCACTCACTCACGCGCTTTCACCTTCACCCGAGGTGGAACCAACTGGCCCTGGTACAACAACGGAAGGGTCGCCAAGCCCGGTGACTCCGGCGCCCCTGTCTACACGATGGACAAGACCGAGTCCGCCGCCTTCATCGCTGGCATGTTCTCGGGCGGGGTCGGTGACATGTGCTGCGACTCCTTCCGGATGATCGCCATCAAGTGGAGTGCGATCCGCGACGGGCTGGGCCTCCGTCTCCGAACGTACTGACCACGACCGCTGACGGCGTTCACACCTCCGGAGCCCGGCGGACGCCGCCGGGCTCCGGCCCCCGGTCGCGTTACGGGCGACCGGCACCGCCCCTCGGGGCAGACTCCCCGCCACGGAACTGACTCCCGTGCACGGGCCCGCCCCGCCGCGTCGAAAAGTCCGGACGGAGCCATCCGCCCTGGCGTCCCTTCCACAGACTTCACAGCAGCGGCCCCGAACCACCACGGAGCCGTGTCGTGCAACCACCCTGGAGCCCCGCAATGTCCCATTCCCGTACCAGCGCCGGTAACCCGGCCACGCCCATGAACCAGGGCGGCGCCCAGGGCCGGCACATCGGCATCAGGCTCGGCGCCTGGCTGGCGTCCAGCGTCCCGTACTTCGGGCCTGTCACCGGGGTGGCGGCCCTGTTGTACGGCCTCGCCCTGGTCATCGCCGGTTCCGACATCAACGCGACCGTCACGCAGATACTGAACTCCGGCGCCTGGTTCGCGGCCTCGACCTGGACCGCCCTCGGCTACCAGACCGGCGCCACCGTCCTGCTGTTCCTCCCCCCGGCCGCGGCCGGCTACCTCGCCTACGGCATCGCGGGACGGGCCGGAGTGGTCCCCGCCGTCATCGGCGGCATCGCTGTCTCAGGGGTCCAGGGCGGTGTCCCCCTCGGTCTCGTCGCCGGCGCGGTCGCGGGTGCGGTCACCGTCCTGCTGCGGCGCGTCACCGCCCCGCCGAAGCTCCGCGGCATCACCCACTCCGTACTGACTCCCCTGCTGGCGAGCGCGGCTTCCGCGTTCGTGGCCGTCGCGCTGTGCGGAACGCTCTTCGACATGCTGCTCGGGGCTCTGGAACACCCGATGATCGTCCTGCAGTTCAAGTACCCCGTGACACTCGGCCTGCTGCTCGGGCTGATGGTCTGCTCCGACTTCGGCGGGCCGCTGAACAAGGCGGCCCTCTCCTTCGCCATGATCGGTGTGGGCGGCAACGTCCCGGCGAACTTCAGCCAGCTCAACATGTCCATCATGGCTGCGGTGATGGCGGCCGGCGCGGTCCCCGCCCTGGGCCTGTCGCTCGCCAGCCTCGTGCGCGGCAAGGTGTTCAGCCAGGCGGAACGCGACTACGGCAAGTGCTCCTGGCTGTTCGGCCTGATCTCCCTCCCCGAGGGCGCGATTCCCTTCGTCATCGCCGACCCGCTGCGGACGATCCCCGCTTCCATGGCGGGCAGTGGCGTCGCCGGCGCCCTGGTCATGCAGTTCTCCACCACGGTCTCCGTGCCGTTCGGCGGATTCCTCAACGTAGGCGCCATGGGCAAACCGTTCCTGTTCGCCCTTGCCGTCGCGGCGGGCGTACTGACCACCGCCGCCCTCGCCATCGGCCTCAAGAGCCTCCGGCGCACCCCCGCACCGGCCAAGTCGGTGAAGAGGGCCCGCGGCAGCCGGAAGATGGTGCCGACGGCCGTCTGAGCACATCCGTTGCCGGTACGTCGCCAGGCCCAGGAGCGGGCCTGGCGACGTACGGCGACCGCGCGGGACCCCACCCGGCGAGGGACACACTGCCGTTACTGGATCCGTGAACCTCGCTTCACTCGGCGGCGGACGGGCCGCCTGAGCGCTGCCCGCACCCACCGCATCCTGCGCATCTGCGAGCGCCAGGACCCCTCCTTCCTGGCCGCGGCGCGGGCGCCGGTCGAACTCGGCGTCGGACGGAGAGGTACGCCGGTGCAGCCACTGAAGCAGCGAAACCGTGGCATCGCGGTTTTGGATGCCTACCCCGGCCACCTCGACGGCCAGGAGCAGGTCGAAGCAGTCCTCCGCCAAGGGCTCGCAGAGAATCAACGGGTTGCTTCACCCGGCTTGTTGGTCTGCTGTGGATGTCTCCGAATGACGGTTCGCAAGGGCGTGCACGAGTCCATGCCCATTTCGCCTGTTCCCCGTTTCGCGAAGTCGGAGATCAGCCGCAGAACACGAAGGAAAACTCCGCGGGCGCGACATCAAGCCGGTGTTCGGGCAGCACGGCGGGTCCGCAGGACGCGGAGCCGATGCCCTGAAGGGCGTGGTCGAGGTTGACCCATACCGTGTCGCCGGGTGTCAGGTCCGTGGTGTGGCGTGCCGTGTCGAGTTGTTCGCTCGTCCAGCGGCGGGCGGTGAACCAGAAGACCGGCTCGCCCTCGATCCGCAGGGCCGGGCCGGTGCCGCCGGCGGAGAGTTCGGCATGGCGGACATCGACCCGCGAGCCGTTCTCCTGCGGGCGCACGTATGGGGTCTGCATCGCGTCGACACTCATCCTGTAGCGGCCCAGGCGCGACGCGGCTCGGGTGTCGGGGTAGGCCTCGCCGGGGCCGCCACCGAACCACTGCGCCTGGTCGTACGTGGCAGGCAGTCCCAGTCGGACGCCGAGCCTGGGCAGCGGTACCGTCCAGTCGCCCTCGGGAACGACCGAGACGGTGAGCCGCAGCCGGTCCACGTCAGCGGTCCAGCGGTACGTCGTCCACAGACCGAGGTCCGTGGCGGCGGGGGCCACCCGGGTGCGGACGACGAGTTCTTCGCCGGTCGACTCGATGGCGTCGATCCGGTGGTGGAGACGGTGCAGGCCGAGTGCGCGCCAGAGTCGGTCGTACTGATGCTCCGGCGTCCATTCCGAGGCCTGGTCGTTGTCAGTCGGTGCCCGCCATGCGTCGAGACGCGGTCCTGCAGTGACCGGGACCGGCCCGACGCGGGTCAGGGCTCCAGTGCGGGAGTCGAAGGCAGCCGGTCCCAGCGTGATCACCGCGCCGTCCGCGGCGGGACGGGGCACGGATCCGCGCGCCGCCGGGAGGGCGGGCCGGGGAATGACGGAGAACTGGACCCACGCCACCTCGTGGCCTTCGGCGGCCCACGCGTTGTCCTCGGCCAGGACGGCCCGTACGGTCCACTGCGTCTCGGCGCCGTCCGGGACGTCCGGCGGCACGGGCAGCTTCACCTCGGCCGATTCCCCGGGTGCGACGACGGGCACGCCCAACCTGCCGGTTCCGACCGCCTCGCCGTCGGCTTCGAAGGTCCAGGTGAAGGCGAGATGAGACAGGTCCGCGAAGTCGTGGAGGTTGGTGATCCAGACTGTGCCCGCCGCGCCGTCGCTCTCGATACGGACCGGTTCGACGACCTTCTTGTACTCGGTCAGACCCGGCGAAGGAGTGCGGTCGGGGAAGACCAGGCCGTCGCAGACGAAGTTGCCGTCGTGCAGCTCCTCGCCGAAGTCGCCGCCGTACGCGTAACCGTGCTCCGGGTGGGACAGACCGTGGTCGATCCACTCCCAGACGAAACCGCCCTGGCAGCGCTCGTACCGCTCGAACAGCCGCTGGTACTCGCTCAGTCCACCGGGGCCGTTGCCCATGGCGTGCGCGTACTCGCACAGGACGAAGGGCAGGGTCCGGCGCCTCGCGTCCAGTTCCGGGTCGTCCAGCGGGTCCTCTGCGCCCTGACCGATGCGCTCGACCTCGGCATGGTCGGCGTACATCCGTGAGTACATGTCAGTGTCCGCGCACGACCAGTCGCCCTCGTAGTGCAGGAGGCGGTCCGGGTCGCGGTCGCGGATCCAGCCGGCCATGGCGCTGAGGCCCGAACCGGTGCCGCATTCGTTGCCGAGCGACCAAATGACGATCGAGGGGTGGTTCTTGTCCCTTTCGACCATCCGAGCGGCGCGGTCGAGCAGGGCCGGTGTCCAGCGTTCGTCGTCGACGGGGTTGGCGCGCCAGCCGACGGGGTGGAAGCCGTGGGTCTCCAGATCGCACTCGTCGATCACCCACAGTCCCAGCTCGTCGCACAGGTCGAGGAAGGCGGGATGCGGCGGATAGTGGCTGTTACGCACGGCGTTGATGTTGTGCCGCTTCATCAGCAGCAGGTCGGTCCGCATCGTCTCCGCATCGACCGTCCGCCCGCTCTCGGGGTGGAACTCGTGGCGATTGACGCCGCGGAAGAGAATCCGCCTGCCGTTGACCTTGATGACGCCGTCCTCGACGGCGACTGTACGGAAGCCCACGCGCAGCGGGATGCGCTCGCCGGCAGTGGCCAGCTGGGCGTCGTACAGCCTCGGGGTCTCGGCGGTCCAGGGCTCCACGTCCACCGTCGCGCTCTCGCCGGTGGCGAGGTCGAGGCCCAGCTCGGGCACGGTGACACGGCCGGGAACCTCGCTGTCGACGCGCAGGGTGCCGGCGTCGGCGCGGTGGTCGTACGAGGCGTGGACGAAGAAGTCGCCCGCCGCGCACTCGGGCCGGTGCAGCAGCGTCACCTCGCGGAAGATGCCGGGCAGCCACCACTGGTCCTGGTCCTCCAGATAGCTGCCTGAGGACCACTGGTGGACTCGGACGGCGAGCACATTTCCGTGCGGCCTGAGCAGTGCGCCGACCGGGAACTCGTGCGGCAGACGGCTGCCCTTGAAATGGCCCAGTTCCTCACCGTTGAGCCAGACCCGGGCGAAGGACTCGACGCCCTCGAAGCGAAGCAGCGCCTCTCCCCCGCCGGGCCAGTCGTCGGGCAGGTCGAATTCCCTGAGGTGGTCGCCGGTGGGGTTCTCGGTGGGCACGTGCGGCGGGTCGACGGGGAAGGGGTAGACGACGTTGGTGTAGGCCGGTGCGCCGTGCCCCTGGAGCACCCAGTGACCGGGCACGGCGATCTCGCCCCAGCCCGACGCGTCGTGGCCCGGGGCCGCGAAGGACTCGTCCTCGGCGTGCGCGGTCGGCGAGAGCCGGAAGCGCCACATGCCGTTCAGCGGCAGACGGATCGCGTCGGAGGCGGCGTACCAGGTGCGCGGCGGCAGCACACCGTGGCCGGGTGAGTAGTCCTCGAATGCGGGACGGCAAGGACCCTGGGCGGGGTTCATGATGCTCCTCGGTCGAATCGTGCAGGACCCACGGACTCAGCTCAGCACACCGCGAGATGCCCGCGACAGAAACCGATCACTGTCCTTGAATAGCCAATCTTGTTGTTGTTACGCACACAACCCCCCTGATCCAGGCCTCTTTTCCGCGTCCTGCCCGTTGACCCTCCCAATCAGTGACACCTAGCGTAGAGATCGGTTGCTATCACCTTGTCCTCGCACTGTGCCCGAAGCCGGAGGCCACCGCCTTGTCCGAACGTCCCTTGGCGTTGTTCGCCATGAGTGCCGAGACCCTGCCGAACGTCTATCCCCCGGACGTGATGGACCGGATTCGGGCTTCCGTCGACATCGACCCCAGCCTGATCGTCCGGGACTTCCAGGACCCTCGGGTCCAGCGCGTGCTGCCCGCCACCGAGATCCTGCTCACCGGCTGGGGCTGCCCGCACATCGGCGCCGAGGTGCTCGACGCGGCGCCGAAGCTGCGCGCCGTACTGCACGCGGCCGGAACGGTGAAGGCGATGCTGGCCCCCGGCTGGTGGGACCGCGGACTGGTCGTGTCATCGGCCGCGACCGCGAACGCCCTGCCTGTCGCGGAGTACACCCTGGGCATGATCATGCTTGCGGGCAAGGACCTGTTCGCCGCCCGTGAGCGCTACCGTGCGCAGCGCACCTTCACCGTCGCCGAGATCCTGCCCGGCATCGGCAACTACGGCCGCCGGGTCGGAGTGGTCGGTGCGTCGAAGATCGGCCGCCGACTGATCGAACTGCTACGACCGTTCGACTTCCAGGTGTCCCTGGCCGATCCCTACGTCACCGAGTCCGAGGCAGCCGCCCTCGGCGCGTCACTGCTCCCGCTCGACGACCTGATGCGCGAGAACGACATCGTCACCGTCCATGCGCCTGCCCTCATAGAGACCGACCGCCTGATCGGTGGCCGCGAGCTCGCACTGATGCCCGACGGGGCCGTGCTGATCAACACCGCGCGGGGCAGCCTGGTGGACACCGACGCGCTCGTCGCGCACCTGCGCACCGGCCGGATCAACGCGGTGCTCGACGTCACCCATCCGGAACCGCTGCCCACTCGATCGCCCCTCTTCGACCTCCCCAATGTCTTCCTCACCCCGCACCTGGCCGGCTCCCAGGGCAACGAGGTGCGCCGTCTCGGCCTGTACATGACGGAGGAACTGGAACGGCTGCTGACCGGGCTGCCGCTTGTCCACCAGGTCGACCACACGGGGCTGGAGCGGGCCGCATGACCGAGACTCACGCTCGACTATCGTGAGCATCCACGCGGGCAACGGGGGCTTGGGGAGACAACAGGTGCACAAGAAGGCAAGGGGCCAGGCCCACGCCGAGGCCTCGACCGTCCGGGATGTCGCGGCACGCGCCGGAGTCTCCGCGGCCACCGTCTCCCGGGTCATCGGGGGTACTTACCCGGTGGCCAAGGACACCCGGGCCAGGGTGCTGCGTGCCATGCGCGAGCTGGACTACGTCGTCAACGCGCACGCCCAGGCCCTGAGCGGATCTCCCAACAAGACGGTCGCGTTCATCGTCGACGACGTCACCGGACCCTTCTACGCCCACATCGCACGCGGCGTGGAACAGCAGGCCGCCGCCGAGGGCCGGCTGTGCATGCTCTGCACCACCCATGCCGACCCGCAGCGCGTCTTCACGATCGTCGAGACGATGCGCGAGCAACGGGCCGACGCCGTGATCGTGGTCGGCGGCGCCTGGGACGACAAGGCCTATCACGACCGCATGACGTACTTCGCGCAGGCTCTGGACCGAGCGGGCTCGCGGCTGGTCCTCATCGGCCGTCCACCTCTCGGCAAGGACATCCCCGCCACCGTCGTGGAGTACGACAACGAAGGCGGCGCCTTCGCCATGACCAGCCATCTCCTCAGCGCCGGCCACCGGCGCGTCGTCTACCTGGGCCGGGTTCCGGGGCTGTCCACCAGCAGCCAGCGCGTCAGCGGCTTCACCCGCGCACACGAGACACTGGGTGTCGATCTGGATCCGTCACTGATCGTGGACGGTCAGTTCTCCCGCAGCTTCGGCTATCAGGGAACACGCGCGCTCCTGACGTCCGGCGTCAAGTTCGGCGCGCTCTTCGCGGCCACCGACATGGTCGCCGCGGGTGCCCTCCAGGCACTGCGCGAAGCCGGGGTCCGCGTCCCCGAGGACGTCGCCGTCGCCGGCTACGACGACATCCCGCTCGCCATCGACGTCTATCCGTCTCTGACCACGGTCAACATCCCCCACGAGGAACTCGGCCGCACCGCGGTCCGCCTCGCGCTCCACCGCGACGAGTTCCCCGAGGCCCAGCACCAGTTGCTCGGCACGCACATCGTCGTCCGGGACTCGACCCGGCGCTCCGGCCGCTGACCTCCGGGGGCACATCCCGAGCAATGGCACGGGATGCGCCTCCGCATGCCCGTTTGCGCCGCGCCTAGAAACCGATCTCTAGATCACCCTCGCACCAAAATCTTCACAGGCGGTTCGAAATACCGTGCACACGCAGGGAATTTGCCCGTAACAGAAGATTTCCGCGCACGACACCTTGCCCGCGCGAAGGCACCGATCTAGCTTCCGTAGAGACCGATTTCTACGCACCGCTCCGACGGGGGCTGAGAAGCGGGTCGACACTTCATGCCCGGATCCCCAGGAGGGGTTTCATGAACCGCAAGCAAGGCAGAGTCGCCGCGGCGACCGCGGCAGCGCTCTCCGTCGTCCTGGCCGGCTGCAGCAGCGGCAACAACACCGCCGCCGGCTCCGACGGACCGGTCACCATCGAGATGTGGGGCTGGGGCGAGACGCAGTACACCCAGCCCATCGTGGACAAGTTCAACTCGACCCACACCGACATCAAGCTGAAGTACGTCAAGCAGGCAGACGACACCAGCACCGCCGCGAACGTGCGCAACGCGGTCGCGGCCGGCAAGGGCGTGCCGTGCCTGGTGCAGAACTGGGGCGGCGCCGAGGTCCCGAGCCTCGCCGCGGAAGGGCTGCTCGCCGACGTCACGGAGTACGTCGAGCCCTACGTCGAGAAGGGTGTCTTCAACAAGGCCGCCCCCGCCGGGGCCCAGGCGGGGGGCAAATACTACGGCGTGCCCTCCGGCTCTCAGCCGTCGTTCATGCTCATCAACCGGGCGGTCTACGACAAGTACGGCGTCGACGTCCCCAAGACCTGGGACGACGTCATCACGGCCGGCAAGACACTCAAGAAGCACGGCGTGTACGTGATGAACATGGCCGGCGAGGATCCCTCCACGCTGGTCGGCCTGGTCCAGCAGGCAGGCGGCTCCTGGTACGGGATCGACGGCGACTCCTGGAAGGTCGACTTCCTGTCGCCCGAGTCGCTGAAGGCCGCCGACGTCGTCCAGCAGTTGGTCGACAACGACCTGGTGGCGAACCAGACATACATGGACAAACCCGCATTGATCAAGTACTTCGACTCGGGCAAGATGGTCTCTTTGGTGACCCAGGTCTGGCAGCTGGGCGCCTACGAGATCGACTACAAGAAGTCGCTGGGCGACTGGCAGGCGATCGACCTGCCCCAGTTCTCGGACGCGACGCAGTTCACGACCATGGCCCACGGCGCCGCGGAACTCATTCCCAAGGGCTGCGAGCACCTCAAGGAGGCCGTCGAGGCCTCGGTCTGGAAGATGACCTCCAAGGACGCCATCAACGCCTCCTACAACTCCCAGACCAAGTCGTACTCCTGGCCGGGCGCCATCCCCGACCCGTCGCCGTGGGTCGACTCCGCCGTGCCCAGCAAGCTCTTCGGCACCCACAAGTCGGAGACAAAGGAAGTGATCCTCAAGTCGGTCAAGGCCGGCCGGGACTCCTGGGTGGTCGGGCCGAACTACACCGGTGTCTTCGCCGAGCTCCAGGACCAGTGGGCGCAGGTCGCAGCCAAGAAGATCACGGTACGTGAAGCTCTGGAGCACATGCAGAAGTTCACCGTCGACGACCTGAAGTCGAAGAACATCAACGTCGAAAGCTGATCCCATGACTGTCGCCGGCCAGCAGCCTCCCCGTACCGCGCCGTTGAGATGGAAGAAGGTCATGGCGCTCAAGGGCGCCTCCTTCACCGTCCCCTTCTTCCTCGGCTTCGCGCTCTTCACCGTGACCCCGATGGTCATGGCCCTGAAGCAGAGCCTCTACAAGGCGCAGAGTTCGGGGCTGGGCTTCGGCGGGAAGACGATCCAGTTCGTCGGTCTCGACAACTTCGTCCAAGGTCTCCAGGACATCCGGTTCTGGAGCGCTATGGGAAGGGTCGCGCTCTTCGCGGCGATCGCCATCCCGCTGATCCAGCTGGCCAGTGTCGGCCTGGCGCTGCTCCTCGACGCGGCCTCGCAGCGCCTCGCCGACCGCTTCCGGCTGCTGCTCCTCGTCCCCTTCATGATCCCGGGCATCGTCGCCATTCTGATCTGGATCTACCTGTACAGCCCGGTGGTCGGCCCCCTGACACCGTTCTTCCGGCTCTTCGGGATCGAGGCGGACTTCTACAGCGGTTCCATGATCTGGATCTCGATCGGCAATCTCATGGCGTGGAGCAGCATCGGGTTCAACATGCTGATCGTGTACGCCGCCCTGCGCGCCGTACCCCCGGAGATCTACGACAGCGCGCGCATCGACGGTGCCTCGGAGTGGCGGATCGCCTGGTCGATCAAGGTGCCGCTGGTACGCCGGTCGCTGGTCCTCACCAGCGTGCTGAGCATCATCGGGACCCTGCAGATCTTCAGCGACCCGATGCTCTTCCGGTCGATGACACCGGAGACCGTCACCCGCGACTTCACTCCGATCATGGCCATCTACGACTGGGCCTTCAGTCAGGGCGAGTTCAACTACGCGGCCGCCCTGTCGATCATCCTCGCGCTCGTCGTCGGCACGGCCTCCGCCCTCTTCTACCGGCTCACGAACAAGGCACCCACCTCATGACCACGATCCTGGACACCACCACTGGGCAGCCGGCCACCGGTACCACGCCCCCGGGCGTTAGGCGGCCGAGGATCCGGCTGCGCGCGGAGCCCGGCCGAAGCCGTCACAGCACCCGCACCAAGGCCCTGGTCATCTCCGGTCTGGTGCTCTTCACGGTCTACTCGCTGGCCCCGGTCTGGTGGCTGATCGTCGCGGCGACCAAAAGCCGGGGCGAGCTGTACACGTCCAACGGCCTGTGGTTCACGGACATCAACCTCTGGAACAACCTCAAGGACCTCTTCACCTACCAGGACGGCATCTTCCTCAGGTGGATGGGGAACACCCTGTTCTACGGCGTCGTCGGCACCGCCGGCATGACTCTGGTCTGCGTGGCCTGCGGCTATGGCCTGGCCATGTACGAGTTCCGGGGCCGCGGCTTCCTCATGGGCTGCATCATCGGCTCCTTCCTGGTGCCGGGCGCCCTGCTCACCATCCCGTCCTTCCTGCTCTTCACCGACCTGGGCATGGTCGACACCGCCACAGCGATGATCGTGCCGAGTTTCTTCAACGCCTTCTCCGTCTACCTCGCCAAGGTGTACGCCGAAGGGGCCATCCCGCCGGAGCTCCTGGAGGCCGCACGCATCGACGGCGCAGGCGAGTACCGCATCTTCTTCCAGATCGGTGCCCGCCTGATGTCCACCGGCGCGGCCACGATCTTCCTGCTCGGGTTCGTGGGGATGTGGAACTCGTTCTTCGGGCCCCTGGTGTTCCTGCGCAGCAGCGAGAAGTGGACCGTCATGCTCGGCCTGTACTCCTGGCTGAAGGTGAAGACCGACAGTTCGGTCGACCTGGTCAGCCTGGTCGTCGTCGGCTCGATCATCTCCCTCATCCCGATGGTGATCCTCATGCTCTCCATGCAGCGGTACTGGCGTACCGGTGTCACCCTCGGCAGCCTGAAGTAGCCCTGGGCCGGACGGGAAAGAAGAAAGGCAACCCCACATGCATCAGTCCAGGGCGGTCATCACGGTCGACGCCTCGGCGGCGGGAACACCCATCAGTCCCGATATCTTCGGGATCTTCTTCGAGGACCTCAACCACGCCGCGGACGGCGGCCTGTACGCGGAACTCGTCCGCAACCGGTCCTTCTCGTACTCGGAGGACGACCGCACCGACTGGCATTCCCTGACCGGTTGGGAACTCATCGGAGCCGCCGGAGTGACGGCGGGCGCGGACGGCCGCCCGTACGCCGAACTGCGCGTGGGCGACCCGGGTACCGCGGCGGGCCTGCGCAACGGCGGCTTCGGAGGGATCGCCATCACGGCCGGCGCCCGCTACACCGTGCGGGTCCTGGCCCGCAGCGTCGCAGGCGGACCGGCGGAACTCACCGCACTCCTGGAGACGACGGTCGGCGCGACACTGGGCGCGGTGACCGTCGGTACGGTCGCCTCCGACGAATGGACCTGGTACACCGGCACGGTCGAGGCCACGTCGACCGATCCCGACGCACGTTTCACCATCCTCGCGGACACCCGAGGCTCACTCCACCTGGCATTCGTCTCGCTCTTCCCCGAAGCCACCTACCGCAACCGGCCGAACGGGCTGCGCGCCGATCTCGCACAGGCGATCGCCGACCTGAAGCCGAAGTTCGTCCGATTCCCCGGCGGCTGTCTCGTCCACGGTGACGGCCTGGGCAACATGTACCGCTGGAAGGACACGCTCGGCCCGCTGGAGTCGCGCCGCACCCAGCGGAACCTGTGGGGCTACCACCAGTCCGCCGGGCTCGGCTACTTCGAGTACTTCCAGTTCTGCGAGGACATCGGCGCCAAGCCTCTTCCGGTGGTCGCCGCCGGGGTCTGCTGCCAGAACACACCGGGCGGGCAGCAGGCCATCGGCGAGGAGGACATGCCGGCGTACATCGAGGAGGTGCTGGATCTCGTCGAGTACGCCAACGGACCGGCGGACTCCCCCTGGGGCTCGGTGCGGGCGGCGGCCGGCCACCCCGAGCCGTTCGGCCTCGAGTACCTGGGCATCGGCAACGAGGACCTCATCACCCCCGCGTTCAAGGACCGCTTCGCCCGCATCCACGAGGCACTGCGTGAACACCACCCGGAGCTCACCCTGATCGGGACGGCCGGCCCCTCGCCGGTCGGCGACGAATGGGAGGCCGGCTGGGACTTCGCCCGCAAGCTCGGCGTCGAGGTGGTGGACGAGCACGCTTATAAAAGCCCGCGGTGGTTCCTGGAGAACACCCACCGGTTCGACGACCTCGACCGCTCCGGCCCGAAGGTCTACGTCGGCGAGTACGCCGCCCGGTCCAACACCATGCTCAGCGCGCTCGCCGAGGCCACGTTCATGATTGCCATGGAACGTGCCGGCGACGTGGTCCAACTGTCCTCCTACGCCCCGCTGCTGGCCAAGGTGGGCAACACCCAGTGGGTGCCGGACCTGATCTACTTCGACAACACCCGCGTCCACAAGACGCTCAACTACCACGTCCAGCAGATGCATTCGGTGAACTCCGGCGACACCCGGCTGCCGCTGACCGTCTCCGGCGGCCCGGCCGACCCCGCCCGGCCAGAGCCGGATTCCGACCGGCGCGGCATCAGCCTCGGCACCTGCGCCTCCCGGGCGGAGTTCGCCGACATCCGGGTGAACGGCAGTGCGTCCGGCGGCTGGGAGCCGCTGGCCGGGACATGGGAGGCCGTCGAAGGCGTTCTCCGCCAGACCGACGACGACGGGCAGGCCGTAGCCGTCCTGGCCGCCACGGCACCGGCCGGGGACTGCGTCATCACCCTGCGGGCCCGGCGTACGGGCGGGGCAGAGGGCTTCATCGTCGGCTTCGGACGGACCGCCCCGGGCGACCACTACCAGTGGAACCTCGGAGGCTGGAAGAACCTCTCCCTCACCCTTCAGCGCAGCGACGACACCATCGTCCACGACCTGGTCGATCCGGTACCGCACCCCATGGAGACCGGCCGCTGGTACGACGTCCGGATCGAACTGCGCGGCAGCCACATCCGCTGCTTCCTCGACGGAACACCGGTCCACGACCTGGTCGACGTACGGCGTGCCCCGGAGCGCTTCGCCGTCTCCTCCGTCCGCGACAGCCGGACCGGGGACGTGATCGTCAAGGTCGCCAACACGACCGCGAACACGGTGACCACCGTTCTCGACCTCCGCACTCAGGATGAGCGGTTCCCGCAGGTCACCGCGACCGTCCTGACCGCCGACCCGGATGACGGCAAGCCGTTCGCCCCGGCCCCCGCCGATCCGGTCACCGTGGCTCTGCCGCCCTCCGAGCCGGCCGAGCACGAACTGCCGCCGTACTCCTTCACCGTCTTCCGCGCGACGCGGCACCCCGCTTCCTGAACACCGGAGCGTTCCCGGAGTTCTCCTGACCACCGCCCGACCGAAAGGGACGTTTCGCCATGCTTGAATCCGCTCTGAGTCGCCGTCGTTTCGTCCAGACAGCCGCCGTCGGAGCCGCCGCCACGGCGAGCAGCTGGCTCTGGCAGTCGGCGCCCGCCGCCTACGCGGCCGAGTCCGCAAGGACCAGGGCCGCCGGACTGGTCGACAGACTCGTCCTCGGCGACGAGGACTCCGAAACCGCCCATGCCCTCATCACCGACGGCAGCTCCGTCGTGACGGGTGGCAACGCTGTCAAGGCGCGCGTGGCCACCCCCCTCGACCCGGCCACGGTCCGGGGCGGCGAACTCCGCTTCACCATGAAGACCGACCCCTCGGCACAGAACTACCTGACCCTGAAGCTGTGGGGCGAGGACAGTTCGGCGTACACCACCCTCGCCTACCTCAACGGCGAGCAGATCGGCTTCCGCCGCAACTCAGACTACGAGCCGTTCAGCTTCGGCTTCTCCAAGCCGGTCCCTGGCCGCTTCTACTACTCGACCGTGATGCTGCCGATCGAGATGACCACCGGCCGCGAGCAGGTGGAGATCACCCTGCGCACCTACGACGGCGGCTACTCCGGCAAGGTGACCTCGAACTCCCGCGGCTACTACGCCGTCTACACCCACACCGCCGGCCTGCTGGACGTGTCCGGCGAGGACCTGCCCTCGTACACCCCGCCCGCCAGTACCCCGGCCGACCTGAGCGACGACGAGAAGCAGCAGCTCATCGACGACCTGCGGGCGACCCAGATCAACATCTTCAACATCCTGTCCGCCAATGTCGACGCCTCCGCCTCCGGCAACATGTCGATCGTCCGGTACGTCGACGACCTGCGTTTCTACGCCGGGGCGCTGACCACCGACTGGTGCCCGGCCACCACGGCGGCGGAGCGGAAGACCGCCCTGCTGCGGCTCTTCAAGTGCGTCGACAACCACGTCAAGGACTACTACGGAAACACCGGACTGGTCCTGCGCGGCGGCCACCAGGGCGACTGGGGCGGCTACTACGGCGCACTCGGCGAAGCCCTCTACATCGCCGAGAACGTCATCGCCGACGACGACATCTACGGCCAGGACGCCTTCACCGCCTTCCTCGACGAGGAGTTCACCACCGGCACGGAGAACGGGAACACCTCACTCAAGGACGTCGACTTCGACGGCTCCACCCTGACCCGGCGGGCCGCCTGGGGGCGTTGCCTCAAGGCCAACTTCGACTTCGCCCGCGCCCGGCTGTCGTACATCTACAACCAGGTGCTCTACACCTACGAAGGCGCCTGGGAGGCCCACGAGGGTCTGCGCGTCATCGGCTCCTCCTTCTACGAGGGCCGGGCCCGCAGCCACGCCATCCTCGGCGAGGCCCTCGGCTTCGTCCCCTTCCTCGGCGAAGAGGTCCTGGTGGGCCCGGACGGCGAGGACCTCGACCTGTACCACTCGCTCTTCTACCACGACACCCAGGCACGCTTCACCGACGACTTCGTCCAGATCGTCGGCAAGGGCCTCGCCAAGAGCAAACTCGACGCGGACGGCGAGATCGTACGGCGCCTGCCCTACGGCAAGCACTACACCGGCATCACCGCGGCCGGCCTGACCCGCGAGAACACCTACGTCGGCAACTACGGCGAGGAGGCTTCCCGTTACTGCGGCGAGTACTTCTTCAAGACCCTCGGTCACAAGGGCGACGAGCAGCTCAACGACGACATCCTCAAACTGACCCTGACCAACCTCCACGCCCGCGGTTTCACCCGCTACGCGGGGGCCGACGACGCCGGTGAGAACCGGCTGATGCGCACCGAGGGCTTCATCGACGAGCGCAACATCTACGTCCCTGGCATCCCCGGCTACTCGACCCGCAGCAACTGGGGCCAGTCGCTGTTCCTGGCCGCCGTCGAAGCGCACATGAAGTCCGACCCCGGCCGCTACGCGGGCTCCGAGTGGACCGAGTACCGGGGTTACGCGGCCGAGGCGGTCGGCTTCACCCAGCAGCAGCTCGCCGACCACCAGTACTTCAACCACTTCGACTACGTCACCGCCTGGCCCAAGGTCGACCTGCGGATCGCCGAGACCTGGGCCTACCTCAAGACCCGGGAGCCGGCCGGGAAGGTGCTGCCGCAGACCGACTTCGGCGCCTACAGCTCCACCGAGATCAGCGCGCTGGGCGTGAACCCGGACGACTACCGGCAGTTCGCCTGGGTCGACATCGACAACATGTTCGTCTCCCTGCGCGACGGCGACCTGCGGATCTTCGGTTCGCTGTTCGTGCAGAACCGGGGCGTCGCCGGGAGCGGCCGGCTGCACGTGATCGCCCCGACGTACGAACACATCGTGCAACTGCACACCAACGGCCTGTTCCAGCACCGCGACTACTGGGCCCGCACCGACAACATCGACGCCGACTTCATGGAGGACATCGGCACCGGCGACAACTGGGCGCCGCAGGCGCTCGCCGGGGAGATCTGCCCGATCGCCTACCAGCCGGGCGTCGGCACCGTCCAGCGGGAGAACTTCGAGGCCGACACCCCCTACTCCGGCTACACCGACTTCCTCACCGCCCGCTACGGCTCCTATCTCTTCGGCGTCAACACCACCCGCAAGGACTACGGCAACAAGCAGACCTACCAGCTCGCCGTCCCCACCAGCCACCGCGGGTCCACCATCCTCGACCTGGTCTCCGGGAAGAAGCTCAAGATCAGCGACGGCAAGGTCTCCGTCGCGCCCTTCACCGCAGTGATCCTCAGGCTCTCCGAGGGCACGACCGAGGTTCTGCTGCCCTCCGTCGTCCGCTACGCCGCCGCCCTGCCCGGCGACAACGACATCGGCCTCACCTGGACGTCGACCGCGGGCGCGGAGTCGTACACGATCAAGCGCGCCACCCGTGAGAGCGGCGACTACGAGACCGTCGCGAGCGGCGTCAAGGGCTTGTACTGGAGCGACACGAAGGCCAAGCGGGGCCGCACGTACTACTATTCGGTCACCGCCGTGAACAGCGCCGGGCGCGGCTGGGCCTCCTGGCGCGCCGAGGCCACGCTCGCGGCACCGACGTCCGCGAACCTGCTCGGCACCTGCTGGCGCGACGACCGGCTCGGCTCGCAGACCAAGGGCAGGTCGTCCGTGAGCGGCGCGACGATCTCCATCGCCGGCGGGAACGGCACCGGACTCGGCAAGGGCGACGACTACCGGGTGGACAGCCGGGACATCGAGGACTCGCTGCTGTTCGTCAGCCGGGTCCTCGCCGGAAGCGGATCCGTCACGGCCCGGGTCGACGACCGAAGGGGCGCCCTGACCGGCCTGATGCTGCGCGACAAGATCGACGCCAACACGCGCTATCTCTACTTCGGCGTCGACGCCGACGGCAAGCTCGTCCTCGGCAACCGCGACCGGGACAGCCGCCACGACTGGCAGGACCAGGTCCGCTCCCCCCGCTCCGCGGACGTCAGCGACTTCAGCGCCGCCGACTACCCCTACCTGCGGCTGACCCGCGACTACCAGACCCACCAGGTCGTCGCGTTCGCCTCACCCGAGGGCAGCACCTGGACCTACGTCGGCTCCATGCTCATGCCCCTCCCCTACGCCGTGCACGCCGGCGTGGCCGCCTCCGGCGACGCGACCCTCGCCACCGTCAAGGTGCAGGACGCCCGCAACGGCGCGCTGCTGCCGTACATCGCCGCCCGCACGGACGACAAGGCCACCGTCGCCTGGAACAAGCCCGAGGACGCCGTCGGCTTCACCCTCTACCGGACCACCGACGCCGAGACGGCCGCCACCGACCCGCTGAAAAGCCCCGTCGGCTGGGACAAGGTCGCCACCGACACCCGGGAACGCAGCTGGACCCAGAAGGAACTGCGCCACGGCAGACGCTGGTTCAAGGTCTCGGCCTCGCTCTCGGACGGCGGCAGCGCGGTCTCCGCGGACTCCGTGGTCGCGGTCGCCGAGACCCTCGCCCAGGTCCTCGCCACGGCCCGCAGGACCGACGCGTCGGCCTACATGGAGGACAGCTACACCGCCTTCACCGCCGAACTCGACCGTATCGAGACCGAGGGCGCGAACTCCGGTGCCGACCTGGACGCCCTCATCGACGCCGTGTACGCCTCGTACGACCTGCTGGAATCCAACCGCAAGCTGGTGGTGGGAGCGATCCGGTCGCTGCGGGCCGTCGCCCTCCCGACCTACTACGCCGCGTACGGCTCCGACGCCCTCGGTGTCCTGAGCCAGGTCACCACCGCCAGTGGCGACACCGCCAAGGAGCAGGCCACCTTCACGGTGGTGGCCGGGCTCGCCGACTCCGCCGGCTTCTCGTTCCGCTCCGCCGACGGCCGCTACCTGCGCCACTCCGGCTTCCGCATCCGGCTCGACACCAACAACAACTCCTCCCTGTTCGCGCAGGACGCGACCTTCCACGCCGTCACCGGATCCGGTGACGACCAGGCGGTGCGGCTGATGTCGCACAACTTCCCCACCCGGTGCGTCCGCCACCGGAACTACCAGCTCTGGGTGGACGAGTACGACTCCACCAACTCCCTCCTCCAGTCCGACAGCTCCTTCATCCCCCTCCCGCCCTCCTTCTGAAGCAAGCCCCTGGTCGAGATGCCGCCGCCGTCCGTCCCCCACCGGCCGGCGGCGGCCTCACACCGCACAACTCCATAACCTCGCCATTTACTTGGAGAGAAAAATGCAGGAAAACAACGCCCGCCAACGCAGTCGGCGCGATGTTCTCAAGGCAGCGGCCGGTGTGTCCGCCGCGGCCGTGACCACTCCCCTGCTCACCGCGTCCCCAGCCTCCGCCGTGACGTACGTCCACCCCGGCCTGCTCCACACCTCGGCCGACCTCACCCGCATTGCCACCCAGGTCTCCGCCGGAGCCCAGCCATGGACCGCGGGCTGGAACACTCTCACCGCCAACGCCCACGCGGCCAGCGCCTGGACACCCAGCGCGGTCGCCACCATCTACCGGGGCGCCGGGACTCCTGAGAACTACGGCCTGCTCTACAACGACATCGCCGCCGCCTACCAGAACGCCCTGCGCTGGCGCATCACCGGCACCACCTCGTACGCCGCGTGCGCCGCGACCATCCTCAACGCCTGGTCGAACACGCTCACCTCGCTCCAGGGAACGGCCGACGTCTTCCTCTCCTCCGGGATCTACGGCTACGAGATCGCGAACGCCGCCGAAATCCTGCGCGGCTACAGCGGGTTCGACCTCGACGCGTTCAAGACCATGATGCTGAACGTGTTCTACCCGCTCAACAACAACTTCCTGGTCAACCACAACGGCGCCTACCTCAGCAACTACTGGGCCAGCTGGGACCTGTGCAACATGGCCTCCGTCCTGGCCATCGGCGTCCTCTGCGACGACTCCGCCAAGGTCGACCAGGCCGTGAACTACTTCAAGACGGGCGGCGGCATGGGCTCCATAGCCAACGCCGTCCCCTACGTCTACGCCGACCAGGGCCTGGCCCAGTGGCAGGAGAGCGGCCGGGACCAGGGCCACAGCATGCTCGGCATCGGCCTCATGGCCAGCGTGTGCGAAATGGCCTGGCACCAGGGCATCGACCTCTACGGCTACGACAGCAACCGGTTCATGAAGGCGTGCGAGTACGTCGCCAAGTACAACCTCGGCGAGGACGACGTGCCCTTCACCGACTACTACTGGTTCTACGGCGCGCCGGGCGTGTGGTCGGGGTCCCAGACCTTCACCGAGATCTCCACCGCCGGCCGGGGCGAGGTCCGCCCGGTCTGGGCGCAGCTGTACAACCACTACGCGGTGCGCAAGGGGCTGTTCGTGCCCAACACCGCCGCGATGGCGAAGGTCGTCGAACCCGAGGGCGGCGGCGGTGACTACGGCCCCAACAGCGGCGGCTACGACCACCTCGGCTTCACCACGCTCACCTCGACCGAGCAGGCCCGCACCACCCTGCCGACGGGCGTGACACGGTCGTTCCAGTCGGTCAACTTTCCGTCGTACTACGCCTCGTACGGCTCGGACAGTCTCGGCTACCTGACACAGGTCACGTCGAGCAGTACAACCGCCGTCAAGCAGCAGGCGAGCCTCACGATCGTGGCTGGCCTCGCCGACTCGGACGGCTACTCCTTCCGTCTCTCCGACGGCCGCTATCTGCGCCACTTCGGCTTCCGTGTCGTTGCCGCCACCTCCGACGGCACGGCCACCTTCAACGCCGACGCCACCTTCTACGCCCTGCCGGGCTCAGCCGGTGGGTCAGTGCGCCTGGTGTCGTACAACTACCCCGGGCGCTGCATCCGGCACCGCGGCTTCGAACTCTGGGTGGACCCCTACGACCTGCTCAACCCCGGCTTCCGGGAGGACAGCTCCTTCGCGCCGGTCACCGCCTGGGCCTGAGAAAGGACACGTCCCTGCCCCGGCGTGGGCAGGGACGTGCGGGCTGTACACCGCGGGCGGTGAGGGAGGCTGCGTCTGGCGACGTCATCCGACACACCGGACCGTCGAGACGGCG
This sequence comes from Streptomyces geranii, assembly GCF_002954775.1. Classification (GTDB taxonomy): domain Bacteria; phylum Actinomycetota; class Actinomycetes; order Streptomycetales; family Streptomycetaceae; genus Streptomyces; species Streptomyces geranii. The sequence continues at coordinate 805,573 of NZ_KZ672952.1, forward strand.
CGATGCGGGACCCAGGGAATGGAACTCCTGACGGCGGTGCGGACCGGCACGTCCGCCGGTGCCCACGCCCTTGCCGCGCTCGTCGGCCGCCTCTGATCGCTCTCCGGCTGGCTCATCACTCATGGCCCCTGTTCGATGGAGGTGTGACCTTGGGCCTCGGTGAGGAGTGCGCAATCAGGGCTGGGCGGGACTGGCGGACAGAAGGCGCCGGTTCGGCCGCGTGGTTCAGGATCGACTCGGTGTATGGGAGCCGCGTCACCGTCCAGCGGACCGGCGGACGCACAGACGTCCCATGAACTCCGAGTGCCGATCACCGGGCTACCGGAACGCCAAGCGCTTGGCCATGGCTGTCCTGGTAGCGCGGACGGCCTCTCTGATCGGCGAGCAGCCTACGCCGGATCACGTCATCCTCGACGGCCGCCGCCGCGGCGAGCGCAAGAGCCGTGGCGCCGTCGATCACCGCGCGGTCACCCGCGGGCGACACCGCCGCGGCGGCGAAGCTCTGGTGGTGAGGCGTGGCCTCCACACCGAGCAGGGCGATCATGGGGTGGATCGACGGGAGGTACTGCGAGACGTTGCCCATGTCGGTCGAGCCGAGGGTGCCGCCGTCGGGCTGTGGCGTCAGCTCGTACCCCAGTTCCTCGACCATCACCTTGTCGAAGAGATCCGCGAGATCGTCGTCATGTCTCAACGGTGCGTAAGGCAGCTCTGGTTGCGCTGTCTCCAGCTCGCACCCACTCGCCAGCGCGGCCCCTTCGAGCACCCGCCGCACCCTGGCGCGCGCGTCGTTCCACTCCCCCTCGGCGATGCCGCGGATCTCCACCTCGACAACACCCGTCTCCGGGATGACGTTGGTCGCGGTGCCGGCCTCGACGACGAAGGACCCGACGGTGACCGTCCTGCGCAGCTGCTGACGGAGGAGACCGAGTCCGACCTGCGTGAGCGTGATCGCGTCTCCCGCGTTCACACCGTCGTGCGGTGCGAAGGCGGCGTGCGCGGTCTTCCCGCGGAACGTGGCGACGATCCGCTCGTAGGCCTGTGTGGTGATCCCGCGGGAGACCATCTGGGCGAACGGCCCTCCGTGCACCATGAGTGAGAAGGTGGCATCGTCCCAGGCACCTCGCTGGAGCATGAGGATCTTGCCCCCGCCGAGTTCCTCGGCCGGCGTGCCCAGGAACTTCACCCGGATGCCGAGCCGGTCCGCCACCGCGCGAAGCCCGAGGGCGGCTCCGACCCCGGCGGCGGCGATGATGTTGTGGCCGCACGCGTGACCGATGCCGGGCAGGGCGTCGTACTCGCCGAGGACCGCGACGGTGACCTCACCGGTGCCGTACGTCGCCTCGACGGCGGTCGGCAGGTCGTAGACACCGCGGACCACTTCGAAGCCCTCGGCTTCGAGGAAGTCGGCGACGCGGGCCGAGGCACGGTGCTCTTCGAAGGCGAGCTCGGGGTCGTGGCCGATCGCCTGGCTGAGGGCGACCAGCCGATCCCGGTTCGTGTCGATCACGGCACGCACCTGTCGGCGGACGGTCGGGACCGCTCCCGCGACTTCAGGTGTGCCCCGGTCCTGGACGGGGGTCATCAGAGCGCTCCGATCCGGGCGGGCTCGGCGGTGGGGGCGGATGTGTCACGCGGACGCGGCGACCCGAGCAGCAGGGCGAGGAGCGCGGCGGCCACGAGGATGCCGGCGAACACGTACCAGATGACCTGGAAGGCATGCAGTGGTGTGCCGCCGGTGGCTGTCACCAAGGTGGCCATGATCGTCGCCACGAGGGCTCCCGCGAGCGACCCGCCGAGCGTACGGCCCGTGTTGTACAGGCCCGACACGGACGCGGGGGCCGACTGGGGAGCCCGGTCGATGACGACACCGGGCAGGACCGCGAGGGCGATGCCGGTACCGAGCGAGTTGAGTGAGAACAGGGCTGCGACGACGAGCGTGCCGGACGGGCCGGTGGCGAGCACCGCCAACCCGACGACCGGCACCAGGCACGCGAGGCACACGGCGAGCCGCACACCGAGCCACCTCACGACGAGCGGTGCCACGAGCGTGCCCGCCGTCAGGAACGACACCGTGAACGCGAAGACACCGCCGATCGCGCCGGTGGACACGCCCGCCCCGTAGCCGGACTCGGCCGGATCGGCGCCGAGGTAGAGCACGGTCGGGGTCACGGAGCCGAAGAGCGGCATGGAGACGAGGGCACCGAGCAGCAGCGGCACGCCAAGACGGGCCTGACGCAGCACCTTCACGTCGAACAGCGGCATCCGGGCGCGGTTCTCGACGACGAGGAAGAGGAGCAGGAGGGCCACGCCGACGACGAGTGGCGCAAGTGTGGACGGCGACGTCCAGCCGACGTTCGTCCCTGCCGCGAGGCCCGACATGACACCGATGAGCGCGACACCCAACGTGCCCGCCCCGGCCCAGTCGACGGCCCGGCCGGGGTCACCCGCGGTGGCGGGTACGACAAGGCCGACGACGACGGTCATCACGACGAGCGGGGCCGCGCCGATCAACTGGGTGACGACGAGGTCGTCGACTGCTTCCATGAGGTAGCCGCTGGTCAGGGCGCCCAGCGCCACGCCCAGGGTCAGCGCGCCGACGAGCACGCCGACGGCGCGGTTCGCCGTGTCCGGACGGTGCCGCTTCAGAAGTGACATCTCGATCGGCAGCATGGCCGCCATCGGGCCCTGGACGACCGAGCCAACGATCAGGAAGGTGAAGGTCGGTGCGACCGCGATGAGGAGCGAACCCGCGGCGGTGAGCGAGGCGGCGACCACCAACAGCCGTCTGGGGCCGAACCGGTCCGCGAGGTTGGTCATCAACGGAACGGAGACCGCCGATGACAGCAGGCCGACGGCGATGACCCATCCCAGGTCCCCGCCGGTGATCCCGTAGTGGGAACCGATCTCTCCGAGCAGCGGGCCGATCCAGCCCTGGATGACTCCGGCGAAGAATTCGAGAGCGAGGAGGGTGGGGAGGAGGGCGACTCCGACGCTGGTTCTGGCGCTGTCTCCTGAGGCGGATGCTTCGTTCATGGGGATGGTCCCGTTCGTGGGGTGGCACTGGGCAGGTCGGCAGCCAGGATCAGCCGCGCGCGCAGAGTGCGGCTAAGATGCACGAAGTTCGCGTAAAAGGAGTGATGATTGCAGCAGAACAGCCTGGATAAGCTGGATTTGCAGATTATCCACGCGCTCCAGATAGAGCCGAGAGTGGCCTGGAACGTACTCTCCGGCGTGCTCGGCAGTGACGCCGTGACGCTCTCCCGGCGCTGGGCACGCATCGAGCGCGCGGGGCTCGCCTGGATCACCGCGGCTCCAGGTGGCCCGGACCCCGGAGGCACACTGGCACTCGTGGAGTTCGTCTGCGAGCCGGACGCCGTGCTCACGGCCGCGGACGCCGCCGCTGCCGATGCCGCGATCTGTTCGATCGACCTCACCGCGGGCCGACGGGAATTCATCGCGACGCTCGTGGTCCGCGACGACGCGGAGCTCGCCGAGTACGCCCTGAACCGCATGGGTGCGATCCCCGGCGTACGGAGCGTTCGCACGCACGTCGTCAACGAGATGCTGCGACAGGGGGCGGACTGGACCGTCGACACGTTGGGCCCCACCCAGCGCAGACACATCCCCACGCCGCGCCCACCTCGCGCGGGCTCCGCCAAGCGAATCGGGACGGCGCTCACCGCCGACCTCTGCCGTCTGCTGTCCCGCAACGGCCGCGCGACCTGTGCGGCACTGGCCACGGAGCTCGGCATCAGCGCCCAGCAGGTGAGCGACGCGATCGCCCGCCTGCGGCACGACGGGTCGCTCGTACTGCGGACCGATGTCGCGGCCTGTCACTCGAACTGGCCGATCGCCACCTGGTACTTCATCCAGGCCCCCGCCGCCACGGTGATCGGGGCCCGAGGGGTGCTCGACGGCATGCCGACGGTCCAGTTCGCCGGAAGCGCGACCGGACCGTTCAACCTGATCGTGGCGGCGGGTGCCCGCGCGAAGCAGGAGGTGCTCCATCTGGAGGCGGAGTTGGAGCTTCGTCTGCCGCACGCGCGGATCATGGACCGGTCCGTCGTCCTCCGGCGGCACAAGCACCTGGGACGACTGCTCGACGCGTCCGGCCGCGCGAACGGTCAGTTCGTTCCCCTGCGGTGACTGGCGCTCCGGTGCGATCACGGCGGAGCGCCACAGTGTCTGCCGCCGCGGACGTCCTGCCGAAGTGTTCGTCGCAGCCCAGGCAGACCGGCGGAAGGACGACGGTCCGCAGGCAGGTGCCGTGTCGTGAGGACGGGCTTCCGCGTCTGCGCTCGCGACCCCGGTCGCCCGAGGTCAGCCGCGGGCCCCTGCCGAACATGACCGGACCTGGCCCGTGGGCTCCTCAGGATGGACTGCGCGGAACTCGTACGGGACACCCGGCGCGGGGTCCTGGGGGTGCCGGGACTCAAGGCGGCGGCCGACAGTCATGCGCGGCGGACGGTGATGACGCCGGGGACAGTGGTGTCCGGGAGCGTGCCGGTGCGGGCGAACTCGGCCCACAGGGCGCGTACCGGCCTGCCGTCCCTCTCGACCTGGTCCATGGGCAGACCGCCCAGAAGCGCTGCGCCGGTCCAGGCTTCGCGGTGGGGAAACAGCAGCGGCACATCGGCGGCGTGGGCGGCCCTGAGAGGGTTGTCGCGCGCTCCCCAGGTGACCGTGTAGCGGTGGATCCGGCCGCCGCCGCGCTTCATCCTTCGCACGAGCCGGGTCATGCCGCGGCCGAAGACCAGCCAGGTCAGAAGGGAGACGAGGACCGGCCGCAGGAGACGCCCGGCGAAGGGGATCCTGACCAGCTTGGCGAACGGCGGCAGGGAGTCCACGTAGAAGGCGGCTTCACGGCTGGTACGGCCGATGAGCACGTCGATGTCCCGGGCCGCCTCGGTCCAGGCTTGGTAGACCTCGCTCTCGGGAGGCAGCGGCTCGTGACCGTACTGGACGCTGAAGGCCATGGCGGCCTTCAGGCCGTGCGGTGCCGCCTGCGCCGCCACCTCGGGGAGCGCGGCGAGGACCTGCTCGGCGTCGAGAGTCAGGTCCAGGGACTCGGCTGCCCGGGCCATGTCCCGTGTCATCGCCTCCCGGCCGCGCCAGACGCCCAGCGGCGCGCTCTGGATGATCGCGCGGCGGAAGAGTCCGCGAGTGCCGTCCGCGATCATGAGGTGGGCCACGGCGTCGCCGCCCGCCGACTCCCCGAACAGTGTCACGCTGCCGGGATCTCCGCCGAAGGACTCGATGTTGCGCTGGATCCAGCGCAGGGCCTCGATCTGGTCGTACAGCCCGAGGTTGGCGGGCCGATCGGCATGCCCCAGGTAGCCGAAAAGGCCCAGCCGGTAGGTCACCGCGACCACGATCACCCGCTGCTCGCGCACCAGGGCGGCCGGGTCGTACGCCGGGGTGTCAGCGACCCCGTTGGTGTAGGCGCCGCCGTGGATCCAGACCATGACGGGCAACCGCTCGTCGGGTCCGAGGTCGGCGGGCAGGGTGACGGACAGCCGCTGGCAGTGCTCGTCGTAGGCGACGCCCGCCCGGTAGGGGCCGACGATGCGCTGGGTGATCGGGTCGGGGGGCTGTGGACAGGCCGGGGCCGGCGTGATGGCGAGAACGGGTTCGGCGGCGGGCGGTTCCGGGCAGGGGCGCTCGAAGCGGGCGGCGCCGGCGTACCGGATGCCGGTCGCTCGGATCAGGTCGCCGTCACGCCGGGCGATCACCGTTCCCGCGGGGCAGTCGAAGCGGGGCGGCCCGTCCGCGCTGCCGGGGTGCGGCTGGGAGAGGGAGTGCTGGGTCAACGTCGTTCCTCCGACTGGTTGTCGATCACTGGGATTGGCCTGTCCGGCGTGGCACGGCCGCCGGCGCGCCGGACGATCCAGCCGTCAGCGGGGCCGGGCCCGCTCCAGGCCGTGCGGCGGAGCGAGCACGCGCGGAGACCCGTTCCCCGATGGTCCCGTCCTTGGGACGGGACGGAGCGGGCGCGGTGCACCCGGTCGGCACGCGCTCACATCCGGGCTCTGATCTCGCGCTTGAGGATCTTGCCGGTCGGCCCCTTGGGCAGTTCGTCCACGATGCGTACGGCCCTGGGGTATTTGTAGGCGGCGACGCGGTCGCGCGCGTACGTCCGCAACTCCTCGGGCGTGGCTGTGCTGTGCGGCCTCAGGGACACCACGGCGATGACCTCCTCGCCGTGCACCGGGTGGGCGACGCCGACGACGGCGGCCTCACCGACGGCCGGATGACTGTGGAGCACCTCTTCGATCTCGCGCGGGTAGACGTTGTAGCCACCACGGATGATCATGTCCTTCTTGCGGCCCACCACGTAGTGGAAGCCGTCCTCGTCGCGACGCCCGATGTCCCCGGTGTGGAACCAGCCGTCGCGGATGGCGGCCCGGGTCTGCGAGGGATCGTTCCAGTATCCCTTCATGACGTTGTGACCACGGACGACGATCTCACCGCGCTCGCCCGGGAGCACGTCCTTCCCGTCGTCGTCGACGAGGCGGAACTCCACCCCGTCGACCGGGGTTCCGATCGAGCCCGGGCGCCGGGCGTCGGCCCGGTTGAACGACGCGATCGGGGAGGTCTCCGACAGCCCGTAGCCCTCCAGGACCACGCACGCGAAGGTGTCCTCGAACCGGGTCATCACCTCCACCGGCATCGCCGCGCCGCCCGAGACGCACACCCTGAGCCGGGAGAGGTCGTACGCGGTGGCGGCGGGGTGGTTGAGGAAGGCGACGTACATCGTCGGAACGCCGGCGAAGACGGTGACCCGGTCCCGCACCAGTACCTCGAACGCCTCGGCCGGGTCGAAGCGCGGCAGGAGCGTCAGGCAGGCACCTGCCCGCACGGCCGCGTTGAGGGAACACGTCTGTCCGAAGACGTGGAACAGCGGCAGTCCTCCGAAGACCACGTCGTCGGCCCCGATCGCCATCAGGTCGACGGCTATGTCTATGTTGCGGCCGAGACCCGCGTGGGTGAGTTCGGCTCCCTTGGGCCGACCGGTGGTCCCGGAGGTGTAGAGGATCACCGCGGTGTCGTCGCCGCCGCGGTCGGCGACCTCCGCCGTCTCCGGTGAGCCGGCGAGCACGCCGGGGAACCCGTCCGGGTCGACCAGTACCGTCGTCGCCCTCGAGAACCTGACCCCGGCTTCGGCCGCCTCCCGGAATCCGGCCCAGACGAAGAGCAGCCGGGCTCCGGAGTCCGTCAGGTAGTGGGCGACCTCCGCCTCCTTGAGGAGCGGGTTCATCGGTACGACGATCCCGCCGGCCCGGAGGATCCCGAAGTACAGGACGGCGAACTCCGGAACATTGGGCAGCATCAGGCCGACCCTGTCGCCAGGTCTGATTCCGTGCGCACGCACAAGACCCGCGGCGCGACGGCTCAGCCGCTCCAGGTCCTCGTACGTCTGAGCGGAAGCGCCGAAGCGAAGGGCGGTCCGCCCTGCGTACTGTGCGGCGGATCGCCGCAGGTTGAGGGCTATGTTCACGCTCACCGTCCTCCCGGTCGACTGGTCCCGCCCATGGTCCGGCGGGCCGCCCCTGGACGGCAACGTTCGCCCGCACGGAATACAAAGGTCCGGACTTGTGCGCATGCACAATCAGGGTTTGGATACCGCCATGCGGAAACACGCGGGTCCGGGGCAGGACACGGACAGTGGGAGCACACCGGCACGGCCGGACGCGCGGATCGTCGCGGCCTGTGACGTACTCCTGGCGAGGTCCGGCGAGCTGGCTGACGGCCTGGCTCGGCTGATCATGGAGAAGGAGACCTTCTACGCCGACAACTTCGGCCGGGACGAGCTCGCCGCCGTCCACCGCGTCAACATCGACGCGATGCTCACCAGGCTGGCAGGGCGTCCCGGCCCCGGTCTCGACGCCCCGCGCGAGACCGGGCGCCTGCGTACCGAACAGGGCGTGCCGCTGTCAGTGGTCCTGCGGGCCTACCGGCTGGGCGGCACCTACGTGTGGGAGAGGCTCGTCGATGCGGCCGGCGACGACGCCGGCACCCGGGAGGCGATGCTCGCGTACGTCACGCAGGTGTGGGGAATCATCGACGACTTCTCCCAGGCCCTCACCGAGAGGTACCGAGAGGCCGACCACCTGCAGGACGCCCTCGACGCACGGCGCCGTGAAGGTGCGTTGGCGGCCGTCCTGACCGGGCACGTCACCAGAGCCACGGGAATGCGCGAACTGGCGCAGACCCTGGGGCTGCCCCGCGCCGGACAGCTGGTGGTCGTCGCGGCCGCAGCGACTCCGGGTGCCGGTCCGCTCGCCGACATCGAGCGGACACTCACCGCGGCCGGTGTCGGCTCCGCGTGGCGCACCGACCTGGCCCACCAGGTCGGGATCGTGGGACTCACCGGCGCCTTTTCCATGGAGCGTCTCTGCGGCCACCTCTCCTCGATCGCGGCCGAGGGCGTCGGTGTCAGCGAGCGGTTCGCCACCCTCGAACAGGCGCCGCGGGCCCATCGCCAGGCTCGTCTGGCGATGGCCACGGCCGGTCCGGGCCAGGTGGTGCGCTGCGAGCGGTCACCGATCGCGGTACTCCTCGCCGGCGAGCCCGAGATGTCCCGCGACCTCATGCGGTCGGTGCTCGGCCCGCTGCTGGAACGCCCCGACCGGGAGCGGGACATGCTCCTGGACACTCTTCGCGCCTGGTTCCGGGAACAGGGCTCCGCGAGCGGGACGGCGCGGTCACTGTGCTGCCATCGGAACACCGTCCGGTACCGCCTGGCCAAGGTCACGGAACTCACCGGCCGGGAACTGCAGGACCCCGTCGCGTCCGCCGAGCTGTACTGCGCGCTGGAGGCGGAGCGCATCAGCCGAATCGCCTCAGAGGACACCGCTGCGATTCCCGTGTCGGGGCGTCCGGCAGACTGACTCCAGGACGCTCGCGGGCACCGCGCCGGTCCTGGGCACACTCCGGCCGACGAGCCGGTCCGCCAGGCCTGGCGGACCGAGGCCGCAGATGGCAGCGGGGGGCTTGGAGTCAATCTGCCGGCAGGACCAGCGCGCCCTTATGGAGCTGAAGCCGAACACTCGCTCCGCACAGCATGCCGTCGGCCCGAGGAAGGACCGCGCGGCGGCGTGAAGACGCCAGGACGGCGGGGTCCGGTCACACCCCGATCGTGAGCGGCCAGAGGTCGAGCGGAACGGTCTCACGGGCGTGCTCGTGTCGATCCAGAACCCGCCCGATGCGCTTGACCTGGCGCAGTGCGAGCGCGGTGTGGAGAACCTCCAGGTCGGTGATGCGTTCGACGAGCGCGGCCTGGAGCACCTGCATGTCGGCGACCGACCGCAGCCACACCGTCAGCAGCAGGTTCGCCCGGCCACCGGTGATTCCGACGCACTGCCGCGTCTCCGGCAGTGACGCGAGCTGGGAGGTGACGGCGTCGTGCCGGGCAGGCGGTACCCGGCACCAGAGCGAGGCGGCGACCGGCCAGCCGGACAACGGCTGGGCCACCTCGCAGCGGATGATCACACGCTTGGAGACCAGCAGCGAGTCGAGACGTCGGCGCACGGTGCTGATGCTCAGTCCGCTGGCGTCGGCGAGGTGGCTGTAGGAAGCACGGCCGTCGGCGGACAGAGCGGTCAGCAGCGGTAGGTCGCGGGACCCGATGGGGCGGGGCGTCTGTTCGACCGGCCGCGGTCCGCCGCTCAGGATCCGCTGCCGTTGGGCGGCCGTCAGCGCCCGCAGGGTCCACCGGGCGGCCTCGGCGACAATTCGCGTGGCCACCTGGGCGCGGGTACCGGTCACGCCGGGAATGACCCCCAGGTCCGTGACCAGGAACTCGGAGAGGGCAGCGAGTCCGCCGACGAGAACGGTGAGCAACAGGTCGCTGCCGCCGGTGATGTGCTCGATGGTGGCCACCCGTGTGTCGGCGGCGAGCCGTTCCGCCACGGCGTCCGCGGTTCCGGCCGCGCACCCGACCTCCACGAACACCACGAGTACCGCACCGACACCGGCCGCCCCGGGATACACCGAGATCCACGCCCGGCCGGTCCTCACGAGACGTTGCCAACGACGGGCAGCGGTGGCCGGATCGATGTCCAGCACCGAGGCGATCAGTGTCCAGGACGCACGCGGACTGATCTGCAGCGCGTTGACAAGTTTCAGCTCCAGCTCGTCCAGTTCGACGAAATCCCGCATCAGACTCCTGTCAACAACATAATCCTGCACATCGGCGAGTGTAATCACACCCCTGCGCATCCTCTGTCGTGTCATTCGGGAACACACGCAAAAGGTGACGGCATGGCACACATGGCAACAGATCCCAGGGTCCGGACAGCAGCTTCCACGGGCAGACGGCGAGAACTCACAGCGGCGACAGTGGGCTCGGTGGTCGAGTCCTTCGACTGGAGCATGTACGCGGTTCTGGTCCCGTTCTTCGCGGCCGAACTCTTCGGCGGCGCCGGCGCCGGCTCCCTGCTCGCGGCGTACGCGGGATTCGCCGTCGGCTTCGTCGCCCGGCCGCTGGGCAGCGTCGTGATCGGCAGGATCAGCGACGTCCGCGGGCGCCGGACGGGCTTGGTCGTGGCGATGGCCGGTATCTCCGCGGCCAGCCTGGGTCTCGCGGTGACCCCGTCGTCAGGCACGATCGGCGTGTGGGCGGGTGTCCTCGTCGTGGTGTTCCGTCTGGTGCAGGGCCTGGCTTACGGCGGCGAGGCACCGACCGTCGCCGCGTACGTCACCGAGACCGCGCCGCCCACGCGCCGGTTCCTGTTCAGCGCGGTCTCCTACAGCGGGAACGTGGTCGGTTCCCTGCTCGCCTTCGGTGTTGTAGCGATCATGTACGCGGTACTCGGCAAGGAAGGCCTGGCCGAGGGCGGCTGGCGCTGGGGCTTCGGCGCGGCCGCCCTGGTCGGCCTCGCCGCGCTGTGGGTCCGCCGGTCCGCCCCGGAGAGCGAGGACTTCCTGCGCGTGAAGGCCGAGGCTGCCCCACGCCCCGGTATCCGTGCCGCGCTGCGCGACCACCGCTGGTCCGCGCTCACCCAGCTCCTGTTCACCGTCGGCAGCACCGTCAGCTTCTACTTCTGCCTGCTCTACCTGCCCACGTACGCGGCCGGAATCGGTGCGGCGGAGCAGGCCTACGCCTCCTCGTTCATGACCCTCGTCCTGGTGTTCGTGCTGGTCGCGATGCTGGCCGGTGGCCTGGCGGCGGACCGGTTCGGCCCCCTGCGGGTGCTGCGGACCGGCCTCGCCCTTCAGCCGATGTGCCTGCCGCCGTTGCTGTACGCCATGCAGTACGGCCTGCTGCCGTTCCAGGTGGTGGCCGTGGCACTCGGTGTCCTGCTCGCTCCCCTGCTGGCGCTCGGCAACGTCCTCGCCGGAATGCTGTACCCGACAGAGGTCCGGGCGATGGCCGCGGGGCTGGTCGCCGCTGTCGGGGTGACCGCCTTCGGCGGTACGTTCCCCCTGCTGGCCGAGTGGATGCACGGCAGGGGCGCCGGCGCGGCCATTCCGTACTACGTCACCATCTGCCTGCTGGTGCCGCTGGCCGGCCTCTTCACCATGAGACGTGTCCCGGGACTGGTCGCCGACCTGAGTTCCACCGCGCCGCTTGCCGCGACCACCACCGGGAGGCAGGCCGACGATGTCTCTGTGTGAGGACGCACGCACGCTACAGGGCGACCTCGTCGACCTGCGGCACCGCCTGCACCGCGAACCCGAGATCGGCCTCGACCTGCCACGTACCCAGGAGACGGTCCTGCGAGCGCTCGCGGGGCTGCCGCTGGAAGTCACCCTCGGCAGGAGCCTGAGCTCGGTCACCGCGGTGCTGCGAGGATACGCGCCCGGCCCGACCGTGCTGCTGCGCGGTGACATGGACGCGCTGCCCGTCACCGAGCGCACCGGTCTCCCGTACGCCGCGGCGGCCGACCGGATGCACGCGTGCGGACACGACCTGCACACGACCATGCTCGCCGGTTCGGCCCGGCTGCTGGCCGCGCACACCGACCGGCTGGCCGGGAACGTGGTGTTCATGTTCCAGCCCGGCGAAGAGGGCCAGGACGGCGCAGGCCACATGCTCCGCGAGGGAGTGCTCGAGGCCGCCGGACAACGACCGGTCGCCGCGTACGCCCTGCACGTGACGAGTTCGGGGCTGCCGCAGGGGATGTTCACCACCCGGCGCGGTCCGATCCTGGCCGCTTCCGACACGGCCTACGTGACCGTTCGGGGCGCCGGCGGACACGGGTCCATGCCACACCTGGCGCGCGACCCGATCCCCGCCGCCTGCGAAATGGTCCTCGCCCTGCAGACCCTGGTGACCCGCTGCTTCGACGTCAACGACCCCGTGGTGGTCACCGTCGGCTCGATGCACGGCGGCACCCAGCACAACATCATCCCCGAAGAGGTGCGTTTCGAAGCGACCGTCCGCTCCTTCTCCCCCAGCGCGTGCGCTCGGGCCAGAGACGGCATCGTCCGGGTGGTGCGCGGTGTCGCGGACGCCCACGGTGTGGAGGCGGGAATCGACTACCAGGACGGCTACCCCGCCACCGTCAACAACGCCGCCGAGGCGGAGTTCGTCGCCGACACCGTCGCCGAACTGCACGGCGAGGAGCGCTTCACCTGGGCGGCGCACCCGCAGCCGGGCGCGGAGGACTTCTCCCGGGTCCTCGACGAGATACCCGGCTCGTTCGTCGCCCTCGGTGCCACACCCTCCGACGCGGACCCGGACAGCGCCGCCTACAACCATTCACCGCTCGCCGCCTTCGACGACGCCGTCCTCTGCGACGGCGCCGCCCTCTACGCCCACCTCGCACTCCGCCGACTGACCGTGGAGCAGTCTCTGCCGACACGCTGAGAGAGACGGCTCCGAATGAGGCGGACGACTGCTCCCGCGCGAGCGCGCAACCCGACCGCGCCCCGGTCCCGGGCGCCGGGAGACACAGTTGGCCCCTTGCGAACCCGCGCAGCCCTGAGACAGGTTGGGAGTGGCGAAGTCGGCGGCGAGCACTCGGCATTGCTCCCGTGCAGCGGCTCGTTCCCCCGACACACCCGGCCGAACGGGATCCGGTCCGTGATTGCGCGGCGGTCCGCCGCTTTGACCTTGGCGCCCCGCGTATCGAAAGGGGCCGTGTCGTCCACGACCACCCCGCAGAAGGCGTCGGACTCGTGGACGGGCGGTCGTCCGTCGTGGACGTCGCCTCTCACGAGGGCACGGTGACACGCTTCTTGCACGCGGTCGGGATGACCTCGGCTCCGCAGGAACGGCTCGCCGGCGTCCTCGCCTTCGGCGGCGTCTTCAAGAGTGCCCCCCGCGTTCACGCCGACTGAGGGAAACCCCGACTTATCGCCACCAGAGCCCTGAGTGTTCCCTCTTCGATACGCCAAGGAACAGCAAAGAGCTGATGTCGGAGGGATTGCTGGCCGGGCAAGCCGGTGCTAGCTTCGCCGAACCGGTTCGACGAAGAGGGGCCGCCCGATCGCTCCCCAGGCATCAACTCCCCTACATAGAAATGCGAGTTGTAACGCCTGCCACCTCGAAGTGTTCTCCGCCTTCAGACAGGAGAAGTCGAATCGGTTCGACTTGCCATCCCCCAAGGATTGAGGACGACTTCCATGCCATCCGCTGACAGATCCGCCCGGCGCCTGGTTCCGGCCGCCGTGGCGGTCGCTCTCGGCGTGGGCCTGCTGACCGCACCCACCGCCCCCGCACAGGCGGCCGACACACCCGAACCCGTCGCCCGCTACACCTTCGACCAGGACGATCCCTCCTCCGGCGAGATCACCGACAGCTCCGGCAACGGCCTGTCGGCGACTCTGGTGAACGGCTCCACCGCCGAGTCCGTCGAGGGCTCGGACGGCGGCAGGGCGCTGGCCCTGCCCGGCGGAGCATCCACCTCCAGCGGGGCGTACGTCCGCCTGCCCCGCGAAGTGCTCGCCGACACCGACGATCTGACGGTCTCCGCCCGCGTGAAGTGGAGCGGCGACAAGTCGTCCTGGCAGCGGATCTTCGACCTGGGCACGAACACCACCAAGTACCTCTTCGCCACCCCCTACGCCGGCAACGGCCTGTTGCGCACCGCTGTCACGACCGCGGGCGGGGGTGCGGAAACACAGGTGGACGGGTACGCGATGCTCCCGGCGGACGCCTGGAAGACCGTCACGGTCACCCTCGACACCTCCGCCGGCCGGCTCACCACCTACCTCGACGGCGTGGCGGTCTCCTCTGCCAAGACCGGCATCAAGGCCAAGGACCTGCTGGACAGTTCCGCCACGGCGGCCGGTTACATCGGCAAGTCCTTCTGGCCGGATCCCCTGCTCAAGGGCGCCATCGACGACTTCACCGTGTGGCACTCGGCGCTCAGCTCCGAGCAGGTGGCCGGCACGGTCGGGGACCTGCCCACCCTCCAGGACCTCGCACAGACGTCCTTCGAGGCCCGCACCACGACCGGGACCGCCCCGTCTCTCCCCGCCGCCGTCCGCTCCACCTTCTCGGACGGCTACGACCGCGACACCCCGATCACCTGGGACGCCGTACCGGCCGACGAGTACGCCGAACCGGGGACGTTCACCGTCGCCGGGAACGCCGCCGGACGCGAGGTGAAGGCAACCGTCACCGTGGTCCGTGAAGGCCAGCTCACCGTCGATCTCGGCTCGGACACCGGCACGTTCCACGGCGGCGCCTCGGGCACCCTCTATGGCGTGTACGGGCCGGACGTCCCCACCAACAACCTCATCGAGGGCATGGGCCTGCGGACCGTCTCCACCAAGGCCCAGGACGGCCCCCAGCACCCCGGTGCCGACGCGCTGGAGGTGGTCAAGCCGCTGGCCGACTCCACCGACGGCGACGTGTACATCTATATGACCGACATCCACCGCGGCTTCCCCTACCAGTGGCCGGGCGACACCCCCGCGGAGAAGGTCAAGCTCTACGAGGAGAAGATCGCCAAGCAGGTCGACCAGGTGCTGAAGCTGCCGGAGGAGTACCAGGACAACGTCGTCTTCGTGCCGTTCAACGAGCCCGAGGGCAACATGTTCGGCACCGGCGAGTGGAGCTACAACGGCGTCAGCTGGCTCAACGACCCCGACAACTTCCTCGCCGCCTGGGACGACGCCTACAAGCTCATCAAGAGCAAGATGCCCGACGCCCGGATCTCCGGCCCCAACACCAGCATTCTGTACGACCAGGTGAAGGGCTTCCTCACCCACACCCTGGCCGCCGGAACCCTCCCACAGGTGATCACCTGGCACGAGCTCAGCCACCCGGAGGCGGTGCGCGAGAACGTCGCCAAGTACCGGGGGTGGGAAAAGGAGCTGTTCAAGGGCACCAGCCGCGAGGGCACCCAACTCCCCATCAACATCAACGAGTACGCCTTCAACTACCACACCTCCGTCCCCGGCCAGATGATCCAGTGGGTGTCCGCGATCGAGGAGTCCAAGGTGGACGCCGACATCGCCTACTGGAACATCGACGGCAATCTCTCCGACTCCGCGGTGCAGTCCAACCGCGGCAACGGCCAGTGGTGGCTGCTGAACTCGTACGCCTCGATGAGCGGACACACCGTCACGGTGACCCCGCCGTTCCCCGGCGAGAACTACACCATGCAGGGCGTCGCCACCCTCGACGAGAAGAAGAAGCAGGCCCGGCTGATCTTCGGCGGCTCCACCGGGAAGGGCCACATCACCTTCTCGGGCGTCCCGAAGAAGGTGTTCGGCAAGCGCGTGCACGCCTGGGTGCGGGAGATCGAGTGGAGCGGGCAGGTCGGGGACTCCTCCGGGCCGAAGCTGCTCACCGAGACGGACCTGAAGGTGGGGGACGACGGCACTGTATCCGTCGACTTCGGCAGCGGTTCACTGCCGGCGCTGAAGGAGTCCTCCGCGTACGAGATCGTCCTCAGCCCGGCCGGGCAGGCGAAGGGCACGCAGTCCGCGTCGACCGTCTGGCAAGACTCGTACGAGGCGGAGGACGCCGCCCACACCGGGTCCGGCTACACGAAGAACGGGCCGGAAGGCTCGCCCCGTGACGTGTCGAAGTTCTACACCTCCGGCGGCTACAGCGTGGGCGGTCTGCGCACCGGCTCGGACATGACACTCGACTTCACGGTGGACGTGCCCGAGGACGGCACCTACGACCTGAGCGTCTTCGCCAACTCCCTCAACACCTATGACAACGTGAAGGAGCAGGGCCCCACGAATGTCTTCCTGCGCGTGGACGGCGCGGCGGACAGCGAACAGGAGCTCAACCTGCCGCTCGGCTACAAGTGGGTGGTGTGGGACCACACCGACACCAAGGTGAAGCTCACCAAGGGCAAGCACACCCTGACGCTCTCCGCCAGGAGCCTCGACGGCAAGCGCGTCACCAAGGGCGACGCCATCGTCGACCGCCTCACCCTCTCCCTCCCCCGCGCCTCGGCCGAAACCCAGGTCTACGAGGGCGAACTGGCCTGGCTGGACGGCGGGGCACGGCCCGTCCACGACCTGCCGAAGCACACCAAGGCCCCCGCCACCGGCTCGGGAGCGGCCCGGCTCGCGAAGGGCCAGACGGCGACGTTCTGGGTGTACTCACCTGCTGACCGCGAGGCGACACTCGACGTCGACACCCTCGGCGGCACGGGCGCCCGGCTGTCCGTGAACGGGCACGACGTCCTGCGCCTAGCCAAAGGCGGGAGCCGCGTGGCGGTCTCCCTGTCGGGCGGCGTCAACAAGGTGACGCTGACCGGAGGTTCGTCCACCACCCTCGTCGACCGTCTCACGGTCACGCCGACGCAGGGCGCGCTCCCGACGCGTACGTACGAGGCGACGGACGCGAAGCTCGCGGGCTCGGCCGCGCTCACCCCGCTCAGCCTGGCCACCGGCGGAACCGCGATCACCGGCATCGGTGGCGCCCCGGGCAACGACAACACCGCGACGTTCACCGTCGCCGCCGATCGGGCAGGCCTGTACGCGCTGCGCATCCGCTACTCCAATCCGGAGCAGGCCGAGGCAACCCACTACAACCCTGACCCGCTCGCCCGATACGCCGACCTGATCGTCAACGGCGGCGAGACCCGGCGGGTCGGCTTCCCGCACAGCTTCCACCAGAACAACTTCTGGGAGCTGACCGTCCCCGTCCAGCTGAAGAAGGGGAAGAACACGATCACCTTCCGGTCCGAGGAGCTGCCGAACTTCGACGGCACCAGCTACGCCTCGGACACCTTCCCCGGGGTACTGCTGCGCTCCCGCTACGCGCCCCTGGTCGACAAGATCACCGTCGCACCGTACGCACGGCAGACACGATGAGATGACCCCCACCAGTGGCGGTGCGGCGCGCTGAGTGATCTTGACAGTGTGTGGTGTGGCTTGGGTGGGCGACCTGATGGGAGGGGTTGCCATGGTGATGAAGCCGCTATTGGTGGAGCCATCACCGGCCCAAGTCTCCGCGTACGACGGCAGTTACGGTCCCGGGATCCGGTGCACCGATTCCTCGATGCAGGGTTCGAGGCCCTGGACGAGACCGCGGCCCAAGGTGTCGTCCAGACTCTTCCGGCACTGGCCGAGCCTCTGCCCCGCGACCGCGGCGTCGACCTCGATTCCTCCTGGTCGTCGGCGTTGCTGCACCCGGATGGTTTCCGCTGGAGACGCGCCCGGGGCAGCATCCGGCACCGGCCGACCCGGCCCTCCAGACCGCCGCTTGATAGCTGCTGGAGGGTCTACGGCTGTACGGCTGAGGTCCGAAGTCGGCGTCGAGAACCTGTACTTCCGGCCTTGAGGCCGACGCATCAAGTTGTTCGGCCTCAAGATCCGGGTTGATGAACAACTTCCCCGCGCCAAGACTCGTTACTGACCAGCGGGTTTGCGTTGCGGGCGCTCAGCGTCGGCTTCGACAGCTGGTCCTCGACCTTCCAGCCCGTCGTCGCGCAACGCTGCCGGGGCCGGGGCTGGACGGGACCCACCCAGGAGGACCACCAGCCAATGGCATTCACGCGTCTGAAGAACAGATCCATCAAGGGCCGAGCGGCCGGGACCATCGCAGTTCTCACCCTCGGGGCTTCGCTGATCGCCGCCCCCAGCGCCTCGGCGGACACCGATCCGGGCCCCGCCCGGCTGCTGCAGGCATGCAACAACCATGAGACCGACGTCTGCGAGTTCCACCCCCAGAGCTACACCAGCTACATCGGCCCGATCCACACGGTTGGCGACCTGCTCTACAACTGCGGCAGAAACGTCAATACGACCACGGTCAACTGGACGGACACGACCGGCTCCACCAACTCCGTCGGCGTCAGTCTCGGCGCGAGCATGGAGATCGAGAAGATCTTCAAGATCGAGATAGAAACCACCTACACCCACACCTGGCTGACCTCGCACACGACGGGTCAGACGACCACGATCAACGTCTCGCCGGGCGACGTCGGATGGATCAAGCGCGGCACCGCCAAGCAGCAGGCCACGGGCTGGTGGGAAATCCACTTCGGCAAGCGCTTCTACGGCCACTACATCTGGTACATCAACAACTACAAGGAGTCCGGTCCCACCGGGAAGACCGGATTCGTCGCCCCCGACGACCGCGTGATGACCTCCGCCGAGCGCTCGTCCCACTGCCGCTGAGCAACCACCTCCTCCCGCCGTCTGCGCCGGCCCCCCTCCGGGCCGGGGCAGGCGGCGGGCCTCCTGAGGGAACAGACATGACCGCACACAGGACTGCCCGGTGCCGGGCCTGGGTGGTGCCGGCGGCCGTGACGGCCGTACTGCTGCTCTCGGGCTGCGGGCACGGGCAACAGCAGCAGGGGACCTACGCCAGCGGAGGCGACCCCGGCCAGGGACCGATCACGCTCGGCGCCGACCACTCACCCGAGAGCCGTGTCGTCGCCGCCCTGTACGAGAAACTGCTGACCGACGCCGGTGAACAGGTCACGTTGGCGCGCTCCTCCTACGCGAGCCCAGCTGACACCGCCAAGGCCGTCGTCACCGGTCGGCTCACCCTGGCCCCCGCGTACGAGACCACCTTGTTGCGCGCCCTGGGCAGCACCAGCAGCATCCCGGGGGACATCGGGGGAACGCTGAGCATGGTGCTGCCCGTGGGCATCACCGCGCTGCCGCCCGCCGCCGCGCAGCACGGCCCGGTCATCGCCGTCAGCCGGGCCACCGCCCGGCACCATGACCTGCGCAGCCTCGCCGATCTGGCCGACACGCACCGCCGCTTCACCCTGGGCGGCCCGGCTGCCGGGGCGTCCCAGGCACCATCGGCGGGCACGCTGAGCGCGGCGTACGGCGTCCCGCTCACCCCGGTGGGCACGTCCGGCCCGGCGGACCTCCAGGTCCTGCGCGGCACGGATCCGGCGATCGCCCGCGACGGTCTGGTGGTGCTGACCGACCCCAAGGGGGTCATCCCACCGGACCACGTGTTCCCCCTGATCGGCTCCGACTACGCGGGCAAGGCCACCCGCACCGCACTGGCCCGGCTGGACACCACCCTCACCACCGGCCAGCTCGCCCTCCTCGCCTCGGCCGTCACCAACGGCCAGAGCCCCGACCAGGCCGCCACGGCGTGGCTACGGGCCAAGGGCATGCTGGCTTGAGTCCCGCAGCCAACTCCCTCTACCCGAAAGCACGGTGACCGTTCAGTGATCCGCCTCTTCCGCCAAGAGCGTCGATTCGGTGCGGCTGCAGATCTGCAACAAGCGTCCGGCGAACCAGAAGTTCTACATCGTCGGCTACAACCAGTACCACGACTGGGCCACCTCCACGCCCCGGCCCGTCAAGCCGTACAGCTGCTACGACCTCACGGACATGTGGTGGGAGACCAACCGGACCTTCGAGCTCCACTGGGAGGTCGGGAACTCGGTCCCGAACTGGAAGCAGCGGCTCTGGTACATCCCGGGCACCGCCAAGAACGGTGGCCGGCAGAAGGCCGCCATCGCCTGACCCGGGCAGCGGCCCGTGTGCGCGAGACCAGCGGTGTGCGGATCCGGTCAGCCGCCACACACCCGGCGGTACGGCACCTCGGACGCGTACAACCGCCACTGGGCCCTCGTCAACGTGGCGCCGCCCGCACGGGCGCAGACCCGGGTGACGGCCCGGGTGGGATCGACCGGGTAGCGCTGGAGCAGGGCATGGGGACCGGCCGCGTAGAGCGTTGTGCTGTCGGGGCTGAAGGCAAGGGAGCCAATCTTCTCGCCGGGAGTGCTCAGTGGGCCGCCCAAGGGCTGCCGGGTGCCGAGGTCCCACAGTTGGAGCGTGCCCGCGTCACCTCCGACGGCCAGGGTGCGGCCGTCCGGGCTCAGCGCCAGGGCGCTCATCTGCTCGACCATGTCGCCCGCCGCGGTGGGGAAGACGTTGCGCAGCACACCTGCCCGGTGTTCGAGATCGCCGTCCCACAACGTAACCCGCCCGGACACGTCGCCTGCCGCCAGCCGGGAGCCGTCGGGAGCGAAGGCGAGATCAGCGACCCGGTCACCCCCGACAAGGTTGTGCAGGGTGAGGCTCCCGGACGGCAGACGGACCGCGCGGTCTCCGCGCAGAAGCAGCCGTCCGTCAGGGCGGACGGCCAGCCCGAGATCGGTCGACCCTGGAAACACGGCGGTGCGGCGACGGCGTGCGACGTCCCACACCTCGTCGTTCAGCCCGTCGCCATCGGACAGGCGGACCGCGTACAGGTCCCGGCCGCCGGGGCCCAGGGCCACTGTGGCCACCGAAGCGTCGGGCGAGGGCTCCGTGAGGTCCAGCGTGGTCCGTGTGCGACGGCGCGTCAGGTCCCAGAGGGTGAGGCGCTGAGAGGCCGCGCCCTGGCCGGGGCCTGAGACACCGTACGCGAGCGAGGTGCCTTCGGGACTGAACGCCATCAGGGCCTTGGTGCCCTGCGCGGCGACCGCATCGGCGGGGTCGCCCGGGGCAGGAGGGGGTGGGGGTGGGGACGGCAGCGTCCGCACCACGTGTCCGTCACGGGTGTCGCGCAGTTGGAAGCGGTAGGCGCTGCCGGAACGCTCGGCGGTCGCGAGCGTGCGGCCGTCCGGGCTGAGGAGCACGGCATCCACCGGCTCGTCGTTCCAGGCGGAGGTGACGGCCGATGTGAGGTCCAGGGTGTGGGTGGTGCCCGCTTCGAGGTAGCGCAGGAGGGGACGGGCGGGATCCCAGGCGAGACCGCCGTACAAATCCTGGTTGTCCAGGGGGTGGCGGAAGACCGGTTCGGCCGGCGACGAGAGCCGCCAGGCGCTGATCTCGTCGCCGTCGGCGGTCGCCAGGAAGCTGCCGTCCTTGTTGAACGCGGCGTACAACACGCCCGGGACGTCGAGGTCGGCCACCTGGCGTCCCGAAGTGGTGTCCCAGACGCGGACCTCATGGTCCGAGACGACGGCGAGCCGGCCACCGCCGCCGAAGACCATCGCCGAGTTCCGGTCGTCGCAACTGGCGCCGGAGCGGTCCCAGCCACCGGACAGCCTCCGGTGACCGGCTACGTCCCAGACCTGGGGAGCCTGGCCGGTGGGGCAGACGGCCACCAGATGCTCGTCGGCGCTCGCGGCCACGTTCGCCCGGTCACCCGCGCGGGTCTCGAACAGCAGCCGACCGTCCGTGACGGCTCGCAGTTCCACCCGGTCATCGCCCAGGCTCGTGGTCAGGTAGCCGCGTCCACTTGCGTCCAGATCCACGGCGTCGTCCGCCCGCAGCGGAGGCCCGGACCACCGGCCGGTGCGCCGGTCCCACAGCCGCATGCCGTGCTCCCCGGAGATGGCGAGCATCCGGCCGTCCGGTCCGGCCGAGAACACCTCACCGTCCGGCAGCCGACCCTGGGCGCTCTGGCGGTGGTCGGCCACGTCCCAGGTCCGCCAGGTCCGCCCTTCGGCGCTGAGCAGCGTCCGGCCCGAGTCGACGAGGAAGCGCGATGAGCCGTTCCCCGCCGCCGAGTCGGTGAAGGAGTCGGTCTCGGGCTGGGCGAGCGCGCCGATCAGAGCCCGCCGGGACTCGGGCAGCGGTGCGATGCGCCAGGCCGCGACGCCGAGCAGTTGCGCGGTGCGGGGATCCGTGGTGCGCAGGGATTCGGCGATCTCGGCGACCCGGCGGGCCACGGTGTCGGTGGTCTGGCGTTGATTGTCCCTGTGCTGCTGCCAGGCCACGAAGCCCGCGATCAGCGCCACCGCCAGGAAGGCCGACACAGCGGCCGTCAGCGAGCGCGCCCGATGGGCGGAGCGGACAGCGGCCCGGCGTTCCGCCTCCCGAGCCGCGAAGGCGGCGAGGAGGAACTCCCGTTCCACCAGGGTCAAGGTGTGGTCCCGCACGGGATCGGGGAACAGTTCCTCCGCAAGCGTCAGCCGGCTCCCCCGGTACAGCGCGCCGGGGTCGCGGTCGTGCTCCAGCCAGGCGCGGGCCGCTTCGGTCAGCGCCCTGTGGTGACGCAGCCGCTCACGATCTTGCTGTATCCAGCCCTGCAGCCGGGGCCAGCAGGTCATCAGAGCCTCATGGGCGAGGTGGACGCCTTCCTCGTCGACCGTCAGCAGGCGGGCGCGGGCGAGCCGCTCGACCACCACCGGCACGTCCGGGCCCACCCACTCGTCCCGTTCGGCCACGGTCAACGGGCGCCGGGTGTCCGGAGCGCCGCGTCCGGGCTCGACCAGCCGCAGCAACAGCTGGCGGGCCGCGCACGCCTGGTCCGGGGTCAGCTCCTCGTACACCCGCTCGGCACTCGCCGCGATCGCACCGCGCACCCCACCCGCAGCCTCGTACGAGGCGAGGGTCAGCATCCGGCCCCGGCGCCGCTTCCAGGTTTCCAGCATGGCGTGCGAGAGCATCGGCAATCCGCCGGGCTCGTCGAGAACCTCCTCGACGATCCGCGCGGTCAACTCCCGTTCCACCAGAAGCCCCACCGCCTGCGCCGGCCTCGTCACCGCCTCCCGCAACTCCTCCGCGGTCATTGGCCCGACCAGCAGCCCGGCACCGTGGAGCGCCTCCGCCAGCTCTCGATGCTCACCGCACCGCGAGTAGAAGTCGGCCCGTACAACGATGAGTACGCGCAGCGGGCTGCGCGGATCGCGGGCGGCGAGCAGCAGATCGATGAAACGGGACCGCTCAGCCCTGTCCCGACAGAGGGTGAAGACCTCCTCGAACTGGTCGAACAGCACCCAGCTCTCCGGCTCACCCTCCGCAGGGGCCAGAAGATGCCCGTACGTCGTGGCGGGCCGGTCCCCAGGAGTGAGCACCCGTAGCACCGCCGGGCGGCCCCGGTCCGCGATCTCCTTGCGCAGACGGGGGATCAGCCCGGCCCGCAGCAGCGAGGACTTACCGCTGCCGGAGGCCCCGAACACCGCCGCGAACCGATGCCCGCACACCAGCTCGGCCAACTCCCCGACAAGCCGTTCCCTGCCGAAGTACAGTCCGTGGTCATGCGGCTCGAACCGGGCCAGCCCCCGGTAGGGAGGAGAAGCCTCCTCACCGTCCACGCACTCCATCGCGGCCGTCTGCGCCTGGACCTCCTTCCAGCGCACCTCCCATTCGGCCGGATCCCCGCCACAGGCCCGTACGTACCCCCGCACGACCGCGAGGGACGGCAGCCGCTCACCCGCCGCGGCCTGCGACAGCGTTGTCACCGCGAAACCCGCCGTCCGGGCCATGTCCCGGTAGGACGGGCTCCCGCCGGCCCTGCGCAGCTCCCGCAGCTCATGGGCGAGCCGCTGAACGGGACCGGCTTCGGGGTCCACAGGTCTCTCGGGACGCCCCATGGATGCACTACCTCCGCGTACTTGTCCAAACGATCTGTCCATGGCGAGGCCAGACCAGAACAACGAACTCACTTACCGCTGGGCCGACGGGCACCGCCCGCAGGTTGACCGCGTCGGCGAAAGCGGCGCCTGCTGGATCCTGCGCCCTATCTCCTCCGGCGAAGGTCGCTCGCCACTCAGGGCGCAGGACGCGACATTCCGCGATCCGGCCCCGCACCGGGACACGACGGCGGCCTGGCCAGTTGTCGAACCGGTTCGCGTGGGGTAAAGCTACGAGCACCCCAACTTGGCTGTCAACGTCTCTGATGCAACCATTCCTCCGGGTGAAAATTGTGCATAACGCTCGCTCCGAGGGCGTTACCGAGTGGACGCGGCGCATGTCCGCTCGTTGTGGGAGAACGGAGCGCCACTCGGTTTCGTCGCGGCGACGACCAGCTGCCCGCCGCGAGCCGGGCCAAGTGCCTCGGTCGGGTGAGACATGTGCGCAGACCTCGGTGATGAGTGGTCCGTCATGGCTCTTGTCTTCTCCAGCTGCGAGATGTGCCGGATGGCGTCCGCTGCCCGCTTCCGCGGATGTGAGGGGGAAGCGCGCCAGAGGCGCCGGACCGGGCAGCTGACCTCGTGGCTGAGTGCCTGGCGGGCACTGCTCAAGCTGCCGCTGCCGATGCGGGCCGCCGCGAGGTGACGCGGCACAAGCGTGGCCCGGGGCTTCACGGAGACGACACGTATTTCTACGGGTACCGGGGTATTCCGCTACGCGTACCGCGGGCGGGTGGTGTTCGGACCGCCCACCCCGAGGAGCGGGAGGAACTTGGCCGTCAGTGCCGACGGCTCAGGTGTGACTACGACGCGCGTCGGCCTACGGGGCTCCTGCCGCCATGACAGGAGCCCCGTAGGGAAGGAGGGGACGGGTCAGCTCTTGCCGAGGAGGGTCCAGATCTGGTTCTTCTTGGTGGTGAGGGCGCTCGCGGAGTCACAGGTCCACTGGTGGATCAGGGCGCGTGCGGTGGTGGATATGTTGGAGACGTCGACGCATTTTCCGCTGTTCACAGAGACCATCTGGTAGTCGTGGCTGCCTGTGCTGACGGGGTTGAGGGTGAACTGCTGGTTGGTCCCGCCGTGGCAGGTCCACTGCTGGACGGCGGCGCCGTCTGCGGTGGAGAAGGCGGAGACATCGAGGCACTTGCCGCTGAGTTCGTTGACGACCGTGTAGGTGTTCGCCAGGCCGGCGACCGGCTTGAAGTCGAACATCTGCTGGTAGCCGCCCTCACAGTAGTACTGCTGGTACTGCGTACCGTTGGCCGTGGACAGGCCTGTGTCGTCCAGGCACTGGCGGCTGTTGGGGCTGATGGCGATCGTGGAGATCGTGGTGTTGGACGGCGGGAGCAGGGTGACGGTGTAGGCGTCCTTGGCGTTCGTCCACGGGACGGTGAGGGAGGCGGCGTTGCCGCTGACCGTCAGGGTGGTGTCGGAGACGGTGGTGGGTCCGCTGACGGCGTTGCCGTTGTCGTAGGGGTTGCGCTGGACGACGGCCCGGACCTGGCCGCTCTCCACGACCGAGGTGGTGCCGAGGCCGGTGAGGTTGACGGTGACGGTGCCGGTGTTGCCGTTGCTGCCGAGCAGGATTTTCGCGTTCTTGGCGGTGTTGTCCTTCGTGGCGTAGCCGTCGGTGTTGGTGCCGGGGGTGACCTTGACGGTGCTGCCGGTCTGCGAGCCGTAGTAGCGGTACGCGAACCACTCGCCGAGCGGCAGGTACTGGCCGACGCTGTTCTTGGTGAGGAGGGCCGCCTGGTAGTCGTGCAGGTTGGTGCCCCCGCCCCAGTTGGCGCGCAGGCCGTCGATTCCCGCGTGCTCCAGCCGTGAGATGTACCAGCTGCCACCGCCGGGGTTCTGCTCGCCGGGGAGACCGTACTCGTTGACCTGGTACGGGCGGGTGTTGGTCAGGCCGGCCGCGGCGAGGGTGGAGTCGGCGACTGCGGCGTCGGCGACCGGGTCGCCGGAGAGGTCGTGCCAGCTGTAGATGTCGGGGGCGACGTTGTTCGCCTTGACGTAGGCCAGATACGTGGTCCACCAGCTGCCGGACACGCTCGGCGTCTTCGAGATGCTCGGGCCCACGATCAGCTGGGACGGGAAGGCCGCGCGCACACGGGCGTGGAACCGCGCCCACATCTCCAGGTACCGGCTCTGCGACGGAGCCCAGAAGTTGCTGCCGTCCGGCTCGTTCCACAGGTCCCACTGGACGGTCATGTTGTTGGCCTTGACGTCACTGATGAGCTGGGTGAGGAAGGCGTCGAACTGCGTCCAGTCCCCGTTGTCGCCGGGCCAGCCCTGGACGGTGTTGCCGTCGGCGCCCCACAGGTCGTGCGGGAGGAGGACGAAGGTGCCGCCGAGGGCGACGGTCCGCTTGTACTGGGCCAGGGTGGAGGCCCAGCGGGTCTGGTAGTCGGCAAGGCTGGTGGCATAGCCGCCGCTGTTGAGCTGCGCGCCGCCGGCCCGCATGAGGTTCCACTTGATGTCGGTGTAGAAGTGGTCCTGCGGTGCCGTGGCGTCCGGCGTCATCCCGTAGATGGTGCCGGAGGCACGGTAGGTGGGGGCGCCGCTTGTGGTGGCGAAGTCGACGGTCACGGCGGTGTCGGCCGCGTGGGCCGTCGTGCCGGGCAGCACCGCGACGGCCGCCACCGAGGCGAGCAGCGCGGCGAGCGCGGTGGTCCTGCGCGGGCGGCGGCCCGCGGGGGAACCGGGCCGGCTGTCGCCGCTGGGCGGAACGGGGGCAGGGGACTTGCGCACGGGGTCTCCCGAGGGGGTGGGTGGTGACCGGGCCCGTTGGGCCCGGCGGGCCTCGGCAGCCGCTGTCCCAGGGGGCGTGGCGTGCCGGAGGTCGCGGGATGCCGCCCGGGTAAGGGGGAGGGCGGCGGGGGTGCGGCAGGGGCTGGTGGTGCCCTGGCGCGACGGGGTGGTGGTGTGCGGGCACCAGGGTCCGCTGGTGGTGCGCACTGTCCTGCGCGGACGGGATGCGGCGTGGAAGGGTCCGCCAGGTCGTGTCCGGCCGAGGGGTGGCGGGGTGCTCCACCCGCTCCTCGAACCGGTTCGACGGAAGTTAACACCGGGGGAACAGGTCAGCAATACCCTTGACCAGAATCGCCGGGCGGGCACATATCCGGGCGAGCCCGTCATCATGCATCCGCACATCAGCGTTTCCAGGGCGTTACGAGAAATCCGGCAGGAAGCGTTGACACCCGGTCGGGTTGCTCCTACCTTCACTTCACGCGAACCGGTTCGACGACCGATGATCGACTGATGTAGTGATCGTCTTCCGTCGAATCGTCGAATCGGTTCGATCCCTCTCGACAAGGAGCCCCGTGAACATCGGAGAGATCGCCAAGCGGGCCGGTGTCTCGCGGAGCACCGTGTCGTACGCGTTGAGCGGGAAGCGTCCGGTGTCCGGGGAGACCCGGCAGAAGATCCAGCGGGTCATCGACGAACTGGGCTACCAGCCCAACGCGAGTGCGCGGGCGCTGGCCAACGGCCGGACCGACACCATCGGTCTGGTCTTCCCGCCGGCCGGGAACCACTACACCGGCATGCAGCTGGACTTCATCGGCAGTGTGGTCGAGGCCGCCGCCACCTACGACTACGACGTGCTGCTCTCGCCGAGCGGTGTGGACAGTGACCGTTCGTTCCAGCGGCTGCTGGGCGAGCGGCGGGTGGACGGCGCGATCCTGATGGAGATCCGGCTGGACGACGACCGGCTGGAGCATCTCGCCGCGCTGGACTTCCCGTCGGTCGCCATCGGCCGTAGCGCCCACCCGGATGGCAGCTGGTGGGTGGGCCTGGACCACACGGCACTGGCGGCGGCCTGTGTGCACCACCTGGCCGACCTCGGCCACCGCAGGGTCGCCTTCGTCAACCGGCCCGAGCAGCTCCTGCGGGCCGGGTACGAGTCCGCCCACCGGGGTCTGGACGGCTTCACCAAGGCGGCGGCGGAACGCGGGCTCACCGTCCGGACGTACACCTGCGGAGACGATGCCGCCTCCGGGCTGACCTGTCTGGAGCGGATCCTGCACGACGACCCCGCGACCACGGCGCTGGTCACGCTGAACGAGGCCGCGCTCGGCGGCCTCTACCGGGGGCTGGCCCAGGCCGGCCGCCATGTACCGCGCGACTTCTCCGTCACCGGAGTCGTCGCCAGCAGGTGGGCGGAGACGGTGACCCCGCAGCTCACCGCGGCGGACGTGCCGGCGGAGCAGATGGGCCGGCTCGCCGTCGACCTCCTCGTCCAACGCCTCGACCACCCCGACACCCCCGCCCGCAACCACCTCCTCGCACCACCCATCTCCCTTCGCGCGAGCACCGCGCCAGCGACACCCTGACCAACACCCGGCACCCTCTCCTCCACCCTCACCCGTCCCAGTAACGGCCGACTGCGCGACTCCCGCCCTCCCCAGCAGCCGCCGATCACCCCTTCCCCGGGCACTCCTGTGCCGATCCCAGGGCACACCTGTGCCAGAACCCATGAGGAACCACCATGAACACATCTGCCAGACGGCGTCTCACCGCCGCCGCCCTCACCGTCGTAGCCGTCACCGTCGGCGCCACCGCGTGCTCCTCCGGCTCGGGCAGCGCCGGCACAAAGGACGCGGACGGCGGTACGTACACGATCTGGGACCCGTACCCGCAGTTCGACAAGTCCTCCGAGTGGGCGAAGCTGCTGGACGTCTGTGGCAAGAGCGCCGGGGTGAAGATCAAGCGCACCGCGTTCGACACCAGCGACCTGACGAACAAGGCCCTGCTGGCGGCGCAGCAGGACAACTCCGCGGACGTCCTGATCGTCGACAACCCGGTGGTGTCGACGCTGGCCGAGGCGGGCGTGCTGACCACGACCGACGACAACAAGGTGGACACCTCCAAGGTGGATCCCAACCTGCTGGCGGCCGGTCAGGCGGGAGGGAAGACGTACGGCACGCCGATCGGCGCGAACACCCTCGCCCTGTACTACAACGAGGACGTGCTGGAGAAGGCCGGGGTGGACATCGCCTCGGTGAAGGACTGGCCGTCGCTGACGGCGGCGCTGGCGAAGGTGAAGGCGGCCGGCAAGAAGGGCATCACGTTCTCCGCGATCGGCACGGAGGAGGGCAGCTTCCAGTTCCTGCCCTGGTTCTGGGGTTCCGGCGCCCAGTTGACCGCGCTCGACTCCGACCAGGCGGTGTCCGCGCTGTCGCTGTGGAAGGGCTGGCTGGACAAGGGCTACGCCCCCAACTCGGTCATCAACAACACCCAGACGACCAGCTGGGCGGAGTTCGCCACCGGCGACTACGCGTTCAGCGAGAACGGCACCTGGCAGCTCGCCAACGCCGAGAAGGTCGGCTTCGACTACGGAGTCATCCCGGTCCCGGCCTCCGCCGGGGGCAACGCGGCGGCGCCGACGGGCGGTGAGTTCGTCACCATCCCCGTGCAGGGCGACACCGCCCGCTACGCCACCTCGCAGAAGCTGGTGTCCTGCATCACCAGCGACGAGAACCTGAACTACACCGACAAGACGCTGTCCTACGTGGCCCCGACCAGCGAGGTCCAGGACAAGCAGATCGCGGCGAACGACGACCTCAAGCCCTGGGTGGACGCGGTGAAGGCCGCCAAGGGACGTACCAGTGACGACCTGGGCACCAAGTACCCGAAGATCTCCGAGCAGTTGTGGAAGGCGGTCCAGTCCGCGCTCAGCGGGTCGGCGTCACCGAAGGACGCGCTCGACTCGGCCCAGTCCGCCGTCAAGTAACCACTGCCAGGGACCCGTTGATGAACCGCACGACACACCCGCCGGGCCACCGACGGGTTCCCCACCGGAAGGGGGCGGCGCCCGCCGCCGCCCCTGCCCCGGGCCGTACCCCGGCCCGGCGCCGTCCGGCCTCCCAGCAGTGGGCGGCCTGGGGCTTCCTCGCCCCGGTCACCCTCTACCTCGTCCTCTTCTACGCCTACCCGCTCTACCGCAACATCGATCTGAGCCTGCGGAACTACACCGTCCGCTCCTTCGTCCAGGGCAACGCCCCCTTCACGGGCCTGGACAACTTCCGGACCGTCTTCGACGACCCGACGTTCGCCCCGGCGCTGCTGCACACCGTGGTGTTCACGGTCGTCTGCCTGGTCTTCCAGTACACGATCGGGCTGGCGCTGGCGGTCTTCTTCAACCAGAACTTCCGGCTCTCCGCGACCCTGCGGGGCCTGTTCCTCGTACCGTGGCTGCTGCCGCTGATCGTGTCGGCGTCCACCTGGTCGTGGATGCTCAACAGCGACTCGGGCATCGTCAACGCCGCCCTCGGCATGGTCGGGATCGGCCCGGTGAACTGGCTGACCTCGCCCGACTGGTCGCTGACCTCGGTGATCATCGCGAACACCTGGGTCGGCGTCCCCTTCAACCTGGTCGTCCTCTACAGCGGCCTGCAGTCCATCCCCACCAGCCTGTACGAGGCCGCCGCCCTGGACGGGGCGAACGCCTGGCAGCGGTTCTGGCGCATCACCTTCCCGCTGCTGCGCCCGGTCTCCGCGATCACCCTGCTCCTCGGCCTCGTCTACACACTCAAGGTCTTCGACACCATCTGGATCATGACCAAGGGCGGTCCGGCCGACTCTTCCACCACCTTCGCCACCTGGTCCTACCAGCTCGGCTTCGGCAGCCTGCTGCCCGCCTTCGGCCCCGGCGCGGCCGTCGGCAACCTGCTCGTCGTCACCGCGCTCGTCTTCGGCCTCCTCTACGTCCGGGTCCAGCGGAAGCAGGCGCTGTCATGAACCTCCGTACCGGTACTTGGTGGAAGACCGCCCTCGGTCTCCTGCTGACCGCGATCATGCTCTTCCCGGTCTACTGGATGCTCAACGTGTCCTTCACCCGCGACCAGGACATGCGCAAGAGTTCGCCCGACCTGTTCCCGGCCGATCCCACCTTCGCGGGCTACCGGGCCGTCCTGGACGACCAGTTGCCCTACCTCGCCACCAGCCTCGTCATCGGCCTGGGCACCGTCGTCCTGACCGTGGCCCTGGCCGCGCCCGCCGGCTACGCGCTGGCCAAGCTCCGCCCGCGCGGGGCAGGGGTGTTCAGCTTTCTGTTCCTGGTCGCGCAGATGATCCCCGGCATCATCATGGCGATGGGCTTCTACGCCATCTACCTGCAGCTGGGCCTGCTCCAGTCGGTGCCCGGCCTGATCGTCGCCGACTCCACCCTGGCGGTCCCGTTCGGCGTGCTCATCTTCACCGCGTTCATGTCGGGCATCCCCGGCGAACTGCTCCAGGCCGCGCAGGTGGACGGGGCGCGGGCGCTGCGTACCTTCTGGTCGATCGTGCTGCCGATGAGCCGCAACGCGATCGTCACCGTGTCCCTGTTCTCGTTCCTGTGGTCCTGGTCGGACTTCGTCTTCGCCAGCACCCTCGCGGGCGGCGGCGCGCACGAGCCGATCACCCTCGGCATCTACCACTACATCGGCAACAACAACCAGCAGTGGAACGCCATCATGGCGACCGCCGTCGTGGCCTCCCTGCCCGCCACGGTGATCCTCGTCCTCGCCCAGCGCTATGTCGCGGCCGGTGTGACCGCCGGCGCCGTGAAGGACTGACACCAGCCGTCTCCCCGGCGCACCTGCCGTGCTCTTCATGAGCCGCCGCCCCCCTCCGCTCAAGAAATGAGTGCTGCCTCCATGACCGCCGCACCGTCCGGCCCCGCCTTCTCCGTCCACGACATACCCTTCAGCACGCACGGCTCCTGGTTCGGCATCTCCCCCGTGCTCGCGGAGAAGACCCGCGCCGAAGACCTCCACCTCGTCTCGCACCAGAACGGCATGCACGCCGTCCTGCGCCTCGCCCCCCTCCACCCGGCCACCGGCGAACGCGCCGGGACCGCCGTGGAAGCGACGCCCGGCCTGCTCTCCTGGACTGGTACAGACGGCCGCGTCGACCTCGCCTACGAGACGCCGGACACCGTGCGCGTTCACGGCACCCATCTCGCCTTCGGCATCAGTGCGGCGGCGGGCACCCTGACCCCGTTCGGCGGGACGTACTTCTACCGCGACCCGGTGGACGGCGCCCACGTGTTCACCTCCTACGAGACAGGACGCCGCTACCGCGTCACCGTGCTGTCCGGCACGGTGGGCGTCGTGTCCGGTGCGCAGGCCCTGGGCGCGGGCGAACGCGGTCTCACGGTCGTCGCCGGGGCCGACGGGACATGGGAGATCGCAGTCGAGGAACTCGACACCGCGCGACGGCCGTTCAGCTCGCAGGCGACGTTCGGCGAGGTCGTGGAGGCCGCCCGGCGGTCGTTCACCGAATACGCCGACACCGTCGCCCCCTGGCGCTCGGCCGCCACCCCGGCCGCCGAACTCGCCGCCTACGTGGTGTGGTCGGCGACCGTGCGCCCGGCGGGGCTGGTCACCCGGCCCGCGGTGCTGATGTCCAAGCACTGGATGGACAAGGTGTGGAGCTGGGACCACTGCTTCAACGCCCTCGCACTGGCCCCCGGACACCCGGAGACGGCCTGGGACCAGTTCTCCCTCCCCTTCGACCACCAGGACGAGAGCGGCGCCCTGCCCGACTCCGTCACCCACTCCGAGGTCCTCTACAACTTCGTCAAACCCCCCATCCACGGCTGGACCCTCGGCCACCTCCGCCGACGGCTCCCCAAGCCCCTCACCCGGGCCCAACTCGCCGAGGCGTACAACAGGTTGACCCGCTGGACGGACTTCTGGCTCACCGCGCGCCGCGCCCCCGGCGCCACCCTGCCCCACTACCAGCACGGCAACGACAGCGGCTGGGACAACGCCACCACCTTCGACCCCGACCGCGTCGCCGTCACCGCCGACCTCACCGCCGTACTGATCCTCCAGCTCGACGAACTGGCCCGGCTGGCCGCCGAGTTGGGCTTCGAGGACGACGCCCGCCACCGCACGCAGACAGCCGACACCCTCCAGACCGCCCTGCTGCGCGAATTGTGGGACGGCGAACGGTTCCTGGCCCGCCCCGCCCACGGCGGTGCCCTCTCCCGCAGCGCCAGCCTCCTCGACCTGATGCCGATCGTGCTCGGCGACCGCCTGCCAGACAAGGTCAGCGACCGGCTGGCCGAACGCATCGACACACACCTCACCGCGTACGGCCTCGCGACCGAGCACCCCGCCTCCCCGCACTACGAGCCTGACGGCTACTGGCGCGGCCCGATCTGGGCCCCCGCCACCGTGCTCGTCGAGGACGGTCTGCGCCGCGCCGGGCACGAACGCCTCGCGGACGAGATCAGCGCCCGCTTCCGCGCCCTGTGCGAAACCTCCGGCTTCGCCGAGAACTTCGACGCGCTCACCGGCGAAGGGCTGCGCGACCGCGCCTACACCTGGACCGCCAGCAGCTATCTGCTGCTCGCCCGGGACCACGAGATCCGCCACGCGAACGCCGGAACCGGCGCGACCGTCGCCTGACCCTCCGGTCCCACCTCACCCACACGTCCGGCACGGGGGCCGGCGCAGCACCGAACAGCCGCATCCCTGAAAGGGCGAAGCACATGCAAGGAATCGGGCAAGGGCGCTCGACGGCAAGACGTCTTCTCCACGGCGTCTCGAAGTCGCTCCTCTCTCTGGCCGTCATAGCGGGCGCCACCACCGTGATGGTGTCCCCGGCCGCCGCAGCCACCCCCACCCTCACCGTCGACCTCGGCACCACCACCGGAGCCTTCCGCGGCGGCGCCTCCGGAGCCCTCTACGGCCTGTACGGGCCGGACGTACCGACGAACAACCTCATCGAGGGGATGGGGCTCGACACCACCAACACCAAGTACCAGGACGGACAGCAGCACCCCGGCTCCGACGCCCTGGAGATCGCCAAGCCCTTCGTGGACAGCGGCGGCGGCGACATCATGATCTACATGACGGACGTCTACCGCGCCGCCTACGAACGCGCCAGCTACACGGCGTTCAAGGCGACCATGAAGACCCAGGTCGAGCAGGCGATGGCCAGCCCCTACGCGAGCCACATCGTCTTCGTCCCCTACAACGAGCCCGACCTGAACTGGTTCAGCGCCATGACCAGCAACTCGTCGCAGCTGGCCGCGTTCAACGCCGAGTGGAAGCAGACCTACGACTTCATCAAGGGCATCTGGCCCGCCGCACGGCTGGCCGGCCCCAACGTGTCCGGCTACTCCAGCTCCGCCTTCAGCGGCTTCCTGTCCTACTGCAAGACCAACAGCTGTCTCCCCGACGTGGTGACCTGGCACACCCTGATCAACCCGAAGGACGTCCGTACGACCGTCGAGGACTACCGGGCGCGGGAGATCGCCGCCGGGGTCTCCCCGATCACCGTCAACCTCAACGAGTACGCCCACCGCTTCCACCTGACCGACCCCGGGCAGATGGTCCAGTGGATCGCGGCCGTCGAGGACGAGAAGGTCGACGGGAACCTGCCGTACTGGAACATCAACGGCAACCTCGGCGACTCGGCCGCGGCCCAGAACACGCCCAACGCCCAGTGGTGGCTGTACAACTGGTACAGCTCCATGAGCGGCAACACCGTCAAGGTCACCGGCGCCGCCAACAACGACGCCTATACCCTCCAGGGCCTCGCCAGCCTCGACACGGCCAAGAAGCAGGCCCGGGTCATCCTCGCCGGGGGCGGCACCAGCGGTGACTCGAACACGGTCATCAAGAACATCAGCTCCTCCGTCTTCGGCTCCACCGTGCACGTGAGCGTCTTCCAGGACCGCTACAGCGGCTACATCGGCGCCGCGTCCGCCCCGGTCCGGCTCTCCGACGCCGACGTCACCGTGGGCTCCGACGGCTCCATCACCCTCCCCATCACGCTCGACGCGATGTCCGCCTACCAGGTGATCCTCTCCCCCGGCGGCACCGGCTCCGCCACCGCCTCCGACAACACCTGGACCGGCAGCTACGAGGCCGAGGACGCCACTCTCACCGGCAGCGCCACCGGCATCAACACCGAGGGCAGCGCCACCGGCGACGTCGGCAAGTTCGCCACGTCGGGCGGCAAGAACGTCGGCGGCCTGCGCACCGGGTCGGACAGCGTCATCTCCTTCGCGGTCTCCGTCCCCACAACCGGTGACTACGACCTGTCGGTGTTCGGCAACAGCTACGGCAAGGACTCCGACGTCAGGGGCCCGACGAACATCTACGCGCGGGTCGACGGCGGCGCCTCCAGCAGGATCGACGTCCCGGTCGGCTTCCAGTGGGTGGTGTGGGGCCACAGCGAGGCCACCGTGCACCTCACCGCGGGCAGCCACACCATCACCCTCGCCACCACCGGCGACAACGGCGCGGCGACCGTGGGCGACGCGATCATCGACAAGATCGACCTCAAGTACAAGGACGCCTCCGTCCAGGGCACCACGGTCATCGAGGCCGAGCAGGCCAACCTCTCCGACAACAGCACCGCCAGCTACACCTCCCAGGGCCAGTCCGGCGCCGGCGCGGTCAACCTCACCAGCGGCAAGTCCGCCACCTTCTGGGTCTACTCCGCCCGCGACGGCTACGCCGACCTGGCCACCCGCTTCCGCAACACCGGCCAGGCCGACCTCACCGTGAACGGCAAGACCCTCAACGACCAGACGCTCTCCGGCGCCACCCCCGACGCCTGGACCACCTCCACCAACCGGGTCTACCTCAACTCCGGCATCAACAAGGTGAAGGTGACCGGCACCAGCGGCACCCTCGCCCTGGACCGCCTGGCCGTCACCCCCTTCAGCGCCACCGACACCATCACCACCGGCAACGTCGTCACCTACCAGGCCGAGAACGGCACCCTCACCGGCACCGCCGCCGCCGACACCACCTACACCCAGGCCAAGGGCACGGGCGTCGTCACCGGCATCGGCAACGGAACCGCCAACTCCCTCACCCTCAACGTCAACGCGCCCACGGCCGGCACGTACGCCATGACCATGCGCTACTCCAACGCCGAGGAACTGCCCTCCAACCACTACAACCCCGACCTGTACGCCGAGCACGCCGACGTCAGCGTCAACGGCGGCACCGCCACCCGCGTCAACTTCGCCAGCACCCTGCACTGGAACCAGTTCAACAACTACACGGTTCCCGTCACCCTCGCCGCGGGCGCCAACACGGTGAAGTTCACCGCCTCCCAGCTCTACAACTACGACGGCACCACCATCGGCCTGGTCTACTCGGGCGGCGGCAGCGACATCGGCCAGCCCATGCGGTCCAGTTCCGCCCCGCACCTCGACCAGGTCTCCTTCGCCCCGCAGAACCTGCACATCGGCGCCTCGACCGGCTTCTCGTCCACAGCGGTCGCCCAGCACAGCGTGCTCTGCCTGGAAAACCCCGGCCAGTCGACGGCCGACGGCACCCAGCTCCAGCAGAACACCTGCGGCACCGGCCAGGAGCAGCGCTTCGACTTCCACCCCGTCAGCGGCGCCACCGACACCTACACCGTCGTCAACCACTCCAGCGGCAAGTGCCTCGACATCTCAGCCTTCTCCACCGCCAACGGGGGCGCCGTCCAGCAGTGGACCTGCCACGGCGGCACCAACCAGCGCTTCACACTGAACGCCGTGACCGCGCTGGGCAACAGCCACGACTACCAGCTCGTCGCCGTCAACAGCGGCAAGTGCGTGGACGTCAGCGGCATCTCCACCGCCACCGGCGCCAAGGTCCACCA
>NZ_PJME01000003.1 GCF_002954775.1 Streptomyces geranii
GCTTCGCACAGGTCCGTTACCAGTCCTGCACGCCTCGCCGGGGGCCCGCCACCTTGGTCACTTGGCGGGGAAGATCTCCTTCCTCTGGAATGTCTTCACTGGACCTGAGCGGCTTTCAGGCCGCACCCATCTCCCCGTAATAGAAGTCGGCGGCCCCAGGCTCATGCTTGCCATCCTCGAACGCTTTGCGCAGCGCGCGGTACACCGGCGCCAGTTGCAACGGCCCGACGCGCCCGGCGCCGAGCACTGCCACGTTCCAGCCCCGGGCCGCCGATGGCTCGCTCGCGCGCCAGTGGTGTTCTTCGGCGAGGGTGCGGCGCTGGGTGAACCGTACGGGGCGCCAGCCCCGCCAATGCACTGCGGGCGGGACCGTGTCGAAGACGCAGGCGCCCTCCAGTCGCAGCTGGTCCAGGTGCACGGTTCCGGTGAACAGGCATCCCGCGAGGTCGACGTCGGCGAGGACCAGGTGGGCCGCGTCCACCCCGCGCAACGAGGCCATCCGCACCGCAGCGTCGGGCGCATCGGCAAGAACCTGTTCGTCCACCGGCTGCCCGTCGGGGAGTACAAACGGATTGGCCTCCGCGGCGATCGTGAGGGGGTATTCGAAGACAGCGTGGGCGAAGTCCACTGTGGCGTAGCGCAGACGCAACTCGGCCGTTGATGTCCAGCGGGTTCGCAAGCACTCCAGTCGGCGCGCGGCGAACGAGAGGTTCGCTGGGCCGCTGAACATTGCCTCGGAGAGCACAAACCGCCCGGCGCACACCAAAGGGCCGAGGGCGACCCGCCGCTCGAAGGTTGCCTCATCGAACCTAGCGTCGCCCTCGAAAACTGCCGACCGGAAGTGGGCGGCACCCTGGAAGATTGCGTACCCGAATGAGGCGTGACCCTCGAAGGTCACCTGCCCGAACTGGCTGGTGCCCTGGAAGGCCGCCCGTACAAAAGACGCGTCATGGAAGGTCGCTGAGTCGAACTGGGCGAGGTGCTCGAAGGTCGCCGAGTCGAACTTGGTGATGCCCTGGAAGGTTGCCGAGTCGAACCACGCGAGGTCGTGGAAGGTCGCCGATCTGAACCCGGCGTAGCCCTCGAAGGCCGCCGAGTCGAAATGGGCGTATCCCTTGAAGATCGCCGACTCGAACCGACCGAGGCCCTCGAAGACCGCCCAGTCGAACGATGCGAGGTCATGGAAGGTCGCCGAGTCGAACCAGGCGTGGCCCTGGAAGGTCGCCCTTACGAATTGGGCATCGTCTTGGAAGGTCGCCGAGTCAAACCGGACTTCGCCGAGGCGGGGGTGTCCGGTGGCGGGGTCTAGGAGGGCGTTGAGGAGGGCATGGAGAAGGGGTCCGGTGAAGGAGGTGCCGCGATGGTCGATGTCGGCGCCGGGTGTCAGGCCATCCAGGTAGGCATCGCGGTCGGCATCGGCCAGATGGGCGAGGCACGCCGTGTGACCAGGGGCGTGAATGCCGAGGCAGCCGACCGTGTCCTCCGGGGTAGTGCCGTGGGCACAGTGCGGCCAGTCAGGCGGAGTCGGGGACGGTTCAGGGCTCGGGTGTGGCATACCCGAAGGACGATCGAGCACGGTCGTTGGTTGCCGAGTTCGTCTCCGACATGGCCAGCACTGAGATCTTCGCTGCGGCACTGAAGGGCGTATTGAACTGAATCGTGCGCTTCTGAAATCTTCCGTGCGTTCCGACGAAATTCTGCCTACGGCAGGTGAGTTGAGGCGTATGTAGGCTCCAGAATCGCGGAACTCGCGCGCTTTCACGGGTGGGGTCCTCGACGCGGACCTCCGGTTGTTCGGAGACGAGCGGGGCCACGATGAGGCGCCAGCGTTCCTGCTGCACGTGCACGTACACGAGGGCGCGGTGTGGTCCAGTGGGTGTCACGCGCTCTCCGAAGGTGGTTCGGTCTGGCGCCGGCTCGTCGTCATCAGAGGCTGAGGGGGCGGCCCGCCGCAATCGCCGCACGGATGCGCGCTTCGATCTCCGCTCCGGACTCCCCACCCTCCTGGGCGGCGTGGCTCGTTTCCCGCGTCAGCGTGGTCGAGAGCTCCGACGGCTTCGAGTTTCTCCGCCTGGTCGACGCTACCGCCAACTACCTCATCTACACTCGCTGGCGCGACGAGGAACCTTTTCATGCCTGGATGGAGGGCCCCACGAAGCAGTCCCACCAAGCCAGCGACCGGGCCTGCAGCAACCGTCCCAAGCCGGCCGCTTCCGGGTCCACCGTCTGACCCATCGAGGTCATCCAGCAGACGGGCCCGAAAACCGAAGCCGGACCTGGAACTCCCGACCAAAGATGTCCCGGCCGGGAACCACTGAAATCCCACAAGACGCCCTCACGCCCCGACGAGTGCGACTACTCTCAGACACCATGAGTGACCACATGTATGTACATGTACCGGCAGATTTCTGGGAGTTGCTTGAAAAAGCGGACTTCGACGAGGTGGAGACCGGCTCCCGCTCCACCGAACAGTGGTCCTCGGTGGCCGAGGCCGTACTGTCCGTCGGAAACGACGGCCTTGCGGTCACAGCCAACCTGGTGGGTGTCTACCTCGCCCGTGAGCAGATCGGGGACTTCGTCCGAAAGGCCGGCGCCTGGCTCGGGTTCCGCGTTCCGGGCGGCGACCCGGCCGTACCGCCGCTCGTGTTCACGATCACCACGGGGCCGCCGGGGACCGAGGTCCGTATCGAGATCAGCTCCACGCCGGGCCCGGACGGCACGCCGGTCCTCGACACGGCCGCGCTCACCGGCGCCATCGTGTCCGCCCTCGACTCCCCCTCCCGCACCTCCAACTGACCCCGGTGATGGGATTCTTCACCGCGCGCCGAGAGGCCGAATACGAGCGGGTCCAGCAGGCCATCGCCGTATTGCAGGCCCGAGGCCAACGCGAGGGCACCGCCGCCGTGGTCGACGACTCCTGGAAGCTCATGCGGCAGTGCTTCGACAAAATGGCGCTGGGCAAGACGTGGTACGCCCCGCTCGTGCTGACCAGTTCCCGGGTCTCCTTCGGCATGCACGCCGATCTGGGCCAATGGTTCTTCGCGGCCTGCTCCAGCCTGTCCTTCGGTACAGGTGTGGTCGCGCTCGACGCCCTATGCACGAAGCGTGGACTGCCGTTCCCCGAGGAACTGCACCCCGACATCCAGCTGATGGCGGACCTGGCACCGAGCGTGGCGCACCGTGCCGGGGTCCCGCTGGCCGGCTACCTCGTCGCGGAGTCCCTGACCGGCCTGCGCATGGGCGACCGCACCATCGCACGGGAACTCTCCGCCTACCTCGGCAGCGAAGACTCCCTACGGCGGCTGCGCGCGATCCACCGCGATATGAAGGAGACCGCCAAGCAGGCACGACGCAGCCTTTCGGACACCACCAGCGTCGACACCGTCGCCGCGCTGCGGGCGCAGGCGGACGAGATGATGATCGGCGACCTGGACGCGACACTCACGGCCTTCTCAAAAGGGAACATCCTCTCAGGGGCACAGACGGTGTCTGCCGTTCTCGGGGCAAGCAAAGTGGCCCGCTCGGTCATCTACGTGGCACCCGGTCCCGGATTCGGGACGGCGATCCGGCTGGAGGCACCTGAGACGGGCCGCGAGTTGTGCGAGAGCGTCGAACTGCCCGGACTGGGGCTGGAAGCCGTCCGGGACCTGCTCAAGAAGCTGCGCGCGGTCCTGGAGTCGGACGAGCGACGGAAGACGGTCCGGGACAACGCGGTGCGCGAGGCGCACGCCGCCGTGGGCGACGCCTTGTGGAAGCCACTGCTCACCGCCTGGCCGGAACTCGCGGGCGGACGCGTTGCTTTGGTCCCTCTGGGCGAGAGCGCGCTGCTGCCGCTGTACACGGCCCCCGTGGACGGCGTTCCGGTCTGCGGCCTCATCGACCTCACCGTCGTACCCTCCGGCAACGCCCTGATGTTCGCGAGTGCCTGGCCCCGGCCGTCGCAGATCGAACCCCTGGTCGTGGCGGATCCCTGGTACCACGACGGAGTGGGCGGTGTACCGATTCCGTTCACCGTGTCGGAGGCCCGGCAGGTGGCCGCCGTGCACGGTGTGTCGCCCGTGATCCTGCGTGGGCAGGAGGAGTCGGTCAATGAGGACAGTACGGACCGCCTGCGCGGCCTCTTGTGGTCGCCCGCTTCGTCCGGGAGTACGGGGCCCGTGCCGCAGGACCTGGCCCGCCAGATGTCCGCCGCGAACCTCGTTCACCTCGCCGGCCACGGCTTGCTCGACGCGGTGAACCCGCTGGAGTCCGCGGTGCTGCTGGGCCGCCCGCTGCCGCTGTCCGCGCTCCTCGAACACGACCTGCGCCGGGGCGCGACGGTCGTCCTCTCCGCCTGTCACCTGGCCGGCATCGGAACCCGGCTGCCCGGCGAACAACTCGGCTTCCCTGCGGCGCTGCTCGCCATGGGGGCAAGCTCCGTGATCGCCGCCCTGTGGTCCGTGCCGGACTCCCCGCAGACCGTCCAGTTGATGTCCACGTTCCATGAGGAACTCACCCGCGGAGCTCCCCCCTCGGCCGCGCTCGGGACCGCCGTCGCCCACGCCGCATCCTCCGGCGCTCGTCCGACAGTCTGGGGCCCTTTCACCCACTTCGGCGCGTAGGGCCCGTTCGGCGGATCATGCCAAGCAGGAGAGGGCCCACGCACTCTCACCGCCGGCTCATCGGGCGTCCCACCCCGAGCTGGCATGATCCGAACGGCAAGCACGGCCGCTGCAGATCGTCCGGGAACGGCGGGCCGAAATCCACGAAGCCTCCTGAAGCTCGCCTGCTGCCTCATCACCCACCGACAACTCAGAGCATTGCGCTGACACGCGGGCGCTAAGCTGCTGGTCCCATCATGGATGTCCGTGGCTCATGCCATGATCCGGCCTCATGAGTGACCTTTCGCTTTCACCCGCTTGGCTGGCCTCTTGGGCAGACAGAGTCTCCGGGGCCCTCGCGGCAATGACAGGTGAGTTCGAGCGTCAGCACGGCTTTCCCCCAGGCACCAACGAGGTCCGGCTGGCCAGCCACAACGATCAAACCACGGCTCGCGCGCTTGCCTGTCGACGATCAAGTTTTTCGGCTCTGGCGAAGATCTTGTGATCCACGCAGCGATGTTGATGTCGGAGTCTTGGAGTGACTGTCACGGCCTCGGAGCCGGGGGCCAGCAATCGGGTCCTGTTGCGCCAGTAGGTTGGGGACTATGGCACTGGCGCACATAGTTCTCACTTCAGGCCGCTCGATCGAGCTCTCGGACGTGCGACTGTCCTCGACGTATGGCGGAATGTTGGAGGGGTACCCGTTCCGGCGCTGGAACGACCTCACGCTGGAGCGCCTGCTCAGGAGCGTCGAGAAGGATCGTCCCTCAATTCCGGTGCACCTGGTCGCGCCGGTCCGGGACCTGCCCGACCTCCCTGCTGGTGGTTTCGGCCCGGTCGAACTGCTGCCTGCAGTGACGTGCGTTGGGTCGTTCACCTCTCAGCCGATCGATCCGGAACGAGAGTCGGTGCTGCACCACTCTGCACTGACCGTCGTGTGGTTCCAGGCGACTCCCGACATCCCGTCAGGTGAGGACGCCGATCACGGTCTCCGCAGCGTCTGCTGGGACGACGCCGCGAGAGACTTCGAACGTTAAGAAGGTCAGCTCCAGCGCGTTCGGGCGACCGGTTCTCCTGAAAATCCCGTGCTCCGGGGCCGGTCAGGTCAGGTCAGGTCAGGTCATGAGGAGTATCCGTTTGCGGAGCAGGTCGAGGTTGGCTCGGCCGTAGCCCTTCCGCTTGATCAGTTTGACGCGTGTCACGTGGCCCTCGACCTGGCCTGAGCTCCAGGAGGTGGAAAAGGCTGCGGTGACGGCGTCGATGTCGCGGCGCAGGCCGTTGACGAGGGAGTGCAGGGCGGGCAGATCGTCCGCGAGGACCCGGTCCAGCCAGTCGGGCAGGAGGTCGCTGCGGTGGTCGCGCATCATGATGGCGAAGTCGCGGACGTGGCGTGCGGCGGCGTCGAGTTCGGGGCAGGCGGTCCGGATCTCCTTCAGCTCGGCCGCGTCGGTCTCGGCGAGGTGCTCGGGATTCGTCATGATCCAGCGGACGACCCGGCGAGGCTTCGGCGCCGGCCGAGGTTCCGGAGGAGGTCCTGGCGGGTCCTTGAGGAGGGTGCTGTGGGGCTTCTTGAACGGGCGGAAGTAGCGCCGGACGCACTGGATGTCACCGGTGAAGCCCTGCTCGCGCAGTTCGCGGTGGAGCTGGGGAATGCTGTGGCAGCCCTCGGTCCACCGCTGGTGTAGGTAGGGCTTGAAATCGTCCAGTAGAGTCGCCCGGTTGGTGGCCTTGACCAGGAGTTCGTCGAGACTGCGGGCGCGGGCGAAGCGGCGCACGGTGGAGTGGTCGAGCCGCAGTTCACGGCGGATCGTGGCCAGGGTCTTGCCCTCGGCCAGCCGCTGCTGCACCGCCTCGTAGCGTTCGGTGGTGCGGGCCACCAGGCGCCGCGGGCGGCCCGCGAAGTCGAGCGTCCCGTCCGGCGGAACGAACGGGATGCTCTCCGCGATGGGCGGCTCCTCGGCGACCAGGTCCCCGGCGGCGTCCACCTTGGTGACCAGGGATGTCGCGAACGCGGCCCGGATGCAGCTGTGGTGGGCGCCGACCGTCCTCTCCAGCGCCTCGGCGAGGTTCCGCCACAGATGCCATCCGTCCGCGATCTGCTTCGCCTGAGGGGCTCCGGTGCGGGCGCCCTCCGCGTAGGCGCCGGCCCGGTCACGGCAAATGATCTCCACCTCGGGGTGCCCGCGCAGCCAGTCGGCCAGCGGTGCGGCGTCCCGGCCGGCCAGTACATCGAGCGGTCGGCGGGCCTCC
Organism: Streptomyces geranii; assembly: GCF_002954775.1. Classification (GTDB taxonomy): domain Bacteria; phylum Actinomycetota; class Actinomycetes; order Streptomycetales; family Streptomycetaceae; genus Streptomyces; species Streptomyces geranii. The sequence goes on from NZ_PJME01000003.1 coordinate 6,831, forward strand.
AGGTCGACGAGGATGGTGGCGTACGAATCGCCCTTGCGCAGCGCGAAATCGTCCACACCCAGCACTCTGACCTGGGCCGGAGGCGGCTCAGGGGCAGCGCGAAGGAGATGCAGGAGCGTGTCCTTCTCGACGCGGATGCTCAACGAGTTGGCAAGCCGAGCCCCGGGACGGCCCGCCAGCGTCAGGGCGATCGAGGTAAGCACCGCTCGCAGCAGCGGGGTGTAGCGGGCGTGCGGGCTGGTCAGCCCCTCAATCTGCTCGGCGAACGTCACCGCCGGGCAACGGGAGTTGAGGCACTTGAAGCGCCGCACCAAGAGCTCGATCACGACAGGGGCCGCACCGAGGGGTGCGTCAGCGAGGCAGCGCAGGTACCGGCCGTGCACCCGCCAGGAAGGCATGGCACAGGACGTACATCTCGCAGGCAGCGTCCTGCACGACGTGCGAAACGTGACCACCCCAGCGGCCCGCTCGATGGACTCCACGACCACATCCGCTAAAGGAGGCAGTAACCGCCCCAAATCCCCTGAACCGCACACCCGGTAGATGCCCAGTTCAGCCGGGTGCCATCACAAGATCGTCGACAGAGCCGAATTGCGCGATCGTTCACACTGGCCCAAGCGGGCCTCATCACTGCTGACGTGGTCACTTTCTACGACAGCATCGGTGACGTCACCTGGCCGGACGTCGGCAACGGCTACTTCCTCGACCCGGCAGGTGACGTCCTTCTGCGACTCCAGGAGCACGACGCTGTCGCTGTCGGCGCGGACCAGAAGGTGGCCATCGGCTCAAACGGCGGCGGCCTCTCCTACGTCGTCGGCCCTGATGGATCGGTTCATCGGACGCAAACGGCATCACTGGACGAACCGGAACCCGACAAGGTAGCCAATGACCTGCGGCAGTTCTTGGAACTGCTGGAGCGATCCCTGACGCGGTTCGTCGCCGACGGCGAGTCGGGATCTCTGTACGTCGATGACAACTCGGCAATGCCCGGCGAGTGCAGCGGCAGGGGTTAGGCCCGGGTGAGGGCGAGCCGTGCCGGAGCGGCGGTGAGCATCAGCGGGGCCCGGGGCGGAGCCGGAGCGCGGAGCGGTCCCGGTAGGGCCAGATGGCGACGTGGGGCCGTGCCTCCGTAGAACGCCCCGATCCGTACGAACTGCCTCAGCAACTCGGCATCGAGCAACTCAGCAATGCTCAGCGAGTGCCACGTCAAACGCCACGGCAGGGGATAGGCCCGTGTGAGGGCGAGCCGTGCCGGAGCGGCGGTGAGCATCAGCGGGGCCCGCGGCGGAGCCGGAGCGGGTGGATCGGGTCGTTCCACGGACTCTGGGGCGGCCTGCGGCGGCGTCCGGTCCGGAGCGCGGAGCGGGCCCGGTCCGGCCGGGTCGCGACGTGGGGCCGTGCCTCCGGGGCCGTCCGCCGGGTTGCGTACCGGGCCGCGCGGCCGCCGACCGGGACGGCCTCGTCGGCGCACGTCCGCGGGTGTCGCTGCCCGATGCCGGACGGCGGCGTACCCGTCCGCCACCCCGGACGGCGCCTGCGCCCGGGCTGCCGCGCCCGACCGCACGGCGTCCGCGAACCGTTCCGCTTCCTCCCGGATCGCCCGCACTTCGGCCTCGGTACCCGCCCGCAGCTTGCCCGCGTACCGTTCCGCTTCCTCTCGGATCGCCCGTGCTTCGGCCTCGGACCGGACCAGGAGGGCAGCCGCCTCGGCAGCGGTGGCCTGGTTCCTGGGAGCCGCCCAGGGGGGCGTACGGACAGCGTCCAGTTCTGTGTCGATGAGGAGGATGACATCCGCCGCGCTCTGCGGTCGGTCGGCGGGATCCTTGGCGAGCAGCCGCATGACGAGATCCGCCGCACCGGTGGGCAATTCGATCACCTGCAGCGGGTCGGGCGTGGCGCAGAGGTGTAGGCGACGGATTTCGTCGGGGCTGCCCTCCTGGAATGGCCGCCTTCCGCTCAGCCCCTCGTAGAGGAGACAGCCCAAGGAGTAGAGATCGGAGCGGTGGTCGAGGTCGTCAGCTTGCTGGATATGCTCCGGCGACATGTACGCGGCGGTGCCAATGGCCTCTCTGCCGGTCTGCACCAACCGGAGGGAGGTGTCGAGGAACTTCGCGATGCCGAAGTCGAGCAGCTTGATTACGCCGCCGTCGGTCCGCATGATGTTGGCGGGTTTGATGTCCCGGTGCACGACATCGAAGGAGTGGACGGTATCGAGGGCGTTCGCGATCTGGCGCCCCCAATTCAGCACGTCGTGCCAGGGCGGCTTGTTCTCTCGAAACACCGAGGCCAGGTCCTGCCCCTCGATGTGCTCCATGATCAGGAACAGGGTCTGGCGGCCTTCAATCTCATGCTTCCCCCAGTCATGAAGGATCGCGATGTGCGGGTGGATCTGATGGCCCAGGGCTCGGACTTCCTGGAGGAAGCGCTGTTCCTGGTCATCCTCCGAGTCGCTCACCAGGTGCACGAGTTTGGCTGCTACGTCACGGCCGATGTGCTCGTCGTGGGCGGTCCACACTTCCCCCATGCCGCCTTTGCCGAGCCGGTAGACGAGTTCGTACCGGTTGCGCAGCCGTATCCCCCGCATCGCTGCCCTCCCACGTGTGCGACGTCGGCCCCGAGGCCCCGTTCCGTTCCGAGTATGGGCCTCTTGCCCGCCGGAGCGCGAGGACCGGCCGGTGGCTTGTCGGCCGTATGCGGAGTGCTGGTAACGATCGATTCATTGTCCACTCCGGGATGGCGCTGACACGCTCGTCTTACCGCCACCAGGTGAGCGTGCGTCGGCTCCACCACCGCGTACAAGATCCTGGCCAGCGATCGGGCGGTCAGGAAGTGCGGCCAGGGCTCCGAAGTTCGCACCTCAACCTGCCGATCGGTGATGGCGCGCTGCACAGCGCCTGGTCCTCGACTCACCGAAGTAAATGTTGCAGCAGTCCATCCGAGCCGCAGCAACCTTTACCGATCAACGCCCGTTCGAGGCACTTGAACAACGGGCCGTCCGTGCCCGACACGCCTCTGATATCCGGAAGGCACGGGCCCTCGGACCTACTTGCCGTACATGCCTTCTCCGAACTACGAGATCTCGGTCTCGACCGGATTATGCAACCGTGCTCCGGCATGGCCGTTCGCTCGGTCGGGACTGCACTGCAGTGGCTAGAGTCGCGCCATGGAACCTGGCGAGTTGAGCGAAGAAGCACGCGTCGAGATGCGCCGCGCGCTAGTGGATAAGGCTTATCGGGCCGCTCGGCACCAGTACGTATCCACGACCTTGGCCGCCATGGTCAACATCGAGAGCTGGCTTGCCGTCGACTCTTGGCTGGGGGCTGGCAAGCTCGCAGACACCAAGCTGCGACCGACACCCGATGAGGTGAGCTACTCAGCGTTCCGTGCGGTGTCCACGGTCGTATGCATGAGCACCGAACTGGCTGATGCCGCAGTCGCGATGGCTGAGAAGGAGCGGTACTACGCAGTAGGTGCAGTGATCCGTCAACTCATCGAGTGTGAGTACCTGCTGGCACTGTTCAGCGAGGACCTAGACCATGCTCGCGGGTGGTTCGAAAGCACGCCCGAGCAGGTCCGTTCGATGTTCGCGCCGACAAGAATGCGGAAGCTGACCGGGAAGTTCTCCAACGAGGAGTACTGGAATCACTGCTCCACCGGCGGACACCCTGCTCCGAAGGGCATCGGCTTGCTGCAAATGATGGATCCTCCCCGGAAGCAGTGGCCATATGCCAGCGCTGAACTCCTGATTGACTTGGGCCTGCATCTGCATCGCATCTGGAAGGCCATGGATCAACTCCTCATGAACCACCACGCCAGATATGAGGCCGTTCGAGCCGATCAGCGTGACCAGGCCGAACGCGCATGGGTGACTTGGCAGGAGGCGGATCCTGTAGTCGCGGTTCTGATCGAAGCGTGGCGAATCGGCTGAACTAACTCAGGCAGCACGAAATGCTTCATATCCCTGTCGGGGCGCTATTCACCGGGCATGCTGGGAAGATAGCAGAATCCTCGTCTGGTCTGCGAGAACTCGTGAGTAGTTCGGTCAACACGCCTGAAGCCTTCCAGGCACCCGAGATAAGAGCCCGCAAGGCGCGTTCTGCTAAGCGCTGTAAGAGTCATCCGTGGGAAAGCGTGACCTCACTAACGATGCGGCGACGGTCGCAAGCCGGGAAAAGGGACGACGTTGGCCGCCGGGAGTGCGAGCTGCTCGCGGAGCTGTTGGTTCTCTAACGCCAGTGTGGTGAGAGCCTCCACTAGCCCCTGGACGTCGGCGCGCAATTGCGTAAGCTCCTTCGTGTCGTTGGCACGTAGCTCCTTCAGTTTGACGATCCGTTTGCGCAGTCGAACCTCGTTGTCGGGAGTCTGCCCGCGGGCCCGGACCTTCTCATAGAATTCGTTCTTCAGATCCAGGTGACGCTGGGTCAGGGCATTCCTTGGCACATCCGCCTCGAGGGCCAACGCGACAATGGTCAAAGCGCCGTTGGAGCGTTCTGGGTTCCCGGCAAGGATTCGGTCCATGGCTGCTCGGATCCGGCCGCGTTCGTCGAGAGCCGGGCTCATCAGTTCGCCTCCTAGAGGGTAACGCGGGTGCGGTCGTGCTCGTCGGCCCAGGAACGGAGCTGGTCGGCGTTTGCCCGCAGCCGCTTGCCGAGTTCGTGGGGAGTATGGGCGGCCTGGCCCTCGATCCAGTCCGCCTTCTGGCGGAGCTGGGTGGCATGCTGGTCGGTGCGGACGGTGTTTGCACATCCGGGCACGCACCGATCCAGAGCCGGCGCTTGAACCTTGCTGTCCTTCGCGCAGAGTGCGCGATCGTGCTTGTAGAGGCAGAGCAGGAGGGCATGCGGGTTGTCGTAGAGTACAGCGCCGTCGCGAGCGAGGTACTTGCGGGCAAAGTCGGCTTTGACCTGCCGTCCTTCAAAGCGGGGTGCGCTGGCGGCAGTCAGCAGAGCCCGGCGGGCGGAGGGCCCGGAGACACCCTCGCCGCCGGCGAAGCGATCCCGCAGGTCGGTGGCCGTTTCGGCGGTGGCCAAGGCGGTCTCGACGGCCAGGATTTCGTGGATGCCGCCGCGGCCGCGAAGGGCATAGCCGCCGGAGGTGTCGGTGTCGGCGAACGCTGTGCGCATGTGGCCGTACTGGATGGCCAGGGCGATCAGCCCCCCGGGCTGGCGTGCGATATGCCAGGCCAGGGAACGGCGGAACCGGGACGTGCCGACTGCACCATGCGGATCGGGAGGGATGATCTCGCTGGCGAGGCTGAGCCGGACCGCTTCGTTGTTCACCCAGGCGACGAACTTTTTGATCCGCCTGCCAAGGGAGCTGGTCCGCAACGAGCCGGTCGAAGAGACGGTTCGTCGCAGATGGTGGATACCGCTGTCGAAGAGCAGAGCGCCGGGCTCAACGAACCGTTCCAGCACGCGGATCGCGTTGACGACCGGGCTGATCGCCACCCACGGAACGTCCCGCTCGGCTCCCCCCGGCAGATGGTTGCCTTCCCGGTCAAGGACACCCTTGTATTCGTGGCTGCGGATCAGGTGCCGCGGAATGCTGCCGTCGTCCTCCGGCTCGGGGTCGGGACAACAGCCGGCCCGCAGCCCGAGCACCTCCTCGGGACGCATCCCCGTCAGGTAGGCACAGACGATGAACGCCGCGGTGCCCAGATACTGCATGAGCTCGGGAGTCTCGTTCATGTCAATGGACTCCCGCCAGAGCCGACCGGCGATCGTTCCCTTGACTGGGGTGTCTAGCGGACAGGGGCCCGGCCGCTCCGCCGCAAGCTTCATCAACCCGTAAGTGTCCGCAGCTGTCTGGACCTGACTAAGCGAGGCGCCGGTCCGCGCGGCGAGGTACTGCCGTGCGAGCGTCGGTGAGCTCTTCGTCGTACTGGCGGGCAAAGGGGCCTTGCCCGCCAGGGCCGGCCGCAGGAAGGCATGCAGAGCCGTCAGGCCGTCCTTGCTGGTTGTATTGGCCTCGGCGGTCTCGGTGATGCACCGGGTCTCGGCCCAGGCGGCGAAGATGTCCTCGGCCAGGTCGTCAATGAACCGCAGGGCCCAGATCAGCAGCGGTCCCATCGTCGCCGGTGACAGGGGCTCACGCGAGTTCTCCACACCTTCCTCGCAGTCTTCGGCGGGCAGGTAGTCGCCGACACCTACCGCCTCCCACGGAGGCATACCGATCCCGCAAGGGCGGGCACTGAGCTGGTCGAACGCCCACAACCGGGACAGCGCAACGAGATCTGCCAGGACCTCGTGCCTGCCGCGACCCTCCTTCGTGCGGCCCGGCTTCAGCTTCTCGGGCCGTTCCACGGCCAGCAGTTTGGCGTACTCGTGCAAGGCGGCGGTGTCGCACTCCGCCAGGCTCGTGACCCCACGCTTCGCCAGCCACCGCGCGAGTCTCATCCATTCCCCGACCGTGGCGTGCACCGCCTGGGCACCGAGTCGTTCGCTCAGCCGTGACCCGTTTCCCCCTTTCTTGCCGCGTTTCTGGACGAAGGTCGGCCGCAGACGGCCGTTGATCAGGCACCAGGCCGCGAGTTTGACCTCCTCGACGAGGACCGACGGGCAGTGGCGCCAATGTAGCCAGTCCAGATGCTGGCTGGGGTTCTCGATCAGCGGAGCCAGGCACCAGGAACCGTGCGAGTAGCAGGAGTTCAGGTGTGCGTGGGACGCAAAGACACGCCCCGGCGGCACCACAAGAGTGCCCGGGCTGGGCAGAGGCAGGAGGTAGGGATCATCTTCGACGGCAACGGCGGTCATGGATTGAGCACTCCGTTCAGCAAGAGATCGACGATGTGGCGGTCGCGGTCCGTCACCCTCGCGAGGGCCTGCCGCCAGACGCCGTCACCGAGCTTGCGTTTGAGATCTGCCAGGCGTGCATGGTGGTTTTCCCAGTCACGAGCCCAGGCCGCTGGCGAGAGTACGGAGTGCAGATGCCCCAGGCACTGGTGCAGGTGCGTCAGCCGCGGGTGGTGCCCGGGATGAACATGGGCGTTCGTGCAGGCCAGGCAGAGCAAGAAGGAGGCGCCGCACCCTCCGCCAGCGGCTGGCCACGGACTTGCCTCCGGGTCCGAGCAGTCCGCTGTGGCGGTCTCGACGTCGCTGGGCTCGGGCGCATCCCGCAGCACGGCCGCCAGGATCGTGGCCTTGGCCTGGCGGACGGCCTCCTCGGCACCCTGGGCGATGACTGGTATCGCTTCGCGCTGAGCCCGCTTGTCGGCCAGGACATAGTGCCGCTCATTGGTGGCCCGCGAATGCTGGGCCGGCTCCCGACGCTGCACTGTGACCGTCCGCCGCCCTCGCCGAAACGGCGAACCCGCCAGGCCAGCCGCCTCCGCCCACCGGACGACATCTGAGTCCGACACCCCGAAGGCGAATGGGCCGACCGGCGCGGCACGCGTGACAGCGTGGCGATGGTTAGGACGAGACATCCGAGAAACGATCAGCCGGTCCGTACCGGGGGCGCGCCGTTCCACGCTGGCGCGGGCGAAGCGCGTGGCGGCGAGGGCCTGGGTGACCAGCCGCCCGGGGGAGTTGGCCCCCAGGTCGGTGACGTTCTCGCTCTCGAACCAATTCCCCGGTCCCCGCCTGGGCTTCACCAGGCCGACAGTATAGGTGGGCCGCCCATCAGCCCCCTGGTCGGCAGCGGCCTGCGGCACCGCCAAGCGGTCGATGACCGACAGATTCCAGCCGAACTCGGTCATCAGCAAGACGGCCAATGAGGCAGCCTCCATCCTCGACAAGTACAAGCGCTGCCATGTCACCTGGGGCGACGTCCCGCCCAGGGCGGTGATGTACTTGGACCGGATCGTGCGCTGGTTGCTGGGTAATACGTAGGTGGGCACCGATCCGGTGCGGGCTAGATGCTCCAGACACTCTCCAATGGTCCACTCCCGGCTCCCGTCAGCAAACTCCCCGGCATGCCAGCGTTCCAGATGGCGGGCGTTCTCCTCGATCCTGAGCAACGCGGAACGGAAGAGCGGCCGGGCCGCTCTGCGGACCGCTTCCAACTCCTCATCCTCGAAGGACTCCTGCCGTCTCACCGGCTTGCGGACGATCCGGGCGAGCTCGTCCGCCACAGGACCGGACTGCAATCGGCTGTCATCCCGCAGCAGCGAACGGACCGTCTCGAGCGTGGTCGCTCCGCTGACGGTGACCTGACGGCTCATGCGCCACTGCCGAAGCAGCCCGGCCGTCAACTGATCCAGGTCCTGGGGGCAGGGGTCCTGCTGCGACAGGAAGTCGGCGAAGACCTTCACATACGTCCACACCTGGCCGGACGTCCGGAGGGACTTCCACTTCCGGCGACACCGGCTGGCGAACAGGGCGGCAAGGGACCGCTGCAGCGAGTCAGGCACTGGCAGCAGGCCGAAGTCGTAGATGACGGCGATGCGGTAGTCATCGATGTGCACCACAGTCACTCCGTCGGCCTGCAGGGGCTCGTGGCGAGCGTGGGAATGACCGGCCTCGGGCAGTGACGCCTGGCGTCCGCGGCGGCTCACCCGGCCACCGCCATCCGTGTGTCGATATCCTGGATGCCCACCGCGTCTGCGGCCACCCGGGCAAAGACCCCGTCCAGGTCCGGCAGCGGGTCCGCGAGCGGCTCCTGGACATTGGCCAGCAGCGAGATGAGCTGCAGATGCCGGACCGGCGCCAGATAGTGCTTCACCGTCGTCTCCCGGGATTGATGGCCCAGCAGCCCCTGGACCAGGAACCACGGATCCCCGTAGAGCAGCCGGAAATCCCGCCTCTCCGCCGCCGACAGTCCATAGCGCCGGTCCATCACCTCGTTGAGCACCACCAACATGAACAGCGCAAAGGAATGCCTCGTGGAATGGGGTGTCGCATACGGAGCCCATACGCGGTGCGGATCAACCCTCCGCATCTCCTCCGCAGGCGCCAGTACCTCGTCGCAACGCTTGTTCGCGGTCCTGAACACGTTGTTCCACGAATGTGGCAAGAACGGCAGACCCTGCTCGTTGAGCCACAGCCACAACGGCTCCGGCCCATCCGGCCCCTCTGTGAACAGCAATAGCCGGTTGGCCACCCCCAGCCGGGACAGCTCCAGACGGCCCTCTGTCCCATCCAGCTCGCGCCAGACCACCACGGGCCGGGGGCGGCGGCTTACCTCGGTCACCATCCGCATTGCCAACCCGTCGTACCGGCCCGCACGTTGGGCCTTCCGTACTGCCCAGGCCCGAGAGGAAACGGTGTACGACTCGATGTCGCCCACCGCCTGCGACGACGCGTAGAACGTGCGGGTGGACCTTGAGCGCGTTACTGCCCCCGCCACCCGCCCCGGCCAGTAACGCCCCCCGGGCAGCGAAGCACTGGGCACCTCGAAGGTCAGCAGCGACCCCGCTTCCTGCCGACGCAGTCCCGACGAAGTCAACAATCGCACGTAGGCTGTGTTCCGGTCCTCCAGACGGCCCGGCCATCCGGCTCGGGGCACGCCGTCACGGTCATGGCCTCGCAGCCCCACGTCCAGCCACAACCGCCAAGTCCGCGGCGTTAGCCAGTGGACATTCGCATCCGCGCTGTCCACCGCCCGCGCCTGCGACCCGCCCATTAGCTGCACCGGGTCGTGGGCAATGTAGCCCTCGCGCTTGGCCCACTTGTAAAGCAGGGCGAACGCCGCCAACTCGCGATCCCATTTCGCCCCGCCTATTCGCTGCGGATTCGCTACTGCTCTTCGTCGCCAGTCCTCGAAATCGTCCAGGTCTCTCGCTGTGGCATCCCGCCACGACTTCCCTCGGCCCCAAAGGAACGTCAGTAGAATCTTGGTGTCCGTTGCGTAGTTGCGCTGGCTCTCCGCCGCCAATCGTCGAAACTCACCCGACTGCCCGTACTGGCACAGCGCCGGATCCACGCGGTGGTCGGGGGACAGGAAGATCGGGTCTCCGCTCCGGAGGCTGACCGCCTCTCTCCGGGCCGCCAGGTCCTCCCATCCCTCTGGCAGCGACGCTTGAAAACCACGCCTCCTGCCCTCCGGGGACACCCAGAACAACCGCCACTCAACCACAAGCTCCCGCCCTCCCCATCGGCTTCAACACACTAATTCAATAGGGAATGGACGACAGCATCGTTCTGGTCGCGCTGCACGACCGGGACGGACGCGGCCGGTTCGGCGGTCGCGCCCGGCTCGGAATTCCCGCGAACCCGGACGACTGGCCCGCCGTGGCCCAGCAGCTGACGCACGGTCTGGTGACCGGAAGCGAGCGCAGAGGCGCACGGCCGGAGAGCATGGTCGTGTATCTCTGCCAGGAACCGGCGGAGGGCGAGGCACGGCACCAGGTACGGGAACGCCTGCGCCCGCTCGCCCAGTTGCTGCGCACCGAGTGCGGCCGTCTCGACGTACCCGTGGTCGAGGCGCTGTGCATCGCCGACAACCGCTTCTGGTCCTACTGCTGTGCGACCCCCGAGTGCTGCCCCGACGAGGGAGTGTCCATGGGCCTGCCCGGCACCTCGGTCCTGGCCGCCGCCGCGACCTACGCCGGCTTGCAGGTGCGGGGCACCCTGCGTGAACTGCGGGCCAGGCTCCAGCCCTGGGAGACCGCCGCGGCACGGGAACAGGAACGGGTGCTGCACAACGCGAACGCCCGCCTGGTACCGCGGATCCTCGAAGGCGCGAGCCGCGAGGAAGTGGCGGACGAGACCCTGGGACAGGCCCGCCGGGTCATGAGCCGACTCGCCGACGCCCCGCCCGCGTCCGGCACGCTCCTGGCGGACCTCCGCGACGACGAACTGCTCACCCACGACGAGGCCGCCACGATGATTCTGGGCCTCCAGGACCGCACGACCCGCGACCGAGCGGCGGAATGGATGGAGGACGACGAAGCGGTCCCCGCCCTGCGCCTCTGGCGGGCCCTCGCCCGCCGCTGCGTCGGCTCCTACCGGGAGCACGCGGCAGCGCCGCTGACCCTCGCCGGCTGGGTCGCCTGGTCGACCGGCGACGAGTTGGAGGCCAGGGAGGCCCTGGCCATGGCCCTCGGCGCGGACCCCGGCTACCTGTTCGCCCGCCTTCTGCACCAGGCCTGCAACGAGGGCCTGGACCCGGAGTCGATCCGCCGCGTACTGCGCGCGGAGCGCATCGACCGCACGCCCGCGCTCGCCGAACCGCTCCGAACCGCACAGGTCGCCGCGCGGATCGAGGGCGACGGGGACAGGGGGATCGACCGGGACGAGGACTGGGCGGGGTTGGGGGACCTGGAGAGGCTCGCGGACCTGGAGGGATTCGGGGCGCCGGAGGGACCGGAGGAGTTCGCGCCGATGGAGTGCTTCGAGGAAACGAGCGGTATCGACATCGACTCCCCGGACGGGATCGAGGACGACCACCGGACCAACCGCACCCAAGCTCCGCCGCCCCTCAGCGACATCGCGGAAGGCTCCCCGTCCTGCTCGACCTCGGTCAGTGGCGCCACCCGCGCACTGGAGTCGGCCACGAGGCGCCGACGCCGGGCGGGATCCGCGGACGGCACCGAGACACGCCCCCGCGCCAGGGGTACGGGCGGGGCACGCCCCCAGACCTCGGGCAAGCCCGCCGTACGTCGGCGCAACCCGGGTACGGAGGAGGCCGCGCCCCGCGGTCGCCGGGCGAAGGAGGATGATGCATGACAGGGGGTGGTGCAATTGAGGTGTCCCAGGGCAGCCGCGGACCGGCCGACGGCCTGTCCCGCAAGGCTGCGACGCGCGACCGGAGTTTGAGCAACGGCAGCGCGGCCCACGTACAACCGACCGGCGCCAGGCGTGGCCGGCCGCAAGTCCCACCTCACCGCCATTCGGTCGGCATGTCCTGCCGGGGGCGTGACTCGGGGAAGCCCTGGTCCGTTCACCTGCGTGGCGGAACCCTTGGACGGGCCGAGCCGCCGCAACACTCCTGCCCTGCCGAAGCCCCCTACCAGGCGCCGAGCGCGCCCTCGGCGCCCAGAGCGCAGAAGAAGCCGCCCATGTACTCGCCGACCCCGCACTCGGCCGCCGACGACGACCGCCGTCCCGCAAGCACCCCCGCGCCGCCCTGGCGAGTGGGTGGCAGCGGAGCACCCGGGAGCGCGGGCGACCCCCGCAGCTCGGATCCGCGCTTCCCCGGCATCGGCTCGGAGCCGGGCTTCCCGGGCACGGCACCGGATTCGCGCCTCCGGGGCACGGCACCGAGGTCGGACTTCCCCGACACGGGACTGAAGCCGGGTTTCCCCGACACGGGACCCGACTCGGGTCTCGCTGCCACGGGACCGGATTCGCGTCTCCCGGGCACCGGCTCGGACTCGCGCTTCCCCGGCTCGGGACCGGAGCCGCGTCCCTCAGGCACCGGCTCGGACTCGCGCTTCCCGGACACGGCAGCGGAGTTTCGCTTCCCCGGCACGGGACCGGACTCGCGTCTCCCCGGCACGGGACCGGAGCCGCGTCCCCCAGGCGGCGGCTCGGGCTCGCGTATCCCGGGCACGGGACCGGATTCGCGTTTTCGGGGCACAGGACCGGACCCGGGTTACCCCGGTACCGGCTCGGAGCCGCCCCTCCGTGGCAAGGGACCGGAGCCGCGCTTCCCCCGCACGGGACCGGAATCGGGGCTCCCGGACACCGACTCGGAGCCGCGCTTCCGGGGCATGGCACAGGAGCCGAGCTTCCCGGGTAAGGCACCGGAGTCCCGCATCCCCGGCACGGGACCGGACTCCCGTCTCTCCAACACGGGACCGGAGCCGCGTCCCCCCGGCACCGGCTCGGGCTCGCGCCTCCCAGGCACCGGACCGGAGCCACGCTTCCCCGGCACCGCACGTCCTTCCACACCCCCGGCTGGAGGCGTGGCGCCCCCTCCGCCCCCCTCCGTCCGACCCCCGCTTGCCCCGCCTCCGCCCGTCCGGCGACCCGCCCAGCTCCCCCCGACCCACACCACTCTGATCTGCGTCGCCCTCCCCGGGCTGGCGATCTCCACGGATCAGGGACAGCTCACCGGTCAGGGACTGGAGGGGTTCTACCGGGGAGGCAGGCGGGTGCTCGCGCGGTGCCAGGTTCGGGTGGCCGGTCGGGAACCGCTCGCCGTGCAGGCCCGGATGACCGCCGCCGACCGTGCGCGCTTCGTGGGGACGCTGCGGGCCTCCCCGGACGGTGGGCCGGACCCGGACGTCGTCGTCGAGCGCGTCCGGCACGCCGACGGCACGGAGCGCATCACCCTGCACAGCTCGGCACCGCGACCGCTGCGGCTGCCGGTCGAGGTGTCCCTCGGGACCGATCTGGCGGACCTGGGCATGATCGCCTCCGGCACCGCGGGCCCCGAACTGCCCGCCAGCGTCCACGCCTCCGGCCTGCGCTGGACCGGCGCGGCCGGCGGTGCTGCCGTCACCGCCGACCCGCCGCCGTCCGACGCGCTGGCCTCCGCGGGCCTGCTGCGCTGGGAGCTGGACCTGCCCCCGGGCGGTTCCACGACCCTGGAGCTGCGCATACGGCAGGACGGCGCGGGACCCGTCCGAGCCGTGGGCCACGTGGCCACGAGCCCCCTCGCCCAGGCCCGGGCCACCGGCGACGATCCACGCGTCACGGCGCTCCTCGGCACCAGCATCGAGGACCTCCAGGCCCTGCTCCTGCGCGACCCCGCCCACCCCTCGGACACCCATCTCGCGGCAGGGGCACCCTGGCGCTGCGGCATGGCCCCGGCCGAGGCGCTCGCCGCCGCCCGGATGACGCTCCCCCTCGGCACCGGGCTCGCGGCGGGCACGCTGCGCACCCTCGCCCGCACCCAGCTCCCGGGACCGGGCCCCAGGTCCGGCATGATCCCCGGACCGCGTCGGGACGCGGGCGCCCACCTGCCGCCGGGCTGCACGGGCACGGAGGCCACCCTGCTCTTCCCCGTGCTCCTCGCCGAGGCCCGCCGCTGGGGACTTCCCGAACAGGTGACCGAGGAACTGCTCCCGACCGCCGAGCGCTGCCTGACCTGGCTGCGCACGACCGTGGGCGACGGCATCTACCTGCCCGATCCTCAGCCGGGCGGCCCGATGCGCAGCGAGACACAGGCCCACGCACACCGTGCCGCCCTGCTCGGCGCCGATCTCCTCGACGCGTACGGCAGGCCCGGTGGTGCCGGACTGCGGCAGTGGGCCCAGGAACTGCGCACCGCCTTCCGGGACGACTTCTGGGTCGAGGACCGGGGCGGCGGAAGACCGGCGGCGGCCCTCACCCCGGACGGGCGCCCCGTGCCGCAGTTCGGAGCGGTGGCCGCCCACCTGCTCGACACCGGTCTGCTGGGCGCGGGCGAGCCTGCCCCCGGGCTGCTCGACAAGGTGCAGACCGAACAGCTCGCCCGGCTGTTCGGCAGCCCGGCCCTGGACTCCGGCTGGGGACTGCGCGGCCTCGGCGTCAAAGAGGTGGGCTACAACCCGTTCGGTCACCGCAGCGGTGCCGTACGGGTCCAGGAGACCGCGGTGGCCGTCGCGGGCCTGGCCACCGCCGGGTACGAGAGGGAGGCCGGCTCGCTGCTGCGCGGTCTCCTCGCTGCGGCCGAGGCCTTCGGCCACCGCCTCCCGGAGATGTACGCGGGGGAGCAGCGCACCGAAGGCGGCGTCCCGTTGCCCCACCCGGCGGCCTGCCGCCCGGCGGCCACCGCCGCCGCCTCCGGGGTGCTGCTGCTCACCACCCTGGCCGGTATCCGCCCGGACGCCCCGGCGGGCACGGTCATGCTCCGCCCGGTCCGCAGCGTGCCGCTGGGTGAGATCAGCCTGACGGGGCTGCGAGTCGCCGGGGAGCCCTTCTCCGTACGGGTCGGCCGCCTCGGTGTCGCGATGGTCGAGGAGGCCGCCGCCGGACTCCAACTGGGAGCGTGACCTCGTACGACATGTCCTGGGAGGCAGAGCGGAGGGAGGCGGGGACACGCGGGTCGGACCGGCGTGGACCGGTCATCGGTGCGGCCGGAGAGGGGAGTGTTTATCGTCAGGCAGACGACTATGATCGCCGCATGCCCTACGACCCGTCAGCCTTCCCGCCCTTCGCCGTCACCGTGGATCTGGTCGTGCTGACCGTGCGTCGTCACGCCCTGTGCGCGCTGGCGGTACGCCGGGGTGAGTCGCCCTTTCAGGGGCGCTGGGCCCTCCCCGGCGGCTTCGTACGGGCCGACGAGGACCTGGGGCAGGCCGCGGCGCGCGAACTCGCCGAGGAGACCGGTCTGCGCGCCCACGACCCGGACGCCCCGGCCCAGGACAACGGCGCGCACCTGGAACAGCTCGCGACCTACGGCGACCCCAAGCGCGACCCCCGGATGCGGGTGGTCAGCGTCGCGCACCTTGCGCTCGCCCCCGATCTGCCCGCCCCCCGGGCCGGCGGGGACGCCAACAGCGCCCGCTGGGCACCCGTCGAGGAACTCCTCCAGCAGGGCGGCTACGGCCGCGACGGCGAACAGGCGGCCCCCCTCGCCTTCGACCACGCCCAGATCCTCTCGGACGGCGTCGAGCGCGCCCGTTCCAAGATCGAGTACTCGTCGCTGGCCACCGCGTTCTGCCCGACCGAGTTCACCGTCGGCGAGCTGCGCCGGGTGTACGAGGCGGTGTGGGGTGTCGCCCTCGACCCCCGCAACTTCCACCGCAAGGTCACCGGCACCCCGGGCTTCCTCGTCCCCACCGGAGGCACGACCACCCGGCAGGGCGGTCGCCCGGCCCAGCTGTTCCGGGCCGGCGGCGCCACCCTGCTCAACCCGCCGATGCTGCGCCCCGAGGTCTGACACACGAAGCCGAACGCCTCCGTCAAGTGGGCCCCGCCACACCCAATAAAACGGACATAACGCGCTATCTTGCTACGGGTGATCCAGGCCTTCGGACTGACCAGCCCCCCTCGCAAGGAGCTTCCCTCCGCCGTCGACGACGTCTCCTTCGAGGCGCGCGCGGGATGCGTCACCACCCTCCTCGGTACCCCGGGCGCCGGCAAGACAACGGTGCTCAGGCTCATGCTCGAACTCCAACAGGGCCGTGGCATCACCTACTTCAGGGGACGTCCACTGCACCGCATCGCCCACCCGTCCCGCGAGATCGGCGTACTCCTGGGCGATGTGCCCGGGCACCCCGCGCGCACGGTCCGCGGCCAACTCCGCATGCTGTGCGCGGCGGCGGGCGTCCCCGTCCGCCGCGCCGACGAGGTACTCGAAGTGGTCGGCCTCGTCAGCCTGCGCGACGAACGCCTCGGCACGCTGTCGCGCGGCATGGACCGCCGGCTCGGTCTGGCCTGCGCGCTGCTGGCCGACCCGCACACCCTCGTGCTGGACGCCTTCACCGAGGGCCTGTCCACCGGTGAACGCCACTGGCTGCACGGCATGCTGCGCGCCCACGCGACTCAGGGCGGCACCGTCCTGTTCACCACCACCGATCCCAAGGAGGCGGCCCGCACCGCCGACCGGATCATCACCCTGGACCAGGGGCGGCTCGTCGCCGACCAGGAGGCCGCGGACTTCGCCCGCACCCGGCTGCGCCCCCGCGTCGCCGTCCGCAGCCCCCACGCCACCCGCCTCGCCGCCCTGCTGACGAAGGAGGCCAGGACGGGGCAGCGCTCCGTGGAGGTCGTACGGGAGTCCGGCAACCGGCTCTCCGTGTACGGCAGTACCTGCGCGGACATCGGCGAGACGGCGTTCCGGCACGGCATCCTCGTACACCAACTCGCCGACGAGGTCGGCGACATGTGTTCCGGCGCCGACCCGACGCACCAGGACGGGCGGAAACCGGCCGAAGCCGTCGAGGTTCCTCTCGCGACTCCGGGACTCCCCCCGGCGGACGACTCCGTCGAGCGCGGCGCCCTCGCGTCAACCCCGGCGTCAACCGACGTAACCCCTGCGACTCGTCCCCCCGAGCCGGAGGCGCCTGCCGACCGCTCGCCGACGGTCACGCCCGCCCCCGAGCCGACGACCGGCCGTACTCCGGTGACACCCGCACCTGCCCAGGGCGCCCGCCCGCGACCCTCCGGCGCCCTAGCCCCGAACAACCCGCCCCCGCTGCCGCCCCCCATCTCCGTCCGCCCCGCTCCGAGCCCCCTGCGTCCCCTCCGCTACGAGCTGCGCCGGGCCGGCGGGATCGGCACCGGGTTCCTGACCGGTGCCGCCGTGCTCGTCACGTCCGCGCTCGTCGCCCTGCTCCTGGCCCGTATCGGACACACCCCGCAGCACCGCCTGCTGGCCGCCTGGCCGCGGGAACTGCCGCTGCCGCCCGCCGCGCTCGGCGCCGGGCTGCTCGGCGCCGTCGCGTTCGGCGACGAGTTCCGCCACCCCGCGCTGGCGGCGGACCGCGGCACCGTGCCCCGCCGACTGGGACTGCTCGCCGCCAAGCTCCTCGTCGCCGCGGGCACCGGGCTGCTGCTGGCCTTCCTCACCGTGGGCTGCGACGCCGAAGTGCTCTACCTCGTCTACGGACAGGAGCTGGCGAAGGTTCCCGCGGACTGGCTCGCGCTGACCGCGAGTTGGATCGGACTGGTGATCGGCTGCTCCTGGGCCGGCGTGCTGGCCGCGGGCATCTTCCGGTCCACCACCGCGGGCCTCGCGGCGGTCGTCGCCGTACCGGTCGTCGTGGTCCCGCTCGTACAGAAGCTCCTGGAGGGCGCGTCCGTGCGGAGCGCGGCCGGGTTCTCCGTGCGGCTGCGGGAACTGCTCCTGGCGCAGTGGCCGTTCGGCGGCGACCGGTACCTGGCCGCCGGGGCGCGGATGATCTCCCAACCCGTGGGCGGCGCACTGGCGTTGTCGCTGACTGCCCTGCTCTGCGCGTATCTGCTCACGACCCTGCGAAGCAGGGTCCGATGACGACCGACCGCGCCCTTCCGGTCCCGCCCTGCGCACAACTCCCCGGGGAACGCCCATTTCTTTCCGATAAGGCGTCAATTGCGACGGGGTGAGCGATCACCCTTTCGTGTGCTTTTCACCAAAGACCTCAAGGGAGTTGGAGGCGGAGCCGACAAAAGATCCGTGAGTACCCTTGCGCACACCATGATGACCGCCGCCCGCTCCGCAGACTCCGGCCTCGTCGGCCCGGGCGAACTCGACCGCTACCCCTTCGCCGAGGCCCCTGGTGCCGACCGCGTCGGAGTTCCTTCCTGGGACGCCGCGGACCCGGAGCTGGGCCGCGTCGGCCGCCGCAGCGCGGGCAGCCGCGGTCGCGGGCTGCACGGTCAACTCGTCCAGCAGCTGGGCCAGATGATCGTCTCCGGCGACCTGGGCGCGGACCGCCCCCTCGTGCCCGAGGAGATCGGCCAGCGTTTCGAGGTCTCCCGCACCGTCGTCCGCGAGTCGCTCCGGGTCCTGGAGGCCAAGGGCCTGGTGAGCGCCCGGCCGAACGTGGGCACGCGCGTGCGTCCCGTCGCCGACTGGAACCTCCTCGACCCCGACATCATCGAATGGCGTGCCTTCGGCCCGCAGCGCGACGACCAGCGCCGTGAGCTGAGCGAGCTGCGCTGGACGATCGAACCGCTCGCCGCCCGCCTCGCCGCCGGTCACGGCCGGGAGGACGTCCAGCAGCGGCTCGTGGACATGGTCGAGATCATGGGCCACGCCCTGAGCCAGGGCGACGCGCTGACGTTCTCGCGTGCCGACGCCGAGTTCCACTCGCTGCTCATCCAGCTCGCCGGCAACCGCATGCTGGAGCACCTCTCCGGGATCGTGTCCGCCGCCCTCCAGGTGTCCGGCGGTCCGATCACCGGCTGTGACCGGCCCACCGAGGCGTCCCTGGGGCACCACTCCCGGATGGCCGACGCCCTCGCGGCGGGCGACTCCGCGGGCGCGGAGGCGGCCATGCGGCAGCTCCTCGTCGTGCACCCCGAGGTCGAGCGCGTGGTCCCGGCCCCGCGCGAACACTGACCGCGCGCCGAGGGCGGTGCGATCGGGGGCCGTGTCGCCCTCCGGAGGCATCGCTCGGCCCGCGAACCACCCCGCCGGGCCCCGTCGGAACCCGTGAGGGCCCGGCGGGGCCCGGCGGCGGAGCGGGGCCACTCGCGGGCGGCGCGGCGAAGAGGCGGCGGCCGGTCCTGAGGCACTCGTCACGGCCGTCCGTACGGCCGCCGGGGCGGCGCGGATCGGCCGGGACGCCCTGGTTGCCGCCACGGCTGACCACCTCTAGCCGCATCTGACCGCTTTTGAGCGCTTACGGGGTGTGACTCGGGCCACGCAGATTGGGCGTAACGCTCGCGGGAGCAGCGCGATGACCTAAGAGGTGACAGCCGCGGAGGGAATACGGACGCCGTTTCAGGCGCTGTGCATCCTCCCGGCCCTTGCCCGCGCCGTCGGCCCATCCCCAGTCGGCGGTCGTCGGCTCCTGTCCGTACTGGACGGGGCCGGAAGCCGTTTTCCAACGTTCCGAGAGGTTGTTCGTGTCGGCCAGCACATCCCGTACGCTCCCGCCGGAGATCGCCGAGTCCGTCTCTGTCATGGCGCTCATCGAGCGGGGAAAGGCTGAGGGGCAGATCGCCGGCGACGACGTGCGTCGGGCCTTCGAAGCTGACCAGATTCCGGCCACTCAGTGGAAGAACGTACTGCGCAGCCTCAACCAGATCCTCGAGGAAGAGGGTGTGACGCTGATGGTCAGTGCCGCGGAGCCGAAGCGCACACGAAAGAGCGTCGCAGCGAAGAGTCCGGTCAAGCGCACCGCCACCAAGACGGTCGCGGCCAAGACGGTGACCACGAAGAAGGCCACCGCCACCGCCACCCCGACGGCCCCCACCGCCGAGCCCTCTGTCGACGACGAGGCGCCCGCGAAGAAGGCCGCCGCCGCCAAGAAGACGACGACCGCCAAGAAGGCGGTCGCGAAGAAGACCGTCGCGAAGAAGACGGTCGCCAAGAAGACCGCCGGCAAGGACGACGCCGAGGCCATCGAGGACGAGGTCCTCGAAGACGTCAAGGCCGGCGAAGAGGAAGAGGAGGGCGGCGAGAGCAAGGGCTTCGTCCTCTCCGACGACGACGAGGACGACGCGCCGGCCCAGCAGGTCGCCGTCGCCGGTGCCACCGCCGACCCGGTCAAGGACTACCTCAAGCAGATCGGCAAGGTCCCGCTGCTCAACGCCGAGCAGGAGGTCGAGCTCGCCAAGCGCATCGAGGCCGGTCTGTTCGCCGAGGACAAGCTGGCCAACGCCGACAAGCTCGCGCCGAAGCTCAAGCGCGAGCTGGAGATCATCGCCGAGGACGGCCGCCGCGCCAAGAACCACCTCCTGGAGGCCAACCTCCGCCTGGTGGTCTCCCTGGCCAAGCGCTACACCGGCCGCGGCATGCTCTTCCTGGACCTCATCCAGGAGGGCAACCTCGGTCTGATCCGCGCGGTCGAGAAGTTCGACTACACCAAGGGCTACAAGTTCTCCACGTACGCCACCTGGTGGATCCGGCAGGCCATCACCCGCGCCAT
This sequence comes from Streptomyces geranii, assembly GCF_002954775.1. GTDB lineage: Bacteria > Actinomycetota > Actinomycetes > Streptomycetales > Streptomycetaceae > Streptomyces > Streptomyces geranii. The sequence goes on from NZ_PJME01000003.1 coordinate 27,160, forward strand.
GGCCGACCAGGCCCGCACCATCCGTATCCCGGTGCACATGGTCGAGGTCATCAACAAGCTCGCGCGCGTGCAGCGCCAGATGCTCCAGGACCTGGGCCGCGAGCCCACCCCGGAGGAGCTGGCCAAGGAACTCGACATGACCCCCGAGAAGGTCATCGAGGTCCAGAAGTACGGCCGTGAGCCGATCTCCCTCCACACCCCCCTGGGTGAGGACGGCGACAGCGAGTTCGGTGACCTCATCGAGGACTCCGAGGCGGTCGTCCCGGCCGACGCGGTCAGCTTCACGCTCCTCCAGGAGCAGCTGCACTCGGTCCTCGACACCCTGTCCGAGCGTGAGGCGGGCGTCGTCTCGATGCGCTTCGGTCTCACCGACGGTCAGCCGAAGACCCTCGACGAGATCGGCAAGGTGTACGGCGTCACCCGCGAGCGCATCCGCCAGATCGAGTCCAAGACCATGTCGAAGCTGCGCCACCCGTCGCGTTCCCAGGTGCTCCGCGACTACCTCGACTAGATCGACCGGACAGCAGTCGTACGACACGGAAGGCCCGGCCTCCCTCGACGGGGGCCGGGCCTTCGTGCTGGGCGGGAGCGGGCCTGCGCACCGGCGTGCGGGGAGCGCGGCCCGGCGCGCGCCGGGCGCGGTGCTCCAGCCGACGGCGTCCCTCTTTCGTGGCCCGCGCGTGCGGGGCGGGGCGGGTTGGATCACTCTGGGTTTCTCGTGATCATCCCTGAGTGAGGAGCGCGCATGCGTCGTCCCTTTGTCCGGGCCCTGTCCCGGGCGCTGACCGGGTCGCTGGTCCTGGCGGCCTCGGCGGCCGTGATACCGCCGGCGTCCGCAGCCCCGGTCGCCGCCGACGGCGTCGTCGTGGGCGGATTCCCGGTCGACGTGTCCGAGGGCCCCTGGACGGTGGCCCTGTCCAGCCGTGACCGGTTCGGGGGTACCCGCGCCGGCCAGTTCTGCGGCGGCGTGGCCGTCGGCCCGACCACCGTGCTGACCGCGGCCCACTGCATGGGCGCGGACGTCCTCGGGGCACCGCCCGACCGCGTTCAGGACCTGAAGGTCATCACCGGGCGTACGGAACTGACGTCGGCCCAGGGCAAGGAGATCGCCGTACGCGACACCTGGGTCAACCCGGGCTACGACAAGAGCACCAACGCGGGGGACTTCGCGGTGCTCACCCTCGCCGAGGCCCTTCCGCGGACCTCGGTCATCGGGATGGCGGCGGCCGGTGACCCGGCCTACCAGGCCGGTACGAGCGCCACGGTCTACGGCTGGGGCGACATCACGGGCGGCGCCGACTACGCGCGCAGCCTGCGGGCCGCACGCGTGCACGTGCTGGCCGACGCGCTCTGCGAGCGGGCCTATCCCGGCAGCGCCGACGGGAAGTACCGGGCCGACAGCATGCTGTGCGCCGGTGAGGCGGCAGGGGGGCCGGATGCCTGTCAGGGGGACAGCGGAGGGCCGCTGGTCGCCCAGGGACGGCTGGTCGGGCTCGTGTCCTGGGGGAGCGGCTGTGGACGGCCGGGCAGCCCGGGTGTCTACACGCGGGTCTCGGACGTCGTACGGACGATGGGGTGGGACACCGCCACCACGGTCGGCGGCGGTGCCTGAGGCCCCGTGTGCGGCGGTCTGAGGGGTCTTCGGGACCCGAACCCCGACCGACCGCCTGAGGGCGCGTGAGTGAGCTTGTCAGAAGCGGGCGGCCACTCCTGGGTGGAGGAGTGGCCGCCCGCCTCAACCGGCCTGTGCCGGCACTGGCTCGTCGTCGACGCGCGGTATCAGCGTTCTTCTTCGGTGGAGCTGGCCGGAACGGTAGTCAGCCGCTCCGTCTCGTCCTGTATCTCAGCGGCGATCTTCTTGAGTTCCGGCTCGAACTTGCGGCCGTGGTGGGCGCAGAAGAGCAGTTCTCCGCCGCTCGCCAAGACAACGCGAAGGTATGCCTGGGCGCCGCAGCGGTCGCAGCGATCAGCGGCCGTCAGCGGGCTCGCGGGGGTCAGAACAGTAGTCACGTCGCCTCTTCTCTAGCTCGACGAGCTGTCGTACCAGGGTCAACATCCAACCAGGCCGAAAACGTTCCCGCTCGCGGCTCTTCCTCGAAAAAAATCTTTTCGAGACGGCTGTCTGCTGCCGGTTGGCGGCGAATGTGCCGTATTGCGTGTCTTCGTGTCTGTACGGGTTCGCGCTGTCTGTCGTCTGTAGGGGTGTACGTCCTCCCGGCTGGGTTGCCGGTTGTTCATGAGGACGTGCCCGGAGCCTAAATGGTTCATGCCTCGAAGGGAACGTGATATGTACTTCACTCAATCGAGGGATCGAACAAGCATGCGACCTTGGAATAGTGTGAGTTCATGACGAGGGTGGCGTTACATCGGCTCTACCAGGCCTCGGTACCCTCTGAGCGGCGACCGAAGCCGGGCCCTTACCCACCAGGGCACCAATTGAAATTCAGCGAGGAGCGAACCGCGTGACCGCCGATACGTCCGTGCCGTCCACTGCGCTGCTGGCAGGAGCAGACCGGGACGGTTCCAACTACACCGCGCGGCACCTGCTCGTCCTTGAGGGACTCGAAGCCGTGCGCAAGCGCCCAGGCATGTACATCGGGTCGACGGACAGCCGCGGCCTGATGCACTGCCTCTGGGAGATCATCGACAACTCCGTGGATGAGGCCCTCGGGGGCTACTGCGACCACATCGACGTCATCCTGCACGACGACGGCTCCGTCGAGGTGCGGGACAACGGCCGGGGCATCCCCGTGGACGTCGAGCCCAAGACCGGCCTCTCCGGTGTCGAGGTCGTCATGACCAAGCTGCACGCCGGCGGCAAGTTCGGCGGCGGCTCGTACGCCGCCTCCGGCGGTCTGCACGGCGTGGGCGCGTCCGTGGTGAACGCGCTCTCGGCCCGGCTCGACGTCGAGGTCGACCGCGTGGGCAGCACCCACGCGATCAGCTTCCGGCGCGGCGTGCCCGGCTCCTTCGCCACGGTCGGCCCCGACGCCGAGTTCGAGCCGGGGGGCCTGCGCAAGACGAAGCGGATCCCGAAGACCCGTACGGGCACGCGCGTGCGCTACTGGGCAGACCGGCAGATCTTCCTCAAGGACGCCAAGCTCTCCCTGGACAACCTCCACCAGCGCGCCCGCCAGACGGCGTTCCTGGTGCCGGGCCTCACCATCGTCGTCCGGGACGAGTTCGGGCTCGGCGAGGGCGGCAGCAAGGGCGAGGAGTCGTTCCGCTTCGACGGCGGGATCAGCGAGTTCTGCGAGTACCTGGCCTCTGACAAGCCGGTCTGCGACGTCCTCCGCTTCTCCGGCCAGGGCACCTTCAAGGAGACGGTCCCGGTCCTGGACGACCATGGCCAGATGACGCCCACGGAGGTCACCCGCGAGCTGGGTGTCGACGTGGCGCTGCGCTGGGGCACGGGGTACGACGCGAACCTCAAGTCGTTCGTGAACATCATCGCCACCCCCAAGGGCGGCACCCATGTCGCGGGCTTCGAACAGGCTGTCGCGAAGACGATGAACGAGGTGCTGCGCACCAAGAAGCTGCTGCGCGTCGCCGAGGACGACATCGTCAAGGACGACGCCCTGGAGGGGCTCACCGCGGTGGTCACCGTGCGGCTCGCCGAGCCGCAGTTCGAGGGCCAGACCAAGGAGGTGCTCGGCACCTCGGCGGCCCGCCGGATCGTGACGAACGTGGTGTCCAAGGAGCTGAAGGACTTCCTGACCACCACCAAGCGGGACGCCGCCGCGCAGGCCCGTGTCGTCATGGAGAAGGCGGTCGCCGCTGCCCGTACGAGGATCGCGGCCCGGCAGCACAAGGACGCGCAGCGCCGGAAGACGGCCCTGGAGTCCTCCTCGCTGCCCGCGAAGCTCGCCGACTGCCGCAGTGACGACGTCGAGCGCAGCGAGCTGTTCATCGTGGAGGGCGACTCCGCGCTCGGCACGGCCAAGCTCGCCCGGAACTCCGAGTTCCAGGCTCTGCTGCCGATCCGGGGCAAGATCCTCAATGTCCAGAAGTCGTCGGTCACCGACATGCTGAAGAACGCCGAGTGCGGCGCGATCATCCAGGTCATAGGGTCCGGTTCCGGCCGTACGTTCGACATCGACGCGGCCCGCTACGGCAAGATCATCATGATGACCGACGCCGACGTCGACGGCTCCCACATCCGCACCCTGCTGCTGACCCTGTTCCACCGCTACATGCGGCCCATGGTCGAGGCCGGCCGGGTGTTCGCCGCGGTGCCGCCGTTGCACCGCATCGAACTCGTCCAGCCGAAGAAGGGCCAGGACAAGTACGTCTACACGTACTCGGACCGGGAGCTGCGCGAGAAGCTGCAGGAGTTCCAGAGCAAGGGCGTCCGTCACAAGGACTCGATCCAGCGCTACAAGGGCCTCGGCGAGATGGACGCCGACCAGCTGGCCGAGACCACGATGGATCCCCGTCATCGCACCCTGCGCCGGATCAACCTGTCCGACCTGGACTCCGCCGAGCAGGTCTTCGACCTGCTGATGGGCAACGACGTGGCCCCCCGCAAGGAGTTCATCTCCAGCTCGGCGGCGACGCTGGACAGGTCCCGCATCGACGCGTGACCGGGGTGGGCCGGGCGTACACCTCAGGGGTGTACACCCGGCCCACCGCGAACCCGTCCCACGGGATGAATCACCTAATGGGGTGAAGCCCATGGAGAAGAAGAGTCGGGGGTCTTCCCGTTCTGTCCATCCTTGGGCATGCAGTCAAGCACCGGTCGTCCGCGCGGACACGTGGGCGGCCCTGAGAGTTCGGCCGAGTCCGGCAAAGGTCGTGACGTCGTCCCCACCCACGCGGGGGTGAGCGGGGACACGCCGTTCGAGGACCCCTGGTACGACGCGCTCGCCTCCGGCTGGGGCGAGCTGGACGGCACGGGTGCGCCCGCTGCCGTCGTCCCGCCCGCGCGCCGGCAGGAGAGCCGGGGCGGCGGCGCGGCCGACGTCTATCTGGAGGTGCAGCGCAGCGCGGCCTTCCAGGAGGTACGCGGCCGATACCGGCGGTTCGTGGTCCCCGGCGTCGCCGTCTTCTTCTCCTGGTACGTGGCCTACGTGGTGACCGCGACCACGGCACCGGGATTCATGGCCAGGCCCGTGGTGGGCGCGGTGAACGTGGCGATGCTCGCGGGGCTCGGCCAGTTCCTGACGACGTTCCTGTTCACCTGGGCGTACGCGCGCCACGCACGGCTGCGCAGGGACCGGGCCGCGCTCGATCTGCGCTGGGACACCCAGGAACTGACGCGGGGTCTGAGGGGCGGCGGGTCGTGACGGGCAATCATCAGGTGCTGGCGCTGGTCCTGTTCAGCGCGTTCGTCGCCGTCACCCTGGGCATCACCACCTGGGTGAGCAGGCACCGGCAGGGCTCCGCGGAGGAGTTCTACGCGGGCGGGCGGCTCTTCTCCCCGATGGAGAATGGTTTTGCCATCGCGGGCGACTACATGTCGGCAGCCTCCTTCCTCGGCATCTCCGGCCTCATCGCCCTCTTCGGCTACGACGGACTGCTGTACTCGGTGGGCTTCCTGGTCGCCTGGCTCGTCGTGCTGTTCCTGGTCGCCGAACTGGTGCGCAACTGCGGACGGTTCACCCTGGCCGACGTCGTCGCGGCCCGGATGCGGGAGCGGCCGGTGCGGATCGCGGCGGGAACTTCCTCGGTCACCGTGTCCGTTCTGTATTTGGTGGCGCAAATGGTCGGGGCGGGCAGCCTGGTCGCGCTGCTGCTGGGCGGGACGAGCGAGGCGGCGCAGTCCTGGACGGTGATCGCGGTCGGCGCGCTCATGGTGATCTATGTGTCGTTGGGAGGGATGCGGGCCACCACCTGGATCCAGATCGTCAAGGCGGTCCTGCTCATGGGCGGGGCCATCACGCTCACCGTGCTGGTGCTGGTGCGGTTCCACGGCGACTTCGACCAGCTGCTGCGCACGGCGGCCGAGCGCAGCGGCCACGGCGACGCCTTCCTCGCCCCCGGACTGCGGTACGGCGGCGACTGGACCTCGCGGTTCGACTTCATGAGCCTGGGACTCGCCCTCGTCCTGGGCACCGCCGGGCTGCCGCACATCCTGTCGCGCTTCTACACCGTGCCGACCGCCCGGGCCGCGCGCCGTTCGGTCGTCTGGTCGATCGGGCTCATCGGCGGCTTCTACCTGATGACCATCGTCCTCGGCTTCGGCGCGGCGGCGATCGTCGGACCGGAGGCGGTCCGCGGGTCCAACGCCGCCGGGAACACGGCGGTGCCGCTGCTGGCCCTCGACCTGGGCGGCGGCGCGGGCTCCACGGGTGGAACGGTTCTGTTCGCGATCGTCGCCGCCATCGCGTTCGCGACGATCCTCGCGGTGGTCGCCGGCATCACGCTCGCCTCCTCGGCGTCCGTCGCCCACGACCTGTACGCGTCGCTGCGCCGCCCGCGCGCCAAGCCGCGCAGCGAGGTGGCCGTGGCCCGTACCGCCGCCGTCGGCATCGGCGTCGTGGCCATCGCCCTCGGCCTGCTGGCCCGCGACCTGAACGTCGCCTTCCTGGTCGGCCTCGCCTTCGCCGTCGCGGCGTCCGCGAACCTGCCGGTGCTGCTCTACTCGCTGTTCTGGGGCGGCTTCACGACCAGGGGCGCGGTGTGGTCGGTGTACGGGGGGCTGATTCCGTCGGTCGTCCTCGTGCTGCTGTCACCGGTGGTGTCGGGCAGCCCCGAATCCCTGTTCCCCGGCGTCGACTTCCAGTACTTCCCGCTGCAGAACCCGGGGCTCGTCTCGATCCCGCTGGGCTTCCTCGCGGGCTGGCTCGGCACGGTCACCTCCGCGGAGAAGCCGGACGAGGCCAAGCACGCGGAGACCGAGGTGCGGTCCCTCACGGGGGCGGGGGCTGTCTAGCGGGCGGCGATTTCACCCTCGTACGACTTCGTCTTGGTGTGACTTCACGGTCGTACGACGGGGGAGGGGCGGCCGGTCGTCGGCTCAGGGAGCCACCCAGGCGTACCGGTGTTCGGGGCGGCCCGTGTCGCCGTACTTGAGGGAGAGGCGGAGGCGGCCCGCCTGTTCCAGGTGGCGGAGGTAGCGCTGGGCCGTCGAGCGGCTCAGGCCTGTCTCGGCGGCCACCTCGTGGGCCGAGAGGGCGTGGCCCGCGCGGTGGAGGACGCCGCAGATGAGGTCCGTGGTCGGCTCCGAGTGGCCGCTCGGCAGGCCGGGGCCGGGTGAGGCGGGGACGGGCGGGGTGCGCAGGGCGCCGAAGATCTGGTCGACCTGTTCCTGGCAGGTGTGGTCGCGGTCGCCGACGTGGTCGACGGTGCGGCGCAGGTCGGCGTAGGAGTCCAGGCGGGTGCGCAGTGCCGTGAAGGTGAACGGCTTGACCAGGTAGTGCAGGGCGCCCAGGCGCATCGCGGTCTGGATGGTCACCACGTCGCTCGCTGCCGTGATCATGATGACATCGGTGCAGTGGCCCTGTTCCCGCATCCGGTGGACGAGTTCGAGCCCCGTCCCGTCGGGCAGGCAGTGGTCGAGCAGGACCAGGTCGATGGTGCCGCGCTGCACGGCGGTCAATGCCTGCGCAGCGGTGTGGGCACGGGCGGCGACCCGGAATCCGGGGACCTTCTCCACGTACTTGGCGTTGATCTCCGCGACACGGAAGTCGTCGTCCACCACGAGGACGTCAATCATCGGACCACTCTTGCAAGCAGGGTGACGGTTTGCGCCCAGAAGGCGGATGTTGTGGCATGCGCCACATCTTCGGTCCTCCGCTGTCGGCCCGCTCGTACCTCAGGGGCGGGTCGCCCACACGTAGCGGTGTTCGGGGCGGCCCGCGTCGCCGTACTTGAGGGTCAGCCTGGCCCGTCCCGTGCGCTCCAGGAGCTTCAGATAGCGCTGGGCGGTCTGGCGGCTCACCCCTGTCCGTTCGGCGATCTCGTGGGCCGACAGGGGCCCCTCGGCGTTCACCAGGGCTCGGCGGACCAGTTCCGCGGTGGTGGGGGAGTGCCCTTTGGGCAGTTCGGGCTCGGGGCCGGAGGAGAGGGCACCGAAGATCCGGTCCACCTCGGCCTGTTCGGCCTCGCCGCCGCCGTCGAGGGTGCGGCGCAGCTCCGCGTACGCCTCCAGCTTGGAGCGCAGCCCCGCGAAGGCGAACGGCTTGACCAGGTACTGCAGCGCCCCCTGCCGCATCGCCGCCTGCACGGTCGACACGTCCCGGGCCGCCGTCACCATGATCACGTCGGTCGCGTGGCCGCGCCGGCGCATCTCCTGGACGACCGACAGGCCCGTGTCGTCGGGCAGGTAGTGGTCCATGAGGACGAGGTCGAGGTGCGGCAGCGACTCAAGCTGCCGCAGTGCCTCGGCCGCGCTGTGCGCCTCGCCCGCGACATGGAAGCCGGGCACCTTCTCCACATAGGCGGCGTTCACGTGCGCCACCCGGATGTCGTCGTCCACGACCAGGACCTCGATCATCTCGACTCCTCCTCGGCGGCGACGGGGGCGGGCGCGGTCGCGGTCGGGCCGGCGGCGGGCTCCAGGGGGCGTCCGGAGTCCGGCACGCGCGTGTGCCCGTGCGTGGAGTCCGGCGTCCGCTCCGGATCCGGCTCGGCGAGGGCCTCGGGCAGGACGATCGTGAACTCCGCGCCCCCGCCCTCGGCGTCGGCCACGCGCGCGCTGCCACCCTGCCGTTCCGCGAGCCTGCGCACCAGGGGGAGCCCGATTCCGCGCTTGCCGTGTGCCGGGGGCTTCTTCGTGGACCACCCCTCCGTGAAGATCAACTCGCGCTGTTCCAGCGGGATCCCGGGCCCCGTGTCGCGCACCCTGAGGACCGCGGTACGGCCCTCCGCGCGCAACTCGACCTCCACGCGCGCGTGGGGAGCACCTGCGACGGCGTCCAGCGCGTTGTCGACCAGGTTGCCGACGACCGTCACCAGTCCCCGCGGATCGATCAGCCGGTCCGGGAGCAGCGTCCGGTCCGAGACCCACAGGGCGACCCCTCGCTCGGCCGCCACGGTGGCCTTGCCGACCAGCAACGCGGCGAGCAGCGGATCGCGGATCTTCTCGGCGATCTGCTCCGCGGTGGCGCGATGGTCGCCGACCACCTCACCGACGAACTCCACGGCGTCCTCGTACATCTCCAGTTCGAGCAGCCCAAGGAGCGTGTGCATGCGGTTGGCGTGTTCGTGGTCCTGGGCGCGCAGGGCGTCCAGCAGGCCGTGCGTGGAGTCCAGCTCGCGGCCGAGCTGCTCCAGCTCGGTACGGTCGCGCAGGGTGGCGACGGCGCCCCCGTCGTCGGTGGGCATCCGGTTGGCGACCAGGACCCGCTGGCCGCGCACGGTGAGCAGATCGGTGCCGGTCACCCGCCCGGCCAGCACATCGGTCGTACGTCCGGCGCCGAGCGCCTCGTCCAGGGAGCGGCCGACGGCCTCCTCGCCGATGCCCAGCAGGCGCTGCGCCTCGTCGTTGAGGAGCCGGACGCGGCCCGCGCGGTCCAGGGCGACCACGCCTTCGCGGATGCCGTGCAGGACGGCCTCGCGTTCCGCGAGGAGCGCCGCGATGTCCGAGAAGGCCAGGTCCCGGGTCTGCCGCTGCACCCGCCGGGAGATCAGCCAGGCGGCCAGGGCGCCGACGGCCATCGCGCCGCCCGCGTAGGCCAGCAGCCCCGGGATCGCGTGGATCAGCCGGGCGCGCACGCTGTCGTACTCGATGCCGACCGAGACCGCCCCGACGATCCTGCCCTCGGCGTCGCGCAGCGGCACCTTGCCGCGGGCCGAGCGGCCCAGGGTGCCGCTGTCGATCTCCATGACCTCCTTGCCCGCCAGGGCCTGACGGGGGTCGGTGGAGACGACCTTGCCGATCTCCTTCGGATCCGTGTGCGACCAGCGCACGCCCCGCATGTCCATCACCACGACGTACTCGGCTCCGCTGGCCTTCCGGATCCGCTCCGCCTCGGCCTGCACCGGGCCGTCGGCCGACGGTGTGCTTCCCTGCAGGTCCTCGGCGAGCCGCTGCTGAGCGGCGGTGGTCTGCGCGATCGCCAGCGCCCTGCGCATCGCCTGGTCGTCCAGCTGGTCGCTGAGCGGCGCGAGGAACAGCCCGGTCGCGAGCACCGCGACTCCCGCGGCGATGGCCACCTGCATCAGCAGCACCTGCGAGAACATCCGCCTCGGCAGACCGAGGCGCAGGCGGCGTACGCGGGGAGTGGGGCTCATACCCATGACGGTACGGGGACGGGCGGTCCGTGCCGTAGTGGGGTGTGACGTGGATCCCTTGATCAATATGTGTACGGGGTGGTGGACGCCAGTTCGCACACCGCCACCACGTCCATGCGCGCCGGTGAGCCCAGCGCCGATCCGCAGCTCTCCGCGCGGGGCGGTGCCGAGGCGCTCTGGGTCACCTGGACACTCCACCGACGCCCGTCCCGGTGGGCGACGGTCACCTCCCAGTGCGGCGCCGCGCCGTCCGTCCGTACGACGCTCAGCGTGTCCGCCGCGTCCTCGCGCACCGCCGTGCGGACGGCCAGCTCGGCCGCCTGCCCGGGGCGCTCCCAGGCCGAGCCGCCACGGCAGGCCTCCACGACGACCCGGCCTTCGCGCACGCCCTGGAGGATCTCCTTGACGAGCGGGGCCTGGGCACGGCCGTAGGCGTAGCCGTACGGCAGGACGAGCAGCGTCGGCGAGAAGCGGTGGCCGCCGAGGTGCGTGACCTCCCAGGCGCCCTCGACCCCGGAGGCGGCGAGTTCGGCGGCGAGGGGGCGGCCGAGCAGCGCGCAGCAGCGGTCGCGCTTGCCGTTGGTGCAGACGAGCGCGAGAGGGTCGCCGGTGTGGGGCCGCCCCTGGAACACGGCGTCGAAGCTCCGCGGGTCGCCCTTGCCGAGCGCTTCGAGATCGAGGTCGAGCAGCTGCTCGGGGGCGCGGGTGGTGGCGCCGTGCAGCCAGGCGTTCCCGGGCGTGGTGTGGGCGAGGTACACCTGCCGCAGGGCGGGGGTGCCGAAGTCGGCGTGGCGGCCGGGGCGGCGGATCAGGGCGATCCGTACGCCGGTGCCCTCGGCGGCCCGCTCCAGGGCGCGGCCGAGTGCGGGGTCCAGGTGGCTCATCGTGAGCGCCTGGGCACCCCAGGGGCCGGACTGCTCCAGCAGCAGCCATGTCCTCGCGGTCGCCGCGGTTCCCGCGATGGGCTCGTCGAGGTCCCGGGAGACGGTCGCGCACCTACTCACAGAGGTGAGCCTAACCTGACTTGGGGCGGGATGACTTCCGGCCACGCGGAACGGGTGGTTCCGGCGTGGCCGGACTACTCCGGGAGGGGCTGCGGCGGGCGCTCGCCGACATAGGTTCCGGACGGGCGCATCCGCAGGGGGCGCTCGCCGTACTCCTCCAGGGCGTGGGCGATCCAGCCCGCCGTACGGGCCACCGCGAAGATCGTCTCGCCCGCCGACGCGCCCATGCCGCTGGCGACGGTGAACACGGCCAGGGCGAGGTCCACATTGGCGTGCAGCGGGGTGTGGCGGGCGGTTGTCGTGACGACGTCGCGGGCCGCCGCGAGGGCGGGCGCGGCCTGGGGCATCTCCTCCAGGAGGGCGAAGAGGGCACGCGCGCGTGGGTCCTCGCCGGGGTAGAGGCGGTGGCCGAGTCCGGGGACGCGGCGGCCCGCGCGCAGCTCGTCCGCGACCACGGGGGCCGCGTCGCCCTCTTCGAGCACGTCGACGAGCATCCTGTGCGCGAGACCGCTGGCGGCGCCGTGCAGGGGGCCTTCGAGGACGCCGAGGCCGGCCGAGACGGCTGCGTAGGGGTGTGCGCGGGCGGACGCGGCGACGCGTACGGCGAGGGTCGAGGCGGCCAGGTCGTGGTCGACGAGGAGGCCGAGTGCCGTGTCCAGAACGCGCAGTGACGCCTCGTCGGGGACCCGGAACGCGAGCCGGGGCCAGAGGCGGTGGGCCAGCGGGCCCTCGTCGCGGTGGCCGGGCGAGAGCGTCGGCAGGGCGGCGACCAGGGTGGGGATGAGGGTGCGGGCGGTGCCCAGGACGGTGTCCTCGGAGAGGTCGAAGCGGAGCGGGTCGGCGGCTGCCGCACCGATCGCGGCGACCCGGAGCCGGTCGACCGGATCACTGTGCTCCGGCAGTCCGTTGACGCAGCGCCGGGCGGCGGCGACGGAGGCCTTCGGCGCGGTGAAGGTGGCTCCGGGGCGCAGGGTGCCGGTCCACAGCCACTCCGCGACCTCTTCGTACGAGTGGCGGGCCGCGAGTTCGGCGGCGTCGACGCCCCGGTAGTAGTACCGGTCCTTGTCGATGAGGGTGAGCCGGGTCCGGACCGACAGCTCGCCGGCGGAGCCCGAACTCCCGGCGCTCTCGCGCCTGTTGCGGCGGGCGAGCGCCTCCACCTCCTTGGCGTCGAAGGTGCTGCCGCGGCCACCGGGATCGCGTCGGCTGGTGAGCTGACCGCGGCTCACATACGCGTACACGGTCTCGGACTTCACACCGAGGAGTTCGGCGGTCTCCTTGGTGCTCAGGCGTCGGCCGGGGCGGTCCGGGTGGTCGGGGGCGGGTTCTTGATCGCGCATGGGAGCCACCGTATCCGTGTGGACTGAACATTGATTCAATCAATATTGACACCGTTTCCATCAATCATGGACAGTCGAATCAAGTTCAGGGAGGAATCATGCCGATCAACCAGGCCGATGCGGCGGCGCCCACCGCCGTCGACGTACCGCGAGGGCTCGCCGGAGTCGTCGTCACCGACACCCGAATTGGTGACGTCAGAGGGCGCGAGGGCTTTTACCACTACCGCCAGTACTCCGCCGTCGAACTCGCGCGGACCCGCGGCTTCGAGGACGTCTGGCACCTCCTGGTCCACGGCGACCTGCCGGACGTGAACCGTCTGGCCGCGTTCACCGCGCGGACGGCGGCGCTGCGGCGGCTGCCCGACGAGGTGCGGGCGGCGCTGCCCGCGATCGCGGCGGCGAGCGGCCGGTCCGGACCGCTGGCCGGGATGCGCACGGCGCTGTCGCTGCTCGGGGCGGCGAAGGGCTTCCGGCCGGTGTACGACATCGGCGCGGAGCAGCGGCGCGCGGACGCCCTGGCCGCCTCGGCCGCCGTACCGACCGTGTTGACGGCACTGCATCGACTGGGCCGGGGTCTTGATCCGGTGGCGCCTCGGGATGATCTCCCCTATGCGGCCAACTACTTGTACATGTTGACGGGATCGGAGCCGGACCCGCTGCATGCCAGGGCGATCGAGCAATACTTGATCTCAACCATTGATCACGGATTCAATGCGTCAACATTCACGGCGCGGGTCATCGCCTCGACTGGCGCGGATGTCGCCGCCTCTCTGGTGGGCGCGGTGGGAGCCCTGTCGGGCCCGCTGCACGGCGGCGCCCCGAGCCGGGCGCTGGACACCCTGGACGCGATCGGCACGGCCGACCGCATCGACGCCTGGATCCGTGAACGCGTCCTCGCCGGTGACCGCATCATGGGCTTCGGGCACCCGGTCTACCGCACGGAGGATCCCCGTTCCCGCATGCTCCGGGGCATCGCCGAGCAGTTCGGCGGCGCGCTGGTCGACCTGGCGGTCGAGGTCGAGCGGCGGGTGGAGGCGATCCTGGCCGAACTGAAGCCGGGCCGTGAGCTGCACACGAACGTCGAGTTCTACGCGGGCGTCGTCATGGAGCTGTGCGGGCTGCCGCGTGAGATGTTCACGCCGACGTTCGCGGCGGCGCGGGTGGTGGGCTGGAGCGCCAACATCCTGGAGCAGGCGGAGGACTCGAAGATCATTCGCCCGGCGGCGCGGTATGTGGGTCCTGTGCCGCCGGTGGCGGTGCCGCTGCCGGTCTGACGGCGTCCCGGCACACATGAGGCCTGGTGCCGTTCTGACGCCAGGCCTCGTCGGGCTCGATCGAACAGGGACGGGGTGCCGCACTGCTCGTCGTCTAGGTGCCCTGGGCGCTCAACGGTGCGGTGAGGCCGGGCGGATGACGGACGCGTCTGGGGTGGACGCGTACCCGTGCGGTGACGTCAGGCGTCGGGGATGTCCGCCTTGGCGCGGATCAAGGTCTCCCGGCTCACGACGACGATGCGTTCGTAGTCGGCCCGAGCGGCGTCGGCGGGCAGCTCGTGGTCCAGCGCGTCGGTGGCCTCGGTGCCGATGACGGCGAAATTGCCGTCACTGAGTTCGAACACGTCCGGACAGTTGGCTCCCGAGGCACTGCCACGGGCACTGGGCGGCACACCGATGCGGCGCACGATCTTCAAAGCTACCGATCCTTACGAAGGGGGTGGGCGGTTGGTCGGCAGCACGTTACTGGGATTTCCCGGCCGCACAGGCAATGTCACGACAGTCGTGTCGATGCGTTGACCGGCGCCGCCCCGAGGTGTACTGGATCAAGAGGGAGGGGGGTTGCCCACCACCCACCACTCCTCCGAGTCGGCCTCGTCGAGATCCTTGATGAGGCTGTCGACCAACCGCCCCAGCCGGGCCTCGTCGGACGAGTGCTTGAGGGTCGCGCGCTGCCCCTTCGAGGCATCCCAGTACTCACGCATCAGCTGGTTCTGGAACAGCTCGCGCGCGTGCCCGTAGAACTCCTCCTGGTCGATGATGCCCGCGCGATGCAGGTGGTAGAGGTTGATGTACCAGGCGTTGGCGTAGAAGTACTGCCGCCGCTTCTCCGCCGGGATGTTCGGGTCGTACGTGTCGATCACGGCGGCCAGGGACGGATTGTCGATCGCCCTGGACAGCAACTCCCAGTGCATGCGCTGCTGATGGGCCAGCGCCCTGCGGCGGGCGGCGAGTTCCTCGGCCTCCAGGCGCCGCAGGCGCAGTCGCTCCGCCGTCAGACGCCGCTGTCGCGCGGCCAGTGTCACCGAGGCGGCGAGGAGGAGAGTGAGCGCGGCGGAGCCCGGCCTACCCGCCGAACGCTTCCCTTTGATCATGGCAACCCCCGAATCTCCTCCAGAGTGCCGAGCAGCCGTGACCGGCGGGGGAGGCGTGGAGGAGGCGCACGGAAGGAAGCGAGGGTCGCACGCTCCGGCGCCATGTCCGACGTGTGCCCCGCACCGGTACCGGGCAATCGTTCGCTCGGCGGAGATTCCTCCGGCTCGTATCCTGGGGCGGCATTCGTTCCTCGTACGCGCGCGTGGCCGTGGGCCGTGTGCGCGTCGGCGTGAGACGTGAGAGAGGTCGTTGTTGTGAGCCAGCCGGGTCCGGGTCCGAGCCTTCGGCAGATCCCCGTCATCGTCCTTGCCGGCTTCCTCGGCTCCGGCAAGACCACCCTCCTCAACCACCTTCTGCACCGCAGCGGCGGCAGCCGTATCGGGGCCGTCGTCAACGACTTCGGGGCCATCGAGATTGACGCCATGGCTGTCGCGGGGGCCCTTGGGGACTCCACCGTCTCCCTGGGGAACGGCTGTCTGTGCTGCGCTGTTGATGCCAGTGAACTCGATGTCTATCTTGATCGACTCACTCAACCCTCGGCCCGGATCGACGTCGTCGTCATCGAGGCCAGCGGACTCGCCGAGCCGCAGGAACTCGTCCGTATGGTGCTCGCCAGCGAGAACCCCCGGATCGTGTACGGAGGGCTCGTCGAGGTCGTCGACGCCGTCGAGTTCGACGACACGCGCGTGAGGCATCCCGAGATCGACCGGCATCTCGCCCTCGCCGATCTCGTCGTCGTCAACAAGGTCGGGCGTACCGGCGACGGGGGTGAGCGGGTGCTCGGGATCGTCCGCGGACTCGTCGACCGAGCCGCAGTCGTCCCCGCCGACTACGCGCGCGTGGACCCCGAGTTCCTCTTCGACTGCCGGCCCACCGAGGAACGTATCGGGCAGCTGTCCTTCGACGACCTGCACAGCCACGAAGGGGAGGAGGGCGACCACTCCGGGCATCTGCACGCCGCCTACGACAGCCTCTCCTTCAGCTCCTCCGCTCCCCTCGATCCGCGTCGGCTCATGGAGTTCCTCGACAGCCGGCCCGAAGGGCTCTACCGCATCAAGGGGTACGTCGACTTCGGGCCGCACGACCCGGGCAACCGGTACGCCGTGCACGCCGTCGGACGGTTCCTGCGGTTCTATCCCGAGCCCTGGGCCGACGGCGAGGAACGGCTCAGCAGGCTCGTCCTCATCGGGTCCGGCGTCGGACTGCCCGCCCTCGGCAAGGAGCTGGAGGCCTGCGTGGACGACGCCCCACACGCCGACGAGCGCGGCATGTGGGGCGTCCTGAGGTACGTACAGGAACCGGACCCGGACCCGGAGTACTCCGGCGAACCCGGCTGACCCGCACCGGGTCCGGCTACAGCGGGCCCGTCACCACGCCCACCGTCTTCGGCAGCGACACGCCCGAGCCGTCGCGGCGCGGGTCCATCTCCGGGAGTTCCGCCGGGGTGCCGTTCTTCTGGGAGGCACGCGCGGGCGTGGGGCCCGCCCAGGCCACGGACAGACAGTCCTCGCCCTTCAGGAACCGCTGGCAGCGGACACCGCCGGTCGCGCGGCCCTTGCGCGGATACTGGTCGAACGGGGTCAGCTTCGCCGTCGTCTGCACGGAGTCGTCCAGCGTGCCGCGCGAACCCGCGACCGTGAAGACGACCGCGTCCACCGCCGGGTCCACCGCCGTGAACGAGATCACCTTGGCGCCCTCGGTGAGCTTGATGCCCGCCATACCGCCCGCCGGGCGGCCCTGCGGACGGACGTGGGAGGCCTGGAAACGCAGCAGTTGGGCGTCGTCCGTGATGAAGACCAGGTCCTCCTCGCCGGTGCGCAGCTCCACGGCGCCGACGATCCGGTCGCCGTCCTTGAGCGTGATGACCTCCAACTCCTCCTTGTTGGACGGGTAGTCGGGGACCACGCGCTTGACGACGCCCTGTTCGGTGCCGAGCGCGAGACCCGGGGACGACTCGTCGAGCGTCGTCAGACAGACCACCGTCTCGCCGTCCTCCAGGGACAGGAACTCCGACAGGGGGGCGCCGCCCGAGAGGTTGGGCGCCGCCATCGTGTCGGGGAGCTGCGGGAGGTCGATGACGTTGATGCGCAGCAGGCGGCCGGCCGACGTCACCGCGCCCACCTCGCCCCGCGCGGTCGCCGGGACCGCGGAGACGATCAGGTCGTGCTTCGTACGCCTGCCGTCCTCGTCCTCCGGGAACGGCTCGCCGTTCGCCGTACGGGCCAGCAGGTCCGTCGAGGACAGCAGCACCCGGCACGGGTCGTCGGCCACCTGGAGCGGGACCGCGGCGGTGGCCGTGGCACCTGCCGACTCAAGCAGGACCGTACGCCGGTCGGTGCCGAACTTCTTGGCCACCGCGGCCAGTTCGGTGGAGACCAGCTTGCGCAGCTCCGCGTCCGACTCCAGGATCCGGGTCAGCTCCGCGATCTCCGCGGCCAGCCGGTCCTTCTCGGACTCCAGCTCGATGCGGTCGAAGCGGGTCAGGCGGCGCAGCGGGGTGTCCAGGATGTACTGCGTCTGGATCTCGGACAGGCCGAAGCGCTCCATCAGGCGCTCCTTCGCCTGCGAGGAGTTGTCGCTGGAGCGGATCAGCCGGATGACCTCGTCGATGTCCACCAGGGCGGTGAGCAGGCCCTCGACCAGGTGCAGCCGGGCGAGGCGCTTGGCACGGCGGAACTCCGAGCGGCGGCGAACGACCTCGAAACGGTGGTCGAGATAGACCTCCAGAAGTTCCTTGAGGCCGAGCGTGAGGGGCTGGCCGTCAACCAGCGCCACGTTGTTGATGCCGAAGGACTCCTCCATCGGCGTCAGCTTGTAGAGCTGCTCCAGGACCGCCTCCGGCACGAAGCCGTTCTTGATCTCGACGACCAGCCGCAGACCGTGGTTGCGGTCGGTGAGGTCCTTGACGTCGGCGATGCCCTGGAGCTTCTTCGCGCCGACCAGGTCCTTGATCTTGGCGATCACCTTCTCCGGGCCGACGGTGAAGGGCAGTTCGGTGACGATCAGGCCCATCCGGCGCGGCGTCACGTTCTCCACCGACACCGTGGCGCGGATCTTGAACGTGCCGCGGCCCGTCTCGTACGCGTCCCTGATGCCGGCGAGGCCGACGATCCGGCCGCCGGTGGGCAGGTCGGGGCCCGGGACGTGCCGCATCAGGGTGTCGAGGTCCGCGTTCGGATAGCGGATCAGGTGGCGGGCGGCCGAGATGACCTCGCCGAGGTTGTGCGGCGGCATGTTGGTGGCCATACCGACGGCGATGCCCGAAGCGCCGTTGACCAGCAGGTTCGGGAAGGCGGCGGGCAGCGCCACCGGTTCCTGCTCCTGGCCGTCGTAGTTGGGCGCGAAGTCGACCGTGTCCTCTTCGATCGACTCCGTCATCAGGGACGTCGCGTCGGCCATCCGGGCCTCGGTGTACCGCATCGCGGCCGGCGGGTCGTCGTTGCCCAGCGAACCGAAGTTGCCGTGGCCGTCGACCAGCGGCACGCGCATGGAGAAGGGCTGGGCGAGCCGCACCAGGGCGTCGTAGATCGACGAGTCGCCGTGGGGGTGGAGCTTACCCATGACCTCGCCGACGACGCGGGCGCACTTCACATAGCCGCGGTCGGGGCGCAGGCCCATCTCGTTCATCTGGTAGACGATGCGACGGTGCACGGGCTTGAGGCCGTCACGGGCGTCGGGCAGGGCCCGGGAGTAGATGACCGAGTACGCGTACTCGAGGAAGGAGCCCTGCATCTCGTCGACGACGTCGATGTCGAGGATCCGCTCCTCGAAGTCATCGGGCGGCGGGGTCTTCGTGCTGCGGCGGGCCATCGCTGCCGGCTCCTTCTGTTTCTTGCTGAGACGTGAACGGCATCTGACGCCGACCATTGTGGACTGCCGCACTGACAACGCGGACCAAGGCCCGTGCCTGCGGCGGTGTTCGACGCTCGACGACGATGCTGAAACGTACCGCCCCGGCGCCGCGGAATCTCGCTGACGGCGTACCCGCGCCGGGAACTTCGCCAGCACTCCGCACGCTTGCATACAGTGGCAGGACCGGCAGGAAAACAGCGGTTGCATCAACCGCATCCGCGATCGAAGGGACGTACATGCCCATGGGTCACACGGCCACAGCCGAGGCAGGCTCCGGCGGCCTGACAGCGACAGAGCACCGCCTCGCCAACGGGCTGCGCGTGGTGCTCTCCGAGGACCACCTGACCCCGGTCGCGGCGGTGTGCCTCTGGTACGACGTCGGGTCACGCCACGAGGTCAAGGGCCGTACGGGTCTGGCTCACCTCTTCGAGCACCTGATGTTCCAGGGTTCGGGCCAGGTGAAGGGCAACGGCCACTTCGAACTGGTCCAGGGCGCGGGCGGCTCGCTCAACGGCACCACGAGCTTCGAGCGCACCAACTACTTCGAGACCATGCCCACCCACCAGTTGGAGCTGGCCCTCTGGCTGGAGGCCGACCGCATGGGCTCGCTGCTCGCGGCCCTCGACGACGAGTCCATGGAGAACCAGCGGGACGTCGTCAAGAACGAGCGCCGCCAGCGCTACGACAACGTCCCCTACGGGACGGCGTTCGAGAAGCTCACCGCCCTCGCCTACCCGGAGGGCCACCCCTACCACCACACGCCGATCGGCTCGATGGCCGACCTGGACGCGGCGACCCTGGAGGACGCCCGCGCGTTCTTCCGGACGTACTACGCGCCCAACAACGCCGTCCTGTCCGTCGTCGGGGACATCGACCCCGAGGAGACCCTCGCCTGGGTCGAGAAGTACTTCGGCTCCATCGCGGGCCACGACGGCAAGCCCGAGCCGCGCTCCGGCGCCCTGCCCGACGTCATCGGCGAGCAGCTGCGCGAGGTCGTCGTCGAAGAGGTCCCCGCGCGCGCGTTGATGGCTGCCTACCGCCTCCCGGAGGACGGCACGCGCGCGTGCGACGCGGCCGACCTGGCGCTCACCGTCCTCGGCGGCGGCGAGTCCTCCCGCCTCTACAACCGGCTCGTACGGCGCGACCGTACGGCGGTCGCGGCCGGCTTCGGTCTGCTGCGGCTGGCCGGAGCGCCCTCCCTGGGCTGGCTGGACGTGAAGACCTCCGCGGACGTCGAGGTGCCGGTCATCGAGGCCGCCGTCGACGAGGAACTCGCGCGGTTCGCCGCCGAGGGCCCCACGGCCGAGGAGATGGAGCGCGCCCAGGCCCAGTTGGAGCGCGAGTGGCTGGACCGCCTCGGCACGGTCGCGGGCCGCGCCGACGAACTGTGCCGCTTCGCCGTCCTGTTCGGCGACCCGCAGCTCGCGCTGACCGCCGTCCAGCGCGTCCTTGAGGTGACCGCCGAGGAGGTCCAGCAGGCCGCCAAGGAGCGGCTGCGCCCCGACAACCGCGCGGTGCTCGTCTACGAGCCCCTGACCGCCGACAACGCCACCGACAGCGACACCGACGAGGAGGCGGCCAAGTGACCGAGCTGGCCACGATGGAGTTCCACCCCCAGCCCCAGGCGGGCGAGGCCAGGCCCTGGGCCTTCCCGGCCCCCGGCCGCGGCACGCTCGGCAACGGCCTGACCGTCCTGCGCTGCCACCGCCCCGGCCAGCAGATCGTCGCCGTGGAGGTGCTCGTCGACGCGCCGCTGGACGCAGAGCCGGCCGGTCTCGACGGCGTCGCCACGATCATGGCCCGCGCCTTCTCCGAGGGCACCGACAAGCACTCCGCCGAGGAGTTCGCCGCCGAGCTGGAGCGCAGCGGCGCCACCCTCGACGCACACGCCGACCACCCCGGCGTACGCCTCAGCCTCGAAGTCCCCGTCTCGCGGCTTCCCAAGGGGCTCGGTCTGCTGGCCGACGCCCTCAGGGCGCCCGCGTTCGCGGACAGCGAGATCGAGCGGCTGGTGCGCAACCGCCTCGACGAGATCCCGCACGAGACGGCCAACCCGGCCCGCCGCTCCGCCAAGCAGCTCTACAAGGAGCTGTTCCCGGAGACCTCGCGCATCTCCCGGCCGCGCCAGGGCACCGAGGAGACGGTCGCGAAGATCGACTCGGCGGCCGTACGCGCCTTCTACGAGAGGCACGTCCGCCCCGCCACGGCCACCGCGGTGGTCGTCGGCGACCTCACCGACGTCGACCTGGACGCGCTGCTCGGCGACACCCTGGGGGAGTGGACCGGCTCGACCGCCGAGCCGCGTCCCGTGCCGCCGGTGGGCGCCGACGACACCGGCCGGGTCGTCATCGTGGACCGCCCGGGCGCCGTGCAGACCCAGTTGCTCATCGGCCGCGTCGGCGCCGACCGGCACGACCGTGTCTGGGCCGCCCAGGTCCTCGGCACGTACTGCCTCGGCGGCACCCTCACCTCCCGCCTGGACCGCGTCCTGCGCGAGGAGAAGGGCTACACCTACGGTGTGCGGGCGTTCGGCCAGGTCCTGCGCTCCGCTCCGGACGGCTCGGGCATCTCGCTGCTCGCCATCAGCGGCTCCTTCGACACGCCGAACACCGGTCCCGCCCTGGAGGACCTCTGGAAGGTGCTGCGCACCCTCGCCGCAGAGGGGCTCACCGACGCCGAGCGCGATGTCGCGGTGCAGAACCTGGTGGGCGTCGCCCCGCTCAAGTACGAGACCGCGGCGGCCGTCGCGAGCACGCTGGCCGACCAGGTCGAGCAGCACCTGCCCGACGACTACCAGGCCACGCTCTACCGGCAGCTCGCCGCCACGGGCACCGTGGAGGCCACCGCCGCGGCCGTGAACGCCTTCCCGGTGGACCGCCTGGTGACGGTCCTCGTCGGCGACGCGGCGACGATCGAGGAGCCCGTCCGGGCCCTCGGTATCGGTGACGTGACCGTCGTATCCGCCGAGTAACGGCACGCGCGTGCACGACAGGGGCCCGGTGACGGAAGCGTCACCGGGCCCCTCTTGTCCATATTGATGGGCAAGTTGCCCATATTGATAGAGAGGTTGACCGTCTGCCCTGTGGCATGCGCTACAAAACCCGTGATCGGTTTGTGGATTGAAAGATCTCCCGCTTAGCGTCGGTCCGGCTGTCCGTCATGCAGTGCGCCGCAGCCGCGGCACCGGACAGTCATCGCCGAGTCCCCGCATGGCGCGAGCCTGGGGAGCCGGGGACCCACACTGTGCAGTCCCTGGGGTGAATCGGACGCCCGCGCGTGCCGCGAGGGGGTCCGTAGGAGACCTTCCTGCTCCGAACCCGTCAGCTAACCCGGTAGGCGAGAAGGAAGGAAAGGACCAGCCACTACATGGCGTTCACCCGCGCCACCGGGAAGCACCGTCGTCCCCGCCGCCCCAGTCTCGTCACCCGTACGACCGTCCGCGCGGCAGGTGTCGCGGCCCTCGCGACCACCGGCGTAGTCGGCACCCTCGCCGCCCCGGCGCTCGCCGAGGAGTCCGCCGTCGAGCAGACCGGCCTCACCCCCGTCATCTCCATCGGCGAGTCGCTCGCCGAGCAGATCGACGCCCAGGCCGCCGCCCAGGAGCAGGCCGCCGAGAAGGCCGCCGCCGAGCAGCGGGCCCGGGCCGCCGCGCAGAAGGAGGCGGAGGAGCGGGTCAAGGAGGCGCGCGAGGCCGAGGCCCGGGCCGCCCGCGAGGCCGAGCGCAAGCGCCTCAACACCTTCGTTGCCCCGATCTCCGGCTCGTACATCTCCACGGGCTACAAGGCGGGCGGCGCCGTCTGGTCCTCCGGCAGCCACACCGGCGTCGACTTCCACGCCGCGTCCGGCACCAGCGTCCACGCGGTGGGCTCCGGCACCGTCGTCGAGGCCGGCTGGGGCGGCTCCTACGGCAACAACATCGTGATCAAGATGAACGATGGTACATACACCCAGTACGGTCATCTGTCGTCGATCAACGTGTCCGTCGGCCAGACGGTCACCCCGGGCCAGCAGATAGGCCTCTCCGGCGCCACCGGCAACGTCACCGGGGCGCACCTCCACTTCGAGGCCCGCATGACCCCGGAGTACGGCTCGGACATCGATCCCGTCGCCTACCTCCGCTCGCACGGCGCCAACGTCTGACGACCCAGCGCACCACTTGTCGTGGCCCCGGCTCCCCGAGCCGGGGCTTTCGGCGTTTCGGAGGGCGGTGTGTCCAAAAAATATCCCCGGATTCTGGCCTGCCGTCGGAAATTCCGGTTCTCTGCAATAGAGTCACTCAACACACGTCAATCGTCGACGTTTCACGGGGATTAAAGCGGAGGTCGGACATGCGTATTCCGGCGCACTCGGTATGCACGGCGATCCGGGACGACATCGTCGCCGGTGTCTACGAGCGCGGCAGCCGGCTCACCGAGGAACTGCTCGCGCGCCGGTACGGCGTCTCGCGCGTCCCCGTCCGCGAGGCCCTGCGCACGCTGGAGGCCGAGGGCTTCGTGGTGACCCGGCGGCACGCGGGCGCGTGCGTCGCGGAACCCACCGAGCAGGAGGCCTCCGACCTCCTTGAGATGCGCATGCTCCTGGAACCGCTGGGCGCCTCCCGGGCCGCCCAGCGGCGCACCGAGGCCCA
This sequence comes from Streptomyces geranii, assembly GCF_002954775.1. Taxonomy (GTDB): domain Bacteria; phylum Actinomycetota; class Actinomycetes; order Streptomycetales; family Streptomycetaceae; genus Streptomyces; species Streptomyces geranii. The sequence continues at coordinate 50,528 of NZ_PJME01000003.1, forward strand.
TCTGAAGGTGCTGCGGGGCCTGGTCAGGCTGGGGCAGGAGCGGGCCAGGAGGGGCAACAGCGAGGATCTGCGCTCCCTGGGCGGCTGGTTCCACGAGACGCTCGCCCAGGCCTCCGGCAGCCACGCCCTGACCTCGACGCTCACCCAGCTCCGGCACAAGATCGCCTGGATGTACGCGGTGGAGGCCCCGGCCAACCCCGTCGAGTCCTGGACGGAGCACGGCGCGATCGTGGACGCCGTCGCGCGCGGCGACAGCGAGCGGGCGCGGGCGATCACGGCGCTGCACACCGAGCGGGCGGCGGTCGCGCACCGGCTGCGCTTTCCGGGCGCGGGGGACCGGCCGGAGCGTGTGAGGACTTCGCAACATCCCGTAAACATGACGGGCCTGCGTCATTAACACTGGCACCGTATACAAAGAGTACGGAATTCGCGGGGGACTATTTCTGCTGCCCGTGATCGGGAATTGCGAAGGGCTCCCCCGGAATTCCGGGGGAGCCCTTCGCGGGTATATGTGGTGCTTTTGAGGTGACGGCTGTCGCCGCCCTCGATTCCTCAGACCGTCTCGGGAAGTTCTTCCAGTCCCTCGGCCACCAGCTTCGCCAGACGGTCGAGCGCGGCGTCCGCGCCCTCCGCGTCGGAGGCGAGGACGATCTCCTCGCCGCCCTGGGCACCCAGGCCGAGGACCGCAAGCATCGAGGCCGCGTTGACGGGGTTGCCGTCGGCCTTGGCGATCGTCAGAGGGACGCCGGCGGCCGTGGCCGCACGGACGAAGATGGAGGCGGGGCGGGCGTGGAGGCCCTCCGCCCAGCCGACGTTGACGCGGCGCTCAGCCATGTGATGCTGCCCTTCACTGTCTCAGGGTTGTCTAGACCATTGTTCCATAGCGTGAAGCGTTCCGGGAGACAGGCGGGAGCCCGCCCCGGAACCGCGTTCGGACACCGGCCTGGGCCCGACTTCGGTCCCCACAGACTGCCTCGCGACGTTGTCGGACGCGAGCCGTACTCTGGGGCGCATGCAGAACTCGTCGGACCGGCACGAGTACCCCGCCCACTGGGAGGCGGACGTCGTGCTGCGCGACGGCGGCACCGCCCGTGTCCGGCCCATCACGGCGGACGACGCCGACCGGCTGGTCAGCTTCTACGAGCAGGTTTCGGACGAGTCGAAGTACTACCGCTTCTTCGCGCCCTACCCGCGCCTGTCCGCAAAGGACGTCCACCGCTTCACCCACCACGACTTCGTGGACCGGGTGGGGCTCGCGGCCACGGTCGGCGGCGAGTTCATCGCCACCGTACGCTATGACCGCATTGATGCCGACGGCCTGCCCGCGTCCGGCCCCGCGCACGAGGCCGAGGTCGCCTTCCTGGTGCAGGACGCCCACCAGGGCCGGGGTGTCGCCTCCGCCCTCCTCGAACACATCGCGGCCGTCGCCCGCGAGCGCGACATCCGCCGCTTCGCCGCTGAGGTGCTGCCGGCCAACAACAAGATGATCAAGGTGTTCACGGACGCCGGGTACACCCAGAAGCGCAGCTTCGAGGACGGCGTCGTCCGCCTGGAGTTCGACCTGGAGCCCACCGACCGCTCGCTCGCGGTCCAGCGCGCGCGGGAGCAGCGGGCCGAGGCGCGCTCCGTACGGCGGCTGCTCGCCCCGGGCGCCGTGGCCGTCATCGGCGTCGGCCGGGCCCCGGGGGGCGTCGGCCGCAGCGTCCTCGACCACATCAGGGACGCCGGTTTCACCGGTGACCTGTACGCGGTCAACAGTGCATTCGCGGATCAACAGAAGGACATCGACGGGGTGCGGGCCCACCGGTCCGTGCGCGAGATCGAGGGCCATGTCGACCTCGCGGTCGTCGCCGTCCCGGCCGCGTACGTCCCCGATGTCGTCGCCGAGTGCGGGGAGCACGGCGTACAGGGGCTCGTCGTGGTCTCCGCAGGGTACGCCGAGAGCGGCCCCGAGGGGCGGGAGCGGCAGCGCGAACTCGTGCGGCACGCGCGCACGTACGGGATGCGCATCATCGGCCCCAACGCCTTCGGCGTCATCAACACGGCGGAGGCGGTGCGGCTGAACGCGTCGCTCGCCCCCGAGATGCCGAGGCCCGGGCGGATCGGCCTGTTCGCGCAGTCCGGCGCCATCGGGATCGCCCTGCTGTCCCGGCTGCACCGGCGCGGGGGAGGGGTCACCGGGGTCACGGGCGTGTCGACGTTCGTCTCCTCCGGCAACCGGGCCGACGTGTCCGGCAACGACGTACTCCAGTACTGGTACGACGACCCGGACACCGACGTCGTCCTCATGTACCTCGAATCGATCGGCAACCCGCGCAAGTTCACCCGCCTCGCACGGCGCACGGCGGCGGCGAAGCCACTGGTGGTCGTGCAGGGGGCGCGGCACGACGGGGCGGCACCCCAGGGGCATGCCGTACGGGCCACGCGGTTGCCGCACGCGACGGTGTCCGCGCTGCTGCGGCAGGCCGGGGTGATCCGGGTCGACACGATCACCGAACTGGTCGACGCGGGGTTGTTGCTGGCCCGGCAGCCGCTGCCCGCCGGGCCCCGGGTGGCGATCCTGGGCAACTCGGAGTCGCTGGGACTGCTGACGTACGACGCGTGCCTCTCCGAGGGGTTGCGGCCGTTGTCCCCACTGGACCTGACGACGGGGGCGGCACCGGAGGACTTCCACCGGGCGCTGTCGGAGGCGCTGGCGTCCGAGGAGTGCGACGCGGTGGTGGTGACCGCGATCCCCACAGTGGGGGAGGGGTATCCCGGGGATGCCGCCTTGGCCGAGGCGTTGCGGTCGGCCGCGGCGGAGGTACCGGGGAAGCCGGTGCTGGTGGTGCATGTGGAACTTGGGGGACTGGCCGAGGCCCTGTCGGCTGCAGCGAGTACTGCACCACGGGCAGGTTCCACGGCACCCGGAACTACAGGCGGTGCCCACCCCTTCCGCCCTGCGGAACGCCTGCCCACCGTGGTGTCCACCCCCGACTCCCCCGCCCGCCTCATCCCCGCCTACCCCGCCGCCGAACGAGCCGTACGCGCCCTCGGTGAAGCCGTGAAGTACGCGCAGTGGCGGCGGGAAGCCGCCGAGCCCGGGAAAGTGCCCGAGTCCATCGACGCGGACATCGACGAGAAGGGGGCCGCCGAGCTGATCGGTGGGCTCCTCGCGCGTGGGCAGGGGCTCACCCTCGGTACGGACGAGACGTGCGAGCTGCTCGGGACGTACGGCATCCCCGTGCGCAGGGCACTGCCCGCGCTCGGTGCCGACGCCGCCGCAGCCGCCGCGCGGGACATCGGTTACCCCGTCGCCCTCAAGGCCACCGCCCCGCAGCTGCGCCACCGCGCGGACCTCGGCGGCGTACGCCTGGATCTCGCCGACGAGGAGCAACTGCGGCGGGCGTACGCCGAGTTGACCGGACTCTTCGGGGCGCCGGACGAGGTGCGGCCCGTCGTGCAGGGGATGGCACCGCGGGGGGTCGACACCGTCGTACGGGCGGTCATCGACCCGGCGGCCGGAGCGGTGCTCTCCTTCGGGCTCGCCGGGCCCGCCTCGCAGTTGCTCGACGACATCGCGCACCGGCTGATACCGGTCACCGACCGCGACGCGGCCTCACTGATCCGGTCCATCCGGACGGCGCCGCTCCTGTTCGGCTGGCGCGGTTCGGCCCCGGTCGACACCGGCGCGCTCGAAGAACTGCTGCTCAGGGTGTCGCGGCTGGTCGACGACCATCCCGAGGTGATCGCCGTGTCCCTGGAGCCGGTGGTCGTCGCGCAGCACGGTCTGAGCGTGCTCGGGGCGTCGGTGCGGCTGGCGCCGCCGCCGGTCCGGGACGACCTGGGTCCCAGGACACTTCCTGTGTACTGAGCGGTGCCTCGCAGTCAGTGGGCCCCCGTAGGATGGGGCGCATGGCCAAGACCAGTACATCGACCCAGGGGCTGCGAGCGGCGATCGAGCGCAGCGGCTACTACCCGGCCCTCGTGGCCGAGGCGGTGGAGGCCGCGATCGGCGGCGACTCCATCAGGTCGTACCTGGTCCACCAGGAGACGACGTTCGACGCGAACGAGGTGCGTCGGCATGTGACCGTGCTCGTCCTCACCGGCAACCGTTTCATCGTCAGCCACACCGACGAGCAGGCCGCGGACACCACCTCCCCGACGCCGTACGCCACCACGTCCACGGAGTCCGTGAAGCTCGGCCGGATCTCGTCGGTGGTGCTCAGCCGGGTCGTGGCCAACCCCGAGTCGTACACGCCGGGCACGCTCCCGCGCGAGGTCGTCCTGACCATCGGCTGGGGCGCCGTCTCCCGTATCGACCTGGAGCCCGCCGCCTGCGGCGACCCCAACTGCGAGGCGGACCACGGCTACACGGGCAGCTCCACGGCGGACGACCTGAGCCTGCGCGTCAGCGAGGCCGGGGACGGCCCCGAGACGGTCCGCCAGGCGCTCGTCTTCGCGCAGGCACTCTCGGAAGCGACCGCGGACGTCGCCCGCTGATGTCCCAGCCCACCACCTGGGACCACCCGGAACCACTCGCAGTCTCCTCCGCCCCCGTCCCGCACTACGGCACGGGCTCGCTCGCCGACCTGCTGCCCACCCTGGCCGCCGGCATGGACGTACCGGGCATGTCCGCGGCGATCCCGGAGCTGGCGCCCGCCGACCGGAACTGCGTGTTCCTGATCGACGGACTCGGCTGGGAGCAGCTCCTCGCCCACCCGGACGAGGCCCCCTTCATGAGCGCGCTGATCGGCAGCTCACGCGGGGACACGGGCCGCCCGATCACCGCCGGCTACCCGGCGACCACCGCGACCTCCCTCGCCTCCGTCGGCACCGGCCTGCCGCCCGGCGCGCACGGCCTGCCCGGCTACACCGTGCGCAACCCGGACACCGGCGAGCTGATGAACCAGCTGCGCTGGCAGCCGTGGACGGACCCGCGCGCGTGGCAGCCGTACCCCACGGTGTTCCAACTGGCCCACGAGGCCGGTGTGCACACGGCCCAGGTCTCCTCGCCGACCTTCGAGAACACCCCGCTGACCAAGATCGCGCTCAGCGGCGGCACCTTCCGTGGCAAGCTCTCCGGCGAGGACCGCATGGACCTGGCGGCCGAGCAACTGGCCGCCGGTGACCGCTCGTTGGTCTACACGTACTACGCCGAGGTGGACGGCAAGGGCCACCGCTTCGGCGTCGACTCGGACGCCTGGCGCGGTCAGCTCATGTACGTCGACCGGCTCGTCCAGCGGCTGGCGGAGCAACTCCCGCCGCGCGCCGCGCTGTACGTCACCGCAGACCACGGCATGATCGACATCCCGTTCGACGAGCAGCACCGCATCGACTTCGACGAGGACTGGGAACTGCGCGCGGGCGTCGCCCTGTTGGGCGGCGAGGGCCGGGCGCGGCACGTGTACGCGGTGCCGGGCGCGCAGTCCGACGTACTGACCTGCTGGCGCGAGGTGCTAGGCGAGCAGTTCTGGGTGGCCTCACGCGACGAGGCCATCGCGGCGGGCTGGTTCGGACCGACGGTCGACGAACGGGTGTACGGCCGGATCGGCGATGTCGTCGCGGCGGCGCGGGACGACGTCCTGATCGTTGCCTCCGAGCGGGAGCCCAGGGAGTCGGTGATGGTCGGCAACCACGGTTCGATGACCCCCGCGGAACAGCTCGTCCCGCTGCTCCAAGTACGCTCCTGACGCCCGTCTGCCCCTGACCCGTCCCGCCCCCCCCGTTTCCCTCGCCGAAAGGTGCTCAACCTCCCATGCCCGAGCTGGTGTTCTTCTCCGGAACGATGGACTGTGGGAAGTCGACTCTGGCGCTGCAGATCGCGCACAACCGGTCGGCGCGGGGACTGCAGGGGCTGATCTTCACCCGGGACGACCGGGCCGGGGAGGGGAAGCTTTCCTCGCGGCTCGGACTGGTGACCGACGCGGTCGAGGCGGTCCTGGGGATGGATCTGTACGGCTATGTCGTGGACCGGGTGTCGCAGGGCGGCCGGGTCGACTATCTGATCGTGGACGAGGCGCAGTTCCTGGCACCGGAGCAGATCGACCAGCTCGCACGCGTGGTCGACGACCTGCGGCTCGACGTCTACGCCTTCGGCATCACCACCGACTTCCGCACCAAGCTCTTCCCGGGCTCGCGGCGACTGATCGAACTGGCCGACCGGATAGAGACGCTCCAGGTGGAGGCGATGTGCTGGTGCGGGGAGCGTGCCACGCACAACGCCCGCACCGTGGACGGCGAGATGGTGGTGGAGGGCGAGCAGGTCGTGGTCGGCGATGTCAGCAGCCTCGCCGCGGAGGTCGGCTACGAGGTGCTGTGCCGACGCCACCACCGCCGCCGTATGACCAGCGCCTCCGCCCACGCGGGCGCGCTCTCGCCGGACGTCCTGCCGGTCTCCTCCTCCTGACCGTCACCTGCCGGGGTGCAGCCCCAGCCGGCCCGGGCTCGGAGCGCCCTCGACCTCGCCGAAGTACAGGGTGAACGTCTGCTTCCAGCGCTCGACCTCGGCCCGGTCGGCCATGAACCGGGGGAACTCGGCGAAGTGCGCGTTCGGGTACTCCCACGCGGGCCTGATCCCCGTCGGCGGGACGATGTCGGTGCGCACCGACCAGCCCGTGCCGCTCTGCTGCCTGGGCGTCGACAGCCACCAGTTGAGGTACAGCTTCGCGGCCTCGGGATGCGCGGCCCGGCGGAAGATCGCGGCCCGCTGGCCCCAGGCCATGAACGGCGCCCCGTCCTCGGGTATCGCCCAGCGCAGCGTGGCCCCGGCCGGTGTGACCGCCGCGCTGCCGGCGCCGACGCCGATCACCTTCTGCTTGTTGTTGATGGCGAGCGCCGGGGTGTGCGTGCCGCGCGCGAACTGGACGTCCTGCGCGGCGAGTCGGGCCACCCAGTCCCAGCCGTAGGTCTCGGCGCACAGCTTGTAGAGGAAGAGGGACGCGTCGTCGTCGTTTTTCGACCATACGAGGTCATCGGCCGGGACGGAGCCCAGGTTCGGCAGGTCGGACGGGCCCCAGCGCCTTCCCCGAACGTTCCGTCCGAACCCCTCACCACCCCTGATACGACGAAGGTCACAATTACGTATCGGACATTTCGCGCTTCAACCTTCACTTGAACCGCACAAGTTGGCTAAGTTGACCTCCGAACGACTTCTTCCCAAGTCGCTGTCCGAAGCAGACAGTTGATTTCGGGGGGCGGAACACGGAAGGAGCTCGTCCCGCATGGCGCCGGAACGAACCCGAAATGATGGGCCGAGCCGTGAGGAGGTCCAGCAGCGGATCAACAGCCTCTACGACCAGGCCGAAAACGCCACCGGGACCTTCAACGCCACCCGCGCGATGAGGATCGGGTCACGCAAACGCGCCACCCCGGCACCCGACACCGCGCGCAGGCGCTCCGACCCGGCCCTCGACGAGGTCACCCGGCCGTGGTTCGACGCGGCACGCGCCAAACTGGGCCCGACCCTGCCCGCCGTACTGCCGTCCGACCGGCGGCCGGCCCGCGCGGCCGAGCCCCGTCCGGCCCGCCCCGCGAGCCCGCCCGCCGAGCCGACCGCCCGCCCCGTACCGGAGTTGACCGCCGGACCCGTCGCCGCGCTGCCCGCCGGATCGGCGCCCGCGCTGCCGCCCGCGCCCCGGGCCGAACTGCCGCCCGCGCCGCTCGCCGAACTGTCCGCCGCGCCCACCGCCGTACTCCCGGCCGTGCCCGCACCGCGACAGGAGGTGCAGACCGGCCGGAACGCGCTTCCCGCCGCCGAGCCCAGTTGGTTCCCGACGCCCTCGGCCGCCATGGACGCGGCTCCGCTCCCGGTGCCCGACGCCCGGCCTGCCGACCCCTGGCAGCTGCCCCTGCCCACCGGCCAGAGCACGGGCGCCCCCCTCGACGCGGCGACGCCCCTGTACGCGGGCACGCTCCGCGACGGGAACTACGCCCTCGTCACCGAACTCCCCCTCGTCGCGGGCCCGTTCCCGACCGTCCCCCCTGTTCCTGTCGCTCCGGCCGTTCCGGTCGCCGAGCCGTTCCCTGTCGCCGACCCCTTCCCGGCCGCGCAGACGCCCTACGTCGCACAGCCGTCGTACACCGCGGGCACCGCCTACGCGGCACAGACGTCCTACGCGTCGCCCCAGACGACCTACGGCACCGGGGCCTACCTCGGCGCCACCGACCCGTACCTGGGTGCCGTGGCCGGCGGGAGCATCGGCAACGGCATCGCGTTCGGCCTGGAGCCCGGCGCGAAGGCCGCCAAGGCCGCCGCCTTCGCCCGCGCGCAGATCGGCAGGCCGTGCGTCTGGGGCGCGGTGGGACCGGGCTCGTACGACAACTCCGGTCTCATCCAGGCCGCCTGGAAGGCCGCCGGGGTCGCCCTCCCGCGTGCCGTGCACGAGCAGGCGAGCGCCGGTATGGCGATAGGTCTGGCCGACATCCGGCCCGGCGACCTGGTCTTCTACCACGGCGACGCGGGCCATGTCGGCCACGTGGGCATCTGCGTCGGCGACGGCACGATGATGCACGCGCCGAGCCCGGGGGCGACCGTGCGCGAGGACTCGATCTTCGCGGCGGGCGAGGCGGCCATCCACAGCGTCCTGCGGCCCGCCTAGGGCCTGTCCGGCGGTCCGGGCCGGGATCCGGGCCGATCGGGGCCCTAGGAGGCCTGGATCAGCGAGAACAGCGCCCCCTCGGGGTCCGTCACCGTGGCCACGCGGCCGTGCGGGCTGTCGTGCGGGGGCTTGACGACGTGGCCGCCCAGGTCCACCAGCCGGGTGACCGCCGCGTCCGCGTCGGCCACCTCGAAGTACGTCATCCAGTGCGGCCCCCGGTCCCGGGGCAGCGCGTTGCCCACGCCGTGGACGCCGGCGACCGGACGGCCCCCGATGCGCAGGGTCACGTAGTCGAAGTTCGCCGACACCACAGGCTCTTCCTCGTAGCCGAAGACGGTCTTGTAGAACTTGGCGACGCTCGACGAGTCCCGGGTCACCAGCTCGTTCCACGCGGGCGTGCCCGGGACGCCGGTGATGTCCGTGCCCAGGTGGGCGGCGGCCTGCCAGATGCCGAACACCGCTCCCATCGGGTCGGAGGCGATGGCCAGCCGGCCCGCCTCGGCCGCGTCCAGCGGTCCGACGCCCACCGTGCCGCCCGAGTGCCGGACCATCTCCGCGGTGAGGTCCACGTCGTCCGAGGCCAGATACGGCGTCCACGCGACGGGAAGGTGCCGGTCCGGCGGCAGCTGCCCGATGCCGGCCACCTCCTGGCCGTCCAGCCGGGCCCTGACGTACCAGCCGAGCTGCTGCGGACCCGGTTCGAACTCCCAGCCGAACAGCTCCCCGTAGAAGTCCTGCGTAACCGCCATCCCGTGCACCATCAGACTCACCCAGCAGGGTGTGCCGGGCGCGTGCCGGGCGCGCGCCTCGCCGCTTCGTCCGGCCGACTCCCGTGCCTCGGTCATTCTCACTCTCTCCTCGACCCCTGGGGCCTGGTCACTTCCGCCGTCCGCCGCGTCGGCGGACCTGCCGCACGCCGTCGTACGGCGTGCCTCGTCCCGTTGCTCGTGCCGTGCCGCGATCCCGCGCGCACGCACGCTCCGTGCCGATGCTCGCACCCTCCGCGGTACCGCGCTCCCCGGCCGCGCCGACCCCCGTACGTCCTCGACGTGAGGGTGCCCGATCCGCCGTTTCCCGCCCGTTTCCGTGTGATTGCCGCAGGGTGTCCATCGGTCGTACAGCATGTGCCCGATCCGGTACGCCTGGTGATCGAACCTGTCCGGCGGGAGAGTAGCCCGCCCTGGCTGCCACGGCCACCCCGTGCGCAAGGATGGAGCCATGAACGCCATCATCTCCGCATCCGAACTCGTGAACGAATTGGCTGGTTCCCGCCCGCCGGTCCTCCTGGACATCCGCTGGCAGCTGAGCATGCCCAGCTCAGCTCCGTTCGACGGGCGTGCCGAGTACGCGGCCGGGCATCTCCCCGGCGCGGTCTTCGTCGACCTGGACCGGGAGCTGGCCTCCGCCTCGGGGACGGGCGGTCGGCATCCGCTGCCCGACCCGGAGACGTTCGGCGCCGCGATGCGCCGCGCGGGTGTCTCGTCCGGCGTCCCCGTGGTCGTGTACGACGGCGGCCAGGGCTGGGCGGCGGCACGCGCGTGGTGGCTGTTGCGCTGGACGGGTCACCCGGACGTGCGGGTCCTCGACGGCGGGTTGCCGTCCTGGGAGGGGGCGCTCGACACGGACGTACCGGCGCCCGCGGAGGGCGACTTCACGCCGGTGCCGGGGGCGGCAGGTCTGCTCGACGCGGACGGTGCCGCCGCGCTGGCCCGTTCCGGGCTGCTGCTCGACGCGCGCGCGGGGGAGCGTTACCGGGGCGAGGTCGAGCCCATCGACCGGGTCGGCGGCCACATCCCGGGCGCGGTCTCGGCCCCCACGAACGAGAACGTGGGCCCCGACGGCCGCTTCCTGCCCGCCCCCGAACTGACGTCCCGCTTCGAGACCCTGGGCGCGAAGGACACCACCGCGGTGGGCGTCTACTGCGGCTCGGGCGTCTCGGGCGCCCACGAGGTCCTCGCCCTGGCGGTAGCGGGCATCCCGGCAGCTCTGTACGTCGGCTCGTGGTCGGAGTGGTCGGGAGACCCGGCGAGGCCGGTGGCGGTGGGCCCGGACCCGCAGTAACTCGACGGGTTCCCCTGGACGGAGGCGCGCAGCGCCCCGTCCAGGGGTGCGGGGAACAGCGTGCCCAGCCCCCACTCACCCGCGGGGAACGAACCGCCCACCCAGTGGAACTACTCCTTGTTCTTGCGGCGCGTCCCGAAGACGATCTCGTCCCAGCTGGGAACCGCCGCTCTACGCCCGGGCCGCACCCCGTCCGCCTCCGCCTGGCGGTCGGTCGCCCCGACCAGCCGGTCGCGGTGCGCGCCGACCGAACGGGGCATCAGCACGTCCGCGTACGCGGAACCCGCCGAGGCCGCGGGAGCCGGCGGCTCCTCCACCTCGGGTTCGGCCACGGGCTCCTCCGCCGTCTCGGTGGAGGAGGGGCGCTCCGGCACGACCATGTCGCCGCGGAAGCTCGGTACCGCCTCCAGCAGGCTGGTCAGCGAGTCCCGCTCGCTCTCCTCGACCGGCTCGGCCGACGGCGCGGGCAGCGCCGGACGGTCCAGCGGGCGGTCGCGCGGCAGCCGGGCGATACGCGGGACGAACGGGAAGCTGGGCTCGGGCGCCGAGAGGTCGTCCGACTCGCCGATCAGCGAGCGGGCCTCCTCGTCGACGGCCTGGACGAGCCGCCGGGGCGGGTCGTACGTCCAGCTCGCCGAGTGCGGTTCGCCCGCGACCAGATAGACCAGCAGGACTTCCCAGGTGCCGTCGTCGCGGCGCCAGGAGTCCCATTGGACGGTGTCCTTGTCGGCGCCACGGATCGTCAGCCGCTCCTGCACGGCCTCGCCGAGCTGTGGACCGGCGTTCTCACCGGGCCGGCGGACCGGGGTCTTCCGGGCCCGCTCGGCCATGAAGGCTCGTTCGGCCAGCACGGGGCCCTCGAAGCGACGCACGCGGTCGACCGGAATCCCGGCGAGCTGCGCCACCTCTTCCGCGGACGCGCCGGCACGTATGCGTGCCTGGATGTCGCGGGGGCGGAGATGACTCTCCACCTCGATCTCGATCTGGCCGAGGCGGGGACGGTCGCCGCGAACGGCGGCGCGCAGACGCTCATCGATCGGAAGCGTGTACTCCGTGCTGTCCGCAGCCTTCAGCACCAGCCGTGTGCCGTCGTTAGAGACGGCCACGACACGCAGTTCGGGCATGGGGACCTCCCGGGTGGTGCCTGCCGACGTCACGTGCGTCGCTGCTTCCGCTAGTCGAGTGTGGCCTGCCCGGGTGCAGCCTGCCACAACCTTGCCGAGTTGCCCGGCGTGTCGGGCACGGGCCCGGGAACGCCGTTATGTCACGGTTATCTATTCGCAACGCTAAGTGACAAACTCCGTCACCCTGTGCAACGAGCCCCCTCTTGGCGGTCCTGGATGGCCCCGGACGCCCAGGCGGGAGACCGGACCCAGGGCTCGCAACAGTACTCCATTTGGGCCACGTGCGTGGATTGGCACGCCACCCAATTCCAGTCGGGGAGTGCGAGTTGGCCGTTCTCCCGCCGGTTCCGTGACCTCGGACGCGACGTGCTTCACGTAAACATCGGAAACGGAACCAATTGCTTCGCTACGCGCCCAGAACCCGCCGCAAGTAGTCGTTCTGGAACAGTCGTTCGGGGTCGAGCCGGTCCCGCAGGGCGGTGAACTCACCGAAACGGGGGTAGACCCCGGCGAAGTACTCGGCGTCCCGGGTGTGCACCTTGCCCCAGTGCGGCCGTCCCCCGTGCGCGGTGAAGATGCGCTCCGCGGCGGTGAAGTACGCCTGGTAGGGCGTCCCCCGGAACATGTGGACGGCGACGTAGGCGCTGTCGCGGCCGGAGGCCGTGGAGAGGGCGATGTCGTCCGCGGGGGCCGTGCGCACCTCCACCGGGAAACTGACCCGCAGGTCCGACCTGTCGACCGTCGCCTTGAGTTCGCGCAGCGTCTCCACCAGGGCCTCGCGCGGGACGGCGTACTCCATCTCCACGAAACGCACCCGGCGCGGGGACGTGTAGACCTTGTACGGGATGTCCGTGTACGTCCGCGCGGACAGTGCCTTGCTGGAGATCTGGGCGATCGTCGGGATCGTGGCCGGCACCGTGCGGCCGACCAACTGGGCCACCTGGAAGACGCCGTTGGAGAGGAACTCGTCCTCGATCCAGCCCTTGACCGGGCTGACCGGCTTCTCGGGGCCCGCGCTGCGGTTGTTGCGCTTGGTGTTGGTGCTGCCGGTGTGCGGGAACCAGTAGAACTCGAAGTGCTCGTTCTCGGCCCAGAGTTCGTCGAAGGCGCTGGTGACCTTGTCGAAGGTCATCGGCTCCTCGCGGGCGGTGAGCAGGAAGATCGGCTCCACGGCGAAGGTGATCGCGGTGATGATCCCCAGGGCGCCGATGCCGACCCGGGCCGCCGCGAAGACCTCTGGGTTCTCCTTCTCGGAGCAGGTGAGGACCGCGCCGTCCGCGGTCACCAGCTCAAGTGCCTTGATCTGGGCGGCTATCGAGCCCGACTCACGGCCGGTGCCGTGGGTGCCGGTGCTGGTGGCGCCCGAGACGGTCTGCTCCATGATGTCGCCCATGTTGGTGAGCGACAGACCCTCGCGCGCGAGGGCCATGTTGAGTCTCTTGAGCGGGGTGCCCGCCTCGACCGTGACCGTCAGGTTCTCGCGGTCAATGTTGCGGATGCCGGTCAACAGTTGAGGGCGGATCAACACCCCGTCGGTGGCGGCGGTCGCGGTGAAGGAGTGCCCGGTGCCGACGGCCTTCACCTTCAGACCGTCCTCGGCGGCTTTCCGTACCGCCGCGGACAGTTCCTCCACGGAAGCGGGCGTGACCTCCCGGGCGGGCCGGGCGGTGACGTTGCCCGCCCAGTTACGCCACGTGCCGCTCTTGCCGCTCGCTGTGCTGCTCAACGGTGCCTCCCCGACGCGGAGCCGGCCTGCTCAGCCGGCGGTACCCGAGGAAACCGACCGCGACCGCGACGGCCCCGGACGCCACCGGAACCCCGTACCCGGCGCTCGCACCGGCGGCGTCGATCACCCAGCCGGACACGGAGGAGCCGAGCGCGACCCCGACCGCGAGCCCGGTGCTCACCCAGGTCATGCCCTCGGTCAATTGCGCGCGTGGTACGTGCTGTTCGATGAGGGACATCGTCGTGATCATCGTGGGAGCGATGGACAGACCCGCAACGAACAGCGTCACGGCCAGAAACGGCAAGTTTCCGACCAGTAGGAGGGGGATCATACTCACGGCCATCGCACATATGCCCAGCAGCCACCGGCGTTCCGGCGCCCCCGGAAGGCGCAGCAGCCCGAACACCGCGCCCGCCACGCAGGAGCCCGCCGCGTAGACGGCCAGCACGAGGCTCGCGGCGCCCTGATGACCCCGCTCCTCGGCGAAGGCGACGGTGACCACGTCGACGGCCCCGAAGATCGCCCCGGTGGCCGCGAAGGTGACCACCAGGACCTGCAGACCGGGGGAGCGCAGCGCCGAGCCGTCCTTGTGCCGCGTACGCGGATGCGGCTCGGGCTCGGTGGCGCGCTGCGCCGTCAGCCAGAAGACGCCGACCGCCAGGAAACAGGCGGCGAGCAGCGGCCCCGCCTCCGGGAACCACGCCGTGGACAGCCCGATGGAGATGATCGGCCCGAAGATGAAGCAGACCTCGTCCACCACGGACTCGAAGGAGTACGCGGTGTGCAGTTGCGGGGTGTCCCGGTAGAGGGCCGCCCACCGCGCGCGGGTCATCGCGCCGACGCTCGGTACGCAGCCGATGCCGGCCCCGCACACGAACAGCACCCAGTCCGGCCACCCGAAGTGCGCGGCGAGCAGCAGCCCGGCCGAGGCCACCAGCGCGCAGAGCGTCGCGGGCCGCAGCACGCGGCGCTGCCCGTACCGGTCGACCAGCCGGGAGACCTGCGGACCCGCCACCGCCGCCGCGAGCGCGATGGTCGCCGTGAGCGCGCCCGCGAGCCCGTACCGCCCGGTGATCTGGGAGATCATCGTGACCACGCCGATGCCCATCATCGACAGCGGCATCCGGCCGAGGAGTCCCGCGAAGGTGAACCGTCCGGAGCCCGGGGCGGCGAACAGGGCGCGGTAGGGACTGGGCACGGGCGGGTCTCCGGTCGATCCGGTGAAGTGTGAGGGAAGCGTGGGTAAGGCGTGAAGGGAGTCGATACAGCTTACGGGTTAGGTGACCCTTATGCACCCCTCGGGGGCGGGCCGCGATCCCGGTTGTCAGAGGGGGGTGGCAGGATCGGAGCCATGCCAGACGCGCTCGACGCCACCCCCTACGACGCCCTGCTCCTGCTCTCCTTCGGCGGCCCCGAGGGCCCGGACGACGTGGTTCCGTTCCTGGAGAACGTGACGCGTGGGCGGGGCATCCCCAAGGAACGCCTCAAGGAGGTCGGACAGCACTACTTCCTGTTCGGCGGGGTCAGCCCGATCAACGACCAGAACCGCGCCCTCCTGGACGCCCTGCGCAAGGACTTCGCGGACCACGGCCTCGACCTGCCGGTCTACTGGGGCAACCGCAACTGGGCCCCGTATCTGACCGACACCCTGCGCGAGCTGGTCCAGGACGGCAGACGCCGTGTCCTCGTCCTCGCCACCAGCGCGTACGCCTCGTACTCCGGCTGCCGCCAGTACCGCGAGAACCTCGCGGACTCGCTGGCCGCCCTGGAGAGCGAGGGCCTCGACCTGCCCCGGGTCGACAAGCTGCGCCACTACTTCAACCACCCCGGCTTCCTGGAGCCGATGATCGAGGGCGTGCTCGACTCCCTCGCCGACCTCCCCGAGGACGTCAGGGACGGCGCCCACCTCGCCTTCTCGACCCACTCCATCCCGACCGTCTCCGCGGACACCTCCGGGCCCGTCGAGGACCACGGGGACGGCGGCGCGTACGTGAAGCAGCACCTGGACACCGCGCGGCTGATCGCGGACGCGGTGCGCGAGCGGACCGGCGTCGAGCACCCCTGGCGGCTCGTCTACCAGTCGCGCTCCGGGGCCCCGCACATCCCGTGGCTGGAGCCCGACATCTGCGACCACCTGGAGGAGCGGCACGAAGCCGGAGTCCCGGCCGTGGTGATCGCGCCCATCGGCTTCGTGTCGGACCACATGGAGGTCCTGTACGACCTCGACACCGAGGCCACGGCAAAGGCGGAGGAGCTGGGCCTGCCCATGCGCCGCTCCGCGACCGTGGGCGCCGACCCGCGCTTCGCCGCCGCGGTCCGTGAACTCGTCCTGGAGCGCGCCGCCACCGAGAGCGGCCAGGAGATCACGCCGTGCGCCCTGGGCGCCCTCGGCGCGACCCGCGACCTCTGCCCGGTGGGCTGCTGCCCGACCCGTGCCCCCAGGCCCGCCGCCGCGGGCGCCGACAGCCCGTACGCGTGAGGACCCCTGTGACCGACGTGACCGACCCCCTGCTGCCCGAACTGCTCCGGCTCGCCCAGGATGCGGCCCGCCGCGCGGGCGAGCTGCTCCGGGACGGGCGCCCGGCCGATCTCGCGGTCGCCGCCACCAAGTCCAGCCCCATCGACGTCGTCACCGAGATGGACATCGCGGCGGAGAAGCTGATCACCGACGTGATCTCCGAACAGCGCCCGGACGACGGCTTCCTCGGCGAGGAGGGCGCCTCCAGCGAGGGCACCAGCGGCATCCGCTGGGTCGTCGACCCGCTCGACGGCACGGTCAACTACCTGTACGGGCTGCCCACTTGGTCCGTCTCCATCGCGGCCGAGCGGGACGGCGAGCGGATCGTCGGCGTGGTCGCGGCGCCGATGCGCGGTGAGACGTATCACGCGGTGCTCGGCGGGGGAGCCTGGGCCACTGGCGCCTGGGAGGGCGAACGCCGGCTCGCGGTCCGCCCGGCCCCGCCCCTGGACCAGGCCCTGGTGTCGACGGGCTTCAACTACGTCGCCGAGGTCAAGGCCCACCAGGCCGAGGTGGCCCGGCGGCTGATCCCGCTCCTGCGCGACATCCGGCGCGGCGGCTCGGCGGCGGTCGACCTGTGCGACGTGGCGGCCGGCCGCCTGGACGGCTACTACGAACGCGGCCTCAACGCCTGGGATGTCGCCGCGGGCGACCTGATCGCCCGGGAGGCGGGCGCCCTGACCGGTGGACGCCCCGGAGAGGCCCCCTCACGCGATCTGACGGTCGCGGGCACCCCAGGCGTCTTCGAGCCCCTCCAGCGCCACCTGGAGACCTTCGGCGCCTGGCACGACTGACGCGGAAGCGGCCCAGGGGCCAGAAACACAGAAACAGCGGAACCCCGGCGCTGGATTCGCCGGGGTTCCGCTGTTGCTGCGACGGAGTGCGTACGCACCACGTCAGACGCTTGTCGCGCCGACCTCCACACCGTGTTCGGCGGCGAGGCGGCGCAGGTCTTCGAGCTCGGCCTGTTCCACCTCGGCGAGGAAGTCGTCGCCCTCGTCACGAGCCCGAGTCAGGTCGGTCTCGGTCGCCCTTATGCGCTGCAGAAGTCCTGCGGTGAATGCGTCCATGCTGCGCCCCCTCGTCCTGGGTCGTGGGTCGATGGCACGGGGGTGTGCCGTTCGGAAGGGGCGATCACGTCTCCGACTGGGTGCCCAGCGCTGCCCTGCCGGGCGGCGACGGTGCCGGACACCCACGCCCGCTCTGCGGAAAGCGGTCCGTTGTGCCACTAGGTGTCATGGCACACGCAGAGCGTGATCGCGGGGTGTAAAGCCGTCCTCCCCCCGCTCCGTTCCGGGGAAACCTCAACCTGCCGAAAATTCTTCCCGCCACCGGCGGCGGGATCGGCGGCGGGATCGGCGGCGGGATCGGCCGGGGCGGCCGGGAAGTCGTCCCGCGGTGATCGCCGGGAGCCCTCTTACAACCGGTTTACGGGCGAAAGCGGCAGGATGGAGGCCTGACCACACGAAAAGTTTCCGCCAACGTGCCGTCCAGGCCCGCGGGCGACCCCGAGGAAGGACAAACGACGTGCGCGTACTCGTCGTCGAGGACGAGCAACTGCTCGCCGATGCGGTGGCCACCGGACTGCGCCGGGAGGCCATGGCCGTCGACGTCGTGTACGACGGTGCGGCGGCCCTGGAGCGCATCGGCGTCAACGACTACGACGTGGTCGTCCTCGACCGCGACCTGCCGCTGGTCCACGGCGACGACGTCTGCCGCAAGATCGTCGAACTCGGCATGCCCACACGCGTGTTGATGCTCACGGCCTCCGGGGACGTCAGCGACCGCGTCGAGGGCCTGGAGATCGGCGCCGACGACTACCTCCCCAAGCCCTTCGCCTTCAGCGAGCTGACGGCACGCGTGCGTGCCCTCGGCCGGCGTACGAGTCTGCCCCTGCCGCCCGTCCTGGAGCGCGCCGGGATCAAGCTGGACCCCAACCGCCGGGAGGTCTTCCGGGACGGCAAGGAGGTGCAGCTCGCGCCCAAGGAGTTCGCCGTCCTGGAGGTGCTGCTGCGCAGCGAGGGCGCGGTGGTCTCCGCCGAGCAGCTCCTGGAGAAGGCCTGGGACGAGAACACCGACCCGTTCACCAACGTCGTACGCGTGACGGTGATGACCCTCCGCCGCAAACTGGGCGAGCCCCCGGTGATCGTCACGGTGCCGGGCTCCGGCTACCGGATCTGATACTCGATGGCCACCACACCAGCACCCCCGCAAGCGCCTCCGAAGCCCACCTGGGACCCGCGGAAGCCGCAGCAGCTGCCGCTGCCCTGGCTGCGCCCGACCATCCGCATACGCCTGACGCTGCTCTACGGCGGCATGTTCCTGATCGCCGGCATCCTGCTGCTGTCGATCATCTACCTGCTCGCCGCCCAGGCCATCCGTGAGGGCAGCAACCAGTCGTTCGACATCCGCGGCAGCGGCATCAGCATCACGAGTGACACGTGCCCGGTGCTGGACGCCGCGAACGACGACGACCAGCGCAACGCCGCCCTCAAGGCGTGCAACGACGCCCTGCGGCAGCACGCCCTGGACGACCTGCTGAGCCGTTCGCTGCTCACGCTGCTGGGTCTCGCGGTGATCGCCTTCGCCTTCGGGTACGCGATGGCGGGCCGGGTCCTGACCCCGCTCGGCCGGATCACCCGCACCGCGCGCGCGGTGGCCGGTTCGGACCTGTCCCGCCGGATCGAGCTGGACGGCCCGGACGACGAGCTGAAGGAGCTGGCGGACACCCTGGACGACATGCTGGAGCGCCTCCAGCGGGCGTTCACGGCCCAGCAGAGGTTCGTCGGCAACGCGTCGCACGAGCTGAGAACGCCGCTCGCGATCAACCGCACGCTCCTTGAGGTGCATCTCTCCGATCCGGCGGCGCCACCGGAACTCCAGCAGCTCGGCAAGACGCTGCTGGCCACCAACGAGCGCAGCGAGCAGCTGGTCGAGGGACTGCTGCTGCTGGCCCGCAGCGACAACCAGATCGTCGAGCGCAAACCGGTCGACCTGGCCGAGGTCGCCTCGCAGGCCGTCGACCAGACGCATGCCGAGGCCGAGGCCAAGGGGGTCGAGCTGCGCGGGACGCGCGATCCGGTGGTGGTCCAGGGCAACGGCGTACTGCTGGAGCGGATCGCGCTGAACCTCGTGCAGAACGCGGTGCGGTACAACGTGCCGGAGGATGGGTGGGTCGAGGTGAACACCGTGACGCAGCACGGGCAGGCGGTGCTGCTCGTCTCGAACACAGGTCCCGTGGTCCCGGCGTACGAGATCGACAACCTCTTCGAGCCCTTCAGGCGGCTGCGTACGGAGCGTACGGGCAGTGACAAGGGTGTGGGCCTCGGGCTGTCGATCGCGCGCTCTGTGGCGCGCGCTCACGGTGGCCACATCTCGGCCACACCTCGTGAGGGGGGTGGACTCGTGATGCGAGTCGCCCTGCCGATCTGAGATCATGTCGCCGACACGCGAGGATGTTCGCTTTGCGCGGAATTTCCGGGGAGCTTTTCCGGTGACCTCGTGTGTGATCGATCACAAGGGCGATTTTCCCGCCATCTACTGTCCGTGATCATGTGAGCTGCCTTAAGGCCCGGATAATCCGGGTTTTCAGGGGTCTTGATCACGGGAAGTACACGGTGGGGGCCTTTGAAGTACGGCATCGGGACCGTGTACGGTCCGCATCGCCATCCACTCCGATCTCTCTTGAGAGGGTCGGTTGGGTGTCGATTGAGTAACAGACCTTGATGTGAGGCAAAATCTCCGCCTCAGGTCGGGCACAAGTCCGGCCTCTCACGCGTTACCTGCGCTGAGACACCGCAGACACCCAGAGGGGGAGAGCGCGACATGGCAACGGATTACGACACCCCACGCAAGACCGACGACGACGTCGACTCGGACAGCCTTGAAGAACTGAAGGCCAGGAGGAACGACAAGTCGACTTCCTCCGTGGACGTCGACGAGTTCGAGGCCGCAGAAGGCCTCGAACTGCCCGGAGCGGACCTCTCGAACGAGGAGTTGGCCGTCCGGGTGCTGCCCAAGCAGCAGGACGAGTTCACCTGCATGACCTGCTTCCTGGTGCACCACCGCAGTCAGCTGGCCCGCGAGAAGAACGGTCAGCCGATCTGCCGCGACTGCGACTGAGGCGGGGTCGGCCGTGACTGGCTCGACCCCTCCCTGGAAGCGCCGCTTCCCCGCGCGGGGAGCGGACAAGGGGCCGCCGGACGGCCCTCACGGTGTGCGTGACGACGAGCGGGGCTCATCCGGTACAGGATCGGCCTCGCTCGAACCGGCCGACAGGCCGGCCGGCCACGGGGTTGACCTCCCGGTGTCGGCCGAGCCTTCCGCGCCCGTCGCCCCGGGACGGACGGCCGCGATCCGCCAGAAGGCCGTGGAAGGCGTCCGCAAGGGCGGCAGCCGGGCGAAGGCGAGCCTGGCGTACCTCACCGACCGGATCATCGAGAACGCCCCGCGTATCCCCGTACGCGACCTCGCCACCCTCCGCAGACAGTTCCCGGGCCTCGGGCCCGAGGAGATCGCGGACAAACTCGTCGCGGGCGCGGCGAGCGCGACGGCGACCGTCGGCGCGGGCATCGGGGCCGCGGCGATGCTGCCGGTGCCACCTGCCATGCCGACCGAGCTGGCCGCCGAGATCACCGGCGTGGCCGCGATCGAGCTGAAGATGATCGCCGAACTCCACGAGGTCTACGGCGTACGCCCGCCGGGCAATCTGAAGCAGCGCAGTACCGCGTACCTCAACTCGTGGTCGGGCGAGCGCGGCGTCGACGTGACGAAGCCGTCGTCGTTCAACTCGGCCCTCGGCGGCCAGATGAAGCGCGAACTGCGCCAGCAGATCATGAAGCGGATGATCCGCGACCTGCCCAACCTGATCCCGTTCATGGTGGGCGCCGCCGTCGGCGCGGTCATGAACCGGCGCGACACCCGAAAGCTCGCGGCCCACATCCGCAAGGACCTGCGGAGGTTCCAGGTCCCCTGGGACCAGCTCCCGGAACTGCCCCCGCTGGCGCCGCCCGCCGACGCGCTGGACATCGCGGACGGCCCGAAGGAACTCGGGAAATAGCGGCCCGCGCGGGCTTCGGAACACCCGGGCACAGGAGCGGCGGGCAAGTCTTTGCCCGCCGCCGAAGAAGAATTTGCCGACGCCTCCCGGGCCGGTTCAGCCCGCGTCGCGAGCCGTGGCCGCCCGCGCCGACTCCAGCGCCGCCACCAGCCGCTCGGGCTCCCGCGTCGACAGGTACAGGTACGGCGTGGGGTCCGCGGGGTCCGTGACCTGCACCCGCAGCGCCGTCGGGATGTAGGCGCGCAGCAGCATGAAGGCGCGGGTGTCGGCCTTGTACGTGCGCCAGGCGCGGGCCTCCTCCGGGTCCAGGATCTCCGCCTCGCCCAGGGCCGCCACCGGGATCTTCGCCTCGCCCGCGATCAGCGCGTCGCCCACCACGCGGATCCGGATCGACCCGTACGAACTCGCCGCCACGGCGGCAGCCGCCGTACCGCCCGCCAGGCCGCCGAGCAGGGGCAGCGTGCCGAACGGGAGCAGGATCAGGGCGAAGGAGACGCCGACCAGGAACGAGATCAGCCACCAGGAGCGGGGGGCCGTGAGGCGTTCTTCGTAGGGGGAGGCGGAAGGCTGCATGGGGCCAAGCTTGGCACGGTGTCGGCCGAGGGCCGACTCGCGGGTAAGGTCTGCGGCTGTGAGTGGTCCATCCGCAGCTCTGAAGCCCCCCGCCGACGCCGTGGCGCCCGTGCGGCACCCGGACGCGCCCGCGCCCGGCGAACTGCTCGGTGCCCACTACGAACAGTGTTTCGGATGCGGCGGCGGACAGGCCCACGGGCTGCACCTCGCGGCCCGCGCCGGAGCCGGGGTCACCGTCACCGCCGAGTTCACCGTGCGGGAGGCCCACCAGGGCGCCCCGGGGCTCGCCCACGGCGGGGTGCTCGCCAGCGCGCTGGACGAGACGCTCGGCTCGCTGAACTGGCTGCTGCGCACCATCGCCGTGACCGGACGGCTGGAGACCGAGTTCGTCCGGCCCGTGCCCGTCGGCACCGTGCTGCATCTGGAGGCCGAGGTCACCGCGGTGGCCCGGCGCAAGATCTACTCGACCGCCACCGGACGCATCGACGGCCCCGACGGGCCCGTCGCCGTACGCGCCGACGCCCTCTTCATCGAGGTCAAGGTCGACCACTTCATCGACAACGGCCGCCCGGAGGAGATCCGGGCGGCCATGAGCGACCCGGACCAGCTCCGTCGCGCCCGCGCATTCGAGGTGAACCCGTGAGCCCCGCACCCATGGGCCGAGAGCCCCTGGACGTCCTCATCCGCCGCGTCGATCCGGACGTACCGCTTCCGGCGTACGCGCAGCCGGGCGACGCCGGAGCCGATCTGCGGACCACGCGGGAGTGTGAACTGAAGCCGGGGGAACGGGCAGTTCTGCCCACCGGGGTGTCCATCGCGCTCCCGGACGGGTACGCGGCCTTCGTGCACCCCCGTTCGGGGCTCGCCGCCCGCTGCGGTGTCGCTCTGGTGAATGCCCCGGGGACGGTTGATGCCGGGTACCGTGGGGAGATCAAGGTGATCGTGGTGAATCTCGACCCGCACGAACCCGTGCGATTCGAGCGCTTCGACAGGATTGCCCAACTGGTCGTCCAGCAGGTCGAGAAGGTCCGCTTCCGGGAGGTCGCGGAACTTCCCGGCTCGGCGCGGGCCGAGGGGGGCTTCGGGTCCACCGGCGGTCACGCCTCGGTGGGCGGTGCGAGCGGTCACAGCGGTCAGGCCGCAGATGGCGGCACAACGGGTGGGAATCGATACGCTTCGGTCGTATCCGACCGGGAAGGACAGTGACGTGTTCGGACGTCGCAAGAAGAAGGGTGCCGCCGAGGACGCGGCCGGCGAGGCCGAGCAGGTCGTCGACAGCGTCGACTCTGAGGCGGACGAGGAAGTAACGGGCGGGCGCGCACGCGTCCGGCTGGAGCCGGAGCCGCGCCCCGACGGGCCCTGGGACGACACCGAGGTGCGCGAGCCCGGCGAGGGCCGCGTCGACCTGGGCGGTCTGTTCGTGCCCGGGGTCGACGGCATGGAGCTGCGGGTCGAGGTCGCGGGCGACGCGATCGTCGCGGCGACCGTCGTGCTGCGCGACAGCGCCGTACAGCTCCAGGCCTTCGCCGCGCCCAAGCGCGAGGGCATCTGGGGCGAGGTGCGCGAGGAGATCGCCTCCGGCATCACCCAGCAGGGTGGCATCGTCGACGAGGTCGAGGGGCCGCTGGGCTGGGAGCTGCGGGCGCAGGTTCCGGTGCAACTGCCGGACGGCACGGGCGGTTTCCAGGTCGTGCGGTTCGTCGGTGTGGACGGTCCGCGGTGGTTCCTGCGCGGGGTCATCTCCGGGCAGGGCGCCGTGCAGCCGCAGGCGGCCGGGCTGCTGGAGCAGATCTTCCGGGACACGGTCGTCGTGCGTGGCGAGGGGCCGATGGCGCCTCGCGACCCGATCGTCCTGAAGCTGCCGAACGACGCGCAGATGGTGCCCGAGGGCGTCCAGCAGGAGGAGCAGGGTTCGCGCTTCGGCGGTGGCATGGGCCAGCTGCAGCGGGGGCCGGAGATCACCGAGGTTCGCTAGCCGTACCGTTTTTCGCCGTGTGGGCCGTACTCCTCACCCAGGAGTACGGCCCACACGGCGTTCACCGGCGCGTCAGGGTTGTGTCAAAGACCTGCTCCCGCCCACCTCTCGTCCCTTTTGTCGACATTGCTGGACGTAGGGTCGACGCTGCGTAAGCAGCAGGAACGGGAAGACAATGAGGCCATGGGACGCGGCAAGCTACGGATCTACCTCGGTGCGGCACCGGGCGTCGGCAAGACGTACGCGATGCTCTCCGAGGCGCATCGCCGTGTCGAGCGCGGTACGGACTGCGTGGTGGCCTTCGTGGAGCACCACAGCCGGCCGCGTACGGAGGTGATGCTGCACGGTCTTGAGCAGATCCCGCGCAAGGAGCTGGCCTACCGCGGCTCCGTGTTCACCGAGATGGACGTGGACGCGGTCCTCGCCCGCCGCCCCCAGGTCGCCCTGGTGGACGAACTGCCGCACACCAACATTCCGGGCTCGCGCAACACCAAGCGCTGGCAGGACGTCGAGGAGCTGCTGGCCGCCGGTATTGACGTGATATCGACTGTCAACATTCAACATCTTGAGTCGTTGGGTGACGTGGTTGAGTCGATCACTGGTGTACGTCAACAGGAGACCGTCCCCGACGAGGTGGTCCGGCGTGCGGATCAGATCGAGCTGGTCGACATGTCCCCGCAGGCGCTGCGCCGGCGGATGGCCCACGGCAACATCTACAAGTCCGACAAGGTCGACGCGGCCCTCGCCAACTACTTCCGCCCGGGGAACCTGACCGCCCTGCGCGAACTGGCGCTGCTCTGGGTCGCCGACCGGGTCGACGAGTACCTGACCGAGTACCGCAGCGAGCACCACGTCTCCAGGATCTGGGGCTCGCGCGAGCGGATCGTGGTCGGCCTGACCGGCGGACCCGAGGGCCGTACGTTGATCCGGCGGGCCGCGCGGCTCGCGGAGAAGGGCGCGGGCGGCGAGGTCATGGCCGTCTACATCGCCCGCAGCGACGGGCTGACCAACGCCTCGCCGAAGGAACTGACCGTCCAGCGAACCCTGGTCGAGGACCTCGGCGGAACGTTTCACCATGTGGTCGGGGACGACATCCCGGTGGCCCTGCTGGACTTCGCGCGCGGTGTCAACGCCACCCAGATCGTGCTGGGCGTCTCCCGGCGCAAGACCTGGCAGTACGTCTTCGGCCCGGGCGTCGGCGCGACCGTGGCCCGGGACTCGGGGCCCGACCTCGACGTCCACCTGATCACCCACGGCGAGGCCGGCAAGGGGCGCGGGCTGCCCGTGGCCCGGGGCGCCAGGCTCGGGCGGGCGCGGATCATCTGGGGCTGGCTGGTCGGTGTGGCCGGTCCGGTGGTGCTCGCGCTGCTGCTGAGCGCCGTCGACCTCGGCCTCGCCAACGACATGCTGCTGTTCCTGGCACTCACGGTGGCGGCGGCCCTGCTCGGCGGCCTCTACCCGGCGCTCGCCTCGGCGGCCTTCGGCTCGATGCTGCTGAACTACTTCTACACACCGCCCTACCACCGGCTGACCATCGCCGACCCCAAGAACATCGTCGCCCTCGTGATCTTCTTCGGGGTCGCGGTGTCGGTGGCGTCCGTGGTGGACCTGGCCGCCCGGCGCACGCATCAGGCGGCCCGGCTGCGAGCCGAGTCGGAGATCCTCTCCTTCCTCGCGGGGAGCGTCCTGCGCGGCGAGACCAGCCTGGAGGCGCTGCTCGACCGGGTCAGGGAGACCTTCGGTATGGACTCCGTGGCGCTGCTGGAACGGGCGAGCGATGTCGATCCCTGGACCTGCGCGGGCAGCGTGGGCACCCGGCAGGCGGTGCAGCGGCCCGAGGACGCCGACGTGGACATGCCGGTCGGCGACCACATGGCACTCGCGCTGTCCGGCCGGGTGCTGCCCGCCGCCGACCGGCGCGTGCTGGCCGCGTTCGCCGCGCAGGCGGCCGTGGTCCTGGACCGCAGACGCCTCCAGTCCCAGGCCGACCAGGCCCGCACCCTCGCCGAGGGCAACCGGATCCGTACGGCGCTGCTCGCCGCCGTCAGCCATGACCTCCGTACGCCACTGGCCGGGATCAAGGCGGCCGTCTCGTCGCTGCGGTCGGACGACGTCGAGTGGTCCGAGGAGGACCGGGCCGAGTTGCTGGCTGGTATCGAGGACGGCGCCGACCGGCTCGACCACCTGGTGGGCAATCTGCTCGACATGTCCCGGCTCCAGACCGGCACGGTCACCCCGCTGATCAGGGAGATCGACCTCGACGAGGTGGTGCCGATGGCGCTGGGGGGCGTACCCGAGGGCAGTGTCGAGCTGGACATCCCCGAGACGCTGCCGATGGTCGCCGTGGACCCCGGGCTGCTGGAGCGGTCGGTGGCCAACCTGGTCGAGAACGCCGTCAAGTACAGCCCGGACGGGGAGCGGGTGCTGGTGGCCGCCAGTGCCATCGCCGACCGGGTCGAGGTGCGGGTGGTGGACCGGGGGCCCGGGGTGCCGGACGAGGCGAAGGACCGCATCTTCGAGCCCTTCCAGCGGTACGGTGACGCTCCGCGCGGGGCCGGGGTGGGGCTGGGGCTGGCCGTGGCCAGGGGGTTCGCCGAGGCGATGGGCGGCACGCTGCAGGCCGAGGACACGCCTGGGGGCGGACTGAGCATGGTGCTCACGGTGCGGGCGGCGACGGTGGTGGGGTCGGGGCCGGGTGTTGGTGCGGGGGACGAGTCCTCGCTCCGTGGTGGAGTGACGGGGGCTGTGGGAGTGGGAACAGAAGTGCGGTCCGAGAGGCAGGTTTCATGACCCGGGTGCTGGTGGTCGACGACGAGCCGCAGATCGTGCGTGCCCTCGTGATCAACCTCAGGGCGCGCAAGTACGAGGTCGACGCGGCCCCCGACGGAGCCACCGCCCTCGAACTCGCCGCCGCCCGCCATCCCGACGTGGTCGTGCTCGACCTGGGGCTGCCCGACATGGACGGCGTCGAGGTGATCAAGGGGCTCCGGGGCTGGACACGGGTGCCGATCCTGGTGCTGTCCGCCCGGCACTCGTCCGACGAGAAGGTCGAGGCGCTGGACGCGGGCGCCGACGACTACGTCACCAAGCCCTTCGGCATGGACGAGCTGCTGGCCAGGCTGCGCGCCGCCGTCCGCCGGGCCGAGCCGACCGGGAGCGGCGAGGACGACGTCATGGTGGAGACCGAGGAGTTCACCGTCGACCTCGCGGCGAAAAAGGTGCACCGCGGGGGGCGTGACGTACGGCTGACTCCCACGGAGTGGCATCTGCTGGAGGTGCTCGTGCGCAACACGGGGCGGCTGGTCAGCCAGAAGCAGCTGCTGCAGGAGGTGTGGGGGCCGTCCTACGGGACGGAGACCAACTATCTGCGCGTGTACATGGCACAGCTGCGGCGCAAGCTGGAGACGGACCCCTCGCATCCGAAGCACTTCATCACCGAGCCGGGGATGGGGTACCGCTTCGAGCGGTAGGGCCCCGCTCCGGGGCCTGTGGGGGAGGGGCTGCGGTCCCGGGGGTACGTCTGTGTCGGTGGGCGCCGGTACGCTTTGGGTATGAGTGCTGTCCCTCGTTCCGAGAAGCCGGTGGGCCGGTTTCGGCGCATGCTCGACCGGCTCTCCTCGTCCCAGGAGGACCTGGAGTCCGAGGAGCTGCGCGAGGACGCCGAGACCGCGGGCTGCACCCGCATCGGTGACTGCCACGACCGACAGATAGTGACGGTTACTGGTACCTTGCGCACGGTCACGCTGCGGCCGAGGGCGGGGGTCCCGGCCCTGGAGGCCGAGCTGTTCGACGGTTCGGCCGCGCTGGACGTGGTGTGGCTCGGCCGGCGTTCCATCGTCGGGATAGAGCCGGGGCGCAAGCTGATCGCGTCGGGGCGGATCTCGATGAGCCGGGGACGCCGTGTGCTGTTCAATCCGAAATACGAACTGAGACCTCTCGGACGGGAGTAGCCGGTGACCTCGCTCGACAAGCCGACCGAAGACGCCCAGCACGATTCCAGGGCGGTGACCGAGGCCGCGCTCTTCGAGGCGTTCGGCGGTCTGCGGGGCATGATCGAGACGGTCCTGCCGGGGCTGCTCTTCGTCACGATCTACACGATCAAGAAGGACCTGCACCTGTCGGCCTTCGCGGCGCTGGGTGTCTCGGTGGTGCTGGTCGTCGTACGCCTCGTCACGAAGGACACCGTCAAGCACGCCTTCAGCGGTGTCTTCGGGGTCGCCTTCGGTGTCGTCTTCGCGATGATGACGGGCAACGCGAAGGACTTCTATCTGCCCGGCATGCTGTACACGCTGGGGATGGCGCTGGCCTACATCATCTCGACGCTGGCCGGTTTTCCGCTGCTGGGGCTGATGCTCGGGCCGGTGTTCAAGGAGAACCTCTCCTGGCGTACGCGCAACCCCGGGCGCAAGAAGGCCTATGTGAAGGCCAGTTGGGCGTGGGGGCTGATTCTGCTCACCAAGTGCGCGATTCTGTTCCCGCTGTACTGGTGGGCGGACACGGCGTCGCTGGGGTGGGTGCTGGTGGCGCTGAAGATTCCGCCGTTCCTGCTGGCGGTGTGGCTGACGTGGGTGTTCCTGGCGAAGGCGCCGGCGCCCATTGATGTGTTCGCTGAGATGGAAGCGGAGGAGAAGGCGGAGGAGGAGCGGCGTAAGGCCGCGGCTTCTTCCGAGTAGGGGGTGTGAGGGGCCGGCGTCGGGTTTCTTCGCCCCCGCCGCCCCTACCCGTTCCCATCCCTGGGGGCTGCGCCCCCAGACCCCCCTTTCGCGCTGAACGCGCTCGTCCTCAAACGCCGGACGGGCTGAAAGGATCCAGCGGCCGTCAGTCCTTTCGGACCGACAGCAGGTCCTCCAGCTGTTCCTCTCTTGCCTGGGCGGCTACGAACAGGAGTTCGTCGCCCGCTTCCAGGGAGTCCTCCCGGGTCGGGGTCAGGACCCGGGCGCCTCGGATGATCGCCACCAGGGACGTGTCCTCCGGCCAGTCCACGTCGCCGACCTGGGTGCCGGCCAGGGCGGACTCCGGGGGGAGGGTCAGTTCGACGAGGTTCGCGTCGCCGTGGCTGAAGCGGAGCAGGCGTACCAGGTCGCCGACGCTCACCGCCTCCTCGACCAGGGCCGACATCAGGCGGGGGGTGGAGACCGCCACGTCTACGCCCCAGGACTCGTTGAACAGCCACTCGTTCTTGGGGTTGTTGACGCGGGCGACGACGCGTGGGACGCCGTACTCCGTCTTGGCGAGGAGCGACACGACCAGGTTCACCTTGTCGTCGCCCGTCGCGGCGATCACCACGTTGCAGCGTTGCAGCGCCGCCTCGTCCAACGACGTGATCTCGCAGGCGTCGGCCAGCAGCCACTCCGCCTGGGGGACCCGTTCGACCGAGATGGCCGTGGGGGCCTTGTCGATCAGCAGGATCTCGTGGCCGTTCTCCAGCAGTTCGCCCGCGATCGAGCGGCCGACGGCACCGGCACCGGCAATGGCGACTCTCATCAGTGACCCGCCTCCTCTTCAGGGCCCTCGGCGAAGGACGCCTCGACCTTCTCGACGTCGTCCGTACGCATCATCACGTGCACCAGGTCGCCCTCCTGCAGCACCGTCTGCGAGGTGGGCAGCACCGCCTCGCCCAGCCGGGTGAGGAAGGCCACGCGGACCCCGGTCTCGTCCTGCAGCTTGCTGATCTTGTGGCCCACCCAGGCCGACGACGCGTGCACCTCGGCGAGCTGGACGCCGCCGGTGGGATCGCGCCACAGCGGCTCGGCACCGGAGGGCAGTAGCCTGCGCAGCATCTGGTCGGCCGTCCAGCGGACGGTGGCGACGGTCGGGATGCCCAGGCGCTGGTAGACCTCGGCGCGGCGGGGGTCGTAGATACGGGCCGCGACGTTCTCGATGCCGAACATCTCGCGGGCCACCCGGGCGGCGATGATGTTCGAGTTGTCGCCGCTGGAGACGGCGGCGAAGGCGCCGGCCTCCTCGATGCCCGCCTCGCGCAGGGTGTCCTGGTCGAAGCCGACCCCGGTGACGCGCCGGCCGCCGAAGCCGGAGCCCAGTCGTCGGAAGGCGGTGGGGTCCTGGTCGATCACGGCGACCGTGTGCCCCTGTTGCTCCAGGGTCTGCGCGAGAGCGGAACCCACTCTGCCGCAGCCCATGATGACGATGTGCACGACCGTCCTTCCGATCCGAGGTCGAAGCCCGCCGTTGTCGACTTGGCTCGATTGGCTTGAACAGGGTCTCAGACCCCGGCCCAAGCTTCACACGCACGGTCGGCGGAGGGCACCCCTCCGCCTACCTGCGGCTGATGCTGCGGACGCTGGCCAGGGTCAGGAGGGCCAGGACGACCAGTGCGGCGCCGGCGCCGATCAGCTCCGCGGCGAGAGGCGGCATGGAGACTCCCGGGAAGGTAGGGGGTGAAGAGGGCATACGGTGCGCTGTGTTTTCGTCGTTCTCGTCGTTCTCGTCATATAGCCATGAGGACGTGGTTCCGGTGGCGTTCGCCTGTCTCGGATGCCGGGTTTTCACTCGGCGGACCGTCGGGTTTTCACCCGGATGTGCCCAGAACAAGCCGGGGAGCTTACGATCCTGTCCGTGTCCAAACTGACCGACGTGCCCAAACGGATCCTGATCGGGCGCGCACTGCGCAGTGATCGGCTCGGCGAAACGCTCCTGCCGAAGCGCATCGCTCTCCCCGTCTTCGCCTCCGACCCGCTCTCCTCCGTCGCCTACGCGCCCGGGGAAGTGCTGCTGGTCCTGTCGATCGCGGGCGTGTCGGCGTACCACTTCAGCCCGTGGATCGCACTCGCTGTCGTCGTACTGATGTTCACCGTCGTCGCCTCCTACCGGCAGAACGTGCACGCCTACCCGAGCGGCGGCGGCGACTACGAGGTGGCCAACACCAACCTCGGCCCCAAGGCCGGCCTCACGGTCGCCAGCGCGCTGCTCGTCGACTACGTCCTCACCGTCGCCGTGTCGATCTCCTCCGGCATCGAGAACCTCGGCTCCGCGGTCCCCTTCGTCGTCGAGCACAAGGTGCTCTGCGCGGTCGCCGTCATCGTGCTGCTCACGCTGATGAACCTGCGCGGCGTCAAGGAGTCCGGGAAGCTGTTCGCGATTCCGACGTACGTGTTCGTCGCGGGCGTCTTCATCATGATCGCGTGGGGCGCCTTCCGCGGACTGGTCCTCGACGAGACCATGCGGGCGCCGACGGCCGGGTACGAGATCAAGGCCGAGCACCAGGGACTGGCGGGATTCGCGCTGGTGTTCCTGCTGCTGCGCGCCTTCTCCTCCGGCTGCGCCGCGCTCACCGGCGTCGAGGCCATCTCCAACGGCGTACCGGCCTTCCGCAAGCCCAAGTCGAAGAACGCGGCGACCACGCTCGCGGCGATGGGCCTCCTCGCCGTCACCATGTTCTGCGGGATCATCGTGCTGGCCATCGAGACCAAGGTGCGGATGGCCGAGAACCCCGCGCACGACCTGCTCGACAAGGGCGTCGAACTCGGCTCCGGCTACGTCCAGAACCCGGTGATCTCCCAGGTCGCCGAGGCCGTCTTCGGCGACGGCAGCTTCTTCTTCGTCCTGCTCGCCGCGGCCACCGCGCTGGTCCTCTTCCTCGCCGCCAACACGGCGTACAACGGCTTCCCGCTCCTCGGCTCGATCCTCGCCCAGGACCGCTACCTCCCGCGCCAGCTGCACACCCGCGGCGACCGCCTCGCCTTCTCCAACGGCATCGTGCTGCTTGCCGGCGCGGCCGTTCTGCTGGTCTGGATCTACGGGGCCGACTCGACGCGCCTCATCCAGCTGTACATCGTCGGTGTGTTCGTGTCGTTCACGCTCAGCCAGACCGGCATGGTCCGGCACTGGAACCGCCACCTGGCCACCGAGCGCGACCCGGCGAAGCGCCGGCACATGCTCCGCTCCCGCGCCATCAACACCTTCGGCGCCTTCTTCACCGGGCTCGTGCTGGTCGTCGTACTCGGAACGAAGTTCACGCACGGCGCCTGGGTGGCGCTGCTCGGCATGGTGATCTTCTACGCGGTGATGACCGCGATCCGTAAGCACTACGACCGGGTCTCCGAGGAGATCGCCGCCCCGGAGGGCCCGAGCGACGACAGCGTACGGCCGTCGCGGGTCCACTCGGTCGTCCTGGTGTCGAGGATCCACCGGCCCGCGCTGCGCGCGCTCGCGTACGCGAAGCTGATGCGCTCCGACACGCTGGAGGCGCTCAGCGTCAACGTCGACCCGGAGGAGACGAAGGCGCTGCGGGTGGAGTGGGAGCGGCGGGGGATCACCGTGCCGCTGAAGGTGCTCGACTCGCCGTACCGCGAGATCACCCGGCCGGTCATCGAGTACGTGAAGGGGCTGCGCCGCGAGTCGCCGCGCGACGCCGTGTCCGTGATCATCCCGGAGTACGTGGTCGGCCACTGGTACGAGCATCTGCTGCACAACCAGAGCGCGCTGCGCCTCAAGGGACGGCTCCTCTTCACCCCGGGCGTGATGGTGACGTCGGTGCCCTACCAGCTGCAGTCCTCCGAGGCGGCGAAGAAACGCGCCCGCAAGCGCCAGGACTGGAACGCGCCGGGATCGGTCCGACGCGGCCCGGCCGAGGAACGGCCGAAGGAGCCGAGCGGCAAGGGCTGACGGCCGCGCGGGCTCCGTACGGTTTTGTGGTGAGCGGTCGGGCAGGGCCCACGTAGACTGGTGGGCTGTTGTCCGGCCGTTCGCTTTCCTTGCTTGTTCTCTCTCTCGTTTCCCCTCTCGTTCCCTCTCTTACGGAGTCACCCCGCCATGCAGGCAGAACCGAAGAAATCGCTGGTGGGGCTGGAGTACGAGGTGGAGGTCGGGCCCGTCGCACACGGCGGCCACTGCATCGCCCGTACGGAGGAGGGCCAGGTCCTCTTCGTCCGGCACACGCTGCCCGGCGAGCGGGTCGTGGCCCGGGTGACCGACGGCGAGGAGGGCGCGCGTTTCCTGCGCGCGGACGCGGTCGAGATCCTCACGGCGTCCAAGGACCGCGTCGAGGCCCCCTGCCCCTACGCCGGCCCCGGCCGCTGCGGCGGCTGCGACTGGCAGCACGCCAAGCCGGGCGCCCAGCGCCGCCTCAAGGGCGAGGTCGTCACCGAGCAGCTGAAGCGGCTCGCGGGCCTGACCCCCGAGGAGGCCGGCTGGGACGGCACGGTGATGCCGGCCGAGGGCGACAAGCTGCCGCCGGGTGAGGTCCCTCAGTGGCGTACGAGGGTGCAGTACGCGGTGGACGCGGACGGCAACGCCGGTCTGCGGCGCCACCGTTCGCACGAGGTCGAGCCGGTCGAGCACTGCATGATCGCGGCGCCGGGGATCAGCGAGCTGGGCATCGAGGAGCGCGACTGGTCCGGCATGGAGTCGGTCGACGCGATCGCCGCGACGGGCTCCCAGGACCGCATGGTCATCCTGGAACCGAGGCCGGGCGCCCGCCTGCCCCTGGTCGAGCTGGACAAGCCCGTCTCCGTGATGCGCGTCGAGGAGCACGACGGCGGCATCCACCGAGTCCACGGCCGAGCGTTCGTCCGCGAACGCGCCGACGGCCGCACGTACCGGGTCGGCAGCGGCGGCTTCTGGCAGGTCCACCCGATGGCGGCGGAGACGTTGATGAAGGCGGTCATGCAGGGCCTGCTGCCGCGCAAGGGCGACATGGCCCTCGACCTGTACTGCGGGGTCGGCCTGTTCGCGGGCGCGCTGGCCGACCGCATCGGCGAGAAGGGCGCGGTGCTCGGCATCGAGTCGGGCAAGCGGGCGGTCGAGGACGCGCGTCACAACCTTGCCGCGTTCGACCGGGTTCGCATCGAGCAGGGGAAGGTCGAGGCGGTTCTTCCGCGTACGGGGATCACCGAGGTCGATTTGATCGTCCTGGATCCGCCTCGGGCGGGGGCCGGGAAGAAGACGGTTGAGCAGTTGGTGAAGTTGGGGGCGCGGAAGATCGCTTATGTGGCTTGCGATCCGGCTGCGTTGGCTCGGGATCTGGGGTACTTCCGGGAGGGGGGGTATCGGGTGCGGACGTTGCGGGCTTTCGATCTCTTCCCGATGACGTCGCACGTGGAGTGCGTGGCGATTCTTGAGCCCGCAGCAAAGGGTCTTTGACCTGCTGATTTTCTGATTCGCCAGGTTGCGGGCGGGTCGTGCCGACATGTTTCCGTAGGTCCACCGCGTGGAGCATGCTGCAGGTTCCCGCCACGTGTCTCACGTGCGGTTTCGCAGCGGGGGCGTGGTCGAGAACGCTCTGCCTCAACTCCGTGAGGGACGGGTTCGGGAAATGTCTTGACGCTCGTTCGACGCCGCGTCTGACGGCGTGTTAGGTGGTCGTCCTGGATCAGATAGCGCGGGTCAATCGACTTATCGGGCTTAACCCGTCGAGCAGCGCTATCCGAAACAGGGCACACCGGGCAGCTCGTCCGTCATACTGAACTCGCGCACGGACGGGGACCTTGGGGGGCGAGTCACTGTGGCGGCGATCGACGACGCGAAACGGCTGATCCGGCACTTCTGCTGCGACGAACGAACTGCCCGCTACGGCCCGTACGAGACCGTCCTCCCCGACGGCGACCCCGAAGTCCGTGAAGTGCTGCCCGGTCAGCTCTACGCCTGCCAGCTCCTGGAGGGCGATGCCCTGACCGCCCGGATCGTCGACGTCTCCGTCCACCTGGGACTGTCCGACCTCGGGGGTCTGATGTGGGATCAGGAGGTCAGGGCGCTGTCCCGGCTCTCCGGGCTCGCCCACCCCGCCCTCCCCGAACTGCTCGGCGGCGGCTATCAGGAACGGGAGGCGGTCGAGGCGGCGGGCGCCCGTGTCGACGGCGCCGCGTTCGTCGCGGCCGAGGGCTCCGACTACACCCTGGCTGTGTACGGTACCGCCGCCTACCGGCAGGACCGCGTAGAGGCGCTGCGTCAGTTCGAGCACCTCGCCGATGGACTCGCCGTCCTCCATGACCTCGGGCTCGCCCATCGCAACCTGTCACCGCACAGCGTCGATGTCGTCGACGCTTACCGGGGCACCCCGCGGCTCAGACTCGCCCGGTTCGAGATGAGTGCCTTCATCTCCAGCCTGCTCGGCGGCGGCCCCACCCTCGACTCGCAGACCGCGCCCGGCACTCTGCGCCATCTTTTCCTCGGTGGCGGCCCGGCCATCCTGGCCTATATGCCACCCGAGAGATGGCAGTTTCTGCTGCCTCTCGACGAACGGACGGCGACGGCCCATGAGAACGCCACGGCCGACGTGTACAGCCTCGCCGTGATGGCCTGGGAATGGTTCGTGGGGCCGCTGCCCGCGGACCTCGTCCCCAGTCGGCTGCCCGAGACCCAGGAGGAGTACCGCGAAACCCACGACCTGCTCGATCGTCTCGGCGACCATCTTCGGGCCGGTCTGCGCACCGCCGACATACCCGCAGAACTCGGCGGCCTGCTGCGGCGAATGCTTGGCCCCGCCCACGAGGACCGTCCCACCTCGACCGAGGTCGTCAACGAGCTGAGCGACACCCACGACAGCAACGTCGTCGGACTCGGCGGTGTCACCAGCGACCTGCCCTACCTGCTGGCGTTCATGCCCGACAAGAGCGACGAGACGCTCGGCCGCTGGGAGTGGCTGACCTTCGACGCGGATACCGACGACGGCATCCGCGAAACCGCCGAACTCCTGCGCGCCGACCTGAAGAAGGCCACGGTCCTGTACTCGGAGGACGGGGCCGACCCGTTCGTCGGCGGCGGGTCCACCGAGGCCAAACGTCTCGCCACGGTTGTCCTCGTAGGCGAACGCGCCCTGTGGTTCGGACAGTTCCTGCGCCCACCTAACACCGGGCACGGACTCGGCGAACCCATGCCCGAGGTACTCGTCATCAAGTACGTCGCGCAGCGCGACGTGCACGCCGTGAACGACCGCCTCAAGAGCCTGGAGAACGCCTCCCGTTCCCGGTCCCTGCCCGAGGTCCAGCCCATCGACTACCGGATGCCGCTGATCCGGCTCAACGCGCTGCGCCGCGACCGCCCGTCCTGGCAGACTCTCGTCGACTCCATCAGGCCGGTTGGCTCCAAGTCCGAGGCACAGCTCGACTACCAGCGGGCCATCGACTGGCTCCTGGAGTACCAGGGCGTCGAACTCCAGGCCCGCCGCTACCCCTTCCGTACCGATCCCGCCGCCGAGCACGGACGCGCCGAGGAGATCCTCGTCCACTGGGACCGGGACCGGGACCGGGACCGCATCTACCGGCGTGCGCTGCTCGCCAAGTACGCCGGGTACACCGATCTCCGCCCGCCCTTCGGGGACTTCTTCGGGCGGCTGGAGAACGAGGAGAGCGGCAGCTCCGAGGTCGAGGTGTACGACAGCGACAGTGATCGCAAGCCCGGCAGCGTCCAGGGTGTCCTGGCGAATGTGGTGCGACGGGAGGGCCAGGACCGGGTCGTCCTGCGTCGCAAACCGGGACAGCCCAGGCTGCCCTCCCGGGGCTGGATGCGCCCCGCCGACGACGTCGGCACCGAGGCGGTCCTCAGCCGTCAGGTCGACGCCCGGTTCGAACTGTTCGCGCTCGCCCCCCTGACCTCCCGGCTGCGCAACCCCACCGCGATAAAGACCCTCCCTCACCGCTGGAAGGACGCCGGAGAGGGACTCCTCGAAGGCGGCCGGGAAGCGGTCCGGGACATCCTCACCCACCAGCCGTTCTTCGCCCTCCAGGGGCCGCCCGGTACCGGCAAGACCACCGTCACCTCCCGAGCGGTCGCCGCCTACCTCAAACAGGAACCAACCCACCGCATCCTGGTTTCCGCCCAGTCCAACTTCACCCTCGACAACCTCGCCGCGCGCATCCTCAAGGACATCGGGGCCCGCGACGACGACGGACCGACCGACCGACTCTCCGATGTACCCATCGCCCTACGCATGGTCTCCCGGCGCAACACCCCCGACGAGGCCGTCCGCCCATGGCTCCGCGACGAACTCGTGGTGCGGCGCTCCCGGCAGATGCGCCGACGTGTCCAGGGCCTGCTCGACAGCGGTATCGACGGCACCGTACGGCCCGTTCTCCAAAGCTGGTACGACCTCCTCGACCAGCGCGACGGGCACTCCATCCTTCCCGAGCTGGGCGACCGGCTCCAGCGCGGCGCCAACATCGTCTTCGCGACCTGCGCCACGGCTACCCCCCGCAACATCGGCACCGCGGGCGGCGCCTCAGCGTTCGACTGGGTGATCGTGGAAGAAGCCGCCAAGGCATGGCCGACGGAACTCGCCATCCCGCTGGTGCGCGGCATCCGCTGGACCCTGATCGGCGATCACTTCCAGCTGCCCGCCCATCGCCGCGACGAAGTGGTGCGCTTCCTCGACTCCTGCGTCGGCGACCCCAACACCGGCATTGCTGTCGCCGGCGACCAACGGCAGAAGTACGTCGAGGCGTTCGACCTGTTCCGCAATCTCTTCGTGCAACGGTCCGGTGGCCTCAGAGAGCGGCCCGTGGCGATGCTCTCCACCCAGTTCCGGATGCGTGAACCCATCGCCCAGGTCGTCAGCCGCGTCTTTTACCCCCGGGCCCTCGAACCCGGCGAGACCGCCCCCGAGGACGGGCTGAAGCCCGGCGGCCTCGCCACTCACCACGACGAGGAACCCTCCCCGCTGCGCGCTCCCCACTGGCTCAGGGAACGTTCCCTGGTATGGGTCGACACCGCCCGGCTCCCCGGCTGCGTCGAAGAACCCCACTGGCGCAACGAGGGCGAGGCGGCAGTCGTCCGGGCGGTCGTCCGCTCCCTGGACCCCGAACCGGCCCCCGGCCGACACGGGTACAGCACCGAACCCCTCGCCGTGCTCACCCCCTACCGGCTCCAGGCCGAGGAACTCCGCCGTGACGTCGGCCTCGCCAAGTACGTGCAGACCGTGCACGCCTTTCAGGGCCGCGAGGCCGACATCGTCGTCGTGTCCCTCGTCCGCAACCGCGTCCGCGGCCAGGGCAGCGCCGCCGAGAGCTACGGACACCTGGCCCGCCGCGACCTCATCAACGTCCTGTTCTCCCGGGCCAGGCGCCTGCTCGTCGTCGTCGGCGACTACGGGCACTTCTCGCGCTTCCACGACGACAACGACCCGTTCTGGGCCGAGGTCTGCCAGGCCGTCGACCACTACGGGCACGTTTATGACGCCGCCACCGTCCTGCCCGAGGTGGCCAGTTGAACACCGTCACCACCGTCTACGTGCCCTGCGACGTGGTCCGCGTCCACGTCCGCATGGACTACGGCGACACCCTGTCGCCCATCGAGGAACTCGCCCTGCGCGCGATCCACGCCGGTCTCGACGACGTACCGCAGCTGGTCGAACACCTACACCTCGGCAGCCGTCTCATCCGTGACCTCGTCTATGACCTGTGGCGGCAGGGCCACCTCACCGCGAACACCGTCGAGAGGACCGTCGCCGTGTCCCGGCTCGTCGCGGAGTGTCTGCGGGACGAGGATCTCAAGCGGCTGCGCGGCGCCGAGAGCGCACAGGAGACCCGCGACCTGATGATCGAGAAGCTGGCGATGCGGGTGCTGCCGGCCTCCGGCTGGTCCAAGCCGCCTAACTCCCGTTTCACCGTGCCGCTCGAAGGGATCCGCGTCAGCCTCGCCGAGGCACCCGAGGCCCACATCCTCCAGGCGCTGCGCGAGTCACTGCGCAGGGACGAACAACGCCACCAGGCCCTGGCCGACGGCACCCGCACATCGGCCGTCGGACCCCGCGCCAAGCAGGTCCACTCGTACCGGATACCGCCACCCGGACTGCGTACCTCCACCAGACAGCGGTGGATCGACCTCATAGTGACCTCCCACTGGGACGACGACCACGAACGGCTCACCGTCACCGTCGTCGACGAGCGCATGCCCGCGGAACTACGCGAAGGCGCCTCGCAGCGCCTCACCCAGCTCGCCGTCGAGCACCCTCGTGCCCCCGTCTTCGTGGAATTGCGACGGCAGGCTCAGACCATCCTCGCCGAGCCCCCTTCGGCACCGAAGGCCCTTGACCGGCTGGCGCGCCGCGTTGCCCAGGCACCCGGCATCCCCGCGGGGCAGCGCCGCACCTGGCACCATGAACTCGCCGACGATGCAAGACAGTTGGACGGACTGCTGCGGGCCCGCGTCGAGCGGGAGATCGAGGTGCGGATCGTCGACGGCGCGGACCAGGCTCGCACCCTGAACGCACTCATCACGGATGCACAGCAACAGCTCGTCGTCGTCAGTCCCTGGATCCGCTATCGCGCTCTCGGCAGTCATCTCGACGCCCTCACCGCAGCCGTCCAGCGCGGCGTGACCCTCGTCCTCGTCTGGGGGCCGGGCTCCGACAGCGAGTACGAGGACACCTTCGACGAGCAGACCCGCAATGCCCTGGAGGACCTCGCCCGAGGCTCCGGCGGCCGGATCCTGCGCCGTGTTGTCCTGCCCCGCACCAGCAGTCGCACCCACGCCAAACTCGTGGTCGCTGACCACCGCACCGCCTTCGTCACCAGTCGCAACCCCTTGTCCTCCGACGGCTCCCGGGGTGAACTCGGCGTCGAACTCACCGCCCGCGACGGGACAGGCGAGACCGTCGTGCGCGAACTCCTCGACTGGGTACGCACCGCCGTCCCTTCCTACGAGCACAGCCAGACCGTCCGCACCCGTCCCGTCTCCGGTACCCCGTCGCCCACCACGGCCGAAGTGAACGAACCGCCGTCCCCGGCGATCGGGCCACCGGAGGAGGACTCCGCCTCCGATACGGCCGTACGGCTGTGGGCAGGCGACTGGCAGGACCACGTCTCCCGCTGCCGGGACTTTCTCGGCAAACGCGTCCTGCCCTCGGTACGCCCGGTCACCGACAGCGCCCACCGCACCCTGCTGCGCACCGCCCTCACGCAGTCCCGGCATCAGCTCGTCATCGCCTCCGGAGGACTGTCCGACGAGGCCGTCGACCAGGCGTTCCTGACCGACCTGCGCGCCTGCCTGGAACGGGGCGTACGGGTGACGCTCGTCCACCCCGGACCGCCGGACGCCGGCCAGGCCAAGAACCGCTGGCAGATCGCCCGCGCCACACTCGCCGCACTGCGCGAGGAATTCCAGGACCGGCTCACCCTGAACGGTGACGGCGCCAACCACGCCAAGGCCATCGTCTGGGACGACGAAGCCGTCGTCGGAAGCTTCAACTACCTCTCGTTCGAGGGCCGTTACGGGCGCCGACGTTTGTCGTCCGAGCTGAGCGTGCGACTGACCGGCCAGGAGGTGGCCGATGCCGTCGCCGAGGCTCTGGGCGCCACACTCGTGGCCCGGCCGGAACCGGAGGCCGAACCGCTGCTCGTCCTGCCCGGACCGGGCTTCCGCAGTGCCAGGCTGCTGCTGGAGCAGCGCCGCGACGACGGCTCGCCCGACGCCGAGGGCGTCCGGCGGGTCCTCGCCGACGCCGCCGACCCGTGGGAGGTCCTGGACGGCCTCGGCGAGGACGGCCCCACCGACCTGCTGCGGATCGCCGCCGCCCGCTGCCTCACCACACCCGGCACCGCCACCGGCCCGGGCACCGACACCGCCCGGCGGTCCCACTGGACCGAATGGCTGGTACGGGACCGCTGGCAGGACCACGATTTCGTCCAGGCCGCCATCCTGCGCCACACCCTGCCCAACCCGGACCTGCGGCCACGCCCGGGCCTGGCCCTCCTCGCCGCCGCCCGGGGCACCCCACGGCTCACGGACGCGATCGAGAACCTCGTACTGTCCGAAATGACCCCCGCGGAGGTCCCGCCGACCCTGCTCGCCGCAGTCGGCGCGGTGCTGCTCCAGGGCAGTCAGAGTGCCGCCGACGCTCTGAGCGCGTTCCTCGCCGACACCGTGGAGGGCGTCTGGCTTGAACTGGCGGAGCGCACCGGCCGGTACTGGACCGACAGCTACGTACCCGTACCGATGGACCTGGTCCGCAGCGACCTGCGCAGCACCGGCAAGGACCGGGCGCGCGCACAGGCGTGGGAGGTGTTGGAGCGACTCCTCGACCACGCCCGCGCCTCCGCATTCGACAACACCGTCAGCAATCGCACCCACCGCGCCCTTTTCGACCGGGAGGCGGGAGAGTTCGCCGTGCTGGCCGACATCGTCGCTGAGCGTGCCCCGGGCCGGCTCACAGCCTGGCGGTCCGCACCGGCCGTGCAGGACCTGACCCGGCTCATCGAACGGGTCGGCGCCGAGGTCTCCCCGGGACACCCACCGATGCACGGCGATCATCTCAAGCGATATCTGAAGCGCCTGGAACCGGTCCTCGACCAGGCGGCAACCGTCGCGACCCTGTCGGACTCCGCCGGACACGAGGAAGGAGAAGGGCAGTTGGCGGCTGCGCGAGAACTCGGCGACTGGCTGGCCGCCCGATGGCGCGCCTTGTCGGAGGCGACGGCCGCGCTGACCGGACCCGAGGGACGGCTGGCGGACGCCTTCCTCACGGACCTGGAAGAACTGGCCCGCTGGAGGGCGACATGACCGAGACACTGCTGTCAGTCCTCGCGGAGTGGCCTGGACGCTGGCGCCACCCCGGTCTCGCCGATGCTCTCTCCGGCGGACGGAGCGGCACCCTCGACCAGGCCGCCGCGCACGTGCTGGCGGGTCTCGCCGACCCGCTGACCACGACCGAGAGTGTCGAAAGGCTCCTGAGGCAGGGGCACTTCGAGCTGGTGGACGAGTTCCTCGCCGAGTGCGCGGCCGACGGGCCGACGCTCCACGACACCGACCCGGTGGACGCCGCCTGGATCAGGGACGTGCTGGCCGCGGCCCGGCTCGACGCCCTCGCCAAGGCCGAACGCGACCTCGCTCTCCTCGGCGAGCGGGCGATCCGCGCCGGACTCGACCCGGCCTCCACGCCCGACGGCTTCTTTGACGCGGTGAACCTGCGCACCTCCCGGGCGAGCGAACTGCTCGACGGGGAACGGGAGACGAGGATCCTCCCGGCGGAGCGGAGTGTGCGTGAGCGGCTCGAACGGCGGCTGGCCGAACTTCCCGACGACCGGGTCGACCGCAAGGCTGTGGAGGACTGCCTGAGCGCGGGCGAGTTCCCCGCGGCCCGGCTTCTGCTGGAGTCCACGCACTCCGAGCAGGAGAACGGCGGCCCGGCAGCGGTGCCGCGCCCGCCCCTGTGGGATCCCGCGCTCGGTAGTCGGCTGGACGAGATCCTTCCGCATTACCTGGAGGGAGCGTTTGCGGACCACCGGTTGCGACGCTTCACCGACGTCGGTGAAACGGGTCGCGAAGCCGTCCTGGCGCTGAACGACCTCGTTGCCCGACCAGAGCCGGCGACCGCCGGGGCGTTCGCGCGCGCCCTCGGCCACCTGCTCGGTGAGGATGTACGGTTCCCCGTCGTCGAAGAGGCCGGAGGGTTCCGTACGGCGTTCGTCGGGCTGAACGACGCCCGGCTGCCCCGCACCTCCCTCCACCGGGACACCGGCGCCGTCCTGTGGATCGCCGACGAACACACCCCGCCCCCGGACGACCTGCTCCGGCCCCTCGTCTGGTTCCGCACCACCGGTACGCAGCGCGAGCCAACCGGACGCCCCGACGGCGTCGCCGTCCTCACCGCGACGGACCTGCTGCGCCTGTTCGCCCAGCCCGCGCCCGGCACGCCCGCGGGCCCGGCCACCCGCCGCGTGAACTTGCTGCGGGTGCTCGTCCCCCAGCTCGGCATCGAGGGGATCTCCGATCCCGACACGGGCGTCGCGCTCGGCCGGGGCGTGCCCCCGCGCGAGGGACTCGCCTGGCTGTTGGACCTGCTCGCCGTGTCGGCGGAGGCCGTAGTCATGGACACCCTGCACTACGAGACCGGAGCCCACCCGGTGATCCTGCCCCGGTTCCTGGGCGACCTGCTCTCCAGGCTGCCATCCTCGCGCACCCTGACCCTCGGTGCGCTGGCCGCCGTCCGCAACCCTCGCACTCGCGACGACCTGCGCGCCGTACTGACTGCGCCGCTGCGTCTGAACGAGGGTGCCGTCCTCGGTATGGCGTACGCGCTGCACCAGCACGTACCGTTCCGGGCCGCCGACCTGGCGGCGGACATGACGTTCTTCGACGTGCCCGTGGAGTTCGACACGGAGACGGTGCGCCTGCTCGATGTGGAGGCCGCCCTCTCGCAACTCACCTCACACGGACTGCTCACCGCCCAAGGTGACACCTGGGTGACGCTCCGCTCGGGTCTGGGACGGCTGCTCGCCGAGGAGGCCGAGCAATTGGCGGGAAGTTCCCTGCGGGCGTTGCTGGAGCGTGTGGAACAGGCCGACGCGCACGCCCGGGTCGCGCTCACCGACCAGGCGATAACAGCGATCGGACACCGCAACGACAACCGGGTGGCCAGCATCCTGGACGATCTCTCCCGGCTGGAGGGTTCTCTGCCGCCCGAGGCCCGTGGCGTCCTGGACCGGCTCCGGGACCGGGCGAGCCAGTTCCGGGGTGAGCACTACCAGGACGCGGTGGCCGGTTTCCTGCGGCCAGCAGAACGCGCGGACCTGGTGCAGGCGGTTCAGGAGGTGACGACGGCCGTCCAGCACGAGTACGGCGTGCAGATCGACGTGTGGACGTCGGCGCCGGAACCCCTGCACGTCCACGCGGTGAAGGCGTACGTCAAGATCGCGGTGGAGAACTTGCTGATGAACGCGGCGCAGGCGCTGGGCACGGTGGACGACGACGAGGAGCGGCGGATCGTCGTGCGGCTGAGGACCGCCGACCGGGGACCCGAGGGAGGGGAGGCCGCCCTGTGGTGCAACGTCGAAGTGGAGGACAGCGGGCCCGGCCTGACCGAGGAGGAGCGTGCGGCGCTGCGCGTGGGCCGCACCTTTTCCCGCAACGGCAGCGGGGGATCGGGGCTGGCACTGGCGCGCAAGCTGGTGCGGGAATGCCGGGGCACCATCGAGATCCTGGAACGTTCACCCCTGGGTGGCGCCCATCTCAAGGTGTGGCTGCCGCGCGTCTGACGGTTCGGCGCGTCACGCGGGCCAGGTGTCACGGAAGTCCCGGACCGCGCGGCGGGCCTCGGGCAGGGTGCCGATCTCCATCTGGCGTGCGGCCACGCCTGCCTCCCCCTCGCACTGCCTGAGCCGCGTGTGGTTGTGCTCGGGGGAGGGGTAGCTCAGCCGCTTGCGGGCGTGAAACAGCGCGGTCTCCAGCGTGGCGCCCAGCCGGGCCCGTACGTGTACGTCCTCGTCGGAGGTGAGCTGCGTGGCGGCCTCACGGAGGGCCCGGGCGTTGAAGGTCCCGTAACCCTTGTAGACGATCTGCAGCAACCGGTACCGCTTCTGCTGGATGGTGCTCTCC
Organism: Streptomyces geranii; assembly: GCF_002954775.1. Classification (GTDB taxonomy): domain Bacteria; phylum Actinomycetota; class Actinomycetes; order Streptomycetales; family Streptomycetaceae; genus Streptomyces; species Streptomyces geranii. The sequence continues at coordinate 94,408 of NZ_PJME01000003.1, forward strand.
TGGCGGAGGTTCCCCGCCGGCGGGGCCATCGTCATCACGGAGGCCGGGATCTCGGTGTTGAGGCGCAGCCAGTCGGCGATTTGGTAGCCGTCGTGATCGCGGAAGGAGTCCGTGAGATGCAGGTCGATGAGTGCGCCGTGCACGGACAGTATGTCGTCCCTACGGTCCCTGAGCTGCCGCTCCCAGTCCGCGAGGTCCGTGACCCGTACGCACTCGTAGGCATCGAGGATGTCGACGATCTGGTCCATGTTCTGGTCCTCAACGACGAGGAGACGTTTGCGATCCAGCCGGGCCAGATCGGCCCGCAGCAGAGCGCTCGCCCGGTCGTCGGGAAACAGGTCCAGGAACTCGCCCAGTTCGGGCAGGGATTCCCAGTCCGCTGCCCGCACATGCTTCAGCAGGGTACTCCGTCCCTTGATGTGCCGGTTCCACAACAGGCGGTCCACCTGGGGGTGATGCAGCAGCGGATCGCCTGTCCAGTGGGCCATGAGCGCCGCCAGCCGGCTCACGTCAGGCGTGGCCGCCAGGTCCCGCAGATCGCGCAGGAAGTCCTCCGCGTCGACCCGCACCCGCTCGAAGTCCAGCACGTACGGGTCGGTCGCGGAACGGCCCCGCTCCGGGATCGGCAGCCCGAGCCTGCGCAACTCGGTGACGTGCTGTTCAAGGGCGTTGGCCGATCTGATGCCCCGTCGGCGGCCGTCCGTACTGAGCACCGACTGCAGCAGCCGGTCGGGGCCCAGCCCCCGCTGGCCCGCTGTCGCGAGACAGACGAGAACGGCGCATCTCAGGCCCCTGGGCGGCGGATCGAGCAGCACCCCGTCTCGCCACACCGTCAGCGGACCCAGTACCTGGATTCTCCAGATCTCCCCCGAAAGACCCATGAACCTACCGTAGCCGCCGACGGCCTGACGCTGAGTGTTTTCGCCGCAACCTTCCTGGGGGCCCCAGAAAACTCAGCGGGCCGACCACGCCGATCCGCCTTCTGATCGGACACCTTGGTGCCAAGGGTTCCGGCGCACCATGACGCTGTGGACCGAAGACCGATCAGAACCCGAGGTGTTCACCATGCACGAGGTACGACTCACCCGTGACGAGCAGCCCATCGAAGGCAACGTGATGGTCGTCGCCCCCTTCGGCAAGAAGGCTCTGCCGGACGGCACCACCTTCGACTTCGACTGGCTGTACACCGACGTCATCAGCCCCACCGTGATCGAGGCCGGGATGACCCCGGTCCGAGGCGACTCGGTGTACGGCCCGGCATCCGTCCTGAACGTCGTCTGGCGGGCCATCCAGCAGGCGGAACTGGTCGTCGTCGACTTCTCCTGCCGCGCCCCGAACGTGGCTATGGAGTACATGGCGGCCAAGCTCATCGGCAAGCGCATGATTTACCTCGCCCAGTCCCCGGACGACATCCCGAGCGACGTCCGCGGACTGCGCTACATCCCGTACAGCGCCCTGTACGCCGACATGTCCCACATGTGCGGTGAACTGCGATTGCAGTTGGAGGCGGTACGGCAGGAGCCCGTGCAGGAGATGGCCCTCATCCCCATGGCGACCAAGGGCACCGTCCCGGCCCGTGCGCGGGTGGTCTCCGTCAGCCGTGAGTTCGCGGTGGTCCGAGCCGACGACGGCACCCACGGCGTCCTCGGCCAGGAGGACGCCGACTGGTCGCGGATCGTCGCCGACATGACCCGCCTGTACGCGGTCGGTGACGTCCTCGACGGCGCTTTCGAGCTCCAGCCCACCGGCGGTGCAAAGTACACGCTCATCGCGGGTCGTCCCAACCCGTGGCAGGCCCTCGCCGCGAGCCACCCCGCCGGGCACCGCTTCACGGCCGACGTGCACAGCGTGCGCGACGCCGGTGTCTTCGTCCGCGTCACAGGCGACATCAATGGCCTGGTGCCCCGCAGCACCCTCCCCGAGGGAGTCGAGGTCCGCCCGAGGAGCGAGGTGGACGTCAGTGTCGTCGACGTCGACGTGCGTCGGCGGCGCGTCACCCTGAAGCTGCACGAGCTGCTCCCGGCGCCCACCCCGATCCGGCAGAACGCCTACCCGTCCGTGCTCCGGGCCGGGGACCGTCTTGAGGGCCGGGTGCACAAGGCGCTGCCCGAGGACGAGGGCGGCTACATCCTGCTCAAGGTCGAGGGCCGCAGCCGGCCCGTGCTACTGCACTGCTCGGCGATGAGCGAGGAACTCCGCCACGACCTCAACGCGGGCGAGGTCGAGCGGGACGAGATCATCGACGTGGAGGTCGTCTCGGTCGACTCGTCCCGGGACAAGGTCCTGGTGCGGGACCTGCCGGAGGAGGTAGAGGACGTCGGGACCGCGGCCTGACCGCCCGAATCTGCGAACCGCCGTCGCCGTGTCCCCGCGCCTGTCCCGGGGGCGCGACGACGGCGGACGTCGTTCATCAAGGAACTGCCCTTGGACCGCCTGACGTGAGACGGCAGACACAGCGGCAGTGCGAGGGGAATGACATCGGCCCTTGCTCTGATCGCTTTCAGATGCGATCTCATCCGGACGTGATCAGTCGATGTCCGGATCATCGGCCTCTTCGAGGAGGCGGGCGGCAAGGTCGTCGGCCCACTCCACGGCCCAGGTGCGAAGAGCCGTAATGGTGGCTTCGTCGAGGCCGTAGGCGGCGAAGGCTTCGTCGTCGGTCCACTCGGCGCCTGTGAGGTTCGACTGCAGATCCTCGCGCTCGAAGCGTCCACGGGCGTGGCGGCGGCCGAACTCCTCAAGCTCGGCACTGGTCCAGCGGCGGGAGGCTGCGAACACGTCGATCAGATCGCGGGGCGCTCCGCGGTCGGCCAGGGCGCGGACCTTGGTCCCGATCACGTCCTCCTCCGCGAGCACGGGCCCGTACGGGCTCTGGGTGACCGGCCGCCAGAAGATCTCCTTGAGGATGTCGACTTCGCAGTCCTGTCCAGTGGCCGGGTCGGACACGGTGAAGCGGGCGGACAGCGGGGCAGTCTCCAGTGCCTGTACCTGCCAGCCCCGAGCTTCCAGACCGCTACGGAGCGTCGCCGCGATGTCGGCCATCGGTGCCGGGTTCTCGGTGGCGACGTCGAGGTCCTGGCTGGGGCGGTTCACGAGGCGATGCGCCCGCACGGCGTATCCGCCGGTGAGGACCAGTGGATACGGGGCGCCGAGGGCGATCACATCCGCCAGGAGCCGTGCGTGCAGCTCCGGCATGTCCGTCACGCGGCTGCCCGGGTGCGGGAGGCGAGCTGGGGGAAGGCGTCTTCCCATACGGTGCGCACGGTGCGACCGACAAGGGTCCGCAGTACCGGCCACATCTGGAGGAGCAGGTTCTGGTCGAGGAAGCGGGGAAGGTCGTCGCGCAGGCCCTCGTGCAGGACGGTTCGGTACAGGCCCATGCGCTGGCGAGGATTGCCCATGTCGTACGAGGTCATCCCGGACCAGGCCACGTGCAGTGGCAGCTCCACGACCCCGTGTGTCGGGCCGTGCAACTCGTCGAGCGACTCCGGCAGACGCCGCCGGAACTTCTCTCGATACAACGCGAGATCCTCAGCTTCCGCACCCGAGAGGTTTCTCGACGTGGGTGCGGGGTGCTGTCGGCTGGAGGGCATGCCGTCATTATGGCGGCTGGGAAAGTCATGCGGGTCATGATGCGCGAGCCGGCGTCCGGAGTGAGCGGCGTGGACCTGTGCGGGGTGACCTGGTCGCGGCACAGTGTTCCGCTCGGAGCCGTAGGGATGGACTTGTCGGTCGTGACGCTCGTTTGACGCTCTGGGCGTCTCCACGCGGGGCCGTGAGCCGAGAAATAGGTCCTGACCTGGCCTTTTCTGGTACCCGCTCAGGCCGACATCTTTCCGATGACGCATCACGTGGAGTGCGTGGCGATTCTGGAGCCGGTGGCCAAGGGGGCCTGAGCCGGGGTTCGGCGTGGCGGTCGTGCCCGACTTCCTGTCCATGCCCCGGCGCGATTGCAGGGGGATGGTCCGGATATGGGCAGGTCATGGGGCGGCGGCAATCGGGTGTTCAACCGCCGCTGCCAGCCTCCCGGCCATGAACACTCCTCGTATGGGGCTGCCGGACCGGCTCGCCGACACCCTGAGCATGCCCGAGCAGCACGAACATCTCCGCCGTGCCTTTTCCCGTCGTGGTCTGCTGCGTGGGGGCGCGGTTGCCGCGGCCGGTATCGGGCTTGTCGGTGGCAGTGGGGGCTCGGCCGTCGCCGCACCCGCGTTGGTGACCGCCCCCGCCACCGCCGCCGTGGACGGGTCGCTGGTGGCGCCGTTCGGGCGGCATCTCACCTACGGTGCCGATCCGCGGACGCAGATGCGGGTGTCGTGGCAGGTGCCGTTGCCGGTGCGGAAGCCGTTTCTGCGGATCGGGCGCAGTCCCCTCGATCTGAGCCACCGGATACCCGGGGAGGTGCGTGATCTCTTCACGCCCGCCGGGGTCGGCAAGAGTGCCGACATCGACCAGTACTACGTGCATGTGGCCCTGGACAATCTGAGCCCCGACACGACCTACTACTACGGCGTCGGTCACGACGGGTTCGACCCCGCGCACGCCGGGGCCGCGCACACCGTCTACTCCTTCACCACCGCTCCCCGCGCCCGCAGCACCCGGCCCTTCACGTTCACCGCGTTCGGCGACCAGAACCCCAGCTACACCTCGATCGGGCTCAACGCGATGGTCCAGGCGCAGAATCCGGCGTTCCATCTGCACGCGGGCGACATCTGCTACGCCGAGGAGACCGGTCACGGGTTGCCCGGGGACGCGGGCAACTACGACGCCCGTCAGTGGGACTCCTTCCTCGCCCAGATCGAGCCGCTGTCGAGCCGGGTGCCGTGGATGGTGGCGTTCGGCAACCACGACATGGAGTCCTGGTACTCGCCCAACGGGTACGGCGGCAACGAGGCCCGCTTCACCCTGCCCGGCAACGGCTTCGACGCCGCGTCCGCGCCCGGCGTCTACTCCTTCGTCCACGGCAACGTGGGTGTCGTGTCGGTCGACGCCAACGACGTCTCGTACGAGATCCCCGCCAACATCGGCTACACCGGGGGCCGGCAGACCGCCTGGCTCGACAAGCGGCTCGGCGAGCTGCGGGCTCGTACGGACGTGGACTTCGTCGTCGTCTTCCATCACCACTGCGCCTTCTCGACCACCAGTTCGCACGCCTCCGAGGGTGGGGTGCGTGAGAAGTGGGTTCCCTTGTACGAGAAGCACCAGGTGGATCTGGTGGTCAACGGCCACAACCACGTCTACGAGCGCACCGACCCGGTCGTCCAGGACAAGGCCGTACGAGCCCTGCCCATCGGCGGCACCCATGAGCCCGCGCGCGGTGGTGTCGTGTACGTGACGGCGGGCGCGGGCGGCGAGAGCGTGTACAGCTTCCCGGTCGCCGACAGCTACGAGGGTCACGAGGACGCCGTCGACTCGGTGCCCACGTACTGGACCGGCAAGGACGGCAAGGTCACCGAGAACGTCGACTGGTCCCGGGTCCGCTACACCGGCTACTCCTTCATCCGTGTCGACGTCGCCCCGGCCACGCCCGGTCGCACGGCCACCCTCACCGTGCGGGCCCTGGCGGCCACCGGCGCGGAGGTCGACCGGTTCGTCGTCGCCCGCAAGGCGGCCCACCCGCACCGTTAGCCGTACGGCTCGCGCATGGTGCGTACGGTCCGTCAGCGTACGCGGACGCTGAGTAGACGGTACGGAACTCCTTCCGTCACCCTGGGTGTTGTCGATCGCGGGGAACAACACGGAACGTACGCACCTGGAGGTGGCCGCGGATGATGCACGGCGACGCGAACGAGGACGACGACGACCTGACGGGGTGGGAGGAGGAACGGGAGCCCGATCGCTCGGACAGCCTGCGCACGTTCGGAGCCGTCGTCCAGGCGCTGCGCGAGCACGCCGGGCTCAGCCGGGAGGAGTTCGGGGAACGGGTGCGCTTCTCCAAACACACCGTCGCGTCGGTGGAGTTGGGGAGGCGGTTCGCGGACGACTCCTTCGTGGAGCTGGCGGAGGACGCCACCGGGAACACCGGGGCGTTGCGGAAGTCGGCCAAGCATCTGACGCGCGGGGACGTGGGGTTGGCGGCCTGGTTCCGGCGGTGGGCGCAGCTGGAACGGGTCGCGGTGAGTCTGTGCACGTACGAATGCCGGTTGGTGCCGGGGCTGTTGCAGTCGGAGGGGTACGCGCGGGCGGTGTTCGAGGGGACCGTGCCCGTGACACCGGACGAGCAGCTGGAGGACTTCATGGTCCGGCGGATGGGGCGACAGCGGATGCTGTTCGAGCGGCAGACGACGCCGTTCAGCTTCATCGTCGAGGAGCATGTATTTCGGCGGCGGTTCGGGGACGCCGGGGAGATGCGTGAACTGCTCGACCATGTGCTGGAGTTGACCGCCCCGCGCAACGTGACCCTTCAGATCGTGCCGTTGGAGGCGGGGTTGCACGCTTGTCTTGACGGTCCCCTTCAGCTGCTGGTGACTCCCAAGGGGCAGCGGCTCGCCTACTCCGAAGGGCAGAAGAACGGCCGCCTGATTACCGACTCGAAAGAGGTCGGTGCGCTCCAACAGCGCTATGACACACTGCGCTCGCAGGCCCTCAACGCCAAGGATTCTCGGGGTCTGTTGGAGCGATTCAGAGGAGAGCTATGAGCGCGTCGGAACTGGCTTGGTTCAAGTCCAGCTACAGCGGCAGTGAAGGCGACAGCTGCGTCGAGGTTGCCGTCGACGGACGTGCCGTGCGCGTACGCGATTCCAAGGACGTCACACGCCCCGACTTCGCCATCGGCCGTGATGTGTGGTCGCGGTTTGTAGGAGAGCTATGAGCGCGTCGGAACTGGCTTGGTTCAAGTCCAGTTACAGCGGCAGCCAGGGCGACAGCTGTGTCGAGGTTGCCGTCGACGGGCGTGCCGTGCGCGTACGCGATTCCAAGGACGTCATACGTCCCGACTTCGCCGTCAAGCGCGACGCGTGGTCGCGGTTCGTCGGGTTCCTGGGGCCGGACGCGTAGAGCGGGCATCGAAGGAGCGTGAACACTGCCGGGATCCGGCAGTGTTCGTCCGGTTCGGTGTGTGAAAGCGTCGGTGGTGTGGGCGGGGGAGGGAAAGCGGGCGAGAGGGAGAGGGGAGGGCTGAAGACATGACCTTGTTCTTGGTTCTCGGCCTTTCCGGGCTTCTTCTGCTCGTGTTCGCGCTCGTCTTCGACGGTGTGCTGGACGGGGTTTTCGACGGGCTGCTGTCGCTTCCGGTGATTGCCGGGTTCGTGTCGATGCTCGGGTTCGCCGGTGCGATCGCGCTCGGTACGACGGACCTCGGCGTCGGAGTCGCGACGCTGGTCGGAGCGGGTGCGGGACTCGGGGCGGGCTGGGCGACCTGGCGGTTGAGCCGGGCGCTCATGCGGGACGGGTCCGGGGCAGCCCCGGGTGGTGCGGAGCTTGTGGGGAGTTCCGGTGCCGTGGTCACGGCGATTCCCGTCGGCGGGTACGGCGAGGTGCTGCTGTATCCGGCTGGTCAGCCGGTGAAGTACGCCGCCAAGAGCGATGTCCGGGTCGAGCGGGGTGCCGAGGTGTGGGTCGAGGCCGCCCTGTCCGCGACCTCCGTGGCGGTACGGCCCGTCGAGCGCTGAGCCCTCGCCGTAGCCACCTCCACTCGAGTCCACGTACACCGGCCACGTACACCGGTTTCTTCATGCCGTTTCTTCGCATGCCAAAAACAAGGGGGCACTGTCATGAGTCCTGTCGTCGTCGCGGTCGCCGGAGTCGTCGTACTCCTGGTGCTGCTCGCTCTCGTCGTCGTCACCCGCTACAAGGTGGCGGGGCCGAGCCAGGCGTTCATCGTCACCGGGCGGCGTGGCAAACAGGCCACCGATCCGGACACCGGGCGGGTCTTCACCGACAACAGCGGCCAGAAGGTCGTGGTCGGCGGTGGGGTGTTCGTCGTGCCGTTCGTGCAGCAGAAGTTCACCCTTGATCTGTCCTCGCGGCACATTCCGGTCGCGGTGCGTGGCGCCGTCACTCTGCGGGGTGTGAAGGCGCATCTGGAGGGGGTCGCCATCGTCAAGGTGGGCGGCACCGAGGACTCGATACGGGCCGCCGCGCAGCGGTTCCTGATGCAGCAGGACGGCATCGTCGGCTTCACCCAGGAGGTGCTGTCCGGCGCGCTGCGGGCCATCGTCGGGCGGATGTCGGTGGAGGACATCATCCGGGACCGGGCCGTGTTCGCCGGGCAGGTCGCCGAGGAGGCCGAGGCGAGCCTGTCGGGGCAGGGTCTTGTGCTGGACGCCTTCCAGATCCAGGACATCACCACCGAGGGCTCCTACCTGGAGGACCTCGGCCGTCCCGAGGCCGCCCGCGCCAAGCAGGAGGCCGACATCGCCGAGGCCGTCGCCCGGCGGGCCGCCGAGCAGGCGCGGCTGAAGGCCGAGGAGGAGATCGCGGTCGCGCAGCGGACGTTCTACCTCAAGCAGGCCGAGATCAGGGCCGAGACCGACGAGGCCGCGGCCCGTGCGGCGGCGGCCGGTCCGCTCGCCGAGGCCGCCAGGCGGCAGGAGGTGCTGGCCGAGCAGGAGAAGGTTGCCGAGCGCCAGGCGGCGCTGACCGACCGGGAGTTGGACAGCCAGGTCCGCAAGCCCGCCGACGCGGCCCGCTACCAGGCCGAGCAGGAGGCCGAGGCCCGCCGGGTCGCCCTCGTCAAGCAGGCCGAGGCGGACGCCCAGCGCGCCAGGCTCACCGGTGAGGGCGAGAAGGCACACCGGGCCGCGCTCGCCGACGCCGTACGCATCGAGGGGGAGGCGGAGGCCGCCGCGATCGGCGCCAAGGGTGCCGCCGAGGCCGAGGCCATGCGGAAGAAGGCCGACTCGTTCGCGCGGTACGGCGACGCGGCGGTGCTGCAGATGCTCGTCGAGGTGCTGCCGCAGGTGGTCGCGAAGGCGTCCGAACCGCTCAGCGCCGTGGACAAGTTGACGGTCATCTCCACCGACGGGGCCGGCCAGCTCGCGCGCACGGTCGCCGACAACGTCGCCCAGGGCGTCGAACTCCTCAGTTCCACCACCGGTGTCGACTTCGCCGAGCTGCTGAAGGGGATCACCGGGCAGGCCGACGGCACCCGGCCCGAGCCCCCGGCGCCCGCCGAGGCCACCGGGAAGGTCGAGGTCAACGGGAAGGTCGAGGTCACCGGCTGACGCGGTAGTGACGCTGTACCGGTGCGGTAGATTTTTGCCGAACACTTGTGCCCTGCCGGGCCGGTGCTCGCTCAACCTTTGGGGCGGTCAAGGTGGTTGAGATGGCTGAGGTGGTTGAGGTGGTCGGAGCGGTGTCCGCTGCGGTGGGGGAAGAGACTGCGGTACGGGACGTGCCCGTGCCCTACCTCGACGGCTTCGAGCGGATCCTGGCGGACGCCGCCGCCACCGGTCGGCGTCTTACCCGCGACGAGATCCAGTCCCGCCGCGACCTGGGCGCACAGGCGGCCGTAGCCGGTCACGGCTGGCGCACGCTCGTCCGCGCCCACCTCGCGGCGGCCCGGGGCGGGTGGCCGCGAGCCGCCACCCCGGACAGCGTCCTCACCGTCGTCGAACAGGCCGTGGACGCCTTCGCCGACGGCTACGAACGCGCACAGCGGCTCGTCGTCCGCAAGGAGGAGGCCGCCCGCCGGGAGTTCATCGACGACCTGCTCCACGGACGCGGCGACCCCGGCCGACTCGCCGCGCACTCCGAACGGTTCGGGCTGCGCCTGTCCCGCGCCCACGCGGTGGCCGTGGCCGGGGGACCGGAGAAGTACGACGAGACCGACGCCGTACCCCGGCAGGTGGCGAGCGAGCTGTTCGCCCGCTTCGAGAACCGCCGCATCCTGTTCACGACCAAGGACGGCCGGATGGTGTGCATCGCCCCCGGCGACCAGGACGACGTCCTCGTCCACTTCGCCGAGCACGCCCACGCCGCCACCGGCCAGGCACAGGTGGCCATCGGCCGGCCCCGGCCCGGCACGGTCGGTATCGGACACAGCTACGAAGAGGCCCTCAACGCCCTGGACGTGGCGCAGCGCATGGGTCTCGACCAGCGCTTGCTGCGCGCCGCCGACCTGCTGGTCTTCCCCGTCCTGGCCCGGGACCGGCAGGCGCTGGTGGACCTGGTGCGCAACACCGTGGTGCCGCTGGAACAGGCGCGCGGCGGGGCCCGGCCGCTGCTCGACACCCTCATGACGTACTTCGACTCCGGCTGTGTGGCCGCCGCAGCGGCCCGGCGGCTGTCGCTGAGCGTGCGCGCGCTGACCTACCGGCTGGAACGCGTCCGAACCCTGACCGGCATCGACCCGACCGACCCCGCCGCCCGCTACACCCTCCAGACCGCGGTCATCGGCGCCCGCCTGCTCGACTGGCCCGCCCGGCCCCTGTGACCTGCCCGGCGCGGACGCGTCACGTGATCGCGATCCGCGCCCCGACTGGATGGACCTGGCGGTGACCAGGTTGTGGACGCGAGAGGCCCTTTCGCGCGCCGCAGGGTATACAGGATGTGTATGCAGGACACACCCTTGCGGTGAAGTTAGGTAACCCTTACCGTACGTACTTGCATTACTCAGGGCACCGGCCGTCACACCGGTCCGCCCGCGGCGAGCGCTTCACCGACGCAGCCTGGCCGTCCGCTGCCCCGGCATTCGCTCAGAGGACCCGCACTTGAACCAGCCCACCTTGGGTCTGTACGACCCTGCCCGCGAGCACAGCGACTGCGGCGTCGGCTTCATCACCCGGCTCGACGGGACGCCGAGTCACGATGTCATCCGCAAGGGTGACGAGGCGCTCCGTGCCATCCCGCACCGTGGCGGCGCGTCCGCCGAGGGTGTCGGTGACGGGGCGGGTGTCAGTGTCGACCTGTCGGTGGAGTTCTTCGGCGCGATCACCGGTGAGGCACTGCGCGCCGGGCACTTCGGCGTCGCCAACTGCTTCGTGCCGACCGACGCCGACCGCCGGGACGCCGCCGTCGACCTGGTCGGCCGCAGCATCGCCGAGCAGGGCTTCGAGCTGCTGCTCGTGCGTGACGTACCGGTGGACCACGGCGTCGCCAGGCCCGCCGCCGAGCAGTACCAGCTGCCCATCGTGCAGTGGGTCTTCCGGGCGCCCGAGGCGTGGCAGCGCCAGGACGTCGACTCGGCCGCCAACCGTGCCCTGCTCGCCGTCGAGGCCGTCGCCTACGCCGACGAGCTGGGCAGCTACGCCGGGCTGTACGCGCTGTCGCTCAGCGCGCGGACCCAGGTGCTCAAGGGGCGGCTCAACTCCGGCGAGGTCATCCCCTACTTCCGGGACCTGCTCGACCCCCGGCACTCGGTGCGCTCGCTCTACTTCCACACCCGGTTCTCCACCAACACCGAGCCGCACCCGACCATGGCCCAGCCCTTCCGGCTCATGGCGCACAACGGCGAGCTGAACACGGACCGCAAGAACCGGCTCTCCGACGAGGCCCTCGCGCGGGCCCGGACGCGCAGCATCGTGCGCCCGCCGGGGCAGTCCGACTCCAGCCGACTCGACCAGACCCTCCAGAGCCGCGTCTTCGACGACGGGCTCGACCTCGTCGAGGCCGTCGTGTCCCTCATGCCGCCCGCCTGGGAGAACGACCGCACGCTGCCCGACGGCGTGCGCGACATGCTGGAGTACTTCTCCCTCTACGAGGAGAAGAACGACGGGCCCGCCGCCCTCATCTTCAGCGACGGCGACGTCGTCGGCGCCCGCCTGGACCGGCTCGGCCTGCGCCCCCTGCGTACCGTCGAGACCGCCGAGCACCTGATGGTGGCCTCCGAGGCCGGGCAGGTCGCCTTCCCGGACGACGAGGTCGTGCACCGGGGCCGTATCGAGGCCGGCGGCATGCTCGTCGTCGACCACCGCACCGGGAGCGTGCTGCGCACCCGCGAGGTGCTCGACGCCCTCGCCGCGCGCCGCCCGTACAGCGAACTGCTCGACGCGGCCCGGGTGAACCTCGACGACCTGCCCGCCCCCGACTACTACCGGGGCACCACCACCCTCGGCTACGACGGCGACCTGAGCCTCGCGGGCCGGTACGTGGCGTACGCGCTGAACCAGGAGAGCTTCCGGTTCATGCTCGACCCGATGCTCAACACCGGGTCCGAGCGGATCTCGGCCATGGGCTACGGCAACGCCATCAACGCGCTCAGCGACACCGAGGGCGGCATGGCGAAGTACTTCTCGCAGCGCTTCGCCCAGGTCACCAACCCGCCGCTGGACAGCATCCGCGAGGCCGACGGCATGAGCATGCGGGTCGCCCTCGGCCCCAAGCCCGACGGCACCGGCGACACCAGCGAGCGCCAGCTCGTCGTCTCCTCGCCCGTCCTCGGGCACCTCGACATGGTCAGGCTGCGCGACCAGCGGATCGTGCCGCTGGAGCGGTTCGCCATGCTCTACGACCCGGTCAGCGGCGACGAGACCGCCAACGCCGACGCCCTCCGGGACGCCCTCCAGCGGCTCTGCGACGACGTCGAGCGGTTCGCCTCCGGCGGCGGTGGCATCGCCATCCTCACCGACCGGGCCGTGTCGTCCACCCGCGCGCCCCTGCCCGTCATCCTCGCCGTCGCCGCCGTCAACCAGCGGCTCATCGAGACCGGGCTGCGGCTGCGCGTCTCGCTCGTCGCGGAGAGCGGCCAGCTCGCCTCCTCCCACCACGTCGCGACCGCGCTCGGCTTCGGCGCCTCCGCCGTCTACAGCCTCAGCGCCCGGCTGCGCGCCGAGGAGAAGTTCCCCAGCGCGCCCGCCCCCGCCGGTGAGATCACCGAGACCGACCGGGCGCTCGCCAAGTTCCGCAAGGCCGCCGAGAAGTCCCTCGCCAAGACCATGGGCCGGGTCGGCCTGTGCACCGCCGAGAGCTACATCGGCGGCGAGTTCTTCGAGCCGAACTACCTCGACACCCGCGACGACGTCTTCGCACGCACGTTCCCGCACATGGACGCCCCGGTCGGCGGCGTCGGCTTCGCCCGGATCGCGCAGGCCGCGACGGACTGGCACGAGCGGGCCCGGACCGTGGAGACCGAGGGCCAGGTCCCGCTGCTCGGCCTGTTCAAGGAGCGGTCGGACGGCGCCGGGCACTCCTTCGGCGTCACCGCCGTACGCGGCTTCGGCGACATGGTCGAGGAAGCCCCCGAGTTCGGCCGCGAGGGCGACCCGGAGGCCCTGCGCCTGCTCACCCTCGGCCAGCTCGACGACGCCTTCGGCATCACCGACGCCGCCTACCGCAACACCGGGTACGACGCCCTCAGCGACGCCGAGATCGACGCGTTCCGGATCACCCCCGGCTACCGCGCCTTCCTCCGGACCACCCACGAGGAGCGGTCCCGCCGCCCGGCCGCCCTGCGTGACGTGCTCGCGCTGCCCGCCGACCTCACCGGCCTGCGTACCCCCGAGGACTTCGCCCGCGAGCTGGGCCGCTTCTCGGCGACCGGCAACGCGAGCGTCACGGTTCGTGGCGTGGTCGCGTCCGTCACCGAACAGGGCACCGTCCACCTCCGCCTCACCTCCCCGGGCCCCGAGGCCGCCGAGCGCCACGCGGCCCTCGCCGCAGGGCTCGCACACCTCGGCGAGGTCACCACCCTCGCCGTCGGCGCCGACGGCATCGAGGTCGCCGCCACCGGCACCGCAGCCCACCTCCTGACCCTCCTCGAAGGCGCCCCCGACAGCGTCCCGCTCGACGAGGTCCAGCCCGCCCACGAGATCACCCGCTCCCTCGCCTCCGGCGCGATGAGCCACGGCGCGCTCGTGGCGACCGCGCACGAGGCCGTCGCGCACGGCACCAACATGGTCGGCGCGATGTCGAACAGCGGCGAGGGCGGCGAACACCACACCCGGTACGGCACCATCCGGGGCTCCCGGATCAAGCAGTTCGCGTCCGGCCGGTTCGGCATCTGGGCGGGCTACCTCGCCGACCCGATGCTCCAAGAGCTGGAGATCAAGATCGGGCAGGGCGCCAAGCCCGGCGAGGGCGGCCAGCTGCCCGCGCCGAAGGTGACGGTCGACATCGCGGCGGCCCGTGGCGGCACCCCCGGCATCGAGCTGATCTCACCGCCCCCGCACCACGACACGTACTCCATCGAGGACCTCGCCCAGCTCATCCACGACTGCAAGGCCGCCCGGGTACGGGTGATCGTCAAGCTGGTCTCCTCGGAGGGCATCGGCACCATCGCCGTCGGGGTCGCCAAGGCCGGTGCGGACGTCATCAACGTCGCCGGGAACACCGGCGGTACGGGCGCAGCGGCCGTCACCAGCCTCAAGTACGCCGGGCGTTCGGCGGAGATCGGCGTAGCCGAGGTCCACCAGGCGCTCGTCGCCAACGGGCTCCGCCAGAAGGTCGTCCTGCGCTGCTCCGGCGCGCACCAGACCGGCGGCGACGTCGTCACCTCGGCGCTCCTCGGCGGCGACAGCTTCGAGTTCGGCACGACCGCCCTCATGATGCTCGGCTGCGTCATGGCGAAGAACTGCAACGTGAAGTGTCCCGCAGGCCTCACCACCAACTCCGAGGCCTTCGAGGGCGACCCGCGCGCACTCGCCCAGTACCTCCTCAACATCGCCCACGACGTCCGCCAGATCCTCGCCCGGCTCGGCCTGCGCTCCCTGCGCGAGGCACGCGGGCGTACGGCCCTGCTGCAGCTCCTCGACCACCCGGCGAGCGTCGGCCGCCTCGACGTCCGCCGTCTCCTCGCACACGTGCCCGAGAAGGTCGTGGCCGACCCGGAGTACCTGGAGAAGGACTTCACCACCGACGACGCCCTGATCGAGCGTGTCCGCGCGGCCCTGATCGACCGGCGCGAGCCGTCGCTGCTGGTCGAGGGCATCCACCTCGGCAACAGCGACAAGTCGGTCGGCGGACAGCTGAGCATCGACGTCGAGCGCCTGCTCAACCACGGGGAAGCCCTCGACGTACCGGCCGTCACCAGCGACGACCGGGGCCGCCGACGGCTGGTCGACGGCGCGGTGACCGTCCGCACCACCGGCTCCGCCGGGCAGTCGTACGGCGTCTTCCTCAACGACGGCATCACCCTCGAACACACCGGCACCGCCAACGACGGCGTCGGCAAGAGCCAGAGCGGCGGGCGGATCGTCGTCCGCGCCCCGGGCGGCGGCAGCCCCGAGCCCGGCGGCAATGTGCTGATCGGCAACTTCGCGCTGTTCGGCGCGACCGGCGGCCGTACCTTCGTGCAGGGCGAGGCCGGTGACCGGTTCGCCGTGCGCAACTCCGGTTCGACGGCGGTCGTCGAGGGCGTCGGCGACTTCGGCTGCGAGTACATGACCGGCGGTACGGTCCTCAACCTCGGCGGCTTCGGCAAGGGCCTCGGCAACGGTATGAGCGGCGGGTTCCTCTACCAGTACGACCCCTCCGGCGACCTCCGCGACCGGGTGAGCGCCGACTCGCTGCTCGTCTTCCCGGTGACCGACACCGCGCGCGGCGCCTTCCACGAGGAGGCCGTACGGCTGCTGCTGGCCTGGCACGTCGAGGCCACCGGCTCCGAGCTGGCCGCCCGGCTGCTGCACGACTGGGACACCGAGCGGCAGCACATGTACTGCGGGATGCCCCGCGCGCTGCTCCTCTACCAGGACTCCACCGAGATCCTGGCCGCCGCGACCCGGAACGAGCTGCTCGACGAGCTGGCGACCTCCATCGCGACGGACAAGCTCCGCGCGTTCAAGGTCGACTACCGCGACCGGCGTACCGTCCTCGGCGGCCGGGCCCCGGCCTTCGGCGACCAGGGCAGCGACGACATGTTCTCGCTGCTGTCGTCGTACACCGTGCTCGGTGTCGCGCAGGATCTCGCGCTCCAGCGGGTGCCGGGCGCGACCGGTCCCGACGACCCGAAGGTCACCGAGGCCGTCCGGAATCTCGTCCTCACCGAGGACTTCTTCGTGAAGCAGCGGGTCGTGAAGTACCTGCGCGGCACGCTGGACCGCTTCGACGACGGCGAGCTGGCGACGCTGATCGCCATCAAGCGCCTCGACGACTACAAGCGCGCCCTCAAGCAGCGCAACAACCTGAGCGTGGACGCGCCCGGCACCTACGGCTGGATCGTCCACCAGACCACCAAGAACGCCGGCCGCGTGCGGGCCGCCCGGTTCGACGAGCTGCTGGCCACGGCCGCGCTCGACGACATCGCGAGCCGCCGTATCCCGCAGGCCCCGACCGAGACGGTGACCGCGTGAGCCTCGTGCCCCCGACCCCGCAACTGCCCCTGCACCTGCCGCCGAGCGGGTCCCTCATCCCGGCCGACGCGCCCTTCTCCGCCCAGCAGGAGTCCTGGCTCGCCGGGTTCATCGCCGGGATAGCGGCGGCCGGACGCCGGAAGGACGCCGCCGGTGACGCGCCCGCGGCCACCGTCGACGTGCTGTTCGGCACCCAGACCGGGACCGCCGAACTCCTCGCCGACGAGGTCGTCGCCGGGGCCCGCGCGCGTGGCCTCGGCGGGCGGGCCACCGCGCTCGACGCCGTCACGCCCGAGCAGCTCGCCGAGATGACCCACGTCCTCGTCGTCACCTCGACGTACGGCGAGGGCGAGATGCCCGACAACGCCGGGCTCTTCTGGGAGGCACTGCAGTCCGACACCGCACCCCGCCTGGAGAGCCTGCGCTTCGCGGTCCTCGGCCTCGGCGACCGCGGCTACGACGACTTCTGCCAGGCCGCGAAACTGATCGACACGCGCCTTGAGCAGCTCGGCGCGGGCCGGGTGCACGACCGCGTCGACTGCGACGTGGACTACGAGGAGCCGGCGGCGGGCTGGACCACCGGGGTCCTGGAGCGCCTCGTCGCGGAGACCGGCGCGAGCGGCACGGCCACGGGCGCGAAGGCGGCTGCGGAACAGGCGCCCGCGCGCACCCGTTCCCCCTGGAACAAGCGCACGCCCTACCCCTCCCGGCTCACCGAGAACCGGCTCCTGTCGGCGCCCGGCAGCGCGAAGGAGATCCGCCACTACGAGTTCGACCTCGGCGACAGCGGCATCACCTACGAGGCGGGCGACGCGCTGGCCGTCGTGCCGCTGAACGACACCGCGCTCGTCGGCGCGCTCCTGGCGCACCTGGGCGCGGCCGACGACGAGGAGACGGCTCAACTCCTGCGCACGGAACGGGAGATCCGTACGCCGTCGAAGGAGCTGATCGCCGACCTCGTCGAGCGGGCGCCGACCAGTGAGCTGGCCTCGGTCGTCGCGCACGGCGACCGGTCCGACCTGGACTCCTGGCTCTGGGGCCGGGACGTGCTCGACCTGCTCAAGGACGCCGGTCCGGCCGCCCCCGGCCTCGCCGAACTCCTCCCCCTCCTACGGCCGTTGCAGGCCCGCCAGTACTCGATCGCGTCGAGCCCGCTCGCCCACCCGGGCAGCGTCCACCTGACCGTCGCGTCCGTCCGGTACGGCGGCCGGTACGAGGGCGTCGCCTCGACGTATCTCGCCGACCGGGTCGCCGAGGACGCGGCCGTCGGCGTCTACCTCCAGCCGAACGCCTCCTTCGGCGTCCCGGCCGACGACGACGCCCCGATGGTCATGATCGGCCCCGGCACGGGCATCGCGCCCTTCCGCGGCTTCCTGCACGAGCGGGCCGCGCGGGGCGCCGCCGGGCGCAACTGGCTGTTCTTCGGCGACCAGCACCGCGAGACCGACTTCGTGTACGAGGACGAGCTGACCGAGCTGCGGCAGCGCGGCGTGCTCACCGAACTCGACCTGGCGTTCTCGCGCGACCAGGCCGAGAAGGTGTACGTCCAGACCCGGATGCGGGAGCGCTCGCGCGAGCTGTACGCGTGGCTGGAGGACGGCGCGCACCTCTACGTCTGCGGCGACGCCTCCCGGATGGCGAAGGACGTCGAGGCGGCGCTCCTCGGTGTCATCGCCGAGCAGCGCGGGCGCGGGGACGACGACGCGGCGGAGTACCTGGCCGACCTGCGGCGGGCCAAGCGCTACGTACGGGACGTGTACTGAGGATGACCGACCACGAAGGCTGCGGCTTCGACGGGTGCTGCGGCCGGCGTAACAGCCGTGTCCGGCTGATCGACCCGCGCATGCCGGAGCTGGCGCGGTGCCTGACCCTCTTCCAGTACGTCCAAGCCGTCACCGGCGGCCCGGTCGCACGGATCGACCAGGCCGGCAGCTACGCCGTCCCGAGCCTGCGCGGCGACGCGTTCGCCGTCCGGCCGGGCTCGATCGCGCTGCGGCTGGACGGTGCCGGCGTGGACACGGCGGTGGTCGTGCGGGAGGGGGACACCGACGCGGTCGTGGTACGGCTGCTCGACGCGGCGGGGCGGACCGTGCACCAGGGGCGGCTGCTCTCCGACGGGGACCGGCTGCT
This sequence comes from Streptomyces geranii, assembly GCF_002954775.1. Classification (GTDB taxonomy): domain Bacteria; phylum Actinomycetota; class Actinomycetes; order Streptomycetales; family Streptomycetaceae; genus Streptomyces; species Streptomyces geranii. Next base: position 112,704 of record NZ_PJME01000003.1, read on the forward strand.
GGCCGGGCTGACGCCGACGGTCGACGCCGGATCACTGGCCGCCGAACCGCGGGCCACGGTCCCCGAGGTCCCGGCATGGGAGAAGGGCGACCAGCTCGCGCAGCTCGACGCGATGCTGGTGGACGGCGGGGTCGCCAGGCGCCGGGCCTTCGACCGGTACCGGGGTGAGCACCGGCCGATCGACGTCGACGTCCTGTCGGCGGTGCTCGACCATGTCTGCTCGGTCGGGCTGCCGATCGGGGTCGCGGTGTTCGCGCCGGCGGCGATGCAGGCGTGTGCGGGGCGGGTTCATGTGACCGACCGGACCGTGGGCGGGCGGGTGTTCGCGGCGGTCGCGGAGAGTTCGGTGGAGATTGACCTCGCGGGTGTGCGGGAGTGTCACCTGGTGCGGTCATTGGCCGCGCACGGCCCGACCTCGGCGTTGGAGTTGGACGACGAGGACGGGCGGTGTGTCGCGGTGATCACCCAGTTCGGGATGGTCGGGCAGGACGTGTACGAGGCGTGGGAACACCTCGCCGAGTCACTGCCCGACACCTAGGGTCTGTCCGGCGGATCATGTCGGAGACGCGGGGCTTGGCACGCCCGTCTGCGGCGTTGTCGTCGGTTGCCGAAGCTCCGCTTCGACGCCCTCCTCCGCCTTGCAGCCAGACGCACCAAGCCCCGCTCACCTGCGTTTTCTCGGCACCGCAGCTATCCTCCGACCTGATCCGCCGGACAGACCCTAGTCCGCCCGACCTACCTCAAGAACTCCGCCAGTGTGCGGGTCAGGGAATTGGCGGCCGGGGCCGCGAAGATCGGGTCCAGGTGGTTCATGCCTGCGTCGGTCTCGTAAGTGGCGTGCGGGATGCGGGAGTTGGTGACCACCTTGCGGGCCGCCTCCTCCACCGTGCCCTTGGCGTAGCTCGTGCCGAAGGCGTACAGGGGGATGTCGAGGCCGGCTGCGTGCAGCAGGCGCAGGTCCAGGGAGCGGGCCAGGGCGGAGTCCGTGTAGGCGTCCGTGACGTCGAGGTCGACGGAGAGCCGGGTCGGCCAGTACCACTCCCACACACCCGGCACCGGACCGGCGTACGCCTGCGCGACCCGGCGGATCGGGGTGATCCCGGTGTCGACCCAGCCTCGTACGTCCCCGGTCTCGGCGAGGTGTCCTGAGTGCACGGTGATGGTGTTCGGCCAGCCGAAGCTCGCGTCGACCAGGACGCCCAGCAGGCCCGCGTTGGTGACGGCGTAGGGCAGGCTCAGCGACTCGGGCAGGCGGGGCTGGAGGACCGAGCGGCCCTCGGGGTCGTGCAGGGCGTAGTGGCCGGCGAGCTGGTACCAGATCTGGGTGCTCTCCGGGCGGCTGCCAAGGCCCACCCCGGTCATGGTCAGGTCGAAGACTCCGCCCGCGTCGATGGCCGCGAGCCGCTCCTTGATCTGCTCCGGTGAGTCGGCGACCGGGTCGCCCGTGCCGTCGAACGCGCCGAGCACCCCGCCGTCGATGACGGCCAGTGCGGCGAGGTCGCGGTAGCCGGGGCAGCCGTCGAAGTCCCAGGCCGCGTACGCCATCGCGGTCGTCGCGCCCCAGGAGTGCCCGCCGAGCACCACGCGTCGGCCGCCCCGGGCCGCCGTGCGGACGACGGCCCGGATGTCCGCGAGGGTCCGGGGCAGGCCCCAGTGCGCGGCGTAGGGGGAGGCGGCCGGGTCCTGGGTGCGGTAGTGGCCGTCCAGGTAGTAGGTGAGGGGGTCCGGGCCGGTGAACCCCGACCGGTCGGCGAGGTTCTCCTCGCGCCGGTCGAAGGCCCACACCTGGAGCCCGGGCACGGCCGCGACCAGGTCACGGGCGAGCAGCCGGAAGTCGTTCGCCGCGCCGAACCAGCCGGGCACCAGCACGAGGACGGTACGGGCGGTGTCGGGACCGACCTTGAGAACGTGTACCTGGTCGGTTCCGGCGGGCCCGCCCCCGGCGCCCACGGCCACGGGGACATAGGGCTCGGGGGCGAGGGTTCCGGCGGTCCCCTGTCCGGTGCCGGCGCCCGGTGCGCGGCCTGCGGCGACCGCGGATCCGGCCCCCGTGCCGACCGCGGCCGAGGCCAGCGCCGCACCGCCGATCATTCCGCCCAGCACCGTACGACGCGGCAGACGGCTCGTCATCTCACGTACCTCCAGGGAGAGTTGGTCGAGATCAGCTTCCACCATTCCCTTGAGGTCTCAAGCACCAGGGTGTGCCCGCCGGGTGAACGTCTGTCGTCAGACGGCCGACCAGCCGTTGTCGACGGCCAGGACCACGCCGTTGATGTTGCCGGCGGCGTCCGAGGCGAGGAACACGATGGCGGCGGCCTGCTCCTCGGGCTCGGCCACCCGGCCGATGTTGCCCATGTAAGGGGCGAGTGCCGTCGGCCCGGCCGCCTGCCGGTCGATCTCCGGGGTCATGCCCGTCCGGGTGCCGCCCGGGGCGATGGCGTTGACGCGGATGCCCTGGTTCCGGTAGGTCACGGCGAGGGACTTGGTCAGGCCCACGATGCCGTGCTTGGAGGCGGTGTACGCGGCTCCGGCGGCGCTGCCGCGCAGGCCCGCCTCGGAGGCGGTGTTCACGACGGCGCCGTTGCCCGACGCGAGCAGGTGCGGCAGGGCGGCGCGGGTGAGCAGGAACGGGGCGGTCAGGTTGATCCGTATGACGCGCTCCCACTCCGCGTCGCTCACGTCGCCTGCGGCCGACATGCTGTCCATGATCCCCGCGTTGTTCACCAGCACGTCCACCCCGCCGAAACGTTCCTGCGCGGTGGTGACCACCTGGTCGACGACGGCCTGCTCGCTCAGGTCGCCGACGACGGCCACGGCCGCGCCGCCCGCCGCCCCGATCTCCTTGACGGTCGTGGCGGCGCCGTCGGCGTTGAGATCGGCGACCACGACACGGGCGCCCTCCGTCGCGAAGGCCAGCGCGGCGGCCTTGCCGATGCCTGAGCCGGCGCCGGTGACGATGACGGTGCGGCCGTTGAGTCCAGTGGTCATGACGTGCTCCAGGGGTGGTCGTACGTGGTCGTACGTGGTCGTACGTGGTGGGACGGGCTGTTGCGAGGTGTAACCAGGTGCGACGAGGTGTCGCGTGCCCACGGTACGACTTAATGTCACTGAAAGACACAAAGTCCAGGCGTCTTCTTGGGCGCCTTCTCGCGATCACTAGACTGGACCGGGCCTTCACCGACGACCGCAACCAAGGAGTCGCTCGTGCCGGACGGCAGGGAACCCGAAGCCCCCGGCGGTGGGACCGGCCGGACGGGCCGGCCGCGACTGACCGAGCGGCGCAAGGCGGAGATCCGGCTGGAGATCGCCCGCGCCGCGGTGGAACTGTTCGCCGCACAGGGCGTGACGGCCACGACGGGGGAGCAGATCGGGCGGGCGGTGGGCGTCTCCTCGCGGACGGTGTGGCGGTACTTCCCCAGCAAGGAGAGCTGCGTCACCCCGCTCCTCACGGCAGGCATCGACAAGATCGCCGCCTGCCTACGGGACTGGCCCCCGGGCACATCCCTGGCGGAGGCCCTGTCACCGGCCCTGTCACCGGCCCTGTCGCCGGCCCTGGAATCCGACGGCCGCTCAGACCTGCCCGGCATCCCGGAGTCCCGCGAACTGGTGCGCCTGACCCGCACCGAACCGGGCCTGCGAGCAGTCTGGCTCCAGTCCCACGACCAGGCAGAACCGGCCTTCGCCACGGCCCTGGCGACCAGGGCGGGCCTCCCGCCGGACGACCTGCGCCCGGCGATCCAGGCAGCGATGCTGAACGCGGCGCTTCGGGCGGCGGCGGAGCGGGACGCTTGGCAGGGGGATGCGGGGGCGGGATCGGGGGCCGGGTGCGGGTTGTCGGCGAGTCTCCGGTCGGCGCTCGCTGTGGTGGAGGAGGGGTTGGCGTAGGGCTTGGCGTTGCGCTTTCGCCGTCCGCACCGGCTCCTCGCCCCTCACTCCCTACCCCGCACCCGCCCCACAAGCTCCACCGCTGCCCCCGTCCACTCCCCGTGCTCGAAAGCGAAGCCCGCGTCGAGGAGGCGTCCAGGGACCACCCGGCGGCTCTTCAGCAGGAGTTCCGTGTCCGAGCGGAGTGCGAAGGCGCCCAGTTCCGCCATCCAGCGTGTCGCGGGGAGGCCCAGCGGGACGCCCCACGCCCCTCGTAGTGCTCGCATGAACTCGCGCTGCGGGACCGGGTCCGGAGACGCCAGGTTCACCGGGCCGGTCAGGTTCTCCCGGGTGGTCAGGAAGTCGATCGCGCGTACGAAGTCCTGGTCGTGGATCCAGGACACGTACTGCGCGCCGCCCGCGACCGGGCCGCCCAGGCCCAGGCGGGCCAGGCGCAGCAGGACGTCCAGGACTCCGCCGCGGTCCGGGCTCATCACCATCGCGGTTCGCAGGGCCACCTTGCGGGTCGCGGGCGTCGAGGCCTGCTCCTGGGCCCGTTCCCAGGCCTTGGCGATCTCCACGCTGTACGCCCAGTAGTCCGGTACGCCCGGCTCGGCGCCGCCGACGACGCCGGTCGCCTCGTCGTTGGGGGCGTCGAAGCGGTGGGCGTAGACGGTCGCCGTGCTCATCTGCAGCCAGAGGCGCGGAGGCCGCGCGGCGCCCGCGATCGCCTCGCCGACGACCCTGGCGGAGTGCACCCGCGAGTCCATCATCGCCCGCAGGTTGGCCGGGGTGTAGCGGCAGCTGACGCTGCGGCCCGCCAGGTTGATCACGACGTCGCTGCCGTCGATCTCCTTCACCCAGTCGCCCAGGGTCTCGCCGTCCCAGCCGACCTCGCCCGCGCGCGCGGGGCGCCGGGTCAGGACGGTGACCTCGTGACCGGCGCCGGTCAGCGCGCGGTTCAGGATCGCGCCCACCTGGCCGGTTCCGCCGGGTATGACTACCTTCATGGCTCCCCCCTGGGGTTCGGGACGCGGGTCCCCTCCGGGTCCGTACCGTGAGCCTAGCGCAAGTATTTGAACGCGTTCAAAATGCTCGGGCTACTTCAGCCGCCCGGCGATCCTCGTCGCGTCCCCCATCAGCCGCTCCAGCGGGCCCCGCCCGAAGAACCGCGACCAGACCACGGCGAAGACCGTCACCGCCGCGATGAAGGCGAACAGCACGGGCAGCGGGGAGCCGGGGAGTTCCTCGATGCCGAGGGCCCGGACGCCGGCCACGTGGAGGACGTACGCCGTCAGGGACATCGTGCCGACCGCGACCACCGGACCCGCCAGGCGCCGGAAGCGGGGCAGCGTGTCGACGGCGATCATGCAGGCGGCGAGCACCGCCATCGCGACCCCGGTGCTGCCCACGACGGACAGCGTCGTCTCGCTGTGCGGCGAGGCCACCCACAGCCAGGCCGCCGAGTCCCCGGTCGGGTAGCCGGCGGTGTCCGACCACCAGGCCGACATGACCGAACCTGAGCCGTACTCCTCGCCGCCCGCCGCGAGGGCACCGGCGACCCCGGGGACGAAGTGCAGGGCCAGCCAGGAGCCGCCGTAACCGAGCACGGCGAGCGCGCAGCCGGTGGCGGCGAGGCGGCGGCGTACGGCCGGTGCGGCGAGGTCCAGGCGGGCCACCGCCATGCCCGCCAGGACGAACGGGACCCAGGTCAGGGCCGGGTAGCTGCCGGTGAACAGCAGTTCCAGGAAGCCGCCGCCGTCGCTGATCCGCGCGAGCGGGTCGTGGCGCGTGAACGTCTCCGCCCAGCCGCCGCCGTTGCCGCCGTCGCCGTCGTCGATCGACCGCTGGATCACGTAGAGGAGTTGGGGCAGGAGCAGTGCCGTACCGGCCGCCACGGCTGCCAGTCGGCCGGCGCGCAGGCGGTGGAAGGGCAGGACCAGGACGAAGCAGAGGCCGTAGAAGGCGAGGATGACCTCCACCGGGGTGCCGGTCGACGTCAGCCAGGTGCCCAGGGCGAGCAGCAGTACCGCCCGGATCAGGACCTTGGCCACCGCCTGACGGCCCTCGCGGCCCGTCTTCGGGGTCCGGCGGCCGGTCATCAGGATGATCGAGAAGCCCGCGAGGAAGGCGAAGAGCGCGGAGGAACGGCCGTGGAAGAGTTCCATGACATGGCCGGTCGGACCGCCCGCGGCGGGGTCCGGGCCGACGTGCGCGGCGTACATCCCGAAGACGGCCAGGCCGCGTGCGAGGTCCACGCCGACCAGCCGGACGGCCGGTGCGGGGCCCGTACCGGCGGGGCTGACAGGAACTGTGGGTTCGATCTGAGTACTGGGGGCGAAATCCGGCGGAGAAGCGTTCTGCGACATGCCTCCAGCCTGGAAACCCGCTGGTCGGCGAGGTATCCGCCGAACGTCCCGCGGACCCCCGCCGAATGGCCGGGGCTACCCCGCCGAACGGTTGATCAGTAATTTACGTACCCACCACTGACGGGCGAGTGCCGGATGGGAGGATGAGCGCCGTCATGACTGCCGACTTGGGTGTACGCACGCTGCGGGCCGCGGTGTTCGCGGCCGTGTGCGTGCTGCTCGCCGCCCTCGGTCACGTGCTCATGTCCGGCTCCTCCGTCGACTGGCGGACACTGCTCGCGGGGACCGTGGTCACGGGCGGCGCGGGCTGGTGCCTGGCCGGTCGCGAACGCGGACTCCCGCTCGTCGTGGGCGTCGTGGTCGTCACCCAGGGCGCGCTCCACTCGGCGTTCTCGCTGACGCGCGGCGCCACCGGTTCGGCCGGCACGGCGACGGACTCCATGGACATGGCCCACGCCGGCACGGACACCGGCATGAGCATGGCCGCGACCATGGGGCACATGGCCCACGGCGGCCACGACACGGAGTTCCTGTCCTCCTCGTTCCTGTCCACCTCGTACGGCATGCTCGCCGCCCACACGCTCGCCGCACTGCTGTGCGGACTGTGGCTGGCGTACGGCGAACGGGCCGCGTTCCGCATCCTGCGGTCGGTGGCCGGCCGACTGGTCGCGCCACTGCGCCTCGCACTCGCCCGCCCCGCGACCCCGGACCGGCCCCGCCTCCGACCCCGACGCGGCCACTCTGACCGGGCACCGCGCCTTCTCCCGCTCGTCCACGTCATCACCTCCCGGGGCCCGCCGACTCGGATCGCTGTCGCCTGAGACAGCTGGTTCCCCGAGCCGCCCCCGGTAGCGCCGACGCACTGCATGTCGGCCCCGCGCGCGGGTGCTTCGGGCCCCGGTCGTACCCGTTCACGCGTACGGCCGTCCTCCCTCTGCCGGTACCGGCGTGCCCGCACGTCCCGCGTACCGCACGGCTTCCCGTGCGATGGCGCGGTTCGCGGGGGCGTCGCCCTGCCGGACTCCGGATGATCCGAGAAGGACACCAGGTGATCACTCCTGTACTGCCCGCCCCCACCCTCCCGACCGCGTCGGCCCGTCCGCTGGACGAGTCGATAACCGCCTGGGCGCTGGACGCCCGTGGCGGCGACCCGGTGGCCGTCGAGCGTTTCGTCGGCGCCCTGCACCGCGACGTGGTGCGGTACGTCGCCCATCTCTCCGCCGATCCGCAGGCCGCCGACGACCTCGCCCAGGACACCTTCCTGCGGGCGCTCGGCAGTCTGCACCGCTTCGAGGGGCGCTCCTCGGCCCGCTCCTGGCTGATGGCCATCGCGCGCCGCGCGGTGATCGACAGCTTCCGGCACGCCGCCGCCCGGCCCCGGCTGAGCGACACCGAGGACTGGCGGCTCACCGCCGAACTGGCCCAGCCGCGCGGGCTGCCCGGCTTCGACGACGGGGTCGCGCTCCTCGACCTGCTGGCCGCGCTGCCCGACGAGCGGCGCGAGGCGTTCGTCCTCACCCAGCTGATGGGGCTGCCCTACGCGGAGGCCGCCGAGGTCAGCGACTGCCCCATCGGGACCGTGCGTTCGCGCGTGGCCCGGGCCAGGGCGACCCTCGTCGACCTGCTCAACGAGGCCGAGACCGGGGCCGATGCCGGTCCCCGTGCCGATGCGGAAGCGGAAGTGGAAGCGGCAATGGCGGCGGTGCTGAAGCCGGGCGCGGTGTCGCGGGCCGGGTCGGACCCCGAGCCGGCGGTTCTCGCCGCCTGACGGTGCGGGCGCGGCGGGCGGCTCACGCCTTCTCCTCGCCCGCCACCTCCGGCAGCAGCCCGCACATCACCTCGCGCTCCTCGGGGCGGATCCCCGCGAGCCCCGAGGTCACCGACTCGACCAGGGCCGGCGAGGCCTCCACGAACGCCCGGCGGCCCTTCTCGGTGAGGGCCACCTCCACCCCCCGCTTGTCGCCGCAGACCGCGCGCCGGGTGACGAGCCCGGCGTGCTGGAGACAGGCGATCTGGTACGTGAGCCTGGTCTTGGGGCGGCCCAGCAGCTCCGCGATCCTCGTCATCCGCAGCCCGCCGTCGGGCCGGTTGGCCAGCAGGCTCAGGACGAGGAACTCGTCGTGCGAGACCCCGAGCGTCTCCTTGAGGACGGGCCCGAGCCGCTGCTCGATGCCCCCGGTGGTGGCCAGCAGGACCATCCAGGCGCGTAGCTCGGCCGGGAGCAGCCCGTTCTCGCTCGCGGCGGGACATTGGGGCAGGTCGGGGGCGTGCTCAGCGGGGTCGGCCATGGTCTCGATCCTACCGGTTGTCCAATTTTGCACGAGGGGTTGTTCAGATTTGGATTACGGGCTAGCGTGACATCACACGTCATCCAAATTTGGATGACCGGCCGTCGGCCACCAGCACGCCCTCTCACCCCCTTCGCACGTGGAGACACTCATGACCGTTGCCGTGGAAACCGGCCTGTGGCAGCTCGACAAGACCGCGACCAGCGTCGCCGTCAGTCACAAGACGATGTGGGGCCTGGTCACCGTGAAGGGCACCTTCGCCGTCACCGACGGCGGTGGCGAGGTCCTGCCCGACGGCTCCGCCACCGGCACTGTGAGCCTGGACGCCGCCTCCCTGGACACCAAGCACGCCAAGCGGGACAAGCACCTGCACGGCGCCGACTTCTTCGACGCCGAGAACCACCCCGAGATCACCTTCGCGGTGCGCGGCGCCGAACTCCGCGACGGCGAGACCGTCCACGTCAACGGCCAGCTGACCGTGCGCGGCATCAGCCGCCCGGTCACCCTCACGGCCCGCCTCACCAAGGCGAACGCCGACGCCGTCGCCCTGGACACGGAGTTCACCGTGGACCGCGAGCAGTTCGGCATGGGCTGGAACCAGCTGGGCATGATGAAGGGCCTCGCGACGGTCAGCGCGACACTCGCGTTCGTCCGTACGAAGACGGCCTGAGTGTCGACCTGACCGTACGGGGACGGCTTGAGCGCTAACCCGACGCCCGCTCGCCCGGCAGCCGGACGTCCATGCTCGACAGGGTGTCCGGCGCCGCCGTGAAGACCCGCAGCCGGATCCGGGTCCCCGGGCGGCCCGGCACATGGAACACCGGCCCCGGCGGCCGGAGCCGGTAGACGACGGTCGTGTGTCCGGCGACCGTGGCGGGCCCCCGGACCACCTTCCACCAGCGGCTCATGCCCTGCCCGGTGGTGAGCGTGAAGTGGGGCGAGAGGGCACCGCCGTCCGAGTTCGTCACCCTGACGTCCAGCTCCGACACGGCGGCCGGCCCGGCCGTACGCACCCCCGTCACCCGCATCCGCAACGGCGCCGACCCCGTCGCCGCCACGGCCGCACTGGCCAGCGCCGGTACGAGGAGCAGCGCGGCCGTCGCGACCAGCGCGGGGCGCCTGCGCGGGCCCGACAGGAAGCGCGGCCGGGGCTGCCAGGCCCCGGCGAAGGACGCGGCGGGCGTCGTGATCGCCGCCGCCAGCCACAACGGCGTCATCAGCAGGTAGTAGCCGTCCTGCGAACGCGTCGCCAGGAAGAAGGCGCACCACGGCAGCACCGTCGCCGCCGGACCCAGCCGCCGCACGAACAGGACGAGCAGCCCCAGCAGCGCCCCGGTCAGCAGCACGCTCGCGTGCGAGTACCAGGCCAGCCGGTCACTGCCGTCGGTGTAGTAGAGGGCCAGCCCCACCAGCCCCTGCCCGTGGATCGTCGCGTTCTGCGTCAGCGGCAGCGCGACCCCGGCCGCCCAGGTGCGCGGCTCGCTCACCGCGAAGTACGTGTTGATCAGCAGCCATACGGTGACCGCTGTGCCCGCGACGCGCAGCACCACCCCGGCGGCGGCCCTGCCGCCCAGCTCGCCCCGGCGCACGGCGTAGATCCCGGCCAGCAGGAACGGCACCAGGAACCACGGCAGTTGCTGCGCCGCGCAGGCCGCGCCCAGACAGGCCGCCCGCGCGAGCCCGCCCCACCCGAGCCGTCCGCCCGCGCCGATCCGGGGCCAGTTCACCACCACCGGGACGAGCAGCACGAGCCCGAGGATCGCCGGGTAGCCGAGCCGCGCGTAGCTCGGCAGGAAGCCGAAGCCCAGGCACGCCATGGTCGCCGCCGACCGCCACGGCACCGGCAGCAGCCGCCACAGGGTCACCGCGCCGACCAGCAGTGCCCCGGTCGTCACCGCCGTCGCGGCCAGCGCGCCGTGCCCGAGCCACAGCAGCGGCGCGGTCAGCAGCAGGGCGAGGGGCGGGTAGCCGTACGTGAGGTCGTAGCCGCCGTTCATCGTGGGGGTGAGGGCGACGTCGGGGTTGTGCTGGAAGAGCCACGGCCAGGGCTGCCCGTACACCGGGTGCCCGGCGACCAGTTCCCGGGCGGCCTGCGCGGTGAGGACGCCCTCGTCGCCGCCTGCGTGGTTCAGGGCGAAGGTGCACAGGGTCAGCGTCATGGCCGTGACCAGGACGCACAGGTCGAGCCGGGCGAGCGAACGCGTCCTGCGCACGGTCAGCGCCAGCACCCCGCTGACCAGGATCGACAGATAGCAGAGCGAGATGACGGCGGCGACGGGCAGCCGGTGACTGGCGGCCTGCGTCCACACCGCGCGCGTACCGATGAACAGACTGACGGCCGCGAGCAGCGTCAGCACACGATGCCACTGCGCCGGGACGTCGGCCTCCGGCACGGCCACCCAGGACGGGCGGGGGACGCTCTTCGCCGTGTTCTTCGCCGTGGTGTCAGGCGCTGTTTCTGCCAAGTGCACGACAGTGGAACGTAATCGTGCCCGGTGTGCCGCGTGCGGGTGGAGGTGAAGGGTCCGGTGTGAGGCCGGTAAGAATGTCTGACAGCGGCCAATTATGGTGATTGGTCGCCTATCGGTACGGCTCGCGGCTCGGGTGGTTCAGTAGACATCGCGTACGTAGCGCTTCGCCGCCGCCAGCTGCTTCACGTACACCCCCGCCTCGTCCTCGCCCAGCCCGCCGTGCGCCACCGCGATGTCCCGCAGCGCCCGGTCCACGTCCTTGGCCATCCGGGAGGCGTCGCCGCAGACGTAGAAGTGGGCGCCCTCCTGGAGCCAGTGCCACAGCTCGGGCCCGTGCTCGCGCATCCGGTCCTGGACGTACACCTTGTTGCGCTGGTCGCGGGAGAACGCGGTGTCCAGACGGGAGAGCGTGCCCTCGGCCACCAACTCGGCCAGCTCGTCGGCGTAGTAGAAGTCGGTGGCGCGGTGCTGCTCGCCGAAGAACAGCCAGTTCGGCGCCGGGTGCCCGAGCGCCCGCCGCTCCTCCAGGAACCCGACGAACGGCGCCACCCCGGTCCCCGGTCCGATCATCACCATCGGCGTCGAGGCGTCCGCCGGGGGCCGGAAGTGCGGGGAGCGCTGCACGAAGACGGGCACCGCCGTGTCCGGCCCGGCGTCGGCGAGGAAGGGCGAGCAGACTCCGCCGCGCGGTACGCCGTGCAGATTCTCGTACCGCACCACGGACACCGTCAGCGAGACCCGCGCCGGGTCGACGAGCGGGCTCGACGATATGGAGTACAGGCGTGGCTGGAGCCGCCGCAGCACACTCACCCACTCCTGCGCGGACGCCCGCACCCCGTACTCGGCGACCACGTCGACGGCCTGCCGACCCCAGGACCAGCGGGCCAGCCCGTCCTTGTTGTCGGACCGCATCAGCTTCTTCAACTCCCGGTTGTCCCGGGCCCGTTCGGAGACGAAGCGGAGCAGGTCGGGGGTGATGCGGGTGATGTCGAGCTGCCCGTGCAGCGCGTCGGAGAGCGGGAAGTCGCCGACTCCGTCCACGGTCACGCCGGTTGACGCATCCAGTCCGGTCACGGCGAGCCATTCGTCAACCAGGGAAGCGGAGTTGACCGGCCGCACCCCGAGCGCGTCACCGGCTTCGTACGCCAGTCCCGTACCGCTCGTGTCGAAGGTGAACCGGCGGACCTCCTTGGTCGCACCGGCGAGACTGAGCAGCCGGTTGCCGACGAGCCGGGCGGGGGAGGGGGCGGGCTTGGCGGACCGGATGACGGGAGCCGGAGCCGGAGCGGGGGCGGGCGCTGGGGCGGGCGCTTGGGTCGCCGTGCCGCCCGTACCGTCCGTCTTCGTGTCCTGTGTGCCCCGCGTGCCCTCGGGGTCCCCGTTGTCAACGGCGTCCTCGCTGTCCAGCCCGTCGAGCACCTGGTCGAGCCAGGCGTCGGCCGACGGCTCGAAGTCGGGCTCGCAGTCGGTGCGGGGCGCGATCCGTACCGCCCCCAACTCGTCGAGCCGCGCGTCCAGTCGGCGTCCGTGCCCGCAGAAGTCGTCGTACGAGGAGTCGCCCAGGGCGAGGACGGCGTACCGCACGCCGTCCAGCCGTGGCGCCTGCTCGCCGGAGAGCGTGTCCCAGAGGCCGGAGCCGTTGTCGGGGGCGTCGCCGTCGCCGAACGTGCTGGTGATGAAGAGGAGATCGGCGTCGCGCGCGAGGGCGGCCACGTCGGCCTCGTCCATCCCGACGAGCCTCGCCCGGTGGCCGCCGGCGTTGAGCCGCTCGGCGGTCGCGCCCGCCAGTTCCTCGGCGTTGCCGGTCTGGGAGGCCCACAGCACGACGACCTCGCGCCCTGCCAACTCGACGGCGACACCCGTCTGTTGCTGTGGAGGCGCTTCCACGGCCCGGGAGTACATGCCGGCGAGCATCCCGTTCACCCAGTCGGCGTGCTCGGCGCTGAAGGGAGCGGAGGCGGGCAGCACCGGAATGCCCACGGCGCCGGAGGGCAGCCCGGCCAGGAAGCCCGACAGATACTGGCGTTCCTGGGCGCTGAGGACGGGCGGGGGAGCGGGTGTGAACGCCAACTCCGGTACCGTGACCGGAACTTGGACGTGCACTTGGGGTTGGTCGTGCGGTTGGGAACGGGCTTGCGGGCTTACCGGCTCGGGGACTTCGGGGTGGCGTACCCCGGCCTCGGGGCGGTGCACCTTGACCAGGGACACCGCGCAGACCTTGAACTCCGGCTGCAGGGACAGCGGATCGACGGCGTCGCTCGTCACCGCGTTGATGCTCAGGTACTCACCGAAGAGGTCGTTCCAGTGGAAGGGCGCGAACACGCAGCCCGGCCGCACCCGGTCCGTGACGACCGCGGGCAGCACGGCCCGTCCGCGCCGCGAGGCGACCTCGACCGAGTCGCCGTCCACGACCCCCAACTCCCGCGCGTCGTCGGGGTGGACCTCGACGAACGGCCCGGAGTTCAGCTTGTTGAGCTTGGCGACCCGGCCCGTCTTGGTCAGGGTGTGCCACTGGTGCTGCACACGCCCGGTGTTGAGGACGAACGGGAAGTCGTCGTCGGGGAGTTCGGCGGCGGGCAGATGCGGCCGGGGATAGAAGATCCCGCGTCCACTGGCGGTGGGGAACCGCAGCTCGCCGTCGCCGGCTCCCTTGTAGCGGATGGGATTACGGGCGGGCCCGTCCACCGAGGCGGCCGGCCACTGCACGGGAGTCTCCCGCAACCGCTCGTAGGTGACCCCCCGGAGATCCCACCCCGTCTTCGGGTTCCAGGCCCGCTTCAGCTCCTCGAAGACGTCCTCGGCGCTCTCGTAGTCGAACCCCTCGAACCCCATCGCGCGGGCGACGGCCGCGATGATCCGCCAGTCGGCCATGGCGTCGCCGGGCGGGTCGACGGCGGCCTGGGCGAGGGTGAGGCTGCGCTCGCTGTTGACGAGGACGCCCTCGGCCTCGGTCCACATCGCGCCGGGCAGGACGACATCGGCGTACGCGTTGGTCTCGGTCTCGGCGAACACGTCCTGGGTGACGACGAACTCGGCGGCCTCCAGGCCCTCGATGACGGTACGGCGGTTGGCGACCGAGGCGACCGGGTTGGTGCAGATGATCCAGCAGGCCTTGATGTGGCCGTCGGCCATCCGCCGGAACATCTCGATCGTGCCGTGCCCGGCGCCGTCCTTGCGGAGCGTGCCGGCGGGCAGCTCCCACAGCTCCTCGACGAACGCCCGCTCCTCGTCCACCAGCACCGACCGCTGCCCCGGCAGCCCCGGCCCCATGTACCCCATCTCACGCCCGCCCATGGCGTTGGGCTGCCCGGTGAGGGAGAAGGGCCCGCTGCCGGGCCGGCAGATCGCGCCGGTGGCGAGATGCAGGTTGACCAGGGCGTTCGTGTTCCAGGTGCCGTGGGTGGACTGGTTGAGCCCCATGGTCCAGCAGCTCATCCACTCGCCGGACGCACTGGCTTCCCCGAGGATGCGGGCCGCCTCCCGGATGTCGTCCTCGGGAATGCCGGTGATGGCGGAGACGGCGTCCGGCGGATAGTCGGCGAGGAAGCCGGGCATGGCCTCCCAGCCCTCGGTGTGGGCGTCGATGAACTCCTGGTCGGTGTGCCCGCTCGCGTGCAGCAGGTGGAGCAGACCGTTGAGGAAGGCGAGATCGGTCCCGGGCTTGATCTGCAGGAAGAGATCGGCCTTCGCGGCGGTGGCGGTGCGCCGCGGATCGACGACGATGAGCTTGGCCCCCGCCTTCACCCGGTCCATCATCCGCAGATACAGGATCGGATGGCAGTCGGCCATGTTCGACCCGATGACGAGGAAGGCGTCGGCGCGGTCGAAGTCGTCGTACGAACCGGGCGGCCCGTCGGCGCCGAGCGACAGCTTGTAGCCGGTGCCCGCGCTGGCCATGCACAGCCGCGAGTTGGACTCGATCTGGTTGGTCCCCACGAAGCCCTTGGCGAGTTTGTTCGCCAGGTACTGGGCCTCAAGCCCCATCTGTCCGGAGACATAGAAGGCGACGGCGTCCGGCCCGTGCTCGTCGACGATCGCGCGCAGCCGCCGCGCGGTCTCCGCGATGGCGTCCGCGACGGGCGCGGGCACCAGCTCCTCGCCCCGGTCGTCGGAGCCGTCCCGGACCAGCGCGGTGGTCAGCCGGCCGGGCGCGCTGAGCATGTCGGCGGTGGTGGCGCCCTTGGTGCACAGCCGCCCGCCGTTCGCGGGGTGCGCCTTGTCGCCGGACGCCTTGAAGACCGTACGCCGGCCGTCGGGCCCGAGCCCGACGTCCAGCACGATTCCGCAGCCCACCCCGCAGTACGAGCACACGGTCCGCACCTGCGTCGTCGTGGGGGTCGTGGTCACGTGCTGCCTTTCGCCGCCTTGCGGTGTTCCCTCGCCATGCCGGGCCTGTCACTCAGGAGCGTACGAATTGCCCGTTACGTCGATGTCACACGATCCGATCATGAGCGGTTACGCCCGCTGCACAGCCGGACTGTCAGTGCTGTGAGGTACGTATGGGTGTTCGGATTCTTCTCACTAAGGGGGTCGCTGAGTGTGTCGTATTGGGCCGATCGGGTGACCATGCGTAAGAATTGGCTGATGCAGACAGCCAGTGCGAGCCAGGGCGGAGTGGATCGATGAACGGCCACGATGTCACCGACGAACAGTGGGAGGGGCTCGCCCAGGTCGTACCGCTGAGAGGCCGGGACGCCTGGCCGTCCGCGGTCGGCCACCGGTCGATACCCGAGGCGGAGACCGAGGCCAGGCGCCGTTTCGTCGTCCTGCGAGTGAACGTCTTCGCGGACGCGAGAGAAGTGGCGGAGACCCTGATGGCCGGCATCCCGGTCCTCCTGGACCTGACCGGCGCGGAGACGGACACCGCCAAACGGGTCCTCGATTTCAGCACGGGCGTCGTCTTCGGCCTGGCGAGCGGAATGCACCGCGTCGACCGGAACGTGTTCCTTCTCACGCCGCCCGGCACGGAGGTCGGGGGGCTCATGGGGGGTGCGGGGGTGCCCGGACACTGAGACGGGTCTCACGTCGGGTCCGGCCGGTACCCCGTTCGTGGGAAGGCGCGCCGGGCGGAACGGTTCGTCCGCCAGGCGGAGCCCTACGGTCCGGATATGAGACTGCGACTGGATCAACTGGATCGACTGGATCGACTGGATCGACTGGACCAAACGGGCTCGGCGGGGATGGGGCCTGCGGGCGACTCGGGTGCCGGGCTTGTTGCCGGCGCTGGGCCTGGCGGGGGCTCGCCGGGTGCAGAGGGCTCTGCAGGCTCACTGGCCTCCGCGGGCTCCGGGCCCTCCGTGCCTTCTGCGGGCTCCGAGGGCACTGCGGGCTCCGAGGGCTCCGGTGGCTTCACGGACGCTCCGGCCTCCGTGCCCTCCCAGGCCACCGTGCCCTCCCAGGGCTCTCGGGGCTCCGTGCCTTCATCGGCTTCCGAGACTTCCGCAGGCTCCCCGGACTCCGTGCCTTCCCCGCGCTCCGCGCCCTCCACGGGCGCCAGGGGCTCCGTGTCGGCTGCGCGCTCCGCAGGCTCCCCGGTTGCTCCGGCGCAGGCGGCGGTGCGTCCTCGGCGGGCGAGTCTTGTCGAGTTGCGGTTGTCGGCCTATGCCGGGCATCGGCGGGTCGCGTTACCCCTTGGGCGGTTCACGCTTCTGGCCGGGCCCAGTGGTAGCGGCAAGACGAGCGTGCTTCGGGCGTACGAGTCGCTCGCCCGGCTCGGCTCCGGCGTCCCCGTCGGTGAGGCGTTTCCGGATCCGGGTGCCTGTGTTCCGGAACGTGCCCGGCCCGATGCCCAGCGGCGGCGCGGGTTTCGAATCGGTTGTACGGCGGACGGTCCCGAGGGGCCCGTGCGGCTCGACGTCGCCGTTCAGGCCGAGCCCGAACTGTGCGTCGTGGGCGAGCGGTTGAGTGCCGGCGGGCAGGTTCTGCTGGAGACGGCGTTGCGTGATCCCCGTCGCCCCTTCGTCCAGGCCGCCTGGTACACCGGCGGAACGGAGTCGGTCACCCGTGCCTCGATGCCGCACGACCGGCTCGGTACGGCGCTGCTGCCGCTGCGCGTGGCAGGCCGGACGGACGGAGAGCGGCGGGTCATCGCCGCCGCCGAGCAGATGGTCGTCGCGCTGCGGTCGGTGTTCGCCTGCGACCCGCGGCCCGACCGGATGCGCGCCGCCGTGCCGGTGAACAGCGGGCGTCTGCTGCCCGGTTGCGACAACCTCGCCGAGGTCCTCTGGCGCACCGGCGCCGAATGCGCCATCCGCCACGGGCTGTTGACCGCCGCCGTCCGCGAGGGCTGCGCGGGCCCGGTCACGGACGTACGCGCCGATCGGATCGCCGACGGCCGCCTCAGGGCCGTACTCGACCGGGGTGACGGCCTGCTCACCCACTTCGGCAGGCTGGGCGACGGCGAGTTGAGGTATGCGGGCCTGGCGCTGGTGCTGCTGACCGGTCCCGGGGTCCTGACCGTCGACCGGCCCGGCGAGGTGCCCGACGCCCTCCAGACGCTCACGGTCCTGGCCGACGGTTTCGACCGCGCCCTGGACCCCGCACAGCGCGCGCGGCTCCTGGAGTTGGCGGTACGCATGTGCGAGCGCGGGCACATCCGGCTGCTCGGGGCGGTGAGCGACGCGTCCTGGGCGGAAGGGGCGGCCGGGGTGACGGTGGTACACCTGAAGCCGTGACTGATCAGGAACAACCCGAGCGGCAGCAGCAGCGGGATCTGGACGTGGCGCAACTCCAGCACAGGCTGGCCGAGTTCGCGGCGGCACGGAACTGGCAGCCCTTCCACACCCCCAAGAACCTCGCCACCGCGCTCAGCGTGGAGGCGTCCGAACTGGTCGAGATCTTCCAGTGGTTGACGCCCGAGCAGTCGGCGCGCGTGATGGACGACCCGGACACCGCCCACCGCGTGACGGACGAGGTCGCCGACGTATTCGCCTACCTTCTCCAGCTGTGTGAGGTGCTCGGCATCGACCCGCTCACCGCCCTCGACGCGAAGATCGATCGCAACGAACGGAGGTTCCCGGCAAAATAGTTACTCTCCGCAGTCAAAATATGCTCTGTTCTCAATTTGTTGTCCGCAGATTTCCGCCTTCCTCTGGCTTTTCGTCCCACGGCACTTCACTCTGGGTAGTGGCTGATGGTGGTGTTTCGGGAAGACGGGGGCAGCGCATGGACGCGGTGCGGCTCATCCTGACGAGCAGACGTGCCCTCGCGGGCAGCGAGGGTGTGCCGGAGACCCTGACGGAGGTGTGGCAGGCCCAGGCCCTCGCCCAGGCGATAGGCAGCCGCCTCGCGGTCACCGGACCACCCGAACTGCGGGGCGAGGCGCTGGGGTTGACGGAACTGGCGGGCCGGGGCTGCGGCGTACTGGACGAACCACGCCTGGCCGACGGCGAGTTGCGCGCGGCCCAGCTGACCGAACTGGGCGACGCCCGCCAGGCACTCCTCTGCCTCGGCAACCTCCTCGGCGAGGCGGGCATAGCCCTCGTCGGCATCGCGAGCGCGGCCCGCGAGGAGACGACGTACTGGCAGTGCATGGAGTCGATCGACGCGGCCGACGAGTCCCGGGACAGGGTGCTGGAGATGCTCCGGAAGCTGGCCGCGCGGGAGGCGGCGGGGGGAGGGGCGGAGCGGGTCGCCGGGTAGGGGCGGGGAGGGCGACGTACGAGGCCGGAGGCCGGGCAAGGGGGCCGAGCCTTTCAGCTCGGCCCGGGCGTCTCAGGCCGTCCGGCGGTCGAGGACGAGGCCGTTCGGACCGAAGCGGAGGTCCAGGGGCGGCAGCCCCCGGCAGAGGCCCGCCTCAGCCGACCTCAGCCGGCTTCACCCTCCTCGGCAGGCGCCGTAGAAGCCCCCGCCGACTGAAGATCGGCGTCCAGCGCGGACAAGTCCGCGTTCAACGCCGCCATCAGCTCCTCCATCTGCTGCAGCAGCCCCTTCGGCTGTGCGGGCCCCGCCTGCTGCGGCACGACTTCTTCGGACAATGACGGCCTCCTCGGCCCCTGGCCCCCGAAGGGGCCGACGCGGGTGCGCCCCGGAAACGGGCGAGCCGACAATCGAACCGGCTGCCCGGCAGCTACCGGCGCGGGCGCCGGTCGGGCCGGCACCGACCGAGCCAACGATCATCGCCGGAGCGGGTCACTGGTACGGAGCCGCACCTCACACACGGTTGACGGTTTTTCACCCGACCGGGGAGGTGTGGGGCGGGGCACACCGGTGAGGTTGACCGGTGGGGTTGACCGGTGTTCGACCGTGCAGGATGGAACCATGGATCTTCGCATCTTCACCGAACCCCAGCAGGGCGCGACCTACGACACCCTCCTCGCCGTGGCGAAGGCCACCGAGGATCTCGGCTTCGACGCCTTCTTCCGCTCGGACCACTACCTCCACATGGGCGACGTGGACGGCCTCCCCGGCCCCACCGACGCCTGGATCACGCTGGCCGGGCTCGCCCGTGAGACCAAGCGCATCCGCCTCGGCACCCTGATGACCGCCGCCACCTTCCGCCTCCCCGGCGTCCTCGCGATCCAGGTCGCGCAGGTCGACCAGATGTCCGGCGGCCGGGTCGAACTCGGCCTGGGCGCGGGCTGGTTCGAGCAGGAGCACAAGGCGTACGGCATCCCCTTCCCGAAGGAGAAGTTCGGCCGCCTCGAAGAGCAGCTGGCGATCGTCACCGGCCTGTGGGGCACCAAGCCAGGCGAGACCTTCAGCCACCACGGCACGCACTACGACCTCACCGACTCGCCGGCCCTCCCCAAGCCCGCGCAGGACAAGATCCCTGTACTCATCGGCGGCCACGGCGCGACCCGTACCCCGCGGCTGACCGCGCAGTACGCCGACGAGTTCAACATGCCGTTCGCCTCGATCGAGGACAGCGAGCGCCAGTTCGGCCGGGTGCGCGCGGCGGCCGAGCAGGCGGGCCGCAAGGCCGACGACCTCACGTACTCGAACGCGCTCGTGGCCTGCGTCGGCAAGGACGACCAGGAACTGGCCCGCCGCGCCGCAGCGATCGGCCGCGAGGTCGACGAACTGAAGGCCAACGGCCTGGCGGGCTCCCCGGCCGAGGTCGTCGACCGGATCGGCCGTTTCGCGGAGATCGGCTCCCAGCGGATCTACCTCCAGATCCTCGACCTCGACGACCTGGACCACCTGGAGCTGATCTCCTCCCAGGTGCAGACACAGCTGACCTGACCTGACCTGACCTGACCTGGCTGGGCTGGGCCGAGCCGGGCTGGCCTGGCTGGACCGGACGGGGGACCGGTACTCCCGTACACCTGCGGACC
Organism: Streptomyces geranii; assembly: GCF_002954775.1. Classification (GTDB taxonomy): domain Bacteria; phylum Actinomycetota; class Actinomycetes; order Streptomycetales; family Streptomycetaceae; genus Streptomyces; species Streptomyces geranii. The sequence goes on from NZ_PJME01000003.1 coordinate 132,971, forward strand.
CGTACACCTGTACGCCCGCACATCCGCGGGTGTCGGCGGCGGATGCCCGGTGCGCCGGTGTCGGGCTACGGACCGGTCACCACCGGCAGCCCCGGCCCCGCGCACCGCACATCCGTCGCCGGCACCCGCCCGTCGACCAGGTAGGCGGCGGCCGTCGAGTCCACGCACGCGTTGCCCCGGCTCGCGAACACGCCGTGGGAGTAGTCGTCGTCGAGGGTGACCAGGCGGGAGCCGGGCAGCAGTCGGCGCAGCTCGCGGGCGCCCTCGATCGGGGTCACCGGGTCGTGGGCCGAGGCGATCAGCAGGACGGGCGGGGCGGCGGGGCTGCCCAGGGGCGTGCGACGGGCGGGCCGGTGGTGCCAGAAGGCGCACGCCGACGCCTCCATGCCGGTCAGCACCGGCTGGGGGTCCAGGCGGCGCGTGCGGCGGAGGTCGGCCAGGACTCGTGCGGGCGTCGGGCCGGGCCCGTCGGCGCACTTCACGGTGCGGTTCGCGGCCTCGAAGGTGCGTGAGTCCGGCGCGTCGAGGGGAGTCGCGGGGCGCAGCGTGCCCGGCGTGCCGTCCCGCAGATACGTACGCAGTCCGTCGGCCAGGCCCGCCCAGCGTTCGGTGCGGCCGAGGGCGCGGTAGACGGCCCGGTCGAAGCCCGCCGCGCCGAACCCGTCCACGGGCCGCTCGCGAAGCCCGTCCCGCACCCGCAGATACGCCTCGCGTACGGCCGCTGCGTCGCCGCCGAGGCCGAAGCGGTCCGGGTGCCGTGCCGTCCAGTCGAAGAAGGTGTCGCGCTGGCGCAGCAGCGCCCGGCTCTGGACGACGTCGAAGTCGTACCAGTCCCACGGCCCGACGACACTGTCCAGCACCATCTTCCCTACCCGGTGAGGGAATTGGGCCGCGTAGGCGGCGCCCAGATAACTCCCGTACGAGACACCGAGAAAGCTCGTCCGGCGCTCGCCGAGGGCGGCACGGATCGCGTCCATGTCCCGCGCCGTCTGCTCCGTCGACATGTACGGCAGCGCCTCGCCGCCGACGCCCGCCGCGCAGTCGTCGGCGAGGGCGCGCAGCGAGCGGAGGTACGTCAACTCGGCCCGGGGGCCCGCCGGTACGGGGTCCGCGCCCGGCCGGTCACCGTCGAACAGGCCGCCCATAGGACCGCAGCCGACGGGTGAACTCAGGCCGGTGCCACGGGGATCGAAGCCGATCACGTCGTACGCCCGCCGCACGCTCTCGGGCAGCTTGGCCCGCTTAGTGACGGCGTACGGCAGCCCGGAGCCGCCCGGCCCGCCCGGGTTCACCAGCAGGATGCCGCGCCGCTCGGCGGCCGTTCCGGAGGCCCGGACCCGGGAGACGGCCAGCCGCAGGCGTGGGCTGTCCGCCGCCGGATCGTCCCAGTTCAGCGGTACGTCGAGCCGGCCGCACTCGACTGTCTCTGGCGCCGTCGGTCTCGGTACGGAGTCGGGGCAGGCGCCGAAGCGGATGGTGGTGGGAGTGGCCGTCGCCTGGGCTGTGGGGGTGGGGAGGAAGGTCGCGGCGCTGGTCAGGAGGGCGCACAGCAGGGCCGTACGGCGTGTGCGTCGTGGGGGATGGGTCACGGGTCTCGCAATCTCAGCAGCGGCAGCGGCAGCGGCAGCGGCAGAAGCGGTAGCTCGGCAACGGCAACGATCGGGTCATCGGATGACAATGAAAACGATTATCGATAACGTGTCCACGGTCAAGTCCGGAGCCCTCCCCGACGGGGGTGCCTTCGCGCTGCCCCGACGGCCTCAACCGCCGGGTTGGAAAGGGGAGTTGTGGCTCATTTGCTGGTGGTCGAGAGCTGGGTCGGATCGATGAGCAGGCTGCTGCCACGGGCGATCCGGGAGAGCGGGCACGAGTTCACCTTCCTCACCCGAGACCTGCACCACTACCTGCGCGGCGCACCCGAGGGAGCCGCGCACCCACTGCTCGGCGCCCGCAACGTGCTCACCGCCGACACCAACGACCTCGACGAACTCCTGCCGTACGTCGAGCGGTTGCACGGCGTGCTCGGCTTCGACGGGGTCGTCACCTCATGCGACTACTACCTCCCCACGGTCGCCCGCATCGCCGGGCACCTCGGGCTGCCGGGCTCCGGCCCCGAGGCCGTGGAGAACGCCTGCCGCAAGGACGCCACCCGGCGCGTACTGGCGGACGCCGGAGTCCCCGGGCCGCGCTTCGCCGTGTGCGAGGAGTGGGCCGACATCGTGCGCGAGGCGGCGGACATCGGCTATCCGCTTGTCGTCAAGCCGGTCGACCTGTGCGCCGGGATGTACGTCCGCCGCGTCGACGACGAGACCCAACTCGCCGAGGCCTGCCGGGCGTTGAACGCGTTCCCGGTGAACGCGCGCGGACAGCGGCGGCCACCCGTCGTACTCCTCGAAGAGCTGCTAGACGGGCCCGAGGTGAGCGTCGAGACGGTGTCGTACGCGGGTGCGGTCCAGGTGGTCGGGGTGACCGACAAGAGCATCGGCGGAGCGCCCGCCTTCATCGAGACCGGCCACATGTTCCCGGCGGCCCTCTCCGCCGCCGACACCGAGGCCGCCGAACAGACCGCGCTGGCCGCCCTGAAGGCCCTCGGCCTGGTGGACGGAGTCGTGGCGCACACGGAGATCAAGCTGACCTCCGCCGGGCCGCGGGTCGTCGAGGTGAACCCCCGTCCGGCCGGCAACCGCATCACCGAACTCGTCCGCCATGTCACCGGAATCGACCTCGCCGCCGCCTTCGTGGACGTCTCCCTCGGCAACGCACCCGACCTGCGGCGCACGGACACCGGTCTGCGCAGCGCGGCCATCGGCTTCCTCGTCCCGGAGGCCGAAGGCACCTTGGAGACACTGGAGTCGCTGCCCGACACCGACCAACTCCGCTCGCAGGAAGGCGTGTTGGAGGTGCAGCTCGCCGAGCCGGGAACCACCGTCAAGGCGGCGGGCAGCAACAACGAATATCTGGGCCATGTCATGGCGGCCGACCCGGACGGCCTCGGCGCGCGCGACCGCACGGCCGCTCTGCTGGACGAGCTGCGGGCCGGACTGGTGATCCGGTGATGAAGGCAGGACTGCGTACGCCCGCGCCGACCCACGAGTCGGCCCACGAGTCGGCCCACGAGGCGGCCCACGAGTCGGCCCGCGAGGTGGACTACGAGGAACTCGCCGCCCGCGCCCTCGCTGGTGAACTCGGCCCCGATCCACGCACGGAACGCATCGCCGTGGCCTTCTCGACCCGGCAGGCGGTCCGGCACGACGGGCGGGGCAGCGGCTACCGCAACGAGGTGCTCAGCCTGCGACTGGGCGCGGCCGTCGGGTCGTGCGCCGTTGAACCCGGGGAGCTGCCGGACGGCGCCATCGACGACTGCGTCGGGGCCGGCATCGCCGACCTCCTCCAACACCCCCTGCTCGCCGTGCGCGTGGCCGCCCTCGACGCCTACCTCATGCACCTCACCCCGCACACCCCGGAGCACGGCGCCCGGACGGTACGGCTCCCGGCGGGCTCCTCGCTGGCGAAGTCACAGGCCCGGGCGAGGACCGTCGTGGAACTGCTCGACCTGCCGGCCGGGGCCACGGTACTGGTCGTCGGAGTCGTCAACTCCCTCCTGGAGGCGCTGCGTTCACGCGGACTCCGATACGTGCCGTGCGATCTCAAGGGCGGTACGACGGAGTGGGGCGAGCCGGTGGCGACGGACGCCCTCGCCGAGGTGGAGAGCGGACGCTGCGACGCCGTACTCGCCTCCGGGATGACCCTCGGCAACGGGACCTTCGAGCCGCTGCGACGCCATGCGCTCACGCACGAACGGCAGTTGGTGATGTTCGCCCAGACCGGCAGCGCCATCCTGCCCCGCTTCCTCGGGCACGGCGTGAGCGCGGTCTGCGCCGAGCCGTACCCCTTCTTCTGGCTCGACGGCGGTCCCGGCGCCATCCACTGCTACGGCGGCGCGCACGAGGGCGGCGCCCGATGACCGCGATCACCACCACGCCGACGGCACCCGCCGTACGGTCCGCCCCCACCGCCCGGCACGAGTTGCTGGCGCTGCTCGGCCGCACCCCGCTGGCCCGGATCACCGCCGAACTCCCGGGCCCGCACCCGGGGTTCTGGGCCAAGCTCGAAGGGCTCGGCGCGGGCGGCATGAAGGCACGTGCCGCCGTCTCCATGCTGCTCGGCGCCCGCGAACGGAACGAACTGCACCCGGGCGCACCGGTGGTGGAGTCCACCTCCGGCACCCTCGGCGTCGGCCTCGCCTTCGCCGGGCAGGCCCTCGGGCACCCTGTCGTCCTGGTTGGCGACAGCGAACTGGAGCCGTCCATGCGGCAGTTGCTGCGCTCGCACGGAGTACGGCTGGAGATAGTCGACCGGCCCGCAGCCCAGGGCGGCTGGCAGGCGGCCCGTCTCACCCGTCTCCGCGAACTCCTCGCAGCGCTGCCCGGCGCCTACTGGCCCGACCAGTACAACAACCCCGACAACATCGCCGGCTACGCCTCCCTGGCCGCCGAACTGACCGCACAGCTCGACCACTTGGACGTGCTCGTGTGCAGCGTCGGCACCGGCGGACACAGCGCCGGGATCACCGGACCCCTGCGCCGACGCTGGCCCGCCCTGCGGCTCATCGGGGTCGACGCGACCGGCTCCACCATCTTCGGTCAGCCCGCCCGGCCCCGGCTGATGCGCGGCCTCGGCAGCAGCATCCACCCGCGCAACGTCGCCTACTCCGCCTTCGACGAGGTCCACTGGGTCGGCCCCGCCGAGGCCGTGGACAGCTGCCGCAGGCTCGCCCGCGAGAGCTTCGTCAGCGGCGGCTGGAGCACCGGCGCCGTCGCCCGCGTCGCCGCCTGGGCGGCCCGCGTCCACCCCGGAGCCGTCGTCGCCACCGTCTTCCCCGACGGCCCGCACCGCTATCTCGGCACCGTCTACGACGACGACTTCGCCCTCGCCCACGGCCTCGACCCCGGCGCGGCGGCGACCCGCCCGGTCGAGATACCGCACCCCCGTGCCGCCGAGGCCACCGGCTGGGTGCGCTGCGCCCGCGTCACCGACCCGCTAGCCCCGCAGGAAAGGAACCAGTGAAGGCCAGCCTGCGCACCGTCCGCCTCGAACTCACCGAGCCATTGCGCATCTCCCGCTCCACCATGGCCGCCCGCGACGCCGTATGGCTCACCGTCGAGCACGAGGGCCTGCGCGGCCACGGCGAGGCGGTGACCAGCGTGTACTACGGCCTCGACGCCGCCACCCTCCAACGGCACTTCGGCGAGGTGCGGTTGAGCCGGTTCACCACCCCCGAACAGGCCCTGGAGGCCCTACGGGAAGGGAAGTCGGCGCCCGGCGACGACACGCCCGCCGCCGTCACCGCCGCCGTCGAGTCCGCGCTGCTCGACCTCGTGGGCAAGCGCGCCGGGGTGCCCGTGCACCGGCTGCTGGGGACGTCGGCCACGCCCGTCGCCGCGACCGCCCGGACGATCGGCATCACGTCGGCACACCAAGCCGCCGCCGAGGCCCGGCGGTTGGCGGCGCGCGGCTTCCGGATCGTCAAGGTCAAGGCGGGCACCCCGGACCCGGAGGACGACATCGAACGCGTGCGCGCCATCCGCGCCGCCGCTCCCGCCGTACGGCTGCTCCTCGACCCCAACGGGGCCTGGAGCACCGCCCAGGCAAGGGAGTTGCTGCCCCGGTTCGCCGAACTCGGCGTCGAGGCGGTGGAACAGCCCGTCGCCCCCGGCGATCCGGAGGCCTTCGGGAACCTGGCCGAGTGGTCGCCGGTGCCCCTCATCGCCGACGAGGACGCGGTCGATCTGGCGGACGCGCGCCGCCTCGCCGGACGCGTGCACGGCATCAACGTCAAGCTCGCCAAGTGCGGCGGCGTGCACGCGGCCCTGCGTATCGCCGGGCTACTCGCGGGCAGCGGCACGGAGTTGATGCTCGGCTGCCTCACCGCCAGCACCCTCGGCATCGCCCCCGCCGTCCACCTCGCGGACCGCGCCCGCTGGACCGACCTCGACGGCCACCTGCTGCTGGCCAGGGACCCGTGGTCCGGAATCGGCGGCGCGGACGGCGTCGTACGCACAAGTGGCAGGCCCGGTCTAGGCGTTGAGGAGCGGCGACGGCGATCGGAGGAGGTCGGGCATGAAGACGTGGCGTGAGATGCGACGCTTCCCGGTCGCCGTCCAACTGCTCCTCGTCAACCAACTCGGCGTCAACACCGGCTTCTACCTCCTCATCCCCTACCTCGCGACCCACCTCGGCGAGGACCTGGGCATGTCGGCGGCCGTCGTAGGCATCGTCCTGGGCGTGCGGAACCTCAGCCAGCAGGGCCTGTTCATCATCGGCGGCTCCGCCGCCGACCGGCTCGGCGCACGCGGGGTGATCATCGCCGGATGCGCGCTGCGGACGGTCGGGTTCGGCCTGTTCGCGCTCGGCGACGGACTGCCGGTACTGCTGGCCGCGTCGGTGTTGAGCGGGCTGGCCGGGGCGCTGTTCAACCCCGCCGTGCGCGCCTACCTCTCACAGGAGTCCGGGGACCGCAAGGCGGAGGCGTTCGCACTGTTCAACGTGTTCGCCACGACAGGGGCGTTGATCGGCCCGCTGCTCGGCAGCGCACTCCTCCTGGTCGACTTCCGGGCATCGGCGCTCACCGCCGCCGGCATCTTCGCGGTCCTCACGGTCGCCCAGGCCCTGGTCCTGCCGGCGCGCGAGGTCGAACCCGCGAAGAGCGGCGTCCTCGCGGACTGGCGTGAGGTGGTGGGCAACCGTGCCTTCGTGGCGTTCGCGCTGGCCATGGTCGGCATGTTCACCCTGGAGAACCAGCTCTACCTCCTCCTCCCCGACGGAGCCCGCCGCGCCACCGGCTGGGACGGAGCGGCCGGCCTCGTCTTCGTCGTCGGCACCCTGGCCAACCTCGCCCTCCAGCTCCGGATCACCCACTCCCTCAAGTCCCGTGGAGTGAGGGCACGTTGGATCTCGGCGGGACTGGCACTGATGGGCCTGGCATTCGTCCCACCGATGCTGGTGGCGGGGGCGGGCGGCACCTCGTGGCCGGCGGTCGTGCCCGTCCTGCTGGGCGCGCTGATCCTCTACCTCGGCGTGATGATCGCCTCGCCGTTCGTGATGGAACTGATCCCCGGCTTCGGCCGCCCCGAACTGACGGGCACCTACTTCGGCATCTTCTACGTCGTCTCCGGCATCGCCGCCGCCGTCGGCAACACGGTCGTCGGCTGGGCCATGGACACCGGCGATCGGTCCGGCACCGAGTGGCTCCCGTGGGCATGCTGCGCGGTCTTCGGCCTCGCATCGGCGGCCGGAGTCGCCTGGCTGCACCGGCTGGGGGCGCTGCCGGGGAGCGCGGTCCCGGTGGGGGAGAGGAGCGCGGTGTGAACACCCGTCCCGGGGAAGCCCCTGTGAACCCTCGTCCCGGGGAAGCCCCTGTGAACCCCCGTCCCGAGGAAACCTCTGTGAACAGCCAAGCCGGAATCGTGCCTGTGAACAGCCGCAACCTGCTCACCGACAACCCCGAGCTGTACGAGGCCCGCTTCCCCGACCCCGATCGGCTCGCCGGGCGCTGGGCCGAGGACTGTCTGCGCCGGTACGGCAGCGGGCCGCGGGTGCTCGACATCGGGTGCGGTACTGGGCGTGACGCCGAGTTTCTGCAGCGGTCCGGGCGGGTCGTCACCGGGGCCGATCTCTCCGAGGCGATGCTCGGGTACGCCCGCGTGACGCATCCGGGGCCCGAGTACGTGGGTGCCGATCTCACCGGGTTCGAGCTGGGCGCCGGTGTCTTCGATGCCGTCGTCTGTCTCGACAGCGCGCTGCTCTACTGCCACACCAACGACCAGCTCGACGGGTTCCTCGGCTCCTGCCGACGCGCCCTCGCCCCCGGTGGGCTCCTCGTCGCCGAGATGCGCAACGGGGGCTACTTCCTCGGCCGTACCGATCTGCTCGACACCCCGGTCGTCGGAGGGTTCACCTGGCAGGGCACCGCCTATCGGTCCGTCACCACCCTCACCGTCGACCGGACCGCCCAACTCCTGCGCCGGGTAAGGAACTGGACCGCCGACGACGGCTCCCCGCCCCTCCAACAGCGTTCCGCCTGGCGGCTGTTGTTCCCGCAGGAGCTTCGGTACCTCCTCGCCGCGCACGGCTTCGAAGTACTCGAACTGCACGACGGTCCGGGACCGCGTACCGAACCCCCCTGGCGGGAGGGCGAGTTGCCCGGCGCTGGCGCGGGCGCCGACGCGGATCGGCTGCACCTCGTCGCCCGCCGACGGAACTGACACCCACCACTGCTTCTCTCCTCACACCCCGAAGGACTCCCATGTACGACTTCCCTGCCCTGCGCCGACGCGGCTTCCTCACCGCCGTCGGTGGTGCCGCCGCCCTCGGTGTGCTCGGTCTCGCGGGCTGCGGTGACGGCTCCACGGACGACAGCTCCGACGACAGCGGCTCCGGCGGCGGTACGCCCAGACGGGGTGGGCGGCTGCGGGCCGCCTTCGCCGGTGGGGGCGCCAGTGAGACCCTCGACCCGCATCTGGCCAGCCTGTTCGCCGACGCGGCCCGTGCCAAGGCGCTCTACGACAAGCTCGCCGACTACGGCCCCGACCTCTCCGCGCAGCCCCGGCTCGCCGAGAAGTGGGAGGCCAACAAGAGCCTGGACCGTTGGCAGGTCACCCTTCGCTCGGCCACCTTCCATGACGGCAAGGCGGTCACCGCCGCCGACGTGCTGTACAGCTACCGGCGCATCGCCGACCCCGACCAGGCGTTCCGGGCGAAGGCATCACTGGAGCCCATCGACCTCGACGCCAGCCGGGCCACCGGCACGCACGGGATCGAGTTCGTGCTGAAGCGGCCGACGGCCGAATTCCCCAACATCCTGGCCGCGTTCGGCGCGTACATCGTGCCCGACGGCGCTACCGGAACCGACTTCGACACCAAGCCTGTCGGCTCCGGGCCCTTCCGGTTCGTGTCGTTCGCGCCCGGCCGTTCCGCCCTCTTCCGCCGCTACGACGACTACTGGGAGGGCGCCCCACACCTCGACGAGATCGAGTTCGTCGTCGCCAACGAGGAGTCCGCGCGCGTCAACGCACTGCTCGGCGGGCAGGTCGAGTACGCCCACGAACTCAATCCGACCACCGCTCGGGCCCACGAGGGCAAGGGGCAGATCGAGATCGTGCGGCTGCGCAACAGCGCCATGCAGGGCTTCGCGATGAAGACCGACCGTGCGCCCTTCGACGACAAGCGCGTCCGCGAGGCCTTCTTCCTCATCGCCGACCGGCAGGAACTCGTCGACGGCGCGCTGTCCGGCGCGGGCGTCGTCGGGAACGACCTGTTCGGGAAGGGATACGAGTACTACGCCGCCGACCTCCCGCAGCGCAGCCAGGATCTCGACCGGGCCAAGGCCCTGCTGAAGCAGGCCGGAGCCGAGAACCTCAAGGTCACGCTCGACACCTCCGCCGTCGCCGCCGGTTTCACCGAGGCCGCCGGGATCTTCCGCGACCAGGCGGCGAAGGCGGGCGTCACGATCGACGTCAGGATGGGCAGCAAGGACTCGTACTGGAGCGACATCCTCGACTCCGGCACGATCTGCTGCTACCGCTCCGGCGCCATGCCCATCGAGGCCCACATCTCGCAGCGGCTGCTCACCGACTCCACCACCAACGCCACCAAATGGCACCACAAGGACTTCGACGCGCTGTACCAGCAGGCCCAGTCGACGAAGGACAAGACCGAACGGACCGCCGTGTACGAGCGGATGCAGCGCAGGCTGTACGCCGAGGGCGGGTTCCTGGTGTGGGGGTTCGCCGACTGGATTCTCGGAACCGCCAAGAACGTGAAGGGGGTTGAGGCCAAGGCGCCCGCCAACTCGCTCGACTGGGCGCGGTTCGACAAGGTCTGGCTGGCGTGAGCGGACCGCTCTCCTTCGTCGCCCGGCGGCTGCTCCTCGGCGGCGCGCAGACCGTGGCCGTCGTGCTGCTGGTCTTCGCGCTCACCGAGGCGCTGCCGGGCGACGCGGCCGTCGCACTCGCCGGGGACCAGCCCGACCCGGCGCGCATCGCGGCCATCCGCGAGGCCATGCACCTCGACCGGCCGGCGTACGAACGGCTGTTGGACTGGGCGGCGGGCCTCGCACACGGGGACTTCGGGACCTCGCTGACCTCTGGGCGGCCGGTCAGTACGTACATCGAGGACGGGTTCGGGCCCACCCTGCTGCTCGCGATGATCACAGTAACGCTCCTGGTTCCCCTGGGAGTTGGGCTCGGCGTGCTCGCCGCCCGGCACGAGGGGCGGCCCGTGGACCGGATCGTCAGCTCCGTCACCCTCGGCGTGTACGCCGTACCGGAGTTCGCCCTCGGGGTGCTGCTGGTGACCGTGTTCGCCCTGCGGCTGGGCTGGTTGCCGCCCACCGCCGTCGGCTACGGCACCGATCTGCTCGGGCACCCCGCCGCACTGGTCCTGCCCGTCCTGGTCCTGCTGTCCCGGCCGGTGTGCTCCCTCGCCCGGCTCGTCCGCGCGGGCATGGTCGACGCGCTCGACTCGCCGTACGTCGCCCAGGCCCGCCGGTACGGCATCCCGGGCGCCCGCGTCCGGTACGCCCACGCCCTGCCCAACGCCGTCGCCCCGGCGGCGCAGCAACTCGCCCGTACCGTCGACTGGTTGCTGTGCGGGGTCATCGTCGTGGAGGCGCTCTTCGTGATCCCGGGACTGGGCACCGTGCTGTTGAACGCCGTCGCCGAACGCGATGTGCCGGTCGTGCAGGGGCTGGCGGTGGTGTTCGGCGTGCTCACCGTCCTCCTCAACCTGGGCGCCGACCTCGTCGCCCACCGGTTCGCGCCGAGGGCGGGGGTGGCCGCGTGAAGGGCCGCTCGCGGTTCGCCCTCGGGGCCGCCGTCATCGGCGTACCCCTTGTACTCGCCCTGCTGGGACCGCTGTTCGCGGGTGAACCCGGGCCACGGGCCGTCTCGTTCACGCTCGGGGACGGGCACTGGCTCGGCACCGACTTCGTGGGCCGGGACGTGTGGCAGCAGGTGCTGCACGGTGGCCGACCGGTGGTGCTGACCGCCCTTGCCGCGACCGTCCTCGCCTACCTCGTGGCGCTGCCGCTCGGCCTCATCAGCGCGCTCACGCACCGGAGTTGGCTGGAGGAGCTGCTGATGCGGCCCTTGGACGTCCTGCTCGCCGTGCCCTCGCTCCTCCTCATCCTGCTCGTGGCCTCGGTGTTCGAGCCGGGCGCGGTCGGGCTCGCGCTGCTCGTCGCGCTGGCCAACATCCCCGACGCGGCCCGGATCGTCCGCGCGGCGGCAGCGGAGGCCGCCGCCCGTCCGGCCGTCGAGGCGCTACGGATGCAGGGCGAGACCTGGTGGCGCATGGCCGTCGGCTATGTCGGCCGCGCCATGCTCCGCACCCTCGCCGCCGACGCGGGCATCCGGCTCACCGGCGTGCTGTACCTGGTGGCCACGGCCGCCTTCCTCGGCGTCGGGGTCGCACCCGACGCCGCCGACTGGGCCGTCATGGTCGACCGCAACCGCACCGGACTGTTCGTCCAGCCCTGGGCCGTGGTCGTGCCCGCGCTGCTGATCGTCGCGCTGACGACGGGCAGCAACCTGCTCTTCGACGCGGCACTGGACCGGCGTACCGCTGAGAAGGGACGGCAGCCGTGAACACCCCCCTCAACACTCCCCGCGACGCCTCCGTCGACGTTCCCGACGGGGCTGCCGTCGCCGAGATCTCGAACCTCCGCGTCGAGATCGACGGGCGGCCCCTCGTCGACGGAGTCGACCTCCGGCTCCTCCCCGGCCGGGTGACCGCCCTCGTCGGCGCGTCCGGCAGCGGCAAGACCACCACCGGCCTGGCTCTCCTCGGCGAACACCCGCCCGGCGCAAGGGTGTCGGGTGAGGTGCGCGTGCCCGGCGGTGGGCCGGTCGGATACGTTCCCCAGCACCCCGCCGCCGTCCTCAACCCCGCCCGCCGCGTGGGCGCTCTCCTCTACGACATCGCCCGCGAACGGGTACGGGACCTGCCCCGGGCGGCACGCCGAACCGAGGCCCGTGCGCGTGTGCTGTGCGCCCTGGCGGACGCCCAACTACCGCAGGGGCAAGCCCTGTTGCGCCGCTACCCCCACCAGCTCTCCGGCGGTCAGCAGCAGCGGGTGGTCCTGGCCCAGGCACTCCTGCTGGGCGCCCGGGTCGTCGTCGCGGACGAACCCACCACGGGACAGGACGCGTTGACCAAGAGCCGCATCGTCGAGGAGTTGACGGCGGTCGCCGCGCAGGGCATCGCCGTGCTCCTGCTCAGCCACGACCTCGACGTCGTCCGTGCCCTGGCCGACGAGGTGCTGGTGATGAAGGAGGGCCGGGTCGTCGAGTCGGGCCCGACCGAACGCGTGTGGCTCACGCCCCGCCATGAGTGGACACGTGAACTCCTGTCCCGGCAGCCACAGTTCAGTGGCGGGGAGGAGCCTGGTGGCGCCCCGACCGGTGCCCCCGTCCTGCACCTCCAAGACCTCACCGCCCGCCACCACCGAACCCAGGTCCTCCACATCCGCCAACTCGCCCTGCACGCGGGTGAATGCCTGGCCGTCGTCGGCCGCTCGGGCAGCGGCAAGACCACCCTCGCCCGCTGCCTGGCCGGACTGCACCGGAACCACGACGGCCGGGTGACTCTCGACGGCAGCTCCGCCCTTCCGCGCAGCCTGCGCGACCGGGACCGGGGGCAACTGGCCGCCGTGCAGTACGTGTTCCAGGACGCGAGGGCGGCCTTCGACGAGTACCGGCCCGTCGTCGAGCAGGTCGCGCGTACGGCCGTACGGCTGCGCGGTGCCGAAGCTCCGGCGGCCACGGCGGAGGCGCTCGCGGTCCTTGCCGAGCTGGGGCTCACCGAGGAGCAGGCCCACCGCCTCCCGGGGCGGCTCTCCGGCGGCGAACTCCAACGCGCCGCACTCGCCAGGGCGTTGCTGGCCCGGCCCCGCGTTCTCATCTGCGACGAGATCACCTCGGGGCTGGACACGGTCACCCGGCGTGCTCTCCTCGACGTCCTCGCCGGGCTCCGGCGTGAGCGCGGCGAGCTGGCCGTCGTACTCATCACGCACGACCTGGACACGGCGTCGCTCGCCGACCGGATCGCCGTGCTCGACGCGGGCGAGATGGTCGAACAGGGCACGGCGGCAAGGGTGTTGAGCGCGCCCTCGCACCCGTTCACGAGGCGGCTGCTGGCGGCGACGACGAGATAGGGACGGGGACAGGGAGGTGAGGTGCGCGGTCGGCCGTCCTGGCCTCAGCGGATGCGGTGCCGCTTCCAGAAGGGGGTCAGGTCCTTGGCCGTCACGGACTGGGCGGCCTTCTTGAAGTCGGCGGTGGTGGAGACGCCGTACCAGTGGTCGTGGGCGTACCGCTTGAGGAGCCGTGCCATGGTGCCGGCTCCGAGGGTGCGTTCCAGGTCCGCCAGGGCGCAGGGGCCGGCCGTGTACACGAGGTGGTACTCGCCGGGGTGGGCGGCCCAGTAGGCCATCGAGTTGGTGAGCGCGGCTCGGTCGCTGGGCCAGTCGTCCTCCGACCAGCAGTCGCGGGTGTCCCAGCCGTAGAAGCGCGCGTTGGCGTACTGCGCGAAGCTCTCGTCCAGCCACGGTGAGGCGTACTCGTCGTTGCCCACGATGCCGTACCACCACTGGTGGGCGATCTCGTGGACGACCGCGCTGCCCTCCTCGGTGGTGCCGAGGAACACCAGGCCCGGGTACTCCCTGCCGCCGCCGAACCCGCTGGTCATCACGAGGTCGATCTCGCCGTACGGATAGCGGCCGAACTCCTTGCCGAACCGGTCGACGGCGGCGACCCCGTCCCGGCGGTTGAGGCGCACGCCCCCGGCCGAAGTGCCCGGCGACCAGTACGACTTGACGCGCACGCCTCCGGGTGAGGTCTCCGTCGCGGTGCGGAACGGGCCCGCCGCCCACGCGAAGTCCCGTACCCGGTGGGCGACACTGCGGGTGATCGTGCGGCCATGCCCGCCCGGGCGGGTCCAAGTGCGGCCGGTGGCGGGGACCTTGAGGGCCGACGGGTGGTCGAGGCGCACCCGGAACTCGCTCGCCAGGGAGTAGAAGCTCTCGCCGGTCGAGACGTACGGGTCGAGATGCCAGCCCTTGGCGTCGTGCACGGCGAGGACCGGCAGCGCGTTGCCGAGGAAGCGGAACGCGCCCTCGCGGCCGAAGCGGTTGTTCCGTGCGGGCACGGTGACGGACACGTCGAAGGCGACGGCCGTCCGCGCACCGCGTGCGAGCGGCTTGGGCAGACCGATGCGCAGCGCCGTGCAGTTGACGGTGAGGCCGCCCGCGGTGCCGCCGCCGACCTTGGACACCCTGATCGGGGACGGCTTGCCGGGCGTGCCGCAGCCGTCCTCGCCGTTGCCCCACAGGCGCACGTACACCTCGCGCAGGGGCCGGTCGGAGGCGTTGCGGAAGGACACCCGCTGCCTGCCCGTCCAGCGGGAGCCGTCGGCGTCGGCGCGCAGACTCACGTCGTAGCGGAGCCGGTCGGGTGTCGCGACGGGGGCACTCGCCTTCGCGCCGGGCACGGTGGCGGCCTCGGCCGCGGTGGAACTCGCGCCGAGGAGCAGTGCGAGCAGGAGCGCCGGCAGACGGCGACCGGTTCTTGACGACCACGCGGGCAGCGACGACATGGCAGCGGATCCTGTCACATCGGACGCACAGAGAAAATGCCCGAGTGCGCCGGGGGCGTTCCCTGTACGTTGACGCACAGAACGTATCCGCAGCTCACACCCTTCGCTAAGGCCTACCCACCGTGTTCCTGACGATCAGCACCACCGGCACCGCCGAACGCCCCGCGACCGACCTCGGCTACCTGCTGCACAAGCATCCCGACAACGCGCAGACGTTCTCCACGTCCTACGGCACCGCGCACGTCCTCTACCCCGAGGCGTCCGCCGAGCGCTGCACGGCCGCGCTGCTGCTGGAGGTCGACGCGGTGGCGCTGGTCCGGCGCGGCAAGGGCAAGGGGCGCGGCGGGGCACCGGACGCGGCACTCGCGCAGTACGTCAACGACCGCCCGTACGCGGCCTCTTCGCTGCTCGCCGTCGCGCTGAGCGCCGTCTTCAGCACCGCGATGAAGGGCCAGTGCCGGGCGAAGCCCGAACTCCCGGGCGAGACCCGCCCGTTGCGCGTCGAGGTACCCGCAGTACCGGCCCGGGGCGGCGCGGACCTCGTACGACAGCTCTTCGCGCCGCTCGGCTGGACGGTGACCGCCGAACCGGTCGTGCTGGACCCGGAGTTCCCGGAGTGGGGCGACTCGCGGTATGTGCGTCTCGTCCTCGAATCGGAGTCGCTGACCCTCGCCGAGGCGCTGCGCCATCTGTACGTCCTGCTGCCCGTCCTCGACGACGCCAAGCACTACTGGGTCGCGCCCGACGAGGTCGACAAGCTGCTGCGGGCCGGTGAGGGCTGGCTGGCCGAGCACCCCGAGCAGAAACTGATCACCAGCCGCTATCTGTCCCGCCGTTGGTCGCTGACCCGCGAGGCGATGGAACGGCTGGAACTGGTCCGGCTCGCCGAGACCGACGACAGCGAGGTCGAGGAGATCGACAACGCCGTCGAGGAGGAGACGGAGACGGAGGAGCGGCCCACCCCGCTCGCCGTGCAGCGCCGGGACGCGATCCTCGCCGCGCTGCGCGCGTCCGGTGCCGCCCGTGTCCTCGATCTCGGCTGCGGACAGGGCCAGTTGGTGCAGGCGCTGCTCAAGGACCCGGCGTTCACCGAGATCGTCGGCGTCGATGTGTCGATGCGCGCGCTCACCATCGCCTCGCGGCGGCTGAAGCTGGACCGGATGGGGGAGCGGCAGGCGGCGCGAGTCCAACTGCTGCAGGGCTCGCTCGCCTACACCGACAAGCGGCTCAAGGGGTACGACGCCGCCGTGCTGTGCGAGGTCGTCGAGCACCTCGACCTCCCGCGGCTGCCCGCCCTGGAGTACGCGGTGTTCGGCGCCGCCCGCCCCCGCACGGTCCTCGTGACGACACCGAACGTCGAGTACAACGTCCGCTGGGAGACCCTCCCGGCCGGGCACAGCCGGCACAGCGACCACCGGTTCGAGTGGACGCGGGAGGAGTTCCGCGCCTGGGCGACCACGGTGGCCGAACGGCACGGCTACGAGGCGGAGTTCGTGCCGGTCGGCCCGGACGACCCCGAGGTCGGCCCGCCGACCCAGATGGCCGTTTTCACGCTGAGGACCGGATCCGAGACCGTCACCGGGACCACGACCGAGAAGAAGGAGGCGAAGGCCGCATGAGCGACGTCGAGAACACCGAGACCACCGAGAGCGCTGAGGGTATGGAGAGCAAGGGACGCGTCCTGCCCGTCACCGACCTCTCCCTCGTCGTCCTGATCGGGGCGTCCGGCTCGGGCAAGTCCACTTTCGCCCGGCGGCACTTCAAGCCCACCGAGGTCATCTCTTCCGACTTCTGCCGGGGCCTGGTCGCCGACGACGAGAACGACCAGAGCGCCAGCGGGGACGCCTTCGACGTCCTGCACTACATCGCGGGCAAGCGACTCGCCTCCGGCCGCCGTACGGTCGTCGACGCGACCAACGTGCAGGAGGGCAGCCGCAAGCCACTGATCGAACTGGCCCGGCAGTACGACGTCCTGCCGATCGCCGTCGTCCTCGACGTGCCCGACGACGTCTGCGCCGAACGCAACGCCTCCCGCACCGACCGGGCCGACATGCCCCGCCGGGTCATCCACCGCCACATCCGCGAACTCCGCCGCTCCCTGCGCCACTTGGAGCGCGAGGGCTTCCGCAAGGTGCACGTCCTGCGGGGCGTGGCGGAGATCGAGGCGGCCGAGGTCCGCACCGAGAAGCGCTTCAACGACCTGACCCACCTCACCGGCCCCTTCGACATCATCGGCGACATCCACGGCTGCGCCTCCGAACTGGACACCCTGCTCGGCAAGTTGGGCTACGAGGACGGCGTGCACCCGGCCGGCCGTACGGCGGTCTTCGTCGGCGACCTCGTCGACCGGGGCCCGGACAGCCCGGGCGTACTGCGCCGCGTGATGTCCATGGTCGGGTCGGGCAACGCGCTGTGCGTGCCCGGCAACCACGAGAACAAGTACGGCCGCCACCTCAAGGGCCGCAAGGTCCAGCACACCCACGGCCTCGCCGAGACCATCGGGCAGATGGAGGGGGAGAGCGACGAATTCCGTGCCCAGGTCCGGGAGTTCATCGACGGACTGGTCAGCCACTACGTCCTGGACGGCGGACGCCTTGTGGTCTGCCACGCCGGTCTGCCCGAGAAGTACCACGGCCGCACGTCCGGCCGGGTGCGCTCGCACGCGCTGTACGGCGAGACGACCGGGGAGACCGACGAGTTCGGCCTGCCGGTGCGCTACCCGTGGGCGGAGGACTACCGGGGCCGGGCGGCCGTGGTCTACGGCCACACGCCCGTCCCCGAGGCGAGCTGGCTCAACAACACCATCTGCCTGGACACCGGTGCGGTCTTCGGCGGCAAGCTGACCGCGCTGCGCTGGCCGGAGCGGGAGCTGGTCGACGTACCCGCCGAGCGGGTCTGGTACGAGCCGGTCAGGCCGCTGCGTTCGGAGGCACCGGGCGGGCACGACGGCCGGCCGCTGGACCTGGCGGACGTCCACGGCCGCCGGGTGGTGGAGACGCGGTACGCGGGCCGGATCACGGTCCGCGAGGAGAACGCGGCGGCTGCACTGGAGGTCATGAGCCGTTTCGCGGTGGACCCGCGCCTGCTGCCGTACCTCCCGCCGACGATGGCACCGACGGCGACCTCGCAGGTGGAGGGGTATCTGGAGCACCCGGCGGAGGCGTTCGAGCAGTACCGGACCGACGGGGTCGAGCGGGTCGTGTGCGAGGAGAAGCACATGGGGTCGCGGGCGGTCGTGCTGGTGTGCCGTGACGCGGAGGTGGCCGGGAAGCGGTTCGGTGTGGACCCCGACGGTGGTGTGAGCGGGGCGCTGTACACGCGTACCGGGCGGCCGTTCCTCGACGACCCGGCCGTGACCGAGGAGATCCTCGGCCGGGTGCGGGCGGCGGCGGACGGGGCCGGTCTGTGGGACGAGCTGGGCACCGACTGGCTGCTCCTGGACGCCGAGTTGATGCCGTGGTCGCTGAAGGCGTCCGGGCTGCTCCGGTCCCAGTACGCCGCGGTGGGCGCCGCGTCCGGGGCGGTGTTCCCGGGGGCGCTGGCCGCGCTGGAGGGCGCTGCGGCGCGGGGCGTCGAGGTGGGCGACCTGCTGGCCCGCCAGCGTGAACGGGCCTCCGACGCCTCGGCGTTCACGGAGGCGTACCGGCGCTACTGCTGGCCGACGGAGGGTCTGGACGGGGTCCGGCTGGCCCCCTTCCAGCTCCTGGCGACCGAGGGACGCAGCCTGGCCGGGTTGCCGCACGACGAGCAACTGGCCCTGCTGGACCGGCTGGTGGAGCACGACGGCTCCGGGTTGCTGCAGACGACTCGACGCCTGTACGTCGACACGGGTGACGTCGAGTCGGTGCGGGCGGGCGTGGAGTGGTGGCTGGAGATGACCGGGCGGGGTGGTGAGGGCATGGTCGTGAAGCCGCTCGGGGGTGTGGTGCGGGACGACAAGGGGCGGCTCGTGCAGCCCGGCATCAAGTGCCGGGGGCGGGAGTATCTGCGGATCATCTACGGGCCGGAGTACACGCGCCCGGAGAACCTCGCCCGGCTGCGGGGGCGGTTCCTGAACCACAAGCGGTCGCTTGCGGTCAGGGAGTACGCGTTGGGGTTGGAGGGGCTGGACCGGCTGGCGGAGGGGGAGCCGTTGTGGCGGGTGCATGAGGCTGTGTTCGGGGTGCTGGCGCTGGAGTCGGAGCCGGTGGACCCACGGTTGTAGGGGTCTTTCCTCGCCCCCGCCGCCTCTACCCGTTCCCATCCCTGGGGGCTGCGCCCCCAGACCCCCCTCTTGTCCTCAAACGCCGGACGGGCTGAATACCTAGGGGCGGCGGGGGCGACGGAAAATCAGTCGACCAACCGCAGCCTCTCCCCACCCACCCCCACCCGAACCCGCTGCCCCCAGGTCAACTCCACCGCATCGCTCTCGATCCCGTCCCCGAAAGCGATCAACCGCTCGGACTCCACCGTGAGAGTCAGCCCACCCCCTGCCCCCAACTCCCCCGCGACCAACGACGTCCCGGTCGCCGGGGACGGCCAGGCCTCGCGGACGAACCACACCAGGCGGTTCTCCGTCGGGGCCGGCAGGCGTGGGCCCGTGCCGCCGCGGTCCTGCCAGACCGAGCGGAGCCAGCCGCTCGCCCCGGTCCCTGTCCCCACCAGCACCCCGGACGATGCCTGGGCCTCGACGGCACCCCTGTCGTCGTCGAGGCTCAGGCGGTATCGGGCGGTCTGGTGACCGGCGGCGCCGAGGTAGATCTCGTTGAGGGCCAGCAGGCGTTGGGTGTCGTCGGCTACCGCCTCGACCATGGTGAGTTCGGTGACGCCCGTCGCCGTCGCGAGTACCGACGGGAGGAGCGTCCGCGCGTCCGCCGGGCGGTGGCGTACCAGGACGCCCGGATTGCGGCCGGGGTCCGTGTCGATGCCCACCACCGGCTGCCCGGACAGGTACTTGGCGACGTTCGCCACCAGCCCGTCCTGCCCGACCACGACGACCACGTCCTCGGGTGCGAAGAGGAAACGGTCCAAGTCCGTTCGCTCCAGCCGGGTCTGACGCCAGGTCAGCGGGATCGCCGCCGTCACCTCCGTCAGCGCTCGGCGCGTGCGGTGGTGGCGTTCCGCCACCTCCTCGATGTCCCGGCCGCGGGAGCGGAGGAAGAAGGCGGCCTGGCCGTGCGTGCCGTGCCGGGCCACCAACTCCTCGTACTCCGTGGTGCGATGGACCAGTACGGCCCGTGGCGCGAGGCTCACTCCCGCGCTCCGCCGCCCAGCCTGGCGAGCAGGCCGGTCAGGACGTCCGGCGACACCGTCACGCTGTCGATCCGGGGCAGGTTCTCGGCGAGCCGGGTGCCCGTCAGGGCGTGCAGCAGTGCCACGTCCGCGTCGGCGTGGGCGCGCAGCCACGCCGCCTGGGCCTCGGCCCGCGCCTCGCCCACGCCCCGCACGCTCTCGGCCTCCGCCTCCGCGAGCCGCACCACGCGCGCCGCCTCCGCCTCGGCCCGTACCGCGTCGGCAGCCGCGTACTCCTCGGCCTCGCGGCGGGCGTTCGTACCCCGCTGGTCGACCAACTGCTCCTCGCGCCGGGCGAGTTCGATCTGGCTGGCCAGCTCGTTCTCGGCGATGGCCCGCTCGCGTTCCACGGCCACCGCACGGCGTTCGTACGTCGCCCGGTCGGCCTCCTGCTGGATCTGCTCGCGGGCGGGGGTGCGCAGCGCCCGCTCGACCTCGGGTTCCGGCCGCAGGGCCACCACGCGTACGGCGACGACCTCGATGCCCGTGGCCGGCAGGCGCGGCTCGGCGGCCAGTCCCGCCGCGACCCGCTCCCGTACCGACGCCACCCCGTCGACCAGCGCGGACGACAGGGGCGTACGGGCGAGGACGTCCAGGGCGTGCTGCTGGGCCGTCTCCGTCAGCAGCGTCGCCAGCTGCTCCAGGGGTGCGCCGCGCCAGACGCCGGTGTCCGGGTCGACGGAGAAGTCGAGGCGGGCGGCGGCGAGGGCGGGGTCGCTGACGCGGTAGGTGACGGTCGCCTGGACCGCGACGTCCTGGAAGTCGGACGTACGGGCATGGAAGGTCATCGCCAACTCGCGGTCGTCGACCGGGACTTCGGAGAGCGTTGCGGTCAGCGCGCGGAACCAGAAGCTGAGTCCGGGGCCGTCGTGCGTCAACTGGCCCGAGCGGTGGTGGCGGATGTGGGCCGTGGGCGTGCCCCGCAGATGGCGCCAGCCGAGGCGCCGGGTGATGTCGGCCATGTGTCTGTCGTCCCTCCGCAGCACTTTTCGTCAAGTGGACGATATTCGGTCCATCCGCTTATCGTCAAGGGGACGAGATGCGGGAGTGGCGGGGGAGCGGTGTGGTGAGGGTTATCCCCCACATCCGCCGGCCGGCGGGTGAACGCGGTGCGGAGTGGTCAGGATGGAGG
This sequence comes from Streptomyces geranii, assembly GCF_002954775.1. Taxonomy (GTDB): domain Bacteria; phylum Actinomycetota; class Actinomycetes; order Streptomycetales; family Streptomycetaceae; genus Streptomyces; species Streptomyces geranii. The sequence goes on from NZ_PJME01000003.1 coordinate 154,026, forward strand.
TATGGGATTCCATGTCGACTCCGAGGCCGGGCGGCTGCGCCGCGTCATCCTGCACCGGCCGGACCTAGAGCTCAAAAGGCTCACCCCCAGCAACAAGGACGCCCTCCTCTTCGACGACCTGCTGTGGGTACGCCGGGCGCGCGCCGAGCACGACGGTTTCGCCGACGTGCTGCGCGACCGGGGCGTCGCCGTCCACCTCTTCGGCGACCTGCTCACCGAGGCCCTGGCGATCCCGGTGGCCCGGACCCTCGTACTGGACCGGGTCTTCGACGAGAAGGAGTACGGTCCGCTCGCCACCGACCACCTCAGAGCCGCCTTCGAGAACCTGCCCGCCGCCGAACTGGCCGAACTGCTCATCGGCGGCATCACCAAGCGCGAGTTCCTCGCCGCGCACGCCGAACCGACCTCGGTCCGCTTCCACGTCATGGAGCTGGACGACTTCCTCCTCGGCCCCCTCCCCAACCACCTCTTCACCCGCGACACCTCCGCCTGGATCTACGACGGCGTCTCCATCAACGCGATGCGCTGGCCGGCCAGGCAGCGGGAGACCGTGCACTTCGAGGCGATCTACCGGCACCACCCCCTCTTCAGCGAGGCGTTCCATGACGAAACCTTCCGCCTCTGGTCGCAGGGGCAGGCGGACTACCCCTCCACCATCGAGGGTGGCGACGTCCTCGTCATCGGCAACGGCGCCGTACTCATCGGCATGAGCGAGCGCACCACGCCCCAGGCGGTCGAGATGCTCGCGCACAAGCTGTTCGCCGCCGGGTCGGCCGAGACGATCGTGGCGCTCGACATGCCCAAACGGCGCGCGTTCATGCACCTCGACACGGTGATGACGATGGTCGACGGGGACACCTTCACCCAGTACGCCGGACTCGGCATGCTCCGCTCGTACACCATCGAACCGGGCGTCGGTGACAAGGAGTTGAAGGTCACCGACCATCCGCCGGAGCACATGCACCGGGCGATCGCCGCCGCGCTGGGCCTCAGCGAGATCCGCGTCCTCACGGCCACCCAGGACGTGCACGCGGCCGAGCGCGAGCAGTGGGACGACGGCTGCAACGTCCTCGCGGTCGAGCCGGGTGTGGTCGTCGCGTACGAGCGCAACGCGACCACGAACACGCATCTGCGCAAGCAGGGCATCGAGGTGATCGAGATCCCGGGGAGCGAGCTGGGGCGGGGGCGGGGCGGGCCGCGGTGCATGAGCTGTCCGGTGGAGCGGGACGCGGTGACCTAGACGACCTGGATGACTTGGACGATCTGGATGACCTGGAAGACCTAGGAAACCTAGGAGAAATCCGGCCGTATATAAATGTGAGGAGTCGTATAGACTTCCACGCGTCTGTGTCATGTACGTACTGCCGGATCACTTGGAGCGCCCCCATGGCGACTGTCCCGACCGCCCTCGCCGGCCGCCACTTCCTCAAGGAGCTGGACTTCACCGAGGAGGAGTTCCGCGGGCTGCTCGATCTCGCCGCGGAGCTGAAGGCGGCGAAGAAGGCCGGGACCGAGACGCGGTATCTGGTGGGCAGGAACATCGCGCTGATCTTCGAGAAGACCTCGACGCGTACGCGCTGCGCGTTCGAGGTCGCGGCGGCGGACCAGGGGGCCTCGACGACGTACCTCGATCCGTCGGGTTCGCAGATGGGGCACAAGGAGTCGGTCAAGGACACCGCGCGGGTGCTCGGACGGATGTACGACGGGATCGAGTTCCGGGGTGACAGCCAGGAGGCGGTCGAGGAGCTGGCGGCGCACGCGGGCGTGCCCGTCTTCAACGGCCTGACCGACGCCTGGCACCCGACCCAGATGCTGGCCGACGTACTGACGATGGTCGAGCACGGCGGCGGCAGGCCGCTGCGGGAGATCGCCTTCGCCTACCTCGGCGACGCGCGCTTCAACATGGGGAACTCGTATCTGGTCACCGGCGCGCTGCTCGGCATGGACGTACGGATCGTCGCGCCGAGGGCGTACTGGCCCGCCGAGGCGGTCGTCGCCGACGCGCGGAAGCTGGCGGAGGCGAGCGGGGCGCGGGTGACGCTGACGGAGTCGGTGGCGGAGGGGGTGCTGGGGGTCGACTTCGTCGCCACCGACGTGTGGGTGTCGATGGGGGAGCCGAAGGAGATCTGGGCGGAGCGGATCGCTGCGCTGGCCGGGTATGCGGTGACGATGGATGTGCTGCGGGCGACGGGGAACTCGGGGGTGAAGTTCCTGCACTGTCTGCCGGCGTTCCATGATCTGGGGACGAAGGTCGGGCGGGAGATATACGAGACGTACGGGCTGGAGTCGCTGGAGGTGACGGACGAGGTGTTCGAGTCGGGGCACTCGGTCGTGTTCGACGAGGCGGAGAATCGGTTGCATACGATCAAGGCTGTGCTGGTCGCTGCGCTGGGCTGAGGCGACTTTTTCCTCGCCCCCGCCGCCCCTACCCGTTCCCATCCCTGGGGGCTGCGCCCCCAGACCCCCCTTTGTCCTCAAACGCCGGACGGGCTGACATACCCAGCCCCTCCGGCGTTTGAGGAGCGGGGGTTCGGGGGCGGAGCCCCCGAAGGATGGGACGGGTAGGGGCGGCGGGGGCGAGGAAAAGCCCTACGCCCGACGCCACTGTGCCGGCACCACGGGCACCCTGAACCACACCGCCTTGCCCGACGCAGTCGTCCGGTGGCCGCAGGACGAGCTGAGGGTGCGGATCAGGAGCAGGCCCCGTCCGTGCTCCTGCCAGGGATCCGGCTCCTCCGACACCGGTCGCGTCAGATTCCCCGGCGGTGCCGGGTCCGGATCGTGGACCTCGACCTGGCAGCTGGTCGGCAGCAGCTCCACCACCAGCTCTATCGGCGCGTCCCCGGCCGTGTGCTCCACGGCGTTCGCCACCAGCTCCGCAGTGAGCAGCTCCGCGGTGTCGCAGTCCGCCGCCGCATGCTCCAGCTCGGCCAAGGCGGTACGGACCAGCGCACGGGCGACGGGCACCGCCGCGGCGGTGTGCGGCAGGGCGATACGCCAGGAGGCGGGGGCGGAGGCGGGGGGTTCTTGCAAGGCGGTTCCGTTCATGGAGCAGGCTGTCCTGCTTTCAACAATAGGAATGGTACGGCGAGGCCCGGCAGAGGCATTTGTCGGGCGCCGCACGGGACCTTCGGCAGTCCCGCTCACCGTTCGGCTTACCCAGACCAACGGCCCGTCTCCCGCAACCCCTCCCACTGTTACCGCGTTATTGACACCTCGTGACGCGACCGCATCACCGAAACAGACCGCGTGAGCGCCCCCTCCTCCCCATTCCTCTATCGCGCTCTCATGACGACAGTCACATATCGGTGATAATTTTGAACCATGAGTCCCTTCACCGGCTCGACCCCCCGCACCTCCACCTGGCACCACCTCCGCCTGGACCTCACTCCCACCGGCGTCGCCACCGTCACCCTCGCCCGCCCGGAGAAGCTCAACGCCCTCACCTTCGGCGCCTACGCCGACCTGCGCGACCTCCTCGCCGAGCTGTCCCGGGAACGGTCCGTACGGGCGCTGGTGCTGGCCGGCGAAGGCCGCGGCTTCTGCTCCGGCGGCGACGTCGACGAGATCATCGGCGCCACCCTGGGCATGGACACGGCCCAGCTGCTCGACTTCAACCGGATGACCGGGCAGGTCGTGCGGGCGGTACGGGAGTGCCCGTTCCCGGTGATCGCGGCGGTGCACGGAGTGGCGGCGGGCGCCGGGGCCGTCCTCGCGCTGGCCGCCGACTTCCGCGTCGCCGACCCCTCCGCCCGCTTCGCGTTCCTGTTCACCCGGGTCGGCCTCTCGGGCGGCGACATGGGCGCCGCCTACCTGCTGCCCCGCGTCGTCGGCCTCGGCCACGCCACCCGCCTCCTGATGCTCGGCGAGCCGGTACGCGCCCCCGAGGCCGAGCGCATCGGCCTGATCAGCGAACTGACCGACGAAGGCCGAGCCGACGAGGCCGCCCAGACCCTCGCCCACCGCCTCGCCGAGGGCCCGGCCCTGGCATACGCCCAGACCAAGGCCCTCCTCACCGCCGAACTGGACATGCCCCTGGCGGCGGCCGTGGAACTCGACGCCGCCACCCAGGCTCTGCTGATGACGGGCGAGGACTACAAGGAATTCCACGAGGCGTTCACGCAAAAACGCCCCCCGAAGTGGCGCGGCAAATGAAGCGGACTCCAGGGGCAGCCCCCTCAGGGGCGCGGGGAACTGCGCGCCCAGCCACAGCGGCGCCGCACCCGCCAACGACGACCAGCAACCCCCAACGCATCGCGATAATCGGCGGCGGCCCCGCAGGCCTATACGCCGCAGCCCTGCTGAAACGCCTCCGCCCCGACCGCGAAATCACCCTCTGGGAACGCAACGCCCCAAACGACACCTTCGGCTTCGGAGTCGTCCTCTCCGACGAAACCCTCGGCGGCATAGAACACGCCGACCCCGCCGTCTACGAAGCCCTGCAACACCACTTCACCCGCTGGGACGACATAGACATCGTCCACCGCAACACCCGCCACACCTCCGGAGGCCACGGCTTCGCGGCCCTCGGCAGACAGCAACTCCTCGAAATCCTGCACACCCGCTGCCGCGAACTCGGCGTAGAGCTGCGCTTCCGTACGGAGGCGCCGTACCCGGCCTGGCTGGCGGAGACGCACGACCTGGTCATCGCGGCCGACGGAGTCCACAGCACCACCCGCGAGGCCTACGCCCAGGAGTTCCGCCCCCGACTGACCACCCACCGCTGCCGCTACCTCTGGCTCGCCGCCGACTTCGCCTTCGACGCCTTCCGCTTCGAGATCGCGGAGACGGAACACGGCGTGATGCAGCTGCACGGCTACCCGTACGCCCCCGACGCCTCAACCGTGATCGTCGAGATGCGCGAGGAGGTATGGCGGGCGGCGGGCTTCAACGAAAACGAACCGGACACAGCCTCTTCCGTTTCCGTCGACCGCTGCGCGAAAATCTTCGCCGACGCCCTCGGCGGACGCCCCCTGCGCGCCAACAACTCCACCTGGACCACCTTCCGTACGGTCGTCAACGACCGCTGGTCCCACGGCAACGTCGTCCTCCTGGGCGACGCCGCCCACACCGCCCACTTCTCCATCGGCTCCGGCACCAAGCTCGCCGTCGAGGACGCCCTCGCGCTCGCCGCCTGTCTGGAGGAGCGGCCGACGCTCGCCGAGGCGCTGACGGCGTACGAGGAGGAGCGGCGGCCTGTTGTCGAGTCCACACAACGGGCGGCCCGCGCCAGCCTGGAGTGGTTCGAGAACCTGCCGCTCTATCTCGACCAGCAGCCCCGCCAGTTCGCGTTCAACCTCCTCACCCGCAGCCGCCGCGTCACCCACGACAACCTGCGCCTGCGCGACCCGCACTTCACGGCCGCCGTGGAACGGGAGTTCGGCTGCCCGCCCGCCACCCCGCCCATGTTCACGCCCTTCCGACTGCGCGAACTGACCCTCCGCAACCGCGTCGTCGTGTCCCCCATGGACATGTACTCGGCCACCGACGGCGTCCCCGGTGACTTCCACCTCGTCCACCTGGGCGCCCGCGCGCTGGGCGGCGCCGGGCTGGTGATGACCGAGATGGTGTGCGTGAGCCCCGAGGGCCGCATCACCCCGGGCTGCGCCGGCCTCTACACCGACCAACAGGCCGAGGCCTGGCAGCGCATCGCCGCCTTCGTGCACGCGCATGCCCCCGGTACCGCACTCGGCCTCCAGCTCGGCCACTCAGGCCGCAAGGGTTCGACGAAGCTGATGTGGGAGGGCATGGACGAGCCCCTGGCCGACGGCGACAGCAACTGGCCCCTGCTGGCCGCCTCCCCGCTCCCGTACCGCCCCGGCAGCCAGACCCCGCACGAACTCACCCACACTCAACTTGCCACCATTCGCGAGCAGTTCACCGCAGCCGCCCGCCGGGCCGCCGACGCGTCCTTCGATCTCCTCGAACTCCACTGCGCCCACGGCTACTTGCTCTCCGGCTTCCTCTCCCCGCTCACCAACCACCGCACGGACGCGTACGGCGGCCCGCTCACCGCGCGGCTCCGCTTCCCCCTCGAAGTCTTTGACGCCGTACGGGAGGTGTGGCCGGGGGAGCGGCCCATGACCGTCCGTATCTCGGCCACCGACTGGGCCGACGGCGGTACGACGGCCGAGGACGCCGTCGCCATCGCACGCGCCTTCGTCGCCCACGGCGCCGACGCGATCGACGTCTCGACCGGGCAGGTCGTGGCCGACGAGCGCCCGGAGTACGGCCGTTCGTACCAGACCCCGTTCGCCGACCGCATCCGCCACGAGACCGGCGCCCCGGTGATCGCCGTCGGCGCGATCTCCTCCTGGGACGACGTCAACTCCCTGATCCTGGCGGGCCGTACAGACCTCTGCGCGCTCGCCCGCCCCCACCTCTACGACCCGAACTGGACCCTGCACGCGGCGGCCGAGCAGGGGTACGAGGGTCCGGGCGCCGTCTGGCCGACGCCGTACCGCGCGGGCAGCCGACGCCCCCGCAGCGGACGCACGGACGCCCCCAAACCCCGGCTCACACTGGGGAGTTGACCTCGGCCATGCCCGCCGTCAGCGTCGAGCCGTCCGCCGGGTCGACCAGCAGGAACGCGCCCGTGCGGCGGGACACCGCGTAGTCGTCGAGGGCGAGTGGCTCGGCGGTGCGCAGGGTGATGCGGCCCAGGTCGTTCGCCGCCAACTCGGCAGCCCCGCCGAGGTCCTTGACCACGGCCTTGACCGTACGGGTCGTGTGCTTCACCAGGACCCGGTCGCCGACGCGCAACGGGCGGTCGGTGAGATGGCAGACGGAGGCGTGGACGTCCTGCGTGAGCGCGGGCGCGTCCGCACCGGCGGTGAGCATGTCCCCGCGTGAGAAGTCCCGTTGGTCGGCCAGACTGACGCTGATCGACTGCGGCGCGTACGCGACCCGGGCCGCCGTGCCCAGCACATCGATACCGGTGATCTCGGAGGTCTCCCCGGACGGCTGAACGGTCACCCGGTCGCCCACCCGCAGCGAGCCCGACACCAACTGCCCGGCGTAGTGCCGGACTTCGCCGTGCCGGATCACGTACTGCACGGGGAAGCGGGCGGGCGCGTCGGCGGAGTCGCCGCCCACCGCCACCGACACGTTCTCCAGGTGATCGAGGAGCACCGGCCCGCCGTACCAGTCCATGTGCGTGGACGGGTCTACGACGTTGTCCCCGACGAGCGCCGAGACAGGGACCGGCGTGAAGCCGGCCACCCCGGACCCACCATCCACCCCACCGCCCGACCCGCCACTCGACCCACTACCCAAGCCACAGCCCAACCCGCCGCCCAACTCCTCGGCGTACGCGGCGAATTCGGCGACGATCCGGTCGAACCGCTCCTCCTCGTACCCGACCAGGTCCATCTTGTTGACCGCGAGCACGACGTGCGGCACCCGCAGCAGCGCCGCGACAGCCGCGTGCCGTCGGGTCTGCTCGACCACGCCGTTGCGGGCGTCCACGAGGACGATCGCCAGGTCGGCCGTGGAGGCACCCGTCACCATGTTGCGGGTGTACTGCACGTGACCTGGTGTGTCGGCGAGGATGAACCGGCGCTTGGGGGTGGCGAAGTAGCGGTATGCCACGTCGATCGTGATGCCCTGCTCGCGCTCGGCCCGCAGCCCGTCCGTCAGCAGTGCCAGGTCGGGAGTGTCCTGGCCCCGGCTCGCCGAAACCCGTTCCACGGCCTCCAGTTGGTCGGTGAGGATCGACTTGGAGTCGTGCAGCAGCCGCCCCACGAGGGTGGACTTGCCGTCGTCGACCGAACCGGCCGTCGCGAACCGCAGGGTGTCGATGGTGACGGCCGTGTCGATGGTGCTGGTCATGGCTAGAAGTACCCCTCGCGCTTACGGTCTTCCATCGCGGCCTCGGACATCCTGTCGTCGGCACGGGTGGCCCCCCGCTCGGTGAGCCGGGACGCGGCGATCTGCGCGATCACGGCGTCGAGCGTGCCCGCGTCCGAGTCGACGGCACCCGTGCAGGACATGTCGCCGACGGTCCGGTACCGCACCCGGCGCTTCTCGACGGCCTCGTCCGCCCGCGGCCCGCCCCACTCACCGGCGGTCAACCACATTCCGCCCCGCCGGAACACCTCGCGGTAGTGCGCGAAGTAGATCTCGGGCAACTCGATGCCCTCGCGGGAGATGTACTGCCAGACGTCCAGCTCCGTCCAGTTGGAGAGCGGGAACACGCGGACGTGCTCGCCGGGCGCGTGCCGCCCGTTGTACAGATTCCACAACTCCGGCCGCTGCCTGCGCGGATCCCACTGCGAGAACTCGTCCCGCAGACTGAACACCCGCTCCTTCGCCCGCGCCTTCTCCTCGTCCCGCCGCCCGCCCCCGAACACGGCGTCGAACCGTTCCGCCTGGATCCGCTCCGTCAACGGCACGGTCTGGAGCGGATTCCGCGTCCCGTCCGGCCGCTCCCGCAGCGCACCCCGGTCGATGTACTCCTGCACGGAGGCCACATGCAGCCGCAGCCCATGGGCAGCCACCACCCGGTCCCGGTACTCAAGGACCTCGGGGAAGTTGTGCCCGGTGTCAACATGCAGGAGGGAGAAGGGAATCGCGGTCGGCGTGAACGCCTTGAGCGCCAGATGCAGCATGACGATCGAGTCCTTGCCGCCGGAGAAGAGAATCACCGGCCGCTCGAACTCCCCCGCCACCTCACGGAAGATGTGAACCGCCTCGGACTCCAGGGCATCCAGATGCGACAGCACGAAGCCACTCGCCTGAGCCCTACTCACCTGGGCCCCACTCACACGAGCCCCCGCTCCGCCAGCAACGCGTACACCGCGTCCGCCGACTCCGCAGGCGTCTGCTCCTGCGTCCGCAGGGTCAACGCCGGGTCCACCGGCGGCTCGTACGGGTCGTCGACGCCGGTCAGGCCGGTCAGTCGGCCCGCCGCCTGCCGGGCGTACAGGCCCTTCACGTCCCGTTCGCTGCACACCTCGACCGGGGTCGCGACATGCACCTCGATGTACGGGGTCCCGCTCGCGTCGTGCCGTTTGTGAACGGCCTCGCGGCTGTCGGCGTAGGGGGCGATCACCGGGACGACGGACAGGACGCCGTTGCGGGCGAGCACCTCGGAGACGAGGCCGATGCGCTGGACGTTGGTGTTGCGGTCCTCGCGGGAGAAGCCGAGGCCGGCGGAGAGGAAGCGGCGGATCTCGTCGCCGTCGAGGACCTCCACCCGGCGTCCCTCGGTGCGCAGCCGGTCGCCGAGCAGTTGGGCGATCGTCGTCTTACCCGCGCTCGGCAGCCCGGTGAGCCAGACAGTGGCTCCCCGAGCCCTGGTCCCGGTCGGTCCCGTGGGCCTGGCCGTGGTGGTCATACGCAACAGTCCTCGTCTCTCTCCCGGCGTGCGGCCCCACGGACGCTAGGTAAGAAACTTGAGAAGAGGCGAAGAGGAACCTGAGGGTTGCGTTAGTGACAGCTGATGTGGCTGAGGTCACACGCGAGTGCACGTGTCACCGGCGTCTCACCCGCGTCTCACCGGAATCGGACACGTGTCACAGCCCCACGAACCCCGCCCCCGCGTCCCGCAGCCGCCCGTGCAGCCCCTGGAACACCGCCGCCGAGCGGACGCCCGGCCAGTCCGCCGGGAGGAGGTGCGCGGGCAGGCCGGGGTCGGCGTACGGCAGATGGCGCCAGGAGTCCAGGGCCAGCAGATAGTCGCGGTACGCCTCCTCGGGCGGGGTGTCCGCGCGTTTCTCCCAGTCGTGCAGCACGCGCGCGTGCCGGTCGAGGAAGGCCTCGTGCTCCTTGGCGATCGCGGCCAGGTCCCACCAGCGGGACACCGCCTCGACCGTCGCCGCGAAGCCCAGGTGCTCACCTCGGAAGAAGTCGACGTACGGGTCCAGGCGCAGCCGTTCCAGGGTGTGCCGGGTCTCCTCGTAGAGGCGCGCGGGGGCGATCCAGACGCCCGGGGTCGCCGTGCCGAAGCCGAGTCCGGCCAGGCGGGAGCGGAGGACATGGCGCTTCTGGCGCTCCGACTCGGGGACGGAGAACACCGCGAGCACCCAGCCCTCGTCGTGCGGGGGAGGCTCGGCGGCGTACACACGCCGGTCGCCGTCGTCGAGCAACTGGCGGGCGTCCGGCGAGAGTTCGTACCCGGCCGCACCCTGCGCCGTACGGGCGGGCAGGAGCAGACCGCGCCGCTTCAGCCGGGACACGGACGAGCGGACGGAGGGCGCGTCGACGCCGACCGCGGCGAGGAGCCGGATCAGCTCGGCGACGGGTACGGGGCCGGGCATGAAACGGCCGTACGCGCCGTAGAGCGTGACGATGAGGGACCGAGGGGCGTGCAGTTCGGACACGTTGATCATTTTAGGCCGCCGGAATCACTGGTTGTCGCCATTTCCGCTGGTCAACTACCTCCGGTGCATGAATTTCGGTCAAGATCACTTCATGAGGGGGACTGTGCCGGGTCGGCCGCTCGCAGCCGGAAGCGCTGGAGCTTTCCGGTCGCCGTCCGGGGCAGCGCGTCCAGGAAGACGAACTCGCGCGGACACTTGTACGGTGCCAGCTCCGCCCTGACGAACGCGCGCAACGCCTCCGCGTCCTGCCGTACGCCCTCCTTGAGCACGGCGTACGCCACCACGACCTGCCCGCGTGCCTCGTCGTCCCGCCCCACCACGGCCGTCTCCACGACGTCCGGATGGCGCAGCAGCGCCTCCTCGACCTCGGGGCCCGCGATGTTGTACCCGGCCGAGATGATCATGTCGTCCGCCCTGGCCACGTACCGGAAGTACCCGTCGGCCTCGCGGACATACGTGTCCCCGGTGATGTTCCACCCGTCCCGCACATATGTGCCCTGTCGGGGATCGGCGAGATACCGGCACCCGACGGGACCGCGTACCGCGAGCAGCCCGGGCGTCCCGTCCGGCACCGGCTCACCGTTCTCGTCCTGCACGCGCGCGTGCCACCCCGGCACCGGCACCCCGGTCGTCCCGGGCCTGATGTCCTCGTCGGCCGCCGATACGAAGATGTGCAGCAGCTCGGTCGCGCCGATGCCGTTGATCAGCCGCAGCCCGGTCCGCTCGTACCAGGCCTGCCAGGTGGCCGCGGGCAGGTTCTCGCCCGCCGAGACACAGCGCCGCAGCGAGCCGGTGTCGTGCGAGTCCAGCCCGTCGAGCATCGCCCGGTACGCCGTCGGCGCGGTGAACAGCACCGACACACCGTGCTCGGCGATGGCCGGCAACAGCTGTTTGGGGCCCGCCTGTTCGAGCAGGAGCGCACTCGCCCCGACCCGCATCGGGAAGACCACCAGACCGCCGAGCCCGAAGGTGAAACCGAGCGGCGGACTGCCCGCGAACACGTCGTCCGCGCGCGGCTTCAGCACATGCCGCGAGAAGGTGTCCGCGATGGCGAGAACGTCCCGGTGGAAGTGCATGCACCCTTTCGGGCGACCGGTGGTGCCGGACGTGAAAGCGATCAGCGCCACGTCGTCGGCTGCCGTGTCCACGGCCGGGTACGGGGTCCCGGGCACCGGACGGTTCAGCAGGTCGTCGAGGCCGTCACCGCCGTACGGCATGATCCGCAGCCCCGGTATCCCGGCCCTGGCGAGGTCGTCCAGGGCCCGGCTGTCGCACAGGGCGTGCCGTATCCCGGCGATCTCGCACATCGTGCTCAGCTCGTGCGGACGCTGCTGCGCCAGCACGGTGACCGCGACGGCCCCCGCCTTCAGCACCGCCAGCCAGCAGGCCGCGAGCCAGGGCGTGGTGGGGCCGCGCAGGAGCACCCGGTTGCCGGGTACGACCCCGAGGTCCCGGGTGAGCACGTGCGCGACCCTGTCCACCCGGGTGCGCAGCTCGCCGTACGTCCATGTCTCACCGGCGGCGGTACGGAACACCGGGCGCCCGGGGGCGGAGCCGGCGCCGTCCAGCAGCTCGGCCGCGCAGTTGAGCCGTTCGGGGTAGTGCAGCTCGGGCAGGTCGAAGCTGAGGTCCGGCCACTGGTCCGGGGGCGGGAGGTGGTCGCGCGCGAAGGTGTCGACGTGGGCCGAGGGGACCCGGCGCGCGGGAGCCACGGGGTCGGCGCGGTCCTCGGGAGCCCTGCCGTACCCGGGCGGCCGGGGATGCGTGGGGTGCATGGGATCCATGGCGGGGCGCCCCCTTGCCGTGGTCGGCGTAGTGGTGGGCCGGGGTCCGGGCCCGTCCTGCGGTCTGGGCCCGTCCTGCACAAGGAGCGTATCGTCTTGGTGACGGCAGTCAACGGTGCGCGATAACGTCGGGGAGGGGTCGCGGACGACGGCCCCGGAGGTGAGGACCGGCGATGCCCGTATTCTCGCTCGAACCGGCCCAGGCCGCCTGGTGTGCCGAGCTGCGCACGCTGGCCGCCGACCGGCTGCGCCCGCTCGCCGAGAAGGGCGAACCGGGCCGCGTGAACCGCCCCCTCGTCGCCGAACTCGGCCAACTCGGCCTGCTGTCAAGGCTGTTCACCTCGGGCGCGCTGGATCTCTGTCTGATGCGGGAGTCCCTCGCGCACTCCTGCACCGAGGCGGAGACCGCCCTCGCGCTCCAGGGCCTCGGCGCCCACCCGGTCCACGCCCACGGCACCCCGGCCCAGCGCGAACACTGGCTGCCCCGGGTGAGCGACGGCAGCGCGGTGGCCGCCTTCGCACTGAGCGAGCCCGGCGCGGGTTCGGATGCGGCGGCCCTGTCGCTCGCAGCCGACCCCGACGGCCCCTCCGGCTGGCGCCTCACCGGGGAGAAGTGCTGGATCTCCAACGCCCCCGAGGCCGACTTCTACACCGTCTTCGCCCGTACGACAGCGGGCGCCGGGGCCCGTGGAGTCACCGCCTTCCTGCTCCCCGCCGACCGGCCCGGCCTCACCGGCAGCGCCCTCGACATGCTCTCCCCGCACCCGATCGGCGCCCTCGCCCTGGACGCCGTACCGGTGACCGAGGACGACGTCATCGGTGAACCCGACCACGGATTCCGGGTCGCCATGGGCACGTTGAACCTGTTCCGGCCGAGCGTCGGCGCCTTCGCGGTCGGCATGGCCCAGGCCGCCCTGGACGCGACCCTCGCTCACACCAGCCAACGGGACGCGTTCGGCGGCAAGTTGAAGGACCTCCAGGCCGTGGCCCACCAGGTCGCCGAGATGGCCCTGCGCACGGAGGCGGCCCGGCTGATGGTCTACGCGGCGGCGTCCGCGTACGACGAAGGCGCCCAAGGCGTGCCCGGGCGGGCCGCGATGGCGAAGCTGCTGGCCACCGAGACCGCGCAGTACGTCGTCGACGCGGCCGTCCAACTGCACGGCGCGCGGGCGCTGCGGCGCGGCCATCTCCTCGAACACCTCTACCGGGAGGTACGGGCGCCGCGTATCTACGAAGGGGCCAGCGAGGTCCAACGGACGGTCATCGCCAAGGAGTTGTACAAGGGGGCGCAGATGACGGGGGAGATCCTGTGACCGCCGAGCGCGTCAACCCGCCGGGCCTGTCGCCGCCCGCGGGCTTCTCGCACGCCGTCGTCGCCACCGGCTCCCGGCTGGTGTTCCTCGCGGGCCAGACCGCGCTCGACGCCGACGGGAAGGTCGTAGGAGACACCCTGCCCGAGCAGTTCGAGCGGGCCCTCGGGAATCTGCTCGCCGCGCTGCACGCGGCCGGCGGTACGGCCGGGGACCTGGCCCGGGTGACGGTGTACGCCACGGACGTCGCCGACTATCGCGCCCAGGCCCCGCAACTCGGCCGGATCTGGCGGAGGTTGGCGGGGCGCGACTATCCGGCCATGGCGGTCGTCGGGATCGTACGGCTCTGGGACGAGGCGGCCCTGGTGGAGCTGGACGGCTTCGCGGTGCTGCCGTAGGGAGTGGTCGTCAGGGTTTTTCAGGCCGCGGTCGTCAGCCGGTGCGGGGAGACCACACTGCCGTCGGGCAGCAGCTCGCCGGTGTCGTCGAAGACGATCGCGCCGTTGCAGAGGAGGTTCCAGCCCTGCTCGGGGTGGAAGGCGACGATGTGCGCGGCGTCCCGGTCGGGGCGGTCGGCCGAGGGGCACGCGGGCTGGTGTGAACACATGGTGTGCCTCCGCATCTGTGAATCTCTGATCTGCTGCCACTTCTGACGATGCCCGTGCCGGGGGCCCGGCGCCAAGTCGTGGCGGGGAAGCGTGACAGCACGCGGACGTGCTGTGACACCACCCTGACAATCCGCCGTTCCGAGAAGATCACGGACGAGATCACGGACGAGATCACGGATGAGATCCCCGAGAAGATCCGAAAAGCGGGGCAGTCGGCGTGCGCGACTCGCCGACGAAGGGGTGACGGTCACGCGCGCGGGCGCGCGGGGCCAGTACCTGTGGAGCCCCCCAATGGAGGTTTCCCATGTCTGTTTCCGTCCGGTCCCTCTCCCGTGCCGCCGCCCTCGCCGCCGGTGCCGTGCTGCTGACCGTCTCCCAGGCCGCGACCCCCGCAGCCGCCGTCGACGGCTTCGACCAGGTCACCGTCGAGTCCGGCAGCATCACCCCCGACGGTGAACTCACCCTCACCGGCAGCTACCGCTGCCTCAGCACCGGCGGTTCCGTGCGGGTCGCGGCGGCCATCGAGCGCGGCGAGAACGTCTGGCACGGCCTGGACAGCCTCCCCGCGAGCTGCGACGGCTCCTGGCACGGGTGGAGCAGCACCAAGGCCACCGAGCCGGGCGCGTATGAGCCCGGCCCGGCGCGGGTGAAGACCAGCCTGGTCGAGTTCCGCCGCTCGGGCTTCATCCCGCTGCCCACGGTCACCTCGGAGCAGATCCAGGAGGTCGTCCTCACGGAGGCCTGAGCGGCCCGCCGTGACAGGTGCTGACGGGGCCGACCGGTGCTACGCGCCGGTCAGGCCCCGCATCCATGCCTCGACCTCGTCGGACGTACGGGGCAGCCCGGCCGACAGGTTCTCGTGGCCGTCCGCCGTCACCAGGATGTCGTCCTCGATCCGGACCCCGATGCCCCGGTACTCCGGCGGCACGGTCAGGTCGTCCGGCTGGAAGTACAGGCCCGGCTCGACCGTGAGGACCATGCCCGGTTCGAGGGTGCCGTCGACGTACAGCTCGGTGCGCGCCTTGGCGCAGTCGTGCACGTCCAGGCCGAGCATGTGACCGGTGCCCGCCATGGTGAAGCGGCGCTGGAGCGCCAGCTCGTACACGTCGTCCGGGTCGCCCTCCAGCAGGCCCCACTCGACGAGCTTCCCGGCCAGGTACCGCTGGGCGGTGACATGGAAGTCCCGGTAGGCGGCACCGGGCTTGACCGTGCGGATGCCGGCCTCCTGCGCCTCGTACACCGCGTCGTAGATCCTGCGCTGGAGCGGGGTGAAGGTGCCGCTGATCGGGAGGGTGCGGGTGACGTCGGCGGTGTAGAGGGAGTTCGTCTCCACGCCCGCGTCGAGCAACAGGAGTTCGCCCGGGCGGACTTCGCCGTCGTTGCGCTGCCAGTGCATGATCGTGGCGTGCTCGCCGGCGGCGCAGATCGAGCCGTAGCCGATGTCGTTGCCCTCAAGTCGGGCCCGGCGGAAGAAGGTTCCCTCGATCCAGCGTTCCGAGGTGGCGATCGCGGTCGCCAACTCCCGTACGACGTCCACGAATCCGCGTACGGTCGAGTCGACCGCCTTGCGCATCTCGCCGATCTCCCACTCGTCCTTCACCAGGCGGAGTTCGGACAGGACGGTCCTCAGCTCGGTGTCCCGCTCCTCGTCCGTCGCCACGGCCGCCTCGACCTCGGCGTCGTGGCCGCGCACGATCCGGGTGGGGACGGCGGGGGCCGCGCGCAGTTCGGCGACGGCCTCGCGGACGTCACGGCAGGGCAGGCCGAGGACCTGTTCGGCCTCGGCGAGGGAGTGCCGGCGGCCCACCCACAGCTCGCCCTTGGCGGCGCCCTGCCAGAACTCGCCGCTCTCCCGGTCGGAGCGGGGGAGGAGATAAGCGGTGGCGTCGTGGCCCTCGGCGTCCGCGCGGGGTTCGAGGACCAGGAGGGCGTCCACGGTCTGGTCGCCCGTGAGGTGGACGTACTCGGTGGCCGGGCGGAACGGGTAGTGCGTGTCGTTGGCACGGACCTTGAGGTTCCCGGCCGGGACGATCAGACGCTCGCCGGGGAAACGCGCGGAGAGGGCGGCACGGCGTTCGGCGGCGTACGGGGCCTGCTCGATGGGGCGCAGATCCTGGAGTTCGGTGTCGGCCCAGCCCGTCGTCATCAGCTCGGCCAGCTGGGGGGAGACGGAGGGGTAGAGGCGGTTCTTGCGGTCCTTGGTCTCGGCGGTTTCCTCGCTGTGGGCGGTTCCAGCGGTCTCGGCGGAATCCTTGGACACCTGTGGGCACCTTCTTCGTGTCGACTCGGTCAGCATTGCTGGCTGGCTGGCTGGTGGCTGGTGGTGGCGAGTCGAGCCTAGGCGCCCTTGGCGTCGATGGGAACATGTGACATTGTACTGGCGTGAGCAAGCGACTGACCTGCGACGTTGTGGTCATCGGTGCCGGAATGGTGGGTGCCGCATGCGCCCTGTACCTCGCCCGGGCGGGCCTGGCGACCCTCGTTCTCGACCGGGGGCCGGTGGCCGGTGGCACCACCGGTGCCGGTGAGGGCAATCTGCTCGTCTCCGACAAGGAACCGGGGCCGGAGCTGGACCTCGCGCTGCTCTCCACCCGCCTCTGGTACGACCTCGCCGCCGAGCCCGGCATGGGCGGCTCCGTCGAGTTCGAGGCGAAGGGCGGGATCGTCGTCGCCTCCGACGCGGCCGGCATGGCCGCGCTGACCGCGTTCGCCGCCGGGCAGCGGGCGGCCGGTGTCGAGGCCGAGGTCGTCGACGCCGGTCGACTCGCCGAACTCGAACCGCACTTGACCCCCGGCCTCGCGGGCGGCGTCCGGTACCCGCAGGACTGCCAGGTGATGCCCTCCCTCGCCGCCGCCCAGGTCGTACGGGCGGCCAGGCGGGCCGGGGCCGAACTGCGCACCGGCACCGCCGTCACCGACATCCTGTGCGCGCCCGACGGTTCGGTGCGCGGCGTCCGGACGGCGGGGCACGGCGACATCCACGCGCCGGCCGTCGTCAACGCGGCCGGCACCTGGGGCGCCGAGGTCGCCGCGCTGGCCGGGGTGACCCTGCCCGTGCTGCCCCGGCGCGGCTTCGTCCTGGTCACCGAACCGCTGCCGCCCGGCACCGTCCGGCACAAGGTGTACGCGGCCGACTATGTCGCCGACGTGGCCAGCGGCGACGCCGGGCTCCAGTCCTCGGCGGTCGTCGAGAGCACGGCGGCGGGGCCGGTGCTGATCGGGGCCAGCCGCGAACGGGTCGGCTTCGACCGGACGTTCTCCCTGCCCGTCGTACGGCGACTGGCCGCCCAGGCCACCGCGCTCTTCCCGATGCTCGCAGGGGTGCACGCGATGCGCGGCTATCTCGGGTTCCGGCCGTACATGCCGGACCATCTCCCGGCCGTCGGGGCCGACCCCCGGGCGCCCGGGCTCTACCACGCGTGCGGGCACGAGGGCGCGGGGATCGGGCTGGCGGTCGGTACGGGGCACCTGATCGCCCAGTCGTTGACGGGCAGACGGCCCGAGCTGGATCTCGCGCCGTTCCGCCCGGACCGCTTCGAGGAGGACGGCCAGTGAGACAGAGGACTCCGCTGGAGCTGGCCGGGGCCCACCCCGGGCCGCCCTTCACCGTCACCGTCGACGGACACGAGACCGCCGCGCTGCCCGGTCAGACCGTCGCCGCCGTGCTCTGGTCGGCGGGCATCACCTCCTGGCGGAGCACCCGGGGCAGCGGGGCGCCGCGCGGCGTCTTCTGTGGCATCGGGGTCTGCTTCGACTGCCTCGTCACCGTCAACGACCGGCCCAACCAGCGGGCTTGCCTGGTACAGGTCGCCTCCGGCGATGCCATCCGGACGCAGGAAGGGGTCGGCCATGACGGACTCGGCTGAGGGCCGTGCGGGTGATGTGGTTCGTCGGCTGCGGGCCGGTGGGGGCTGGTCGCGCCCCGCGGCGAAGCCGCCGACAGATACAGCCCCGCGCCCCCATCGGGGCGCCGTAGCCTCGCTCGCGGTCGTCGG
The DNA here is from genome assembly GCF_002954775.1 of Streptomyces geranii. Classification (GTDB taxonomy): domain Bacteria; phylum Actinomycetota; class Actinomycetes; order Streptomycetales; family Streptomycetaceae; genus Streptomyces; species Streptomyces geranii. The sequence continues at coordinate 172,045 of NZ_PJME01000003.1, forward strand.
TGCCGGGCCCGCCGGGCTCGCCGCCGCGTTGACCGCCGCCGACCAGGGGGTACGGGTCCTGCTGCTCGACTCCGATGCCCAGGCCGGCGGCCAGTTCTACCGGCAGCCCGCTGCCCCGCTCAGGGCACGCCGGCCGCAGGCCCTGCACCATGCCTGGGGTACCTGGACGAAGCTGCGGGACCGGCTGGCCGCACATGTCGAGGCCGGTCGGATCAGTCATCTGGCGGACCGTCATGTGTGGTTCGTGGAGTGGGAGTTCGGCGGAGGCGGCCTCTTCGGGGTGCATGCCCTGCTCGGTCCCGCGCAGACCGGGTCGGAGACCGTCACCGCCGACGCCGTCCTCCTCGCCACCGGCGGCTACGAGAAGGTGCTGCCCTTCCCCGGCTGGAACCTCCCCGGTGTCCTCACCGCCGGTGGCGCCCAGGCGATGCTCAAGGGCGGGCTCGTCCTGCCGGGCCGTACGGCTGTCGTCGCCGGGACCGGGCCACTGCTGATGCCGGTCGCCGCCGGGCTCGCCGCAGCGGGCGCCGACGTCGCCGCGTACGTCGAGTCCACGCACCCCGCCGACTTCGTACGGCACGCCGCCACACTCGCCGCAAACCCTGCGAAGGTCGCCGAGGCCGCCCGGTACGCGGCCCAACTGCTGCGCCACAAGGTCCCGGTGACGGTACGTCACACCGTCGTCGCGGCCCACGGCACCGACCACGTCGAGGCCGTCACCGTCGCCGCCCTGGACACGCACGGTCGGGTACGGCCGGGCACCGAGCGGCGGATCGCCTGCGACACCCTGGCCGTTGGACACGGCATGCTAGCGCACACCGACCTCGCGGAGAGCCTCGGGTGCGCGATCGACGCGGACGGCGACGCCTTCGTCGTCACGGACGCCGAGCAGCGCACCGATGTCGACGGTGTCTGGGCGGCGGGGGAGGCCACCGGCATCGGGGGCGCGGTGCTGGCACTCGCCGAGGGGGAGATCGCCGGGCGGTCGATCGCCGCGCGGCTGGCGGGAGTCGAGCCGCGTCCCGCCGACTGGGCTTCTGCCGCCCGGACCCGTACTCGGTTGCGGAAGTTCTTCGCCGCCGTCGATGTCGCTTACGCCCCGCCCGCGCACTGGGTCGAGCAGGTCACCGACGACACCGTCGTCTGTCGCTGCGAGGAGGTGACTGCGGCGGAAGTCCGGGAGGCGGTGGGGGAGTTGGGGGCGACGGATCTGCGGACCGTGAAGCTGCTCACCCGGGCCGGTATGGGGTGGTGTCAGGGGCGGGTCTGTGCGGCCGGGGTTGCTGGGGTTGCCGGGTGTTCGGTGGGGTTGGCGAAGCGGCCGTTTGCTCGTCCTGTGCCGTTGGGTGTGTTGGCGGAGGAGCCCGGGGGCTGATGTCGTGATTTGTCTGCTGCGCCGTTGTGGCTGGTCGCGCAGTTCCCCGCGCCCCTAAAAGCAGGGCGCTTTCCCCCTGTGTCTCGAAAACTGGAGGTTCTTATGGGCACCACTGTCCCCGTCCCCGTCTGGCGCGGTGTTCTTGTCGCCACCGCTCTGCCGTTGAACGACGATCTGAGCGTCAACTACGCCGCCTACGCCGATCATTGCCGTTGGCTCGTCGAGAACGGGTGTGACGGGGTCGTGCCCAATGGGTCGCTCGGTGAGTATCAGGTGCTCACTGTCGAGGAGCGGGTCAAGGTTGTCGAGACCGCAGTTGACGCGATCGGTGGGGACCGGGTCATGCCCGGTGTCGCCGCCTACGGGTCCGCCGAGTCCGTCCGGTGGGCCGCGCAGGCCAGGGACGCCGGCTGTGCCGCCGTCATGCTGCTGCCGCCCAACGCCTACCGGGCCGACCGGCGTTCGGTGCTCGCGCACTACGCGGCCGTCGCCGAGGCCGGGATCGACATCGTGGCCTACAACAACCCGATCGACACCAAGGTCGACCTCACCCCCGAACTGCTCGCCGAGCTGCACGCGGCCGGGCTCATCAAGGGCGTGAAGGAGTTCTCCGGGGACACTCGGCGCATCTACCAGATCCAGGAACTCGCCCCGGAACTCGATGTGTTGATCGGCGCCGACGACGTACTCCTCGAACTGGCCACCGCCGGGGCGGTCGGCTGGGTCGCCGGGTACCCCAACGCCCTGCCCCGGGCCACGGTCGAGCTGTACCGTGCCGCGATCGCGGGCGATCTGGCCACCGCGCTGCCGCTCTACCAGCAGCTGCACGCCCTCCACCGCTGGGACTCCAAGGTCGAGTTCGTGCAGGCGATCAAGCTGTCGATGGACATCGTCGGACGGCACGGCGGTCCCGTCCGGCCGCCGCGCATGCCGTTGCTGCCGGAGCAGGAGAAGGCGGTCCGGGAGGCCACCGAGAAGGCCGTCGCCCTCGGTCTCGCCTGAGTACCGGGACCCGCCGACCCGAGTTCACCTGAGAGGATCGCCCCCATGCGCAGCAAGCTCGTCCTGCACGCCGTCGACTCGCACACCGAGGGCATGCCGACCCGGGTCGTCACCGGCGGTATCGGCACCATCCCCGGCGACACCATGAACGAACGCCGGCTGTGGTTCCGCGAACACCGGGACGACGTACGGCACTTCCTGATGGACGAGCCGCGCGGGCACGCCGCCATGAGCGGGGCGATCCTGCAGCCGCCGACCCGGCCCGACTGCGACTACGGCGTCGTCTACATCGAGGTCTCCGGCTATCTGCCGATGTGCGGCCACGGCACGATCGGTGTCGCCACCGTGCTCGTCGAGACCGGCATGGTCCCGGTCGTCGAGCCGGTCACCACCATCCGGCTCGACACCCCGGCCGGGCTCGTCGTCGCCGAGGTCGCGGTGGAGGGCGGTGCCGCCAAGGCGGTCACCATCCGCAACGTGCCTTCTTTCGCAGTGGAGTTGGGGCGGAAGGCGACCCTCGCCGACGGGCGGACGGTGACGTACGACCTGGCCTTCGGCGGCAACTTCTACGCCATCCTGCCCCTCGACGAGTTCGGTCTGCCCTTCGAGCGCGAACGCAAGGACGACATCCTCGCCGCCGGACTCGCCCTGATGGACGCGATCAACGCCGACAGTCCCCCCGTACACCCGGAGAACCCGACCATCAACGGCGTCCACCACGTCTATCTGGCCGCCCCCGGCTCGGACGCGACCCGGTCCCGGCACGCGATGGCCATCCACCCAGGCTGGTTCGACCGTTCGCCCTGCGGCACCGGGACCTCCGCGCGGATGGCGCAGTTGCACGCGCGCGGTGAACTCCCCCTGCACCAGGACTTCTTGAACGAGTCCTTCATCGGTACGTCGTTCACCGGGCGGCTCGTCGAGAGCACCGAGGTCGGCGGGCGGCCCGCCGTGGTGCCCACGATCACCGGGCGGGCCTGGATCACGGGCACCGCCCAGTACCTGCTGGACCCGGACGATCCGTTCCCGGCCGGCTTCGTACTCTGACATCACCCATCACCCATCACCCATCACCAGAAGAACCAGCGCGACCAGAACCACCCACCGCGACCGGAACCACCGCGACCAGAACCAGCGCCAGTTGAGATCCATCCAGGAGAACGCCATGGCCGCCGCCCAGCCCACCGGGCCCGCCCTGCCCAGCCTCGGCGGGCCGCGGCCCAGCTACCGGGCGAGTGTCGCCGACGCGCTGCGGGCCGCGCTCGTCGCCGGTGAACTGCGGCCCGGGGAGGTCTACTCGGCGCCCTCGCTCGCCGCCCGGTTCGGCGTCTCGGCGACCCCCGTGCGCGAGGCCATGCTCGACCTGGTGAAGGAGGGCATGGTCGACCCCGTGCCCAACAAGGGGTTCCGGGTCACCACGGTCTCCGACCGGCAGCTCGACGAGTACACCCACATCCGGTCGCTGATCGAGATCCCGACCACCGTCGGCCTCGCCGCGACCGCCGACCCGGCCGCCCTGGAGGCGCTGCGCAAGGATGCGGAGGGCAGCGTGGCCGCGGCGGAGCGGGTCGATCTCATCGCCTACGTCGAGACCGATCGCCGCTTCCACCTCGGGCTGCTCGCCCTGGCCGGCAACGAACACCTGGTCGAGGTCGTCGGCGACCTGCGCAAGCGCTCCCGGCTGTACGGGCTGACCGCGCTGGCCGAGCGCGGTCTGCTGACGTCCAGCGCCGAGGAGCACCTGGAGATCCTCGACGCGCTCCTCGCCCGGGACACCGAACGCGTACGGACCGTGATGACCAGACACCTCGGGCATGTCCGGGGCGACTGGGCGCGCTGACCCCGCCGGTCTCCCACCCGCCCCACTGATCCACCGCCACAAATGGCGTACGCGAACTCCCCGTGCGCGTTCGGACGTGTTCGGTTGTTGCCCTCCGGGCGCGGGGAGGACACTGAAACCATGGCCTCCGCGCACGTTGACGACGCACATCAGGACGGACCCGACCTGGTGGAACAGGCGTTCCAGCAGGCGTCGTACTCGATGTCCGTCTTCGACATCGAGCAGCGCTACCGGCGGCTGAACGACGTGGCCGGCCAGGTGATGGGCGTCGAGGAGGCCGCGCTGATCGGCCGGGTCTTCCCGTACGGCGTGCCGGAGGACGTGGACTGGCGCGGCACGCTGCAGGCCCTGAAGGACGTGGCCGCGACCGGAAAGCCCGCGCACTACGAGAGCTTCACCCGGGCCCCCTCCGGCATCCGTGAGCACGCCTGGAACCTGGAACTGTGGCCCGTCCGGGACGCCTCCGGCGAGGTGTGCGCGGTCGGGATGGCCGGGTTCGACAGCAGCGAGCAGCACTGGGCGCGGCAGCGGCTCGCCGTGCTCGACGAGGCGGCCGTGTCGATCGGCACCAGCCTCGATCTCGACCGCACCGCGCAGGAACTCGCCGATCTGGTCGTCCCCCGGTTCGCCGACTTCGCCAGCGTCGACCTGCTGGAGGCGGTCATGCGCGGCGACGAACCCGCCGAGGCCGGTCCTGACGGCGATGTCGTGCTGCGCCGCCTCGCCCACGCCTCCGGGACGGAGTGGGAGCCAGGCGCGGTGCTGGGCCTGGGCGCCACGGACACCTACCCGCCTTACTCCCCGCCCGCCCGCGCGCTGCGCACCGGTGAGACGGTGCTCAGCCGCAGCGGCGCCGCCGACTTCGACCGTTGGATCGCGAGCGCGCCCGAGCGCGCCGAGCGGCTGCGCGGCACCGTCGTCACCTCGATGGTGGCGGTCCCGCTCATCGCGCGCGGTACGACCCTGGGGGTCGCCGTCCTGCTGCGTACCCGGGCCGACGTCTTCAACGAGGACGACTTCGTGCTGGCGAAGGAACTGGCGAGCCGCGCCGCCCTCTGCGTCGACAACGCCCGCCGCTACACCCGCGAGCGCTCCACCGCCCTCGCCCTCCAGGAAAGCCTGCTGCCGCGCGGCCCGTCCCGGCAGTCCGCGGTGGACGTCGCCTCCCGTTACCTCCCCACCGACTCCCGGGCGGGCGTCGGCGGCGACTGGTTCGACGTCATCCCGCTCTCCGGCGCGCGCGTCGGCCTGGTCGTCGGCGACGTCGTCGGCCACGGCATCCAGGCCTCGGCGACCATGGGCCGACTGCGTACGGCGGTCCAGACCCTGGCCGACGTCGACCTGCCGCCCGACGAACTCCTGGCCCACCTCGACGACCTCGTCCTGCGCCTCGCAGCCGACGACGACAGCGACCCGAGCGACGCCCGGATCGGCGCCGGCGCGACCGGCGCGACCTGTCTGTACGCCGTCTACGACCCCGTCTCCCGCGAGCTGACCGTCGCCAGCGCCGGCCACCCGCCGCCCGTACTGGTCCTCCCTGACGGCGACACGCGGGTCGTGGACGTCGCCGTCGGACCGGTGCTCGGCGTCGGCGGCCTGCCCTTCGAGACCACCGAGAGCCGGCTGCCCGAGGGCACCCTCGTCGCCCTCTTCACGGACGGACTGGTGGAGGCCACCGCCGAGCGGGACGCCGACCTGGGGATCGCCCTGCTGGCCAGAACCCTGGCCACCGGGGACACGGGCAGATACGCGGGTACGCACACGGGTACGGGCACGGAAACCGTCCCGGTCTCCCTGGAAGACCGCTGCGACCAGGTCCTCTCCGCCCTGCTGCCGAAGCACCCGGCCGACGACGTCGCCCTCGTCCTGGCCCGCACCCGCGCCCTGGACGCCGCCCATGTCCGCGTCTGGGACCTGCCCGCCGACTTCGAGGTGGTCGCCGAGGCCCGCAGACGCGCCGTCGCCCAGCTGGAGGAGTGGGGCCTGGACGAGGCCGCCTTCGTCACCGAACTGGTCGTCAGCGAACTCGTCACCAACGCCATCCGCTACGGCGCCGACCCGATCCAGCTCCGCCTGATCCACGACCGCACGCTCATCTGCGAGGTCTCCGACGGCAGCTCGACCTCACCGCATCTGCGCCGGGCCCGGATCTCCGACGAGGGCGGCCGGGGCCTGCTCCTGGTCGCCCAGCTCACCACCAGCTGGGGCACCCGGCACACCAGGAACGGCAAGACGATCTGGGCGGAACAGGCCCTGACCTGACCGCTCCCGCCGGGGCTCAGGAGACCGTCGTACGCAGCCGCTCCGGGACCGCCCACCATTGGTCGGGACGGTCGACCACCGCCGCCTCCGCCCCGGCCCCGCCGAACCGGGCGAGCCGGAGGAGATAGGCCGCGATCCCCGCCGCGCCCTGCATCCAGGAGGTGCCCGGGGGCAGCAGCGGCTGCTCCTGACGGTATTCGACGAAGCGCCAACGGGCCCCCGCCTCATCGCGGATCGCCCGCTCCACCAGGGCGTCACCCATCACCCGGGCGCCCTGTACGAGCGTCCGCGCGCCGTCGGACTCCGAGCCGTCGCCGTGCGGGCTGTCCTGGGCCGCGTCGAGGAGTACGTCGCCCACGCCAGCCGTGCCGCAGCAGCGGCCGTCGTTGTCCCAGAAGCCGGGCCGAAGGCGTCGCGGGACCCCGGAGGTGAGGATCGAGGTCAGACAGCGCTGCCGCAGCTCGCCGACCCCGAGCCCCGACACCTCCGTGACGCCCGCGTGGGCCAGCGCCGTGAACAGGTGTGACGTACCGGCGGGACCGTGGCACCAGGTGTACGTCAGCGGCTCGACCTCGCGCTTCGAGGGCGGGATGGTGTGCGGGACGACGAAACCGCCGTCGTCCAACAGCCCCACCGACAGCACGTGCCGGGCCCCGCGCTCGGCGGCCTCGACGAAGTCGTCGCGGCCCAGCGCGGCCCCCGCGACGGCCAGCGCCGAGGCCACTCCGGCGGTGCCGTGGGAGTAGTTCGGCGCCCGCCACTCCGTGGTCGCCCCGATGCCCCAGTCGAGCCCCGCCTCCGTACGGTCCGCGACCCGCAGCAGCGCCTCGCAGCCCGTCGCCGCGATCGACTCGGCGTACTCGCCGCCCGCCCAGACGGCGGTCAGGACCACGCCCGCGGTGCCCATGATGATGTCGTTGAGGGGCGCGTCCGAGCCCTTCTCGAAATCGAGGGTGGTCCGCCAGCCGTCGGGCCCCGCCAACTCGGCCAGCCGCCGCAGAGCCACCGACTCCGAGCCCGGCTGCAGCAGCCGCAGGGCGGTCACGTCACCGGCCAGACCGTCGTACAGCGAGGGTTCCGTGCGCTGCCGGGCGACAGCCGACAGCCGGGCCACGATGCCGTCCGCCAACGCCCGCTCCCGGTCGGTCAGCGGGCGGTGCAGGGCGATCTCGGCGAGGACGGGCGCGAGACCGGCGATGCCCGCGTAGAGACAGTCCCGGTCCTTGGCGGGGCCGCCTTCCTCGCCCTCCTCGGACACCGTCTCCGGCAGCCAGGGCCCGTCGTCCTCGCGAACCTGGTCCAGCACCCACGACCAGGCGGCCTCGCCCAGGTCCCGGTACTCGTCGTACGAACCGCTCGTGCTGCTCGTACTGCTCGAACTGTTGGAATCGCGGGAACCGCTGGATTGGCTTACGTCGTTGTCCGGCACCCGGACACGCTACAACCGCACGATCGACCGTCGGTAGGTGCCTGCTCCAGGGCCGGACAAAACCGGATAGGTCGATCCGATTGATAGGCTCACCGGCATGAACCCTGGCCGCCCCCAGCCCTCCGACGACATCGCCGCCCAGTCGCTGCGCAGTGACGCCGAGCGCAACCGGGAGCGCATCATCGCCGCCGCGCGCGGGGTGTTCGCCCGCGACGGACTGGGCGCCTCCATGGCCTCGGTGGCCCGTGAGGCGGGCGTGGGCATCGCGACCATCTTCCGGCGCTTTCCCACCAAGGAGGAGCTGGTCGCCGCCGTCTTCGCCGACCGCATGGACTCCTACGCGGACGCGGTCGCCGTAGCCCTCGCCGACGCCGACCCCTGGCACGGCTTCGTCGGCTACATCGAGACGGCCTGCGCGATGCAGGCGGCCGACCAGGGCTTCGCCGACGTACTGACGACGACCTTCCCGACCGCCAAGGCCATGGAGAAGCGCCGCGAGGAGGCGTACGAGGGCATGGTGCGGCTCATCGGCCGCGCCAAGGCGGCAGGCGGGCTGCGCGAGGACTTCGACCCCTCGGACCTGGTCCTGCTCCACATGGCCAACGCGGGCGTCGTCAACGCCTGCGGCGACGCGGCCCCCGACGCCTGGCGCCGCGTCGTCGCCCTGTTCGTCCAGTCCTTCGCGGCCCCGGCCCGCGCCACTCTGCCCGCCTCGCCCGCACACGAGGACCTCTACCGGGCGATGCTCCGGGCGGGGCCGGAGGTCCCGGGGGCAACGGCGCCGGGCAGGACGGGCAAGTCGAGCAAGGTGGCTACGGACAAGGCGGGCGAGGCGGACTGACGACCGCGGTGCCCTCTTGGTGACGCGACCAGGCGTGCACGCGCGTGCGTGCGTGCACGCGGGCTTCTCAGATGTCCCGGAAGATCTCGATCTGCGCACCCACCGAGTTGAGCCGCTCCGCCAGCTCCTCGTACCCCCGGTTGATCACGTACACGTTCCGCAGCACGGACGTGCCGTCGGCCGCCATCATCGCCAGGAGGACCACCACCGCGGGACGCAGTGCGGGCGGGCACATCATCTCGGCCGCTCGCCAGCGGGTCGGGCCCTCCACCAGGACGCGGTGCGGGTCGAGGAGCTGGAGGCGTCCGCCGAGGCGGTTGAGGTCGGTGAGGTAGATCGCGCGGTTGTCGTAGACCCAGTCGTGGATGAGGGTCTTGCCCTGGGCCGAGGCCGCGATGGCCGCGAAGAAGGGCACGTTGTCGATGTTCAGGCCCGGGAACGGCATCGGGTGGATCTTGTCGATCGGCGCCTCCAGCTTGGAGGGGCGGACCGTCAGGTCGACCAGCCGGGTACGGCCGTTGTCCGCGAAGTACTCGGGCGTACGGTCGTGGTCGAGCCCCATCTCCTCCAGGACCGCCAGTTCGATCTCCAGGAACTCGATCGGCACCCGGCGCACGGTCAGCTCGGACTCGGTGACGACGGCCGCCGCCAGCAGGCTCATCGCCTCGACCGGGTCCTCGGAGGGCGAGTAGTCGACGTCCACGTCGATGGTCGGTACGCCGTGCACGGTGAGCGTGGTCGTGCCGACGCCCTCGACCCGTACGCCCAGCGCCTCCAGGAAGAAGCACAGGTCCTGGACCATGTAGTTGGAGGACGCGTTGCGGATGACGGTCGTGCCGTCGTGCCTGGCGGCGGCGAGCAGCGCGTTCTCCGTGACGGTGTCCCCGCGTTCGGTCAGCACGATCGGGCGGCCGGGGGAGACCGAGCGGTCGACCTGGGCGTGGTAGAGACCCTCGGTCGCCGCGATGTCCAGCCCGAACCGGCGCAGCGCAATCATGTGCGGCTCGATGGTCCGCGTACCGAGGTCGCAGCCGCCGGCGTACGGCAGCTGGAAGCGGTCCATGCGGTGCAGCAGCGGGCCGAGGAACATGATGATCGAGCGCGTACGGCGGGCCGCCTCGGCGTCGATGGCCTCCATGTCCAGCTCGGCGGGCGGCACGATCTCCAGATCGACGCCGTCGTTGATCCACCGCGTGCGTACGCCGATCGAGCCGAGTACCTCCAGGAGGCGGTACACCTCCTCGATCCGGGCGACCCGGCGCAGCACTGTGCGCCCCTTGTTGAGAAGCGAGGCGCACAGCAGCGCTACGCACGCGTTCTTGCTGGTCTTGACGTCGATGGAGCCGGAGAGGCGGCGACCGCCGACCACCCGCAGATGCATGGGGCCCGCGTAACCCAGGGAGACGATCTCGCTGTCGAGAGCTTCACCGATTCGGGCGATCATCTCAAGGCTGATGTTTTGATTGCCGCGTTCGATGCGGTTGACGGCACTCTGGCTGGTGCCGAGTGCCTCGGCGAGCTGTGTCTGTGTCCAGCCCCGATGCTGCCTGGCGTCACGGATGAGCTTGCCGATACGTACGAGGTAGTCGTCTGCCATGGGGTTGAGGCTATCTCAGATATGAGATGGCGCCTTCTGGGGACTCCGTGCGGGTGACGCACCGTCAGTTGCCGCTGACGGTCAGCGGCGCTTCTTGGTGCGGGTGCGGCGCCAGCCGAAGGGGCCGGGCAGATCCATCGACGTCGTACGGCGTCCCGTGCTGCTGTGGGTGTGCCGGGGTCCGTGGCTGCCGCCGGTCGTGATCGACCAGGAGCCCTTGTTGATGTTCAGTCGTACTCCCGGGAGGATCCGGAAGCTCTTGCGGAAGGTGAGTGGCATAGGGGTCGGGTACCCCGGATCGTCGCGGTGATGACCGCTTTCCGCTTTGTACGGCTGTCCGGGGCGATGTCAGTGGCCGGCCGTAGCGTGTGCGTGTGACCCGACTCATGCAGACCTACTCCTACTTACGACCCTCGGCCGTGCGCGAGTCCACGGCCGGGCGCACCCTCGCGCTGGAGACCTCCGGTGGTGCCACCCCGGCCGGGGAGGCGGCCAACCCCCGGTTCTTCAGCGGGTTCCTGACCGCCCCGGCCGTCGCCGCGACAGCGCTGCTCGCGGTCGCCGACGTGGCCGCCGCCCGCTACTACCGGCCGAGCGGCAACGCCTCGCTCGATCCGGTGGTGACGGCCGACGGCGACCGGCTGCGACTGGAGTCCTTCTCCGGCTGCTGCGGTGTGTACGCGCGCCTCGACGTCCTCGCACCCGGCCTCGACGGCGACGACGTCGGCCACGGCACGACGAACGTGGACGTCAACCCGCCCCTGCGGCGGGCGCTGGCCGGGCTCGGCGGGCTCGACCCCCTCCATCTGGCCGTCGGGCCCGAGGAGTTGACGGTCAGCACCTTCGACGGCGAGTTCGTGGAGAAGAAGGTCCCGCTCCCGGAGCGCTGGCTGCGCGGCTTCGCCGAGGCCCAGGTGCTCGCCGCGGACTTCGCCCTCCGGGCCGAGGTGCCCGCCGCGGAGGCGGCCTCCCTGCTGCGGGCGCTGCCCCGGCCCACCCAGCGGTCCGACGGCCGTACGACCCGCTGGGTGGTCCCCGCGGGCCGCACCCTGCGCCCCACGACCAGGCCCTCACCGGGAGCCGTGTGCCTCCCCGGGCCCGAGCGCCTGCTGACCCTCCGTACGGTCCTGCGGCACGCGACGACCGTACGGGTGTACGCGCCGACCGCCCCGCACACCGGGGACGCCGGGGACGGTGCCGCCGCCGTCGCCTGGGAGGTCGAACTGCCGGGCATGCGGCTGACGTTGATGCTCTCCCAGAGCGCCGCACGCGGCTTCTCCGGCGAGGGCGGAGTCCTGAACGACCTCGCCACCGGACAGGTGACCGAGGACGCGGAACGGGTCGCGGAGCTGCTGGCCTGGGAGCCACGCATAGACGTCACCGAGTTGTCGACGCAGACCGCTCTGCCGGCCACGCGTGTGCGCGCGGCGCTGACGATGCTGGGTACCTCCGGCCAGATCGGCTACGACCTCGCCGAGCAGGCGTACTTCCACCGCCACCTGCCCTACCGCGCGGGCGCCGCCGAGACCCGCAACCCCCGTCTGCGCGGCGCCCGGACGCTGGTCGCGGACGGCGCGGTGCACCTCGACGGCCCGCTGGCCCGCGTCGGAAAGGGCGACGAGGCCCACGTGGTCCGCACGGACGACGAGTCGGGCCGCCTGAGCTGCACGTGCTTCTGGTGGGCGAAGTACCGGGGCGGACGCGGCCCCTGCAAGCACGTGCTCGCGGTGGGCATCGTGCGGGGCACGGTTGATGGCGTGGCGCGGGGGCTGGTGGGGGGAGTGGAGCGGGGCGCGGTTGACGGCGTGGCGCGGGGCCTGGTGGATGGCGTGGCGCGGGGCGCGGTGAGTGACGCGGCGCATGGCACGGTGCCGGACCGGCCGGCGGGAGCCGCTGGGGAAGCGGCAGCCCCAGCCCCGCCCCGGGCCGCAACACCACCCTCACCGCCGGCCACAACACCGCCCCAGCCCTCACCCCCAGCCACATCACCGCCCCCGCCCCCAGCACCCCCAACCCCTTCGGAGACCGCCCGATGAACCTGTTCCACCTCGCGGGATCCGGTGACGTCGAGGAAGTCCTCCGGGAACTCGCCACCCTGACCCCGGCCGAACGCGCCGCGCAGGCCGACGCCCTGGAGGCCCGGCGGGCGCCGATGCGGGTCGCCTGGTATCACGTCCCCGAGGACCAGAAGGCCGCCCAGCTCGCCGCCGAACTCGGCTGCCGTACCGACCCGGACGGCGCGGCCGAGTGGATCCTGCGGCCGGAGAACGGCTCGAACACGGTCGTGCTGCCCCTCGGCGGTGCCTGGATGCTCGACGTCGTGAATCTCCAACCCCTCGCCTGGCGGGCCGAGTTGGCCGCGCGGCTCGCCGAACGGTCGGTGCCGGGCAAAGCCATCAGGTCCGACCTCGTTGAGCACCTCGTCCACGACACGGGCTGTCCCGTCCCGATCACCGACGGGTTCATCGACAGCTGGCTGCGCTGGCGCGACAGCACCTGGGAGCGGCCCGCGCACCTGCGCGGCGGTTCCCCGCCGGGCGCCACCTTCCTGGCGCGGCTGCGCGCCGACGCCCTGTCGCCGCTCCTCCTCCCGCTGGTGCCGGAGCGGCCGGGCGTGTACCTCCGCTCGAACTCGCTCCACCACATGTCCACCAGAAGAGGCCTGCCGTACGTCATGGAGGACACCCGGCTGGGCGTGTTCATCAGCCTGGCCAGGGAGGGTCTGGTCGACCGTGCCGCGCTGATCCGGCGTGTCTTCGCCGACCTGGCCGGTGACGCGGGCTGGGGCTGGGACGCCGCGCTCACGCTGACCCAGCTCGCCCTCAGCCCGGCGGAACACGCCTCCGTGTCCCGTGAACGCCTCGCGCTCGCCGAGCCGTTGGTCGCCCGGCTGCTCCAGGACGGCACCCGCGCGGACACCGCCCCGCACCTCGCGTATCTGCGCGCCCTCGCCCTCACCCCGGCCGAGAACGTGCCCGCCCTCCGGGACCAGGTCGCGCTGCTCGACCTGTCGTCACCGGTGGCCGCCTACGCCCAGGAGGTCCTCCTCGGCCTCGACGAGGCGGGGCTGCTGGAGCCCGACGTACTCACCGAGATGTGCGAACGCGTCCTGCTCCGCCCGGAGAAGAAGCTGGTCCGCGCCCAGCTCACCCGTCTCGACCGGGCCGCCCGCAAGGACCCCGCGCGCGCCGCCCGGACCGTCCTCGACACGGCGACGGCCCTCGACCACCGGGACGTCGACCTCCAGGAGCGCGCCCTCGACGTGATCGCCCGGCACCTGGCGGCGGCGGGCGACTCCGTCCTGCCCGAACTGCGCGCCGCAGCCGCCCGGATCAACCCCGCCCTCGCACCCCGCGCAGCCGAACTCCTCGGCACCGCCCCCGGGCAACTCGCGGACGAGCCGGACCGGTTCACCGACCCGCTCACCGATCAGTACGCCGACCTGCTGCCCGCCCCGCCCGAACCGCGCCCCGTCCCCGGGCCCATCGAGACCGCCGCCGAGGTCGCCGAGGAGCTGGCGGCCGTCGTCGCGAACCCCAAGGACGTGGTGACCTTCGAGCGGGTCCTGGACGGACTGGTCAGGCACGCCCACCTCGACCGGGTCGAGCTGGAGCGGGCGCTGCGGCCGGTCATGCGCAAGGAGCCCCGCGACGCCGTGGACTTCACCCAGTCCGACGTGTACGACGTGGCCAGGGCGCTGCGCCGCGACGAGCCTAGGCAGCGCCACTTCGACTCCCGTTTCAGGGCGGGTCACTCCTCCCCGGCCGGGGAACTGCTGAGGGCGCGGCTGGCCGAGGCGATCGCCATCGTCGAGGCCGATGCCCAGCCCTTCCTGCTGGCCGTCCCGACCGACGCCACGGGCGCGCTGGACGCCGCCGTACTCGTCCGGCGGCTCTCGGTGCTCGACGGGCTCGGCATCGCACCCGCCCCGGTCGACCTCGCCCAGGCGCTCCTGCGCGTCACCCCGACCGCCGACGCGAAGGTGCTGGACGCGGCCGGGCGGCTGGACTCCGACGCCGGTCGGCGGCTCGCCCACTGGCTGAGCGAGGGCGGCCTGCCGCACCCGGACACCGGCCACGAGGACGACACCCGGCCGGGCCGGCACCCGACGGACCTGGTGAGCCACCTCCACCCCGACCCGGTCCCCGGACCCCCACTGCTCCCGGCCGCCGAGACCCTGATCGGGCCGTACCGCAACGACGGTCTGTACGACCCGATGGTCCCCTTCTGGCTCGCCCAGCTGCCCCACCACCGCGAACTCGTCCTGGCCCGCGACTACTTCAGATACCGCGTCTCCATGCGCGGCTGGGCCCACGCCCTGCCGTTCGCCGCGGAGTCCGGCGGCCCGGCGGGATTCGCCCTGCACCTGGCCGTGGCGTACACCCTCACCTACGACCAGCAGGGCGAGCGCGACGCGGCGGTGGACGCGCTCCTCGTGCTCGCCGGGCGGGGACAGCTGGACACCGGTCTGCTCGGCCGGCAGCTCGCCGACCTGCTGCGCGCCAAGTGGATCGAGGCGAACCGGGTCACGGCCTCCCTGCGGACGGCGGCCGAGACAGGCGCGTACGCCACGATCTGGTCGGTGCTCGAAGCCGCCCTGCCCCCGCTGCTGCGCGACCCCGTGGTCCGGGGCACCGGAGCGCTGCTCGCCCTCGGCGTCGACTGCGCCTCCCGCAGCGCGGCGAAGGGCGGGATACCCGAGGTCACGACGGCCGCCGCCCGCACCGGATCGAGCCAGGTGGTGAAGAACGCGCGGCTGCTGCGCGACGTACTGGGCTGAGCGGCCGGACCCCGCGAAGGGCAGGGCGAGGCGGATGGCCGGGGCACGGTCGGCCACATCACACCGCGGCCGGGCATGACCATCCGCCACCCATGTACTAGAGTTATCTCGACATCGAGATATCTGCCGGGCGTACCGCGGCCCACTCCACTGCCGGTCCAGCGGTAAGGCTTACCTAACTTAGCCTTACCTTAGCGGATCGGCCAAGCAGGCGTGGCGG
This sequence comes from Streptomyces geranii, assembly GCF_002954775.1. GTDB lineage: Bacteria > Actinomycetota > Actinomycetes > Streptomycetales > Streptomycetaceae > Streptomyces > Streptomyces geranii. The sequence continues at coordinate 187,391 of NZ_PJME01000003.1, forward strand.
CAGGATGCGGTGGAACGCGCACATCAATGAAGGAGACTGTCGTGTCGGCGAACAGCTTCGACGCCCGTAGCACGCTCAGCGTGGGCGACGAGTCGTACGAGATCTTCCGGCTGGACAAGGTGGAAGGCTCGGCTCGCCTTCCGTACAGCCTGAAGGTGCTGCTGGAGAACCTGCTCCGTACCGAGGACGGCGCGAACATCACCGCCGACCACATCCGGGCCCTCGGCGGCTGGGACTCGCAGGCGCAGCCCAGCCAGGAGATCCAGTTCACGCCGGCCCGCGTGATCATGCAGGACTTCACGGGTGTGCCCTGTGTCGTCGACCTCGCCACCATGCGCGAGGCCGTGAAGGAGCTGGGCGGCGACCCGGCGAAGATCAACCCGCTCGCTCCCGCCGAGCTGGTCATCGACCACTCCGTCATCGCCGACAAGTTCGGCACCCACGAGGCGTTCGCGCAGAACGTCGAGCTGGAGTACGGCCGCAACCGCGAGCGCTACCAGTTCCTGCGCTGGGGCCAGACCGCGTTCGACGAGTTCAAGGTCGTCCCGCCCGGCACCGGCATCGTCCACCAGGTCAACATCGAGCACCTCGCGCGGACCGTCATGGTCCGTAACGGGCAGGCGTACCCCGACACCCTGGTCGGCACCGACTCCCACACCACCATGGTCAACGGCCTCGGTGTGCTCGGCTGGGGCGTCGGCGGTATCGAGGCCGAGGCCGCGATGCTGGGCCAGCCCGTCTCGATGCTCATCCCGCGCGTCGTCGGCTTCAAGCTCACCGGTGAGCTGACCCCCGGCACCACCGCCACCGACCTCGTGCTGACCATCACCGAGATGCTCCGCAAGCACGGTGTCGTCGGCAAGTTCGTCGAGTTCTACGGCGAGGGCGTGGCCGCCACCTCCCTCGCGAACCGCGCCACCATCGGCAACATGTCGCCGGAGTTCGGCTCCACAGCGGCGATCTTCCCGATCGACGACGAGACCATCAAGTACCTGAAGCTGACCGGCCGCGACGCCCAGCAGCTCGCGCTCGTCGAGGCGTACGCCAAGGCGCAGGGCCTCTGGCTGGACCCGGCCGCCGAGCCCGACTTCTCCGAGAAGCTGGAGCTGGACCTGTCGACGGTCGTCCCGTCGATCGCCGGTCCGAAGCGCCCGCAGGACCGTATCGTCCTCGCGAACGCCGCCGAGCAGTTCAAGTCCGACGTACGCAACTACGTCGCCGACGACGACGAGGCGGGCAAGGAGTCCTTCCCGGCCTCCGACTCCCCGGCCGCCTCCAACGGCGTGCCGACCAACCCGGTCACCGTGACCGCCGCCGACGGCTCGACCTACGAGATCGACCACGGCGCGGTGACGGTCGCGGCCATCACCTCCTGCACCAACACCTCGAACCCCTACGTCATGGTCGCCGCCGCGCTCGTCGCGAAGAAGGCCGTGGAGAAGGGGCTCACCCGCAAGCCCTGGGTCAAGACCACCCTCGCGCCCGGCTCCAAGGTCGTCACCGACTACTTCGACAAGGCGGGGCTCACCCCCTACCTCGACAAGGTCGGCTTCAACCTCGTCGGCTACGGCTGCACCACCTGCATCGGCAACTCGGGCCCGCTGCCCGAGGAGGTCTCCAAGGCCGTCAACGACCACGACCTGGCCGTGACCTCGGTGCTCTCCGGCAACCGCAACTTCGAGGGCCGGATCAACCCGGACGTCAAGATGAACTACCTGGCGTCCCCGCCGCTGGTCGTCGCGTACGCCCTCGCCGGTTCGATGAAGGTCGACATCACGCGTGACGCGCTGGGCACGGACCAGGAGGGCAAGCCGGTCTTCCTGGCCGACATCTGGCCCTCCGAGGCCGAGGTCAACGACGTCGTGGCGAACGCCATCGGCGAGGACATGTTCAGCAAGTCCTACAGGGACGTCTTCGCGGGCGACGCCCAGTGGCAGGCGCTGCCGATCCCGAGCGGCAACACCTTCGAGTGGGACGCGGAGTCGACCTACGTCCGCAAGCCCCCGTACTTCGAGGGCATGACGATGGAGACCACCCCGGTCTCGGACATCGCCGGCGCCCGCGTCCTCGCCAAGCTCGGCGACTCGGTCACCACCGACCACATCTCCCCGGCCAGCTCCATCAAGGCCGACACCCCGGCCGGCCAGTACCTCACCGAACACGGCGTCGAGCGCCGCGACTTCAACTCGTACGGTTCCCGCCGCGGCAACCACGAGGTCATGATCCGCGGTACGTTCGCCAACATCCGCCTGCGCAACCAGGTCGCGCCGGGCACCGAGGGCGGCTACACCCGCGACTTCACCGTCGACGGCGGCCCGGTCTCCTTCATCTACGACGCCTCGCGCAACTACATCGAGCAGGGCATCCCGCTGGTCGTCCTGGCCGGCAAGGAGTACGGCTCCGGCTCGTCCCGCGACTGGGCCGCCAAGGGCACCGCGCTCCTCGGCGTCAAGGCCGTCGTCGCAGAATCGTACGAGCGCATCCACCGCTCGAACCTCATCGGCATGGGTGTCATCCCGCTGCAGTACCCGGCGGGCCAGTCCGCCGAGTCCCTCGGGCTGACCGGCGAGGAGACCTTCTCCGTCACCGGCATCACGGAGCTGAACGAGGGCACCACCCCCGCCACGGTCAAGGTCAGCACCGACACCGGTGTGGAGTTCGACGCGGTCGTCCGCATCGACACCCCCGGCGAGGCCGACTACTACCGCAACGGCGGCATCCTGCAGTACGTGCTGCGCAGCCTGATCACCAAGTAGGCGCTCCGGTACGGCAGTCGGGCCGCACCACCCGGGTAGGAAACGGGGGGTGCGGCCCTTCGCGTGTGCTCGTACCCCTACACCCGCTACACCCAGCCCCGTTGCGCCGCCCGCACCCCCAGCTGGAACCGGCTCGCCGCCCCCAGCCGTTCCTGCAGCTCGCTCACCCGGCGCCGCAGGGTCCTCAGGCTCACCCCGAGATGGCGGGCCACCGCCTCGTCCTTCATCCCGGCCGCCAGCAACCGGGTCAACGTCCGCTCGCCCTCGGAGAGTTCACCCTCTCCGGTGCCCTGGCCCAGCGGGGTCGCCTGCTGCCAGGCCAGGTCGAACAGCTTCTGCAGCGCCTCCGTCACCGCCGAGTGCCGGACGACCACCGCGCAGTAGCCGCCCGCCTCGGACGCGGTCAGCGGAAGCATCGCCCGGCGCCCGTCGACCACCAGCAACTTGACCGGCACCGAGGGCAACACCCGGGCCTGTTCGCCGAGTTCGACCATCTTCCAGGCGTGGTAGAGGACGTCGGGGTCCTCCAGGGCGGTCGCCGCGTACACCGTGCGGTAGACGATGCCCCGGCGGAGCAGATCGGACTGCAGGTCCAACTGCGGGGTGCGCGGGGCCAGATACGGGGGAGTGTCGAAGACGCACACTTCGTGCTCGGCGCGCGCGTACAGCTCTTCCAGCCGGGCCGCGTTGGCGCCCTCCCCGGAGACCACCTCGACCAGCCGGGACGGCTCCTCCCGCAGCAGGCCCGCCTCGTACGAGGCGGCCATCTCCTCGGCGTTGGCGGCGAGCAGCTCGGACTCCGTCTCGCGCTGCCGGATCAGCGCGCGGATCGCCACCCTCGGGTCGACCGCGCGTAACCCGCCCATGGAGTCCGGCGGTTGCAGCAGTCCGAGCGCGAGCAGCCGGTTGCAGGACTCGCGGACCCGGCCCGGGGAGGCGCCGGTCAGCAGTGCCCAGCCGGCCGCGCCCGCGTCGGGCTGATGGAGGACCGACTGGTACACCAGCTCGTCGAAGGCGGAGACCCCCACCGCGGCCCAGGGGCTCGCGGCAGGGGTCCGCCCCGCAGTGTCATATGCCGTGTTAACCATGCCACGGCACGCTAGAGGATCCTTGTTAAGAGCGAGGCACTGGCGACGGGAGTTACTTCGGTAGCAACCCCCTTATTTCCGTGGCTACTTCAGACCGAACGCCCTCAGCACCGTCTGGTCGATGCCGTTGCCGGCCCGGTCGGTGGCCCGCACCCGCAGGGACACCGACTCGGCGCCCTTCGCGGCCTTGAACCGGACCTCGCCGCTCTTGACCCGCACTTCCTTCCAGGTGGTGCCGTCGTCGAAGGACACCCAGGCCTTCAGGCTGCGGGCCTTGACGCTTCCCAGCTGGTCGGAGACCGGCAGCGCGACCGCCAACTCCTGCTTGCGCTCGGCCCGGTTGAGCAGGTCGAGGCCCTTCGGGGCGATCCCGACGGTGAGGACCGGCAGGGCCGTCCCGGTGTCGGTGTGCGCCGAGTCGAAGGTCCACTCGGTGTGCGTGGACGTGGAGTACTTGGCCCACTCCGCCCGGCGCTGCACATCCAGGTCGAAGCGGTACGAGGCCTTGCCCGCCGGGACGTCGAACACGCCGTACCCGCCGAACGTCGAGTCGCCGACCAGCTGCCCGTCCGCGTAGAGCTTGCCTTTCGCGGTGCTGTCGGTGCCGTTGATGTATCCGTAGTGACCCGGCGTGGAGTCGGTCAACTCCGCCACCGACATGGTGAGTTTGTCGCCGGTGCGCTCGGACAGGCCGTACTCCTCACTCGTCCCCGGGCGGATGACCTGACGCAGCCAGTTCTCGGTCTTCTTCTCCGTGCCCGCCTTGTCGAAGGTCCGCAGCGGGCTCCACTGGCCCCTGAAGGTGTTCCAGTTGGGGTAGACGGTGTGCCAGGTACGGGTGTCGGGGTCGACGTAGTAGTACTCGTCGCGTTCCGTGCCCAGCTGCAGGTACTTGCTGCTCTCGATGCCGAAGAGCTGCCAGGGGCGGAAGGTGTACAGGGCGTCCGCGCCGGTCTCGTCGGCCGTCGCCCCGTAGTAACGGGCGTGCCGCTTCACGGTGTTGGACTTGTCCAGGCTGTACGTCTGGTCGGCGGCGATGGAACCGCTCTGCGCGACGAGCACGTTGTAGACGTACGGACTGACCGGTGTGCCGCTCAGCTTGAGCGTGACCTTCTTGCCGGTCTTCAGCAGGCCGGTGAGCTTGGCGCCCTCCTCGCCGGTGGCGATCATGACCGGGACGGTGGTCGCGCGGTCCACGGCCTCGATCCAGAAGCCGGGGTTGTCGCGGTACACGATGAGGTAACCCGCGCCTGCCTTGGTCGCGTTGTCCAGAGCGCTCTGTGCGCGGTCCGTGGCGCCGACCCTGACCACCGCGACCTTGCCCTTGACGTCGAGGCCCGCGAAGTCGGCCTCGGTGCCGGCGCCCGCGTCCACCGCGCGGACCTGATGGGTGCCGCTGATCTTCAGCGGGAAGCCGTTGTAGGTCTGGGAGTGGTAGAGCGAGGACAGCTCCGTCTTCGCCGGGCTCGTGACGCTCGCCGTCAACTCCTGCTCGTACAGCCGGAATTTGGCGGAGAACTCCAGGGAACCCTCGGTGACCTGCTCGGTCGGCGACACATAGACGTGGTCGGTCCAGAAGCCCTGGCTGTAGGTGAGGCCCCAGCTGTTGGCCGCCCCCTCGCGGTGCACACTGGTGCTGAAGCCCTGGAACTCGGAGTTCTGCCTGGTCTCCGGCTTGATCTCCACCGCCTTGCGGGCGTCGAGGACGACCGCCGTGTCCGCGCCCACCTTGATCTCGGGGCTGGTGACGACCGAGGTGCCGACGGCCACGCCGCCCGCGTCCCGGTCCGGGATCCAGGTCGAGATGGCGTACGTACCCGCCGGGACCTGCCAGGTCCAGCCGGTGCCGAGGAAGCCGTACTCGTCGGGGATGCCGTTGTTCAGCTCCATCAGCGTGTAGATCGAGCCGCCGGTGGGCGCCTTGCCGTCCCGGCCCAGCAGGGAGACCTTGAGGTCGTAGGTCTTCGGGGCCTTCTCGAAGCCGACGCCCGTGGTCACCCGGACGCCTGCGCCGGTCGCCGTGATGTGGCCCGTGTACCGGCCGTCGGCCTGCGCCGCCGGGTCGACCGTGACCGGGACCGTCGCCGTGCCCTTGGCGGGAACGGTCACCGTGCCGACGCCCGGCGCGGCTGCGGCGAGGGAGGACGAGATCGTCAACTCCACCGCCTGGTCGGTGGTGTTGGTGTACGTGACGTCCTTGCCGACGACGCCGGAGTCACCGTCCTGGAACTCGCCGAAGCTCAGCGCCGAGGTCCCGAACACGCCCTGCCCGACCGCCCGTACGGCGTCCACCCGGCCGTCGCCCTGCTCGAACACGGAGTTGACGTCGTTGGTCCTCGCCGTGCTGGCCAGGGACTGCTTGAGCTGCTCGCCCGTCCAGTCCGGATGAGCCTGCGCGACCAGCGCCGCCGCGCCCGCGACATGCGGGGTCGCCATCGACGTACCGCTCGCCGCCGTGTAGTAGTCGTCGACGGGCGTGCCGCCGGGCATGCTGGTGCCGGCGGCGCGGGCCGCCGTGATGGCCACCCCCGGCGCGGTGATCTCCGGCTTGGCCGCGAAGTCACCGGGGCGCGGGCCACGGCTGGAGAACGGCGCCAGCTTGTCGGACTTGTCGACCGCGCCGACCGTCAGCGCCGAGTCGGCGATGCCCGGAGTGCCCACGGTCTGCTCGGAGGGGCCCGCGTTGCCCGACGCGATCACGAACAGCGTGCCGGTGGACGCGGACAGCTCGTCGACGGTCTCACTGAGCACGTCGGACGCGCCGGTCGCCGTACCGCCCAACGACATCGAGACGATCCGCGCGCCCGAGTGCGCCGCCCACTCCATGCCCGCGATGATCCAGGAGGACTGCCCCCGGCCGTCGTTGCCCAGCACCTTGCCGACCAGCAGCTCCGCGCCCGGGGCAACCCCCTTGAGCCGGCCGTCCGAGGCCGCGCCCGAACCGACGATCGTGGACGCCACATGCGTACCGTGACCGTGGCCGTCCTGCACCGCCTGGTCCGGTACGAAGCTCGTCGACTCCGCGATCTTCCCCGCGAGGTCCGGGTGCCCGGTGTCCACGCCCGTGTCCAGGACCGCGATCTTGACGCCCTTGCCGTCGTAGCCCGACTTCCACACCTCGGGTGCGCCGATCTGCGGCACGCTCACATCCAGGGACGCCGTCACCTGGGCGTCCAGCCAGAGCTTGTCGATGCCCTCGCCGAGCTGCTTCGCGGCCTTCGCGGTGGGCTCGGTGCCGAGGGCCGGGGCGATGTCCGTCCAGAAGGCGCTGGTCTTCCTCGCGCTCAGCGCTGCGCCGTCGATCCCGGGCAGCGCGAGCGTCCGGCGCGCGCCCTCGGGGGTCGAACCGCCCCTGCTGTAGGTGGCGATGACGGGAGTGGCGCCGGTCCTCGCGTCCGAGTAGCCCTGCTCGACCAGCTGGGTGACGTTGAACAGGGCCGGGTCGAGGCGGCCCGCCTGGATCAGCGGGATCGCGTCCGTCGGCAGGACGCTGACCTCGCCGTTCTTCTCGCTGGACAGGAAGGTGGCCGCCTCGCGGCCCTGGCCGCGCCGGACGTCGACGGCGCTTCTGCCGTCCGCCCCCGCGCTGAGGGAAACGATGTCGCCGGTGATGAGGGTGACGGTCTGCGCCGAAGTGGCGGCTGTGCCGGGGCCCTTGGGGGTGGTGGTGACCGGAGACACCGGGCCGGCCGCCGCGGGCGTGATCGCGCCCGCGACCAGCCCGGCCGCGCCTGCCACGGCCCAGAGGGCATGGAGTCTTCGCATGGGTGGAGGTCCTCCCCTGAACGCTCGAACTCTGAGAACGCTTCCGGCCTGGTGAGCGGAAGCCAGTGATCAGAGTGGGCGCCGCACGGAATGGGGCTCAAGGGATTCGTGTGGCCGGGGAGTGCCAATGCCGCCTTCGGTCAAGGCAGTTGACCTCGTCCGAGGCCCCCGGGCGGCCGTCCCACGGCCGTCGCCCAGCTTGAACACAGGATTCCCCCAGGAAACCGGGACACGATCAGGACATGTCTGGCACTTCTGGGGTTCGCTGCGGTCATGTCCGGGTGCTGATCGTCGACGACGAACCGGCGCTCACGGAACTGCTCTGCGTCGCCGTCACCGAGGCGGGCTGGCGGCCCTACCCGGCCCTCGACGGCGAGAGCGCGCTGCGCGTCGCCCGCTCCTCGGCTCCGCACGCCGTCGTCCTCGACGGCATGCTGCCCGACCTCGACGGCCTCCAGGTGCTGCGCAGACTGCGCTACGAGAGCCCCCGGCTCCCCGTGCTCATGCTCACCGCCCGCGACGCCCTCGAACACCGGCTCGACGGACTGGAGGCGGGCGCCGACGACTACGTCACCAAGCCGTTCTCCCTGGAGGAGGTCGTCCTGCGGCTGCGCGGACTGCTCCGCCGCTGCGGCGCCGAACAGACCCGCACCGACGACTCCGTACGCGTCCTCGGCGACCTCGTCGTCACCGAGGAGACCCGCGAGGTGCACCGCGACGGCACGCCCGTCCAGCTCACCGCCAAGGAGTTCGACCTGCTCAGCCTGCTGATGGGCCATCCACGCCAGGTGCTGAGCAAGAGCCAGATCCTCGACCACGTCTGGACCAGCGGCTTCGACAGCGGCGACAACCTCGTCGAGGTCTACATCTCCAGTCTGCGCCGCAAGATCGACAAGGGCCGGGCCCCGATGATCCACACCGTGCGCGGACTCGGGTACGCCATCAGGGCGGGGGAGGACGGGAGATGACCGTACGACTGCGCGGGCGCTCACTGCGGACCCGGCTGCTGTTCTTCATCGGGGTCACCCTGGCCGTCGTGTGCGGCGCCATGGCGGTCACCACGATCTACGCCCAGGAGAGGTACCTGCTGGGCAGCCTCGACGACCGCGTCGCCAACGCCGTCGCGCGCAGCCAGGGCGGCGCGCGGCTCCACCCGGAGCAGGACACCAACCTCGGCTTCCTCAACGAGAGCGGCCAGCCCGCCGGAACCCTGGCCGCCCGGCTCGGCGCCGACGGCTCCCTGCTCACCGCCCAGGTCGTCGCCCAGGACGCGGCGCCCCGGGACCTGACCCCCGTCCAGCGGGCGGCGCTCTCCGGCATCAGGGCCGACGGCACCATGCACACCCGTACCGTGCCGGGCCTCGGCACCTACCGGATCACGGCGATCGGCGGCCACGGCGACCGCGGGGTCCGGGTGCTGACCGGGCTGCCGATGGACGACGTCCAGAACATGATCCGGGGCCTGGTCGTCGTCGAGGCCGTGGTGGCGGCGGTCGGACTGACGATCGCGGGCTGCCTCTGCGCGGTCGTCATACGACGTCAACTGCGGCCCCTGGGCCGGGTCGCCGCCACCGCCGTCGAGGTCTCGCGGGCACCGCTGGGCCGGGGCGCGGTCGTCGGCCTCACCCGCGTCCCGGAACGCGACACCGACCCCGAGAGCGAGGCAGGACAGGTCGGCGCCGCCCTCAACAAGATGATCGACCACGTCGAGTCGTCCCTCGCCGAACGCCAGGCCGGCGAGGAACGCATGCGGCGCTTCCTGGCCGACGCCAGCCATGAACTCCGTACCCCGCTCGCCTCGATCGCCGGATACGCCGAACTCATGAACCGGGGTACGCAGCGGATCGAGCCCGCGATGGCCTGGCGGCGGGTGTCGGCGGAGTCGGCGCGGATGACGGGCCTGGTCGAGGACCTGCTGCTGCTCGCCCGGCTCGACGAGGGACGGCCCCTGCAGTCGGCCGAGGTGGACCTCGCGGCGGTGGTCGCCGAGGCGGTGTGGGACGCGCGGGCGGCCGGCGCGAACCACAACTGGCAGCTCGCCCTGCTCGTCGACTCCCCGGCCCTGGTCGCGGGCGACGAGGCCCGGCTGCACCAGGTGCTGGCCAACCTGCTCGCCAACGCCCGCGTGCACACCCCCGCCGGTACGACGGTGGTGGCCTCGGTCGAGACGGTCGGCGAGCGCTGCGTGGTCCGCGTCCGCGACGACGGCCCCGGCATCCCGCCGCACCTGCTCCCGTCGGTCTTCGAACGCTTCACCCGGGCCGACGTCTCCCGCTCCCGCACCGACCCCCGGGACGGCGGCTCGGGCCTCGGCCTCGCCATCGTCACGGCGATCGTGACGGCGCACGGGGGCCGCATCGACGTCGAAAGCGTCCCGGGGCACACGGAGTTCACCATCGACCTGCCCAGCGTGCGGCCGACGGCGGTGCCCGCTCTTCAGTTTTCCCTCAGGTACAGCCCGCACAGTCGTCAATGACGGCCGAGAGGAGCCTCATTGAACCGAACGGTTTTCTGTCATGACGAGAGCCGCACCCATCAGGGTGCGGCTCTCGTGCGTCAGCCGTTTACAACGGCACCGCACGGCGCTAGCTTCGAGAGGGAGTGAGGTGGGAGCGCTCCCACACCGAGCGGACCGGAACCCGTAAGCGGGAACCGCTCCCACCCCACCACCCCCCACGCACACCTCGCACCGCACATTCCGCGCACCCCATGCCGGGTGCGTCCCTTCACCCGCACGTTCCGTACGTACCGCACGACGTACGGCGCACCGCGTACGACTGAAGGAGATCATGACATGGCCCTGACATCATCGTCCCCACCCTCCTCCCGCACCCCACCCCGCCTGCCCCTCCCCACCCGGGGCAGAGCCTTCCTCCTCGTCCTCCTCGCCCTGCTCACCGCGATCCCGGCCCTCGGCCTGGTCGTCACCTCGGGCGGTGACGCGGAGGCGCACGGCACCCCGATGAAACCCGGCAGCCGCACCTTCCTGTGCTGGCAGGACGCCCTCACCGACACCGGTGAGATCAAGGCGATCAACCCGGCCTGCAAGACGGCCCAACAGGTCAGCGGTACAACGCCGTTCTACAACTGGTTCTCGGTGCTCCGCTCGGACGGCGCCGGCCGCACCCGCGGCTTCGTCCCGGACGGTCAGCTGTGCAGCGGCGGCAACACCAACTTCACCGGGTTCAACACCCCCAGCGCCGACTGGCCGTTGACCCACCTCACCTCGGGCGCCACCGTCGACTTCTCGTACAACGCGTGGGCGGCGCACCCGGGTTGGTTCTACGTCTACATCACCAAGGACGGCTTCGACCCGACCAAGACGCTCACCTGGGACGCCATCGAGTCCCAGCCCTTCCTGAGCGTCGACCACCCGCCGCTCAACGGCACCCCGGGCAACGTCGAGGCCAACTACTCCTGGAGCGGGCGGCTTCCGGCGAACAAGTCCGGCCGTCACCTCATCTACATGGTGTGGCAGCGCTCCGACAGCGCGGAGACCTTCTACTCCTGCTCCGACGTCGTCTTCGACGGCGGCAACGGCGAGGTCACCGGCATCAAGGACCCGGGCAACCCGCCCACCGAGCCCCCGCCCGGCGCGTGCACCGCGAGCCGCCGTACGACGGGCAGTTGGACCGGCGGCTACCAGTCCGAGGTCACCGTCACCAACTCCGGCACCGTCCCGATGCTCGGCTGGATGGTCGACTGGACCCTCCCGGCCGGCCAGAAGATCGACAGCCTCTGGAACGGCAACGCGACCTACAACGGCCAGGCGGTGATGGTCCACAACGCCAACTGGAACGGCTCGCTCGATCCGGGCAGAAGCGCGACCTTCGGCTACGTCGTCCAGGGCTCCGGAGGTGATACGGCGACGACCCTGCCCTGTCGGGTCGGTTAGTACCGGACCCGGGAGCGGGACTGCTCAGGGCGGACCCGGTGGTCGATACCCACCGGGTCCGCGAGCCGGGCCCGCACGGGGGATGAGGCCCGGGTGGAGCAGCTCTCGGGGTGCGACCGACTGGCCGGGACAACGTTGTCCAGTGGTCTAAACATCACTCTATCGCCCCAATGGACAACACCGTCAACCCGGTTGGCGCGCGCGTCGGCGCAGGGGCACGCGCCCCCCGTGGTACCGCTGGCGCCATGCGTGTCCGCCCTACGTCCCTGCTGCTCGCCGCCGCCCTGGCCCTCGGCACCCCCACACCGGCACCGGCAGCGCCCGTGGGTGTCCCGCTGGTCCAGGACCCCACCCCGTACGTCGACCCGCTGATCGGCACCAGCAACGGCGGCGACGTCTTCCCGGGCGCGGTCGTCCCCTTCGGCATGCTTTCCTGGAGCCCCGAGAACACCCGGGGCGACGCCACCCGCACCGCGGCCCCCGGCGGCTACCACTACGACGCCACCCGCGTCCGGGGCTTCAGCCTCACCCACATGTCCGGCACGGGCTGCGCGGGCGGCAGCGGCGACATCCCCTTCTTCCCGTACGCCGGTGAGGTCACGTCCTCCCCGGCGAGCGACACCCGGGACGCGGTGTACGCCGCCGACTTCAGCCACGCCGACGAGACGGCCGAACCGGGCCACTACCGGGTGGGCCTGGCGTCCGGGGTGACGGCCGACCTCACGGCAACCGCCCGCACCGGCTCCGCCCGCTTCACCTACCCGGCGGACAGACCGGCCTCGATGCTGATCCGCACCGCCAACTCCGAGGTGGGCTCCACGGATTCGACGGTCACGATCGACCCCGCCACCCGCACGGTCTCGGGCTCGGTCACCTCCGGCAACTTCTGCGGCCACCTCGACCCGGAGGGCCGACGCCCGTACTACACCCTCCACTTCACGGCCCGCTTCGACCGCGCCTTCAGGTCGACGGGCACCTGGCAGGACGACCGCCTGAGCCCGGGCACGACGTCCACGTCCGGCGGCACGGGCGGCTTCACCGCCGACAACGGCCGTCCGGTGGCGGGCAAAGGGGCGGGCGGATACGTCGAGTTCGAGCCCGGCGCCGGTCCGGTGGGCGTCAAGGTCGGTATCTCGTACGTCAGTCGGGCGGGCGCCGAGGCCAACCTGGCCGCCGAGAACCCGCCGACCCGGACCTTCACGTCGGTGAGGTCGGCGGCCCAACTCGCCTGGCGGGAAAGGCTGGCCGCGATCAGGGTCGGCGGCGGCACGGAAGCGGACCGCACCACTTTCTACACGGCCCTCTACCACTCCCTCCTCCACCCGAACGTCATCAGCGACGCCGACCGCCGCTACCGGGGCGCCGACGACCGGGTCCACACGGTCCGGCCGGGCCACGACCACCAGTACGGCACCTTCTCCGGCTGGGACGTCTACCGCTCCCAGGTCCAGCTGCTCACCCTCCTGAACCCCGACACCGGCTCGGACATCGCCCAGTCCCTGTACGAACTCGCCCGCCAGAACGGCGGCTTGTGGGACCGCTGGCTGCACGGCGCGAGCGGCACCCACGTCATGAACGGCGACCCGTCGCCCGCCACCCTCGCCGGTATCCGGGCCTTCGGCGGCACCCGCTTCGACCTGCGCGGCGCGCTGCCCTCGCTGACCCGGGCAGCGACGGTGCCGACACCGCGAGACCTGTCCCCGGCGGGCAGACCGGTCCTGGCGGTGGGCCAACGCCCCTCCCTGGACAAGTACTTGGCCCACCACTACATGCCGTCGGTGTCCAACGCCTGGGCAGGCGCGGCGGAAACCCTGGAGATGTCGGGCGCGGACTTCGCCCTGTCCCAACTGGCCTCAGCGGCAGGGCAGAAGAGGACAGCGGCCGAGTTCATGGGCCGCGCCCAGTGGTGGCAGAACAACTTCGACATCGCGGCCCACGCCACCGGCGGCTACATCGCCGACCGCAGGGCGGACGGCAGTTGGGCCCCCGGCTTCACCCCGGCCACCGGCAGGGGCTTCGTCGAGGGTACGGCGGCCCAGTACACCTGGATGGTCCCGCACAACCCGGCGGGCCTGTTCGCGGCGATGGGCGGCCCCGCCGAGGCACGTGACCGCCTGGACGCCTTCTTCCACCGCGCCGACGGCGGCTGGGCCCTCACCGGCAGCGGCGGCGAGAAGTCCGAGCTGGACAACGAGCCCTCGGTCAACGTCCCCTACCTGTACGCCTACGCGGGCGCCCCGCACAAAACGCAGGAGACGGTCCGCGCGGCGATGACGACCCTCTGGTCGACCCGCCCCGGCGGCATCCCCGGCAACGACGACCTGGGCGCGATGTCCTCCTGGTACGTCTTCGCCGCCCTCGGCATGTACCCCCAGGTGCCGTCCCGGGCCGAACTGGTCCTGGCCTCACCCCTGTTCCCGAGGATCGAGATCAGCCGCCCGTACGGCAACGACATCTCGATCCGGGCGGAGGGAGCGGCGGCGGAGTCCCCGTACGTCGTCTCCCTGCGGGTCAACGGCCGTGCGAGCAGCCGCCCTTGGCTCCCGGCGTCCTTCGTCCGGCACGGCGGCACCCTGGACTACACCCTGGCCGCCACCCCGCACCCCACCTGGGGCTCGGCCCCGTCCGACGCCCCGCCGTCCTTCCGCTCGGGCGAGCAGCCGTACCAGATCGGCGTGGGCCCGACGGCAGCGACGCTCGCACCGGGAGGCGGCGCGGCGGTGGACATCCGCGCACTGTCCCTGACGGGCGAGGGCGACACGGCCCCGGAGGTGCGCTTCGAGGTGGAGACACCGCCGGGGGTGACGGCAACGCCCGCCGCAGGGAGGGTGGTCGACGGCCGCCGCCAGGTCACGCTGACCGCGTCACCGGACGCCACCCAGGGCTTCCACGAGGCGAGGATCAAGGTCACCTCGACGGACAACACGGCGTACGAGCAGCCGATCGCCCTCACGGTGGCCGCCCCGGGCTCCCTCCTCGCCGCCTACAACAACACGGGCACCTCCGACGACACCGGCGACCACACCGAGGCCGACTACGACGGCGGCGGCTGGAGCTACTCCCGCCAGGCCCTGGCAGCGGAGGGCCTGACCCCGGGAACCCGGGGGACCCTCCCGACCGGCCTGACCTTCACCTGGCCGACCTCACCGCCGGGCCGCCCGGACAACGCGTCGGCGTCGGCCCAGACGATCCAACTGGCCTCCCCGGCAACCCGGTTGTCGTTCATCGGCAGCGGAGTCTTCGGCAACCAGCAGACGACGGCGACGGTCACGTACACCGACGGCACCACGGACACGACCGACCTCGCCCTCACCGACTGGACCGTCGGCGGCGGCACGGGGACGGTCCAGTACGGCAACGAGGTCGTGGCCAGGGCGGCGTACCGGAACGTCTCGGGAGCTGGCCGCGACCCGGTCCCGACGTACGTCTTCGCGACCCGGCCGTTCACGGCTCCGGTGGGCCGGAGCATCGCGAGCGTACGTCTCCCGGCCAATGCCGACGTGCATGTTTTCACCCTCGCCGTCGGCTGACACCATCGATGGATGGGGCAACGACCGAACCTCCCCGCGGAGTTCAGGTCCGAGGCACGCATCGCCTTCGCGTTCCTCGTCGAGACCGAGGGCTTCGCCGAGCCGGAGGACCACGACCTCGGGCTGACGTACTGCCGCGTCGACCTGGAAGTGCGCCTCTGCTGCCATCTGAGACGGCCTGAGCACTGCGTGTGGACGCGCCTGAGCCCGATCGCGCCGGACGGCACCCGAGGGTGGGGTGCGTACCTGGACGACCTCTACACAGCCGCCGGCTGCGGCCCGCCCCAGGATGTCCCCAGCACGGTCCACAACCGCCGCTCCCTGCTCAAGCGCGTCCACCAACACGCGGAGGCCCTGCGCCGATTACTGCCCCGCCTCCCCGCCCACTTCCCCGAGCGCTGACCGGAGAAGCGGGCCCGGGAGGATCGGCTCAGCCCAGCAACTCCACCTCCGCCAAAGCCGACTCCCGGTCCAGCACCAGCCGATACCGCGCGTACGAGCCCGCGAACGCCACCGAGAACGCCCGGGTCTGCCGGTCCCACCTGAACTGCTCACCCGAACGCCGGTCCAACGTCCGCCAGTTGGCGCCGTCCGACGACCCCTGCAGCACCCACCCCGTCGGAGCCGCAGCCCGGTCCGCCGACGTCAGCGTGTACTGAACGGCCTTCGTGGCACCGGCGACCGGCAGGTTCACGGACGACGTCACCGTCGCGTTCGTCGCCGACGTGTCGTCGAACAACGCACCCCCGCCCACCACCACGTCCGCCCGAGGCGCGGGCACCTCGTCGTCCTGGGTGATCGACACCGGGGCCGCCTCCTTGGACGTACCCCATGCCGAAGGCTCCGGGCCCATGTCGAACTCCAGGGTCCCACCCGCCGAGACGATCGAGTGGGGGAGCGAAGTCGACGTCCAGGACTGCCCGTTGACCTTCAAGCCCTGTACATACACGTTTCGCGCGCTGTTCTCCGGAGCCTTGATCACCAGGTCCCGTCCGTTCTCCAGATGGACGGTCGCCTTCGTGAACAACGGTGAACCGATGGCGTATTCGCCGCTGCCCATGACCAACGGGTAGAAGCCCAGCGCCGAGAACAGATACCAGGCCGACTGCTCCCCGTTGTCCTCGTCGCCGTGGTAGCCCTGGCCGATCTCGCTGCCCGTGTAGAGCCGGGAGAGCACCTCGCGGACGTTCTTCTGCGTCTTCCAGGGCTGCCCTGCCGCGTCGTACATGTAATTCACGTGGTGGGCCACCTGGTTGGAGTGGCCGTACATGCCCATCCGGACGTCCCGCGCCTCCGTCATCTCGTGGATGACCCCGCCGTACGAGCCCACGAACTCCGGTGCCGCCGTCTCAGGCGTCGCGAAGTACTCGTCGAGCTTGTCCGCCAGGCCCGCCCGGCCGCCGTACAGGTTGGCCAGACCCCGGCTGTCCTGCGGGGCCGTGAAGGCGTAGCCCCAGCCGTTGGTCTCCGTGTAGTCGTGGCCCCAGACGCGCGGGTCGTACGCCGACGACTCGACCCGCCAGTCGCCCTGCGCGTTCCGGCCCTGGAAGAAACCGGCCCGCCGGTCGAACAACCGCACATAGTCCTGGGCCCGGTTGAGGAAGTACTCGGACTCCTCCTTGTACCGTTTCACGCCCGTCTCCCGGTACAGCTCCTGACCCATCCGCGCGATGCCGTAGTCGTTGAGGTAGCCCTCCAGCGCCCACGACAGGCCCTCACGCGTCTCGGTGCTCGTGTAGCCGAGGAACGGCGAGGTCGCCATGCCCTTGCGGCCCACGCCCGACGAGGGGGGTACCACGGTCGCGTTCTTCACGGCCGCGTCGTACGCCGACTTCGCGTCGAACCCGACCCCCTTCACATAGGCGTCGGCGAACGCCACGTCCGACGACGTACCCGTCATCAGGTCGGCGTACCCGGGGGAGGACCACCGCGAGGTCCAGCCGCCGTCCTTGTACTGCTGCACGAACCCGTCGACCATCTCGCCCGCTTGACGGGGCGTCAGGAACGAGTAGGCCGGCCAGGTCGTCCGATACGTGTCCCAGAAGCCGTTGTTGACGTACACCTTGCCGTCCACGATCTTCGCCCCGGTGTGCGTCGGGGTGTCGGGACCCGGCATCGGGGAGAACGGCGACGCGTACTGGAACTTCGAACCGACCTTCTCGAAGCCGGAGTTGGGGTACAGATACAGCCGGTACAGGCTGGAGTACAGCGTCGTCAGCTGGTCCGCCGTCGCCCCCTCCACCTCGACCTTCCCGAGCAGCCCGTCCCACTGCCGCTGCGCACCTGCCCGTACCGCCTCGAAGGACGTGCCCTCCGGAATCTCCTGCCGCAGATTGGCCTTCGCCTGGTCGACGCTGATCAGCGAGGTGGCGATCCGCAGCGTCACCGTCCCGTCCGACGCCGGCCTGAACCGGAGATATCCCTTCACCCCACTCGACGAGCCCTCCGTGACCACCGCCTCCTCGCCGAACTCCCCGTACACGAACAGCCGGGTCGCCCCCGTCGACAGCCCCGACTTCACGTCCGAGTAGCCGGTGAAGGTGCCGCTGTCCGGGTCCAGGGTCAGGCCCGCCTGGTCGGTGACGTTGTCGAAGAGGACGCTCGCGTCGGCGCCGGGGTAGGTGAAGCGCAGGACCGCCGCGTGGTCGGTCGGGGTCATCTCCGCCCTGACGCCGTTCTCGAACCGCACCCCGTAGTAGTAGGGCCGCGCGGTCTCGTTCTCGTGCCGGAAGGCCAGCGCCCGTGCCGTACGCCCGGTGTCCGGGGTGCCCGCCGAGACCGACGGCATCACCTGGAAGGTCTGCCGGTCGCCCATCCAGGGGCTCGGCTCATGACTCGCGCTGAACGCCTGGATCGTCGGCAGGTTGTCGGTGTTGTTGGCCCGCGCGTAGTCGTACAGCCAGCTCAGCGAGCCCGCGTTGGTCACCGGCGTCCAGAAGTTGAAGCCGTGCGGCACGGCCGTCGCCGGGAAGTTGTTGCCCCGTGAGAAGCCGCCGCTGGAGTTGGTGCCCCGGGTCGTCACGGCGTAGTCGGACAGGTGTTCCCGAGGAGGCTCGGGGGCGACCGTCCGCAGCGCCACGTCGTCGATCCAGCCCCGGAACTTCGCCGGACCGGACGGCGAGTCGTACGCCACCAGCACCCGGTCGACCGTCCGCCCCTCCGCCACCGCGCCGATCCGCGAGGCGACATGGTTCCACTGGTTGACGTACAACACCTTGGCCGCGCCCTGCCCACGAGGCGTCAGCGCGAAGCCGTGCTGGTCCACCGCCGGCAGTTCACTCAGCAGCGTGCCGTCCGTGAAGGCGAGGTCCACCGACACGTTCGTGGCGTCGTAGTCGCGATCGCCGTCCGCCATCGACGGGAACACCCGGTACGACAGCTCGGTGTCCCGGCCGACGGTCACATCCACGTCGAACACCTTGTTGTACGAGTACGCCCGCCCGTCGGCCTGATGCGTACCCGCGTACCGCAGCGCCCGTTTGCCCGTGAAACCGGCCCGCGCCTTCGCCGTCGGGGAGCCGTTCGGGCCCCGGTCGACCAGCGACAGCATGTCCCGGGGTACGGGGTCGGCGCCGCCGCCCGTCGAGAACTGGACATCGGCGAGCTGCGTGATGGCGCCGCCGTTGTTGCGCCCGATGTCGAGCCGGAAGTGCTGGTAGGAGGCGGGCTCGGCAAGGTCGTACGACCTGGTTTGGAAGCGCTCCGCGAAAGACTGGCCCGAGCGGGTGTCGAGGGTCGTCCAGCCCGTCGTGCCGTCCACCGAGCCCTGGAGCGTCCAGTCGGCCGGGTCGCGCTCGGCGTGGTCGTTGGCCGAGGTCAGCGCGTAGGTGACGACCCTGACCGGCTCGGCCAGGTCGAACTCCGCCCAGCCCGTCGGCGCGAACGTCAGCCACTTCGTGCCCGGCTCGCCGTCGACGAGGTTCTCCTTCACCTCGCCCCCGGCGGTGTTCTCCGCGCTCGCCCGGACGTCCGTCACCCGGTCGGTCACATTGCCCGGGATGCCGCTGCTGTAGCCGCCGTCGACCCCCGAGGCCCGCCTCGCGCCGTCCGGCCCGGTGTCGACGGTGTTCAGCCAGTCCGGCGCCGGTTCACCCGCCTCGAACGAGGAGGCGAACTCCCGGTCGGCGGCCCGTGCGGCGGCGGGCAGTGCGGTCGCCGCACCCTGTCCGCCGATCACCAGTGCGAACACTGCCGCGATGGCCGAAATTGATCTGAACTCCCATCCGTACCGAGCCCTGTGCCGAACTCCATACCGCATGCGAGAGCACCCTCCCTGCCACCTGGACAACGTTGTCACCTTGGCCGCGCAGGAACCAGTAGGGAGTCAAGTGGTCAGTGGTGTCAAGGGCGTTGGGTGTGGCATTCGGGCCCAATATCGCGAATTTCCCGCTCAAAGGGATGCGCGCGCTCCGCATATTTCCGCGAGGTCTCAACTCGGAAAAGACCCGCGGCCAACCCTGCATTCGATCTTGCCCCTTTGACGGGAAGTGGACTATACCTGTCGGCGTCCACGTACCGTTCGACCGGTGGACGACAGGTGCGGGAGAGCCGGAAGGGTGGTTTGACGTGCTGAACGCGCGGCCCGCCGGGTATTCCCTCTGATCAAGGCACATCACGGACTAAGTACTTCCTGCACGACGTACTTCCTGCACGACCCAGTACGACCCGACCGCGGTGCCGGGAGGTTCCGGTTCACCGCCTGAGTCCTGGAGAAGGCGAGGACTTGAGCATGGGATCCACCTCCGACGAGAGCCGCACCCCCGAGAGCACCACCCGTACCTCCCGCACCACCCCCGTGAACGGCGTGGGCCGCCGCGACCTCATCAAGCGCTCCGCAGCGCTCGGCCTGGTCTCCGTCCCCGCGATGGGCTTCCTGTCCGCCTGTGCGAGCAGCGGCGGCGGGGGCGACGAGGACAAGGCCGCCGCGGGCAAGAAGACCGCGAAGAACCCCCTGGCGGTCAACGACACCGCCCAGATGGAGTTCGTGCTGTTCGACGGCGGTTTCGGCAAGGAGTACGCCGAGGACGCGGTCAAGATCTACGAGCAGAACTTCCCGAAGGCCAAGGTCAAGTTCTCGGCCACCCAGAAGATCCAGTCCACGCTCCAGCCCCGCTTCAACCAGGGCACCCCGCCGGACCTGATCGACAACTCCGGCGCCGAGCAGATGGACATGGGCGTCCTGGCCGGCAAGAACCAGCTCGCCGACCTCACCCCGCTCCTCGACGCCCCGTCCTACGACGACCCGGCCAAGAAGGTCCGCGACACGCTGCGGCCGGGCATCGTCGAGATGGGCCAGCTCGACGGCGACCCGGTGTGGATCATGTACTACGCCTACACGGTGTACGGCGTCTGGTACTCCCAGAAGGCCCTGGACTCGCTCGACGCCACGTACCCCGAGACGTGGGACGAGATGCTCGCGGTGTGCGAGAAGGCCAAGAAAAAGGGCATCGCCGGCTGGACCTACGCGGGCAAGTACCCGTACTACCTGCCCTTCTCGCTCTACGCGATGATCGGCAAGGTCGGCGGCGTCGAGGTCCTGAACGCGATCGACAACCTGGAGCCGAACGCCTGGAAGGCCCCGGCCGTCAAGGCCTGTTTCGAGGCGTACTACGAGCTGTACAAGAAGGGCTACATCCTCAAGGGCACGCCCGGTCTGGACCACATCCAGTCGCAGACCGCGTGGGCCAAGGGCAAGGCGCTCTTCATCCCCAACGGCTCCTGGGTGGAGAACGAGTCGGCGAACGTCATCCCCGCCGACTTCGATCTCGCCGTCTCCGCGCCGACCGGCATCGACAGCTCCGACAAGCTGCCGTTCGGCACGATCTGGGCCTCCGGCGGCGAGCCGTTCATCGTCCCCGCCAAGGCGAAGAACACGGCGGGCGGCATGGAGCAGCTGCGCATCATGCTCAGTGAGGCGTCCTCGAAGAACTTCACCAGCAAGGTGAAGTCGCTGACCGCGTACAACGGCGGCACCGACGGCATCACCCTCACCCCGGGCCTCAAGTCCGGTGTGGCGGCGCTGGAGAAAGCAGGCGACAACGTAGTCAACCCGCGGCTCCAGGACTGGTACGTACAGCTCCAGAAGGAGCAGATCGGGGTCTCGGGGCTCGGCGAGATGATGGCGGGGCGGCTCACCCCGGCCGAGGCCATCAAGAAGATCCAGGCCTACGCCGACGCGACCGCGAGCGACGACTCGATCAAGCACTACAAGCACCAGTGACCGGCAGCCGATGATCTGTCACCAGTGGCGGCACCCGCGCACGGAACGGGGTCTGTGGTAATGCAGCACGGCAAGTACCGCTTCATCGTGGGATTCCTGGCGGTCCCTCTGGGGCTGTACGTACTGTTCGTCGTCTGGCCGTTCATCCAGTCCATCTATTACTCGTTCACGGACTGGACCGGACTGAGCCCGGAATTCAAGATGGTCGGCCTCGACAACTACAAGAGGATGCTCGACGACGAGATCTTCTGGAAGTCGTTGCAGCACAGCCTGCTGTTCGCGTTGGTGCTGCCGCTGGTGACGATCAGTCTGGCGCTGTTCTTCGCCTTCATGATCAATGTGGGCGGGAAACGGCGCCGGGGCGGCCCGGTGATTTCCGGGGTCCGCGGTTCCTCGTTCTACAAAATCGTCTACTTCTTCCCGCAGGTGCTGTCGATCGCGATCGTCGCGCTGCTGTTCGCCTTCGCGTACAACCCGGAGAGCGGTTCGATCAACTCGCTGCTGCGCGGTATCGGGCTCGACAGCGTCCAGCCGCTGTGGCTGGGCGACCCGGACCTCGCCCTGTGGTGCGTGATGGCGGTACTGGTCTGGTCGACGGTCGGCTTCTTCGTGGTGCTGTTCTCCGCGGGCATGGCGTCCATCCCGGCCGACCTGTACGAGGCCGCGCTGCTCGACGGTGCGGGCCGGGCCACCACGTTCTTCCGGATCACCCTGCCGCTGCTGTGGGACACCGTGCAGTCCGGCTGGGTCTACATGGGCATCCTCGCGCTGGGCGCCGAGTCGTTCGCGGTCGTCCAGATCATGACGACCGGGCCCGGCGGACCGGACTACTCGACGACCGTCATGGTCCTGTACGTCTACCAGAAGGCCTTCCGCGACGGTCAGGCCGCCTACGCAACCACCATCGGGGTCGCCCTCCTCGTCGTCACGCTGGCCTTCGCGGCCGTCGTGATGCGGCTGGGCCGGCGCGAGCGGCTGGAGTACTGACACCTATGAAGACGACCGACAGCACACCGTCGGACACGGTTCCCCCGCAGGCCGGAGGCCCCGTGCGCAAGGCGGACACACCCGCGGGGGGCGAGGGGGAGAAGCGCGAGGGCAGGGTCCTCAACGTCTTCTCGCACGGCATCCTCGTCCTCTGGGCGATCATGGTCGTGATGCCGCTGCTGTGGGCGGTGATGACGTCCTTCAAGGACGACAACGCGATCTTCAGCTCGCCCTGGGCCCTGCCGGACAAGCTGCACTTCGACAACTGGGCGCGGGCCTGGACCGACGCCAACATGAGCGACTACTTCCTCAACACCATCCTGGTGGTGGGCGGTTCGCTCGTCGGCACCCTGGTGCTGGGCTCGATGGCCGCCTATGTCCTGGCCCGCTTCGACTTCCCGGGCAACCGGTTCATCTACTACCTGTTCATCGGCGGCATGAGCTTCCCGATCATGCTGGCCCTGGTCCCGCTGTTCTACGTCGTGGACAACATGGGGCTGCTGAACACGATCCACGGGCTGATCCTGGTCTACATCGCCTACTCGCTGCCGTTCACGGTCTTCTTCCTGACCGCGTTCTTCCGGACCCTGCCGTCCTCGGTGGCGGAGGCGGCCTTCGTGGACGGCGCCTCGCACTCCCGGACCTTCTTCCAGATCATGCTGCCGATGGCCAAACCCGGCCTGATCAGCGTCGGCATCTTCAACTTCCTCGGCCAGTGGAACCAGTACATGCTGCCGACGGTGCTCAACACCGACCCCGACAAGCGGGTCCTCACCCAGGGCCTGGTGCAGCTGGCCGCCAGCCAGGGCTACAAGGGCGACTGGTCGGGACTCTTCGCCGGCCTGGTCATGGCGATGCTGCCGGTGCTGGCCGCGTACATCGTCTTCCAGCGTCAGGTGGTGGCCGGACTCACGGCGGGCGCGCTGAAATGACCGGACCCGGGTAACCCGGACGGCGTAACCGGAACCGTCCGTTCAGCCGCCGTACGCGCGCGTGCACACCGCAAACCGTGCACGCGCGCCGCTATGTGTACAAGACCCCGGATGCAGTTCAACCTCTTGACGGGAGGCGACCCTAACGGCTCAGCTTAGAGTTCACTAGTTGGACATAGACGGGGCCTCATCGAAGCGGTCCCGCGCGCAGGAGGTCGTCGTGGAGACTCCGGGGTCGCAGTCGTCGCTGCACCGAGCCAACCTCGAACGGGTCGTACGGGCCGTACGCCTCGCCGGGTCGCTCACGCAGGCCGAGATCGCCCGGACCACCGGTCTGTCCGCGGCCACGGTGTCCAACATCGTGCGCGAGCTGAAGGACGGCGGAACCGTCGAGGTCACGCCCACGTCGGCGGGTGGCCGAAGAGCCCGGGCGGTCTCGCTGAGCGGCGACGCCGGCATCGTGATCGGCATCGACTTCGGGCACACGCATCTGCGGGTCGCGATCGGCAACCTGGCCCACCAGGTGCTGGCCGAGGAGTCCGAGCCGCTGGACGTGGACGCCTCCGCCGCGCAGGGCTTCGACCGGGCGGAAGAGCTGGTCAGTCGCCTGATCGCAGCAACGGGGGTCGACCGTTCCAAGATCGCCGGTGTGGGCGTGGGCGTACCGGGCCCGATCGACGTGGAGTCGGGCACCCTGGGCTCCAGCGCCATCCTGCCCGGCTGGATCGGCACCAGACCCGGCGAGGAGCTGCGCGGGCGCCTGGGCGTACCGGTGCACGTGGACAACGACGCCAACCTCGGCGCCCTCGGTGAGCTGGTCTGGGGCAGCGGCCGGGGGGTGCGCGACCTGGCGTACATCAAGGTCGCGAGCGGGGTCGGCGCCGGGCTGGTGATCAGCGGCAAGATCTACCGCGGCCCGGGTGGCACAGCGGGAGAAATCGGGCATATTACTCTTGATGAATCCGGCCCCGTCTGCCGTTGCGGAAACCGGGGCTGCCTGGAGACCTTCGCGGCGGCGCGCTATGTGCTTCCGCTCCTCCAGTCCAGCCACGGAACCGACCTGACCATGGAAGGTGTCGTGCGGCTGGCGCGGGACGGAGACCCGGGCTGCCGTCGCGTGATCGCCGACGTCGGCCGCCACATCGGCAGTGGAGTCGCCAATCTCTGCAATCTGCTGAACCCGAGCAGGGTGGTCCTCGGTGGTGATCTCGCCGAGGCCGGTGAGCTGGTGCTCGGTCCCATCAGAGAGTCGGTCGGCCGCTATGCGATCCCCAGTGCGGCACGTCAACTGTCCGTTCTTCCAGGGGCACTTGGAGGCCGTGCGGAGGTGCTCGGAGCACTCGCCCTCGCGCTGAGCGAGATGGGTGATTCGACCCTTTTGGACGGCACGCTGAACGCAGCGACTCCTGCCTTCACCTAGAGAACGAACAAAGCCGTTGCCAACCCGTTAAGGATTTACTTCTTGACGTCGCACGTGTGGCCGAGTTGACTTCCAGCCACCTCGGCCGCAGCGTTGCGGCCCTGTCAGGGAGGCACCACCAAAAATGAACGCGATGATGCGTAGAGTCGTGATCGGTACCACTGCGGTTTCCATGGCTCTCGCCGTGGCCGCCTGTGGGAAGGCCGGTGACGACAAGGACGACAGCGGGAGCACCAGCAGCTCGGGCGGCGGCGACAAGACCATCGGTCTGCTGCTCCCCGACAGCGTGACCGCTCGGTACGAGAAGTTCGACAAGCCCTTCTTCGAGGCCAAGGTCAAGGAGCTGTGCTCCGACTGCAAGGTCGAGTACGCGAACGCCGCCGGCGACGCGGCCAAGCAGGCCCAGCAGGTCAGCACCATGATCACCAAGGGTGTCAAGGTGATCGTGGTCAGCGCCCAGGACTCCGCCGCCATCAAGTCCTCCATCCAGACGGCGGTCGACAAGGGCATCAAGGTCGTCGCGTACGACCGTCTGGCCCAGGGCCCGGTCTCCGCGTACGTCTCCTTCGACAACGTCAAGGTCGGCCAGCTCCAGGGTGAGGCCCTGCTCGCCTCCCTCGGCGCCAAGGCGACCCCGAAGGCCAAGGTCGTCATGATCAACGGTGACGACGCCGACCCGAACGCCGGTCAGTTCAAGAAGGGCGCGCACGAAGCCCTCGACGGCAAGGTCGACATCGCCTACGAGCAGTCCGGCCTGTGGAAGGACACCGTCGCCGCCGAGAAGATGTCGGCCGCCATCACGCAGCTCGGCGCCAAGAACATCGCGGGCGTCTACGCCGCGAACGACGGCATGGCCGGTGGCATCGCCAACACCCTCAAGGGCGCCGGCATCAGCGGTATCCCGCTGACCGGCCAGGACGCGGAACTGGCGGGCATCCAGCGCATCGTCGCCGGCACCCAGTCCAGCACCGTCTACAAGGCCTTCAAGCCGGAGGCCGACGCCGCCGCCCAGATCGCGGTGAACCTGCTGGACGGCAAGAGCATCGACTCGCTCGCCACCGAGACGCTCACCAGCGGCTCCGGCGACAAGGTCCCCTCGCAGCTGCTGACCCCGGTGTCGGTCACCAAGGCCAACATCGCGGACACGGTCGTGAAGGACAAGCTCTACACGATCGCCGAGATCTGCACCGGCGAGTTCGCCGCCGCCTGCAAGACCGCGGGCCTGCAGTAGGCATCCCAGGACCGCCGGCACCGGGTGGGCGCCCCCAGGGCACCCACCCGGAGACGGCCGCCCGGCGGTCCCGCGAGACCTGTCCGACGCCCGATCCGGCCTTCATACCCCGCTGCCGGATCGGGCGTCGGACGGAACCGTTGCCATCGGCAGCGGATTCGCGCATGTTCATCTTGTAAACCAGTGCATTGCGCACATCCCTCCGCGCCTTACCCCAAGCGCGGCATCCCCGCCGGTCAGGCGGCGAAGGAGATGGTTCACGTGTCCGCTACGCCCGTGTTGGCGTTGCGCGGAGTCTCCAAGCGGTTCGGTGCGGTCCAGGCCCTCACCGACGTAGAGCTGGAGGTCCACCCCGGAGAAGTGGTCGCCCTGGTGGGCGACAACGGCGCAGGAAAGTCGACCCTGGTCAAGACGATCGCGGGCGTTCACCCCATCGATGAGGGCGTCATCGAGTGGGAGGGCAACCCGGTCAGCATCAACAAGCCGCACGACGCCCAGGGACTCGGCGTCGCGACCGTCTATCAGGACCTCGCCCTGTGCGACAACCTCGATGTGGTCGGCAACCTCTACCTCGGGCGCGAGCTGCTGCGCCGCGGTGTCATCGACGAGGTGTCGATGGAGAAGAACGCCCGCGAGCTGCTGAGCACGCTCTCGATCCGCATCCCGAGCGTCCGCATCCCGATCGCCAGCCTCTCCGGCGGTCAGCGCCAGGTCGTCGCCATCGCGCGCGCCCTGATCGGCGACCCCAAGGTCGTCATCCTCGACGAGCCGACCGCCGCCCTCGGCGTCGAGCAGACCGCCCAGGTCCTCGACCTGGTCGAGCGGCTGCGCGAGCGCGACCTCGGCGTCATCCTCATCAGCCACAACATGGCCGACGTCAAGGCGGTCGCGGACACCGTCCACGTACTGCGCCTCGGCAGGAACAACGGCTCCTTCCCGGTGAAGACCACGAGCCACGAAGAGATCATCGCCGCGATCACCGGAGCCACGGACAACGCCGTGACCCGTCGTGCGGGGCGCACCACGGAGGCGGCAAAGTGAGCGACACGTCCAAGACCGTGAAGCCGGACCCCGGCGCGGAGCACCAGAACACGGTGGCCCCCGCGGACGACCCGACCGCGGCGGCGGTGACCGTCGTCGACCCGCGGCTGCTGGTCCGTGACGAGGGCCTCAAGGGCTACGTCACCGAGTTCAAGCGCAAGGTGAAGGGCGGCGAGCTGGGCTCGCTGCCGGTCGTCATCGGTCTGATCGTCATCTGGACGATCTTCCAGTTCCAGAACGACCGCTTCCTCAGCGCCGAGAACCTCTCCAACATCAGCTACTACCTCTCGGCCACCGGCATGCTCGCCATCGGCCTGGTGTTCGTGCTGCTGCTCGGCGAGATCGACCTCTCCGTCGGCTCGGTGAGCGGTCTCGCGTCCACGATCTTCGCCGTCTTCGTGGTCACCCACGGGATGAACGGCTGGCTCGCGCTGGCGCTGGCCATCCTCACGGGCGCCGGTGTCGGCGCGCTGCACGGCTGGTTCTTCGCCAAGATCGGCGTACCCGCGTTCGTCGTCACCCTGGCAGGCTTCCTCGGCTGGAACGGCCTGATGCTGTGGCTGCTGGGCTCCAGCGGCACCATCAACATCCCGGCCGACGAGGGCCCGGTCCAGCTGCTCGGCCAGAGCTCGTTCTTCATGGACCAGGCCATCATCGGCGCCTATCTGCTGGCCGGTCTCGGTGTCCTGTCGATGCTCGTCGGCTCCTTCGGCGAACAGCGCCGGCGCAAGGCCGCGGGCGTGCCCTTCCGGCCGACCAGCGAGATCGTCCTGCGCGTCGGCGCGCTCGCCCTGGCGACGTTCGTCTCCGCGGCCGTGCTGAACAACTACTCCGGTGTCTCCAACGCCCTGGTGATCTTCCTCGCGGCGCTGGTGATCGTGGACTTCGTGCTGCGTCGTACGACGTACGGCCGCCAGGTCTTCGCGGTCGGCGGGGGCATCGAGGCGGCGCGCAGGGCCGGTATCAACGTGCCGATGATCCGGATCACCGTGTTCGCGATCTCCGGTGGGTTCGCGGCGATCGGCGGTATGTTCTTCGCCGGCCAGACGGCGAGCGCCACGCTGAACGCCGGTGGCGGCAACACGCTGATGCTGGCCATCGCGGCGGCGGTCATCGGTGGTACGTCGCTGTTCGGCGGGCGGGGCAACGTGTGGTCCGCGCTGCTGGGCATGCTG
This sequence comes from Streptomyces geranii, assembly GCF_002954775.1. GTDB lineage: Bacteria > Actinomycetota > Actinomycetes > Streptomycetales > Streptomycetaceae > Streptomyces > Streptomyces geranii. The sequence goes on from NZ_PJME01000003.1 coordinate 215,431, forward strand.
GTGATCCAGTCGATCCAGACGGGTCTGAACCTGCTGAACATGAACACGTCGATCCAGTACATGATCACGGGTGCGGTGCTGCTGGGCGCGGTCGTCATCGACTCGGTGTCCCGGCGGAGCCAGAAGGCCGCGGGGCGGGCCTAGTCGTGGTGGGGGCTGCGGTGGTTGGGCGGCTGCGGGCCGTCCGTGGCTTCTCGCGCAGTTCCCCGCGCCCCTGAAAGCGGCGCCTTCGGCGTGCTTTCAAACATTTGTGCCCGGTGTCGCCAAGCGACACCGGGCACAGGCTTGTCATAGACCCAGCTGTTCTTGGGTACGGCCGATCGCGTGACGTATCACGCAGAGGCCGGGCGTCGTCCGCAAAGGCGGAACACTAGACTCGACACGCCCGGCGAAAGCTCGATCAGCTCTACTGCAAGGAGGCACGGGTGCCGCTGCTGACCCGCATCACGGGACCGCGTGATCTTGACCGGCTCAGCCTGGAGCAGCTCGACCAGCTGGCCGAGGAGATCCGGACCTTCCTCGTCGACGCGGTCTCCAAGACCGGCGGCCACCTCGGCCCCAACCTCGGTGTCGTCGAGCTGACCATCGCACTGCACCGGGTCTTCGACTCGCCCAAGGACAAGGTGCTCTGGGACACGGGCCACCAGTCCTACGTCCACAAGCTCCTCACCGGCCGCCAGGACTTCTCCAGGCTGAAGATGAAGGGCGGCCTCTCCGGCTACCCCTCGCAGGCCGAGTCCGAGCACGACGTCATCGAGAACTCGCACGCCTCGACCGTCCTGGGCTGGGCCGACGGCCTCGCGAAGGCCAACGAGGTCAGGAAACGCGAGGACCACCACGTGGTCGCCGTGATCGGTGACGGCGCGCTCACCGGCGGGATGGCCTGGGAGGCGCTGAACAACATCGCCGACGCCAAGGACCGCCCGCTGGTCATCGTCGTCAACGACAACGAACGCTCGTACGCGCCCACCATCGGCGGCCTCGCCAACCACCTGGCCACCCTGCGCACCACGGACGGCTACGAGCGGTTCCTCGCCAAGGGGAAGGACCTGCTGGAGCGGACCCCGGTCGTCGGCAAGCCGCTGTACGAGACCCTGCACGGCGCCAAGAAGGGCCTCAAGGACTTCATCGCCCCGCAGGGCATGTTCGAGGACCTCGGGCTCAAGTACGTCGGCCCCATCGACGGCCACGACATCGAGGCCCTGGAGTCCGCGCTGGCCCGCGCCAAGCGCTTCGGCGGCCCGGTCATCGTGCACTGCCTCACCGAGAAGGGCCGCGGCTACCAGCCCGCCCTCCAGGACGAGGCCGACCGCTTCCACGGCATCGGCCCCATCCACCCCGACACCGGCCTGCCGATCAAGGCCTCCGGCGCCGACTGGACCTCCGTCTTCGGCGACGAGATGGTCAAGCTCGGCGAGGAGCGCGAGGACATCGTCGCCATCACGGCCGCGATGCTCCAGCCGGTCGGCCTGAAGAAGTTCGCCGACGCGTTCCCCGACCGCATCTACGACGTCGGCATCGCGGAGCAGCACGGTGCCGTATCCGCGGCCGGCCTCGCCGCCGGGGGAGTGCACCCCGTCTTCGCGGTGTACGCCACCTTCCTGAACCGGGCCTTCGACCAGGTGCTGATGGACGTTGCGCTGCACAAGTGCGGGGTGACGTTCGTCCTCGACCGGGCCGGGGTCACCGGCACCGACGGGGCCTCGCACAACGGCATGTGGGACATGTCGATCCTCCAGGTCGTCCCGGGCCTGCGCCTCGCCGCCCCGCGCGACGCCGACCAGGTCCGCGCCCAGCTCCGCGAGGCCGTCCAGGTCGACGACGCGCCGACCGTCGTTCGCTTCTCGAAGGGCGCCGTCGGCCCCGCCGTACCCGCCGTGGGACGCGTCGGCGGCATGGACGTTCTGCGCGAGCCGGGTACGGACACGCCGGACGTGCTCCTCGTCTCCGTGGGCGCGCTGGCTCCCATGTGCCTGGAGATCGCCGGGCTGTTGGACCAGCAGGGCATCTCCACGACCGTCGTCGACCCCCGCTGGGTCAAGCCGGTCGACGAGGCCATGGCACCGCTCGCCGACCGGCACCGCGTGGTGGTCACCGTCGAGGACAACTCCCGGGTGGGCGGCGTCGGTTCGGCCGTCGCACAGGCACTGCGGGACGCCGGGGTCGACGTACCGCTGCGCGACTTCGGCATCCCGCCGCGCTTCCTCGACCACGCATCCCGGGCCGAGGTCATGGCGGAGATCGGCCTGACCGCGCCGGACATCGCCCGCCAGGTCACCGGCCTGGTCTCGAAGATCGACGGCCGCTTCGAGCAGTCCGAGGTCGACTCGGTGGAGCCGGCCCGCGACTGACCCACGGATGTGAGCCCCAATGGGCCGCTTTCACCACCCTTTACGGTGGGGAAAGCGGCCCATTAGCGTGAATTCCCTCGCGCCGGGGCATACGCACCACGCCCCCTCTCGATCATGTCCGGGACGACACAGCGTGGGAGGTACGCCCGTGAGCAGCACCCTCTTCAGGACGAAGAAGGTCGAACAGTCCATCCGTGACACCGAGGAACCGGAGCACGCGCTCAAGAAATCCCTGTCCGCGCTGGACCTGACGGTCTTCGGCGTCGGTGTCATCATCGGCACCGGCATCTTCGTCCTCACCGGCACGGTCGCCAAGAACAACGCCGGCCCCGCCGTCGCCCTCGCCTTCGTGGTCGCCGGCGTCGTCTGCGCGCTCGCCGCGCTCTGCTACGCCGAGTTCGCCTCCACAGTCCCGGTCGCCGGGTCCGCGTACACCTTCTCGTACGCCTCCCTCGGCGAGCTGCCCGCCTGGATCATCGGCTGGGACCTGGTGCTGGAGTTCGCGCTCGGTACGGCGGTGGTCGCCGTCGGCTGGTCCGGCTACATCGACTCGCTGCTCGACAACGCGGGCTGGCATCTGCCGGAGGCGCTCAGCGGCCGGGACGGCGCCGACGGCTTCGGCTTCGACATCCTCGCCGCCGCGCTGGTCCTCGTACTGACGGCCATCCTCGTCCTCGGTACGAAGCTCTCCGCGCGCGTCACCTCGATCGTCGTCGCCATCAAGGTGATCGTCGTGCTGACCGTGATCGTCGCGGGCGCCTTCTTCGTCAAGAGCGGCAACTACGACCCGTTCATCCCCAAGGCACAGGACGTACCGGCCGGCGACAGCCTCCAAGCGCCGCTGATCCAGCTGATGTTCGGCTGGGCGCCCTCCAACTTCGGTGTGATGGGCATCTTCACCGCCGCGTCCGTCGTCTTCTTCGCCTTCATCGGCTTCGACGTCGTCGCCACGGCCGCCGAGGAGACCAAGAACCCCCAACGGGACATGCCCCGGGGCATCATCGGCTCCCTCATCATCTGCACCACCCTCTACGTCCTGGTGTCGATCGTGGTCACCGGCATGCAGCACTACACCGACCTGTCGGTGACCGCGCCGCTCGCCGACGCGTTCAAGGCCACCGGACACCCGTGGTTCGCGGGCTTCATCAGCTTCGGCGCCGCGGTGGGCCTGACAACGGTCTGCATGATTCTCCTGCTGGGCCAGACCCGGGTCTTCTTCGCGATGAGCCGCGACGGCCTGCTGCCCCGCTTCTTCTCCCACGTCCACCCGCGCTTCCGGACCCCGCACCGCCCGACGATCCTGCTCGGCGTGATCATCGCGATCGTCGCCGGCTTCACCCCGCTCAGCGAACTGGCCGAACTGGTCAACATCGGCACGCTGTTCGCCTTCGTGGTCGTCGCGATCGGCGTCGTCATCCTGCGCAAGTCGCGCCCCGACCTGCCCCGTTCGTTCCGCACGCCGTGGGTGCCGTTCATCCCGATCGTGTCGGTGCTCGCCTCGCTCTGGCTGATGCTCAACCTGCCCGCCGAGACCTGGCTCCGCTTCGCCCTCTGGATGGCGCTCGGCTTCCTCGTGTACTTCGCGTACGGCCGCTCCCACAGCCTCCTGGGCCGCCAGGAGGAAGCCCCCAAGGTGGACACCAACTGACCTGACGGACGAGGAGAGTTGACGATCGGGCCCCGTACGGTACGGCGTACTAGTCGCCGCGCACCGTACGGGGCCCGGTGACGTCCGCGCCCAACTCCCCGACCCGGCGCCGAAGTTCACGATCAGCGGTGACGACGAGTACGTCCCGCCCCCGGGCCTCGGCGACCAGCTCGACCATGCGGTCGTCCCCGCTGCCGGGCGCGGGCTCGACCCGTACACCGGGAACCGACTCGACTCCCCGGGCGGCGCCCTCGACGACGAGGACGATCTCCAGGGGCCCGGCCCGTCCCGGCAGCCCGCTCTCCGGGTAAGAGGAGAGCCGGTCCCTGAGCCGCTCGGTGGCCCCACGCCGGTCCCGCCACCAGCCGTCGGGCACCGAGCCGACGACATTCGCGGCGTCGACGATCAAGAGCAGAGGGGCATCCATGGACATCAGGGTCGCACGGCGGGCAGGAAACGGACGTACCGGAATCGGGTGTACCGGATGAGGGGGCCGGGAGGTGTGGCGAGGGTAAGAGCACACTAAAGTAGTCCAGTGCCCATTGTTCCTCCTTCCGCGACCACGGCCGCGGGGCGTCCCGAGTCGGTCAACGGCGACTGGCTGATACGGGGTCGCGACGGCCGGCTGAGCGCCTACGACGCCGTCGGAGACGCGATCGTCTGCCGCGCGGAGTCACGGCCCGGCGGGCCCTGGCTCCCGTCCCGGCGCCTCGGCGGCGACCAGCGCGTGCACCCCATGCTCGGTGTCGGCCAAGGCGCCGACGAGTACGCCCACTTGGCGACCTGGCGCCCCACGGTGAAGGGCGAGGCGGGCCTCGTCCACACCACCCACTTCCGCCCCGCACTCGCGGCGCTCGACTGGACACCGCTGGGCCACCCGAACCAGAAGGGCGACCGGACGGGCGTACCGGCGGTCGCCGTCGACGCGGAGGGCCGCGCCCATGTGTTCGTACGGAACGCGGTGGGCGGGGTCAGCATGCGCGGCCAGAAGGAGCGCGGCGGCTGGGGCCCCTGGCGCGACCTCAAGGGCGAGGACGTCGAGGAGCAGCTGACGGCGGTCACGCGCACCTCGGGCCGCGTGGAGCTGTACGGCAACTCGCCCCACGGCATCGTGCGCTGGACGCAGGGCGGCCCCGGCTGGATCCCGGAACTCGACGAGACCCCCCTGAAGGTGACGGCTCGTCCGGGCACCCTGCGGGCCCTGGTCACGTCCGACGACCACGTGACCCTCTTCTACACGGACGACACGGACACCGTGTGCGCGTGGCGGGCGGGCAGCGACCCGGTGGAGGTGATCCCCGGCGCCGGCCCCGGCCCGGTCGCGGTGATCCGCTGCACCCTGGACGAGGTCGACTGCACCCTGCTCGCCCAGCGCTCGGCGAGCGGCCGGGTGGCGTTCGCGGCGTACCCGACCGAGCAGGAGTCGGCGGGCGCGTGGTGGACGGAGTCGGGCCCCCAACTCCCACTGGACGCACGGGTGTCGCTGACGGAGGACACGGACGGCAGGGTCGTCGCGGCGACGGTGGTGCCCGGGGGCGGGGAGTTGAAGATGGCCCGGCGGAAGCGGGAGGCGGGGTTGGCGCTGGAGGCTTGGCAGACGGTGTGAGGCTGGGGGCGTGGCAGACGTCTGGGAGTCGGCGGTGCGGCAGTCGGCCCGAGGCCGGGTGGCGTGGCGGACGGTCTGAGGCCCGGCGGTGTGGCGGATGGTCTGGGAGTCGGCGGTGCGGCAGTCGGCCCGAGGCCGGGTGGCGTGGCGGACGGTCTGAGGCCCGGCGGCGTGGCGGACGGTCTGGGAGTCGGCGGCGTGGCAGCCGGTCTGGGGCCCGGCGGCGCGGCAGTCGGCCCGCGATCGGGCGGCGTGGCAGACGTCTGGGGCTCGGCGGCGGGGCAGTCGGCCCGAGATCGGGCCGCGTTGCGGGCGGCCCGAGGCCGGAAGACGTGGTGAACGGTCCGGGGCCCGGAGGGCTAACTTCCGCCGCCCGCCGGGGACTTCTTCGCCGACTCGGGGATGGTGGAGTCGGTGCGGATCGCCTTCCACAGGGCCGCTGCCTGCGGTTCGGCTGCCACGACCCGGTTCGGGTCCTGCTTGTCGTACGAGACCGGCAGCATGATCGTCTCCATGGCGGCCGGGTCGATGCCCTGCACGCTGCGCCCGAACTTGGCCAGCGCGGTGAGCGAGGCCAGGTCGGAGTCGGTGGTCAGCGACGCGGTGAGCGTGTCGGCGATCCGGTACAGCTTCGCCGGGCTGCCGAGCAGGTCCTGGCGTTTGATCTCGCTCAACAGGGCCAGCATGAACTGCTGTTGGAGCCCGATGCGGCCGAGGTCGCTGCCGTCGCCGTAGCCGTACCGGGTCCGTACGAACTTCAGGGCCTGAGTGCCGTCGAGGCGGTGCGCCCCGGCCGTCAGCCCCAGCGGGGTGATCGGCTGGTCGAGGGTGACGGTCACCCCGCCGACCGCGTCGACGAGTCCCTTGAAGCCGGCGAAGTCCAGCACGATCAGATGGTCGACGCGGACGTCGCTCATCGCCTCCACGGTCTTCGCCGTGCACGCCAGACCGACCTGCGAGAACACCGAGTTGAACATCACCCGCTTCCGGGACGGCACCACGGTGCCGTCGGACCGGGTGCACTCGGGGCGGGTGACGAGGGTGTCGCGCGGGATGCTCACCGCGACCGCCTTGGTCCGCCCCTTGGCTATGTGCACCAGCAGCGCGGTGTCGGACCGCGCCCCGCTCACGTCGGAGCCGGGGTCCAGTGCGGCGTTCTTGCCGGCCCGTGAGTCCGAGCCGAGCACGAGCAGGTTCGTCGCACCCGCGGCGGCGGCCGTCCGGGCGGGCCGGTCCTTCCCGTCGCCCAGCGTCTTGTTCAGGTCGACGGCGCCGTCCTTCAGGTTGGAGTCGAGCCCCTGGTACATCCACCAGGCCGCCCCGCCACCGGTGAGCACCAGCACCAGCAGCCCCACCAGGATGCCGCGGCGGATCGTCCGGGCACGACTGCGGCTGCGGGGGCGCTCACGCTCACGTGAACGCTGGTCGGGATCGTTCTGGACTCCGATGTGACTCATGTCGCTCCGGTCTTGATCGGTGCCTCCCTACAGGAAGGGAGCACAGAGAGTTCAGTTGAGACACACGAGGCGGGTGAAGGGTTGTACGGATGTGTGAGTGAGAACCAGCACTGTGTGATCTGTGTTTGAAGTGTGAAGTTGTTGTTAGCATCCTCATTCTTGTTTTTGTTCGAATTTTGTCATCGGGAGTCGAGGTTTCGACCTCGGACGACAGCTCGCCGGTGTTAACGGGGTTGGGGATGATGTCGTGAGCGGAGTCGCCTCCGTGGATCTTGTAGTTGTGGGGCTCGGTTACGTAGGGCTCCCTCTTGCCCGTTCCGCTTCGGCGGCAGGGCTGAAAGTGGTCGGTCTCGACCGCAGCCGACGGGTCGTGGACGGCTTGAACGCCGGCCGGTCGCATGTGGACGACATCACCGACGACGAGGTCAGCTCGATGCTGGAGCGGGGCTTCACGGCGGTCGACCGGGCCGAGGTCATCGCCGATGCGGCGGCGGTCGTCGTCTGCGTCCCGACCCCGCTCACGGACCACGGCTCCCCGGACCTCGGCGCGGTGCACGCCGCCGTCGAGGACATCGCGGAGAACCTGTCTCCGGGCACCCTCGTGGTCCTGGAGTCGACGACCTACCCCGGGACCACCGACGAGGTCGTACGGCCCCGCCTGGAGGCCGGTGGACTGCGCGTCGGCGAGGACTTCCACCTCGCCTTCTCCCCGGAGCGCATCGACCCGGGCAACCCCGCCTACGGCCTGGAGAACACGCCCAAGGTGGTCGGCGGCATCACCCCGGACTGCACCAAGGCGGCCCGCGCCCTCTACGAGCGCTTCGTGACGCGTGTGGTCGAGGCGAAGGGCACGCGCGAGGCCGAGATGGCCAAGCTGCTGGAGAACACCTACCGGCACGTGAACATCGCCCTCGTCAACGAGATGTCGATGTTCTGCCGTGAGATCGGTGTCGACCTGTGGGACGCGATCCGCTGCGCCGCCACCAAGCCGTTCGGCTTCGCGCCCTTCTACCCCGGTCCGGGGGTGGGCGGTCACTGCATTCCCATCGACCCCAACTACCTTTCGTACAAGGTGCGTTCGCTCGGCATCCCGTTCCGCTTCGTGGAGCTGGCGCAGGAGATCAACCAGCGGATGCCCGTGCACGTGGTCAACAGGGCGGCCGATCTGCTCAACGACCGGAGCAAGGCGGTCCGCGGCTCACGCGTCCTGCTGCTCGGCGTGACCTACAAGCCCGACATCTCCGACCAGCGCGAGAGCCCCGCCCTGGCGGTGGCCCAGAACCTGCGCGCGCGGGGCGCGGAGCTGGTCTACTTCGATCCGCGGGTCGCGGACTGGACGGTCGACGGACTGCCGGTCGAGCGGACCGACGACTACCTTGCCGAGGCCGGGTCCGCTGACCTCACCATCCTGCTCCAGCCCCACCGCGAGCTGGACCTGGGCCTGCTGGCCGACCGCGCCCGGATGCTCTTCGACACCAGAGGCAAGTCCGCCGATCACCCCCGGGTGGTCAAGCTGTGACCTCCGAGGACACGTACGTACCCGGTGCCGTCGACTCCGACGGACGTCAGCGGCACCGCAAACGCAGGCATCTGAAGGTCTCGTATCTCGTCTTCCTCGGTCTCGCGGCGCTGATCGCCACCCGGCTCGACGCCGGCTCGCTGCACCTGTACTCGATGGGCGCCATGGGCCTGCTGGCCCTCAAGATGTTCGGCGCCCTCTTCTACCGTCCGGCCAAGGCGGACCGGGCAGGACTGGAGTACCTGGAGAACTCCTGGGTCACCGCGGTCATCCCGATCTACAACGAGGACCCGGTGATGTTCGAGCAGGGCATGCGCAGCCTCCTCGTGCAGAGCCGGCTCCCCAACGAGATCCACATCATCGACGACGCCAGCGCCGACGACAGCGGCATCAGGACGGCGAAGCGGATGCGGCGCGAGTTCGAGGCCCGCGGCGTGAAGTACACGGTCAGCGTGCAGCCGGAGAACAAGGGCAAGCGGGAGGCGCTCGCGCTGGGCTTCGAGGCGGCGCCGTACACGGACATCTTCCTGTGCGTGGACTCGGACACCGTGCTCTCCCGGGACACCGTCCGTGAGCTGCTCCTGCCGATGGCGGACGAGAAGATCATGGCATCCACGGGCATGGTGCTGGCGCTCAACCACGACAGCAACATCTTCACCCGTCTCCAGGACCTGCGGTACGGCAACTCGTTCCTCTTCGAGCGGGCCGCGTACTCACGGCTGAAGTCCGTGCTGTGCTGCTGCGGCGCCCTCTCCGCCTACCGGGGGACGCTGGTCCGCAAGTACCTCCCCGACTTCCTCAACCAGCAGTTCCTGGGCAAGCCGGCGGTCTTCGGCGACGACCGCCGTATGACCAACTACTGCCTGATGGAGGGCCAGGTGGTCTTCCAGGAGACCGCTGTCGGCTACACGGCCGTACCGGAGAAACTGCCGCACTTCCTGCGCCAGCAGGTCCGCTGGAACAAGTCCTTCTTCCGTGAGTCCCTGTGGGCCTTCCGGCACCAGAAGAAGTACCGGCCCGCCTTCTGGCTGACCTGCATGGAACTCGCGCTGTGGCTGGTGTTCGGCTCGGCGATGTTCTACTCGATGGTCATCCTGCCCATCACGAAGCCGCACCAGTTCCTCAACCACATAGGCGACTACGCCGTGTTCATGGTGCTCATGGGATACCTCCGCAATGTGCGGTACCTCGACTTCCCGCGCCGGGGCATGGGCTTCGTCAAACGCTTCGGCATGTTCCTGCTCGCACCGATCTACGGTGTGATCCAGCTGACCCTGCTCACCCCGCTCCGCTTCTACGCCCTCCTCACCCTGCACAAGGGCAGTTGGGGCACCCGGCAGGGCGGTGTCGAGGTCTCGGTCGCCGGGGACCACGAGACGGACGTGACGGAGATCTACGAGGAAGAGGACCCGTACTCCGACCCCAAGGTCGGTGAGACGCTCCAGCTGATGCGCCTCGAAGGCGTGGCACTCGCGCGTACGGCCCCTCGCCAGGCCGCCGTAGTCTTCGAGCAGCCGCTCCCGGGCGGGCAGGACGCCGGTCACCTCCAGGGCGTTCCCCAGCAGCGCGTGACCTGGGGGGCTCAGGGCCCGGCCCCTCAGCAGCACAACGCCCAGCAGCAGAACGGCGAGTGGTATCCCGCGGGGACCCAGTACCCCGGCGGGCAGCAACAGCAGCAGGGCGGGCACCCGGGTCAGTACCCCCAGGAGGGCGAGTACACGGATCCCTCCTGGCAGCAGGGGCACGGACAGGGCCGGGGACCGGGCTGGTAGCAGCCGGACGCGCAGGAGAGAGGGGGCGGACCGCGCGGTCCGCCCCCTCTTCGCTCGCCCTTTCAGCCCGTCACGCGTAGTAGGCCATCGCCTCGGAGACGGTCACGACGGGGATGCCCCGGGCGTTGATCGCCTCCATGAGCGTGGTCAGGCCGGTCCGGCTGATCTCCGTACTGCTGGCCGGAGTTCCCTCGACGATCCGGTGCAGACAGAGGATGAGCCAGTCGCCGTTGTTCGCACAGCGGTCCAGCCGGCCGCCTGCGGCGGTCAGGCCGGACAAGGTGGTGCCGCCGATGCCCGAGCCGTCGTTGATGCCCGTCAGTGCCTTGAGGCGGTACGGCATCGCCGGGGCGAAGGACTCGATCGTCTCGGAGACGATCGATCTGGCCGTGGTGAAGTGCCGGGTCGCGATCAGGTCCACCGGAACGCCGTCCGTCGTCCGCCCGAACGCGCCGTGCGGATAGGCGAAGTGCTCGCTGTTGAAGCCGTTGGACACCAGCCATTCCCGCAACCGCCGGAAGTCGTCGTCCACCTGCTGCGCGGTGAGACCGGTGTAGCTCGCCGTGTGGGCGGCCGTCGCGTACGAGTGCCCGCCCATCTCCCAGCCCGAGAAGTCCTGCATGGAGCGCATCTGGTCGACGCTCAGGAAGGCGCCGGTGCCGATCGCGTCGGCGATGTTGTAGACCGTGCCGGCGAACCCGTACGCGTCCATCGCAGGCCGGGCCAAGTTGTGGACCGAGTTGTGCGAGTCGTCGAAGGTGAGCGAGACCGCTCCCTTGGGGAAGACGCCGGTGGTGTCGGGGACCAGCTCGACGGACTGGAGCCAGTACGTCACCGGTCCGCCCGCGTTGTCGTACACGGCGAACGACATGTCGGTGAACCCGGTCCTGGTGGAGGGCACCCCGGCGGCGGAGACCGAGTACGTGCCGACCGCGCTGGTGACGTCGGCCCACTGGAGGTGGACCGTGACCCAGTCTCCCGACTGGACGTAGTTGGCGGCCGTGGCGGAGTGGGTGTGGAACGTCCAGGCGAAGAAGTTCGCGAACGAGCCGGTGCCCAGGTAGAAGACCAGCTTGGACAGTTTGGCCGTGTCCTCGACCCGCAGCAGGAGCCGGATCATCTTCCCGGTCAGGTTCATCGCCGGCTGGGCGGTTCTGCGGACGTACGACTGCGTGCCCGTCCCCGTGGTGGTCACCCGGACCGACTGGGTGCCCCGGACGAAGACCGAGGTGTCGTTCGGCTCGGCCGACGCGGTGCCGGCGCCCGCGGCGGTCCAGCCGTGCCCCGCCTGGAACTGCTGGGCCCAGGTGGCGCGGCGGAATCTGGGGCGGCGGCCCGACGGGGCGTACGGAGGCGGGGTGCCGAGCCCGCCGATCGCCGCGGCGGCCGTGACAGTGGCCGCCGCCGCGGGCTGGGCCGCCGTGGCGCCCAGCAGGGTGCCGCCGGCGGTCGCGAGACCTCCCGTACCGGCCAGGCGCAGTGCGGAGCGCCGGCTCAGGGCGCCTGGTGACAACGGCTCGTGGCTCAACGGGGGCTCCTGCCTGTACGTGTCTGTTGACCGGCCGGTCCGGCCGGAGCGGGGATCAGGGCTTGGCCATCGTGTCGAAGTAGTTCATGCCGCTGTCGGTGAAGCCCTTCACCGCCGTTTCGACCTGCTTCTGCGAGAGCGTGGCCGTGGCGTTGTAGTACAGCCAGTCGACCTTCATGTCCCAGGTGCGGTCGCCCTTGAACGGAAGGTCCACGAACCAGGTGTTGAAGTTCACCGACATACCCGCGCGCGGGACGTACTTCCCCTTGCTGGTGAACAGTTCGCGGCCGTCGAGGCGGTACGTGACCAGGTCGTCCTCGACGGTGATCAGCATGGTGTGCCACCCGGCGAGGCTCTCCTCGGTCTTGGTGGTGACCCGGTCCCCGGCCTCGACGCTGTACCAGCTCGTGGTGTCGAGCTTGGGGCCGGGAGCGCCCCAGCCGCCGTTCGGCATGTACTCGTTGTCGAGTTCGCTGTACTCGGTGCCGCTGCCGCCGATCGTGTAGAAGGTCTGGTTGACGTGATCGCCGTTCTCGCCCTCGGTCGGCTTGTCGCTGAAGTGGATCCGCGCGGCGTAGGTGCCCTCGCGGAACTCGCGGGCGGCGGTCCCCAGACTGGCCTGCCTGGTTCCGGCCTTGGTGCCGTCCGTGGTGGCGCGCAGCTGAAGCACCTGGCCGTGGCCCTCGGCGTTCGGCTCGCTGGGGAAGCTGACACCGTCGGCCGACCAGGTGTCGTCGATTCCCGGGCCGCCCTTGCTGGTGCGGACCAGCCAGCCGTGCTTGAAGAGGGCGGGGTCCTTGGGGCCGCGGTAGTTGAAGTTGTCGAAGACCGTCTTGGCGGGCACGACGGGTGCCGGGTCGGCCGCCGCTGATGCCGGCGGCGTCTCCTTGCCGCCGCTCTTCGGTTCGGCGCCGTCGGGTTCCTCGCCCCAGGCGAGCACACCGCGCTTGTACGCGGTCACCTTCTTCGACTCCTTGTAGGTCTTCATCGTGGCGTCGAAGGAGCGGTCGTTGGACTGCTTCAGCTCCTTGTGGTCGACACGGTAGAGCTGCAGCTCGATGCCCTCGCTGTTCGCCCCGGGTTTCAGCGCGCCCGCCCCTGCCGCGAACGCGATTTCGAGGTAGTGGTCGGCGGTCTCGGTGGGCTTGTCCGGTGTGCCGATGGTTCCGGCGATGTTCGAGCAGCCCACAGCGGCCTGGACGCAGTTGAAGGCGTACGCGGAGGCGTCGTCCGCGGTGAAGTAGTACCGCAGCGTCACCTCGCTCAGGGGCAGCGGCTTCTTCGACTCGTTGAAGATCTCCAACGACGGCCTGGCCGCCTCCGCCGTGGCCGCGGTGTCGGTCCGGTACCGCACGGTCAGCTCTGGCGGATCCGGATTCGCCGCACGCCACAGGGGATAGAGCGCCGTACCGCCGGCGACGACCGCGCCCACGAGCAACAGCAGCTTGATCTTGGGCCACACCCTGCTGCGGGGACGGGGCTGGCGGCGGTTGGACGGCACGGACATTCCTCCGCAAGGCAATTGGGCGACAGTGAGGCAGAAACTATCCGCTGGAGTGCTGCATATGGTCAGATCTTGTGAGGATTCTATCGGTGAGGTGTCATCTGCAGGAACTGAATCAATCACAGGACGGAAATCGCCGTACGGCCTCGGCGTGGTCGGCTCCGGGCAAAGTCAGGGCAAAGGGACGGGCCGCACGGTGAGTTCACCGTGCGGCCCGCGCCCGCTACGAATTGCCGTGCTGTGGACGTCCCGTCACGCCGGGACGCTCGCCACCCCGGCCTCCAGGAACCGCTTCCCGTTCACCCGCTCGGAGACGCCCTCACGGTCCAGGTAGGGCGTGAGCCCGCCCAGGTGGAAGGGCCAACCGGCGCCGGTGATCAGGCAGAGGTCGATGTCCTGCGCCTCGGCGACGACACCCTCCGCCAGCATGATCCCGATCTCCTGGGCCACCGCGTCGAGCACCCGGTCCCGCACCTGCTCCTCGCTCAGGGACACATCCCCCTGCTTGAGCAGCGCGGCGACCTCGGGGTCCAGCTCCGGCTTGCCGCTGTCGTAGACGTAGAAGCCGCGCTTGCCGGCCTTCACGACCGCCGCCAGGTTCGGCGACACCGTGAAGCGGTCCGGGAACGCCCGGTTCAGTGTCTCGGACACATGCAGGCCGATCGCCGGACCGACCAGCTCCAGCAGCACCAGCGGGGACATCGGCAGCCCCAGCGGCTCCACCGCCTTCTCCGCGACCTCGACCGACGTACCCTCGTCGATCACGTTCTGGATCTCGCCCATGAAGCGCGTGAGGATGCGGTTGACGACGAACGCGGGCGCGTCCTTCACCAGCACCGCGGTCTTCTTCAGCTTCTTCGCGACACCGAACGCCGTGGCCAGCGAGGCGTCGTCCGTCTGCTCGCCGCGCACGATCTCGAGCAGCGGCAGGATCGCGACCGGGTTGAAGAAGTGGAAGCCGACGACCCGCTCGGGGTTCTTCAGCTTCGACGCCATCTCCGTCACCGACAGCGAAGACGTGTTGGTGGCCAGGATCGCGTGCGCCGGGGCGACCGCCTCGACCTCCGCGAACACCTGCTGCTTGACGCCGATCTCCTCGAAGACGGCCTCGATGATGAAGTCCGCGTCGGAGAAGCCCTCGGCCTTGTCCAGTACACCGGTGACCAGGGCCTTCAGGCGGTTGGCCTTGTCCTGGTTGACACGGCCCTTGCCGAGCAGCTTGTCGATCTCGGCGTGGACGTAGCCCACACCCTTGTCGACGCGCTCCTGGTCGATGTCGGTCAGCACGACCGGCACCTCGAGGCGGCGCAGGAAGAGCAGCGCCAGCTGCGAGGCCATCAGGCCCGCGCCGACCACGCCCACCTTCGTCACCGGACGGGCGAGCGACTTGTCGGGCGCACCCGCAGGACGCTTGCCGCGCTTCTGCACGAGGTTGAACGCGTAGATGCCGGACCGGAGTTCGCCGCCCATGATCAGGTCGGCGAGGGCCACGTCCTCGGCGTCGTACCCCTGCTGGAGGTCGCCGTTCTTCGCCGCCTCGATGATGTCGAGGGCGCGGTAGGCGGCCGGAGCGGCCCCGTGCACCTTGCTGTCCGCGATGAACCGGCCCTTGGCGACCGCCTGGTCCCAGGCCTCGCCGCGGTCGATCGCCGGACGCTCGACCGTGATGTCGCCCTTGAGGACGGAAGCCGTCCAGATCAGCGACTGCTCCAGGAAGTCCGCGCCCTCGAACAGCGCGTCGGCGATGCCCAGGTCGAGCACCTGCTGGCCCTTGAGCTGCTTGTTCTGGTTGAGCGAGTTCTCGATGATCACGCTCACCGCACGCTCGGCGCCGATCAGGTTCGGGAGCAGCGTGCAGCCGCCCCAGCCCGGCACCAGGCCGAGGAAGACCTCGGGGAGGGAGAAGGCCGGGATGGCCTTCGACACGGTCCGGTACGAGCAGTGCAGACCGACCTCGACGCCACCGCCCATGGCGGCACCGTTGTAGTAGCCGAAGGTCGGGACCGCGAGCGCCGACAGCCGCTTGAAGACCTCGTGGCCGCCCTTGCCGATGGCGAGCGCGTCGTCGTGGTTCGTCAGGAGCTCTACGCCCTTGAGGTCCGCGCCGACGGCGAAGATGAACGGCTTGCCGGTGACACCGACACCGACGATCTCGCCGGCCGACGCCTCCTTCTCGACCTGGTCGATGGCGGCGCTCAGGTTCGCCAGCGAGGCAGGGCCGAAGGTGGTCGGCTTGGTGTGGTCGAGGCCGTTGTCGAGCGTGATCAGCGCGAAGCGCCCGGCGCCGAACGGCAGGTCGAGGTGGCGTACGTGCGCCGACGTCACGACCTCGTCGGGGAACAACTCGGCCGCGCCCTTGAGGAGTTCGGTGATGCTCACTTGCTGCCTCCGGCGGACTCGAAGTGCGGGTTCTCCCAGATGACGGTGGCGCCCATGCCGAAGCCGACGCACATCGTCGTCAGGCCGTAGCGGACCTCCGGCTGCTCCTCGAACTGCCGGGCGAGCTGCGTCATCAGGCGCACGCCGGAGGAGGCCAGCGGGTGACCGAAGGCGATGGCACCGCCGTACTGGTTGACGCGCGCGTCGTCGTCCGCGATGCCGTAGTGCTCAAGGAAGGCCAGCACCTGTACGGCGAAGGCCTCGTTGATCTCGAAGAGACCGATGTCGTCGATGGACAGGCCCGCCTGGGCGAGCGCCTTCTCCGTCGCCGGGATCGGGCCGTAGCCCATGACCTCCGGCTCGACACCCGCGAAGGAGTACGAGACGAGACGCATCTTCACCGGGAGGTTGTTCTCGCGGGCGAAGTCCTCGGAGGCGATTAGGGAGGCGGTGGCGCCGTCGTTCAGACCGGCCGCGTTACCGGCGGTGACCCGACCGTGCACCCGGAACGGCGTCTTCAGGCCGCTCAGGTTCTCCAGGGTGGTCCCCGGCCGCATCGGCTCGTCGGCGGTGACCAGACCCCAACCGGTCTCACCCACCTCCGCGTTGGTGTTCCGTACGGAGATCGGCACCAGGTCCTGCTGGATCTTGCCGTTGGCGTACGCCTTCGCAGCCTTCTCCTGCGAGCGCACGGCGTACTCGTCGGCGCGCTGCTTGGTGATCGTCGGGTACCGGTCGTGCAGGTTCTCGGCGGTCATGCCCATGAACAGAGCGGACTCGTCGACGAGCTTCTCGCTCACGAACCGCGGGTTCGGGTCCACGCCCTCGCCCATGGGGTGGCGGCCCATGTGCTCGACACCACCGGCGACGGCGATGTCGTACGCGCCGAACGCGACGGAACCGGCGACCGAGGTGACGGCGGTCAGCGCGCCGGCACACATCCGGTCGATGGAGTAACCGGGCACCGACTGCGGCAGCCCGGCGAGGATGCCCGCCGTACGGCCGATGGTGAGCCCCTGGTCACCGATCTGCGTGGTCGCGGCGATGGCGACCTCGTCGATCTTCGCCGGGTCGAGACCGGGGTTGCGGCGCAGCAGCTCCCGGATCGCCTTCACGACGAGGTCGTCCGCGCGGGTCTCGTGGTAGATGCCCTTCGGGCCCGCCTTGCCGAACGGGGTGCGGACGCCGTCGACGAAGACGACGTCCTTGACGGTACGAGGCACGATGGCTCTCCTCCAGAGGTGCGGGACGGCACTGCTGCATACGCAACCGCTGAGCGGGCGCTCAGCCCCATGCTACTTGTGAGTAACCGTACTGCACACCCCCGGGAGGAGGAGCGGCAAAGGTCACACGGGCTCAACATGTTACCGCCGGTTACACAAGCGTACCCAAGGGGCGCGAGGAACGGCGCGACCAGCCACAACGGACCCGCACCCGCCCGAACAACAGAAGCCCCTACCCCTTGGGCGGAGCAGTGGACCCCCGGGGAACAAGCACAGGGGTAGCCACCGGATGGGACTCCGCACCCCCACCGATCACCCCGAACAAGGTCCGGGCAACATCCACCCCAAACCCGTGCACATCATGACTCATCGCCGACAACGTAGGCCGGGTCAACCGGCACAACTGCGAGTCGTCCCACGCCAGCAACGACACATCCCCCGGCACACTCAGCCCCATCTCCGCAGCCACGGACAACCCCGCCACCGCCATGATGTCGTTGTCGTACAGAATCGCCGTAGGCCGCTCCGAGCCCGACACGGACAACAGCGACCGCGTCGCCCGAGCCCCCTCGTCCCCCGAGAAATCGGTCGCCACCTGCGACACCCCCACGAGCCCGACCCCCCGCGCCGCCTCGTCGAACGCGGCCGTACGAATCCCGCTGTGCCCCAGCGCCACCGCACCCCCCACCCGGGCGATCCGCCGATGCCCGAGCGCCGAGAGATACCGCACCGCCTCCGTCACGGCGGTCGCGTCATCGGTCCACACGGCGGTGAGCCCACCGGCCAGCGACGGATGCCCGACCGCGACCGCGGGCATCCCGAGCCGCTCGACGGCCGGGACGCGCGGATCGTCGGCCCGCAGGTCGACCAGGATCGCCCCGCCGATGATCCGCCCCTTCCACCAGGACTCCTGCAGCCCGACCTCCTCCTCCAGGCTCCGCACGAGCCGGAGCAGCAGCGAGCACGAGTGCTCGGTCAGCACGCTCTCCACGCCCGAGATGAAGTCCATGTAGAAAGGTTCGAGCCCGAGCAGCCGGGCGGGCCGGCAGATCGCCAGCCCCACCACGTCGACCCGCGCCCCGGCCAGCGACCGCGCGCTGACGCTCGGCTCCCAGCCCAGCTCACGGGCGGCGGCGAAGATCCGGTCCCGGGTCGCCTCGGCGAGCCCCGGCTTGTGGTTGAAGGCGAGGGACACCGCCCCCTTGGAGACACCGGCGCGCGCGGCGACGTCCTTGATGGTGACGCGGGGGGTCGGCGATGCCGTCATCGTGCCGGCTCCACGCAGTACAGGGCCGATCGGGCGATCTCGGCATCCGGAGTCTCCCAGCCACGCACCCCGATGGTCACCTGTTCCCCGGGCAGCAGGGTCACCAGCCCACGATCGGCCCGCGCCCCCGGGTCCAGCCGGTCCGCCTGCAACAGCAGATCCCGTACGAGGGTACGGGCCGTCACCGTGACCGCCCCCGGAGCGACACTCACGTCGAACTCGGGCCGGGGATAGGGGATTTCACGGTCGGGCACCGGAAAATACAGCGCCCGCAGCCCGTCCACGTCGGCGACCAGGAACTCCCCGCCCCCCACGGGCACAAGCCCCTCGGGCACCGGCACCTCGGCGACGGCCCGCCTCTCCACCTCGAACCCGACCCGCGTCACCGCCCCGCCACCCACGGCACCCCCGTCCACGGCCGGCCGCCGCAGCTCCACGGTCCCCTTCCACCGCTCGGCGGCCTGATTGACGACCACCAACACCAGCCCGGCCTCCCGCACTTGAAGAGTGAGCAGCCGATCCGCGTACAGCCGCCGCAGCTCGTGCCACAGCGGCTTCTCTCGCCCGTCCCCGTCGACCGCCGCCCAACTCGTCACCGGCCAGCAGTCGTTGAGCTGCCACACGATGGTCCCCGCGCATACGGGCCAGTGCGACCGCCAGTGCTCGATCCCGGCGGAGACGGCCCGGGCCTGATTGACCTGGGTGAGATAGTGCCACCGGTCGAAGTCCCCTTCGGGCAACGCGAAATGGTGACCGAGCCCGCGCTCCAGCTTCCCGTTCCCGTCCTCCGCCTTCTGGTGGTGCAGCATGCCGGGGGAGTCGGCGGCGAGCGCCTCACCGGGCAGCGCCCGTCGCAGCGTGGCGTACGCGGGCGGTGCCTGCCATCCGAACTCGGCCACGAAACGCGGGACTTCGAGCCGGTAGTCGGCGTAGTCCCGCCGGTTCCACACCTCCCAGGAGTGATGCGTGCCGTGCGCCGGATCGTTCGGATGCCGCTCCCAGGAACCCGACCAGGGACTGCCCGCCGTGTACGGCCGCGTAGGGTCCAACTCGGCCACCACGCGCGGCAGTACGCCCAGGTAGTACCCCTCGCCCCAGGACTCCCCGGCGAGCCGCCGCTCCCACCCCCAGTCCTTGAAGCCCCAGAGGTTCTCGTTGTTCCCGTTCCACAGCACCAGCGAGGGATGCGGCATCAGCCGTACGACGTTCTCCCGGGCCTCCGCCTCGACCTCGCCCCGCAGCGGCTGCTCCTCGGGATAGGCCGCGCACGCGAACGGGAAATCCTGCCAGACCAGCAGCCCCGACTCGTCGCAGGCGTCGTAGAAGTCCTCGCTCTCGTAGATCCCGCCGCCCCACACGCGTACGAGGTCCACGCCCGCGTCGGCGGCCTGCGCGAGCCGCTCCCGGTACCGCTCCCGGGTGATCCGGGACGGGAACACGTCGTCCGGGATCCAGTTGACGCCCCGCGCGAACAGCCGCTCGCCGTTGACGACCAGCGTGAACCCGGTCCCATGGGCGTCGGCGGACATGTCGAGCCGAACGGTCCGGAACCCGACCCGCCGCCGCCAGCCGTCCAGCGGAACCTCGCCATGACGAAGCGTCAACTCGACCTCGTACAGCGCCTGTTCTCCGTACCCGCGCGGCCACCACAACTCGACGTCCGGGACTTCCAGCCGTACGACACCACTGGTCCCGTCGACCGTGCCGAGCGCCCGAAGCTCGCCGCCGCCGGAAACACCACTCACCCGGGCCTCCAGGGTGAGCCCGGCCTCGACCCTCGTGCGCTCCACATCGACCGCCAACTCGACGTGCCCCACGCCCAGTTCGTCGACCGTCACCTCGGGCCGCACCCGCGCGATCCGGGCCGTGGACCACTGCTCCAGCCGCACCGGCCGCCAGATCCCGGCGGTGACAAGGGTGGGCCCCCAGTCCCAGCCGAAGGAGCAGGCCATCTTCCGGATGTACTGGTAGGGCTCGGCATAGGCACCCGGCCGCTCGCCCAGCCGCTCCCGCACGGCCTCCGCCTCGGCGTACGCGGAGGCGAACCGCACGGTCAGCCGCCCGGACATGCCGGTCACGTCGAAGCGGTAGGAGCGATGCATGTTCCGCACCCGGCCCAGGAGTTGACCGTCGAGGAGGATCTCGGCGGCGGTGTCCAGCCCGTCGAAGACGAGATCGGTCTGTTCATGCGTGGAGGAGGCATCGAGGTTGGTCTCGTACGTCCACTCCCGCCGCCCCACCCACGCGACCTCGGCCTCGTTCCGCCCGATGAAGGGGTCCGGGACGACCCCCGCCGCCAGCAGGTCGGTGTGCACGCAACCAGGCACCGTGGCGGGCAGTCGGCCCCCCTCGTGCCGCACGGTCCAGCCCTCGGTGAGCGGTGTGGCCTCCAGCATGCGCACTCCTAAACCGTTCAACTTCCGCGTGAGTCAGGCGCGGAAAGAGTGGGGTCAGCGTTGGCGAAATAGGGACTTTACCGGTTCAGTAAGTGGTGTCAGAGTGCCGAATCAGCCATCCCGTTAGTGCTCGTCCGTCCCGAACGGAGCTGATGCACATGAACCGCCGCACGCTTCCCGCACTCCTCACCGCCGGTCTGCTGCTCTCCGCGTGCACCGGCACCGGCGGAGCCTCAAAGGGCGCCGACGCGAAGGCGCCTGACGATCCGTCGAAGGTGAGCGGAACCATCAAGGTCCTCACCGTGCGGACCGACCTCGTGCAGGACGGCACGCTGAAGAAATACGCCGACGCGTTCCGCGAGACGTACCCGAACGTGAAGGTCGAGTTCGAGGGGCTCACCAACTACGAGGCCGAAGTCAAGATCCGGATGAACACGGAGAACTACGGCGATGTCCTGCTGATCCCCGCGGTGATCAAGAAGAGCGACTACCCGAAGTTCTTCGCCTCCCTCGGCACCCAGGCGGAGCGCGCCGCGAAGTACCGCTTCACCGACTTCACCACCGTCGGCGGCAAGGTCTACGGCCAGAGCCCGGTCGGCGTGACCCCCGGCTTCCTGTACAACAAGCGGATCTGGCAGGAGGCCGGCATCACCGACTGGCCCACCACGCCCGCCGAGTTCATCACCGCCCTCAAGGCGATCAAGTCGAAGACGGACGCGGACCCGTACTACACCAACTTCGCCGCCCAGTGGCCGCTCACGTCCTGGACGTACGTCAACGGCTCGGTGGGCTGCGACACCGGGGCGACCACGAAGCTGGTCGAGAGCGACCCCTGGGCCAAGGGCGCCGACCTGCGCGTCGGCGACACCCTCCTCTACGACATCGTGCACGACGGGCTCGCCGAGAAGGACCCGACGACCACCAACTGGGAGGCGTCCAAGCCCCGGTTGGCGAAGGGGCAGATCGCCACGCAGTGGCTCGGCACCTGGGCGATCGTCCAGTTCCAGGACGCGGCGAAGAAGGCCGGCGTCGACCCCGCCGACATCGGGTTCATGCCCTTCCCGGCCCAAGTGGACGGCAAGTTCTGCGCTGTTGTCGGCCCCGACTACAACCAGGCCGTCAACGTCCACAGCGAGCACAAGGAGGCGGCCCGCGCCTGGATCGACTGGTTCACCGACAAGTCGGGCTACGCGGACGACAACCTGGCCATCTCCCCGCTGAAGAACGCCCCGTTGCCCGCCGTCCTCCAGCCGTACGAGGAAGCAGGCGTGAAGTTCATCGAGGTCGACGACAGCGCGGGCGCCCAACTCAAGCTCGTGGACACCGAGTCGGAGGTCGGCATCTACGCCCCCGACTACCGCCAGGACCTCGTCGACCTGGCCCGAGGCGCCCGCAAGGGCAGCCTGGACGACTTCCTCGGGGACCTCGGCAAGCGCTGGACCGAGGCACAGCAGTCCGTGGGGACCCGGTGACGGACACCACCGAGGCCGCCATGACGGGGCGTGCGGCGGCGCGCGGGAAGGAGCCGCCGCCCGCCCCCGCACCACCGCAGGCCCCACGCGGAGCGCGTCTGCGGCGAGGCGCGACTCCCTGGCTGTTCCTGATCGCCCCGCTCGCGCTCCTGCTGACCTTCACCTACGCGCCGATCGCCAACATGGTCGCGTACAGCTTCACCGACTGGGACGGCGTCAGCCCCGAACTGCACTACACGGGCGCCGGGAACTACACCGAACTCCTCACCCGCCCCGAGCTGTTCGAGGTGTTCTTCGTCAGCGGCTACTACCTGGCCGCGTCCGCCGTCCAGATCGTCGCAGCGCTCTACTTCGCGACGATCCTCAGCTTCGACGTGCGCTTCCGGAACTTCTTCAAGGGCGTGCTGTTCTTCCCGTATCTGATCAACGGGGTCGCGATCGGCTTCGTGTTCCTGTACTTCTTCCAGGACGGCGGCACGCTCGACTCGGTCCTGAGCGTGTTCGGCGTCCACACCGACCACGCCTGGCTGGGCACCCCGACGTCGGCGAACATCTCACTCGCCGGCGTCTCGGTGTGGCGCTACATGGGCCTCAACTTCGTCCTGTTCCTGGGCGCGATCCAGTCCATCCCGGGGGAGTTGTACGAGGCGGCCGAACTCGACGGCGCGAACCGCTGGCACCAGTTCCGGTACATCATCGCGCCGGGCATCAAGCCCGTACTGAGCCTGAGCGTGATCCTCTCGATCTCCGGCTCGCTCTCGGTCTTCGAGATCCCGTACATCATGACCGGCGGCGCGACCGGCACCGAGACCTTCGTGATCCAGACGGTGAAGCTGGCCTTCCAGTTCAACAAGACGGGGCTGGCCTCGGCGGCGGCTGTCGTACTCCTGCTGATCGTGCTGGCCGTGACCTGGGTGCAGCGGCGGCTCGTCCCGGACGACAGGGTGGACCTCGTATGACGCGCCGAGCGGTCGCCCGTACGTTCGTGTACCTGTCCCTTGTCCTCGCGGCGCTGGTCGTCCTGCTGCCGCTGGGCGTGATCGTGCTGACCTCGCTCAAGTCCGAGCAGGAGATGGCGGACGACAGCGGTGCGCTCTCCCTCCCCGGCGACCTGCTGAACTTCCACAACTACGTGACGGCGTTCCAGGACGGCGAGATGCTGGCCGCGTTCGCCAACACGGCGTTCATCCTCCTGTTCGCCGTCACGGGAACCGTCCTCATCGGCTCCATGACGGCGTACGCGATCGACCGCTTCACCTTCCGCTTCCGGAAACCGGTGATCGCCCTGTTCCTGGTGGCGACCCTGGTCCCCGGCGTCACCACCCAGGTGGCGACCTTCCAGATCGTCAACAGCTTCGGCATGTTCGACACCCTCTGGGCGCCGATCGCGCTCTACATGGGCACGGACATCGTGTCGATCTACATCTTCCTGCAGTTCGTCCGGTCCATCCCGATCTCGCTGGACGAGTCGGCACGCCTCGACGGAGCCAACGCCTTCACGATCTACCGCAAGATCATCTTCCCGCTCCTGAAACCGGCGATCGCGACGGTGGTGATAGTGAAGGGGATCACCGTCTACAACGACTTCTACATCCCCTTCCTCTACATGCCGTCGGAAGATCTTGGCGTGATATCGACGTCCCTCTTCCGCTTCAAGGGCCCCTTCGCGGCCCACTGGGAGACGATCTCGGCCGGAGCGGTCCTGGTAATCCTGCCCACGCTGGTCGCGTTCCTGTCGCTGCAGAGGTTCATCTACAACGGCTTCATGAAGGGCGCGACCAGGTGAGGCTTTTGCTTTCAGGGGCGCGGGGAACTGCGCGAGCAACCACGACGCACCCGCACCCGCCGAACAACAGAACCCTTACGGCGCCTTGGCGGAAAGCGCCGATACCAGCACCGGAGTCACCTGCTCCACCTGCCAAGCCCGCGCACCGAATCCCTCAAGCGCCGCCGCGACGGACTCCGCGTCGGAAACGACAGGCGGCTCCCAGCAAACCCTCCGCACCGTGTCCGGAGTGATCAGATTCTCCTGAGGCATATTCAGCCCCTCGGCCAGTGCCGAGACCGCGGCCCGCGCCGCGGACAACCGAGCCGCCGCCACCGGATCCTTGTCCGCCCATGCCCGCGGCGGCGGCGGCCCGACCACGGGCTGCCCCGGCTGCGGCAACTGCGAGTCGGGAACCGTCTTCGCCCGGTCCACCGCCGCCTGCCACTGCTCCAGCTGCCGCCGCCCCATCCGATGCCCGAACCCGGTCAGCCCCGCCAGCGCGTGCACGTTCGCCGGCACGGCGAGCGCGGCCTCGACGATCGCCGCGTCCGACAGCACCTTGCCCGGCGACACGTCCCGGCGCTGCGCGATCCGGTCCCGGGTCTCCCACAGCTCCCGTACGACAGCCAGCTGCCTGCGCCGACGCACCTTGTGCATACCGGACGTACGCCGCCAGGGGTCCTTGCGCGGCTCGGCCGGCGGCGCCGACGCGATGGCGTCGAACTCCTGCCTGGCCCACTCCAGCTTGCCCTGCCGGTCCAGCTCCTTCTCCAGCGCGTCCCGCAGGTCGACCAGGAGTTCGACATCGAGTGCCGCGTACCGCAGCCAGGGCTCGGGCAGCGGGCGGGTCGACCAGTCGACCGCGGAGTGACCCTTTTCGAGTACGAAGCCCAGGACGCCCTCGACCATCGCGCCGAGGCCGACCCGGGGGAACCCGGCCAGCCGTCCGGCCAGCTCGGTGTCGAACAGTCGGGCGGGGATCATGCCTATCTCGCGGAGACAGGGCAGGTCCTGGGTGGCGGCGTGCAGCACCCACTCCACCCCGCCGAGCGCCTCGCCGAGGCCCGAGAGGTCGGGACAGGCGACGGGATCGATGAGCGCGGTACCGGCGCCCTCGCGCCGCAGCTGCACCAGATAGGCACGCTGACCGTAGCGATAACCGGACGCGCGTTCGGCGTCGACGGCGACGGGACCGGTGCCCGCGGCGAACGCGGCGATCACCTCGGCGAGGGTGTTCTCGTCCGCGACGACTGGCGGAATACCGTCGCGCGGTTCGAGGAGGGGGATCGGCGCCTGAGCCTCAGAAGATCCGTTGTCGTCCGGAGGAGCGCCTCCGGTGGTTCGCAGTGAGCTGTCTGCTGCGGTCTCTTGGGCTTCGGTCACCTGTCAAGGGTATCTGTGTATCGACGGCGCCCGCCGACGGAACGTTCCGTCGACGGGCGCCTTGGGGTCGTAAACCAGTCACGTGTCACACGTGTCAGTGAATTCGGTCGGTGATCAGTGGTCAGTGATGGTCGTTGATCATTGTTCAGTGAGGTTCAGTGGATGATCCCGGTTCGGAGAGCCACCGCCACCATCCCGGCGCGGTCGCCCGTGCCGAGCTTGCGGGCGATCCGGGCGAGGTGGCTCTTGACGGTGAGCGCGGACAGGCCCATGGAGACGCCGATCGCCTTGTTCGACTGGCCCTCCGCGACCAGCCGCAGGACCTCCACCTCACGGCCGGACAGTTCGCGGTAGCCGCCCGGGTGGCTCGGGGCACCCGGGGGGCGGCGGTGCATACGGGCGCCGGCGCCCATGGGGGCGGCGCCCGGTCGGCTGGGGAGCCCGACGTTGTTGCGGGTGCCGGTGACGACGTAACCCTTCACACCGCCCGCGAGGGCGTTGCGCACGGCTCCGATGTCGTCGGCGGCGGACAGGGCCAGGCCGTTGGGCCAGCCCGCGGCACGGGTCTCGGACAGCAGGGTGAGCCCGCTGCCGTCGGGGAGGTGGACGTCTGCGACGCAGATGTCGCGGGGGTTGCCGATGCGGGGACGAGCCTCCGCGATGGACGAGGCCTCGATCACATCGCGTACACCGAGCGCCCACAGATGGCGGGTGACGGTGGAGCGGACGCGAGGGTCGGCCACGACCACCATGGCGGTCGGCTTGTTCGGGCGGTAGGCGACCAGGCTTGCGGGCTGCTCAAGAAGAACGGACACCAGGCCTCCTGGAGTGCGGCGTGCTTTCAAGGTCACAGAGGTCTTCGGCATCAAACCTGTGCTCCTTTAGAGAAAGATCACGATCTGGTGAGTAACAATCCGAGCAATTCGGACACGCGATCGATCATCCGAAGATCGAACGGTTTCGCTCAACGTCGATACGCGGCCGAAAGTGGCCGTATCGACAAAGAGCTACTAAAGACGGCGTGCCGATCCACGACAAAAGAGAACGGCCTTGCGGTACCCGTCCGGGTACCGCAAGGCCGTTCTCAGGACTTCAGCGCGACTGCGGGCCCCGCCGCTGAGGCAGCGTCACCACCGACGCGTCGCCCGGGGCGGCCGGTGGCAGGCCCGCGATCTGGGCCAGGAGGTCGCACCAGGAGGCCAGATGGGACGCGGTGTCCGGGACGCCGCCGAGGCCCTCACGGGGCGTCCAGGAGGCGCGGATCTCGATCTGGGAGGCGGCCGGCCGCTCCGACATCCCGCCGAAGTAGTGCGAACTCGCGCGCGTGACCGTGCCGCTGGCCTCGCCGTACGACAGCCCGCGCGCCTGGAGCGCCCCCGTCAGCCACGACCAGCACACGTCGGGCAGCAGCGGGTCCGCGGCCATCTCCGGCTCCAGCTCGGCGCGCACCAGCGTCACCAGCCGGAAGGAGCCCTGCCAGGCGTCGTGCCCGGCCGGGTCGTGCAGCAGGACGAGCCGGCCGTCGGCCAGATCCTCCTCGCCGTCCACGACCGCCGCCTCCAGCGCGTACGCGTACGGCGCCAGACGCTGGGGCGCCCGCGTCGGCTCGATCTCGATCTGCGGCCTCAGCCGCGCGGACCGCAAGGCGTCGACGGCCGCCCGGAAGGGCAACGGAGCCGTCTCCACCGCATCCCGGTCCCCCTCCTTCGCGTCGTCCATCCCGCCAGCGCCGTCCGACAGTCGTCCCTGAGCCGCAGCCATGCGGGGAAGATTAAGGGGAACCAGGCCTCCGCGCGCGGAGGGACACCCGTGGGACGGGCCACAGTACGGTCGCGACCGCCGGCCGGACCGTTCGAGGGACTGTCGGCAGGGGCTGTCGGTGGGGCGTGCGAGACTTTGGGTCGTGAGCGCGAACCAGAGCCCCGCGGGCCGGCAGCCGACAGCGACGCCCGCCGCCGTCAAGAACGACGCCGTGCAGGAATCCGCCTTCCTGAAGGCGTGCAGACGCGAGCCGGTGCCGCACACACCCGTGTGGTTCATGCGCCAGGCCGGGCGCTCGCTGCCCGAGTACCGCAAGGTCCGCGAGGGCATCCCGATGCTGGAGTCCTGCACCCGGCCCGAGCTGGTCACCGAGATCACCCTCCAGCCGGTACGCCGGCACAAGGTGGACGCGGCGATCTACTTCAGCGACATCGTCGTCCCGCTCAAGGCCATCGGTGTCGACCTCGACATCAAGCCCGGCGTCGGCCCGGTCGTCGAGAAGCCGATCCGCACCCGCGCGGACCTCGCCCAGCTCCGCGACCTCACCCCCGAGGACGTCTCGTACGTCACCGAGGCGATCGGCCTGCTCACCCGCGAACTCGGCGCCACCCCGCTGATCGGCTTCGCCGGAGCGCCCTTCACCCTCGCCAGCTACCTCGTCGAGGGCGGCCCCTCGCGGACGTACGAGAACGCCAAGGCGATCATGTACGGCGACCCGCAGCTCTGGGCCGACCTCCTCGACCGCCTCGCCGACATCACGGCCGCCTTCCTCAAGGTCCAGATCGAGGCGGGCGCCAGCGCCGTCCAGCTGTTCGACTCCTGGGCAGGTGCCCTCTCCCCGGCCGACTACCGCCGCTCGGTGCTCCCCGCCTCCGCGAAGGTCCTCAAGGCCGTCGAGGGGTACGGCGTGCCGCGCATCCACTTCGGCGTCGGCACCGGCGAGCTGCTCGCCCCGATGAGCGAGGCCGGGGTCGACGTCATGGGCGTCGACTGGCGCGTCCCGCTCGACGAGGCCGCCCGCCGGATCGGCCCCGGCAAGGCGCTCCAGGGCAACCTCGACCCGACGGTCCTGTTCGCCTCCACGGAGGCCGTCGAGGCCAAGACGCGCGAGGTCCTCGACTCCGCGAAGGGCCTGGAGGGCCACGTCTTCAACCTCGGCCACGGCGTCATGCCGAACACGCCTCCGGACGCCCTCACGCGCCTCGTGGAGTACGTCCACACGAACACCGCCCGCTGACGCCGCGGGAGTCGGCGCCCGTCACCACGTATGCCGTGCCCGCCTGCCCCACAGCAGGCGGCCCGGCTCGGGCGGCGGCGGGGTGCCCGCCCTGAGCGGCCAGGCGAGCAGCATGCCCGCGAGGAAGCCCACGATGTGGGCGGCGTACGCCACGGTGCCGGCCTCGGAGACGCCCTCGCCGGACGAGTACACGGCCTGGAGCACGAACCAGAAGCCCAGCACCAGCCAGGCCGGCAGCCGCAGCGGCAGGAAGATCAGGAAGGGCACCAGGACCCACACCCTGGCCTTCGGGAACAGCACCAGATAGGCGCCCAGGACACCCGCGATGGCCCCGGAGGCGCCGATCAGGGGGTCGGCCGAGTCGGCGTTGACGAGCGCGAAGCCGTAGGACGCCGCGTAGCCGCAGACGACGTAGAAGAGCAGGTACCGCACGTGTCCCAGGCGATCCTCGATGTTGTTGCCGAAGATCAGCAGGAACAGCATGTTGCCCAGCAGGTGCAGCCAGCCGCCGTGCAGGAACATCGCCGTGAGGACGGACAGGACCGGTGACTTGTCGTACGTCGGCGGGCCGATCACGCAGCCCGGGCCGCCCGTGCCGATCCCGACCTCGCCCGTCGGCACCATGCGCGGGAGCTGGTCGTGGATCAGTTCCCGGGGCACGGCGGCGTAGTGGTCCAGGAAGGCCTGGAGATGGCACAGCTGGGCCAGGGCGCTCTCGCCCGTCACCGAGCCCGCTGTGCCGGGCATGGCGAGGAACACGAGGACGTTGGCGGCGATCAGCGCGTACGTGACCCAGGGGGTGCGGTTCGCGGGGTTCACGTCATGGACGGGGATGACCACAAGGAAGTAGTGCCCGCGATGCGTCCCGTGAATCGGTGAACGCGGCTGTGCGTGTGTCCGTATCTGTCCTCAACGTCCGCGGCACGGCGAAGGCGCGCTGCGGGGACGACGTGAGGAACAGGCGATGAACGACCGAGTGACTCCTCCGATGGTGGCTCTGCCCAACGGAGAGGCCGAACTGGCCCTGGTGGTCCACCTGCCCTGGGAGGACGTGGCGCGGCTCGGCCAGGAGGCGGGGCGGTTGGCCACGCAGATGCAGCGGCCGGTGTCGCTGGACGAGGCTGTCAGCCATCGGCTGCGGTCCAGTGGGCTGGGTGCGCACGCGAAGCCTGCGGTTTCTCAGGCGCCGCCTGCTGTTTCGGCGTCGGCTTCTGTGTCCTCGTTGCCGTCCCGGCCCCCGGCTGAGCAGGCTCGGCAGGCTATTGATCGGATCAACGGGACGGCCTAGGGGGTGGGGGGTTCTGTTCGGTGCCGGGTGCGGGTGCGTTGTGGCTTGTCGCGCAGTTCCCCGCGCCCCTAGGACAGCTGCCCCTAGCGTGTCTTGGTTCGCACCGCCGCTGATGCTTTCCTCGCCGCTACCAGTACCGGGTCCCAGACCGGGGAGAACGGGGGCGCGTAGCCCAGGTCCAAGGCGGTCATCTGTTCTACCGTCATCTGTGCTGTCAGGGCCACCGCTGCGACGTCCACCCTCTTTGCCGCGCCCTCCCGGCCTACGATCTGGACGCCGAGGAGGCGGCCGGTGCGGTGTTCGGCGAGCATCTTCACCGTCATCAGGGCGGCGCCTGGGTAGTAGCCCGCGCGGCTCGTCGACTCGATGGTGACCGTTTCGAAGCGGAGGCCCGCCCGGTGCGCGTCCTTCTCGCGCAGGCCGGTGCGGGCGATCTCCAGGTCGCAGACCTTGCTCACGGCCGTGCCGACGACCCCGGGGAACGTGGCGTAGCCGCCGCCCGCGTTCGCGCCGATGACCTGGCCGTGCTTGTTGGCGTGCGTGCCCAGGGCGATGTGCCGTTCGCGGCCGGAGACCAGGTCCAGGACCTCCACACAGTCGCCGCCCGCCCAGATGTCGTCGTGGCCCCGCACCCGCATCGACAGGTCGGTGAGGAGGCCTCCGTGGTCGCCCAGGGGGAGCCCGGCGGCACGGGCGAGCGTTGTCTCGGGGCGTACGCCGATGCCGAGCACGACCACGTCCGCCGGGTACTCGGCGTCGTCGGTCACCACAGCCCGTACGCGGCCGTCCTCGCCCGTGAGCAGCTTGGTGACCTCGGCGTCGTTCACCATGGTGATGCCCAGGCCCTCCATCGCCTCGTGCACCAGCCGGCCCATGTCCGGGTCGAGCGTGGACATCGGCTCCTTGCCGCGGTTGACGACCGTCACCTCGTAGCCGCGGTTGATGAGCGCCTCGGCCATCTCCACGCCGATGTACCCGGCGCCGACCACGACCGCGCGCCGGCCCCCGGTGCCGGCCAGGGTGTCCAGGAGGGCCTGGCCGTCGTCCAGGGTCTGCACGCCGTGCACCCCGGGGGCGTCCATGCCCGGCAGTGCCGGGCGGATCGGGCGGGCTCCCGTGGCGATCACCAGTTTGTCGTACGACGTCCATGACTCGACGCCCGTGTCCAGGGCACGCGCGCGTACCCGGCCGCCCGGGACGTCGATCTCCGTCACCTCCGTGCGCATGCGCAGGTCGATGCCGCGGGCCCGGTGCTCCTCGGGCGTACGGGCGATCAGCCGGTCCCGGTCCGGGACGTCGCCGCTCACCCAGTAGGGGATGCCGCACGCCGAGTAGGAGGTGAAGTTGCCGCGCTCGAACGCCACGATCTCCAGCTCGTCGGGGCCCTTGAGGCGGCGGGCCTGCGACGCGGCGGACATACCCGCCGCGTCGCCGCCGATCACGACCAGCCGCTCGGTCCCACGGTCCGTGTCCCTCGTACGCTCATCGCTCGCGCTCATGGTCATACGAACACGCTACGGGGACCGTGCATTTCAGTCCTGGTCCGGGACGTTCGGCTGGGGCGCCGGGCTCGGGGCCGCCGCCGTCGCCGGGGCCGAGCTGTGCCTGCGGGTGCGGGTCAGGCGCAGCCAGGCGAACAGCAGCAGGAACGCCACCGCCGCGAACGGCAGTACGGCGGCGACGGCCACCACGATCCAGCGCAGCATCGACACGAACGCGTTCCAGCCGCCCGAAAGGGCGTCCAGGACACCGGGGTCCTCGTCCTCGTCGGACTCCTTGGCGGGGGTCTCGGACAGGGAGAGGTTGATCGTGGCCAGGGTCGTGCGGTCCTTCAGGGAGGACTGGCGGGCCAGCAGCGACTCCAGGTCGGCCTGGCGGCGGCTCAGCTCGCCCTCCAGGGTGACCACGTCGGAGAGCTTGGTGGCCCGGTCCATCAGTTCGCGGATGCGGTTCACGCTGGCCCGCTGCGTGGTGATGCGGCTCTCCACGTCGACGACCTGCTCGGTGACGTCCGTGGCCTCCGCCTCGCGGTGCAGCAGCTTGCCGGTGCCCTCCAGGGCGTCGAGGACCTTCTCGTACTCGCCGACCGGCACCCGCAGGACGACGTCGGTGCTCTCGCTGCCCTCCCCGCCCTCCTCGCCGTCCTCCTCGCTCAGGGTCGTCGCCTCGCTGCCGACGTAGCCGCCCGCGTTCTGCGCGGCGGTGCGGACCTTGGCCAGGGCCTTCGACACGTCCTTGACCTGCACGGAGACGGAGACGGTACGGATGATGTGCGGGCCGGTGGCGGGCTGCGGCGCCGTGCTGGCCTGGGAGCCGCTGCCCTCGCCGCCGCCCGGCTTGCTGTCGCTGTCGGCCTGTTCCTCCAGGGCCTCGGAGGCGGCCTGCTTGGCGCCGCCGCCCGCGTCGCTCGCCGTCGAGGCGTCGTCGGCGGCGCCGGTGCAGCCGGTGAGCAGCAGACCGGCGGCGAGCAGGATTCCCGCCAGTGCCTGGACCGGGCGGGTACGGCTTGTGAGCAGGGTGTTCATCTTGTGGGTCCCCCCGAGGGTTGTCGTCGGACCGTCTTGGGCCGCCGTGGTGCACGGCTGACGCTCCTTCGACGCCCGAGGGGTTCGGGACGTTGGCCGGTTCCGGTTCCGATGAGGTCACGGTCGGGACTCGTGCCGGACACCGGGGCGCGGTGTGCGCCGAGGGGAGTGTCAGTGGGGTCTGAGAGGGTGGAGACATGAGCGCAGTGGAGGCCCGTGCGGGTGCCGGGCATGTCGTCGTCATCGGGGGCGGGATCGCGGGTCTGGCCGCCGCCCACCGGCTGCTGGACCGGGGCGTCCTGGTCACGGTCCTGGAGGCGTCCGACCGGGTCGGCGGCAAGCTGCTGCCCGGCGAGATCGCGGGCGCCCGGGTCGATCTGGGCGCCGAGTCGATGCTCGCGCGCAGACCCGAAGCCGTCGCGCTCGCCCGCGAGGTCGGCCTCGACGACCGCCTCCAGCCGCCCGCCACCTCGACGGCCTCGATCTGGACCCGGGGCGCCCTGCGGCCCTTCCCCAAGGGGCACGTCATGGGCGTCCCCGGCAACGCCTCGGCCCTGTCCGGGGTCCTCTCGGACGAGGGGCTGGCCCGGATCGGGCGGGACGCCGAACTGCCGCGCACGGAGGTCGGGGACGACGTGGCGGTCGGGGAGTTCGTCGCCGCGCGCCTCGGCCGCGAGGTCGTCGACCGGCTCGTCGAGCCGCTGCTCGGCGGGGTGTACGCGGGCGACGCCTACCGCATCTCGATGCGCTCGGCCGTGCCCCAGCTCTTCGAGGTGGCGAAGCGGTACGCGTCCCTCACGGAGGGCGTGCGCGGCATCCAGGACAGGACGGCCGCCGCCCCCCAGCAGTCCGGCCCGGTCTTCATGGGCATCCAGGGCGGTGTGGGCCGACTGCCGCTCGCCGTCGCGGAGTCGGTCCGCGCGCGGGGCGGCGAGATCGTCACCGGGACACCGGTGACCGAGCTGCGCCGCAGCGGAGCGGAGGGCTGGCGGATCGTCGCCGGTGAGCGCGTCCTGCACGCCGACGGCGTGATCGTCGCCGTACCCGCACCCGTGGCCGCCGAGCTGCTGCGACCCGAAGCACCCGGCGCCGCCGCCGAGTTGGGCGCTGTCGAGTACGCGTCGATGGCCCTGATCACCCTCGCCTACCGCCGAGCGGACGTCGAACTCCCGGAAGGCAGCGGCTTCTTGGTGCCGCCGGTCGACGGCCGCACCATCAAGGCAGCCACCTTCGCCTCCCAGAAGTGGGGCTGGATCGCCGACGAGAACCCGGACGTACTGGTCCTGCGCACCTCGGTGGGGCGCTACGGCGAGACGGCGATCCTGGAGCGCGAGGACACCGACCTGGTCGACGTCTCACGCCACGACCTGCGCGAGGCCACCGGCCTGGACGGCACACCCCTCGACACCCGCGTCACCCGCTGGACCGACGGCCTGCCCCAGTACCCGGTCGGCCACCACGCGCGCGTGACCCGCATCCGCGAACACGTGGGCAAGCTGCCCGGCCTCGCCGTGTGCGGCGCCGCGTACGACGGGGTCGGCATCCCGGCGACCGTCGCGAGCGCCTACGCGGCAGTCGAGCGGCTGACCGGTGCCCCGGTGCCGAGCGCCTCCGGCGGAGCGGGAGAATAGGCGCATGAGTGACGACGCCCCCACCACCGAGTCCGGCCGGATCCCGAACAAGGGCAAGCTGGCCAAGGACCTCAACGAGGTCATCCGCTACACCCTGTGGTCCGTCTTCAAGCTGAAGGACGTCCTGCCCGAGGACCGCGCGGGCTACGCCGACGAGGTCCAGGAGCTGTTCGACCAGCTCGCCGCGAAGGACGTGACCGTCCGTGGCACCTACGACGTCTCGGGGCTGCGCGCCGACGCCGACCTGATGATCTGGTGGCACGCCGAGACCGCCGACCAGCTGCAGGAGGCGTACAACCTCTTCCGCCGGACGAAGCTGGGCCGCGCCCTGGAGCCGGTGTGGTCGAACATGGCGCTGCACCGCCCCGCCGAGTTCAACCGCTCGCACATTCCGGCGTTCCTGGCCGACGAGACGCCCCGGAACTACATCAGCGTCTACCCGTTCGTGCGCTCGTACGACTGGTACCTGCTGCCCGACGAGGACCGTCGCCGGATGCTCGCGGACCACGGCAAGATGGCCCGCGGCTATCCGGACGTGCGCGCCAACACGGTCGCCTCGTTCTCCCTCGGGGACTACGAGTGGCTGCTGGCCTTCGAGGCC
Organism: Streptomyces geranii; assembly: GCF_002954775.1. Lineage (GTDB taxonomy): Bacteria > Actinomycetota > Actinomycetes > Streptomycetales > Streptomycetaceae > Streptomyces > Streptomyces geranii. Next base: position 249,747 of record NZ_PJME01000003.1, read on the forward strand.
GACGAGCTGTACCGCATCGTCGACCTCATGCGCCACCTGCGTGCCTCCGAGGCCCGGATGCACGTCCGCGAGGAGGTGCCGTTCTACACCGGGCGTCGTAAGGACATCGGCGAGCTGGTCGCCGGTCTCGCCTGACGGCCGGTCGCTTCACGCGCCCTGGGTGGCCTTTCCGCCTGCGGTCTGCCGGGAGCGGCTGACCGGGGCCGCCGGGCGCGGCTCCGGGTGCGGCGCGCAGTCCGTGCCCCGCACCGGCAGCCGGCCCGTCAGCAGGTACGCGTCCAGGTGGGCGTTGACGCACTGGTTCGGGCCGCCCGCGATGCCGTGCGTGCCCGCGCCCCGCTCGGTCACCAGGGCCGAGCCGGGCAGCCGGCGGCGCAGTTCGAGGGCGCCCGCGTACGGGGTCGCGCCGTCCCGCTCGGCCGCCAGGATCAGTACCGGCGGCAGCTCGCCCGGGCCGGTGCGCACGTCGAGGGGGGTCTGCCGGGGCGCCTGCCAGTAGGCGCACGGCAGGTTCATCCACGCGTTGTCCCAGGTCTCGAAGGGCGCCGTGCGCGCGAGCCGGGTGTTGTCCCGGTCCCAGACCCGCCAGTCCGTCGGCCAGGACGCGTCGTTGCACTCGACGGCCGTGTAGACCGCGTTGCCGTTCTCCGCCTCCACGGCCGCCTCCGTCACCGGCGCCGCCTGGTCGATCAGCGGCTGCGGATCGCCCTTGAGGTAGGCGGACAGGGCGTGCGCGCGGTGCGGCCAGTAGTCGTCGTAGTACCCGGCCTGGAGGAACGCGCCCTGCAACTGGCCCGGGCCCACCTGCCCGCCGGCCGGCTCGGCGGCGAGCCTGGCCGCCGCCTTCTCGTAGCTCTGCAGTACGGCTTCCGGCGTAGCACCCAGGTCGTACACGTCGTTGTGCCTGGCCACCCAGGACCGGAAGTCCGCCCAGCGGGCCTCGAACGCGGCCGACTGGTCGAGGTTGTTGCGGTACCAGATGCCGCCCGGGTCCGGGTTCACCACCGAGTCGAACACCATCCGCCGTACGTGCGACGGGAACAGCGTCGCGTACAGCGCGCCGAAGTAGGTGCCGTACGAGGCGCCCATGAACGTCAGCCGGTCCTCGCCGAGGGCGGCGCGGATGACGTCCAGGTCACGGGCGTTGTTGAGGGAGTGGTAGTGGCGCAGCGCGTCGCCCGAGCGCTCGGCGCACCCGCGCGCGTACGCCTTCGCCTCGGCGATGCGCTCCAGCTTGTACGACTCCGAGGGGTGCAGCGGTGCCTGGGTGGGGCCCTTGAAGAAGTGCTTCGGGTCCTTGCAGGACAGCGGCGCCGACCGGGCCACCCCGCGCGGGGCGTAGCCGACCAGGTCGTACGCCCCCGCGATGCGCTTCCACTCCGGGATGACGCCGATCATCGGGAAGAACATGCCGGAGGCGCCGGGGCCGCCCGGGTTGTAGACGAGGGCGCCCTGGCGCTCCACCTTGTGCTCGGGGTTACGCGGGTCCCGGCCGGTCGCCTCCGCGCGGCTGACGGTGAGCTTGATCTGCTTGCCGTCGGGGTGCGCGTAGTCGAGCGGCACGGTGACGGTGCCGCAGCGCAGACTGTCCGGCAGTTCCTCCTCCGGTGGGCACTTCCCGAAGTCGATCCCGGTCGCCTCGGCGCGCGCCGCGGCCCGCACGGAGCCCCGGAACTCGGCCGAGCCGGGGCCGCCCGGGCGGTCGGGCAGGCCCGGGGCGCTGTCCGCGGGGGCGGCGGCCAGGGTGGTCAGCAGCAAGGACCCGGCAGCCGTGTACAGGGCGGCAGCTCGCATTCGCGTATCCCTTCGGTGGGGCAACAGAAGGGATGTTTCGGGCGCCGGTGGGTGAAGGCAAGCACCGCCCGCCCGGTGTCGCCGCGAGCACTCCTATGCGCCCCCGCACACCTCCCGGGCGCCGGGGACGGCGGGGCGGCGGGGAGTGGGCCGGTCAGCGCAGGCGTTCGCGCAGGGTGGCGTCCAGGGGTTCGCGGTGTGCGAAGGCCGCGCGCAGATCGGGCTCGCCGACCGCGCGGACGCCCAGTACGGCGACGGAGGTGAGGTAGGTGCGTTCGTCGCCGGTGCCGTGGTGGCCGGCGGTCCGGGTGCGCCGGGACAGGGTGGTGAGCAGGCGCTGTCCGGCGGGTGACGCCCAGCGCGAGTAGGGGTGCACCTCGACGCGGGCGATGGCGAGGCAGCTCAGGCTGAGGACCAGGGGGAGCGCGAACCAGAGGGCGACCAGGTCGCGGGGTACGGAACCGCGTCCCGGCAGCAGCAGCGCGACCGTGCCCAGCGCGACGACGGTCAGTGCGGCGGCCCGCACCTGGCGGACCGCGAAGGCGATCCCGCGCCGGGCGCCGTCGGGCACGGCCAGGCCCGCCGCGACGAGCCGGTCCGCGAGCCCCCGTACGGCCTCGGTGCCGGCCGCGGCCCGGCGTACCGGAGCGATGCGGGACTGGCCCTCCGGTCCGATGGCGCCTATCACCGACCGTTCCATCTCGTCGCGTCCGCTCGGGTCGACGACGGTCGCCCAGCCGGTGTGGGCGAGCAGCAGGCGCCGCTGGCGGGCCATCGACACCAGGGTGAGATCGGCGACCCGGGCCGGTCCGCCGGACAGGAAGGCGGCCTCGTACAGCGTCAGGTCGTGTCCGCGTCCGCCGGGGCCCGCGTCCGGATCGGCGGCCGTCGAGTGGACGGCGGCCAGACAGAGCCGGGTGCACGCCGTACCGGCGGCGATCCAGGCCAGCAGCAGGAGGAAGGACCAGAACATGCCGTTGTTCTATGCGAAGGGTGCCGGGAACGCCATGGGCTTTCAGGATATGGACGAGGTATGGCCGATACGCGCCGTATGGGCGATGGCCGGATCAGGGCGCTTCGACAGCCTCGGAGGGCTCGGCAGCCCTTGCGGGCTCCGAGGGGTCGGTGGGCCAGGTCGGGTCCGCGAACTCCACGATCTCGCCGACCTCCGGGGGCGGGCCGGTCGCGGGCGGCGGCAGCGGATAGGTCGCGGCCGGGGAGGGTGTCACCGGGACGGCGGACGCGGGGGCGGGCACCGGTCCTGGCGGGGCCGGGGAGTTGGTGAGCGGCGGGGTGCTCGCGGCGGCCATGTCGTTGGCCAGGGCGTCGAAGTCGACGTAGCCCGTGGCCTCCAGGACCTGGATGTGGTCGAGGACGGTCCTGTTGGCGTCGTCGGCCAGCGCCCGGACCAGGGAGTTGCGGGTGCTCGCGCGGACCTGCGCGACGACCGAGAAGACCTTGCCGTGCGCCATCCGCAGCAGGTTGGCGAACTGGCGGTCGTACTCCTGGCCCTGGGAGGCGTCCATGGTGCTCAGCCAGCCGCGCTGCTGCTCGTTCGGCTGGTTGGGCAGTTCGATCCCGAGCCGCGAGGCCACGTCCCGGACCCGCTCGTCGAGAAACATGTGCCCCTCGATCAGATGGCGGCCCGCGATCCGTACGGCCTCGGTGGTGCCGCGCTGCTGGGCCTGCTGGCCGGCGGGCAGCTCCCACAGTCCGGCGAGCCGCACCTTGACGAGGAACTCGCGGTCGAGCGCGGACAGTGGCCCGAACCGGGTGGACACCGACTGGGCGTTGAGGACGTCCGCACCGGTCCCGGCGCGGTCCGTGTACGACCAGACCGGGAAGATCAGCGCGGCGAGGGTCGCCGCCAGCCCCGAGAGGATGAGCCCGGTGCCGCCCAGGCCGGGACGTTGGATGGATCGCATGGTGCCTTTGCCTCCTGTTGCGGCACCGCACGCTAATGCGCTTCGGGCACGAAGTCGGCATTCTACTCCGGGCCCTACGTCAACTGCCGTACGAGGGGGAAGGGCTGTGGGGGAGGGGGCGGACGCCGGATGGGGGAGCGCACGCCGCGTACAAACCACCTGAAACGCCAACAAATAGCCACCGGAGGTGAGATGAAGCCACCGCGCTGTTAACCGCCGCACAGTGCGCGGCGGTTGGGGGCGGGGCGGCTCAGCGGCGCAGCAGTACGCGGCGGGTGGCGCGGGCCAGCCGGGCCGTGGGGCGCTGGGAGCGCGGGGCCGGGCCCGAGCGGTCCAGCCACCACTCGCGCAACCGCCGTCGGCTGTCGGCGTCCGAGGGCTGCTCGCCGAGCAGCAGATGGGCGGCGAAGTCCAGCGCGTCGTGCCGGTAGCCGTCGGACATGGGGTGCCCGTGCGCGTACGTGAGGAAGGCGGGCCGGTAGCCGTCCCCGAGGATCTCGGGCAGCTCCGGCGCGACCTTCGCGACGACATCGGCCCGCTTCGCCCCGAGCGCCCGCGCCTGCACCCCGAGCCGCACCCGGTCGAACCCCTCCGGCACAGGCGTCCCCGCGACGAGCGCGGACAACAGGGCGGCCTGCGCGAGGGCGAGACGCTGCCGGACGGGTTCGTGAGCGGCGGCGGGGCTGTCGCCGGGGGTGGCGCCGTGGCTGTCGTCGACCGCATCGCCGGCCGGCGCCTGCGCGGCGATCGGTGCCTTCGGCGCGGCCGGGGTTTTCGGTGTGGCTGTCGCCGGAGCGTGCGTCTTGTCGGTCGGTGACTTCGGTTCGGGCTGTGCCGGAGTCCGGGTCCGGGTGGACGTGGCCCGTGCCAGGGCTCCCCGGATCGCCACCAGCTCCCGCTCCAGCTCGGTCGCCTCGGGGAAGTTGTCGTCCCGTTCCAGGAGGACGCCGGGTGGGCTCACCCGGGACGCCAGGGTCGTGAGGATGTCGAGGACCGCTTCCGGGACCGGGTGGGCGTGGCTGTCGTGCCAGACGCCGTCCCGTTCGAAGCCGCCCGCGACATGGACGTACGCGATGGCCTCCACCGGCAGCTCGGCCAGGGCCTTCGCCGGGTCCTCGCCCCGGTTGACGTGGTTCGTGTGCAGGTTGGCCACGTCGATCAGGAGTCGTACGCCTGTCCGGTCGGCCAGTTCGTACAGGAACTGCCCCTCGGTCAGCTCCTCGCCCGGCCAGGCGATCAGCGCGGCGATGTTCTCGACCGCGAGCGGCACCGGCAGCGCCGCCTGGGCGATACGGACGTTCTCGCACAGGACGTCGAGCGCGTCCCGGGTGCGGGGGACCGGCAGCAGATGGCCGGCCTCCAGGAGCGGGGAGGCGGTCAGCGGGCCGCCCGCCCGGACGAACGCGATGTGCTCGGTGACCAGGGGCGAGTCCAGTGCCTCGGCGCGCTCGGCGAGTGCGGTGAGCCGGTCCTCGGCGGGGCGGTCCGCGCCGCCCAGGCCCAGGGAGACACCGTGCGGGACGACCGTGACACCGCGCTCGCGCAGGCGGAGCAGCGACTCGGGGAGATGCCCGGGGCAGAGGTTCTCGGCCACGGCCTCGACCCAGTCGATGCCCGGCATGGCCTCCACGGCGTCCGCGATCTCCGGCCGCCACCCGATGCCCGTACCCAGCCGCTCCGGTCGCTTCATGGTCCGTCCCCTTCTCCGACCTGATCGGTCCACGGAGTGATGGCCCGGGCTCCCGGGAGCGAACCCTTCCCGGGAGACCTTCAGAGCAACATTTGAGCTTCCGCCCGCCCCCTGTCCGCTTCCGCCCGCCTACGGGGTCGGGGTCTGGGTGGGGAGTGCGTTGGGGTCCGGGGCCTCCGGCCGGTTGGTGTTGATCGTGCCGGGTGTCGTCGGCGACGGCTTCGAGCTCACGACGACGTCGGTGGTCGGCTCCACCGCGGGCGCGACGGGCGGCACCACTCCGGGCGACGGCGGCGGCGGACCGGTCGGACTGGCGCTGGGCCCGGCGGCGTTCTCGGCGATCTTCTCGAAGTCGACCTGGCCGGTCTTCTCCAGGATCGTGATGTGGTCGAGCACCGTCTGGTTGGTGTCCGAGGCCAGTTGACGCACGAGCGTGTTGCGGGTCTGGTTCCGCACCGTCGCGACGACCGGGAGGATGTTGCCGTGTGCCTGCCGCAGGAGTTGCGCCCAGACCCTGTCGTAGTCCGCGGGCGAGGCCGCCGTCATCTGGTCCAGGAAGCCCTGCTGCTGTGCGTTCGGCACGTTGGGGATCGGGACACCGAGCAACTGGGAGGCGTTCCGGGCCCGCTTGTCGAGGTCGTTGTGGCCCGTGATCAGGTGCTGGGCCGCCTCCCTGACGGCGGGATTGCTGGACTTCTGCATCGCCTGCTGTCCCGCGGGCAGTTCCCACAGCCCGGCCAGCCGGACACGCACGATGAGTTCGCGGTCCAAGGGGGTCAGCGGTCCCCACTGGGTGTTCACCGTGTCCCCGGCGAGCGGGGCGGCTGCGGCCGTCGCGGCGTCGTTGCGGTGCGGGTACGAGTAGAACACGGGGTACGCGAGCGCGCCGACGGTGCCTGCGATGGCGAGGCCTACGAGGAGCGTGCCGTTCATGCGGGGCAAGGGAGCCTCCCGGGGGAAACCCAACTGGGCGTTGGGGACTGGTACGTGGCTGGTGGGGGACGTACGTGAGAAGCGGTCAGGACACCGAGCGGGCCCGGGCCGCCGTCACGTGTACACGAGTCAGATCAGGCCGTTGGCGATGGCGTCGAAGTCGACCGCACCGGTCTTCTCCAGCATCGTGATGTGGTCGAGCACGGTCTGGTTCGTGTCCGTCGCCAGTTGACGTACCAGCGTGTTCTGGGTCTGGTTCCGGATCGCCGCGACGTCCGGGAAGATCGTGCCGTGGGCCTTGCGCAGGATGCTCGCCCAGACCCGGTCGAACTCCTTGCCCGCGGGGGCTGCGTCCATCTGGGCCAGGAAGCCCTGCTGCGCCTCGTTCGGCTGGTTGGGCAGCTCCACGTTGAGCTGGGCGGCGACCTTCCGCACCCGCTCGTCCAGGTCGCCGTGGCCCACCAGCAGGTGGTCCGCCGCCTCCTTGACGGTGGCGCTGCTGGACTTGGCCATCGCCTTCTCCCCGGCGGGCGCCTCCCACAGACCGGCCAGCCGGACGCGCACGATCAGACTGCGGTCCGAGGCGGTCAGCGGTCCCCACTGGGTGTTCACCGTGCCGGCGGCCGTGTTCGACACCCCGGTGCCGGACCGGTCGGAGTAGGACCACACAGGGAACGCGAGCGCGGCCACCGTGGTGGTGAGGGCCGCGATGACGAGGGCCGAGTGGTTGATGCGCGGCAAAGGAGCCTCCCGGGGGAACCAACTGGTCGTTGGGCAGATGTTGCTTGGCCAGCGACAGGAGGTACGGCCGGGGACCCGGTGATGTTCAACGAAGATGTTTGAAACCTGTGCGTCCCAGGGGACGGTGGTCCGCCACGACGGTCGCCGAACCGGGCGCGATCTCCGTGAAACCGGCATCGCGGACCAACGGCAGCCCGCTGCCGGTGAGTTCACGCCAGCGGTCCGGCTCCGCCGTCCGTACGGCGAGCGGGAAGCCGGCGTCCCGCCAGGCAGCCCGCGCCTCGTCCGACAGCTCCCACCACGCCAGCTGGGCGCCGTGCCCGGTCTGCGCCATCGCCTTGCCCGCCGACATGTCCAGCTCGGGGTTGAGCCAGAGCACGGGCACCGCCGGGTCGGGCCCGAGCGGCGGCTCCGGATCGTCCAGATCCGTGCCGGACACCTGGAGCCGGGCGAGATCCTTGGGCCAGCCGTCCAGCGGTACGGGCGGGAACACCCGCACCTCGGCCGACTTCCCGGTCACGGTGATCCCGTCCAGCGCCTCGGCCCGCCGCCACTCGGCCCCCCGAGCCCGCCGCACGACCTTGCGGATCCGGGCGTCCTGCCAGTCCCGCATGACCTGGGCCCACTCCCCGTCCCCGACGGCCCGCTCATCGGCGAGGATCACGAGCACGGCCCGCGCGGCGGTCTCCAGGGCGTCCGTACGAGCGGGCGGCGCCCCCTTCTCGATCCGCGCGACAAGGGGCAGAACGAACTGGGGCGCCTCGTCGCGCGACGACGGCTCCGGCCGAAAAGGACTGTCCCCGGCTGACCTCTGATCATGGCTCACGAGGACCCACCCTAGGGGCGCGAGGAACTGCGCGACCAGCCACCTCGAACCCGCAGCCGCGCCACGACAGAATGACCCCATGCAAAGCGATCTACGCCTGACCAACGTGGGCCGCCGCTACGGCATACGCGGCCCCTGGGTCCTGAGACACATAGACCTGACCCTCGCCCCCGGCACCCTCACCCGCGTCGAAGGCGCCAACGGCACAGGCAAGTCCACACTCCTGCGCGTCCTCGCCGGCATCGACACCCCCACAGAAGGCACCCTCACCGGCCGCCCCCGCACCACCTACGTCCCCGAACGCTTCCCCGCCCGACTCCCCTTCACCGCCCACGGCTACCTCACCCACCTCGGCACCATCCACGGCCTTCCCCGTACGACCGCCGCCCGCGCCGCCGACGAATGGCTTGAGCGCCTCGGTGCAGCCGCCTACGCCCGCACCCCCATGGCCCAGCTCTCCAAGGGCAGCAGCCAGAAGGTGGCCGTCGCCCAGGCCCTCCTCCCCGCCCCGGAGCTGCTCGTCCTCGACGAGGCCTGGACGGGCCTCGACACCGCCGCGCGGGCCGAGTTGGAGCGGGTCGTCGCCGAACTCACCGCGTCCGGCGCCTCGGTGGTGTTCGTCGACCACGACCCGGCCCGGCTCGCGGGGGCACCCGACGCGACGTACACCGTGACCGAGGGCGGCCTCAACCGCCGTACGGCACAAGCCGGTTCACCGGAACCCAGCGGCCCGCACCTGCTCGTCGAGGCGCAGGGCCCGCCCGGCGCGGAACCCCCGGCCGAGGCGCTGAGGTGGACGACGTCCAGGGCGGAGACCACGGCACCGGGCGGCCACCGCCTCACCGTCCCCCGGACCCACTCGGACGTCGTGCTCCGCGCCCTGCTCACGGCCAGCCCACCCTGGCACGTGGCGAGCGTCGACCCCGGAGCGCCCGCGAGGAACCACACCACCGCACCCGCCCCGCTCACCACCGACGAAGGCCCCAGATGACCGCCCTCCTGCGCTACCAGGCCGCCCTCCTCGTGCGCTCGCAGCGCTGGCTGCCGCCGTTCATCCTGTACGCGGTCTTCCTGGCCGTCGGCGTGCAGGGCGGCCAGCCGGTGCTCGACTCGCTCGGGTACGCGGCGGCGGCCGTACTGCCGGTGGCCGCCTGGCTGGTGCGGATCTGCGCGGGCAACGAGCCGCCCGCCGCCCGCGCCGTCGTGGCGGCGGCCGTCGGTCCCGGCCGGGCCCACCTCGCGTGTCTCCTCGTGGCCTTGGCCGCCGCCGCGCTGCTCGGCACGGCCGCGACCGTCCTGGTGACCCTGATCAGCGACCCGGCGAGCGCCGATCACCAGGTCCGGGTGGAACCCCTCCCGGCCGGCGCCGCCGGACTGCTCGCCGCACTGGTGTGCGCCCTGCTCGGCACGGCCGTCGGCGCGCTCACGACCTGGCCCCTGCTGCGCTCACCCGGCCGCGCGGTGCCCGCGATGATGCTCGGCGTCCTGTTGGCCTTGGTGGTGGCGGGCTCCCCGGCCCAGTCGGCGATCACGTCCCTGGTGACCGGCTCGCGCGCGGGCACGGTTCCGGTGCCGTTGCTGCCGCTGGCCGGCGCGGCCCTGCTCACCGCGGCGGCGACCGCCACGGCCTGCGCGCTCACCGCCCGCCGCTCACCCTGAAGATGATGCTCGGCGTCCTGTTGGCCTTGGTGGTGACGGGCTCCCCGGCCCAGTCGGCGATCACGTCCCTGGTGACCGGCTCGCGCGCGGGCTCGGTCCCGGTGCCGTTGCTGCCGCTGGCCGGCGCGGCCCTGCTCACCGCGGCGGCGACTGCCACGGCCTGCGCGTTCACGGCCCGCCGCTCACCCTGAACAGGCCGAGCGCTGCCCCTCCTGCCACTCACACACCGGGCAGAGCGTGCTGCCCTTCTGCGCCCGCGGATACTCGGTCGGCTCCCGGCACAGCACGCACTCCGCGTACTCGTCCTCGTCGCTCATGACACCAGCGTAAGCCGGTCAGCACCGGTCATCGCCGGTCACCCGTGGCCCCGATCAGCTCGGACACCTTCACGAACCGGAACCCCCGCTCCCGCAGCACGGGCACGACAGCACGCACGGCCCGCTCGGTCGCCGGGGCGGCGCTGCTCGTGCAGTGCAGGACGACCACCGACCCGGGCCGTACACCGGCCAGCACCTCCCGGGCCACCGCGTCGGCGTCCGTCGCGAAGGCGTCCCCGCCGACCACGTCCCACTGCACGGCGGTGACCCCGGTCGCGCTGAGCGCGCGCAGCGCCCGCCGGTCGTAACACCCGCCCGGGAAGCGGAAGTAGGGCATGGCGTGGTCCACCCCGACGGCCCGGAAGGCGGCGAAGGCCCGCTCGACGTCGGCCCGCATCCGCGCCTGCGAGTCGTCGATGGTCGGCAGTCCGTAGCAGTCGTCGGTGAAGGCGTAGTGGCTGTACGAGTGGTTGGCGACCTCGAACAAGGGGTCCCGCCCGATCGAGCGGGCCTGGGCCGGGTACTCCTCGGCCCACCGACCCGTCATGAACACGGTCGCCGGCACCTTCAGCGCCCGCAGCGTGCCGATCAGCCGGGGATTGTCGAACCGCTCACCCCGCGCCGCCCGCTCACCCTGCCCGGCGGTCATGTCGGCGTCGAAGGTGAGCGCGACGGTCTTCGCCGGGGTGTGCCGCGGGCCGTTCCGGAAGACGGGGGTCAGACCGGCGGGCCCGGGCGCGAGCGTGGGCGGACGGGAGGGCGCCGCGGACGGGCGCGCGGGAGGGCGTTCGGCCCGCTGGGGGACGGGTGCGGTGCCGCACGCGGCGAGTGCGGCGCCGAGGACACAGGCTGCGGCGACTCGTCGTACGAGAGTGATCATCGTACGAAGGTAGAAATGCCGGAGTTGCCCGGTGGCCCGCCGCGAGGGCGAGCCGCCGGGATGTCACCCGCCCGGCCGTGACCCCGTACCCCCGAGGTCGGCTAGGTGGCGAGCAGCCGGGCCCTGGACTCCGCCACGTCGAAGTCCGCCTTCGGGTACTGCGGGTCCAGCGCCTCCAGGTGCTCCAGGAGCAGTCGGCTGATCGCCCAGTTGCGGTACCACTTGCGGTCCGCCGGGACCAGGTACCAGGGCGCGGCCGTCGAACACCGCTCCAGGGCGATCTCGTACGCCTCCTGGTACGCGGGCCACAGCGCGCGCTCGTCGATGTCGCCGGTGTTGAACTTCCAGTGCTTGTCGGGGTTGTCGAGGCGTTCGAGGAGGCGGCGCCGCTGTTCGTCGTACGAGATGTGGAGGAAGCACTTCACCACGGTCACGCCGTCGTCGGCCAGGGATTTCTCGAAGCCGTTGATCTGGTGGTAACGGGTGGTGAGCTGGGCGCGGGAGACGAGTTCGCGGACGCGGGCGATCAGGACGTCCTCGTAGTGCGAGCGGTCGAAGATGCCGACCTCGCCGGGTTCCGGGAGGGCCCGTTTGATGCGCCAGAGGAAGGAGTGGCCCAGTTCCTCGCGGGTGGGGGCCTTGAAGGCCCTGATGCGGCAGCCCGAGGGGTTGAACAGGCCGATGACGTGCTTGACCGTGCCGCCCTTGCCGCTGGTGTCCATGCCCTGGAGGACCAGCAGCAGCCGCCGTCGGTCGCCCGCCGAACCGGCCGCCCACAGGCGCTCCTGGAGGTCCGCGAGCCGTTCGCCCAGCAGGACCGTGGCGGCGAGCCCCGCCGCCTTGTCGGCGGGCCCGCCCGGGGTGGCCCGGGCGTCGTACGCGCCGAGGTCCACGGGCCGCTCGCCGGGGACGCGCAGCAGCTCACTCAGCGGACGGTCGCCCGCCGGGACCCTGCTCTTCCCTGAGTCCTGTTTCGAGTCCTTCCTGGCCATGGGTACCTCTTTCCGTACTCGGCTGTCGCGGGGGTTGGGCGGCCCGTTCCAGGAAGCGGAGCAGCTCCACCGGGAAGGGCAGGACGAGTGTCGAGTTCTTCTCGGCGGCGACCGCCACCACCGTCTGGAGCAGCCGGAGTTGGAGGGCCGCGGGCTGCTCGGACATCACCCCGGCCGCCTCCGCCAGCTTCTTCGAGGCCTGCAACTCGGCGTCCGCGTTGATGATCCGGGCCCGGCGCTCGCGGTCGGCCTCGGCCTGGCGGGCCATCGAGCGTTTCATCGTGTCGGGCAGGGAGACGTCCTTGATCTCGACCCGGTCGATCTGCACGCCCCAGCCCATCGCCGGACTGTCGATCATCAACTCCAGCCCCTGGTTGAGCTTTTCCCGGTTGGAGAGGAGATCGTCCAGGTCGCTCTTGCCGATGATCGACCGCAGTGACGTCTGTGCCATCTGCGAGACAGCGAACCGGTAGTCCTCGACCTGGACGAGCGCGTTCGCCGCGTCGATCACCTTGAAGTAGACGACCGCGTCGACCCGCACGGTGACGTTGTCCCGGGTGATCCCCTCCTGGGCCGGGATCGGCAGGGTGACGATCTGCATGTTGACCTTGTGCAGCCGGTCCACCAGCGGCACCACCATGGTGAACCCGGGCGGGCGCACGTCCCCGGCGAGCCGGCCCAGCCGGAAGACGACCCCGCGTTCGTACTGCTTGACGACCCGGGCAGCCGCCCCGACATAGACGAGCCCGGCGGTTCCGGTGGCGATCCCCGCGGCCAGCAGTTCCTCAAGCATGACGACGACCCCTCGCAGCCGTCCCGTACGCGCCGATCGGCACGTTAATAAACGATATGCCCGGTCCGGGGCTCGGGGCGAGCCTCGGACCGGGCAACCGTGGGGCGCGGGGGGCTACGGCGTCGCCGTCGTCACCCGCACCGGTTCGGTGTCGGCCGCGCTGTGCCGCTCCGCCCAGCTCTCCAGGGCCGTGCGGCAGGCGTGGTCCAGATGGTGCAGACCCGAGAGGTCCAGCTCGATCGGCCGGTCCTGGGGGAGCGCCTCCAGGCTGTCGAGGATCTTCGGCAGCCGCAGGAAGGTCGCGTTGCCCGACAGATGGGCCCCGATGGGTCCGGCGCCCTTGTCTATGACCTCCAGCTTCAGGTGCGAGGCCTCCCAGGCGGTCTTGCCCACCGACAGGGCGAGCCCGATCAGCACGCCCTCGAACATGTTCACGGACACGATCGCCACGGCCGTGACGACCAGGATCAGCGCCTCACCCCGGTGCTCGCGCCACAGCGAGGCGACCCCGCGCAGCGGGATCAGCTTCCAGCCCGCGTGGACGAGGATGCCCGCCAGCGCGGGCAGCGGGATCAGCGCCAGCGCGCCGGGCAGCAGCGCCGCGAACAGCAGCAGCCATACGCCGTGCATGACCCGGGACGCCTTCGTGCGCGCGCCCGCCTGGACGTTCGCCGAGCTGCGCACGATCACCGCGGTCATCGGCAGTGCGCCCAGCAGCCCGCACACCGTGTTGCCCGCGCCCTGCGCCATCAGCTCCTTGTCGTACCGGGTGCGCGGACCGTCGTGCAGCCGGTCCACCGCGGCGGCGCTGAACAGGCTCTCGGCGGACGCGATCAGCGTGAACGCCACCACCGTGCCGAGCATGCCCAGGCTCGCCAGTTCACCGAAGGCGCCGAGGCCGGGGAGCTGGACGGCGTCCAGCAGGCCCTTCACCTCGACGGTCGCCACCGGCAGGCCGAAGGCCAGGGTGACGGCGGTCGCCAGGACCACCGCGGCGAGCGCGCCCGGCACCGCCCGCGCCTTCTTCGGCAGCCGCCGCCACAGCACGAGCACGGCGACGGTGCCCGCGCCGACGGCCAGCGAGGCCAGTGCGCTGGTGCTCCCGACGGCCTTCGCGGCGGCCTCGGGCAGCCCGGCGATCTTGTCGAGCCCGGCGGCGGGCGCCTTCAGCCCGGCCGCCGCGTACAGCTGTCCGGCGATGATCACGAGGCCGATCCCGGCCAGCATGCCCTCGACGACGGACACCGATATGGCCCGGAACCAGCGCCCCAGCCTGAGGGCGCCCATCCCGAGCTGGAGCAGCCCGGCGGCGAGCACGATCACCCCGAGGGCGGGCAGTCCGTGCTCCCGGACGGCCTCGAAGACCAGCACGGTGAGACCGGCGGCCGGGCCGGACACCTGGAGGCTGCTGCCCGGCAGGAGTCCGGTGACGATGCCGCCCACGATGCCGGTGACCAGGCCGAGTTCGGCCGGGACCCCGGAGGCGACGGCGACGCCCACGCACAGCGGCAGGGCGACGAGGAACACGACGAGCGAGGCGGCGAAGTCCTGCCGCAGATGGGGGAACCTGGCCGGTTTGCCGAGGCCGGTCATGGCGCCGGCGCTCACAGGGCTTCGAACGCGTCGGTGGCGGCGCGGTGTTCGCGTACGGCCCCGGTGTGGACCTCGTAGTACCAGCCGCGCAGCCGCAGTTCGCCCCTGGCCAGGCGTTGCTCGACGCACGGGTAGGAGCGCAGCCGGAGCAGCTGGGTGAGGACGTGGTTCTGGACGCCCGCCGCGACCGTCGGGTCGTCGGTGTCGGACGCGGCCGTGGTGTCGGGTTCACCGGCGGCGTGCGCGAGCCAGTCGCGTACGGCGGGTACGGCGGTGAGGTCGTCGCCGCGGACCAGGGCGCCGACGGCGCCGCAGTGGGAATGGCCGCAGACCACGATGTCGCTGACGCCGAGGACCTCCACGGCGTACTCGATGGTCGCCGCCTCGCCGGTGGGGCGGCCGGTGGCGTACGGGGGGACGATGTTGCCTGCGGTGCGCAGCTCGAAGAGTTCGCCGGGCCTGGCACCTGTGATCAGGGCCGGGACGACCCTGGAATCGGAGCAGGTGATGAACAGGACCTGGGGGGACTGGCCTTCGGCGAGCTTCGCGAACTCCTCGGGACGCCGGCCGAAGGTGCGGGCGTTGTCGATCAGGGGCTGCATGTGGTGACTCCTCCTGGCGCGCTTCTGGGGCGCGTCGGACGTACATGACAGTCGTACGTACATAAACGGTGGGGCGTGCTTGACAGTGCGTGTGGGGACGCCGTGGCTGTCAGCAGCGGAACACCTGGAGTGCTGCCGGGGTGTGCGCGGTCGGTGATCTGGGCGCCTGGTGGCGGGAGGTGACCGGGGCGCGCGGTTCGGGCGGGGCCGTGGGGTCCGCCACGAGGGCCGGGCGGCCGGGCGCCTCGGCAGCCGTATCGACGATTCGATGCCGGTCGCGGATGCGCAGGGGCCAGGCGGGGTCGTGGGGACGCCCGTCATTACCGCAGGTAACGTACTCGTCGCGGAGAGGCGCGGCCCTGGGTTTGTTTCTGGTCTCGGTCTTGGCCTCGGCGTGACGGGCCGTGTGCGCGGATGCGAAGGAAGCGGTGGGAGTGAAGAGCTGGAGGGCCAGCAGTGCGGCCGTGAGGAGCGAGATCACGGTCCGGACGGTGGTACCTCGGAACATGCGCCCCCCTCCTGGTGTCTCGCGGTCCCTCGCGCACGTCAACGGCTGGTCAATCGAAGGTCAAGAAACACGTTAACCCTGCGAAGTTCTTTGCAGCGTGAACTTAGCGTTTCATGCTGAAGACAGCCTGAAAAGCGCTGGTGGGATGACGCGAACTGGCCCTTGACGCAAGGGTTTACGACGGCTCCACGAGCCCCTTGGCGTCGCGGGCCAGCGCGGTGAGGCGGGAGATCGCGCGGAAGTACTTCTTGCGGTAGCCGCCGTTCAGCATCTCCTCGCTGAACAGCTGGTCGAAGGGCAGGCCGGCGGCGAGCACGGGCACTTCGCGGTCGTACAGCCGGTCGGCGAGCACGACGAGCCGCAGCGCCGTCGACTGGTCCGGAACCGGCTGGACGTCGGTGAGGCACACGGCCTTCAGACCGTCCGTGAGGGCGCCGTACCGGCTGGGGTGCACCCGGGCGAGGTGGTCGAGCAGCGCGGGGAAGTCGTCGAGCGACGCGCCCTCGGTGACGTACGCCGCCTTGGTGACCTGTTCCTCGGAGTACGGCGCCGGGGCCTGGGGCAGCCCCCGGTGGCGGTAGTCCTCGCCGTCGATGCGCAGGGCGCGGAAGTGGGCGGACAGGCCCTGGATCTCGCGCAGGAAGTCCGCCGACGCGAACCGGCCCTCGCCGAGCTTGCCCGGCAGGGTGTTCGAGGTGGCGGCGAGCGCGACGCCCGCGTCGACGAGCTTGCCGAGCAGGGTCGACACGAGGACGGTGTCGCCCGGGTCGTCCAGCTCGAACTCGTCGATGCAGAGCAGCCGGTGGCCGCTGAGCGTCCGCACGGTCTGCTGGAAGCCGAGGGCGCCGACCAGGTTCGTCAGCTCGACGAAGGTGCCGAAGGCCTTGAGCGCGGGCTCGGCCGGGGTGGCGTGCCAGAGGGAGGCGAGCAGGTGGGTCTTGCCGACGCCGTAGCCGCCGTCGAGATAGACCCCGCGCGGCCCGGCCGGCAGCTTGGCCGCCTTGGCCTTCCCGAACCCGAAGAACCCGCGCTTGCCGCCCCCCACGGCGTGCGCCCCGCCGAGCCCGCCGGCGAACCCTTCGAGGACCCGCACGGCCTCGGGCTGGCTGGGCTGGTTCGGGTCCGGGATGTACGTACCGAAGCGCACCGAGTCGAACCGCGGCGGCGGCACCATCTCGGCGACCAGCCGGTCCGCGGGGACGTGCGGCTCGCGCACGCAGAGGGAGAGCGGGGCCGCGTCGGCTATCGGGCCGAATCCGGGGGTGGCTGGGGTGGTAGGCACGGTTCACCATGCTAAGGGCCGTGCCAGACTGCCTCGTATGCGACGCCTGTTCCCTGTGACCGAAGAGACAGTGGCCGGGGCCTCGGGAGGGGCCGTGGATGCCGGTGGGGGCGGTGGTGTGCCCGGGGGCTCCGGGGCGGGGGACCGGGAGTGGAGCCTGGACGAGCTGGCCGCCGCCTATGCCTACCCCGAGTGGGCGAACGGGCGGCCGGAGACCTGGCTGCGGGCCAACATGGTGTCCACGCTCGATGGCGCCGCCCAGCACGACGGCCGGTCCCAGCCCATCTCCTCCGACGCCGACATGCGGATCTTCGGCACCCTGAGGGCGCTGGCCGATGTCGTGCTCGTCGGTGCGGAAACGGTACGCCAGGAGGGGTACCGGCCCGCACGCGCGCGTGCCGAGTTCGCCGGAGCCCGCGCGGCGGCCGGACAGGCGGAGGCGGCGGCGGTCGCGATCGTCAGCGCGAGCCTGGAGCTGGACTTCTCGCTGCCGCTGTTCACCTCGCCGCTCGTGCCCACGGTCGTCCTCACGGGCGCCGCCGCCGCTCCCGACCGCGTCGCCGCCGCCGAGAAGGCGGGCGCCCGGGTGCTCGTCGCCGGTGACGGCACGGGCGTCGACCCGGCACGCGCCGTCCAGGCCCTGGCCGGCCTCGGGTACACCCGGCTGCTGGCCGAGGGCGGGCCCCGGCTGCTTGGACAGCTGGTGGCGGCCGGTGTGCTCGACGAGCTGTGCCTGACCCTCTCCCCGATGCTCAGCGTGGGGGACGCCCAGCGGATCTCGGGCGGGCCGTCCCTGACTGTTCCCCGGCGCCTCGAACTGGTGTCCTTGCTTGAGGAGGAGGGGTTCCTGTTCAGTCGCTACCGCCGCACATGACGTCACGACATGAAGTGGAATCTGCCGTTCCGTTTGGCTTTCGCTGGGCACACTAAAACTCGCAGACCCCGTGCGATCACGGGGCAGGATGGTTTCCGCAAGGGCCTACGGACGGCCCACGGAGGAGAAGGGCGCCTGTCGTGTTCACAAGCGTACTGATGATCGAGAAGGCCCTGACGTCCGCCGACGTGGAGTTCGTCACCACCTTGCACGGCGACGAGGACGTCGCCTTCCACGTACTGCTCCAGCCCCGCGGCGACCAGGCCGACCGGCTGCTGCGCGCCATCGACGACATTGCCCTCGGCGAGCTGGACGAGGCGGCGCACGAACGGGACACACCGGAGGGCAAGGACGCGGCGGCGCTCGGGGAGCAGGCGCTGGAGGTGTCGCTGGCGGCGCTCCGGGGGTCGGGCAACGAGGCGGAGGGGCGGATCGTCGAGGACCATCCGCTGGATGCGCTTCGGGGGCTGGTGGACGAGGTCGAGGCGGACGAGGTGATCGTGCTGACCGATCCGCACTACGTGGAGGAGTTCTTTCACCGGGACTGGGCTTCTCGGGCTCGGCACAAGGTGGGGGTGCCGGTGCTGAAGTTGTTCTCGCACAGCAAGGCGTAGGGGGTCGCGGGGTAGTTCGTCGGGTGCGGGTCCGGTGGGGGCTGGTCGCGCCCCGCAGCGGAGCCGCAAATCGATACAGCCCCGCGCCCCCAGGGCGATGCGGTCGCCGCTCTTCGAGAAGCAATAGGCTGGCTCCTCGGAACGTCCGCCGTACGCACCACGCACAGGGAGAGATCATGGCCCCCGGCCTTCCTACCGCCATGGAACGACCGCACTTCATCGGTATCGGTGGGGCCGGGATGTCGGGGATCGCGAAGATCCTTGCTCAGCGGGGGGCCTCTGTGGCCGGGAGCGATGCCAAGGAGTCCGAGACCGCTGTCGCGCTGCGGGCGCTCGGGGCGACCGTGCACATCGGGCATGCCGCCGGGCATCTTGCCGACGACGCCACCTGTGTCGTCGTCTCCTCCGCTATTCGCGCCGACAATCCCGAGCTGGCCCGGGCGGCCGAGCTGGGGATTCCCGTCGTGCACCGGTCGGACGCGCTGGCCCGGCTGATGGACGGGCTGCGGCCGATCGCCGTCGCCGGTACGCACGGCAAGACGACCACGACGTCGATGCTCGCGGTGTCGCTGAGCGAGCTGGGGCTCAACCCCTCCTACGCCATCGGCGGCGACCTGGACGCGCCCGGCTCCAACGCCCTGCACGGCGACGGCGACATCTTCGTGGCCGAGGCCGACGAATCGGACCGCAGCTTCCACAAGTACGCGCCCGAGGTCGCCATCGTCCTCAACGTCGAACTCGACCACCACGCCAACTACGCCTCCATGGACGAGATCTACGAGTCCTTCGAGACGTTCGCCGGCCGCATCGTGCCCGGCGGGACGCTCGTGATCTCCGCCGACCACGACGGCGCCCGCGAGCTGACGCGGCGGCTGCCCGACTCCGTGCGCGTGGTGTCGTACGGGGAGTCCGCAGACGCCGATGTGCGGGTGCTGTCCGTCGTGGCCCAGGGGCTCAGGAGCGAGGTCACCGTCGAGCTGGACGGGGCCCCGCTCACCTTCACCGTCTCCGTGCCCGGGCGGCACTACGCGCACAACGCCGTCGCCGCGCTGGCCGCCGGTGTCGCGCTGGGCGTGCCCGCCGGGGAGCTGGCGTCCGCGCTGGCCGCGTACACGGGCGTGAAGCGGCGGCTGCAGCTGAAGGGTGAGGCCGCCGGGGTCCAGGTCATCGACTCCTACGCGCACCACCCGACCGAGATGACCGCCGACCTGGAGGCGATGCGGGCGGCGGTCGGGGACGCGCGCATCCTGGTCGTCTTCCAGCCTCATCTGTTCTCCCGCACTCAGGAGCTGGGCAAGGAGATGGGCGCGGCTCTGGCGCTCGCGGACGCCTCGGTCGTCCTCGACATCTATCCGGCCCGTGAGGACCCGATCCCGGGGGTCACCAGCACGCTGATCATCGACGCCGCGCGGGCCGCCGGTGCCGATGTGACGGCCGTCTCCGACAAGGCCGAGGTGCCCGAGGTCGTCGCGGGAATGGCGAAGCCCGGTGATCTCGTTCTCACCATGGGCGCGGGTGACGTGACCGACCTGGGCCCGCTGATCCTGGACCGTCTCGCGCAGTAAAGGGGCTGAGCTTCATGTCGTACGACGTCGACAAGCCGGACGAGCAGTGGCGCGCGGAGCTGACTCCGGCCGAGTACAAGGTGCTGCGTCAGGCCGGCACGGAGCCCGCCTTCGTCGGTGAGTACACGGACACCAAGACGAAGGGCGTCTACTCCTGCCGGGCCTGTGGCGCCGAACTCTTCACCTCGGAGACGAAGTTCGAGTCGCACTGCGGCTGGCCGAGCTTCTTCGACCCGAAGGACACGGACGCGGTCGAGCTGATCGCGGACCGGTCCCACGGGATGGTGCGGACCGAGGTGCGGTGTGCCCGGTGCGGATCGCATCTCGGGCATGTGTTCGAGGGTGAGGGGTATCCGACCCCGACCGATCAGCGGTACTGCATCAACAGCATCTCGCTGCGGCTGGCGCCCGAAGCCGGCTGACGAGCGCCAGTTCGTGGCCAGGTTCGTCTGATCATCCGTTCATCGTTCGCCGGGCGGTCGGGGTGTCCCGCCGTCCGGCGTCGTGGTGCCGGGGGCGCTGCCCCGGCCCACCCGCACCCGCTCGCCGCCCACGTCCGGTTTCAGGTCGACCTGCACCTGATGCGTCGTCTGGCGGTCCACCGTGCCGCCGAGTTCGGCCGTGACCACGCCGATCCGCACCCCGCCCCGGCCCGTGCCTGAGCGGTGCACCTGCACCGAGAACGTCAGGTTCACGTTCTCCACGGTGAAGCCCAGTGCCCGGCCCTGCGCTTCCTCCCGGGCCTCCTCCAGCTCGCCCCGGACCTGACGGATCACTTCGGCCAGCCCCACGAACCCCGGTGCGTCCGGCAACTCGTACCTCCCCAAAGCCTGTTACTCCATTGCGCACCAGTATGCGCAACCGCCACCGTATAGTGACGGTGTGGCTGCTGACGGGGGTATCCATACCAATTCGTCCTTGGAGACACCGCCCTGGGCGGTGCGCATCCGGCGGGCGAACGGGGAGATCGCGGGCGCCGGCATTCTGCTGAGCCCCGATCAAGTCCTCACCTGCGCCCACGTGGTGGAGCGCGGCGTCGGGGTCACCGCCGAGTTCGTCGGGGCGCCCGGCCATGAGGTGCCCTCGGTGGCGGCCTGGGTGGACGGGGACGCGTATGTGCCGGAGAGCAGGGACGCCGACGGCGACCCCAGTGGCGATGTCGCCCTGCTGAGGCTGGCACACCCCAGGCCGGACGGGGATCCGGCGCGGCTGCACCGGTTGTCGGCGCCCAATCGTGCCGTGCGGATGTACGGCTTTCCGTACGACCACAACGGCGGCATCTGGTTCCGGGCCACCGTCGTCGGGGGCTGCGGGCGGGACGGGCAGGTGCAGTTGAGCCCGACGAGCCGTGGGGAGCTGGCCAGTCCGGGCTGCAGTGGCTCCGGGGTCGTCGACAGCCGTACCGGTGAGGTCATCGGCATGGTGCTCACCGGGCTCCAGGACCGGCACGGGAACCTGTTCTCCTTCATGACCCCGGCCGAGACCATCGTCCGGCATCTGCCGCAGGTGGCCCGGTGGACCTCGGGGCGGACCGCTGTCGACGACCGGCTCAGGTCCACCCGTGACGACGCCGCCGGGGCGCTGCTCGACGAGCCGTTCGCCCAGCGGCTCGCCGACTGGCTGCGGGACGACGGACAGCAGGTGAAGATCAGCCTCGTCCGCGCCGACGACGCCGTCCGGGCCGCCACCCTGCGCCGCGCGATCACCCTCGCCGACCGGGAGTTACGCACCTCGGCGTCCGTCTGCCGCGCCTCGCACGACCCGCCGGGGACCGTCCCGTCGGCCGGTGGCCACGACCTGGCCGTGGACGCGGCCGGGCTGACCTCCGCCGGGATCGAGGAGCGGATCGCCGAGCGTACGGGCCTGTGGCAGCACCGGGCCGCCCCGCTGGCCGACCGGATCAGGGCCGCGCGGGTCACCCTCACCCTGGTCGTCGTCGGCGTCGACGAGGCCGTCGACCCGCTCGCGCTTCTGGACCTCCTGGAGATGCTCCGGGCCGAGGGCAGCCGCCTCCTCCTGGTCTTCCGCACCGCGGGCGCCGCCCACCGCCACGCCCTGTACCGACTGGTCGCCGCCCCCACGCGGGAGCGCCGCGCCCGGCTGGTCGCGCGGCTGGAGGAGGCCACCGGCCCGCTGGCCACCGCGCTGTACGAGCGCACGGCCGCCGTACGGACCGACGACGCCCGCCGCGCCCACGCGGACCTGGTCAGCGCCCACGCCGCCCTCGCGGACCTGACCCGGGCGGCGGGTGCCACGGGCGACGGCGGCCGGGGTCCCGACCTGGCACGGTACGAGCGGCTCGCCGAACGCGTGACGGCCGGGCTGGCCGCGACCATCGGCACCCTCGACCGGCTCCGCGACCGGCGCGACGAACTGCGCGGCCGGCTGCGGAGCTACCACGCGCTCCACCGGCAGGCCGCCAAGGGCGAGGAGGACCTGGTGGTGGACGCGCTCTATCTCCACGCCCACGAACTGCTGCGGGCCAGGCCCTGCGACATACCGGCCGTCGAGGCCGCGGTGGACGCCTACACGCGCAGGATCGAGCGCGGGGACAGGGCCGGGCAGGCCGATGGGGCGGGACGGGGAGACCGGGCGGCTCAGGACGTGGGCGGTGCCGCCTCGCCATGATGTCGGCACCGCCTGAACCTCCCGAACCCTCCGAACCCCCCGAACCTCCCGAACCATCCGAGCCGTGCGGCAGGTTCGACTGCCCCGGCGGCCACATCATGGTCACGGGCTTCTGCGACACCTGCACCCGCATGCGGCCCGCCGCCCCGGCCCCGCTGCGGGCGGCGCCGGCGCGATCCGTCGCCGGGCGCGCGGAACCCTCGTACCGGCCGACCGCCCCGACCGCCCCGGCGGCCCGCGCGCTGGACCGTGACGGACTGCTGGTCCTGCCGCAGGTGCCCGCGCCGGAGCCGTCGGAGGCCGCCGGGACCGTCGCCCGGCCGCCCACCGGGGGCCGCCGTTGCGGGTTCGAGAACTGTCACGGCACCATCGGGGTCGCCCACGACGGAGGTCCGGCGCCCGACCACGGCTTCTGCGACCAGTGCGGCAAGGCGTACTCCTTCCGGCCGAGACTGCGCCCCGGCGACCGGGTCGGCGGTCACTACCGGGTGCTCGGGTATCTCGCGGCGGGCGGGCTCGGCTGGGTGCATCTCGCGGAGGACACCCGGGTGCCGGACCACCTGGTCGTCCTCAAGGGGCTGATCAACACCGGTGACGCCGCCGCCCGCCGGACGGCCGTCGAGGAGCGCCGCTCGCTCACCACGCTCCACCACCGGGACATCGTCCGCATCGTCACGTACGTGCACCACCAGGCCCCCGGCGAGACGGAGGCCACCGGCTACATCGTGATGGAGTACGTCGGCGGCCGGTCCCTCGGCTGGATCAGGCACGCCTCCGACGCGGAACTCGCCCGGCTCTTCGGCGGCGCGTTCGAGTTCGGCCATGTGCTCACCTACGGCTGCAAGATCCTCGGCGCCCTGGAGTACCTGCACGACCAGGGCCTCCTGTACTGCGACATGAAGCCCGACAACGTCATCCACTACGGGCGCGAGATCAAGGTCATCGACCTCGGGGCCATCCGCCGGACCGACGACCGCTCCTCCAGCCTCGTCTACACCCCCGACTACGCACCGCCGAAGACCGAACGCGACGAACGCGGCTTCCAGGTCGACACCGACCTCTACACCGTCGGCAAGACCCTCGGATCCCTCGCCGTCCGCGCCACCCCGGCCGCCGGACTCGCCGCCCGCTCCTTCGACGCGCTCGTCAGACGCGCCACCCACCCGGAACCGGCCGCCCGCTTCAGCTCGGCGGCCGAGATGTCCCGCCAGCTCTGGGAGGTGCTCCGGGAGCACCAGGCCCTGAGCGGACACGAGCCCTACCCGGAGCGCTCCACCCGCTTCGCGCCGACGGCCGCGCTCTTCGGCTCCGACCTCGGCACGGTCCCGTCCCTCGGCCACTGGACCCGGCGCCCCGGCTCCGCCGGTCCTCCGGAACTGCCCATCGGCCCACCCGAACCCTGCGACGTGGCCCGCGCGCTGCCCGTCCCGATCCCCGACCCCCAGGACACCGCCGCCGTACTGCTCGGCGGACTCGCCGCCGACAACCCGGAGCGCATTGCCGAGCAGGCGGAACGCAACCCGGCGCCGGCCACCCTGGAGACCGCGCTGTGGCTGAGCCGCGCCTACCTGGACGCGGGGGACGTCGACCAGGCCGACCGCTGGCTGGGCAGGGCACGCCGGCTGAGCCGCGAGTACGACTGGCGGATCTTCTGGCACCAGGGACTGCTGCATCTGACGCGGGGTCAAGTGCGCAAGGCGGAGGGCGAGTTCGCCGCCACCTACGCCACCCTGCCGGGCGAGTCCGCGCCGAAGCTGGCCCTCGGCTACTGCGCGGAACACCTCGCCGCCGGGGAGCGGCAGACCGAGGAGTACTACGAGGCGGTCCGGCGCAGGGACCGGACCCAGGGCAGCGCGGCTCTCGGGCTCGCCCGGATCGAGCTGCGCCGGGGCGACCGGCGGGCGGCCGTCGAGGTGCTCGACCGGATACCGACGACCTCCCGGCACTACGACGCCGCACGCGTCGCCGCGATCCGGGTGCTCACCGGACGGCTGCCCGGGTCCGGCCCCACGGCGGCCCAGCTCGGCGAGGCCGCCGAACGGCTGCAGGGGCTCAGACGACCGCCGACCGCGCTGCACCTCGACGGCAGCGGGGCCTGGGACCGGCTGGTCACCGAGGTCCGGGAACACGCGCTCACCTGCCGTCCGCCCGGGGGATGGGGGCCGGACTTCCCCGCCGGGGAGCTGTTCGGGCCGACGGACACACCGAGGGCGCTGGGCGAGCTGCTCTCCCGCTCGCTGAAACGACTCGCGGACCAGGCGGGGAGCACCGACGAGCGCGGGGAGCTGCTGGACCGGGCGTACGCGACCCTCCCCGAGACGGCCGGCTTCCGGGAGCTGCTTCGGGGGTGGCGGCGTACGGCGTGAGGCGCGATGGCAGTGCGGGCGGGGCGGCGGTCCGAGGACGAGGGCAAGGGGCACGGACACGGTGGACACAGGCACAAGTACGAGTACAGGCACAGACGCAGCCGTGAAGAGAGGTGTACCGGACGGGCGCGTGGCCGGTGACGACGAGCGCGGGCGGCCCACGGTCGGGCTGGAGATCAGTCAGTCGAAGTACCTGTCCGCCAAGGCGGACGAACCGCAGATGCACGCCATCCTGACCGTCCGGGTCGACGGCACGGCGGGCGGGGGAGGGGCCGGGCCCGTGCTCGCCCAGGTGCTGGCCGTGGACTGTTCCAGTTCGATGGCCTGGCCGGAGGAGAAGTTCCGCCACGCGAAACGGGCGGCCGTGGCGGCGCTGCGGATACTGCCGGACGGCACCCCGTTCGCGGTGGTCCGGGGCACGGAGGAGGCGACCATGGTCTACCCCGCCGCCCTGGAGACCCAGGACACCACGGTTATGGCGCGGGCGGACGCCCGGCAGCGTGCGGCGGCCGAGAAGGCCGTGAGCCGGCTGATCGAGGGCGGCGGAACCCGTATCAGTGCCTGGCTCGACCTGTGCCGTGACCTGCTGACGGAGCAGGACGCGCCGATCGGTCATGTCCTGCTGCTCACCGACGGCAAGAACCAGCACGACGAACAGGGGCCGCTGGAGGAGGTGTTGGAGGCGTGCGCGGGGCGTTTCGTGTGCGACGCCTGGGGCATCGGCGACGGCTGGGAGGGGCGCGGCCTGCTGAAGATCACCCGGCGGTTGCACGGCAGCGCGGCCTCCGTGCGGGAGGACTCCGCGCTGCCGGGGGAGTACGAGAGACTGATGCACCGTCTGCTCACCAAGAGTGTTCCCGAACTGGTCATCTCCGTACGGCCCATGGCCGGGGTCGCGGTGCGCTACCTCAAGCAGGTCTTCCCGACCGAGGCCGAACTCCCTTGCGGCGCAGGGGAGGAGGGCGACGGGACGCGGCGGTTCGTCACCCGGGCCTGGGGTGACGAGACCCGGCGCTACCAGCTGTGCCTCGCGGCCGACCCCGCCGGGCGCGGACTCGGGGAGGACCTCCAACTCGCCGTCGTGGCCGCCGACATGCCCGGTGGCGAAGGGGTGCGGCTGCCGACGCCGCTGGCCTGTGTCGTGCACTGGACCGACGACCAGGAGCCGTCCCGGCACACCGACGTCTAGGTCGCGCACTTCGAGCGGCACCAGCGGCTCGGTGAGGCCATCGCGGCGGCGACCGACGCCTACCGGGAGGGTGAACACGAGTCGGCGGAGCGGAAGTTGGGCGAGGCGGTGCGGCTCGCCCACGCCATGGGCGGTGCCGGGTCGCTCGACCGGCTGGCGCAGGTCGTGGAGATCGTCGACGCGGCGGCCGGGCGGGTCAGGATGCGGGCCGGGGTGGCCGCCATCGACTTCGAGCGGCTGATCACCGCGAGCAGCCACAGCACGTACGGGCCCGTGTCGGCCCCCGGCCGTGCCCCCACGAGCCCCGCGGGACCGGCCGGGGCCGTCGTGCCGTGCCCGGCGTGCGGGAAGAAGGCGTCGGTGACCGCGCGGTTCTGTCCTTCCTGCGGGCAGCGCCTCGGCGAGCGGCCATGAGCACCACCGGGCGGGACCTCACCCGCAGACTCCGGCTGCTGCTGGCCCTCGGGGCCGCCGCGACCCTCGTACTGTTCGGCGCGTACCGGGGTGTGCACGACGACACCGTGCCGCTGGCCTCGTCGAGCGCGCCGGGCATCCTGGCGGTCGACACCGCGCGGAACGCGCTCGGCAAGGCGCACCAGGTCGTCACCCGGAGCGGGGCGGTGGACGACGACACCACCGGCGAGTTCCACACCCAGATCTCGGTCGCGCACCAGAGCCTCGCACTGGCCGCCTCGGAGAACGTCACCGGCCTCGCGGGCCGCCACACCCTGCAGACCGTCACCGGGCTGATCGCCGTCTACTCGGGCTGGGTCGAGCGGTTGGGCAAGGCGCGGCACAACCCTCGGCTGAGCGCCGTCTATCTGCACTACGCGAACCAGGTGCTCGGCCCCGGAACCGACGGGGACATCATGAGCCGCCTGGCGGACCTGCGGGACCAGAAGATGGCGGAGGCCGAGCGGCAGGCGTCCTTTCCCGAGCCGCTGTGGCTGGCCTGGAGCGCCGTCCTGGTGCTGGCCGTGGCCCTGTGCGCGGCGCTGGTGGAGGCGCAGCGGTTCGCACGGCGCCGGTTCCGCCACTCCGTGCACCCGCCGCTGCTCGCCGCGACCGTGCTGTGCGTGGCCGGGGTGGCGGTGCTGAGTTGTTTCACCCTGGAGGCGCACCGGGCGATGACCGGCGTCCTCGACCAACTCCGCACGCCGCAGCCGGCCGGCGAGGTCGCCAAGGTCGCCGGACAGGTGGAGGCCGGTATGGCGGACGCCGGTTTCTGGGCGGCGCTGTCCAGCTGGGTGCTGATCGGAGGGGTGTTGATGATGGCGCTGACGGTGGCGGGGCTGTGGCCGCGCATCGCCGAGTACCGCTTCGAGGGGTCGCGATGAGCCGACGGCCACGCCCCCGCACCCTCGGCATCGTCTGCGCCTGTCTGGTCCTGCTCGCGGCCGGTGTCGTCACCGGGGTGCACTGGGCGCACGACAGGGGTTCGGTGACCCTGCTCGCCAACTGGAGCAGCGCGGAGGAGAAGGCCTTCCAGGAGGTCATCGACCGGTTCGAGAAGGACAAGGGCATCGAGGTCATCTACGAGGGCAGCTCCGCCCTGAGCCAGGTACTGGCCGCCGACATCGCCTCCGGCACCCCGCCCGACGTGGCCATGGTCCCCGGCCCCGGCGAACTGCTGGCCTACGCGGCCCAGGGCAGGCTCCACCGGCTCGACGCCCTGTTCGACGCCGACCAGTACGACGACTTCTGGACGCCTCGACTGAGGCCACAGGGAGGCCTGGAAGGCACGTACTGGCTGCCGGTCAAGGCCAGTCTGAAGAGCATGGTGTGGTACTCGGGCATCCGGCGGGACCAGGTCGCCGAGTCCGCGGGCACGCCCCGCAACTGGTGTCTGGCCATGGGGTCCGGCGCTACCTCCGGCTGGCCGGGCACCGACTGGGTGGAGGACATCCTGTTGCAGCAGACGGATGCCAAGACGTACCGGAAGTGGGTGGACGGCAGCCTCGCCTGGACCCACGACAGCGTCCGCGCGGCCTGGACCACCTTCGGCGACCTGGTGGGCGCGGGCGACCTGGCACGCGTCGAGCGGGCGCTGAAGGACGACTTCGACAACGCCTGCGCCCAACGGCTGGAGCACCAGGGGTCGTTCAGGGCCGCCCACTGGCAGCAGCGGCCCGGCGGCGCCCGGTACGTCCACTCCGCCGACGTGTTCCCCGAGTCCGCCGCCGGGAACCGCTGGGAGGTCTCCGGCGACCTCGCGGTCATGCTCAACCCGACCGACGAGGCGAAGGAGTGGATCCGCTACCTCGCCGACCCCGGGACCCCGCTCCCGGGCCACACGGTGAACACGGCCGCCACCAGCCCCCACGACGGGAACTCGACGGAGGGCCGGATCGGCGCGACCCTCCGCGCACCGGACGAGACCCTCTGCTGGGACGCCTCGGACGCGATGCCACGCGCCACCCGGGACGCCTTCCACCAGGCGGTCCTCCGCTACCTCCTCTCCCCGAGGACCCTCGACGCCGAACTGGCGGCCCTGGAACGACGACGCGTCGTCCCCCAGAGCACGCCAGGACTGCCCCCGGGCACCCCCCAACTCCCTGTCTGCAGCTAGGGCTTGGCCTCGCCACCCCGGACGGCCAGTTCCTCCAGGGCCGGCCGCTCGTCGGTGCCGTCGCCCCGCGCGGTGACCCGGACGTACCGGGCGCCCACCGGCGGGGTCAGCGTGCCCGCGACTCCCTCGGGCCGTACCGTCGTCCAGCCGTCGCCGTCCCGGGAGACCTCGACCGAGTGCGTGGCCGGGAGCGGGTCCCGCCAGCGCGTGGTGACATGGGTGAGGCGTCGGGGGCGGCGCAGATCGAGGGTCACGGTCCCTTCGGTGCCGTCCGGCGACCAGAAGGTGGTGTCGTTGCCGTCCACCGCCGCCACCGCGTAGGCGCCGGGCTCCTCGGTCGAGGCGCCGACCCGCGCGCAGCGCGCCAGGTTGTCGGTGGGGTCGCGGTCCGGGCGCCGGGTCTTGAGGACGGCCGGCGCGGACCCGCTCACCAGCCGGTCGCCGTCCGGCGACGCCACCCGCATCGGATCGCCGCCGGTCAGCCGGACGGTGGTCTCCTCGGGCCCGATCGCGATGTCGAAGGTACGTCCCTGCCAGCGCAGCCCGTGCAGCGTCACCCCCTCCTTGAGCTGCGGCGGCAGCAGCGGGTCGAGCCGGATGCCGTCCTCGCGCCAGCGCAGCCCGGTCAGACCATGGGTGAAGGCTTGCAGGAAGCCGCCCTTGCCGGTCAGGAAGTCCTGGGCGGGCTGCCCGGCCAGCGGGTCCGACGCCCCGGCCTTCTGACCGCGCGCCTCGGCGAACAGCGCGTACGGATCGCGGGCGAACGGCCGGTAGGAGCGCAGCAGATAGGTGTACGTGGCGCAGCCGGGCGCACCGATCTCGGCGGCGGCGACGGCGTGCACCGAGTCCGTCATGGCCGGGCCGTCGGGGTCGCTGCGCCGGGCGTAGTAGTCGAGCGTGCGGGCCTTGCGCGCACTGTCCATGGGCCATTCGAGCGGGTGGATCAGCAGCACGGTGTCGGCCTGCTTGATCGGCTTCGTGCCGTCGTACCCCGCGTACTGGAGGTAGACGCCGCTCTTGTCGTCGTAGGGGATGCGCAGCCCGTCGGCGATCCTGGTCCACTCCTCCGGCACCGCCTCGCCGAGCAGCTGTCCGGCGCGGACGGCGTGGCGCAGGGCGACCGCCGCACCGGCGTTGGTGAAGACGCCGTCGTCGACGTCGTTGCTGTACTCGTCGGGCCCCGCCACATGGTTGATCGAGTACGAGCCGTCGGCGTTCGCGGTGACCCGGCTCGTCCAGAAGTCCGCGATGCCCCTCAGCAGTGGCCAGCCACGGCCGCGCAGCCAGGCCCTGTCGCCCGTGACCAGGTAGTACTGCCAGGCGGCGAGGGAGATGTCGCTCTGCAGATGGTTCTGCATCCGGCAGTGGTCGGGGTCCACGCTGTGGCACTCGGCGGCCAGCTCGCCGTCGGCGCCGCTGGTCCACGAGTAGAACAGGCCCCGGTGACCGAGCCGGGCGGCGTTGGCGCGGGCCGCCGGCATCGTCCGGTGGCGGTACTCCACGATCGTCCGCGCCGACTCCGGGTGGAAGGCAAGCAGCCCCGGCTGGATCCACGTCTCGGCGTCCCAGAAGACAAGCCCCGCGTAGTTGTCGCTGGTCAGCCCGACCGGCGACACGCTGGTGGCGGTGCCGGGCCGGGTGGCCGACAGCACCCCGTACAGCGCGGACCGCAGCCAGGCCTGGACGTCCGGCCGCCCGGGCACCTCGATGCCGCCGCGCCACAGCTCGTTCCAGGCCCTGGCGTGCGCGCCGAACAGCGTGTCCCAGCCGCGCGCGGCGGCCCACCGGGAGGCGTCCAGCGCGGAGCGCTCCGGCTGACCGGACGTCAACTCCGTATCCACACCGACGTACTTGACGAACTCGTACGACCGGCCGGGCTCGACCTCGACGGTGGCGGACTGGCTCTCCGAGCCGACGTCGGCGGCCCGTCGGTCGGACCGGGGTCCTTTGAGGGTCCCGGAGTCGTCCGGGACGGCACGGGTGGCGGCGCCGCCGAGGACGAGGGTGGAGGCGATCGCGCCGGCCACCTCCGTGCCGTCGGTGCGGAAGGCGAGGCCGATGGTCCGGCCCGCGCCGCCCGGCCGGGGGCCGCCGCCGGTCCTGGTGATCCGCCGCGCCCCGGCGCCGTCGAGGGTGTCGGTGACGGTGGTCCGGCCGCGCCAGTGGGGGACCATGCGCAGCCGTACGGTGCCCACGTGCGGGTTGTCGCGGTCGGTGGTGACGTCGTAGACCAGGTCAGTGGCCCGACCGTCGGCGGACGTCCAGGTCAGGGACGTACGGACGAGTCCGCAGCGCTGGAACAGGGTCTGGCGGTATCCCGAGATCGCGGCGGCGGGCGTCCGCGAGGTGAAGGTGTCCCCGCCGACGCCCACGGTGAGCGTCGACCAGGTGGGGAGGGCGGCGGCGACCTGGAACCCCTTGGCCACGGCCGGGTCGCGGGCGTACAGGCCCGCGGCGAAGGAGCCGTCGTAGGCCGGGGTGTAGAGGGGCCAGCCGGTCCGCTCGCCGGTCGCGTCGTAGCCCATGCCGTTGGGGGGAACGCGCTGGCCGAGGAAGCCGTTGGAGACGTAGGCCCGGTAGGGGTTCGCCCGGTCCGGCCGGGTGGTCGAGGGGGCCCAGGCCGGGTCCCCGGCGTCCTGGAGACAGGGCCGGTCGGGCACACCCGTGGCAGCCGCCCGGGGCGCTTGCGCGGCGGGGAGGGTCAGGGCGGGGACGAGTGCCGTCGCCAGGGCGAGCAGACCCACGACAGCGGGCGACATCAACCGGCCGTCACGCGGACGCCCGGCGGCTCGGCCCCTGGCAGGGCGGATTCGTGGTGGCAACGGTGTCCCTTCAACTGCGGTCCGCCCAGAGGTGGATACGGACGCGGATGCGGATGCGGATTGCGGCGGACGAGCTACCCACTTCATCCCTCAATGGGGTTTTGTGGGGCGAATCATGACATGGGTGGAGGAGGGTTCCGTCCGTGGACGGGCGGGTGGTGGGGGGAGTGCGGCAGCGGCCGAGGGCGTGTGGAGGCGAGGCGCGTCGCGCCGGCGGCAACTCGCCGACGAACGGGAACACGCTCAACCTGCCCTGCGGACCGGGATACTTGGGTTTTCGCACGGCAAGGAAACCAGGGGAGCGGACAGGTGAACTCTGCGGTGGGCGCGGGCAGTTGGGGCGAGGGCGGCGGTCGGGGCGGGCGGCACGCGGTCGTCGTGGGCGGGAGCCTCGCGGGGCTGCTCGCGGCACACGTCCTGGCCGGACACGCCGACCGGGTGACCGTCGTCGAGCGCGACCGGTTCCCGGACGGCACCGGCGCGCGGGCCGGCGTACCCCAGGGCCGCCATCCCCATGTCCTCCTGCAGGGCGGGCAGTTGGCGCTGGACTCGCTGCTGCCCGGCTTCCTCGCGGAGCTGGGCGAGGCCGGGGCGCCACGGGTGGGCCTGCCGTCGAACCTCGTGCTGTGGCAGCAGGGCCGCTGGATCCGGCGGGTGCCTCCGTCGACCCACATCTACACCGGTTCCCGGGCCCAGTTGGAGGGCCTGGTGCGGCGGCGGGTGCTCGCCAACCCGGTGATCAGCGTGGTCGAGGGCAGTGATGCCGTCGGGCTCCTCGGCGACGCCTCGCGGGTGCGGGGCGTGCTGCTGCGGGACCGCTCCGAGGGCGCGGGCGCCGAACAGCGGTCCCTGGCAGCCGACTTGGTCGTCGACGCCTCCGGCAGCGGCACCAAGGCACCGCAGTGGCTCGCCGCGATCGGCGCCGGGGCCGCGCACGAGGAGACCATCGACACCGGGATCGCGTACGCCTCCCGTGTCTACCGGGGCAAGGACGGCGCCCTCGGCGACGGGACCCTCGGCTTCTACGTCTACCCGAACCCCGACCACGTCCACGCGGGCGGCGCGCTGCCGCTGGAGGACGGCAGCCACCTGGTCATCATCTCGGGGCTGCGCGGCGACGAACCGCCCACGGGGGACGCCGAGTTCGAGACGTACGCCAAACGGCTGGGGCATCCGCTCCTCGACCGGTGGATCGAGTCGGCCGAACCACTCTCGCCGGCGTTCGGCTACCGGCGGACCGGCAACGTCCGCCGCCGCTACGACCTGGCCGACCGCCTGCCCGCCGGATTCCTCGCCACCGGCGACGCCCTGTGCACCTTCAACCCGATCTACGGACAGGGCATGGCCGTCGCCGCGATGAGCGCGGTCGCCCTGCGCGACGCCCTCGCCGACCGGCGCCGTACGCCCACCACCCGCCGGGTGCAGCGGGCGCTGCTCGGGGCGTCCCGGCTGGCCTGGGACATCTCCGCCGGGGCGGACCGCAGGATGCCGGGCGTGGTCGGCAACGCGGTGGTCGCCGACAAGGCCGGGGACCGCGTCGCGGAGTGGTATCTGGGCCGGGTCACCGAACGGTCGCCCGGCGACCCCGTCGTGGGACGCGCCTTCCGTGCCGTACTGACCCTCTCCGAGCCGGTCACCGCCCTGTTCGCCCCCGCCGTCGCCCGTGCCGTGCTCCTCGGCCCGCCGTCGCCGACCCCGGCCGAGCCGCAGGAGGCACCGGAGTAGCCGGGGGAGCAGGGGGAGCAGGGGGAGCCGGGCGTCTGAGGAAACGCACGTGGGGCCCTGCCGTGTCGTACGGCAGGGCCCCGGTGCTTTCCCGTTACGACGTGCAGACGTCCTTCAGCCGGTCGGCCGCCGCGTCGATCTTGCTGGAGTCGGGGCTCGTGTCGCCGTTCAGGATCGACCTGTTGTAGTCGTCTATCGCCTTGTCCAGGTCGTCGACCGCCTTGTCGACCTTGTTGTCGTCCGTCTCCTTGTTGATCTTGTCGAGGTTCTTGTCGATGGTGTCGATGGAGTCGTCGGTCTTGGACGGGTCCTTCACCGCGTCCCAGCCCGCCTCGTGGATCGCCTTGATGCTGTCCGAGATCGAGTCGGCGTTGCTGATGCAGCCCAGCGAGTTGTCGAGGTCCTCGCAGCCGGTCAGCAGCCCGGCGGTGAGTGCGACGGCGGCGACGGTGGTGACCATGGCGGCGGTACGACGACGTCCACGGCGGAGGTACGAGGGCATGGCAGGGGTCCCTTCACTTCGTTTCGTTGGCTTGAGCGGCAGAGCGGCAGAGCGGCAGAGCGGCAGAGAAGCTGTGAGGTGGAGAAGCTGTGAGGTGGCGAGGCTGAGAGGCTTCAGTAGCCGGCGGGGGCGCGCTTCTTGCGGCCCGAGACGAGACCGCCCGCCGCGCCCAGCGAGACCAGGCCCATGCCCGCGGCGGTCGCGATGCCCTTCACCCCGTCCATCGTGAGGTAGCAGAACGCGGCCACCCCGCCGTTGAACAGGAACAGGAACCAGAGGGTGGACGGCTTCGACAGGAAGGCCTTGATCCTCGGCTTCTTGGCGATGCGCGAGCCGGCCAGCAGTGACACGGCGATGCCGGCGTAGGTGGCGATGCTCTTCTCCGTGCCGTCCAGGACGGCTCCCGAGGCGGTGCTCGCGGCGAGGCCGCCGACGAAGAACGACCAGAGCAACAGGTTGGCGATGAACGACTTCACGGCGGCGAGCAGCGACTTCACGGGAGTTTCCTTCGGGGCCTGGGGACGTTGTCGGTCTCTTCTGATCTCTTCCGATCTCTGCCGACTACGATCCCGTCGCCCGCTCGCCGCCACGAGGGACCGTTCTCCCGAATGGATGGTGTAGCCCGCTACACCATCCGCCCCGTCCTGCCCGTCCTGCCTCCGATCATTTAATTGACCGGTCGGTACACAATACGTAGCATGCAGGTGCAGGCGGTCGAGGCGGTCGACGAGGACCGGCGCCAGGAAGAAGGATGACCATGACGACGAAGCGTTGGAAGCAGCGTCCGCCGGGTTCGACCTGGGGCGACTGGGGCGAGGACGACGAGCTGGGCCGGATCAACCTGGTCACGAAGGAGAAGGTCCTCCAAGGCGTGCGCGAGGTCGAGCACGGCATCGCCTTCAGCCTCAGCCTCCCGCTGGACTATCCGGGCGGCTCGGCCATGAACCAGCGCCGCTACCCGCCGATCCTGCGCCCCACCGAGGACCTCCAGCACAACCAGGACGTCTTCTACAACATCAAGGCGAGCGAGCACTTCTCGCCCGACCTGATCGACGTCTGGTCCGACGACGTGGTCACCTTGTGGCTCCAGTACTCCACCCAGTGGGACGCCCTCTGCCACCAGGGCGCCGAGTTCGACGCGGATGCCGACGGCGTCAACGAGGCCGTCTACTACAACGGCTACCGCGCGGGTACGGACCTGGTCGGGCCGCAGGACGACGCCAAGGGCGACGGCAGCGGCAGCCTCGGCTTCGCCCGCCACCTCGGCCTCGAACACATGGCGGAGCACGGGGTGCAGGGCCGCGGTGTCCTCATCGACATCGCCCACCACCTCGGCACCGGCTACCAGGCCGTCAACTACCGGCAGCTCCGCGAGATCATGGACGCCGACAACGTCACCGTGGAGCCCGGCGACATCGTCCTGCTCCACACCGGTTTCGCCACCCAGATCCTCAACTGGAACAAGAACCCCGACCCGGTCGCGATCCACCAGACCGCCGCCTACCTCGACGCCCACGACCCCGAGATCCTCCTATGGATCACCGAGTCGCAGCTTGCGGGCCTGGTCGCGGACAACTACGCGGTCGAAGGCGTGGGTGTGGGCAACGAGACGGGACCCCACTCCCTCCTCCCCATCCACCATCTCTGCCTGTTCAAGCTGGGCGTCCCCCTCGGCGAACTGTGGAACCTCGGCCCGCTCGCCGCCTGGCTCCGCGAACACAACCGCAGCCGCTTCCTCCTCACCGCACCCCCGCTCAACCTCCCCGGCACCCAGGGCAGCCCGCTCACGCCCGTCGCCACCGTCTGACGGTGCCGAAGTCGTTCGGTGCGGGTCGGGATCCTGCCCCTGACCCGCACCGAACTGGTACGAGATCACTTTCATGGAGGACGGAATGCCGTCAACACCCGCCGGGAGCGCCGACGTCGCCGGCCGACGCGTCGTGATCACCGGGGCCGGCCGTGGTCTGGGCCGGGTGCTCGCGCAGGCCTTCGACGCGGCCGGAGCCCGGCTGGGGCTCGTGGCCCGTTCCGAGGACGCGCTCAAGGAGGTCGCCGGGACGCTCCAGGGCGACCCCCTCGTCCTCGCGGGCGATGTGCGCGACGAGGGCTTCAACGAGTCCGTCGCCGAGGCCATGGTCGAGCGGTACGGCGCTGTGGACGCCTGGATCTGCAACGCCGGGGTCTCGCCCGGGGTCGCCGCCGTGACCGACACCAGCGCGGATGCCTGGCGGGAGGTCATCGACGTCAACCTGACCGGGACGTTCCTCGGAGCCCGGGCGGGCGCGGCCGTGATGGGCGCCGGCGGCCGGATCATCGTCACCGGTTCCGTGCTCGGCGACCGGCCCAAGGGCGGCCTCGCCGCGTACTCGGCGTCCAAGAGCGGCGTCCAGTCCCTGGTGGGGGCGCTGGCCCAGGAGCTGGGGCCGCGCGGGATCACCGTCAACACGGTGGCCCTCGGCTGGTTCGACACCGGGCTCGGCGCACACTGGCGGCGCAGCGCGGAGCGCGACAGTGGCATCGTCGAGCACACGGCACTGGGCCGCTGGGGCACCCCCGACGACCTCCCCGGCATCTACCTCTTCCTGGCCTCCGAGTCCTCGGCCTATGTCACCGGTACGACGATCACGGTCGACGGCGGCTACTCGCTGCTCTGACCGGATGTCGCCCACCACGAAGGCCTGTTGACGCCGGGGGACGTCAACAGGCCTTCGGTTGTGCTCAGTTGGCGGTGAACACCCGTACATCCCAGGCGCCCAGCTCCACTTCGGCGCCCGCCGGGACCGGACCGCCGCCGTTCAGTACGTCCGTCAGCTCGGCCGGCGCCGGTACGCGCACCGGCTCCCAGCCCCAGTTGTGGACGATGTGCACGCGCCGCCCGTCCTCCGCCGTACCGGTCGTCGCCGTGACCGACTCCGGCAGTTCGCCCCAGGCACTGCGGGCGGCCGGGGTCAGCCAAGTGGCCAGCTCCCGGGCCAGGTCGCGGCCCGGGACCGTACCGACGTACGTCACCTGCCCCGCGCCGTGGCGGCGGGTGGTGACGGCCGGCCAGCGGCCGAAGTGCGGGTGCTCGTACGTCACCAGCGGCTCGGCGTCCGTCACGGTGAGACCGTCGGCCCAGTGCGACGCCGTGGCGCCCTCCGGGAGTCGGAGCGGGCCGCCGGGCACCGAACGCACCGGTATCGCGTCGGTGAGGTTGCTGAACTCGTCGTAGGTGACGCCCGCCGCGTCCACCAGCCGCCCGGGGGCGGGTTCGTGGCGGGCCCGGGCCTCGTGGTCGGCGTACGCCGTGCGCGGGCCGAGGACCAGATGGCCGCCCGCGTGGGCGTACGCGGCGAGCCAGTCGAGGGTCGTGTCGTCGACGACGTACAGCGCCGGGACGACCAGGACCGGGTGCCGGACCACGGCCTCCTCGGGGGACAGGCCCGCGCGTTCGCCGCGCGGGTCGTGGAGCTGGCGGGCGTGCACGATGCGGACCTGGCGGCCGGCGTCGAAGGCGCCCCGGTAGAACGGGTCGAAGATCCGCTGGTAGGCGGTGTCGTCGGGGCCGCCGTCGGCCGTCGCGAGCGGCGGGTACTTCTGCATCAGCCACTTGCTGGGCGTCGAGTAGACCAGCGTGATGTCGGCGTCCGGTTCCAGACCGGCGACCAGCGGGCCCGCCGTGTCGAACTCGGCGCCCAGCCGGGCCAGTTCGGCGAACGTCCGGCCGGGCCGGCCGCTGTGCGGGAGGACGCCTCCCCAGTAGGTCTCGGCGCCGAAGTGCAGGGTGTGCCAGTGCCAGTACTCGATCATCCTGGCCCCGCGCCCGACCAGCGCCCAGGCGGCCTGGCGCCACTGGCCGTCGTACGCGGGGCGGTTGTGCCACGGCTCGCCGATCGACGAGGCGTTCGTCTCGGTGACCAGGAACGGGGCCTGCTTGGAGGAGAACATCCAGTCGGCGGTCTGGTAGAGGGACCAGACGCCCGTCGTCCGCCAGCGCTGCGCGTGCGCGTCCGGCGTACGGTCGGGGAGCGCGAGGCCGTCCTGCATGACGTAGTACGGGTTGCCCGAGGCGATGTCGAGCCGGACGGTCAGCTCCTCGTCCTCCACCGCCGGGCGGGTGTAGGAGATGCAGGTGGTGACGAACTGGTCCGGGTTCGCGTACTCCCGGACGATGTCCGCCTGCCAGCCGATGAACTCGGTGACCTGGAGGGCCTGGAACTCCCGCCAGGCCACGTCGTACTGGGGCTGGATGTTGCCGTCCGGGGTCCACAGGTCGGCCCAGGTGGACAGCCGGTGCGACCAGTAGACCAGGCCCCATTCGCGGTTCAGGGTCTCGACGTCCCCGTACTTCGCCCGGAGATGGTCGACGAAGCGCTCGAACACGCCCCGGTTGTGCAGGAGTTCGTTGCCGGGTTCGTTGTCGACCTGGAAGCCGATGACCGCCGGGTGGCCGGCGTACCGGGCGACGATCTTCCGGATCACCCGCTCGGCGTGGAAGCGGAACGCGGGGTGCGTGAAGTCCACTTCCTGCCGGGCGCCCCAGCCGATCCGCTGCCCGGTGGCCCGCTCGCCGGTGATCTCCGGGTACTGCCGGGCCAGCCACGGCGGCACGGCGTACGTCGGTGTCCCGAGGACCACGGCGATACCGCGCTCATGGGCGCCGTCCAGCACCGGCTCCAGCCAGTCGAGGTCGAAGTGCCCGCTCTCCGGCTCCCACGTCGACCACACCGACTCGCCGACCCGGATCACGGTGAACCGGGCGTCGGCCATCAGGTCGAGGTCCGCCTTGAGCTGTTCGCCGGGACGGTAGTCGGGGCCGTGGGTGGGCTGGTACTCGTGGTAGTACGCGGCGCCGAAGAGGACGCGGGCGGGCAGAACCGCCATGAAGTCAACCTCCAGGAAGGAAAGGGGAGTTGGGCAACCCGGTTGGCCGGGTGGGCAGTTACTGCTTGACCCCGCCGGTGGCCAGGCCGCTCTGCCAGTACCGTTGGAGCATGAGGAAGGCCACGACGAGCGGGATCACCGAGATCATCGACCCGGTCACGACGAGCGCGAGCATGTCGCTGCTGGCACCCGCCCCGCCGTTCTGCGCCTGGGCGGCCCAGGAGGAGAGCCCGAGCGTGATCGGGTACAGACTCGAGTCGTTGAGCATGATCAGCGGCAGGAAGTAGTTGTTCCAGGTCGCCACCAGCGTGAACAGCAGCACGGTCACCAGACCCGGGGCCAGCAGCCGCAGCACGATCAGGAAGAAGATCCGGAACTCCCCGGCCCCGTCCATCCGGGCGGCTTCGAGGATGCTGTCGGGCACCGCGTCCTGCGCGTAGACCCGCATCAGATACAGCCCGAACGGGCTCACCAGCGAGGGCAGGATGATCGCCCACGGGGTGTTCACCAGCCCGACCTTCGCGAACAGCAGATAGGTCGGAATGGCGAGCGCCGTCGCCGGCACCATGACCGCGCCGAGTACGAGGTTGAAGGCGGCGCCGTTCCCGCGGAACCGGAACTTGGCGAACCCGTACCCCGCCGCAGCCGCCAGCAGCGCGGCGCCGACGGCGCTGACACCGGCGTACAGCAGGGTGTTGAGCAGCCAGTGCAGGAAGACGCCGTCGTCCTGGGTGAAGGTATCGCGGATGTTCGTCAGCAGCTGCGGGGCGTCGTCGAACCACAGGCCGAAGCTGTTGATCAGGCCCTGGGTGCTCTTCGTCGACGCGATCAGCAGCCAGACGAGG
The DNA here is from genome assembly GCF_002954775.1 of Streptomyces geranii. Lineage (GTDB taxonomy): Bacteria > Actinomycetota > Actinomycetes > Streptomycetales > Streptomycetaceae > Streptomyces > Streptomyces geranii. Next base: position 288,844 of record NZ_PJME01000003.1, read on the forward strand.
GGGAGGAGGAAGTAGGCCAGCACCGCCAGCATGGCGATCGTCAGGGGCGTGCTGCGGCGGCGGGACGGGCGCCCGCGTCGTTTGCCGTTCCCGGTGGCTTCGGGTGCCTTGTCGGACGTGGGAACGACGTTGCTCGCGGGGGGAGTCGTGGTGGTCACGCGGGCCTCCTGCGGTTGGCGGTGAGCAGGAAGGCGTACGAGATGACCACGATGACCAGGCCGAGGAGGAAGGAGACCGCAGCCGCGTAGTTGATCTGCTGGCTGGTGAAGGCGAGCGTGTAGGCGTAGAGGTTGGCGGTGTACGAGCTGTCGATGACGTCCGGGACGATCTTCATCAGCAGGCTGGGCTCGTTGAAGAGCTGGAAGCTGCCGATCACCGAGAAGAGCAGGGTGAGCGTCAACGCGGGCCGCAGCGCCGGGATCTTGATGGACCAGGCGATCCGCCAGGAGCCCGCGCCGTCCAGTGCGGCGGCCTCGTACAACTCGGTCGGGATGGTCCGCAGGGCCGCGTACAGGATGATCATGTTGTAGCCGACGAACTCCCAGGTGACGATGTTCGCGAGGCTGCCGAGCATCCAGCTGTCGGTGAGGAAGTGCGGGGCCGGCAGGCTCAGTTTGTCGCTGAGCTGGGCGAACGGGCCGAAGTCCGGGCCGTAGAGGTAGCCCCACATCAGGGTGGCGACCACGCTCGGCACGGCGTACGGCACGAAGATGCCCAGCCGGATCACCTTGGCGAGCCGCAGCAGGCCGCTGTCCAGCGCGAGCGCGAAGAGCAGGGCCAGCAGCAGCATCACCGGGACCTGGATCACGAAGAAGGTCGCCACCCGGACGACACCCTCGCGGAGTTGGGGGTCCTTGACCGCGGCGAGGTAGTTGTCCAGGCCGACGAACGACGTGCCGCCGACCAACTTCTCCTGGAACAGGCTCAGATAGGCCGCGTAGCCCAGCGGGGCGAGGAAGAGCAGGAGGAACAGGACCATGAAGGGGGCGATGAACAGCGGGCCCGCCGACCGTGGTCGTGCGAGGAGTCTGGACATCAGGTGGCCGCCTTCACCGTGAAGCCCTGCTTCTTGGCGAACGTGGTGATCCGGGTCTGCCAACTGGCGAGCGCGGCGACGGTGTCGGTCTTGCGGGCCAGTGACAGGCCGACGGTCTCCGTCCAGTCGGTGGCGACCTGGTCGAGGAAGGGCGGCCACTGGAAGGAGGGGTCGACCTGGGCGCTGATGCCGGCGAAGACCTCGTTGACCTTCTGGCCGCCGTAGAAGGCGGGGGTGGCGCCGCTGAAACTCGCGTCCGCGAGCAGGGCCTTGGTGGCGGGGAAGAAGAACTGCTTCGTCGCGAACAGCTTCGCGCTCTCGGGGTCGCTGTTGAGGAACTTGGCGAATTCGGCGGCGGCGATGGGGTTCTTGGTGGAGCGGATCACGGCGGTCGTCGAGCCGCCCCAGTTGCCGGCGCTCGGCTTGGCGGCGTCCCACTGCGGCATCGGGGCCGCCCGCCACTTGCCCGCGGTGTCCTTGGCCGAGCCGGAGAGGAAGGCCGGGCCCCAGGCGCCGACGATCCAGGTGGCGTACTTGCCCTTGTTGAGCGCGGCGTACCAGGAGTCCGTGAAGTCCGGCTCGACGCCGATGACGCCCTCCTGGGCGAGGGCGCCCCAGAACGCGCCGAGCTTCTTGGAGACCGCGTCGTCGACGCTGATGGTGATGTCGCTCTTGCCGGAGGTGACGTACGGCTTGGACCCCGCCTGCCACAACAGGCCGTGCCACGCGGCGACCTGGTTCGCGGCGAGGTTGGTGAGGTAGACGTCCGGGTCGGCCTTGTGCAGCTTGCGCGCGGCCTCGGCGAACTCGTCCCAGGTCTCGGGGACTTCGATGCCGTGCTTGTCGAAGATGTCCTGCCGGTACAGCATGCCCATCGGGCCGGTGTCCTGCGGGATCGCCCACACCTCGCCGTCGCTGCCGCTGACCTGGCTCCAGGTCCAGTCCACGAACTGGGACTTGAGGGCGGAGGCGCCGTACGGGCGCAGGTCCAGCAGGCTGTCGGTGATCGTGAAGGTCGGGATCGCCTGGAACTCGATCTGCACCAGGTCGGGGGCGCCGCTGCCGGCCTTGAGCGCGGTACGCAGCTTGGTGTACTCCGGGGTGCCCTGACCGGCGTTGACGGCCTTGACCTTGATCGCCGGGTACTTCTTCTCGAACAGGGCGATCTCGGCGGCGATCTCCGGGACCCACGTCCAGAAGGTCAGCTCGGTCGGGGTCGTCATCGCCTTGTCGATGTCGGCCTGGCTGACCGGCTTAGACGAGGACGAGCCGCTGTCGGAGCCACCCCCGCCGCAGGCGGTGAGGGCCGCGCCGAGCGAGGCGGCACCGGCCGCGGTGAGCAGGAGACGGCGGCTGAGGGCAGCGGGGGAGGCGGGGATTCTGGGCATGGTGGACTCCGGCCAGGACGAAAGGACGTGATGGGAGGACTGGGGGAGGCGGCAGGTGGGGCTGACCTGCCTCTTCAGGGGTGTGGCTGCGGTGCTGGTGCTGCGGTGGGTGCGGCTACCGGTGGGGCGGGGGTGCGGTGGAGGACCGTACGACGAGGTCGACCGGTGGGTCGCTCGGCGGCAGCGGGTCCGCGTCCGGGTTCTCGATGGCGTGCAGCAGGCGTTTGAGGCCCTCCTGCGCCACCGCGTCGAACGGCTGCCTGACGGTGGTCAGCGGCGGGGTGACGTAGGCGGCGACCGGGATGTCGTCGAACCCGACCACGCTCACGTCGTCCGGCACCCGCCGTCCGGCCTCCGCCAGCGCCCGGATCAGTCCGATCGCCATGTCGTCGTTGGCGGCGAACACGGCGGTCACCGAGGGATCGGCGGCGAGCCGGCGGCCCGCCGCGTAGCCGGAGGCGGCCGACCAGTCGCCCTCGACGACGGGCGGCTCGGACGCGCCATGGGCGGCGAGGGCGGCCCGCCAGGCGGCGAGCCGGTCCCTGGCCGCGAACCAGCGCGGCGGTCCGGAGAGGTGATGGACCGTCAGATGGCCGAGATCCAGCAGGTGTTGGGTGGCGGCCCGGGTGAGCAGATCCGCCCCGCCGCCCGAGGTGACCGGGTGGGCGGTGGCGAAGGGCGAGGGCGCCCCGATGACCAGGACCGGTACGTCGACGGACAGCTCCGCCATGCTCGTGCCCTCGTCGATCGGCTCGGAGACGACGATGCCGTCCACCCCCTGTTCGAGGAGCGAGCCGACGGCGCCGGCGACGCCCGCCGGGTCGCCCTCGACCGTGTTGACGACCCGCAGCGCGTACCCGGTGTCCCGGACGGCGCGCTCGATGCCCATCAGCAGTGACGCGGGCCCGTACAGGGCGGTACCCAGCGTCACCACGCCGATCGACCTCGTCCGCCCGGAGGCGAGCGCCCGGGCCGCGTTGTTCATCCGGTAGCCGAGGTCTTCGGCGGCCTGGAGAACCCGGCGGCGTACGTCCTCGGAGACGTACCGCTCGCCGTTGAGGACCCGGGACACGGTCTTCTGGGAGACACCCGCGAGCCGTGCCACGTCGACACTGCGGGGCGTCGACGAGGCCGCACCCCGTCCTGTCTGTCGTGTCACGGCGACTCCTCGCGGATATCTGACTGCGCTGTCATGACTGCGCAGTCATATCTACGCAGTCAGACGGGGCACGTCAAGGGTTCGCGCAATCCCGGCGTAACTTTCCTGACTCGGACAGCGCTGTCGCACCGGTGTCGTACCAGGGTCGTACGGCGGCCCTACGACCCCGGTACGACAGCGCCGGACACCCCTCCGCCGGCCGGGCGTCCATGATCCGACCGCTTTCTGGGTAGCTACGGGGTTTGCCGCGTCGTAGCGCCGTCGTCCCGAGGAGAGCCGCCCGTGTCCCTGCCCGACATCGAGTCCCTGGCCCGTACCGCACTGCCCGAGATGACCGACGACCTGCGCACCCTCGTCGAGCACGAGACCCCCAGCGACGACAAGCAGCTGCTGTCCGCCGGGCTCGCCGCCATCGAGGACTGGGCGCACCGGCGCCTCGGCCCACCGGACGAGACCGTGCGGCATGACGGCGGCGAGCACGGAGACGTCCTGGAACTCCTCCACCGGGGCACCTCGGACACCGAGGTGCTGCTGCTCGCCCACTACGACACCGTGTGGCCGGCCGGCACCCTCGCCGAGTGGCCGTTCACCGTGACGGACGACGGCCGGGTGAGCGCGCCGGGCGCCTTCGACATGAAGTGCGGCCTGGTGCAGGCCGTTTGGGCGCTGCGCCTGCTGCGCGAACGGAACCTGCCGCGCCCGACGGTACGGCTGCTCCTCAACGGCGACGAGGAGATCGGCAGCCCCTTCTCCCGGCCGCACATCGAGCGGCTCAGCGAGCACGCGGCGGCCACACTGGTGTGCGAACCGGCGGCGGGACCGGACGGCGACCTGAAGACGGCCCGCAAGGGCGTCGGCCTCTTCGAGGTGGCCGTGGCGGGCGTGGAGGCCCATGCGGGCCTGGACCCCTACGGCGGCGCGAGCGCCGTGCACGCCCTCGCCGAACTCGTCACGCGGATCGCGGAGTTGGGCTCACGCGAACACGGCACGACGGTCAACGTCGGTGTGATCAGCGGCGGTACGGGACGCAACGTCATCGCCGGACACGCCCGCTGCGGGATCGACGTACGCATCGCCGACCCCGCCGAGGCGGTCCGCATCGACACCGAACTGGCCGCCCTCACGGCCTCCGACCCCCGGGTACGGGTGACCGTCTCCGGCGACTGGAACCGCCCGGCGATGGTGCCGACGCCGGCCTCCCAACTCCTGTTCAAACAGGCGCAGTCGGTGGCGGCGGGGCTCGGTCTGACGGTCCGTGAGACGGGCGTGGGCGGGGCGAGCGACGGCAACTTCGTCTCCGCGCTGGGCCGCCCGGTCCTGGACGGCCTCGGCCCGGTGGGCGGGGGCGCGCACGCCCGCGGCGAGCATGTGCTGCTCGAACACGTGCCGGCCCGTACGGCGCTGCTGGCGGGGCTGCTCGTGGCCCACGGGGAATAGCCGGCCCCGCACGTACGCTGGAGGAGCAGTCGGCTCTAGTGATCGGGGACCGGGATGACCTACGAAGCGCAGACCACGGAGAGCGTCAGGGCCACGGAGACCGCCGGGACCGCCGAGGCGGTGCGGCACACGCGCTTCGGGCGACTGCCCGAGCGGATCCGCCTGGAGGACATGACCGCCGGGCAGCCCGCCTCGGTGCCCGACCCGGCGCGGAACGCGTACAACGAGGACGAGTGGACGGTCCGGTACTGCCTGTGACGAACGAAGGGCGGGCCGCCGGGTGTCCGGCGGCCCGCCCTGGGGGGACGGGGATCGATCAGCTGACGTCGGAGGCGTCCAGGCGGTAGAGGCCGCTGCTGGTCGACGTGGACGTCGAGGTGGACGTGGACGTCGACGTGGAGGTCGATGAGCTGCTCGTCGAACCGGTGCTGTACTCCGAGGAGTCGACTGCCGTGCCGTGCTCCTTCACCCAGTTCGCGATCTCGGAGCTGGTGCCCTGGCCGCTGTCGCTGCTCACGATGATGTAGTGCAACTTGCCTGCCTTCACCAGGCTCTTGAGCTTGGCCAGGGTCATCGCGTTGTCGCTGCCCGACCAGCCGCCCATCGAGATCACGGGCTGGCCCGACTCCAGGATGATCGAGGACGCCGTCTGGTCGGTGGCCACCGCCAGCAGCCAAGTGGCGCCGTCCTGGTGCTTCTTGAGGTACGTGATCATGTCCGACGACACCTGGGTGCCGCCGCCCATCCCACCGCCACCGCCACCGGCGGTTCCTCCGCCGTCACCGCTCGGACGGGTGCCCGACTCGGTGCCCGCCTCCGCCGAACTCCCGCTGGAGGACGAGGTGTTGCCCGACGGGGGCGTCCCCATGGACTGGCCGTCGCTCTCGCTCGTACCGCTGCTGCCGCTCGTACCCCTGGAGCCCTGCGGAGCACCGCCGCCGCCACCCATGCCGCCGCCCATTCCGCCGCCTGTGCTGGGGCCGGCCGTCGGGTTGGTGCCGTTGGTGCTGGAGGTCGCGGCCGAGACCGAGTAGGCGGCCGGTCCTGCGAGCAGGGCGACCACCGCGGCCAGTGCCGCGATGCCCATCAGACGGTGCCGCTTGCTGAAGCGGCCGATCAGCAGGCCCGCGACGGACAGGGTGCCTGCCACCGCCACGATGATCTCCGCGACCGTGTACAGGGTGCCGGAGCCCGACACCCGCTGGAGCAGGACGACCGCCCAGATCGCGCTCGCCGCGATGGCCAGCGGGAGCACCCAGGCCCACTTCGCCGCCGTACCCTCACGGAAGGCGCGGTAGAGCATGACCCCGCCGGCGCCCGCCAGGGCCGCGATTCCGGGGGCCATGGCCGTGACGTAGTACGGGTGGAAGGTGCCCTCGGCGAGGGCGAAGGTCAGGTAGTGCAGGACGAACCAGCCGCCCCAGAGCAGCAGCGCCGCGCGCTTGGCGTCCGTACGGGGGGCACGGCCGCGCAGGACCAGGCCCGCGATCAGGGCGATCAGTGCGAAGGGGATCAGCCAGGAGATCTGGCCGCCCATGATCTCGTTGAACATGCGGTAGACGGACGCCGTACCGCCGAAGCTCGCGCCGTTGCCCGCCGAGCCGACCGACGAACTCGCCCCGAAGATCCGGCCGAAGCCGTTGTAGCCGATGACCAGGTCCCAGACCGTGTTGTCGGTCGAACCGCCGATGTAGGGGCGGGAGGAGGCCGGGATCAGGTCGACGACCACCATCCACCAGGCCGAGGAGACCACGAGGGCCACCGTGCCGACGGCCAGGTTGCGGATGCGCCTGCCCAGGCTCGCGTTCGCCGCCCAGAGGTAGACCAGGAAGAAGACCGGCAGGACGACGTACGCCTGCATCATCTTGGTGTTGAAGGCGAAGCCGATCGCCACGCCCGACCAGACCAGCGGCATCAGGCGTCCGGTGCGCACCGACTTCATCAGGGCCGCCGCGCCCAGCAGCATCAGGAAGACCAGGATCGGGTCCGGGTTCGTGTCCCGGGTGATCGCCACCGTGATCGGGGTCAGGGCGAGGGCCAGGGACGCGATGGTCGCCGCCACCGGGCCGAAGTCGCGCTTCACCATGCGGAACAGCAGGGCCACCGAGGCCGTGCCGACCGCGACCATCGGCAGCATCAACTGCCAGGTGCCGTAACCGAATACGCGGGCCGACAGGCCCATCACCCAGAGCGCGAAGGGGGGTTTGTCGACGGTGATGAAGCTGCCGGAGTCCAACGCCCCGAAGAAGAAGGCCTTCCAGCTCTTCGTGCCGCTGTACACGGCCGCGTCGTAGAAGGTGTTGCCGGTGATGGAGGAGAGGTTCCAGGCGTACAGCGCCGTGGCGAGGATCAGGATTCCCCAGAGGGTGGGGCGGGTCCAGGCCGGGTCCTCGGGGGCGCCGGTGAACAGGCGTTTGGCGCGGGCCGCGAGACCGCCGCCGGAGGCCGGGGGTTCGGCGCGGTGGTGGGGCGCGGGTGCGCTGTCGCGGGTCGGCGGCGGGGCGAGGGTCGTCATGACGCGTACTCCAAGCTGGGGGCGGGGCTGCTGCTGGTGACGTGCTGGGGTGCGCCTACGGGGCGCTGCGCGGGTACGCGACGCGGTACGGGAATCCGGGTGCGGCCGGTGACGCCGGCGCGCAGCATCCGGCGTACGCCTCTGAGGTCGTCGAGGGCGGTGCGGACGATGTCGACCCGGCTGTCGGGGTCGTCGACCCAGTCGACCGGTACTTCGTGGATGCGCAGGCCGTTGCGCTGGGCCAGGACCAGCAACTCGGTGTCGAAGAACCAGGCGTTGTCCTCGATGTGCGGGGCCAGCGCCCGGAAGACGTCCGTGCGGACCGCCTTGAAACCGCACTGGGCGTCCGAGAAGCGGGCCGCGAGGCCGAGCCGCAACAGGGCGTTGTACGAGCGGGAGATGAACTCGCGCTTCGGGCCGCGCACCACGTCGGACTGGCGGTGCAGGCGGCTGCCGATGGCCACGTCGCTGTGGCCGGACAGGAGCGGGGCCACCAGCGGGAGGAAGCCCGCGAGGCCCGTGGAGAGGTCGACGTCCATGTACGCGACCACGTCGGCCGTGGAGTTCCGCCACACGTGCTTCAGCGCGCGGCCCCGGCCCTTCGCGTCCAGGTGGACCGCGTGGACGTGCGGGAGGCGGAGCGTCAGGTCGGTCGCGACCTGCCAGGTGGCGTCGGTGCTGGCGTTGTCCGCGACCGTGATGCGGAACGGGAACGGGAAGGAGGCTTCGAGGTAGGCGTGGAGACGGCCGATGCTCTCGGCGAGTACGTGCGCCTCGTTGTACACCGGCACCACGATCTCGACCGAACGCTGCCGGACGCCCCTCGCGTTCGTTTCGTTCATGCCAGTGACGATCGGGGCCGTATCTGGGGCGACCCTGAGGCGACTCTGAGCGAGGAATGAGAATCAGCGGACTCACAGGTTGCCCACAGGGGCGGCCGGTGACACGTGATCTCAGGCTGTGTGCGCGCTCCCACCGCCCGCCGCCGCGGACGCGATCAACTGGTCGATCAGCGCGATCAGGACGTCCCGGCACGACTCCCGGTCCCGGGCGTCGCACAGCAGCACCGGGGTGCGCTCCGGCAGTGCCAGGGCCTCCCGGATCTCGTCCGGCTCGTACGGATGTTCCCCGTGGAAGCCGTTCACGCCGACGACGAAGGGGATGTCCCGGCGCTCGAAGAAGTCGATCGCCGCGAAGCTCGACTCCGGCCGGCGCACGTCGATGAGGACCACGGCCCCCAGGGCGCCGATCGCCAGGTCGTTCCACATGAACCAGAAGCGCTGCTGGCCCGGCGTACCGAAGAGGTAGAGGATCAGCTCGTGGCTGAGGGTGATGCGGCCGAAGTCGAGGGCCACGGTGGTGGACTTCTTCTCCTCGATGCCGTCCAGGTCGTCGATGCCGAGGCCGGCCGCGGTCAGCGGTTCCTCGGTGCGCAGGGGCACGATCTCGCTGACCGAGCCGACCATCGTCGTCTTGCCCACGCCGAAGCCGCCGGCGATGAGGATCTTGACCGTGTCGGGCGCCGAGGTCCCGTTCGCGGTCGCGCTAGAGCCGGCCAAGGCCGTCCCTCACTTTCTGGAGCAGGTCCATGTCCGTGGTGCGCGAGATCTGCCGCGGGGACTGGGCGGTGATCCGGCCCGCCTCCAGCAGATCGCACAGCATGATGACGACCACGCTCACCGGCAGGTCCAGATGGGCCGCCAGCTCCGCCACCACGACGGGACGTGCGCACAGCCGCAGGATCCGAGCGTGCTCGGGCTGGGGCCGCTTGCCGCCGTCGGGCTGCGGCTCCACCGCCGTCACCGACGTGATCAGCGTGAAGTCGGCGCGGCTGGGCCGGGTCCGCCCGCCGGTGAGCGTGAACGGCCGTACGAGACGGCCGGCCGCGTCGCTTCCGCTCACCTCACTCGCCGGCCGCGCCGACGACCCCCGCGCGCGGGGCCGCGCTGAGGTGCTCACCGATCTTCTTCACCAGCATGTTCATCTGGTACGCCACCACCCCGACGTCCGCTCCCTGGCTGGTCAGCACCGCGAGATGGGCGCCGGGACCGGCCGCGGTGAGGATCAGGTAGCCGTTGCGCATCTCGATCAGCGCCTGGCGCACCGGACCGCCACGGAAGTCCATGCTGACGCCCTTGCTGAGGCTCATCAGCCCGGACGCGGTCGCCGCCAGCCGCTCGGCGTCGTCGCGCAGGAACGCCGTGGACCTGCTGACGACCAGTCCGTCCTCGGAGAGCACCACGGCGTGGTTCACCTCGGCTACCCGGTCCACGAGTCCGGTGAGCAGCTGGTCGAGCTCGGTGTGCGTGGCGGGGGTGGGGCGTGTCATTTCTCTGTCCTTCATCAGCGGTCTGCGGGCGGAGTCGAGGTGACCGGAGTGCCTGCGTCGGGGAGCGGTGCGTCGGGTTCCTGGGGCGAGTCGTCCTCTCCATGGTCGTACTGCTCTTCGGCGTCGTCGTCACGGGCCTGGAGGGTGCCGCGCTGGAAACCGGAGAGCGAGGAGGCCGCGCGCTCCGCCGAGAACTCGTCCGACGCGTCCTCGGCCGTGCCCTCGGGTTCGGTGTCCTCCCGCAGCTCGGCGGCCAGACTGGTCTGCGGTACCCGGCGCGGCAGCGGCGCGGGACCGCCCTTGCGCGCGGCGCCGCCCGGCTCGGCCGGACGCTCACCGCCGCGGCCCGCCCCGACGAGCGCGGCCGGGCGGGCCGCGGGACCCGTCTCGGCGGTCCGGACCCGGGCCGCGACGGGCTGCGGCTCCCGGTCCCGGACGCGCTCGTGCGCCGAACGCTCCGCGAGGGCCGGGGCCGGCGCCTCGGCGGACTCGTCCTCGGCGGCCGAGGGATCCGTGTCGGGCACGGCGAGTTCACGGACTACGACATCGTGCGGGACCAGCACGATCGCGGTCGTACCGCCGTACGGCGAGGAGCGCAGCGTGACCTGGATGCCGTGCCGGACGGCGAGGCGGGCGATCACGAACATGCCGAGCCGCAGGTCGTCGGCGAGCGCGACCACGTCGAACTGCGGTGCCTGGGCGAGGTGTTCGTTGAAGGACGCGTAGTCCTCCTCGGACATGCCGAGCCCGCGGTCCTCGACCTCGATGGCCAGCCCCTTGGCGACCATCGCGGCCCGTACGCCGACCGGGCTGGGCGCGGGCGAGTAGGCGGTGGCGTTGTCGATCAGCTCGGCCAGCAGATGGATGACGTCGGCCACCGCGGGCGGCGCGAGGTACACGTCCTCCTCGGTCTGTACCTCGACCCGCTGGTACTCGGCGACCTCGCCTACGGCGCTGCGCAGGATGTCGATCAGGGCGACCGGCTCGGTCCAGCTGCGGCCGGGGCGTTCACCGCTGATGATGACCAGGTTCTCCTCGTAGCGGCGCAACTGGCTCGCCGTCGAGTCGAGTTCGTACAGCCCCTTGAGGATCTCCGGGTCCTGGTGGGCGCGTTCGAGCGCGTCCAGCTTGGTGAGCTGGAGGTTGACCAGGTTCTGGCTCTGCCGGGCGATGCCCAGGATGACCTTCTGGAACCCGCGCCGGGTGTCGGCGAGTTCGACCGCGGTGTGCACGGCGGTGCGCTGCGCCGCGTTGAACGCGTGGGCCACCTGGCCGAGTTCGTCGTGGCCGTAGTCGAGCGGCGGGGTCGCCGACTCGACGTCGACCTTCTCGCCCCGGTTGAGCCGCGCGACCACGTCCGGCAGCCGCTCCTCGGCCAGGCCCAGGGTGGCCATGCGCAGGCCGCGCAGCCGGCGGGACAGCGAGCGGGTGATGCGCCAGGACAGGATGATGCACAGCAGCAGCCCGCCGAGCCCGCCGGCGCTCAGTGAAGCGGCCTTGATCAGCAGTGAGCGTGCCTCGTCGTCGCTGCGGCTGAGCAGCCCCTGGGTCTCGTCATGGATGAGCGAGCCGTACTGGACGCTCAGTTCGTCCATCGCGGCGGTCCACTGCTTCTGCTTGTCCGGCAGTGTGATCTTCCGGTCGGCGCCGCCGCCGGGCGTGCCCGACGTGAGCACCTCGTCCTCGATGGAGGTCAGCGTCTTCCAGGCCGAGCCTTGCAGGATCGCCTCGGTACGGGTCTTCGCCGTGCCGCTCAGGGACTGGACCAGCTCGTCCTCGACGACCCAGCGCCGGGCGCTGACCAGCCGGACGTAGGTCTCCCACTCCTGCTGGTCGAAATGCCCCGAGGGCCAGGCCAGCATGAGCTGCGAGTCCTCCTGGGCGACCAGTTCGGCCGCGTGCTCCAACTGGACGAGAGGACCGGCCTGTGAGGTGAGGTCGCCGTCGTCGACCTGGGACAGTTCCTGGAAGGAGTGGATCTGGTCGGCGATGATCGACGAGTACTGGTCCAGTACCTGTTGGGCGGAGATGTCGGTGAGCCTGTCGACCTGACCGCGGTAGTACTCCAGGCTGCCCGCCGCCGCGATGACCGAGTACATCCGCTCCCCGATCCGGTCGGGGGCCTCCTGGATGGCCTTGGCCCGGCCGACCAGTTTCGCGACCGCCTTGTCCGTCTCCGCGCGCTGCGCGTCCAGGGCGGAGCGGTCACCTCTGGGCGAGGCCAGCCACACGGCCGACAGGGTGCGTTCCTTCTGCAACGCGAGCGTGGCCTCGGTGCCCATGGCACCGGTCGACTTGCTCAGCTCCGTCTGGTCCCGCAGCCGCAGGCCCTCCGAGAACATCTGAATCGTCGTCACACCCCACATCGCGGCGAGGATGACGCTGGGCACCAGCGCGAGCAGGATCAGCGAGAGACGTATGGAGCCGAGACGGCGCCGGGCACCTTTGCGTGGAGGCATCGTCGTCCTAGGGCGATCAGCGGTGGGCGGAAGTGACAGGTGACAAAGGGAAGGCGAGTGGTGACGGAAGCGGAACACGGCTGGGTCCGCAGGATGCTATCCGTACAAGTGAACGTACGCACCGTGAGCCCCCAAAGCTTGGCGCAGCCGTTGTACGACGGTTGCCGCGCGCGGCGATGGGGAAACGGGGCGGAGGGCGATGCGGAACACCCGTTCAGGGCCTGACGGGTGCTCAGGGCGCTCAGCGGGTGCCGTCGGCCGCGAACCTGGCCACGTCGGCGATGTTCTGCTTGGTGACGAAGGCGGGCCCGGTCAGCACGGGCGCCGAACCGCCGCCGCTGAAGTTGCCGTTGGACCTGTACAGCCAGATCGAGTCGACCGCGAGATAGCCCTGCAGATAGGGCTGCTGGTCGACGGCGAACTGGATGTCGCCGCTCTTGACCGCGCCCACGATGTCGTTGTCGAGGTCGAAGGTGGCGATCTTCGCCTTGCTGCCCGACTCGTCCACCGCCTTCACCGCCGCGAGCCCGAACTGGGCGCCCAGCGTGACTACTTCGTCGATGGTCGCGTCCTGGTTCAGCCGGGCGGCGACGACCTGGGTCACGGTGTCCATGTCGGTACCGTCCACATACAGGTTGTCGGTCTCGCCGGCGAACGTCTTCCTCACCCCGGCGCAGCGCGCCTCCAGGGCGACGTTCCCCTGCTCGTGGATCACACAGAGGGTGTGCTTGACCTTGAGGGTGTCCAGCTTGTCCCCGAGCGCGCGGCCCGCGGTGGACTCGTCCTGGCCGAAGAACGACATCAGCCCGGCCGAACGCCATTCGTCGATACCCGAGTTGAGCCCGACCACGGGTATCCCCGCCGCCCTGGCCTGCGCGACCGCGCTCTTCATCGCGTCCGGCTTGGCGAGGGTCACGGCGATCCCGTCGACCTTGTCCTCGACCGCGTCGCGCACCAGCGCGGCCTGGGCGGCGGCATCCGGATCGCTCGTGTACGTCAGCTCGACGTCGTCCTTGGCCGCGGCGGCCTGCGCGCCCTTGCGCACCCGCTCCCAGAAGGCATCGCCCTTGGCCCCGTGGGTGATCAGGGCGACCTTGATCCGTCCGGTGCCGGCACCGGCGGTGCCCTCGCCGGAGTCCGACCCGTCGGACCCGGAGCCCGAACAGCCGGCCGCGAGCAGGCATACGGCGGCCAGGGCGGCGGCAACTGCGGTGCCCCGGACGGATCGTGCGGAACCGGTAGAGGCAGGGGGTGTGTTCATGGGAGTGCGGCACCTCGCAGCGCGGCCGAGGAGGGGGAAGGGAGCGGGACGACAGAGGAGTGGGTACGGCGGAATCTGCGCGATCGTCGGCCGACGTGCACTGACTGTCCGACTTTCGCTGGGGCGGAGCCAATCGGATGTGACGCCTGGTAGTCAAGTGAGCAACCAGCTGGAACCGGCGTTCACGAGCCGTTTCGGGGTGTGCCCGGCGCGTGTGATCCCCCTCGGTCGGTCCTGGGCAGTGTCAGAAGGATTGCCGGTACGGAGGGGTAAGGGAAGGGGAAAAGGGACCTCCGGTTCCTGTTCGGCGCGCGGCGCGCGGGGGGCGGGGGTGGGCTCGTGGCGGATCGGTCAGGGGATGCGGGACCCGGGGATCGCCATGTCGTCGGTTGCGCGCAGGCCGGACTGCCATGGGCTGCCTGGATCGCCTTCCAGTTGGACAGGTCGGGGCAGCGGACGGCGATGGCCCGCCTGGACCGGCCCTTGGGCGCGTCTCCGGCCGAGGTGCTGCGGGGGCTGCTGGGTGAACCCGGGCGCATTCCGCTCGTGCTGGACGACTGGTGCGCCGGGTGACGCCGCCGGCCCGCTGGAGCGCGAGACGCTCGGGCCGCTCGGCGAGGCGCTGGGGGAGAGCAGTCCGTTCACCCTGGCGGTGCGCCGGGGTGAACGGCCCAGCTGGGACTTCGAACCGCAGCCGGAGCGAACCCGACCCCGGACGCGGTCACCGTCCTCGCTACGGCTTGCGGGCCACCGCTCCGTACATCGCGATGTCCTCGTCCCTGATGCCCTCGCCGCTCTCCGCGTCCGGGTGCCACTTGTGCACCTGGACGATGCCCGGCTCGACCAGCTCCAGGCCCTCGAAGAACTCCTCCGCCTCCGGGAAGGTCCGCAGGCGCATCGGCATGTTGCGGGCCTTGTACTCGCGGGCGACCCGGCCCACCTCCTCGGGGGCGAACTCGGCGGTGCCGATGGACATCGCCAGGTAGCTGCCCGAGGGGAGGGGCTCCAGGAGGCGGCGGACGATGCCCACCGCGTCGTCCTCGTCCAGGACGAAGTGGACGATCGCGATCACCGTGAGCGCGACCGGCTTCGTCAGGTCCAGGGTCTCCCGGAAGTCGGGCGAGGCGAGGATGTCCTCCGGGTGCTGGAAGTCCGCCTCGATGTACGCCGTCCGGCCCTGCGGGGTGCTCGCCAGCAGCCCCTGGGAGAGGGTGAGGACGATCGGGTCGTTGTCGACATAGACCACCCGGGACTCGGGGGCCACCGACTGCGCGATCTCGTGCAGGTTGGGGGAGGTCGGGATACCGGTGCCTATGTCCAGGAACTGGCGTATCCCGGCCTCCTTGGCCAGATAGGCCACCGCACGGTTCATCCAGTCGCGGTTGGCCTTCATGTGGATCGGCAGGGCGGGCCACTCGTGCGACATGGCGTCGCCCGCCTCCTTGTCGGCGGGGTAGTAGTCCTTACCGCCGAGGATGTAGTCGTAGATCCGCGCGGAGTGTGCGTTCTCCGTGTCGATCCGGTCGGCCGGCCATCCGTTGTCGGGCACGCCGCCCCTCCCATTCACGTGTGAGTCTGAGTCAAGTCTCAGTAGAAACAAGGCAGTTCAGTTCATCAGAGCAGGAAGTCTGCTGCACCCGCCTTCACACCGGCCAGGAAACTCGTCATCTCTCTCGGGGTGAAGACCAGGGCGGGGCTGTCGGGATCGGTGGACTGGCGGACGGCGACCCGGCCGTCGGCGAGCTTCATCACTTCGACGCAGGCGCCGCCCGCGTCGTCGCTCCACGGCTTGGACCAGCCCCGGGAGCCGAGTTCACGGGCGGGCATGCCGTTTCGTACCGGGTGGTGGGGGTGGGTGGGGTGGTGCATGTCAGAGCTCCTTGCGAATCGCACCGAGGACGGCCTCGGTCTTTCTGGCGGGCGCCGACTGCGCGCCCAACCGGTCCAGAGCCTCGCGATAGACGACGACGTCGTCGCCCTTGTCGAGATACACCGCACCGACCAGACCGCTCAGATAGACGATGTCCGGCAGCTCGGGTGCCCTGAAACGGAAGAGATGGAACGCCCCGGCCCGCATCGCGGGATGCGGGCCGTTGCCGAACGGCATGATCTGCAAGGTCACATGAGGCAGCGCGTTCATCGCGATCAGATGGTCGATCTGCGCGCGCATCACCTCCGGACCGCCGACCGGCCACCGCAGCACGGTCTCGTCCATCACGATCCACACCCGCGGTGGTGCCTCGCGGGTCAGCAGTTCCTGGCGCCGCAGCCGCAGCGCCACCCGGCGGTCCGTCGCCTCCGACGAGGCGTGCGGATTGCCGGCCCCCAGCAGTGCACGCGCGTAGTCCGCCGTCTGGAACAGGCCGGGCACGAACTGCGATTCGTACGCGCGGATCTGCAACGCCGCCTGTTCCAGGCTCAGATACGCGGCGAACCAGTCGGGCAGTACGTCCCGGTAGTTGTGCCACCAGCCGCGCTTGTTCGCCTCGCGCACCGACTTCAGGAAGGTGTCGATCTCCTGCTGGTCCGCCACCCCGTACGTCTGCAGCAGTTTCTCGACGTCCGGCAGGCGCAGCCGGGCCACCTTGGCGGCTTCCATCCGGCGGATCGTGGAGTGGCTGACACCGATCGCCACCCCCGCGTCCTCGAACGTGAGACCGGCGCGCGTCCGCAGCTCCTCCAGCTGTCTGCCGAGGATCATGCGCAGGACGGAAGGGGCGCCGCCCCAGTCGGTCTCCGCGGTCACGCCTACCCCCTCACGCCGGGCTCAGGGTCGCAGTCTGTCACGATCATTTTTCGACGGCAGCAGCATGCACCCCAAAAAATGCAAATTTCAACTTGCTGGTTGCGAGCCGTTGTTGTCAGGTGTCACAGTGTTCGTACCTTCCCGGAAACGGTGAACGACGAGTCCGAATGGCCCTGTTGGGGGAGAAGGGGCCACAACCTGCGCTGATTCGATGCGGGTTGACCTGCTCGTCGCTCACATCGGGACGGTGTCGCACCGGCCAGGGTGCACAGGCAGACGAAAGGCGAACGGCGATGGCTCCGCCCTCCCTCCCCCAGCCACTCGGCCGACTGCCCAGGGACAGGCTCGCCGGCCCCTCCGAGTACTCGAATCGTCACTCTCCGCAGTCGGAAATGTTCGCCCTGCCCGCGACCCCCGCCTCCGTCGGCGCGGCCCGCCGCAAGGTGCGCGAACTCCTGGACTCCTGGAACGTCGGCGACGACACCACCGACAACGCCCTCCTCGTGACCTCCGAACTCGTCACCAACGCCCTCACCCACACCGCCAGCGAGCGGATCGTGTGCCGACTGCGCCTGTCCGCCGGGCGGTTGCACGTCGAGGTCGAGGACGAGAACCGCGCCGGGACCCTGCCCGCCCAGCGCATACCCGGCCCCGACGAGCAGTGCGGACGCGGACTCCTGCTGGTAGGCATCCTCAGCAGCGACTGGGGCGTCCGCGACGCCCCGCACGGCTCCGGACGTATCGTCTGGGCCGAACTCCCGCACGAGCAGGCCGACTTGGCGGACGCGGGCAGCAGCAACGGCACGGGCAGCAGCAACGGCGCGGGCCCCGGCCCCGGCCCCGGCCCGGCCCCGGATCCGGTGTCCTCGGTCGAGGCCGTCTCCTCCGCCTCCGCTACCGCTACCTCCTCCTCCGTTTCCGTCGAGACCGGCGAAGTCGTCGACGCGCCGGCTCCCCTCGCCGCCGGCGCCCCCGCCGAGAGCGCTCCGGCCGAGCCGCGCCCAAACGTCACCTCACCCGCCACCCCGGCCCCCGCCCCGGTCAGACCCGCCCCCGCCTTACCCCCGGCTCCCCCCGCCGCCCACGCCGCTCAGGTCGCCGCATCCGGCCCCTGGCAGCCGTCGGCCCCGCACCGCACCCGGCCCGTCCCCCACTCGGCCGAAGGAATCGCCTCACATGGACCGTATGGATCAGCAGGAACGACAGGACCGCACCACCCGTACTCCCGCTCCTGACCCACGCCCGCCGTACAACTCCCACGGACCGCACGGCCAGGCCCCCCAGCCAACGGTCACCCAGTCACCGGCCACCCGGCCATCGGTCATCAAACCACCGGTCACCCAGCCCCCGGCCCCGGCAGCCCGTACGCCGTACCCGCCCCGCACGCTCCCGCTTCCCCGCACGTCCCCACCGCTCCACGCACCCCCGGCCCCCAAGCCCCCGCGCGAACACCCCGGTCACCTCGGCCATCCCGGCCACTCCGCGCACCCCGGCCTCGCTGTAGACCTGTCCCTCCCCACCCCCCTCGGCTGCGACGCCATAGGCACCCCCCGTGCCCACGGCCGCCGCATCATGGACGGTCTGCCCCGCGTCGGCTGCGTCTACGCCGACGACCAGCGCTGGTGGTGGATCGTGCCGTCCGGCTCCCACCTCGGCGTCACCTGGCCGTCGAGCACCCGCTACGTCATCGGCGCCCAGCTCGCCGACCCGTCCTGGACCCGTACCCGGCCGCCGTCCCCGTCGGTCCGGCCCCGGCTGATCCACAGCCCCGAGGGCGACTCCCCGTACACCCCGCCGATACCGCTGTACGTGCTCGTCTGCCGACTGGCCGGCAGCGTTCCCAGCTGGTCGCCCGGCGCCGGCGGCTGAGCCCGCCAACTCCCTTGCGGATCCCCTGAGGCGAAAGGCCTCGGGGGATCTTGACGGCAGAAATGTTACCGGTAACATCGATGCCGTCCCCGCATCGGCGCGAGGACGAGTCAGCCGCGTTCTCGACCACAGGTGACGGGAGTCCACGTGACCGATCGACCGACGGGACGTCCGGCGGGGCAACCGGCGGTCACCGAACCACCGCGGACCACCCCCACCGGCCCGGAGACCCCCGCCTTCACCCCTGTCTTCAGCCCCGTCGCCGTCGTCGCCTCCTGCCTCGGCTTCGTCCTGATCGGGGTCGTCCAGGCCCTGTACGGCCCGTCGATCCCGGCCCTCCGCGAGGAGTACGGGCTCTCCCCGTCCGCCGCCGGTCTCGGACTGAGCGCCCACTTCGCCGGTGGGGTCGTCGGGGTGCTGCTCTTCGACCGGCTGCACGCCCGGATCGGCAACCGGCGCGTCCTCGGCAGCTCGTACGTCCTGATGGCCGCCGGTGCCGCGGGCTTCGCGCTGGCGCCGAACTGGCCCGTCGCGCTCGCCGCCGCCCTGCTCGCCGGGCTCGGCTTCGGCGGTATCGACTACGGCCTCAACCAGCTGTTCGCGGTCGGCTTCGGCACCCGCTCGACGGCGATGCTCAACATCCTCAACGCCCACTTCGGCGTCGGCGCGATCCTCGGTCCGGCGCTGATCGGCGCGGTCGGCTCGGAGCACTATCCGGCCGTCTTCCTCGCCTTCTCGCTCGCCAATCTGCCCCTCCTGTTCTGTCTCCGGGGCGTACGGGAACACGTACCGCGGCCGACCGGCGCCCCCGAGTCCGGCGCCCCCGGCAGACCCGGCGGGCCCGTGCTCGCCCGCAGTCTCGGCTCCGTACTCGGCGTCTTCGTCACCCTCTACGTCCTGCACGTGGGCATCGAGGCGGGCGTCGGCGGCTGGGAGCCGACCCACCTGGAGACGGTCGGCTACGGCGCCGGAGCCGCCGCCACGGCCACCTCCGTGTACTGGCTGATGATGACCGCCGGCCGTTTCCTGGCCGCGCCGCTCGCCCTGCGCTTCTCACCCCAGTCGATCATCGCGGTGTCCTGCGCCGGGATGACCGTCTGTCTGCTGCTGGCCGCGATACCCGGCCTCGCCCCCTACGCCTACGCGGGCGTCGGCCTCTTCATCGCGCCGATCTTCCCCACCGGGCTGCCCTGGCTCAACCGGGTCGCCCCGCAGGCGCGCAGGGCCGGTGCGGTCGTCATCGCCGCGTCGATGGTCGGGGGAGTGGCCGCGGGACCGGCTCTCGGCAAGGCCATCGAATGGTCCGGCGTACGGGCCGTGCCGCTGATCCTCGGCGGCGTCTCGGCCCTGTGTCTGGCCGCCACGGCCTGGCTGATCCGGGCCACCCGGGCTCGCTGAGCCCTGCTCCGTCCTCGCTCACCCACCACCTCCAGCGAACCGACTGGAATCCACGACCCGAAGGGAAACCCCCGCATGCCCGCCCTGACAACGACGTCCGACGGTTTCCTGCTGCACGGCGAGCCGTTCCGGATCATCTCCGGTGCGATGCACTACTTCCGAGTCCACCCCGACCAGTGGGCGGACCGGTTGCGCAAGGCCCGGCTGATGGGCCTCAACACCGTGGAGACGTACGTCCCCTGGAACCTCCACCAGCCCGAGCCCGGCACCCTCGCCCTCGACGGCATCCTCGACCTGCCGCGCTATCTGCGGCTGGCCAAGGCGGAGGGGCTCCAAGTCCTGCTGCGGCCCGGCCCGTTCATCTGCGCCGAGTGGGACGGCGGCGGGCTGCCCTCCTGGCTCACCACCGACCCCGGCATCCGGCTGCGCTCCAGCGACCTCCGCTTCACCGGCGCCATCGACCGCTACCTCGACCTCCTCCTGCCGCCCCTGCTGCCGTACCTCGCCGAGTCCGGCGGTCCCGTCATCGCCGTCCAGGTGGAGAACGAGTACGGGGCGTACGGCACCGACACCGCGTATCTCGAACACCTCGCGGAGGCCCTGCGCTCGCGCGGCATCGGGGAGTTGCTCTTCACCTGCGACCAGGCGAACCCCGAGCACCTCGCCGCCGGAAGTCTCCCCGGGGTGCTCACCACCGGCACCTTCGGCAGCAAGGTCGGTGCCTCGCTGGAGCAGTTGCGGGCGCATCAGCCCGAAGGGCCCCTGATGTGCGCGGAGTTCTGGATCGGCTGGTTCGACCACTGGGGCGAGGAGCACCACACCCGGGACGCGGCCGACGCCGCCGCCGACCTGGACCGGCTGCTCTCGGCGGGCGCGTCCGTCAACATCTACATGTTCCACGGCGGCACCAACTTCGCCTTCACCAACGGCGCCAACCACGACCACGCCTACCAGCCCATGGTCACCTCCTACGACTACGACGCCGCCCTCACCGAGAACGGCGACCCCGGCCCCAAGTACCACGCCTTCCGCGAGGTCATCGCCCGGCACGCGCCCGTCCCCGACGAGCCGGTGCCCGCGCCCAGCGTCAAACTCCCGCCCACCGCAGTCGAGTTGGGCCTGAGCGCGCCGCTGCTGCCCCATGTCGGCCTCCTCGCCAAGCCCGTGCGCACCGAGGAACCGGCGACCATGGACGAGCTGGGGCTGCGCGCCGGGTACGTCCTCTACCGCACCACCGCCCCCCTCGCGGGCGACGGCCTGCTGCACTTCGCCGGCGGGGTCGGCGACCGGGCCCAGGTGTTCGTCGACGGCGCCCCCGTCGGCGTACTCGAACGCGAGCGGCACGACGAGAGCCTGCCCGTCCGGATTCCCTTCGCCGGAGCGGCACTTGACGTCTTGGTCGAGAACATGGGCGGGGTCAACTACGGGCCGCGCATCGGCTCGCCCAAGGGACTCCTCGGGGCGGTCACCTTCAACGGCGCCGAACTGCGCGGCTGGGACAGCCACCCCCTCACCCTCGACGACCTCAGCGCGCTGCCCTTCGCCCCCGTCGACGCGACCCCGGCCGCCCAACCCGCCTTCTACAAAGGCACGTTCGAGGTCGAGACGCCCGCCGACACTTTCCTGTCGCTGCCCGGCTGGACCAAGGGCCAGGCCTGGATCAACAACTTCCACCTCGGCCGCTACTGGAACCGGGGCCCGCAGCGCACCCTCTACGTGCCCGCGCCCGTACTGCGCCCGGGCGCCAATGAGTTGGTGCTCCTGGAGCTGAACGCCACCACCTCCACGCGGGTCCTGCTCACCGACACCCCCGACCTCGGCCCGGTGAAACCGTGACCCACCACTCCCTCCGGGTCCCCGCGCCCGCCGGGCCCCCGCTCACCGGCCACCTCCCCTTCGCCGACGCGCCGGGCGTCCCGGACCCGATCGGGGTGACCGGCCGCTGGTTCACCCGTGGCGGACGCCCCTGGTTCCCCGTCTCCGGCGAGTTCCACTACTCCCGCTACCCGGCGGGGGAGTGGGAGGAGGAGCTGCTGAAGATGAAGGCGGCGGGCATCACCGCCGTTGCCAGCTATGTCATCTGGATCCACCACGAGGAGATCGAGGGCCGGGTCCGCTTCGACGGCGACCGCGACCTGCGCCGCTTCGCCGAACTCTGTGCCCGTCACGGCCTCGACCTCATCCCGCGCATCGGCCCCTGGAGCCACGCCGAGGTCCGCAACGGCGGCCTCCCTGACTGGCTGCTCACCCGCACCACCGCGCCCCGCACCGACGACCCCGACTACCTGGCACCCGTACGCGGTTGGTTCGCCGCGATCGCCGAGCAGTTGACGGGGCTCGACCGCGCGCACGGCGGCCCGATCGTCGCCATCCAGATCGAGAACGAGCTGTACGACCAGCCGGACCATCTCCTCAGCCTGAAGCGGATCGCGCAGGAGGCCGGGCTGAGCGCACCGCTCTGGACCTCCACGGCCTGGGGCGGGGTCCGACTCCCGCCCGACGAACTGCTTCCGCTCTACGGCGGCTACACCGAGACCTTCTGGACCGACTGGGACGGCGGCTGGTCCGACACCTGCCGCAAGCACTTCCTCTTCACCCACCAGCGCGACGACGAGGGCATCGGCGCCGACCTGCGCCCGACGACCGTACGGGGCGGCGAGCCCGCGCCGACGACCGGCCGATTCCCCTGGGCCACCTGCGAGTTGGGCGGCGGAATGGCCGTGGCCTACCACCGCCGCCCGCAGGTCGACGCCGCCGACGTCGGCGCGCTCGGGCTCACGAAGATCGGGTGCGGCTCGGTCTGGCAGGGCTACTACATGTTCCACGGCGGCACCAACCCGGTGGGCGAACTGACCACCCTCCAGGAGTCCCACGCCACCGACTACCCGAACGACCTGCCCGTCCTCACCTACGACTTCCAGGCACCGCTCGGCGAGTACGGCCAGTACCGGCCCTCGTACGACGAACTGCGGCTCCAGCACCTGCTGTTGGCGGACTTCGGCGAGCGCATCGCGCCCATGGAGTCCGTGCTGCCGGAGCAGGCGCCCGCCGGACAGGACGACCGGGAGACCTTGCGCTGGGCCGTGCGGAGCGACGGCGACTCCGGCTTCCTGTTCGTCAACAACCACCAGCCGCACGAACCGTTGCCGGACCACCCGGACACGTCGTTCACCGTCGACCTCCCCGGCGGCTCCGAACTGACCCTCCCCAGCGCCCCGGTGACGGTCCCTCAAGGGGCCTACTTCTGCTGGCCATTACGGCTCGACGTGGCCGGGCTTCGCCTCGACTGGGCCACCGCCCAGCCGGTGTGCACGGTCGACGCGGGCGGACGTACCGTCCTCGTGCTCGCCGCCACGGACGGCGTTCCCGTCGAACTCGCCCTGGACGTCAGCACGTTGAGGTACGTCCACACCCCGATGGGCAAGGTCGTGTCCGCCGACGGACGCTTCCTCGTCACCGGACTGCGGCCCGGTACCGATGCCCTCGTCGAGGTCGGCACCCCGGACGGCGGACAGGTCGGCCTGCTGGTGCTGGACGCGGCGACCGCCCGTACCGTCTACCGGGGCCCGGCCTGGGGCGCCGAGCGCCTGATTCTGTGCGAGGCCGGCGACGGGGTCGTCTTCGACGAACCGGCCGGGGAAGTACGGGTGCACAGCGCGGCGGCGGAGGTGTCGTTCGCCGTGCTGCCCGCGCCCGGGACGCCTCCCGGCGAGGGCCTCGCCGTCTCCTCCGACGGGGTGTTCACCCGCTACACCTTCCCTGCGGATGAAGCGCGCGATGGTTCCGGCGTCCTCGGCGTCTCCCTGCTCCGGGCCGCCGGACCCGCGCCCGATACCGTCACCGGCGTTCAGGGCCGGGCCAGTGCGCCCGCCGACAAGTACTTCGACACGTCCGCCGCCGAGTACCTCGTCGACGTACCGGACGAACTCCCGCGCGCCGGAACCCTGTTGCGCGTCCACTGGACCGGTGACGTGGCCCGCGCCTACGTCGGGGACACGCTCGTCGCCGACCAGTTCTACTCGGGGCGGGTCTGGGAGATCGCTCTCGGCCGGGTCCCGGCCGGTGATCTGCGGGTGAAGGTGGTGCCGTTCGCCGCCGACCCGCCCGTGCGTCTGCCGGTGCCCGTGCCGGTGGGGGAGGCCGGGATCGCGCGGGTCGAGTGGGTCACCGTACGGACTCAAGTGATCACCGGGTAGGTCCCGGTCGGCGGTGTCCGCCGCCCGGCCGCCTATTCTGTGGGCCAGTCGGGCGGGGCACGACCGCCCCCACGGGACGAAGCCGAAGGATGCATCCCCATGACCCGAAGTGCCGGTGGCGGCGCCGCTCCCAAGGGGCGCAGCCGGCGCAACTTCGCGGGCGCGCGGCCGGTGATGGACGACGTGGCCCGGCTGGCCGGGGTCTCCAAGCAGACCGTGTCGCGGGTGCTCAACGACAACCCGGCCGTCCGCGCCGAGACCCGGGAAGCCGTCCTCGACGCCATGCGGTCGCTCGGGTACCGGCCCAGCCGCAGCGCCCGCTCGCTGGCCAGCGGGCGGACCCGGATGCTCGGGGTGATCTCCTTCGACGCGGCCCGCTACGGCCCCGCCTCCACCCTCACCGCGATCAACACCGCCGCCCAGGACGCCGGTTACCTGGTCAGCTCGATCGCCCTCGACACCGCCGACCGGGACACCGTCGTCCAGGCCGTGGACCGGCTCTCGGCGGAGGGCGCCGACGGGGTCATCGCCATCGCCCCCCAGCGACGGGTCGGCCGCGCGCTCGCCGAGGCCCACCTCGACATCCCCCTCGTCGTGATGGACAACGCCCTCGGCGACGACACCCCGATGGTCACCGCCGACTCCCGGGGCGGAGCCCGCGCGGCCACCGAACACCTGCTCGGGCTCGGCCACCGTACGGTCCGGCACATCGCCGGACCCACCGGCTGGACCTCCGCCGAACGCCGGGCCGCGAGCTGGCGCGAGACCCTGGAGAAGGCCGGGGTCGAGGTACCCGAGCCGCTCGTCGGCGACTGGAGCGCCGACTCCGGCTACGAACTCGGCCGACGGCTCGCCCGCGACCCGGACGTCACCGCCGTCTTCGCCTCCAACGACCAGATGGCGCTCGGCGCGCTGCGCGCCTTCCACGAGGCCGGCCGCCGGGTCCCGGACGACGTCAGCGTCGTCGGCTACGACGACATCCCGGAGGCCGCCCATCTGCTGCCCCCGCTCACCACCATCCGCACCGACTTCCAGGAGATCGGCACCCGCTCGCTGCGGATCCTCCTGGCCAGGATCGACGGTGAGGCGAACGCGGGCCCGACGGCCGTCGCGAAGGCCGGTGCGGAGGGGGAGACAGACCTTGTCACGGTCATTCCGGCCCACCTCATCGTGCGGCGCAGCACGGGTCCCGCACCGGCCTAAACTGGGCCCGTGGTGACAGGTACGGGCAGTTCCGGTTCCGGTGATCCGTCCGCCGAGGTGCTGGCGGAGGCCGCCGGTACCTTCGGGCTGCTCGCCTCGCCCGCCCGGCTGCACATCGTGTGGGCGCTGGCCCAGGGCGAGAGCGATGTGACCGGGCTCGCCGAGCGGGTCGGCGGCGCGCTGCCCGCCGTCAGCCAGCACCTCACCAAACTCAGACTCGCCGGACTCGTCCGCTCGCGCCGCGAGGGACGCCGCCAGGTGTACTTCGTCGACGACCCGGACGTCGTCACCGTCGTACGGCTGCTGGTCGGGCGGCTGACCGACCGCGCCGAGCACGCCCCGGTACGGCACCTCCGTGGAGTCTGATTTCGGCACGCTCCGGTGGCTCGACGCCTCCCCGCGCGGTCTGACCGAGGGCGAGGCCGAGGCTCGGCTGACGGCCGTCGGGGAGAACGTGGTCCCGGCCGCCCGTCCGGTCCGGTGGCCCGCCCTCCTCGTACGGAGCCTGCGCGACCCCTTCACCGCCGTACTGCTCTGCCTCGGCCTAGTCTCGGCGGTCGTCACGGCCTGGGGTACGGCCTCGGTGATCCTGTTCCTGGTCGCGGTCAGCGCGGTGCTCCGGGCCTCCGGCGAACATCGGGCGGAACGTTTCCTCAGCGGGCTGCGCGAGCTGGTCGCCGGCACCGCGACCGTCCTGCGCCGCCCGACGGCGGACGGGCCGCCGCTCGCCCGGGAGATCCCGGTCGCCGAACTCGTCCCCGGCGACGTGATCCGGCTCGGTCCCGGCGACCTGGTCCCGGCGGACGTACGGCTGCTGCGCGCGACCGGGCTGACCGTGCACCAGGCGCCGCTCACGGGCGAGTCGGCGCCGGTGGCGAAGGGCGTACGGCCGGATCCGGCGGACCGGGGTGTGTTCGCGCGGCCCGAGCTGTGCTTCCAGGGCAGTGCCGTTGTCTCAGGGAGCGCGACCGGCGTGGTGGTGGCCACGGGGGCGCGTACGCGTTTCGCGGGCGCGCACAGTGCGGTCGTACGCCGGGAGGCGAGCGCCTTCGACCGGTCGCTGCACGGCGTGTCCTGGGTGCTGATCCGGTTCATGCTGCTCGCCCCGCCCCTGGTCCTGATGGCCAGCGGCGCGCTGCGCGGACAGGGGCCCGAGACACTGCCCTTCGCCGTCGCGGTGGCCGTCGGGCTGACGCCCGAGATGCTCCCGGTCGTCGTCAGCACCTGTCTCGCGCGCGGGGCGTCGGGGCTCGCCCGGGAGCACGGGGTCGTGGTGAAACGCCTGCCCGCGCTGCACGACCTGGGCGCGGTCGACGTCCTGTGCCTCGACAAGACGGGCACCCTCACCCAGGACCACCCGGTCGTCGAACGGTCGATGGGCTCCGACGGCCGGGACGATCCGTCGGTCCTCGACTGGGCCGCCGTAGCCGCCTGGTGGACCCTCCAACTCGCCGAACTCCCCACCCCGGACGCCCTCGACGAGGCGCTGCTCGCGGCGGCGGGGCCGGTCGGGGAGCGGTACGACGGGGTGGCCGCGCTGCCCTTCGATCCGGTGCGGCGGCTGGCCACGGCGGTGGTACGGGGGCGGCTCGGCACCCATGTCCTCGTCGTCAAGGGCGCGGTCGCGGAGGTCGTCGGGCGGTGCGCGCTGGACCCCGCCGAGCGGGAACGGGTTCTCGCACGCGCCGACCTGGAGGCGGCCGGCGGGCTGCGGCTGCTCGCGGTCGCCACCGCCGAACGGCCCGCACGCACCCGGGACCGGACCCCGGCCGACGTACACGGCCTGACCTTCCGGGGCTTCGTCGCCTTCCGGGACGACCTCGCGCCCACCGCCGCCGAGGCCCTGCGCGACCTCACCGCGCTGGGGATCGAGGTCAGGATCCTCACCGGCGACCATCCGGGTACGGCCGCCCGCGCCTGCCGTGACCTGGGCCTCGCCCCGGGGGTGGTGGCGGAGAACCCTGAAGACCTGGAGGGGCTCGGGGACGCCGAACTGGCGGAACTGGTCCGGCGTACGACCGTCTTCGCGCGCTGCACCCCGGCAGGCAAGGCGCGGATCGTCGCCGCGCTGCGGGCCGATGGTCGTACCGTCGGCTTTCTCGGGGACGGGGTGAACGACGTGCCCGCGCTGGGCGCCGCCGACGTCGGGATCGCGCCGCGCGCCGCCGTGGACGTGGCGCGGGAGCGGGCCGACGTCGTGCTCGGGGAGAAGGATCTCGCCGCCGTCGCGCACGCCGTCACGACCGGGCGGCTCGGCAGCGGCAACATCGCCACGTATCTGCGGGTCACGCTCTCCTCGAACCTCGGCAACGTCGTCGCGATGCTCGCCGCCGGGCTCCTGCTGCCCTTCCTGCCGATGCTCCCGGCGCAGGTCCTCGTGCAGAACCTGTGCTTCGACACGGCACAACTGGCCTACGCCTACGACCGTCCGGCGCCCGGTGCGCTGGCCCGGCCGAGCGTCCTGCGGCCCCGCGAACTCCTGCGCTTCCTCGGCCGGTTCGGCGCCCTGAACGCCGTCGCCGACCTCGCGACCTTCGGCGTGCTCGCCCTCGCGCTGCACGGGCCCGACGCGCTGGACGACCGGGCGGTCTTCCACTCGGCCTGGTTCACCGAGAACCTCCTCACCCAGGCCGTGGTGATGGTGCTGCTGCGCGGCGGCGGGCGCCGGGGCACGGGAGCCGTCGGGCGGGCGGCGGGCGCACTCGCCGCCGTCGGGCTCCTGCTGCCCCTCTCCCCGCTCGGCCCGACCCTGGGGCTGGTGGGGCTGCCGGGGTCCTACTACGCGGCTCTGGTGGCCGTGCTGGGGCTCTACGGGGGTGCGCTGGCTGTCGCCCGGCGGGCGCGGGGTGCGCGGGTCAGCCGTAGGTGAGGTTCGAGCAGGGGTTGTCGTCCGCCGAGCGGGCGCTGTCGGCGACGTCCTTCGGGACGGCGGTGGGCGTCGGCGAGGCGGTGGCGCCGCCCTGGTAGGACTGGCCGACCACGACGTTGACGCCGTCCGCCGTCACCGGCTGGATGGCGGCGCCCGGGAAGACGCGGGCCACCGTCTGGGCCTCGACCTTGTGGCC
Source organism: Streptomyces geranii (assembly GCF_002954775.1). Classification (GTDB taxonomy): domain Bacteria; phylum Actinomycetota; class Actinomycetes; order Streptomycetales; family Streptomycetaceae; genus Streptomyces; species Streptomyces geranii. The sequence continues at coordinate 316,905 of NZ_PJME01000003.1, forward strand.
GGGGCCGTACTCGACGACCGTCGTCGTGTGGTCCTGGCTGCTCGCGGTGGCCGTGCCGGTGACCGTGAAACCGTCGGCGGTCAGCTCGGCGGCGGCCTTCTTGGCGAGGCCGGTGACGGTGGTGCCGTTGTAGACGGCGACGGCGATTCCTTTGCCGGACACGGCAGTCGGGGCTGTCGAGGGGCTCGCGCTCGGGGTGGCCTTCTTCTTGCCGCTGGCGTCCTTGCCGTCGAGCGTGCGGTCCGCCTTGAGGGCCGCCCAGAGGTCGCTCGCGTCCGGTTCGACGATCGCGACGCGTGAACCCTCGTACCGCCAGGGGATGGTGACGAACTTCGTGTTGTGCAGGTCGATGTCCTTCAGCGACATCGCGAAGGAGATCAGCTTGTCGGCGGAGCCGAGACCGGGGTCGACGGTCAGGGACTTGGTGGCCGCGTCGGCGAGGGGCAGCAGTTTGGTCGGGGTCAGGCCGTTGCTCTTGACCTCCTTCATCAGGCTTGCCACGAAGGCCTGTTGGCGTTTGATACGGCCGATGTCCGAGCCGTCGCCGAGGCCGTGCCGGATCCGGACGTAGTCCAGCGCCTTCTGCCCCGAGACGGTCTGCTCGCCCTTCGGGAAGAGCAGCTTGCCGCGGGTGGGGAGTTTGGGCTTGAGGTCGCGTTCGTAGACGTTCTGCGGGAGGCACACCTTCACGCCGCCGACCACGTCGGTCAGCGCGGCGAAGCCCTTGAAGTCGACGACGACGGTGTGGTCGACGCGCAGACCGGTGATGCTCTCGACCGTGTTCTGGGTGCAGGCCGGGTTGCCCTTCTCGGTCTCGCCGACCGAGTAGGCCTCGTTGAACATCGTGTCCGGCCGCGCGCTCGTCCACTTGCCGTCGGGCAGCTTGCAGGGCGGGATGGTGACCAGGGTGTCGCGGGGGATGGAGACGGCGACGGCGTTCTTGTGGTCGGCGTAGATGTGCAGCAGGAACGCGGTGTCGGAGCGGCCGATGTCGTCGGCGTCGCCGCCGCCGAGCGCGGCGTTGCCGTCGTTGCGCGCGTCCGAGCCGATGACCAGGACGTTCTCGCCCTTGGAGGAACCGGCGGCGGGGCGGTTGTCGGAGAGGCCGCCCGCGTCGAAGGTCTTGATGTCGCCGTTCAGCCGGAGATAGACCCAGCCGGCGCCGGCCGCGACGAGCAGCACGAGCGAGAGGCAGATGCCCAGCGCCAGCCGTCCGCGCCGCCCGGATCCGCGCCGCCGGGGGCCTGCGGCGGACCGGTGTCGTGCTGGTGCGGCCCGCCTGCTGGTGCTGGTGGTCATCGGCGCCCTTCTCACGTCTCACCTTGGTTGTACAGTTGCGCAAAGTAGCAACTGTTATGTGTGACGAACGAAAGGGGTGTGAGGTTGTGCTCCGCAACGGACTGGAACCGTGGCATCTGCTGGTCGTGGCGATCATCTTCATCGTCATGTTCGGCTCGAAGAAACTCCCGGACACGGCCCGGGCACTCGGCCGCTCGATGCGCATCCTCAAGAGCGAGGCGCGGGCGATGAAGGCGGAGGGGGCGGTGGGGGAGGGATCTTCGCAGGTGAGCGAGGGCGCCACGCACCCGGCCGACCCTGCGGCCGATCGGTAAGATCATCGGCATGGCCGCTTCCGAACCCACCATCCTCGCGACCTCCGGCGGACACCGCACCGGCGGCCGGACCATGGTGTCGTTCGACGCCCTCGTCCATCACGCCGTCGATCTCTCCGGGGCCCACGGCCGCCGGCCGCGCGTCCTGTACGTCGGTACGGCGATCGGCGACGCCGAGCACTTCACGGCCCGCATGGGCGAGGCCGCCCGGGTCGCGGGCTTCGACCTCACGCCCCTGCACCTGTTCCCGATGCCCAACGTCGACGACGTCGAGGGCACGGTGCTCGCGCAGGACGTCGTCTGGGTCATGGGCGGCTCGGTGGTGAACCTGCTGGCCGTGTGGCGGGCGCACGGCCTGGACCGGATCATGCGGCGGGCCTGGGAGGCCGGGGTCGTGCTGAGTGGGGTGAGTGCGGGGTCCCTCTGCTGGTTCAGGGGTGGGACCACCGACTCCTTCGGGCCCGAACTCCGGCCTCTCACCGACTCGTTGGGATTTCTGCCGTACGGCAACGGTGTGCACTACGACAGCGACGCGGGGCGCCGGCCGCTGGTGCACCGGCTTGTTGCCGACGGCACCCTGCCCACCACGCACTGCACCGACGACGGGGTCGGGCTCGTCTACCGAGGTACCGAACTCGTCGAGGCGGTCGCGGAGTTGCCGGGCAGGGGTGCCTATGTCGTCAGGTGTGCGGGGGAGTCGGCGGTCGAGGAGCGGATCGAGCCGCGCAGGCTGCCCTCGCCCGTGTCGTCCTGACCGGATTCCGGCTTCGCGGTGGACTCCGCGGTCGCCGAGGTGGCCAGGGCCGCCTTCTTCTCCCGCTTCTCCTTGCGGCGCTGCTTGCGGCTGACCTTCGGTTCCTGGTCCGGCAGCCAGCCGAACGCCATGCAGCTGCCCACCGCACCGAGCGCGAGGCCGATGAAGAAGCCGCCGAGGTTCGAGGTGAGCCACGTGCCGAGCGTGACCCCGATGCCGACGATCGAGTAGAACAGGCGCTGCGCGGGGTTGAAGATGATCAGCACACCGCACACGATCATCAGCGCCGGCAGCAGATAGCCCGCCAGACCCTGCATACCGATGTGCAGGATGACCCCCAGCGACGCCTTCATGGTGACCAGGATCTCCGTGCCGCCCAGGGTCAGCAGGACCCCGGCCAGGAACGGACGGTGGGCCCGCCAGGATCTGAAGGCGGGCCGCACCTCCTGCCGTTTGTCGGCGAACATCAGCAACCCGTACCGCTGAAGCCGAGCTTCAGGCCGGGGAGCTTGAACACGGCCGCCGTGGTGGCGTAGTTGGTGGAAGTGAGGTTGGCGATCCGGATGGTGTCCGCCTGCTGACTGAAGACACCCTCGGGACCCTTGACGCCCGCCTTCGTGAGCGTGCTGGCGTCGTTGCCGATCTCGATGTTGGTGAAGGACGCGTCACCCGCCTGCTCGGTGCCGTCCAGCGTCAGGTCGGTCGCGGTCACCGGGGTGCCGTTGCCGCCCGCCCTGATGACCAGGTTGATGCCGCCCAGGTCGACGCTCTGGCACAGCTTGGTGATCGACGCGTTCTTGATCGCGGTGGTGATCACCAGGACCTGGCCGCCGGTGTCGCCCTCGTTGGGGCTGTTCTCGATCATGTGGTCGAGGGCGCCGAACTGCTCGAAACCGGTGCCGGTCATCTCGGTCGCGGTGACCTCGAACGGCATGCCGGAGATGGCGAACTGGACGCCCAGGGCGCCCTCGGCGGTGAGCACCGCGAGGGTCGCGGCGACCAGGGTGGCCGGCACCGCCATGACGGCGGCGCGGCGCCCACGGACCCGGCCGCGTCGTTCGGCGCCCTTCCCGGCGCCTTCGAAGAATTCGGACACGTTGGAGGATCCCGATCCCCCGTCGCCTCCGGAGGCGTTACCGCTCTCCGGCAGCTCGGGGTTGGATCCGGCGGACGACGAGACGTCCGAGGACGAGGCCATGGCTGCTCCCATGCATAGTCATTGCGTCAATGCTGGTCGGGCTTCAGTGGCGTGTTGTCCTGGCGCGGACAGCAGCTGGTGCGTACGTCTCCTCGCAACTCCCGGCGGTTGCAAGGGCTTTCGCGGTTACGCTCCAGTAGCCGCCGAGGAAGTTACCCGTGGTTACTTTAGAGGGTCAAGGGAGTTGTGGAAAAAGGGTGCGGATTATGCGCCACCTGTGGCTTCGCGGGCTGATCTAGCCCCGCCAGGGGGTCCCGGAGGGCCCCCGGTTCGTATCCGAAGCACCAACTTCGGTTCGATGCCTTGACGTTGACGGTTCCTCAGGTCTAGAACTGCCCTGGTTTCCCCGGATCCGTGGCGCCGGATCCGCAGCGGTGCGAGCCGCTCTTCCCGGACTCAACGTTCATTTCCGCAGTCCGCCTCCGAGGCACCCGCACGGCCGTTTCCCCCCTGGGCCGACGCCGGGTCGCCCTGTCCCGCCCGGTCCGGCAGGAAGCCTCCCTCCAAGCCTTTCTGCCGGCCACCGGCCGGTTGTCGTTGCCGGTCCGTCGCGTACGGAGAAGGCGTCACGGGCCGGCACCGGCGTCCTTTTCGCGCCCTTCACCCCATCAGGCGTCCGGCACGCGTTCCCACGCGTACTTCCGCACGCCCCCACCCCCTCGACACCACCCCCCATGGCATCTCCAACTCACCCCCGAACACCCCCAGTTCCAGAAAGAGGCACCCGCATCATGCGTACTCGTACCCGCTCCGCCCTCGCCCTCGCCGCCGCCGTAGCCGGACTCTCGGTCGCCGCGGTCACCCCCGCGTCCGCCGCCGACACCGTGCTCACCGTCAACAGCGCGGCCGGCGACGCCGTCGCCGTCGGCGATGTGCTGAGCGCCTCCCTGGCCTCCGGCACCACCGCCACCCTGTTCTCCAGCGCGACCGGCACCAGCGGTGTCACGTGTGCCGCGTCCACCTTCACGGCCACGGTCACCGACAACCCCGCCGCGCCCGGCGTCGCCACCGAGTCGGTCACCGCGCACACCTTCGGCAGTTGCACCAGCAACGTCCTCGGTGTGCTCGGCGTGACCAGCGTGACCGTCAACAACCTGCCGTACACCACCGTGGTGGGCTCCGACGAGTCCGTCACCGTCAGCCCGGCCGCGGGTTCCACCATCCAGACGACCGTCGTGCTGCGCACCCTGCTCGGCAGCATCAACTGCGTCTACCAGGCGCCCAGCCTGGCCGGCACCACCGGTGAGGCCGACAACAGCATCAACTTCGCGGCCCAGGCGTTCACCAAGTCCTCGGGCTCGTCGCTGTGCTTCAGCGCCGGTTACTTCACCGCCAAGTACGCCCCGGTGCAGGACGTGACGCAGGGCAACGCCACGGTCTTCGTCAACTGACGAACCGTCAATGAACGGCTGGGTCGCCGGTGTTGATCAGTCGATCACCGGCGGCGCAGCCGCAGGACGAGGGTGACGGCCACGGCGAGCAGCACTGCCGCGGCGGCGCCCGCGACCGCGTACCGCGGTCCGGTGTTCTCGGTGGCGGCGGCCACCGGGGCACCGGCCACGGTGCTCCCGGACTGAGGGGCGGCGGAGTCGGCGGACTCCGCCGCCTCTTCCGTTTCCACGGCCGGCGCCGGCTGCTCGGCCGGAGCGCTCGCGGTGGCCGACTTCGTGGGCGCGGCGGACGCGGCCCGCGCGGTCGGCGTCGCGCCGGCGGACGTACCGGAGCCGCCCGTGCCACCGCTGCCGCCCGCGTTGCTCTTCGCCGCCGGGAACACCACGTCCGAGCACGAGTAGTAGGTGTCCGGCGTACTGGAGTTCTGCCAGATCGTGTACAGCACATGGCGCCCGGTCCGGTCCGAGGGCAGCGTCATCGCGAGGCGGTACGCGTCACCCGTCAGCGCGGGGTCCTTGACCTCGGCGAACGGCCGCTCTGGCAGATCCGACCAGGTCAGCGGCTGGGCCGGGTCGTACCCGGGCTTCGTCAGGAACATCTTGAACGTGCCGGTGTGCGGGATCGTCGAGCGGTACGTCATGGTCAGCCGCGCGCCCGGCGTCAGCGTGGTCGAGGGCCAGTCGGCGCGCGCCAGGTCGAGCCCCCGGTAGGCGGAGAGACCGCCGCTGCACAGCTTGCCGTCGGGGATCACCGCGCGGTCCCGCCCGGCCACGTCCGGGACCCGCACGTTGTCCCAGAAGGTGAAGGGCGCCCCGCCGTTCGCGGTGAGCGCCGCCCGGCAGGCCGCCGTACCGGCCGTGGCACCGCCGTCGGGGGAGCAGGCGTAGGCCCGGCTGACCGGCTTGGTCGGCGCACCGTGCGCCTGGGCGGGACCCGCCGCCGACAGCGTCAGCAGCAGCGGTGCGGCGACGGCGGCGGTGCAGGAGAGTGCGGCGGCCGACAGGGTGCGGCGGTGGGCGGTCATCCGGTACGTCTCCTCGACCGAGGCGGAAAGGGGAAGGAGCAAGGAAGGGGGCGGGCTGGGGAACGGCGGAACAGGTCTGGTGCGGGCCGGCCCGCGAGCGGGTCTGCTTTCGGGCAGTACGGGAAGCGGGCGGACCGCGTTCAACCGGCACCCGCACCACCACATGTGCCGCCCCGCACCGAACCCCGTACCGCCAATACCCCGCAACTCGCCCAACCCGGTCAACTGGCCGTCGTCCACGGGCGGTTTCCGGCGCTCAAGGGTGTGCATCCGGCCCGATCGAGGGTTTCCCCTGTATCCGGATGACCTTCTCTTTGCCTAATGTTCCACCACAGCCGCCCCATAGGTAACCCCGGAACGGGCCGCTCGCGCTTGGCCGGCCGCCGTGCCGCTTTTCGAACCGCACCCCCCGCCGCTTCGACGACGAAGCGAATCGACCGACACTCCTCGCTGCCCGCGCGGCCCAGAGGAGTACGGCTCCCGAAAGGCAAGCCCTTGCGTACTTCACCCTCCCGTGCCACGGGGCGGAAGCTGATATCCGCCGCCGCGGTCTCCGCCGCCCTGGTCGCCGCGGCCACCACCTCGGTCGCCTTCGCCCAGGAGCCCGCCGCTCCCGCCGCCGCCCCGGAGGCCGCCGCACAGGCGGTCGCCGCCCCGGCCGAGCGCCTGATCGTCGGCTACAAGGCCGGCGCCGCCGAGGCCACCTCGAACCAGGCCGCCGACGCCGACGCCGCCGCCAAGGGCAAGGAGGCCGGGGAGACCCTCGACTTCCAGCGCCGCCTCGGCACCGGCGCCGCCCTCGTCGACCTGGGCGAGCAGCTCAGCAAGACGGACGTCGCCGACGTCATCGCCGAGTACCAGGCCGACCCGCAGGTCGCCTACGTCGTGCCGGACCGCCTCAACAAGCCGCAGGCCGACCCGAACGACACCGAGTACAGCAAGCAGTGGGACCTCTTCGAGGCCGCCGCCGGCATGCGCGTCCCGGGCGCCTGGGACCTCGCGACCGGCACCGGCGTGACCGTCGCCGTCATCGACACCGGCTACGTCACCCACTCCGACCTGGCCGCCAACATCGTCGCGGGCTACGACTTCATCGCCGACACCGCCGTCTCGGTGGACGGCAACGGCCGTGACAGCAACCCCGCCGACCCGGGCGACTGGTACGCGGCGAACGAGTGCGGCACGGGCATCCCGGCGTCCAACTCCTCCTGGCACGGCACCCACGTGGCCGGCACCATCGCCGCCGCCACCAACAACAGCAAGGGCGTCGCGGGCATCGCGTACAACGCGAAGATCTCCCCGCTGCGCGTCCTCGGCAAGTGCGGCGGCTACGACTCCGACATCATCGACGCCATCACCTGGGCGTCGGGCGGCACCGTCTCCGGTGTCCCGGCCAACGCGAACGTCGCCAAGGTCATCAACATGAGCCTGGGCGGCTCCGGTGCCTGCACCACGGCCACCCAGACCGCCATCACCAACGCCGTGAACCGTGGCACCACGGTCGTCGTCGCGGCGGGCAACAGCAACGCCAACGCGGCCAACTACTCCCCGGCCAGCTGCGCCAACGTCATCTCGGTCGCCGCGCTCAGCCGCACCGGCGCCAAGGCCTCGTACTCCAACTTCGGTGCCTCCGTGGACATCGCGGCCCCGGGCGGCCAGACCAGCACCGGCACCGCCAACGGCATCCTGTCCACGCTGAACTCCGGCACGCAGGGCCCGTCCACCGAGTCGTACGCCTACTACCAGGGCACCAGCATGGCCGCCCCGCACATCGCGGGTCTCGCCGCGCTGCTGAAGTCGGCCAACTCCTCGCTGACCCCGGCCCAGATCGAGTCGGCCATCAAGACCAACTCCCGTGCCCTGCCCGGTGCTTGCTCGGGCGGCTGCGGTGCGGGTCTGGCCGACGCCGCCAAGACCGTGCAGGCCGTGACCGGCACCGGCGGCGGCACCACCGGCACCGTCTTCTCCAACACCACCGCGGTCGCGATCCCGGACAACAGCTCCGCCATCGAGTCCTCGATCGCCGTCACCGGCCGCACCGGCAACGCCCCCTCGGCTCTCCAGGTCGGCGTGGACATCACCCACACCTACCGCGGTGACCTGGTCATCACCCTGGTCGCGCCCGACGGCACGACCTACCCGCTGAAGGCCTCCGGCTCGGACTCCGCCGACAACGTGGTCGCCACGTACACGGTCGACGCCTCCAGCGAGGTCGCCAACGGCACCTGGAAGCTCCGCGTCCAGGACGTGGCCTCCGCCGACACGGGCACGCTCAACAACTGGAAGCTCACCTTCTGATCCAGCTGATCAGCGGGCTGAAGGTGTGACACAGACGGGCGGGTCGGTCGGCGTGGATGGACGCCGGCCGACCCGCCGCTGTCATGTGCCCTACGTGGTAGGCGAGTTACTTGGGACGGGCGCGGGAAACCGCGCGACCGGTCCCCACCGGCCCGCGGTGAACGATCCGCCTCGCGGAGCGATCAGCCGAACTCCGCCAGCCGCTCCGTCGCCCACTCCCGGTACCCACGCCCAGGCCGCCCGAGCAACTCGGCCACATCCGGCTCCACTTGCCCCTTCGACCCGTCCCGCCCCCGCGCGGCGCTCTCGGCCAGAGCACGGGCGATCGGCTCCGGACAGCGCGCGAGGAGCCCCTGCAGCACCTGATCGGTCGTCAATTCCACGAACTTCAGGGGCCGTTGCAGCAACTCGCCCAGGATCTCGGTCTGTTGGACCGGGGTGACCCCCGCGGGACCGGTCAGCGCGTACGCCCGCCCCGCGTGCCCCGCCGGGTCCATGAGCGCCCGTACCGCCACATCCGCGATGTCCCGGGGGTCGATCGCCGCCGTCGCCACCGTGCCGTCCGCGCCCCGCACCACGCCCTCCGCCCGGATCGAACGGGCCCAGCCGAGCGTGTTGGACATGAAGGCGCGCGGTCGCAGCAGCGTCCAGGACAGGCCCGAGGCGCGCAGCAGCCGTTCGTTCTCCCGCTGCCACTGCGTGATCAGGTCGGTCGCGTCCGGTTCGGTCACCGACAGGGTCGTCAGCTTCACCGCGTGCCCGACCCCGGCGGCCCGGGCGGCCGTCAGGAAGTTCTCGTCGTGGGCGTTCGTCAGCGGGTTCGCGGTGACGAGCAGCGCGGAGCGTACGCCGGTCAGCGCCCGGCGCAGACTCGCGGGGTCCTCGAAGTCGCCGCCCACCACCTCGGCGCCCGGGCCCGCGAGGGCGGCGGCGCGGGCGGGGTCGCGGGACAGCAGCCGTACCGGCTCGTCGATGGGCAGGCGCCGGGCCACCAGGCCGCCGACGGTGCCGGTCGCGCCGGTCAGCAGGATCATGACGCTGTCCGCCGGATCATGATGTCTTCCAGGGCCGCGGGGTCATGACGCCTTCAGGGCGAGGGAGTCGGCCGAGTCGAGCTGGGAGAGGACCCGGGCGCCCCGGTCCGGCCTGCTGTCGAGGCCCAGCAGCAGTCCCGGGACCGCGATGCTCGGCAGGATGTGCGCCCACAGCACGGACAGCCGGTGGCCGAGATCGGCGCGGTCCGTCATCGCCCGCGACATCAGCTGGATGCCGGTGAAGCCGCCGACCAGCAGGTCCACCGTCTCCGGCGGATCCACCGTCGGCAGCAACTCGCCCTGCTCACGGGCCTGTTCCATCAGGAACGTCAGCCGCTCCGACCACTGCCGGAACGGCTCGGCGTGGTCGACGTGGTTCGGCGTCTCCATGTCCACCGCCAGCCGGACACTGCCCCGCAGCAGCGAGTTCGTCAGCAGCCGCTGGCCGACCACGAACGTCATGTCGATGATCTCCTGCAGCTTGCAGGGACGCGGCGGCACACTCCCGAAAGGCACCTGCTCGTCGAGCACCGCCTGCGCGAGGGATTCCTTGGAAGGGAAGTGGAAATACAGGGCGCCCTTGGTCACCTCGGCCCGCTCCAGCACCATCGAAATGGTGGTGGACGTGTAGCCGTGTTCGTCGAAAACCGCGCCCGCGGCTTCGAGGATCGCCCTGCGCGTCCTGATGGCGCGCTCCTGTTTCGCCATAAGAGCCCCCTTCTGGCGCCCAGTTGGCCGGTGTCCGTGTTCCGGTGCCGTTCGCGGTGCCGTGCTGGTGCGGGACGACGCGTGGTCAGTGCGCCGGAACCGCCGATCATAGGGCCGGACCGACTGATCTCGTTGAAAACAAACCGGTCGCCTCGTACTCTAACGCTCACCGGAGCGGGCGCTTTTCCCGTCCGTCACGCCATTCGGGGGACCGAGGGAGAGACATTGCCTCCAGTGCCGCAGTCTGCCGAGATCCCAGCCATGACAGCGAGCGTTCCGCGCCAACTCGTGCACCGCGCGGCCATCGCGGAGACGTTCCCCACCGGTTGGTCCAGAACGGAGACCGACCGGTTCAGCGTCTGCGCGCAATGGCCGAGAGTTCACTGCTTACACGTGTCGGCCGATCGAACGGCATACGATCCGCTGCTCGTGGTGGAGACCGTACGACAGGCGGGGACCCTGCTCAACCACACCGAGTACCAGGTGCCGCTGGACCACCAGTTCGTGCTCCAGGAGTTCCGGATCACCACGTTCCCCGAGCACTTGGGTGTCGGGCCCCTGCCCGCCGAACCGACCGTCGACATCACCTTCTACGACATCCGCCATCGAGGCAAGCGACTGGTTTCGGCCCGCTACGAGGCCGACGTACGCCTGGACGGAGAGCTGGTCGCGCACGCCGACGTCGCCTTCACCTGCACCAGCGGAGCCGTCTTCAGCAGGCTGAGAGGCGGCCGTACGGCGGCCGGGGTGACCGCGCTGCCCGTTCCGCCGGGGCTGCCGGCGGCCGATGTGGGCCGGGACTCGGCGGCGGACGTCGTCCTGGCCGTGCCCCAACGCGGCCACCGTGACTGGCAGTTGCGAGTTGATACCGGTCATGCTGTTTTCTTCGATCATCCCCTCGACCACATACCGGGCATGCTGCTCCTGGAGGCCGCCCGCCAGGCCGCACTCGCCCGGACCGGCCCCGACGGCGGCCTCATACCCGTGTCCTTCGACACGACCTTCCACCAGTTCGCCGAACTGGACCAGCCCACCTGGATCGAGTCCACCGACCAAGGTGACGGAGCGCTGAAGGTGGTCGGAACGCAGGAGGGACGCACGGTTTTCGAGTGTGTGGTGGGCACCGTGGAACGGTCGGCTATCTTGTACAGGGAGTAATAAACAAACGGCATATCCCGTTTTTCTTCAGGGAGTTCGGGAGCGCCGTGACGGTGGGGAGGGGTGGGCGCCGATGGCGAGGCAGTTACGCGCCGAGCAGACCCGAGCGACGATCATCACGGCCGCGGCCGACCTGTTCGACCGGCATGGCTATGAATCGACCAGCCTGAGCGACATAGTCGAGCACGCCCATGTCACCAAAGGCGCCCTCTACTTCCACTTCGCGGCGAAGGAGGACCTGGCCCACGCCATCCTGGAGATCCAGTCCAGGACTTCCCGGCGCATGGCCAGGGACATCGACGGCCGCGGCTACTCCTCCCTCGAAGCGCTGATCCGCATCACCTTCGGGATCACCAGGATGGCCGTCGAGGGCCCGATCTCCCGGGCGGGCCTGCGCCTCGCCGCGGGAGACGTCGTCGTACGGCCGCCGCTGCGGCACCCCTTCCGCGAGTGGTCGGAGATCGCGTCGGGCAAACTCCTCGGCGCGGTCAAGGAGTCCGACGTCCACCCGGACGTCGATGTCGACGCGATGGCGCACTCCCTCGTCAGCTTCTTCGTCGGCAGCCGCGTGGTCAGCCGCGCGGTGGAGCCGGTGGCCCGCCAGCCCCGCCGTACGGCGGACATGTGGCGCCTCACCATCCGGGCACTGGTGCCGACGCCCAGGCGGGCGCGGTATCTGAGCCTGGTGGCGCAACTGGAGCGGGAGATAAGGGGTGTTGCGTGAGGCAGGTCGTGGGTCCGGGGTGGGGCGTCTGCCGGCGGTGACGTCTCCCGGGCGGTGATGTCCCCGGGCCGTACGTTTCGTGGACGGTACGGTGAGGCGCATGCCTGCCTCCGCCTCCGAGTCCCCCTCCGGCTCAGCGCTCCCGCCCGTGATCGTCTCCGACGAGCCGGGCTCGTTCCCCTGGAGCGTGCTGGCCGAACGGCATCCCGCGCTCATCCAGAAGGTGCGCGACGCCTTCCCGTACGGCCCCGAGCAGCACCGCGCGCTCGACGCGCTCCTCAAGAACTGCACCGAGGGCGTCGTCGAACCCCTCCCGGCCGGGGCCGAGGACCGGCAGCAGTGGGAGGAGTGGGGCACCGGGGAGTACGCGGGCCGATCCTGGTTCGACGTGCCGTGGCTGTGGGCGGAGGGATACTTCTACCGCCAACTCCTCGAAGCGGTCGGGTACTTCGGCAGCCCCCGAGGCGGATCCGGGGGTGACGGTGCCTGGCGGGGGATCGACCCTTTCCGGCCTTTCAAGCTCGCCGAACTGGACGCCTCCGAGACCGACGAGGAACTCGCCGCCCTGGACGACCTGGTGGGCAGGCCCGAGGCGGAACAGGCGCGCGCCCTGCTCCACGGCTCACTGTGGGGCAACCGGGCCGACCTCGGCTTTCGCCTCTCCGGCGCGAGCGGGAGCGCGAACGAGGGCCTGAACGAGGGGGAGGGCAAGGGTGTGGACAAGGGCGGGGACGCCGCCGGACTCCTCGCCGACGACAGCGAGGCCTTCTGGTCGCTGCTCCGGCCCGCCGGGCGCGACGTCCGCACCGTGTGCCTGGTCGCCGACAACGCCGGCCGCGAACTCGTCCCCGACCTGCTCCTCCTGGACCACCTGCTGACCCACGGCCACGCCGAACGCGCGGTCCTGCACGTGAAACCGCACCCCTACTTCGTCTCCGACGCGACCACCGCCGACGTGGTCGACGCCCTGCGCAGGCTGACCCGGGCGCCGGGCGAGGCCGCCGCGTACGGCCGGCGCCTCTGGTCCGCGCTGGCCGACGGCCGCCTCGTCGTACGCGCCCACCCCTTCTCCTGCGCCCCGCTCCCTTACGAGGCGATGCCCGCCGACCTGCGCGAGGACTTCGCCTCGGCCACGGTCACCGTCATGAAGGGCGACCTGAACTACCGCCGCCTGGTCGGCGACCGCCTCCGGCCCCCGACCACACCGTTCGCCGACGTCACCGCGTACTTCCCCGGCCCGGTGGCCGCCCTGCGCACCCTGAAGTCCGATGTGATCGTCGGCCTCGACGCCGCTACCGAGAGCGCGCTGGTCGCCGCGGAGGGGCAGCGCTGGCGGACGAGCGGTACGCACGCGGTGGTGCAGGTGGCGCGGTGACCTGTTCACCCATGGTCCTGTGGTGATCATGTCAAATCTTTGGTAGGTATGCGCGCATGGCGTTACGTCCATTGCGCTCGGGAAGAGTAAAACTCGCGGCGGCGCTGGCCGCCCTGACTCTGGCCGTCGCGGCCTGCGGCGGTGACGACTCGGACTCGTCCTCCTCGGCCGACGGCAAGAAACGCATCAATGTCGCCGCCCTTCCACTGATCGACTGCGCCGCCCTCTACCTCGCGCGCGACCGCGGCCTGTTCGAGAAAGAGGGCCTCGACGTCCGCATCACCCAGATCCAGCAGAGCCTCCAGGCGCTGCCCGCGCTGGCGAAGGGCCAGGTCGACGTCGTCGCGAGCGCGAACTACGTCACCTACTTCCAGGCCCATGAGAAGGGCACCCTCGACATCCGCATCGTCGCCGAGTCGATCAGAGCCGCGCCGCACATGATGGACGTCCTGGTGCCGAAGGACTCGGACATCAGGACCGTCGCCGACCTCAAGGGCCGCAAGCTCGCCGTCAACGTCCTCAACAACGTCCAGTCGCTGACCTTCAACGAAGTCTTGGAACAGGCGGGCGCCGGCCGCCCCGACTACCGCCAGGTCCCCTTCCCGCAGATGGGCGCCGCCCTGGAGAAGGGCCAGGTCGACGCCGTCCACGCGGTCGAACCCTTCGACAGCGTCATCCAGGACGAACTGAAGGCGAGGGTACTGATCGACGGCGCCTCGCCCCCCGTCGAGGCGATCCCCCTCAGTGGCTACATCACCACCCATCACTACGCCACCGAGAACCCGGAGACCCTCGCCGCCTTCCAGCGGGCCATCAAGGCCGCCGCACAGCTCGCCGCCGAGGACCCGTCGGCCGTACGCGCCGTGGTGCCGACGTACACCAAGGTGACCGCCGCCCAGGCGAAGTCGGTCGACCTGCCGGACTTCCCACCGGTCATGGACCCCACCCAGATCGCCCGCCTGACCGAACTGATGGAGAAACAGGGCCTGTTGGAGAAGGCGATCGACCCGGCGACGCTGTTGGTGAAGTGAAGAGGTTTCGCGGAGAGACACGGGTACGGCAGGAACCGGTGCTCGGCCTGCTCGGTGTGCTCATCGCCTTCGGCGTCTGCGAGGCGGTGAGCCGGGCCGGGATCGTCCGCAGCAGCTATCTGCCGCCCGCGTCCGAAGTCCTGTCCCGGGCCGTGGAGTTGGCGGGTGACCCGGCCTTCCTGGACGGGCTCGGCGCGACCCTGCGCGCCTGGGCCCTGGGGCTGGCCCTGGCCTGCGCGATCGCGATCCCGCTGGGGCTGCTGCTCGGCAGCGTGCCGGTCGTCGACGCCGCCGTACGCGCGATCGTCGAGTTCCTGCGCCCGCTGCCCTCCGTCGCGCTGATCCCCCTCGTCTCCCTGCTGCTCGGCTCGGGCACCGAGACCAAGGTCGCGCTCATCACGTACGCCTCGGTCTGGCCCATCCTCTTCAACACGATCTACGGGCTCGGCGAGACCGACCCCCTCGCCAAGGACACCCTGCGCGCCTTCGGCTTCGGCCGCCTCTCGGTACTGCTGCACGTCGAACTCCCCGGCACTGCCCCCTTCATCGCGGCCGGTATCCGCATCTCGGCCGCGATAGCCCTCGTCCTCGCCGTCGCCACGGAGATCCTCGCGGGCTTCGGCGACGGCCTCGGCATCTTCATCGCCCAGGCGAGCACCGCACCGGACGGCACCCGCGACGTACTGGCCGGGGTCGTCTGGGCCGGGACACTGGGTCTGCTCATCGACGGGGTGCTCGTGCGGTGCGAGCGCCGAGCGTTTCCGTGGACCCCGGAACACCGGACCCTGCAACGCCGGCCTCCGAAAGGAGAGGCCCCGGAACGCCGGACCCCGCAAGGCGGGACGCCCCGGCAACGGTCCCGTGACGCGTCCGCGCCGATGCCGGGTCGGCACTCCGCCGCGGACGTCTCCGACCGCGAGGCCCGCCCATGAACCGGCGGGTGCCGACGCCAGGCGGGGCCGGATCCGGGCCCGGTGCGGACCCTGTCACCCCCGCCCCGACCCCCACCCCCATCCCCACCACCTCCCGTACTGAGTCCCGCACCACCCGCGTCGGCCCCCTCGCCCGAGGCGCACTCCTCCGCTGGCTGGTGCTCGCCCTCGCCGTGGGCGTCTGGCAGTTGGTCGCCCGTGCGCACGGCAGCGTCTACTTCCCTCCTCCCGCCCGTATCGCCCGGCACGCCTACGACCTGTGGTTCTCCGGCCCCGCCCGTCATCTCCTCCTCACCGATGCCGCCGTCGACAACATCCTGCCCAGCCTCGGCCGGATGGCCGCCGGGTTCGCTCTCGCCGCCGTCGCCGGGGTGGCGCTGGGTATCGCCGTCGGGCGGTCGCGTCGGACGTACGCCCTGTGCAATCCGGTACTCCAGTTCGCCCGTGCCGTCCCGCCTCCGGCCCTCGTCCCCGTCTTCGTCGTCGTGCTCGACTTCGGTACGCAGATGCAGGTCGCGTCGATCGCCTTCAGCGCCGTATGGCCCGTGCTGATCAACACGGCGGAGGGGGCACGCAATCTCGACCCGCTGCGGGTCGAAGTCGCCACCGTGCTGCGGCTGACCGCGTTCGAACGGCTCTGGCTGCTGCTTCTGCCCTCCGCGCTGCCGCGCATCTTCGCGGGGCTGCGGCTGAGCCTCTCGCTCTCCCTCATCCTCATGGTGTTCTCGGAGCTGCTGCCGGGCACCGCCGACGGCATCGGCTTCACCCTCACCGACGCCCAGTCACGCTCCGACCTGCTGACCGTCTGGGCGGCCCTGGTGCTGCTCGGCGCACTCGGATTCCTGCTCAACACCGGACTGCTGGCGGTCGAGAAGCGGCTCGTCGGCAGCAGGCGACCTACATGACCCGCGACACCCCAGGCTCTCAGGACAGGTGACCGATCCGGATGCTCACGCTCGACTCCCTCGGCCGGCACTACGGCGACCACCTCGTCCTGCGGGACATCAGCCTCACCGTGCCCGACGGCCAACTCCTCTGTGTCGTCGGGCCGTCCGGCTGCGGCAAGTCCACGCTGCTGCGCACCATCGCCGGACTGCTGCCCGCCCACGAGGGCACGGTCACCGTCGACGACACCCCTGTCTCCGGTGTGCCCGACCGGCTCGCCGTCGTCTTCCAGGACTACGGGCGCTCCCTGTTCCCCTGGCTCACCGTCCGCGAGAACGTCGCGCTGCCGCTGCGCCGCCGTGGTCTCGGCCGGGCCGAACGGCGTGCCGAGGCGGAACGGATCCTGGAGCGCGTCGGGCTCGGCGGAGTGGCCCGGCGCCACCCCTGGCAGCTCTCCGGCGGTATGCAGCAGCGCGTCGCCATCGCCCGCGCGCTCGTCTGCCGGCCCGCCCTGCTGCTCATGGACGAGCCCTTCGGCTCGCTGGACGCCCAGACCCGCGAGGACCTCGAAGACCTGCTCCTTGAGGTGCACCGCACAGACGGCGCGACCATCGTCTTCGTCACGCACGACATCGACGAAAGCGTGTACGTGGGCGACCGCGTCGTCGTGCTCTCCCCGGGGCCCGGCTCGCGTGTCCTGCTCGACCTGCCGGTCGAACTCCCCGGCCCCCGCGACCAGATCGGGACCCGGGGCCTGCCCGGCTTTGTGGCGCTCCGGGCGCAGGTGGGACGGGCGGTGCGCTCGGGGAAGAAGGAACTCCCTTAGTACTCGCAGGACTCGTGTGACATCTCGTGGTGATCGCATGTCGAGTGAACTCACAGCGCCCGCCCGGAATCCCCGAATCGGTCCCGATTCACGCGATGGTGTGATCATGTGGGGCGTCGTGGATGACGCGTCCGGGGCAGGGGTAGGGCCCCGCCCATGACACAGCCGTTCGTACTCCCGCATTTCTACATGCCGTATCCCGCGCGGCTGAACCCGCATCTCGACGAGGCGCGCGCCCATTCGGGCGTCTGGGCGCGGGAGATGGGGATGCTGGAGGGCTCAGGCGTCTGGGAGCAGTCCGATCTCGACGCGCACGACTACGGGTTGCTGTGCGCGTACACGCACCCCGACTGCGACGGGCCCGCCCTCTCGCTCATCACCGACTGGTACGTGTGGGTGTTCTTCTTCGACGACCACTTCCTGGAGGTCTTCAAGCGCAGCCAGGACCGGGACGGCGGCAAGGCCTATCTCGACCGGCTGCCCCTTTTCATGCCGCTGGACCTCTCGACTCCCGTGCCGGCGCCGGAGAACCCGGTGGAGGCGGGCCTCGCCGACCTGTGGGCGCGCACGGTTCCGGCGATGTCCGTGGACTGGCGCAGGCGGTTCTCCGTCGCCACCGAGCATCTGCTGAACGAGTCGATGTGGGAACTGTCCAACATCAACGAGGGGCGGATCTCCAACCCCGTCGAGTACATCGAGATGCGTCGCAAGGTCGGCGGGGCGCCCTGGTCGGCGGGGCTCGTGGAGTACGCGACCGCCGAAGTGCCCGCGTCCGTCGCGGAGTCGAGGCCGCTCCGGGTGCTGATGGAGACCTTCTCCGACGGCGTCCATCTGCGCAACGACCTCTTCTCCTACCAGCGGGAGGTCGAGGACGAGGGCGAGTTGAGCAACGGCGTGCTCGTCCTGGAGACCTTCTTCGGGTGCACGACCCAGGAGGCGGCCGAGACCGTCAACGACATCCTCACCTCGCGGCTCCACCAGTTCGAGCACACCGCGCTCACCGAAGTGCCCTGCCTGGCACTGGAGAAGGGCCTCACCCCGGACCAGGTCGGCGCGGTGGCCGCGTACACGCGCGGGCTGCAGGACTGGCAGTCCGGGGGGCACGAGTGGCACATGCGCTCCAGCCGGTACATGAACGAAGGCGCCCTGGAGGAGTCGCGGCCCTTCGGTGTCGGCGGTTTCGGCACCTCCGCGGCGAACGTCGGCGCGCTCCTGGCCTCGGCCGGCGCCGAACGCCTGCGCGCCTACACGCACGTGCCGTACCAGAAGGTCGGCCCGTCCCGACTGCCGGACTTCTACATGCCGTTCCGGCTCAGCCTCAGCCCGCACCTGGAGGGCGCCCGGCACCGCCTCACCGACTGGATGCACGGCATGGGCATGCTCCAGGAGGGCGTCTGGGACGAGGACAAGCTCGCCGCGGCCGACCTGCCGCTGTGCGCGGCCGGCATCCACCCGGACGCGACGGCCGACGGCCTCGACCTCAGCTCCGCCTGGCTGTCCTGGGGCACCTACGGCGACGACTACTACCCCCTGGTCTTCGGCCACCGCCGCGACCTGGCCGCGGCCCGCCTGTGCTCCGAGCGACTCACCGCCTGCATGCCCATCGAGGGCGACGCGTTCCCGGTGCCGGTCAACGGCATGGAACGCGGCCTCATCGACCTGTGGCGGCGTACGACGGTCGAGATGACCCCCGACCAACGCCGTACGTTCCGCGCCGCCGTGGACGTGATGACCGAGAGCTGGGTGTGGGAACTGTCCAACATGACCCAGCACCGCATCCCCGACCCGATCGACTACCTGGAGATGCGCCGCGCCACCTTCGGCTCGGACCTCACGATGAGCCTGTGCCGCATCGGCCACGGCCGGACGGTCCCCCCGGAGGTCTACCGCAGCGGCCCCGTCCAGTCGCTGGAGAAGGCCGCCGCCGACTACGCCATGCTCATCAACGACGTCTTCTCGTACCAGAAGGAGATCGAGTACGAGGGCGAGATCCACAACGGCATCCTCGTCGTCCAGAACTTCTTCGGCTGCGACTACCCGACCGCGCTCGGCATCATCCACGATCTGATGACCCAGCGCATGCAGCAGTTCGAGCATGTCGCCGCCCATGAGTTCCCGGTCCTGTACGAGGACTTCAAGCTCACGGACGAGGCCCGCGAGATCATGGACGGCTATGTGGCCGAGCTGCGGAACTGGCTGTCCGGCATCCTGAACTGGCACCAGCAGGTGCCCCGTTACCAGTCCGACTACCTGGCCCGCAGGGCCCACGGTTTCCTGCCCGACCGCGGCTCGGCCCTGCCGGTCGGCTGACGGCGGCCCCGCCCGCCCCGTCAGCCGAGGCCGCGCACCCGCTCCGCCGTCTCCTCGGCGAGCTCCCGTACGCCCGTGGCGGCGTTCCCCGAGAGCTCGCCGAGTATCGCGTCGGCGTGGGCCAGCAGGGCGCGGGACTCCGCCCGGAGGTCCGCGTCGGCCAGCGCGCGGGTCAGGGCGTAGTGCTCCTCGGCGATGAAACAGCCGAGGTTCACCCCGTGCCAGTGCCGCAGGGAGGTGTCCCTGGGGTCGGTGAGGACGGCCCGCAGGGTCGTCAGCGTGGCGGTGGCCTGCGACAGCCGGCCCAGCTCGCGTTCGAGCCGGGCCTGCGTCAGCCGGGCCGACACCCGGGCCCAGGCCGTGTCCTGGAGGTCCGCGAACAGACGCTGGGCGCGCAGGGCCTGGAAGGTGTCGCCCAGTTTCTGGAACGCGTGGCTGAGGGACCGCAGCGGGGAGGCGCCCAGCGCCTCCGGGGCCGCGCCGGGCCGCCGGAGCTGGAACAGCCCCAGCTCGATCTCGTCGAGCAGCCGGATCAGGGTGACCCGGGCCAGTTCGGTCATGCCCTGGTCGCGGGCCAGCTCCGCCAAGGTGAAAGGCGGTTCGTCCGCCGGGTCCGCGCCGAACCAGGAGGCGTCCGTGTCCAGCGCCCACTGGCGCAGCTCGGCGCCCGTGGCCCCCGCCCCGGGCAGCTCGCTCAGCCCGCACACCGTGTCGAAGTCGGTGTCCCGCACCTCGTGCAGCAGCGGGAGATCCTCGGCCAGGCCGTGCAGGCCCACCAGGACGGCACCGAGGCGCAGTTCGTCCGTCATCGACGACCCGGCCTCGTACCGCACGAGATGCCGCAGCAGGCCCAGATCGCTGTCCGCGCGGTCGAACTGCGCGGCCCGCAGCACGAGTCGGCGGCGCAGCGGATCCCGGGCCACCGCGTCCCACTCCGCCGGGCCGCCGCCCGCCCGCAGCACGGCCAGGTCGGTCCGGCCACGGGCGAGCACCGGCTCCCACAGCGGCGGACGCGGATGCCGGTCGAGCCGTTCGTACGCACCGCCCTCCTCCGCGTTGAGCAGCAGGAAGTCGGGCTCGGTGCGCAGCAGCGCCGCGTGCAGCATGCCGATCAGCTCGACGGGGGAGCGCTCGGGCAGCCCCAGGGCGGTGCGGAGGCCGGCGCGCTCGGCGTCGAGGTCGAAGTCCTCGTCCTCGCGCATGTCCTCCTCCGCCTCCGCGACCCGGGCGAGGATCTTCTCCGCGCCGTCGGCGGGCGACAGATCCAGACAGTCGTGCCAGCCGGGCAGGCCGACGACTATCTCCAGCGCCTCGTCGACACTGGAGCCGATGATCCCGGCCGAGCCCTCCGAGTCGGCGTACAGCACCGATCCGTCCGCGCACACGAAGAACGTGCCTCCGGTGCCGTCCCCGGCCACCGGGGTCAGCGGTCCGCCCGAGGCGAGGCGGACCTCCTCGCCGTGGTCGGCGCGATCGAGGTCGAAGTCGAACGGGAACGCGGCCAGTTCGGCGGCGGCACGGCTCTGGCGCAGCAGCCGCAGGGCATGATCGGTCATGCCGCAGAACGTAACAGCCCCCACTGACAACGGGTGATTTGGGGGGATATGACTGCCCATGTCCGACCCTGGGGCAGTCTCACTCGTTCGTGGCTCGTCGTGCGCCGGTGTGCCGGGTAGAGCACCTGCCGGAGGCGAACCATGGAACAGACTGCGCTGCGTCCCAAGCCCATGCCCGGTCAGGAACCGGCCGGCGGCACCACATCCCGCCCGGCCCGGCGTCCGCACGCCGCGCCCCGGCGCGGCCGACGGCTGACGAGCCTGCTGTTCGGCCTGTTCGTCGCGGGCGTCCTGGTCCTCGCGGGCGTCGGGCTCGGCACGCTCGGCGCCACCGTGATCGGCATGAGTAAGCTCGCGGACCTGCAACGCCAGGCGGGGCAGCAGGGGCCGGGCCGGGGGGAGGGGCAGGGGGCGGACCCGGCGGGTGGGCGCAGCGGCACACCCGCCGGGTCCGGGGCCGGGGTCGAGTCCCGTTCCGGAACCGGCCCTTCCCGGCCGCCCTCCGGCGGCGCGAGTCCGAGTTCCTCGCCGTCGGCCGTGACCGCGACGCTCGGGGTCGAGGCCGTCGACGCGGAGAAGGCGGGCGCCCTGCTCGTCGGCGTCCACATGCCTGGCCCGGGCTACACCGCGGGCCTCGTCCGAGGGGACGTACTCCTCACGTTCGGCGGCGCCCGGGTCGACTCGGCGGCCGATCTCGCGCGCGTGGTCGCCCGCGCCCGCCCCGGTGCCGAGATCACCCTCACCGTCCGGCACCGCAGCGGCGGCTACCAGCAACTGGTCGCGATCCCGGGCGTCGTCACCTGACGCCCTCCGTCACGCGACCACCCTGAAGTGGCTGGTCAGCCGCCCGCTGTCGGCCAGCACATGGAACGCGAGGCCGACCGGCGCGTCCCGGTCCGCGACCTCCGTGCCCTCCCAGGGCAGCCGCAGGGTCCAGGTCACCCCCGGGCCGACGGCCAACGGCCGTCCGGCGAAGGTCGTGGCGGCCGGTGTGTGCGCGTGGCCGGTGATCAGCCCCGCGATCTGCGGCCTGCGCTCCATCAGGGCGGCCAGCCGGTCGGGATCGCCCAGTCGGCAGGCGTCCGGCAGCGGGTGGTGCAGCGCGACCGGCGGATGGTGGAAGGCGAGCAGTGCCGGGACGCCCTCGTCGAGTTCGTCGAGCGTCGAGTCGATCCAGTCGTACGTCTCGTCGTCGAGGGCGCCTTCGTCGCTCCCGGGCACGCTGGAGTCGCACATCAGGACGGCGGCGTCGTCGAAGACGTGCGCGCTGTTGACCGGGGCCCCGCCGGCGGGCAGTCCCAGCAGCGCCTTGCGGTACGGGGCGCGGCTGTCGTGGTTGCCCGGGCAGGTGAGTACGGGGAAGGGCGCGTCGCCGGTGCGCAGTCCGAGGAGGTGTGCGGCCTCCTCGTACTCCGCCTCCGTGCCGTGGTCCGCGATGTCCCCGGTGACCAGCAGGGCGTCCACATGCCCCGGCAGTTCCCACAGCCGGTCGCGCACCCGTTCGGCGCGTGCTGTGGAGCGTGCGGTTCCGTCGAGGTGCAGATCGCTGATGTGGGCGAGTACGAGCATTGCCTTCCGCCTCCCTTAATGGTTCAAGGAGATCTAAGCATTAGTACTAATGCTTGCTCAAGCTCCTTCCGTTAGTAGTGGGCGTGAGAGGCCTACAGGAAGAGCCGTCAACCGGCTCGCGCCGCACCTCCCGGCCGGGCAGGATGCTGCCCGTAGCCCCTCGCCCTTCCACGGAGGCCCGGATGACCGGCAGCAGGCCCGCGCCCTTCACCGCCGACGACTACCGGGACCGGATGCGGCGTGCCGCCCGCGCGGCCGAGGACGCGGGACTCGCCGGGCTCCTGGTGGCACCGGGACCCGACCTCGTCTGGCTGACCGGCTACGCGCCCACCGCTGTCACCGAACGCCTCACCCTGCTCGTGCTGGCCGCCGGACAGGACCCGGTCCTCGTGGTCCCCGCCCTGGAGGCCCCGGACGCGGCACACGCGGCGGGCGCACCCGCCCTGACCCTGCGCGACTGGACCGACGGCAAGGACCCGTACGCGGCCACCGCGGCCCTACTCGACGCGGCCGGCCGCTTCGGGGTCAGCGACAACGCCTGGGCACTGCACCTGCTGGCACTCCAGAAGGCGCTGCCCCGCACCTCGTACGTCTCCTTCACCGAGGGACTGCCGATGCTGCGCGCCGTGAAGGACGCGGCGGAACTGTCCCGGCTGGCAGCCGCGGGCGCGGCTGCGGACGCAACGTACGAGGAGATCCGGAAGGTTCCCTTCGGCGGGCGCCGCGAGAGTGACGTCGCGGGCGATCTAGCCGAGCTGCTGCGGCGGTTCGGGCACTCCCAGGTCGACTTCACCATCGTCGCCTCCGGCCCCAACGGCGCCGATCCGCACCACGAGGCGGGCGACCGGGTCATCGAGCGGGGTGACATGGTCGTCCTCGACTTCGGCGGCCTCCTCGACGGCTACGGCTCCGACACCTCCCGCACGGTCCACGTCGGCGAACCGGACGCCGAGCGGCGCAGGGTCCACGACATCGTGCGCGAGGCCCAGGAGGCCGGTTTCCGCGCCGTACGGCCCGGCGCCGCGTGCCAGGACGTCGACCGGGCGGCCCGCGCGGTCATCACCGCGGCCGGGTACGGCGAGTACTTCATCCACCGCACCGGCCACGGCATCGGCGTCACCACGCACGAGCCGCCGTACATGATCGAGGGCGAGGAACTGCCCCTCGTCCCCGGGATGTGCTTCTCCGTCGAACCCGGCATCTATCTGCCCGGCCGCTTCGGCGTCCGCATCGAGGACATCGTCACGGTCACCGAGGACGGCGGCCGGCGCCTCAACAACACCACCCGAGAGCTGGTCACCGTGGACTGACCGACCACGCACCCGGGGCCCCGCCCCTCCGCCACCCTCCCCTCCGGACGACAACGGCGCGACCATGACCCAGGCACCGACACCCACCGCGGACACGGTCCGCCGACTGGTCCGCTCACTCCTCGCGGACAGCGCCCCCGGCACGGGCGCGGCTACCGGGCCCGACGTCCGGCCCGTCGGCGCGGGCGGCGAGGGCGGCGAGGGCGCGACCTGGTGGGTGGGCACCCGGCACGTCCTGCGCCTGGCCCCCGACCGGGAGGCCTCCGCGCGACTGCGCCGCGAACTGCGGCTGCGCGACCTCGTCCGCCCGCACCTCGGCGTCGCCGTGCCCGTCGGCGTGGCGCACGGCGAGTGGGCCGGCGGACTGGCCTACACGCTCGACACCAGGGTGCCCGGCGGCACGGCCGAGGAGCACGACGTCTCCGCCGTCGGCGAGGCCGATCTGGCCGGGCTGCTCACGGGCCTGCGCGAGGTGCCCGCACGCCAGGCCGAGACGCTCGGGGTGCCACGGGTCGCGCCCCGCTCCCTGGAGGCCCTGCGCCGGGCCGCCGTGAGCGCGGCCGAACGCCTCGCCGCGGCCGACGAGTTCGACCCCGCGCGGCTCCACCAGCTGACCTCGTCCGCCACCACCCAGCTCGCCGCACAGGCCGGTACGTCGGTCCTCGTCCACCACGGCCTCAGGGGCGAGCACCTCGTGGTCAGCGCCGACGGGCGGGTGCGCGGCGTGCTCGACTGGACCGACACGGTCGTCGGCGACCCGGCCGAGGACATCGCCGGCCTCGCCCGCGCGGTCGGCGCACCCGCCGCCGTGCGCGCCGCCACCCTCGCCGGATACGCGGCCCGCCCCTGTCTGCGCGGCCTGTGGCTCGCCCGCTGCGACACGGTCGTCCGGCTCGCCGACAGCCTGGCCGGCCGCGACACCGGCCCACGGCCCCTGCTCAGGGTCCAGCTGCGCCGAGCTTGGGAGGCGATCCTGCTGGAACGGGTGACGGAGCTGCGGGAGCGGGACGAGGAGGAGTAGTCGGGCGGCGGGCGGGACGGGGGAGGGGGAGCAGGAGGGGCCACGGTGCGGGGCGCCGGGCAACGTAAGCGTTTACGCAAACGATTGCGTAAACGCTTACGTCCACGAGACGCTCACCCTTGCTCCAGCACCACGCAGGACTCCCCGGGGACGTGCAGCAGCCCGTCCGCGCCCGGCAGTTCGACCGGTTCCCAGGCGGCCAGGACCTGTGCCCGGCGCGGGCCCAGGGGGATCGCCGCCGAGGTCTTGGCGAGGTTCGCCACCACGCGTACGTCCCCGCGCCGGAAGGCGAGCCAGCGGGCGTCCTCGTCGTAGGCGACCTTGATGTCCGACAGGTCCGGGTCGGTGAGGTCGGGCTGTGCGTGGCGCAGGGCGATCAGTTCCCGGTACCAGGACAGCACGCGCGCGTGGGGCTCGTTCTCGGGCTCCGACCAGTCGAGGCAGGAGCGGTCGCGGGTCGCCGGGTCCTGCGGGTCAGGGACGTCCTCCTCGGCCCAGCCGTGCGCCGTGAACTCCCGCCGCCTGCCCCGCCGTACGGCCTCCGCGAGGTCCGCGTCCGTGTGGTCGGTGAAGAACTGCCACGGGGTGCCCGCCGCCCACTCCTCGCCCATGAACAGCATCGGTGTGAACGGCCCGGTGAGCATCAGCGCGGCGGCGCAGGCCAGCAGACCGGGGGAGAGGGCGGCCGAAAGGCGGTCCCCCTGGGCACGGTTGCCGATCTGGTCGTGGGTCTGCGTGTAGCCGAGCAGCCGGTGCGCGGCGACGCCCGTACGGTCGAGCGGGCGGCCGTGCGCCCGGCCCCGGAACGTCGAATAGGTGCCGTCGTGGAAGTAGCCGCCGGTTAGCGTCTTGGCGAGCGCCGCGAACGGGGCCCGCGCGAAGTCCTCGTAGTAGCCCTGCGACTCGCCCGTCAACGCCGTGTGCAGGGCGTGGTGGAAGTCGTCGCTCCACTGGGCGTGCAGCCCGAGACCGCCGCCCGCGCGCGGGGTGACGAGCCTAGGGTCGTTGAGATCCGACTCGGCGATCAGTGACAGCGGCCGGCCCAGCTCGGCGGCGAGGGCGTCCACGGCCGTCGACAGCTCCTCCAGGAAGTGGCACGCGCGCGTGTCCCGCAGCGCGTGCACCGCGTCGAGACGCAGCCCGTCGATCCGGTAGTCGCGCAGCCAGGCCAGCGCGCTGCCCAGCAGATACGCGCGCACCTCGTCCGACCCGGGCGCGTCCAGGTTCACGGCGGAACCCCACGGCGTCTGATGCGTGTCCGTGAAGTACGGGCCGAAGACGGGCAGATAGTTGCCGGACGGGCCCAGATGGTTGTGCACGACGTCCAGAACCACGCCCAGACCGAGCGCGTGCGCCTCGTCGACAAAGCGCTTCAGCGCCTCGGGGCCGCCGTACGGCTCGTGCACCGCCCACAGCGACACCCCCTCGTACCCCCAGCCGTGCCGCCCCGGGAAGGGGCACAGCGGCATCAACTCGACGTGCGTGACGCCCAGTTCCACCAGATGGCCCAGGCGCCCGGCCGCCGCGTCCAGCGTGCCCTCGGGCGTGTACGTGCCCACGTGCAGCTCGTACAGCACCGCCCCCGGCAGCGCGCGGCCCGCCCACTCGGTGCGCCAGGTGTGCAGGCCGTGGTCGACGACCGCGCTCAGCCCGTCCGGGCCGTCCGGCTGGCGGCGCGAGCGCGGATCGGGCCGTACGGGGCCGTCGTCCACGGCGAAGCCGTAGCGCGACCCGTCCGCGGCCTCGGCCTCGCCGGACCACCAGCCCGCGCGCTCCGGATCGCGCTCCAACGCGCGCGTGCCCGCGTCGCAATGGAGCGTCACACGACTGGCCTGCGGTGCCCACACCTCGAAGTGCACGGACGGATCCCCTTCGTCTGCCGGGTGCTGCCCACCGGGAGGTAGCCCGTCCCATCGTGCTTCAAACGCCCGCACTCCGCGCTTGAATCCTCACCATTGCCCGAGGTGTCGTCGGACCGGTCCGGGAGGCCGCCGTTTCCGCGTTTTCTGGACACCCCGCGCGCACTGCCCGACAATCACGAACGTGACGTCGTCCTTCGAGTTCCACACGTACCCAGCGCGTCTCTCGGACGCGGAGCGCGACCGGGCGCTGAAGGTCCTGCGGGACGGAGTCGCCCTGGGCCGGCTCTCGCACGACACGTTCATCCGGCGCATGGAACTCGCGCTCGCCGCCCGCCGCTCCGACGAACTGGCCGTCCTCACCGCCGACCTGCCCACCGAGAACCGCCTGTCCCGCCTGGTCTTCGGCACCGTCGAGGCGGTCTCCGGCTTCACGGTACGGCTGCGCAGGGCCTGGCAGTCCGAGCGGCTCCCCAAGCTGCTGCTGCCCCACCCCGGCAGCGGCCACCCCCTGCGCATAGGGCGCGACCCCGCCAACGGCCTGCGGCTCACCCACGAGACGGTCTCGCGCGTGCACGCCGAACTCCGGCACCAGGGCGGCCTGTGGGTGCTGCGCGACCTCGGCTCGACCAACGGGACCACGGTGAACGGCCGCCGGGTGATCGGCGCGGCCGTCGTGCGCGACGGCGACCAGATCAGCTTCGGGCACATGGCGTTCAGGCTCGCCGCGGAGTGATCCCGCGCGCGTGGGTGCCCTCCCCGGAGGGGCGATTCACTTTGCCCGCCGCGGTGTTGACGTACCCCCGCAGTCGTGACTGACTGTGCGTGCGCCTTGTACACCAGGTGATCCGACGGTCCCGCTCGTGGAGGTGTGTCCTGTCGCCGCTCCTCCGCTACCCGTCCGTGGACGAGCTGGCCGACCGGGCCGCCGCGCTCGTCGCCCGGCACCCCGCCGACGCCCGGCTGCGCACCGTCGGCACCTCGCGCGGCGGTACGCCCCTGTGGCTGCTCTCCGTGGGCCACGGCGACCGACAGGCGCTCGTCGTCGCCGGACCGCACGCCAACGAGCCCGTGGGCGGCGCGACCGCCCTCAGGCTCGCCGAGCGGGCCCTCGCCGACCCCGGACCGACCGTCCGCGCGGACGCCACCTGGAACCTGCTGCTGTGCGTCGACCCCGACGGGTCGCGCCGCAACGAGGGCTGGCTCGGCGGCCCTTACACCCTCGGGCACTACTTCCGTAACTTCTTCCGGCCCGGCTTCCTGGAACAGCCCGAATGGCTGCCCGACGGCGCGGCCCGCGCCGCCCTGCCGGAGACCCGCGCGCTGCTCGCCGTCCAGGACGAACTACGGCCGTTCTTCCAGTGCTCGCTGCACGGCGTCGACGTCGGCGGCGCCTTCGTGGAACTCACCCGCGACCTGCCGGGCCTCCCGCAGCGCGTCGCCGAGACCGCCGCCCGGCTCGGCATACCGCGCGAACTCGGCCCGTTCGACACCCTGTACTGGCCCCGCCTGGGACCCGCCGTGCACCGGATACCGCCGCCCAGACGCGGCGACCTGGCCGCCGCCATCACGGAGGCGGCCGTCGAGTCGACCTGGTTCCATCCGCACCGGCACGGCACGGTGACCGCGATCGTCGAGGCGCCCATGTGGGGCGTCGCCGCCGTGGAGGACGACAGCCCGCCCGCCGACGCCGACGCGGTCCTGCGCACCGTCAGCCACACCCTGCGGCACGACACGCGGTATCTGGAGCTGGCCCTCGGACGTCTGAGACCCCACCTCGCGCGCGTGCCGGACGCGGACCGGCTCCTCGCCCCCGTGGACGACTACCTCCTGGTCTGCCCCGGCCTCGCCGACGCCTGGGACCCCGACACCGACGACGGCACCGCGCGCCCCCTGCCCCCGCTCAGCACCGCCCACCTGGCCACCCTGCGCATCGCCGGGCGGAAACTGGCCCTGCGCACGGCGGGACTGCTGCACCAGCTGGCGTGCGCCGCCGGTCCGGGGGCCGCCGACGTCCGGTGCGCGCTCGACCGGCTGATCGACGAATGGTGCGCCGACTACCGCGACGGCTGCGGTGCGCGCTGGATACCGGTCGCCCGTCAGGTGGAGTACCAGTCGCGGGTGGTGCTCGCCGCGTTCGAACTGGCGGGCAGGCACGCGCGCGTGGGCTCACGTTCGGGTGAGCCGGGCTGGGGAGCGGGGGCCGCGGTGCCGATGCACAGGGAATGACCCACACGATCGACACCGGCGCCCCCGGCCGGACCGACAGCACCCTCAGGACCACCGTGCGAGCCGTACGCGGTGCCCTGCTGGCCGTCGGCCTCCTCGCCGCGGCCTCCGCCCCCGCCCAGGCCGCCTCCCAGTACACCGCCGGGGACAACTGGCTCTACGTCACCGTCACCCGGGGCGAGTCCGGTTCCGGCGGCACCCGCGGCACCCTGGTGCTGTGCGACCCGCCCCAGGGACACGCCCAGGCGGACCGGGCCTGCGCGGACCTCGACGCGGCGGACGGCGACATCGCCGGCATCCCGCCGCGGAAGGTCATCTGCCCGATGCTCTACGCCCCGGTCACCGTGCACGCGCACGGCGAGTGGAACGGCCGCCCGCAGGAGTACGACAGGACCTTCTCCAACGGCTGCGAACTGGGCGCGAGGACCGGCTCCGTGTTCGCCCTGTAGCGGTCCGCCGAGGGCGCCCCGCGGAGGCCGAACCGCCTAACTCCTCGGGGCGGCCCCCTCGCGCGCGTGCCGGGCCGCCGCCAGCACCGTGCGGGCCTGGTGCTCGACCTGGTGCTCCAGGGGCACCCAGCGGGCGCGGAAGCGGTCCATGAAGGCCTCGCTCCAGACCGTGACCAGGTGTTCGAGACGGGGTGCCGCGCGGTCGTCGGTCTCCCGCAGGACCCGCAGCAGCATCGCGGCGGCCCGCAGCGGCAGCCGGCGGCCGAAGGCGTCCACGCTCCCGACGTACGCCATCGTCGTGTCGGCGGGCGGTGTCCGCGTCCAGTCGGCGGCCAGTCCCGGCACCAGCTCCAGCGCCCACCGGGCGGCCCGCAGCAGCGGCACCTCGGGGCCCGCCGGCCGGGGCAGCGCGTCCGCGAGGACCCGCTCGACCTCCAGCCCGTCCCGCAGCAGACGGTCCGCGAGCCGCCGTATCGCCGCCGCCGGGGCGGGATGCGGGGCCGGGTCGTCGACCAGGTCGCTGGCCCACATCGGCACCTCGACGACGGCGGTCAGCCCGCCGTACCGGTGGGCGTGGTACCAGGTGCTGTGCCGGGCGTCGTCCGGCATGCTCGGGTACGCCGCGTGCGAGCCCGGCGCCGGCATCACATGCACCCCGGGTCCCGACGCGGGCCAGCCCGCCGCGTCCGAGGCGCCCGTCTCCACCGGGATGTGCAGCTCCGCCGCCGACTTGGCGAACGGTTCGGCGAGCCCGGGGATGTCCTTCGTGAGCTGTACCCAGCTGCCGCCCACGTCGGTGCCGTGCAGGGTGACCTGGAGGTAGGGCCGCACCGCGTCGATGACCCCCATCAGGGCACGGGTCTCGGGCGGCAGCCGGTCGGGCGGCAGCACCGAGGGCGACCACTCCGGCTGCTCGGGCCCGGCGGGCCGGTAGAAGCCGAGGTGGTAGTCGAGCAGGCTGCGCGGCGCCGGAGTGACATGCAGGCTGGCGCCGTCCGGGTCCGCGCACAGCAGGAAGTGCCAGGCGGTGTCCGCCCGCAACTCCCGGTCGCGCAGGGCCCGTTCGGCGAGGGCGAGGAGCGTGGAGCCGCCCGTGGGCTCGTTGGCGTGGGCGCCCGCGACGACGAGCACGGCGCGCTGCGCGTGGCCCACGGACAGCAGGTGCAGGGGCCGCCCCGCGCGGGAGGAGCCCACCTGCCTGAAGGAGCACAGGCCGGGCCGGTGAGCCGCCAGCGCCCGGGCGGACGAGACGAGTTCGTTCACACTGGGGTAGCGCAGCTCCGGCAGGAGACTCACCCCCGTCTGGTCCACCCTGCGTCGCAATCCGCAGTACCCCATGGCGTCCAGGAACTGTCAAGAAGGTGACGGGGCGGCTCCAGGGGGCGCCAAGGAGCATTCGCCGCCGACGCGGCGGACGGACACGGTCCACGGGGGCGGTCGGCGGGGGCACCGGCCGTACGGACGGCACGCGTACACCCGGCCGAGGGCACGCGCGCGTGCCGCCCACCGGGCGCGAGGCGGGCGACGCCGGTCACGACCACGCGCCGGTCGTCCCGCACCCGCTCCGGGCCCGCGCGCGGCCGTGAGCCGGGCGCCGGAGCGCCCGCACAGGCGCGCGAAGAAGCCTCACGCGCTCCACCAACCCCGCGCGCGCCCCCTGGTGCCGTCCCGTCACTCCTCGCCGACCCGCTCCAGCAGCGCCACCGGCAGCCGCGCGAAAAGCTCCGCCACGCGCGCGTGCCCCGTGAACTCCCGCTCCGGGGCCAGCAGATCGGCCCACCGGCCCGGCGGCAGCGGCAGCCGCGTGTCCTGCCAGCCGCCCGTGTCCGCCAGCCGAAGCGACAACCGCGTGATCGCCGTGACCACCTCCCCGGAGCGCGCGAACGCCAGACAGTGCGCCGCCGCCGGACCCTCCGCGACAACAGGCGCGTATGTCGCCGTGTCGCCGAACACCCCGGGACGCCGCGCGCGCAGCCGTAGCGCCGCCCCCGTCAGCTCGGCCTTCACGCCAGGCACCTCCGGAGGGAAGCTGGCCGGGCGCCGGTTGTCCGGGTCCACCAGCGCCCGGTACTCGCTCTCCGTGCCCTGGTAGAGGTCCGGCACGCCCGGCATCGTCAGATGGACCAGGGCCGCCCCCAGGACGTTCGCCCGGACATACGGCTCCAGGACGCCCCGCAGCGCCGCCACGGCCTCGCCGGGCGCCCCGCCCGGCCCCGCCGCCACGAAGGCCGCCACAGCCGCCTCGTACGCCGGTTCCTGCTCCGTCCAGGCGGTGTGCAGGCCGGCCTCCCGGACGTGCTTCAGCAGGGCGCCCTGGAGCCGCTCCGGGTCCGCCGGGCCCAGCCCGAAGGCCGTCTGCCAGGCCGCCCACGCCAGCTGGGCGTCCGGCACGCCCTCGCCGGTGCGCGTGACCTCCGCCAGGACGTCCGCCCAGCGCTGCGGGCACTCGGTGAGCACGGCCAGCGCCGCGCGGACGTCGGCGCTGCGCTTCGTGTCGTGCGTCGACAGCACCGTCCCCGTGGCCGGCCAGTCGCGCTGCACGCGCGCGCAGTAGGCGTGGAAGTCCTCCGGCGACACCGCGGGGCTGCCCGGACCGCCGCCGACCTCGGTCGCCGACAGCAGCGGCACATAGCGGTAGAACGCCGTGTCCTCCACGGACTTCGCCCGCAGCGCCGACGCCGTCTGCGCGAACCGGTCCCGGAACTCGGCCTGCCCGGGCCCGTCCCCGCAGCGCCCCAGGAGCAGATTCCGTACGACGTCCACGGCCCCGCCCTCCTCCGGGACGGTGAACGTCCGCCGGGCCTCCTCGGCGGCCTCCTCGGTGACCAGGGAGGCCGCGTCGCCGGGGGTGTAGGGGCGGTAGACCTCCAGGCGGACCAGCAGCTCGCGCAGCGCGGTCCGCAGGGCCCAGGGGGCGCGGTCGCGCAGGGCGGGGTCCGGGGAGGTGGCGCAGATACGGTTCGCCACCCGGGTCAGCCGGTCCACCTCGGTGGCCAGCTCGTGCGTCACCACCTTGTACGCGGCCCGCCGTACCGTCGCCTCCCAATGGCCGCCACGGTCCGCCTGAGGGGCCGCGAAGCGCCGGTACTGGCCGAGGAGTTCACCGGCGCCCGCCGGGTCCGTGAACAGGCCGTCCACGTGCCGCAGGGCGTCGTACCCGGTGGTACCCGCGACCGGCCAGCCGGCCGGCAGCCGCTCCCCGTCGGCCAGGATCTTCTCGACCACCGTCCAGCGGCCCCCGCTCGCCCCGTGCAGCCGGCGCAGATAGCCGCCCGGGTCCGCGAGACCGTCCGGATGGTCCACCCGCAGGCCCTCCACGACCCCGTCGTCGAGAAGTTCCAGCAGTTTCCCGTGGGTCGCCGCGAACACCTCCGGGTCCTCGACCCGCACCCCGATCAGCTCCGAGATGCTGAAGAAACGCCGGTAGTTCAGCTCGGTGCGGGCCAGCCGCCACCACACCGGGCGGTACCACTGGGCGTCGACGAGCTGCGGCAGCGGCAGTTCCTCGGTGCCCTCGCGGAGGGGGAGGACATGGTCGTAGTAGCGCAGGACATGACCGTCGTACCCCAGGTGCGCGTCCTGCCACCGCTCGACCTTCAGCTCGTCGCTCACGGCGCCGAGCGGCTGCCCGAGCAGCGGCATCAGCACCTGGCCGCCCTGCGCCTCCCAGTCGATGTCGAACCAGCGCGCGTACGGGGAACCGGGGCCCTCCCTGAGCACCTCCCACAGGGGGCGGTTGTGGCGCGGCGACATGGCCATGTGGTTGGGCACGATGTCGGCGATCAGCCCGAGACCGTGCTCCCGCGCGGTGCGCGCCAGTGCGCGCAGCCCGTCCTCGCCGCCGAGTTCACCGCGCACGCGCGCGGGGTCCACGATGTCGTAGCCGTGCGTCGACCCGGGCACGGCCTCCAGGAACGGCGACAGATGCAGGTGCGAGACGCCGAGCGAGGCCAGATACGGCACGGCCGCCGCCGCTGCGTCGAACGGGAACGCGGGCTGGAGCTGCAGCCGGTAGGTGGCCGTGGGCACGACCGGGTCAGGGCGCTCAGGTGTCATGGGAACCTACGTACCCGCCCAGCAGCCTTTCGTGTCATGGGGTCGTGCATCCGGTCGCCGGACGGGCCCTATGCAGGGCGCTGCAGCACCGTCAGGCTGCGGTCCGTCAGGGTCAGCCGGTCGCCCGCCTCCACCTTCGCGCCCGTGCCCGGGGGCACCCCCTCCGGGCGGGCCGTGTCGATCACGACCTGCCATCTGCGGCCGTGGTTGACCGGCACCACGAACTCCAGCGTCTTCGGGGAGGCGTTGAACATCAGCAGGAACGAGTCGTCGGCGATCCGCTCACCGCGGGCACCCGGTTCGGAGATCGCGTTGCCGTTGAGGAACACGCTCATCGCGCCCGCCTGCGACGAGTCCCAGTCCCGCTGGACCATCTCCTCGCCCGCCGGGGTGAACCAGGCGATGTCCGACAGGTCGTCGTGAGTGCCCTCCACGGGACGGCCGTGGAAGAAGCGGCGCCTGCGGAAGACCGGGTGGTCCTTGCGCAGCCACACCATCGCGCGCGTGAAGGCCAGCAGATCGGCCGGCCCGGCCTCGCCGTCGTCGTCGCCCGCGGTGCCGCCGTCGCTCTCCCCGGCGTCCGGCCACGGCACCCAGGAGATCTCGTTGTCCTGGCAGTACGCGTTGTTGTTGCCGCCCTGGGTGCGGGCGAACTCGTCGCCGTGGCTGATCATGGGCACGCCCTGGGACAGCATCAGGGTCGCGATGAAGTTCCGCAGCTGGCGCCCCCGCAAGGCGAGGACGTCCGGGTCGTCGGTCTCGCCCTCCGCGCCGCAGTTCCAGGACCGGTTGTGGCTCTCGCCGTCCCGGTTGTCCTCGCCGTTGGCCAGGTTGCGCTTGTCGTTGTACGACACCAGGTCGTTGAGGGTGAAACCGTCGTGGCAGGTCACGAAGTTGATCGAGGCCAGCGGGCGGCGGCCGTCGTCCTGGTAGAGGTCCGAGGAGCCGGTCAGCCGGGACGCGAACTCCGCGAGCGTGCGCGGCTCGCCCCGCCACATGTCCCGTACGGTGTCGCGGTACTTGCCGTTCCACTCGGTCCACAGCGGCGGGAAGTTGCCCACCTGGTAGCCGCCCTCGCCCACGTCCCACGGCTCGGCGATCAGCTTCACCTGGGACACCACCGGGTCCTGCTGGACCAGGTCGAAGAACGACGACAGCCGGTCCACCTCGTGGAACTGCCTGGCCAGCGTGGCCGCGAGGTCGAAGCGGAAGCCGTCCACGTGCATCTCGGTGACCCAGTAGCGCAGCGAGTCCATGATCAGCTGGAGGACGTGCGGGGACCGCATGAGCAGCGAGTTGCCGGTGCCCGTGGTGTCCATGTAGTAGCGCTGGTCCTCGGCGAGCCGGTAGTACTGCGCGTTGTCGATGCCCCGGAAGGACAGCGTCGGGCCCAGGTGGTTGCCCTCCGCGGTGTGGTTGTAGACCACGTCCAGGATGACCTCGATACCGGCCTCGTGCAGCGCCCGCACCGCCGACTTGAACTCCAGGACCTGCTGGCCGCGGTCGCCCCAGGAGGCGTACGCGTTGTGCGGGGCGAAGAAGCCGATCGTGTTGTAGCCCCAGTAGTTGTTCAGGCCCATGTCGACCAGCCGGTGGTCGTTCACGAACTGGTGGACCGGCATCAGCTCCAGGGCGGTGACCCCGAGCTTGGTCAGGTGTTCGATGATCGCCGGGTGGGCGAGCGCCGCGTAGGTCCCGCGCAACTCCTCGGGCAGCGCCGGGTGGCGCATCGTCAGGCCCTTCACATGGGCCTCGTAGATCACCGTGTGGTGGTACTCGGTGCGCGGGCGCCGGTCGTCGCCCCAGTCGAAGTACGGGTTGACCACGACGGACGACATGGTGTGCGGCGCCGAGTCCAGGTCGTTGCGCCGCTCGGGTGCGTCGAAGTGGTAGCCGTAGACCTCCTCGCCCCAGGTCACCGCGCCGCTGATCGCCTTCGCGTACGGGTCGAGCAGCAGCTTCGCCGAGTTGGACCGCTGGCCGCGCTCGGGCGCGTACGGGCCGTGCATCCGGAAGCCGTACCGCTGGCCCGGCATCACGCCGGGCAGATACGCATGCCGGACGAACGCGTCGCTCTCCCGCAGTTCGACCGCAGTCTCCGAGCCGTCGTCGTGCAGCAGACACAGTTCGACCCGGTCGGCGGCCTCCGAGAAGACCGCGAAGTTGGTGCCGGCGCCGTCGTACGTGGCACCGAGTGGGTACGCCTCTCCTGGCCAGACCTGCATGCACCCGACTCTTTCAGTTGTGGTTCGACGCTGGGGCGACTCCGCTCCGAGTCTCCCCGAAAGTGATGGAACCACCTACGACTTACGTCCCTCTTACCGGTCGACCAGTGCGTACCCGCTCACCCGGGTATGTCAAAACCTTCCTTCTTCACATACTCCCTGGGCTGTGAGGGGGAGTAAGGGGACAATGTGCGCAAGATCGTGCGCCGCCACCTGGGCAAGGTGGTGGCGGGTACGGGGATCGCGGTGGCCGGTACGGCCGTCATGATCGCGGTGACGCTGCCGGGACCGGCGGGGGCCGACGAATCGGGAGGTACGGGGAGCGCGGGGAACTCGGGCAGTCCGACGAGCACGGGCGGGAGCGCGGACCAGTCCGGGCAGCAGGCCGCCGTGCCGCCCGGCGTCGTCGAACAGGTGCCCGCCGAGGGCGCGAAGGGCACCGGCCGCGACCCGCTGACCGACGGCGAGATGGCGAAGGTCGAGCGGATCGTCCTCAACCGCCAGCTGCTCGACTCCAGTGAGAACGTCGAGGGGGAGCGCGGCCCGCAGCGGATCGGCGTCGACCTCGCCGACCCCGAGGCCTCCGAGGTGGACAACGCGAACGCGCCCCGGCGCGCGGACGTGTCGTACTACGACTACAAGGACGACACCCTGGTCACCAGGACCGTCAACCTCGACACCGGCAAGGTCGAGCGGACCGGCACCCAGCACGGCGTACAGCCGCCGCTGACCCGCGCCGAGACCGCCGAGGCGACCGTGCTGCTGATAGCCGACCCGCTGGGCGCGGGCCTGAAGGCCGACTACAAGGACGCGACCGGCAAGGACCTCACCGCACCGGACCAGCTGCTCGTCACCAGCATGATCTACCGGGCCGTCCCGGGCGCCCAGCCCGCCGTGCTCGCCTCCTGCGGTGAGCACCGCTGCGTGCGGCTCTTCCCGAAGGTGAAGAACGGGCCCTGGATAGACGCCCGTTCGCTGGTGATCGACCTGAGCACGCGCAAGGTCGCCGCGCTCGGCTGACCGGGGGCTCTTCCTTCCCGCCCCCTTCCCTCTTTCCCTCTCCTGTCCCTCCCCTTACTCCTGTTACCCCTGTCTCGATCTCTCCTCCTTGGGAGTCTCTTCGTCATGCGCGAAAAGTATGTGCTCGCCGGCCTCTCCGCGGTCGCCCTGGCCGCGGGCCTCACCACGGCGGCGGGCCCGGCCACCGCCCAGCCGAAGGCGGGCCCCGTGCCGCCCGCCCCGTGCAGTGCGCCGTACCGCATCGAGCAGAAGCTCACCACCGGCACCACCTGGCGGATGTGCTGGCGCTACGAGAGCGAGGCCGGGCTCGTCCTGGAGAACGTCACGTACCAGCCCCCGGGCGAGTCCCCCATCAAGGTCCTCAACTCGGCGAAGCTCGGCCAGATACACGTCCCCTACGACGACGGCAAGGCCGAGTACAGCGACCTCACCCAGGCGGGCTTCGGCCAGGGCCTGATGAACCTCGCGCCCGGTGAGTGCCCCGGCGGCACCATCAAGACCGTCAAGGTCCCCGAGGCCTGGGACCCGGACAACGCGAACGTCAAGGGCCTGTGCACCACGACCCGTTCACGCGGCCACGCCTACCGCATGCAGGGCGACACCGCGGGCAAGGTCTGGCAGACCCAGGGCAAGGACCTGCTCGTCTACACCGTCAACCAGGTCGGCTGGTACGAATACATCACCGAGTGGCGCTTCCAGGACGACGGCACCGTCAACATGAACGTCGGCGCCACCGGCAGCCTCGCCCCCGAGGACTACGACGCGGGCGACGGCCGCGGCTGGCCCATCGGCAAGGGCGCCAAGGCGTACGCCACCAGCCACAGCCACAACGTCTTCTGGCGGCTCGACTTCGGCCTCGACGGCTCCTCCAAGGGCAAGATCGAGCAGTACGACTCCGTGGTCAGCCCGCCCGCGAGCGGCGACGAGGGACCCACGAACAGAACGACCCGCACCCAGGTCAAGAAGGAACTCGCGGGCGACGCCAAGAACATGCGCTGGTGGCGGATCGTCAGCGCCACCGGCAAGAACAAGGACGGCCACGCGCGCTCGTACGAGATCGTCCCCGGCGCCAGCACCAAGTACCCGGGCCGCGGCTTCACCAAGCACGACATCTACTTCACCGAGTACAACAAGTGCGAGCAGTTCGCCAGCGACAACCTGGGCAACTGCGGTGCGGGCGCGAAGAAATCGGTCGACGGATGGGTCAACGGACAGACCCTCACACACCCGTTGGTCTGGGTGAACGTCGGCTTCCACCACATAGCCCGGGACGAGGACCAGCAGCCCATGCCGGTCCACTGGCAGGGCTTCGCCATCGCCCCGCGCGATGTCACGGCTATGAATCCGCTCACTCCCGCCGCCCTCGCCGATCAGAACGGGCATGTCGAAAGCGGTAGTTGAGAAACGACCCTGTCCATCCTGCTGCACCGCCGACCGCTCCCGGAGTACCCTTCCTTGATCGTTGGCCGGGACCGGCCACGGGGAGAAGCTCGGGGGAGCGGAAGGCGGTACACGGGTGGGCTCGGGAGGGCTGGAGCTGCCCCCTGGTGACGAGAGTCACGAGGGGAACTCCACAGAGGTCCCGCCCGGCGCGGTGTCCCTGGCACGGCCGATGGAGACGGGTTCCATTGGACCGGAACTGGACTGGGACGCCGACGCCTGGCGCGAGGTGCGTACGCGCGCCCAGCGGGCCGGCCGGGCCTACATCTGGCTGAACCTGGTCGAACAGCGCCTGCGCGCGGTCGTGGCCGCCGTACTGCGCCCGATCTACGAACCTGTCCACGGCGACGAGTGGGTGGTCGCCGCCGCGGGCCCGGCCGGTCAGGAGTGGGTGCAGCGAGCGGTCGCGGTACGTGAAGTCAGCCGCCGCAAGGGCTACTTGCTCGACCCCGCCGACGACAACGTCCTGAGCTTCCTCACCTTGCCCCAGCTGCGCGAGCTGATGGTGCAGCACTGGCCGTGCTTCGAGCCGTACGTCGACGAGCGCCGCGACGTCGAACTCGCCCTGGACGAGCTGGAGGTGACGCGCAACGTCGTCTCCCGCAACCGCGCCCTGTCCGAGGCCGTCCTCAACCAGGCCGAACGCGCCTCCGGCAAGCTCCTGGAGACCCTCGGCGCGGGCGGCGACGTACCCTCCGCGCGCAGGCTGCCGGTGGACGCCGTAGAGGACCTGGTGGGCGACCGGTACGGCGACGTGGTCGCCGTGCACACCGACCGGGTGCGGCTGATGCGCCAGTTCCCGGCCGAGGACATCTTCGGCGGCGCGCGCCGCCTCGACGCCATCGGCATCGGCCTCAACCTGCTGGTGCAGAACTTCTCCGGACGGCGACTGGTGCGCCTCGCGGAGTCCGGCTGCCGGGTACGGCTGCTGTTCCTGAACCCCGCGTCCAGCGCGGTGAAGCGGCGCGAGCGGGAACTCGGCCTCAAGCGGGGCGAGTTGAGCCGAGCCGTGGAAATGAACATCCTGCACATGCGCCGGGTGCGGTCGAAGCTGCGCGACCCCGGCGCCTTCGAGATCCAGGTCTTCGACGAGACACCCCGCTTCACCGCCTACCTCGTCGACGGGGACGGCTCGGACGGGGTCGCGATCGTGCAGACCTATCTGCGGCGGACCCGGGGCATGGAGGCGCCGGTGCTGGTGCTGCGGGGCGGGAGCCGGACGGTCAAGTCGGGCGAGGTGGAGGAGATCGGTATCTTCCCGACGTATCGCGAGGAGTTCGAGGTGGCCTGGGCGGATTCGCGGCCGGTGTCCTGACCTGACCGGCCTGTGCGGCTCCGGCAAGCGGAGTGCGGTCCTCTGATTGTCAGTGGCTCGTGGGATCGTGGAGACCACTGGGGGAAAGCACCACCAAGAAGGGGGGCCAGGCATGGGCTGGCACCAAGAGCTGCTGATCGGCTTCGACCTGGAGACGACCGGGACGGACCCGCGCGAGGCGCGCATCGTCACCGGCGCGGTGATCGAGGTGAGGGGCGGGGAACCGCTCGGCCGCCGGGAATGGCTGGCGGATCCGGGCGTCGAGATCCCGGCGGACGCGGTGGCCGTGCACGGCATCACCAACGAGCGCGCGACGAGCGAGGGGCGCCCGGCCGACCAGGTCGCGGACGCCATCGCGGAGGTGCTGGTGGGGTACTGGAGGACGGGCGTACCGGTCGTCGCCTACAACGCCAACTTCGACCTCACCCTGCTCTCGGCGGAGCTGCGGCGGCACGAGCTGCCGTCCCTGCGGGAGCGGTTGGACGGGCTGGAACCGGCGCCGGTGATCGACCCGTACACGATCGACCGGTCCGTCGACCGCTATCGGCGCGGGAAGCGGAACCTCGAAGCGGTGTGTACGGAGTACGGGGTCGCGTTGGACGCGGCGCACGACGCGTCGGCGGATGCGTTGGCGGCGGCGCGGTTGGCGTGTGCGATAGCCGAGCGGCATCCCAAGGTGGGTGGGTTGGGGCCGGTGGAGCTGCATCGGCGGCAGGTCGAGTGGTATGCGGAGTGGGCGGCGGATTTTCAGGGGTTCTTGCGGAGGAAGGGGGAGGTGGGGGCTGTGGTGGATGGGAGTTGGCCTGTGCGGGAGGTTGGGGTCGGGGTTTGAGGGTGGGGGTTCAGCCTGTCCGGCGTTTGAGGACAAGGCTCGTTCAGCGCCGTAGCGGGGGTTCGGGGGCGGAGCCCCCGAGGATGGTGGGGGTCCCCCCTCTGGGGGAGGGTAGGGGCGGCGGGGGCGAGGGAATTCGGGGGGTTCGGCGGGCCCGGTGGGCCCGTTCCACCGACTGGCCCCAGTAGGTGCCCGTCACCATCAGGGTCGCCCCCAGCGCCGTGAGCGGCGTCAGGTGTTCGCCGCCCAGGGCGATTCCGATCGCCGCCGCCCAGATCGGCTCCGTCCCCAGCAGCAGACTCGCCCGGCTCGCCGACGTCCGCTGTACCGCCCACGTCTGTGCCAGGAACGCGAACACACTGCAGAACAGGGCGAGATACAGCAACTGCGTCCAGGTGCCGGTGTCGGCGCGGGCGAGTGCCGGGAGGTCGGGGGCGGCGGCAGGCAGGAACAGGGCCGTGCCGATCACCGTCTGGAGGGTCGTCAGGTGCAGGGGGCGGATCGGGCGGCCGGCGGTGAGGCGTCCGACGAGGGCCACGTGGACCGCCCGTATCAGCGCCGCGCCCACCATCAGCAGGTCACCGAGACGCGGCGCGTGGAAGCCGTTGCCGGACATCAGCAGGCCCACCGCCAGGACGCAGACCCCGGCGGCTGCGTAGAACGCCGGGGGCAGCCCGCCGGGGTGTCCGGCGCGGTCGAGGAGAGGGGTGAGCACGATGGTCAGGCTGATGATCAGGCCCGCGTTGGCGGCGGTCGTGTGGGCGACCCCGTATGTCTCGATGACGAGGACCGCTGCCTGCGTCAGCCCGAGTGGGAGGCCGGCCCGCAGTTCCTCCCTCGTCCACAGCCGGGAGCCTTGGCCGCGGACCCGGACGCGGACCTGGCCCCGGCCCCCGTCCCCGGCTTTGCTTCGCTCCCTGCCCTGTCCCGCCGCGACCAGGCCCAGACAGGCGACCGCGGAGAGGGCGTACCGCGCGAGCAGGACCACCAGGACGGGCAGGGCGGTGGTGGCCGTCTGGGCGGACAGGTAGCTGGAGCCCCAGACGAGCGCGACAAGGAGGAGTACCGCATCGGTACGGCGGGAGTCGGACACGCGACTACGGTGCACCGGCGGAGACCTTGAAGCCTAGAGCCACCTTCTTCAACGATCTTTTAGTTTCACTACACAGTCCGCCTACACTGGGTCCGTGGACGAACGTCAGCTGCGCATCCTGCGCGAACTCGGCGAGCTGGGCAGCGTCACGGCTGTCGCCGACGCGCTGCTCGTCACGCCCTCGGCGATCTCCCAGCAACTGCGGCTGCTCCAGCGGGCCATCCCAGTCCCGCTAACCGAGCGACAGGGGCGGCGGCTGGTGCTGACCGACGCCGGACAGGCGCTGGCGGGCGCGGCGACCGAGGTGGAGTCGGCGCTCGCGCGGGCCCGGCACACCGTCGAGGAGTTCCTGGACCGGCCGGACGGGGAGGTGTCCGTGGCGGCGTTCAGCAGCGCGGGCGCCGCCTTCTTCCCACTGCTGCTGCGCGCCCTCGCCGGACCGGACGGGCCGGTGCTCGCGCTGGCCGACGCGGATGTCACGCAGGACGACTTCCCGCCGCTGACCAGGGAGTACGACCTAGTCCTCGCCCACCGCCTCGACCACGCCCCGCCCTGGCCGCGCACGGTGACGGCGACCCCGCTGCTGA
Source organism: Streptomyces geranii (assembly GCF_002954775.1). Classification (GTDB taxonomy): domain Bacteria; phylum Actinomycetota; class Actinomycetes; order Streptomycetales; family Streptomycetaceae; genus Streptomyces; species Streptomyces geranii. The sequence continues at coordinate 358,728 of NZ_PJME01000003.1, forward strand.
GCGAACCCCTCGACGTCGCCCTGCCCGCCGGTCACCCGCTCGCCGCCAAGCCACGGCTGACCCCGCGCGATGTGGCCGACCAGCCCTGGATCGCCGTACACGACGGTTTTCCGATCATGGCGACGATCGAGGCCATCGCCACGGCGGCGGGCCGCCGGCCCCGTCTCGCCCACCGCATCAACGAGTTCTCGGTGGCGGCGGAGGTGGTGGCCGCCGGGGGAGGCCTCGCCCTGATGCCCCGCTGGACCTCGCGCCCCCACCCCGACCTGGTCCTGAAACCCCTCAGCGGAGTGCAGGCCAGACGCCGGATCGACGCCCTCCACCGCCCGGAACGTACGGCCAGAAAGGCCGTACGAACGGTGCTCACCGAGTTGCGCGGAGCGGCACGCACGATCAGGGACGGACTCGCCCATGACGACGACGGCTGAACTCCTGCTTCAGTTGCTTCAGTTGTCCGGTAGGAGGAAGCTGCGTCGCTCGTCCTCCGTCAGTCGGCGGAAGACTCGGGAGCGGGCCAGCGCGAGCAGGGTTTCGAGATCCGCCGTCGGGTCCCAGATCCTTGCCGTGCGGTCGCGGGACACCGTGATCAAGCGGGAGCCGTCGGGGTGCCAGGCCAGGGCGTTGACCTCGTCGTCGTGGACGCCGACGACCTTCGACTCCCGGCCGTCGACGGGGTTCCAGAGCCGGACCGTCCGGTCCCAGGACGCGGTGGCGAGGTGCCGGCCGTCGGGGGACCAGGCGACGCCCTGGACCCGTTCGCGGTGGCCGGTCATGACGCGGAGGGCGGCGCCCGTGACCGAGTCCCAGACACGGACCGTGTTGTCCCGGGAGCCGGTGGCGAGGCGTGTCCCGTCGGGGGACCAGGCAATGCTCCAGGCGTAGTCCGTGTGCCCTTCGAGGGTGGTCACGCGCGTGCCCCGCTCGGGGTCCCAGACGCAGACCGCCCGGTCCGTCCACGACGTGGCGAGACGACGGCCGTCGGGCGACCAGGTGGCGCCCCCGAGCCAGTGGCCGCCGCCCCGGAGTACCTTGAGTTCCCCGCCGTCCGAGGCGGCCCAGACGCGGGCGGTGCGGTCCCGTGACGTCGTGGCGATACGGGTGCCGTCCGGGGACCAGGAGATCGCGGTGATCTCGTCGTCGTGGCCGCGCAGTACGGAGAGTTGGGTGCGGTCGCTCGCGTTCCAGAGGGTGGCGACGCCGCCGAGCGAGACCGTGGCCAGCCGGGCGCCGTCGGGCGACCAGGCCACGCCGGACACCTCACCGGCGTGCCCCAGCTCCGCCTCCGCGGCGCCTGCCGCGAGGTCCCAGATCGTCGCCGTACCGTCCTGGGAAGCGGTGGCGACACGGGTGCCGTCCGGTGACCAGGAGACGCCGGTGACCGATGCGGTGTGGCCGCGCAGGGTGGCGCGCTGACCGCCGCGTGCGGTGGCGTCCCACACGGCCACCGTTCTGTCGCGGGAGACGGTGGCTATCCGGGAGCCGTGCCAGGCGATGGCGTTGACGCTGTCGGTGTGGCCGGACAGTGTGCGTTCCGCGCCGGTGTCCGGTTCCCAGATCCGGACTGTCCGGACCTCGTCCCCGACCGCCAGGTACCGGCCATCGGGGGACCAGGTGACACAGCTCAACTTGTCCCGGCACCGCAGCAGTTGGAGCTGGGTCAGGTCGATGGCGGACCAGACGACGACGGTGCGGTCCTCCGACACCGACGCGAGCAGTGTCCCGTCGGGGGACCACGCGACGCCGGAGACAGCGGCCTGGTGTGCAGCCCTTTGGCCGGCCGCCCCACCGGCCTCCACGGACCAGACGCGCACCGTACCGTCGTCCGACGCACTGGCGACCCGCTCCCCGTCCGGCGACCACGCGAGGTCCCGCACCTGTCGCTCGTGGCCGGTGAGCAAGGTCAGTTCCACGAGGGCCGTCGGGTCCCAGATCCGCACTGTGTGGTCACTGCTCGCCGTGGCGACCCGCCGGCCGTCCGGTGACCACGCGACGGCCTGGACGGCGTCGCCGTGCCCGGTGAGTGTGCCGAGCGCGGTACCCGTCGCGGCGTCCCAGACGGTGACCGTGCCGTCCCGGGCGCCGCTCGCCAGGTGGTTCCCGTCCGGCGACCAAGTCACCGTCTGTACGCGGCTGTTGGTGCCGTCGGGTGCGAGGACCGTTGGCCCGGTGCGGGGAGGGGGCCGCTCGTCGCCGTGCCAGATCCGGATCGTGCCGTCGTCGGAGGCCGTGGCCAGCCGGGTGCCGTCGGGCGACCAGGCCACCGCGTTGATGTCCTGCTCGTGGCCCCGGAACACCGCCCGCAGGTGGGAGACGTTGAGCGCGGTGTGCAGTGCCTGCTGGGCGGCCGAGGTCGGGGCCCACTCCTCAAGTGCGGCCACCGCACCCAGGAGCGCCAGCTCCGGATCACCGGCGGCGATCTCCGTCACCCGCGCGGCCACCGCGTCGGCGTGCTGTTCCGCGGACGCCCGGTCCAGCCGCGCCGAGCACTCCAGGAACTCGGCGAGGAGCGGGGCGCCGGTCGTCAAGTCGGCCGCGCCGTCCGCCCGTTGGAGTGCGGTGCGCAGGCGTTCGCCGTTCAGGAGGTACGCGTCCTTGCGACCCGAGTGGTCCCAGTCCCGTGCCCAGCGCTCCAGTTCAGTGCGGTGCCGCAACTCCTCCGCCCGGGCCTCGACGGTCTGCCGCAGCGGCGGCCACTGCCGGAACAGGGCCTCGTGAGCGACATCCAGTACGCCGCCGTCCGCGCCGACGAGCAGACGCCCCGTCACGAACGCCTCGGCCACCACGAGTTCCTGGTCCGTGAGTTCGGCGCGGTCGACCCGGCGGCGGGTCGGTTCGCCGCGCTCCATCGCCACGAACCTCAGCAGTGTGGCGAGGACGGGCGAGTCCGCGTCGGCCGCGCGCAGTTCGGCGCTGATGCGATCCGCCTGGTCGGACAGGGCCCCGGCGACGCCGCCCGAACGACGGTAGTCCTCCGCCGTGACCGTCCCGCCGGCGCCGACCCGCAGGTACAGCTCCTGGAGGGTGTACGCCAGCAGCGGCAGCGCGTCACCGCCTCCGGCGTCGTCCACCATCCGTGCTACGGCCCCGGGTCGGAACGTCAGGCCGACGCATTCGGCAGGCTTCTCGATCACCTCGAACAGCTCCGGGCGGCCGAGCGTCCCGACCAGCGCGGGCTGCCGTACCAGCTCGGCGTGCCCGGCTTCGAGCACGTCCGTCAGGAAGTCGGACCGCAGCCCGGCCACCACCCACAGCAAGGGGTCCGCCGCGAGCGACGCCCTGAGCAGCGCGAGAAACGCGTCCCGCTCCCGAGCCCCGCTCAGTGTGAAGACCTCCTCAAGCTGATCGACGACCAGCAGCACCGGCACCGCACGCCCACCTGGCGCCGCACGTCCGCCGGATCCACGCCTACCCGCCGCCGCCCGCACCCGGTCCACACACCGCCGTACCCCCGAACCCCCCTCGCCCAGCTCCGCCCGAACCTGCTCGACGCTCATGCCGATCCCCGGCGCGGCGGCCAGACTCGCCGCCAGCCCGGCCAGCGGGTCGGTGCCCGGCGTGAAGGGCGGCAGGATCTCCCAACGCCCGCGCCGCAGCCGGAGGGTGGGCAGCAGACCGGCCCGCAGCAGCGACGACTTCCCGCTGCCCGAGGGGCCGATCACGGCGACGAACCGGTGCGCGCGGGCCGGTACGGCGGGATGCAGCCTGCCGACCAGGTCCCTGATCTCCCGGTCCCGGCCGAAGAACACCCCGGCGTCGGCCTCGGTGAACGACTCAAGCCCCGGATAAGGGGGTTGGGCCGCGTCCCAGCTCCGGCTGATCGCCACCGGCCGGTCCAGCAGGTGCAGCCAGATCTGTCCCGCGACCAGCAGCACGATCGCCGTCACGACCAGCGGCAACGACCACTCCCGCAACACCCGCAGTAGCCAAGGCACATGATCCGTGCGGCTGGTGGCGTAGTTGGCCGCGATGCCCAGCAACGCCCCGACCAGCATGATCAGGACGTCCACGATCAGCTTCGCCAGACGACGATCCACCCTGCCCCCACCCGTGACGGATCACCAACACGCCGCCCACCCTACGCACACCGGCGCCCCCGCGAACGGGCGGTCAGAACGGATACCAGCGCACCGCCTCGTCCCCCTCCCGCAGCGACCGCACCCGCCGCTCGAACTCGGCCAGCGCCTTCGGATTCACCGGCGCGTGCTGCGCCACCCACGCACAGCTCGCCGTCTCCCGCGCCCCGCGCAGCACCCCGCACCCCTCCCACTCCCGTACGTCCCACCCGTACGCATCCGTGAACGCGCCGTAGGACTCGGTCGGCAGGCCGTACCGGTCGTGGGAGAGGGCCATGACGACCAGGTCGTGCTCGCGCAGATCGGCGGAGAAGGTCTCCAGGTCGACCAGGACCGGGCCGGCGGGGCCGATGTGCACGTTGCGGGGCAGCGCGTCGCCGTGGATCGGGCCGCGCGGCAGGCGCGGGACGAGCGCGGCTGCCGCTGCCGCGAAACCGTCGCGCCGCTCGCGCAGATACGCCGCGTCGGCCGGGTCGATCGCGTCGCCCGCGAGCCGCAGCCAGCGTTCGACGCCGCTGAGGAGTTCGCGCGGCGGGAGGGTGAAGGAGGTGGGGAGGGGCAGGGCGTGGACGATCCGTAGGAGTTCGGCCAAATCCGTTGGTTCGGCGGGGCGTTCGGGGTCGGGCAGCCGGTGCCACACGGTCACCGGGTGGCCCTCGACGAGGAGCGCCTTCGGGTCGGCCGCGCGGACCGCCGGGACGTCCGCCTCGGCGAGCCAGAGCGCGATGTCCAGCTCCCGCCGGGCGCGGTCGAGGAGTTCGGCGTCGCGGCCCACCTTGACGACCAGGTCACCGGCGGCGAACACCGCGTTCTCGCCCAGCGCGAGCAGTCGTACGTCCGCTGCCGTGGCGGGCAGTACGCCCGCCGTGGCCAGTACGTCCCGGGCCCGTGCCTCGTCCATCGTCCGCCTCCCGCGCAAGTCACGCCCATGATCCGCCGACCATGGCCGCGTACGTATGTGAACGGCGTCGGGTTCACGCCATCCGCCGGTCAGTGTCGCATTCGCACTGGTGGGGGCGTGTGCGCGGTGCCTTGACTGCGCACATCGGCTTCACGACCATGACGGGACCGTCCGGGGACGTCCGGGGCCACTCGGTACGACCGAAGGAGCCGATCGCGTGACACTGGTGACCGGGACCGGACGACCGGCGAAGCGCGCGCCACGCGCCGGACCCGGCGGCAGACGGCCGTTCGGCGGTTACGGCGCCTGGTTCCTCGTCCTGCCCGCCCTGATCCCCATCCTCGTGCTCAGCGTCGGCCCGCTGCTGTACGGCATCCTGCTGGCCTTCACCGACGCCCAGTCGGGCCGGACCGCGTCCGCGCAGTGGATCGGCACCCTGAACTTCCAGGACCTGCTGCACGACCGGCTGTTCTGGGAGTCGTTCCGGATCGGGCTGGTCTGGGCGGTCGGGGTGACCGTGCCGCAGTTCCTGCTCGCCCTCGGCCTCGCGCTCCTCCTCAACCAGGAGTTACGGCTGCGCTGGCTGGCCCGCGCCCTCGCGATCGTCCCGTGGGCGATGCCCGAGGTCGTCGTCGGCATCATGTGGCGGCTCGTCTACAACCCGGACGCCGGTGTCCTCAACGAGACGCTCCGCGACCTAGGCCTGGGCGACGGCCGCGACTGGCTCAGCGGCCTCGCGACCGCGCTGCCCGCCGTCATCGTCGTCGGCGTCTGGGCGGGCATGCCACAGACGACGGTCGCCCTGCTCGCGGGCCTGCAGAACACCCCGCGCGAACTGCACGAGGCGGCGGCGATGGACGGCGCGGGCGCCTGGCGCCGTTTCCGGACGGTCACTTGGCCCGCGTTGCGCCCCATCGCGCTCGCCATCACCGCCCTCAACCTCATCTGGAACTTCAACTCCTTCGCCCTGGTCTACGTCCTGACCAACGGCGGCCCCGGCGGACGCACCCGCCTCCCCATGCTCTTCGCCTACGAAGAGGCCTTCCGCTACGGCCAGTTCGGCTACGCGGCTGCCATGGGCTGTGTGATGGTCGCCCTCATCTCCGTCCTCCTCGCCGTGTTCCTCGTCGGCCGACTGCGGGGAGGGGACGAAAGTTGAGGACCAGCAAGAGCGCCCGCGCCGGTCAGTACGCGGCCCTCCTCGCGTATCTCGCCTTCCTCGCCCTCCCGTTCCTCTGGCTCCTGTCCACCGCCTTCAAGCCCCCACGGGAACTGGGCAGTCTGCACCCCACCTGGATCCCGAGGAACCCCACCCTCGACAACTTCCGCCAGGCCTTCGACGAACAGCCCCTGCTGCACGCCGCGTTCAACTCCCTGCTCGCGGCGGCCTCGGCCGCACTGATCGCCGTACTGCTCGCGACCCCCATGGCCTACGTCATGGCCAGGCACCGCTCGCTGCTCGGGCGGGCGGCGACCGGGTGGGTGGTGGTCAGCCAGGCGTTCCCGTTCGTGCTGGTGATCATCCCGCTGTTCCTGGTGCTGAAGAACCTGCGGCTGATCGACTCCGTCTTCGGGCTGGTGATGGTGTACGTGGTGTGGTCGCTGCCGTTCGCGCTGTGGATGCTCGTCGGGTATGTACGGGCCGTACCACCCGAGTTGGAGGAGGCGGCGGCCGTCGACGGCGCCGGACGCCTGCGCACGCTCGTCTTCGTCACGGCACCGCTGCTCGCGCCGGGGATCGTGGCCACGGCACTGTTCGCGTTCATCACCGCCTGGAACGAGTTCTTCTTCGCGCTGGTGCTGCTGAAGACTCCGGAGAAGCAGACCCTGCCGGTCGTCCTCACGCACTTCATCGGCGCGGAGGGCGTGGCCGACCTCGGCCCGCTGGCCGCCGCCGCGTTCCTGGCGACGCTGCCCTCGCTGGTCGTCTTCGCGGTCATCCAGCGCCGGATCACGGGCGGGATGACGGCCGGGGCGGTGAAGGCGTGATGCGCGCGCGATGGTTCCTGGTCGTCCTCGGCCTGCTGCTCGCCGGGTGCACCGGCGACGGTGGTACGGCCACCGACGGCACGATCACCCTCCGCTTCCAGTCCCTCGCCTGGCAGGACGAGTCCGTCGCCGCCAACAAGGCGCTGGTGAAGGAGTGGAACACGACCCATCCGGACGTCAAGGTCGAGTACGTCCAGGGCAGTTGGGACAGCGTCCACGACCAGCTCCTCACCTCCTTCGAGGGCGGTGAGGCCCCCGACATCATCCACGACGCCTCGGACGACCTCGCGGACTTCGCCTACGGCGGCTACCTCGCCGATCTGCGCGAACTGCTGCCCGCGCGGCTCAAGTCCGGCATCCCGCAGCGCAGTTGGGAGACGACGACCTTCGGGGACGGTGTGTACGGCGTGCCGTTCCTCCAGGAACCCCGCGTGCTGATCGCCAACGCGAAGTGGCTGCGGGAGGCGGGCGTACGGATTCCCACTCCCGAACGACCGTGGAGCTGGCCGGAGTTCAGGCGAATCACCCGGCAGCTCAGCGACGGCGGTGACGGCAAGTACGGCGTCGCCTGGCCGCTCAAGGAGCCCGTCTCCGCCACCCTCAACCTCTCCCTGTCGGCGGGCGGGCAGCTCTTCCACCGGGGTGCCGACGGCAAGGTGACCATCCGGTTCGAGGCGGCCGACCAGACCGTGCCCCGCACCATCCACGACCAGGCCAACACCGACCACAGCGCCTCCCCGACCACCCTCGGCAGCGGCGGCTCCGACACCCTGCCCGGGTTCTTCGGCGGCCGGTACGCGATGGTCCCGCTCGGCTTCTCCTACCGTCAGCAGATCGCGCAGCAGGCCCCGAAGGACTTCGAGTGGCAGGTGCTGCCCGCACCGGCGGGCGCCGACGGACTCACCCAGGGCGTCAGCCCGCAGACCCTGTCCATCGCCGAGGACAGCCGACATCCGCGCGAGGCGGCCGAGTTCATCGACTTCATGCTGCGCCCCGAGAACATGGTCCGGCTTGCCTTGGGTGACTGGATGCTGCCCACCGGCACCGAGGCCCTGAAGTCCCCGTCCCTGCGGACGGAGAAGGACGGCTGGGCGACCGGTACCGCCCTCGCCGGCCACCTCCGCTCGGCGCCCGCCCAGTCCGTACGCGGCTACCCGGAGTGGAAGGACAAGGTCGCGACGCCCGCGTTCCAGGAGTACTACAGCGGGGCGATCGACCTCGCCGAGCTGCGGAGACGGCTGGTGAGGGACGGGAATCTGGTGCTGGCCCGCTACCAGCGGTGAGCGGCTCTCGCGGCGAAGGGCCGTTCAATCAAGTTGCACGAGACGTATCGTCTCGCTTACGGTCGAGAACATGACCACCACCCCCGCGACCACGACTCCGGCGACCCCCACCCGTGTGAACCCCGCTCACATCGCCATGTTCTCCATCGCCGCCCACGGCCACGTGAACCCCAGCATCGAGGTCATCCGCGAGCTGGTGGCCCGAGGACACCGCGTCACGTACGCGATTCCGCCCGCGTTCGCCGAGAAGGTGGCCGAGACCGGGGCGGAACCCGTGCCCTACACCTCGACGCTCCCCGGCCCCGACGACGACCCGGAAGCCTGGGGCAGTACCCTCCTCGACAACGTCGAGCCCTTCCTCGCCGACGCGATCCAGGCGTTGCCGCAGCTCATCGAGGCATACCGGGGGGACACCCCGGACCTCGTCCTGCACGACATCGCCTCCTACCCCGCCCGCGTCCTCGCCCACCGCTGGGGCGTCCCCGCGATCTCCCTCTCGCCGAACCTCGTCGCCTGGGACGGTTACGAGGAGGAGGTCGCCGAGCCGATGTGGGCCGAGCCCAGGCGGACCGAGCGTGGCCAGGCCTACTACGCGCGCTTCGAGGGCTGGCTGAAGGAGAACGGCATCACCCAGCACCCCGACCCCTTCGCCGGCCGCCCGGCCCGTTCCCTCGTGCTGATCCCCAAGGCCCTGCAGCCCAACGCCGACCGCGTCGACGAACGCGTCCACACCTTCGTCGGCGCCTGCCAGGGTGACCGATCCGCGCAGGGGGACTGGCAGCGGCCCGCCGGAGCAGAGAAGGTCGTCCTGGTGTCGCTGGGATCCGCCTTCACCAGGCAGCCCGGGTTCTACCGGGAGTGCGTGCGCGCCTTCGCCGAGCTGCCGGGATGGCACCTCGTCCTCCAGGTCGGCAAGCATGTCGACGCGGGCGAGCTGGGCCCCGTACCGGCCGATGTCGAAGTGCGTTCCTGGGTTCCGCAGTTGGCGATCCTGCGACAGGCCGACCTGTTCGTCACGCATGCCGGGGCCGGTGGCAGTCAGGAGGGGCTGGCCACCGCGACGCCGATGATCGCCGTACCGCAGGCTGCCGACCAGTTCGGCAACGCGGACATGTTGCGGGGGCTCGGGGTGGCCCGGCACTTGCCCATGGAGGAGGCGACCGCCGAGGCGCTGCGCGCGGCTGCGCTCGCGCTCGTCGGCGATCCCGAAGTGGCCGGGCGGCTCAAGGAGGTTCAGGCCGGGATGGCCGGGGAGGGTGGCACCCGACGGGCCGCCGACCTGATCGAGGCCGAGCTGCTGCCCTCGCGCTGAGCCCCCAACTACGTACGCAAAGGGCCCGTTGGCTCCCCGGTGACCAACGGGCCCTCGCCGTGAGGGAACTGGCGATGGATCAGACGCTGATCCGCTCGCCGCCCTCCACCCTCGGCGTGACCGCCTCGGGAGACTCGTCGTGCGTCAGGTCGGGCAGCCGGTTCAGCCACTTCGGGAAGTACCAGTTGCGCTCGCCGAGCAGGGCCATCACCGCGGGCAGCAGCACACCCCGGATGATCGTCGCGTCGATGAGCACCGCCGCCGCGAGGCCGACCCCCATCTGCTTCATGGACTGCATCGACAGCGTCCCGAAGATGGCGAACACGGCGACCATGATGACGGCGGCACTGGTGACGACCCCGGCCGTGGTGACCACCCCGTGCTGGATCGCGTCCTTCGTCGTACGGCCCCGCATACGTGCCTCACGGATACGCGAGACGACGAACACGTGGTAGTCCATCGACAGGCCGAACAGGATCACGAAGAGGAACAGCGGCAGCCAGGTGATGATCGCGCCCACACCCTCCGCGCCCACCAGCGACGCGCCCCAGCCGTGCTGGAAGACGGCGACCAGGATGCCGTAAGCCGCCGCGACCGAGAGGAGGTTGAGCGCGATCGAGGTGATCGCGATCGTCACGGAGCGGAACGACAGGAGCATCAGCAGGAAGGCGAACACGACCACGAAGGCGAAGACCGGGGCGACCGCGCCCGCCAGTTGGTCGTTGAAGTCCTTGGAGCCCGCGACCTGTCCGGTGATCGGCGCCTGGACACCGTCGACCTTGCCGAGCGTGGCCGGACGTACCTCGTCGCGCAGCTTGTCCAGGCTCTCGCCGGCCTTGTCCAGGTCGGAGCCGCCGACCAGCGGGACGTACACGAAGGCGATGTTCTCGGCGTCGTGCAGCTTGATGTCCACCGGGCCGCGCGAGGCGCCCGAACTGATCGCCCGCGCACGGAAGTCTGCGAGCGCGGACTTCACCTCGGGCGCGTTGATGTCCTTCGCCTTGACGATCACCTCGGCGGGGTCGGAGCCGCCGGGGAAGGCGTCGTTGACGCGGTTGTAGGTGCCGACGATCGGCAGCGAGTCGCCGAACTCCTGGTCCAGGGTGAGGTTCTGGGTCTTCATGCCGAGCGCGGGCGCGGCGATGGCGAGCAGCGCACCGGCCGCGACGACGAGGGCGATGGCGGGCCTGGCGAGGACGACCTTCAGCACGGCCGTCCAGAACCGGCTCTCGCTGTTGCCCTTCTGCCCGTTGCCGTTCTTGCGGCGCTTGTCCGGGTGCAGGAAGGGGATCCGGCCCTTCTCGACGCGCTCGCCGAGCAGCGAGAGCAGCGCCGGGAGGACGGTGACCGAACCGACCATGGCGACCGCGACGACCATCAGCGAGGCCAGGCCCATCGCCTCGAAGGTGGCGAGCCCGGTGAACAGCATGCCCGCCATCGCCACGCACACCGTGACACCGGAGACGATGATCGCGCGGCCACTGGTCGCCGCGGCGACCTGGAGCGCGACCTCAGGCGACCGGCCCGCCGCCCGCTCCTCGCGCTCCCGGCGCAGATAGAACAGGCAGTAGTCGACGCCGACGGCGAGCCCGACGAGCAGCATCACAGAGCTTGCCGTGTCGTCCATGGGCTGGAGGTGGCTGACGAGGCCCATCAGACCCATCGTCGCCATGATCGCGGTCATCGCCAGCGCCACCGGCAGCAGCGCCGCGACCACCGCGCCGAACGCGATCAGCAGAATGCCGAGGGCCACCGGCAGGGCGGAGTACTCGGCCTTCTTGAAGTCGTCACCGAAGGCGTCGTCGAACGTCTTGTTCATACTGGCGCCGCCGATCTCCTCGATCCGCAGCTCCTCGTGGTCCTTCTGGACGTCCGCGACGGCCTTCAGCACCGGCTCGACCCGGTCACCGGCGGTCTCGGCGTCGCCCCGCATGTCGAACTGGACGAGCGCGCTGCGGCCGTCCTTCGAGAGGGTGTCCGTGTCGTACGGCGACTGCACGTCCGTGACCTTGCCGGTGCCGTCGACCGCCTTCATGACATCGGCGACGGCGGCCCGGAAGGCGGCGTCCGTGGCCTTGAGGCTCCCGTCCTTCGCCTGGATGAGGACGGTCTCGCTCGCGGGTTCGTCGATCCCGGCGTCCTCGATGATCTTGGCGGCCGTGTGGGTCTCGCCGCCCAGCTGGTCGCTCTCCTTGACCTCGACGCTGCCGGCCGCGGAGCCGAGCCCCATCGCCAGGACGACGAACAGCACCCAGATCCCGACGGCCGCCCAGCGGTGCTTGGCGCTCCAGCCGCCGGCCCGGGCGGCTATGCCCCGCACCCGCGTTTCTCCGTTCCCCATGACGGGCTTGCCCCCTCGTAAGCGGCGACAGCCCCCTGCCATCACCTTTAGTTCGAAGGTATGGGCCGGATAAGAGCGTCTCGTCGTGCTCCCCGGTGAGGTGTGGCGGTCCGGAGTCCTCCCGTCGGATGCCGGGGTCTCCCCACTGGGTAGGACACCGGCCCCCTACATCTAAAAGACGATCTCGGGGTGATGTCTCAGGGACACGGCCACCGGGCGACTGTCAGTGGGCCGCCCTATGGTGTGCGGATGACGACAGGTGAGCGGACGACAACGGGCGAGAGGGCGACGAGGACCTACGCGGCGCTGCTGCGCGGCATCAACGTGGGCGGCAACAAGAAGGTCCCCATGGCCGAGCTGCGCACCCTCCTGGAGGGCCTCGGTTACGGCGGCGTGGCGACGTACCTCCAGAGCGGCAACGCGGTCTTCGCCACTGGGCACGGCGACGAGGAGTCCCTGGCCGGGGAGATCTCGGGGGCGATCGAGAAACACTTCGGCTTCACGGTGGACGTGATCGTGCGCGACCACGCGTACCTACGGTCGATCAGGGACAACTCCCCCTTCCCGGCAGCGGAGTTGGAGCCGAAACAACTCCACGTGACCTACTTCTCCACCCCGGTCGACGACACCCGCTTCGCGGACATCGACCAACCCGCCCACCTCCCCGAGGAGTTCCGCCTCGGCGACCGCGCCCTGTACCTGTACGCCCCGGACGGCCTCGGCCGCTCCAAGCTCGCGGAGCAGCTCGCCAAACCCCGGTTCCTGAAGGGGGTGATCGCGACCACGCGGAACTGGAACACGGTGGTGAAACTGGTGGAGCTGACGGCGGGAGACTGACCCGGGGCGACCGGCCGGCTTCCCTGCTGGCACGCTGATCGGTATGCGCTACATCATCATCGGGGCCGGGGCGGTCGGCGGAGCCATCGGCGGACGGCTGGCCGGTGCCGGACACGAGGTCGTCCTCGTCGCCCGGGGCGCCCAGTACGAGGCGCTGCGCGCGCACGGGCTGCGGCTGGTGACCCCGGACGGACAGCACACGTACCGCCTGCCGACCGTCGACGGACCCGCCGCACTCGGCGACCTGCGCGCCGACGACGTACTCGTCCTCACCGTGAAGACCCAGGACAGCGAGGGCGCCCTCGCCGCCTGGGGGCCGGTGCCCGTCGCGGGCGGCGGTACGGCGGCCGAGCGGTTGCCGCTGCTCTGCGCGCAGAACGGCGTGGAGGGCCCGCGCCTCGCGCTGCGCCGCTTCCGGCGGGTGTACGGGGTCTGCGTCTGGCTGCCCGCGACCTATGTGGAACCCGGCGTCGTCTCCGCCGCCGGCGCCCCGCTCACCGGCATCCTCCACCTCGGCCGCTATCCGCATGGCACGGACAACACCCTGCGCCGGATCGCCGCAGACCTGGAGAAGACGGCGTTCGAGGCACCGGTCGTCCCGGACGTCGCACGCTGGCTGTACGCCAAGCTGCTCACCAACCTCGGCAACGCCGTCCGCGCGCTCAGCGGCCCGGCGGACAGCGAGGAGAGCGCACGGCTGCGCCAGCGGGTGTACGCCGAGGGCGAGTCGGTGCTCGCGGCGGCCGGAATCCCGTACACGAGCGCAGAGGAGGCGAAGGAGCGGCGCGGCGACCGGATCACCCTGCATCCGCTGCCCGGCGTCGAGCCCGGTGGCGGCTCCACCTGGCAGTCCCTGGCCCGGGGCACCGGCACGATCGAGACCGACTATCTCAACGGCGAGATCGTGTTCCTGGGCCGCCTGCACGGCGTACCGACACCGCTGAACGAGCTGCTGCAACGACTGGCCGACACCTTCGCCCGGGAACGGCGACCGGCCGGTTCGCTGCCGTCGGCGGAACTGGTGCGCTTGGCGGACGAGGCGGACGAGGCGGACCAGGCGGTCGGGACTGAGTAGGAGACTTGGGCCGGGCTGCCTCTGGCCTGAGCCGAGCCGTTCGTGGGCGGGCCCCGACTTCCCGCTCGCGCCTACGCGCTCATTGAAGTCCGCCCCGGCAGCGGTGACGGCATCCGCAACGCCGCCTCCGCGTACCGGCGCAGCAGCAGCCGGGCCACCTCGGGGGCCGGGCCCAGGACGTCGGCGAGGACGTCCGCCTCGGCGGCGCCCCGCGCGATGCGGTCGGGCAGGAAGCCGGGGGCGAGGACGTAAGGCGCGACGGCGACGCGGTCGCAGCCCAGGTCGCGCAACTCCCGTACCGCGTCCTCCGTTCGGGGGAGGGCGGCGGAGGCGAACGCGGGTCGTACGGCGTGCCAGCCGGTGTGCCGCCACTCCCGCGCGATCTCCGCGATCACCGCACGCGCCTCCGGGTCGGTGGACCCCGCCGAGGCCAGTACGACCCCGGTCGTGGGCTTGTCGGCGGGCGTCAACCCCGCCTCGTACAGGCGGCGTTCGAGCGCCGAGAGGAGGAGGGGGGACGGGCCCAGCACCTCAGCCTGGCGGATGCGGAGCCCGCGTGGCGCGTCGCGCAGGACCGCCGGGATGTCCGCCTTCGCGTGGAAGGCTCGGGTCAGGAGGAGGGGGAGGGCGATCACGTCACGGACGCCCTCCGCCGCCAGGGAGTTCAACACCCCTGGTACGGACGGGATGTTGAACTCCAGGAAGCCGGTCTCCACGCGCAGCCCCGGCCGCAGCGACCGTACGCGCCGGACGAGGGCGTGGACGGTCGCCGCGTGCCGCGGGTCGCGGCTGCCGTGGGCGATGACGAGGAGAACGGGTTCGTGGTGCATAGGCTTCAGCTCTTCACCAGGAGGCCTCGGCTGCGGAGGACTCGTCGCTCCAGCGGGCTGAAGACGAGCAGGTCGACGGCGATACCGACGAAGAGGATCAGGAAGATCGCCTCGAAGATCATCGGCATGGAGCTGGCGTTGCGGCCGTTCTCCAGCAGCGCGCCGAGGCCGATGCCCAGGTCGGGCGAGGAAGCGATGATCTCCGCCGCCATCAGGGAGCGCCAGGAGAACGCCCAGCCCTGCTTCAGACCGGCCAGATAGCCCGGCAGCGAGGCAGGCAGGACGATGTGCCAGGCGCCCTTCCAGCCGGTCGCGCCCATCGTGCGGCCCGCCCGCAGGAACAGCGGCGGCACCTGGTCGATGCCGGAGACCAGGCCGTTGGCGATGGACGGGACCGCGCCGAGCAGGATCACCGCGTACATCATCGAGTTGTTCAGACCGAGCCACAGCACGGCCGGCGGCACCCACGCCACCGACGGCAGCGACTGCAGACCCGACAGGACCGGACCGATCGCCGCGCGCACGAACTTCACCCGGGCCACGATCAGCCCCAGCGGGGTGCCGATCGCCAGCGCCAGCAGGAAGCCGAGCAGACCGCGCTCGACACTGGTCCAGATGTAGCCGAGGAGCTTGCCCTCCAGCCAGGCGTCCTTGAACTCGGTGGCCACATCGCCGGGGGAGGGCAGCTTGGTCGGGTCGGTGACGACGTTGAAGGTGATCAGCGCCTGCCAGACCAGCAGCACCACGCCGGTCGCGATGAGCGGCGGGAGGATCTTGGCGCGGAAGGTCACCGAGAAGGGCGTGCGCGTGGTGGCCACGTTCTCCAGGGCGTCCAGACCGGCTTCCAGGCCGGCGGTCTGGAGGTTGCCGTCGGACCGGGCCTGACGCGTGTCCGTCAGGCCCGACTTCGTGTCACTGCTGGCCATGACGGCGGATCTCCCCACGCAGTTGTTCGGTGATCTCAATGGACAGTTCGGCCACGGGGGCGTCCTCGATGCGGCGCGGCTGCGGGATCTCGACCGTCCACTCGCGCGCGATCCGGCCCGGCCGGGACGACAGCAGGACGACCCGCTGGGCAAGCCGCACGGCCTCCCGCACGTTGTGCGTGACGAACAGGACGGAGACACCGGTCTCCGCCCAGATCCGGGTCAGTTCGTCGTGCAGCACGTCACGGGTGATCGCGTCGAGCGCCGCGAACGGCTCGTCCATGAGCAGCAGCCGGCTCTCCTGGGCGAGCGCCCGCGCCAGCGCGACCCGCTGGCGCATACCGCCGGACAGCTCGTGCACCCGCTTGTCGTACGAGCCCTGCAGCCGGACGAGCGTCAGCAGCTCCTCGGCGCGCTCGCGCCGGTCGTTCTTCGCGACTCCGCCCAGTTTCAGGGCGAGTTCGATGTTCTTGCCCGCGGTCAGCCACGGGAAGAGGGCGTGCTCCTGGAACATCAGGGACGGACGCCCGTCCGTCTTGATGCTGCCTGAACTCGGGTCGTCGAGACCCGCGACGAGGTTGAGCAGTGTGGACTTGCCACAGCCCGAGGCCCCCAGGAGAGTGACGAACTCGCCCGGTGCGACATCGAGAGTGATGTCGTCGAGGACGAGCTGCCGGCCGACGGGACCGGCGAAGGACTTCGAGACGTGCTCGATACGGGCGGCGTACTCGACCGACTCTGCCGGTCCGGCCTTGGCGACTGCGGTGGCCATGGTCGTCACCTCCTGGGGACTTGAGGGGATCCGGACTTACTTGACGCCGAGGCCGGCGTCGTCGACCGTGCTCTCACCCGCGGCCTTGAGGACCGTGTTCAGCGGCGTGAGGTCGTAGATGCCCGTCAGCAGCGGGTCCTCCAGCAGACCTGCCTTGACCGCGTGCTCCGCCTCGGTGTTGAGGGTGGCGGCCAGCGGGTCGTTGGTGAACTGGATGGACTTCCACGCCGGGTCCAGGACGTCCGCCGGCAGCTCCTTGCCGGAGTCGATGCCCAACTGCGCGTTGGCCGCGGCCTTCGCCTCGTCCGGGTTGGCGTTGATCCACTTGTTGGTGTCGACCGAGGCCTTCAGGACCGCCTCGACGGCCTTGGGGTGCTCCTTGAGGAACTTCTGCGACACGATGATGTTCGTGATCACGAACTTCTTGTCGGGCCACAGGTCGGACTCGTCGAGCAGCACCTTCGCGCCCTCGGCGACCAGCTTGGACGCGGTCGGTTCCGGCACCCACGCGCCGTCGATGGAGCCGGACTTGTAGGCGTCCGGGGTCACCTTGTTGTCGGTGCGGACGACCGACACATCGCCCTTGCCGCTCTCCGCGTCGACCTTCCAGCCCTGGTCCGCGATCCAGTTGAGGAACGCCACGTCCTGCGTGTTGCCCAGCTGCGGGGTGGCGATCTTCTTGCCCTTGACGTCCTTCAAGGTCTTGATCTTGTCCGGGTTGACGACCAGCTTCACACCGCCGGACGCCGAACCGCCGATGATGCGCAGGTTGGTGCCCTTGGACTTGGTGAAGCCGTTGATCGCCGGGGACGGGCCGATCCAGCCGATGTCGATGGAGCCCGAGTTGAGGGCCTCGATCTCGGACGGGCCGGCGTTGAAGATCTGGTACTTGGCCTCGGTGGCGCCCAGCGCCTTCTGGAAGTACCCCTTGTTGACACCGACGAGCGCGGTGCCGTGGGTCAGGTTGCCGAAGTAGCCGATCTTGACGGAGTCCAGCCCGTCGATCTTCTGGGCGCCCGCGGCGACCTTCGCCTTGGAGCTGTCGTCCTTGGAGTCCGACCCGTACCCGCACGCGGCGAGCGTCAGCAGCGGAAGAGCGGCGACCGCGGCGATGCCGCGGCGAAGGAAGGTTGAGCGGTTGACAGGCACGGGAGGTGTTCCTCTCGGAGGCCCGGCGGTCACGGTTCTTCAGGTCGTGGCCGGGAGGTCGGCAGGTCTTCGTCTATGTCGGGACGTCCGGTGGGGGGACAGGGCGCGCAAGCGGTGCGCGTACGTCAGCACGCACATCGCGCGACCCCGCCCTGCCCGCTGCCGAGATCGCCGCTGCCGACGCGGCCCCCCTCTTTCGCGAACGTGGAGTAGTAGTCGGTGGCGTTCATGTCAGAAGTCCCACCCGTCGTCGTCGGACTCGTCGCGGACCGGCTCCGGGGACGCGAACGACTCGCCGACCATGCCCGCGGTGAGCGTGGTGCCGTCGTTCGGGTCGATCAGGATGAAGGACCCGGTGCGCCGGGAGTCGGCGTACGAGTCGACGGGCAGCGGCTCGGCGGTACGGATCTTCACGCGGCCGATGTCGTTGGCGACGAGCTGTCCCGGATGCGGGTGCAGGGACAGGTCGTCGAGCGTGAGCCGGGACGGGATGTCCTTGACGATCGCCTTGACCGTACGGGTGCCGTGCTTGAGGAGCACCCGGTGGCCGACCGTCAGCGGCGCGTCGGCGACATGGCAGACCGTCGCCTCGACGTCCTGTGTGGTCGGCGGCGCGTCCTTGCTGGGCACGATCAGGTCGCCGCGCGAGATGTCGATGTCGTCCTCCAGGAGGACGGTCACCGACTGCGTGGTCCAGGCGATGTCGACCGGCACGCCGAGCAGGTCGATACCGGCGATCCTCGACGCGTGCCCGGACGGGAGGACCGTGACGGACTCGCCGACGCGGAACGAACCGGCGGCGATCTGGCCGGCGTACCCCCGGTAGTCGGGGTGCTCGGCGGTCTGCGGCCGGATCACGTACTGCACGGGCAGGCGGGCGTGGCAGTGGCTCAGGTCGTGGGCGACCGGGACCGTCTCCAGGTGCTCCAGGAAGGTCGGCCCGCCGTACCAGTCCATGTTCGCGGACGGGTCCACCACGTTGTCGCCGGCCAGCGCCGAGATGGGGATCGCGGTGATCTCCGGGACGCCCAGCTCCAGCGCGTACGCCGTGAACTCCTCGGCAATGGCCGCGAAGACCGACTCCTTGTACTCGACCAGGTCCATCTTGTTGACCGCGAGCACGACGTGCGGGACCCGCAGCAGGGCGGCCAACGCCGCGTGTCTGCGCGTCTGTTCGACCACGCCGTTGCGGGCGTCGATCAGGATCACCGTCAGCTCGGCCGTGGAGGCACCCGTCACCATGTTGCGGGTGTACTGCACGTGGCCTGGTGTGTCGGCGAGGATGAACCGGCGCTTGGGGGTGGCGAAGTAGCGGTACGCCACGTCGATCGTGATGCCCTGCTCGCGCTCGGCGCGCAGCCCGTCCGTCAGCAGCGCGAGGTCCGGGGCTTCCTGCCCCCGCGAGGCCGACGCGCGCTCCACCGCCTCCAGTTGGTCGGTGAGGATCGACTTGGAGTCGTGCAACAGGCGGCCCACGAGAGTGGACTTGCCGTCGTCGACGGAACCGGCGGTGGCGAACCGCAGGAGGGTCGTCTCCGCGAGTTCGGTGAGTTCCGTGACTTCGTTGGTGGTGCTCATGGCTAGAAGTACCCCTCGCGCTTGCGGTCTTCCATCGCGGCCTCGGACATCTTGTCGTCGGCGCGGGTGGCACCCCGCTCGGTGAGCCGGGAGGCGGCGATCTCGACGATGACGTCGGCCAGGGTCACCGCGTCCGAGTCGACGGCACCGGTGCAGGACATGTCACCGACCGTGCGGTAGCGCACCTGCCGCTTCTCGACGGTCTCCCCGTCCTTCGGCCCGCCCCACTCGCCCGCCGTCAGCCACATCCCGGCCCGCTGGAACACCTCACGCTCGTGCGCGAAGTAGATGTCCGGCAGCTCGATGCCCTCGCGGGAGATGTACTGCCAGACGTCCAGCTCGGTCCAGTTGGAGAGCGGGAACACGCGTACGTGCTCGCCGGGCGCGTGCCGCCCGTTGTAGAGGTTCCACAACTCCGGGCGCTGGCGCCGCGGGTCCCACTGCGAGAACTCGTCCCGCAGACTGAACACCCGCTCCTTCGCCCGCGCCTTCTCCTCGTCGCGCCGACCGCCGCCGAAGACCGCGTCGAACTTCTCGGCCTGGATCTTCTCGGTCAGCGGCAGCGTCTGGAGGGGGTTGCGCGTCCCGTCCGGCCGCTCCTTCAGCACACCCCGGTCGATGTACTCCTGCACGGAGGCCACATGCAGCCGCAGCCCATGGGCCGCTACCACCCGGTCCCGGTACTCCAGTACCTCGGGGAAGTTGTGCCCGGTGTCAACATGCAGGAGGGAGAAGGGAATCGCGGCCGGCGCGAAGGCCTTCAGCGCCAGGTGCAGCATGACGATGGAGTCCTTGCCGCCGGAGAACAGGATCACCGGCCGCTCGAACTCCCCCGCCACCTCACGGAAGATGTGGACCGCCTCGGACTCCAGCGCGTCCAGATGGGAGAGGGCGTACGGGGCGCCCGTACCCTCCGCCGGCTTGGCAACGGTCGTCGTCATGCCAGTCCCCTCTCGGTGAGCAGCGCGTGCAGCACGGCCGCGGACTCCTGGACGGTCTGGTCCTGCGACTCGATCCGCAGATCCGGCGTCTCGGGCACCTCGTACGGGTCGTCGACTCCGGTGAGCCCGGTCAGCTCGCCCGCGGCCTGCTTGGCGTACAGACCCTTCACATCGCGTACGGAGCACACCTCGACCGGGGTCGCCACATGCACCTCGATGTACGCGGCGCCGCTCTCCTGGTGCCGCTTGCGCACCGCCTCGCGGCTGTCCGCGTACGGCGCGATCACCGGGACCAGCGCCTTGACGCCGTTACGGGCGAGCAGCTCGGCGAGGAAGCCGATGCGCTGCACGTTCGTGTGCCGGTCCTCGCGGGAGAAGCCGAGGCCCGCCGAGATGAACTCACGGATCTCGTCGCCGTCGAGCACCTCGACGAGGTGGCCCTCCTCGCGCAGCCGGCCGGCCAGCTCGTACGCGATGGTGGTCTTGCCGGCGCTCGGCAGACCCGTGAGCCATACGGTGGCTCCGGTCGTCACAGGTGTCTCCTGGTCCTCGGGGTTCGCGGAATTCGCTTGCTGCTCAGGGGCCTTGGGGTGCTCGGTCGCCATCAGCCGTGCAGCCCGCACTCGGTCTTGCCGCGCCCCGCCCAGCGGCCGGCGCGTGCGTCCTCGCCCTCCAGCACCCGGCGGGTGCAGGGGGCGCAGCCGACGGACGCGTAGCCGTCCATCAGCAACGGGTTGGTGAGTACGCCGTGTTCGGCGACGTACGCGTCCACGTCGTCCTGGGTCCAGCGGGCGATGGGGGAGACCTTGACCTTCTGCCGCTTCTCGTCCCAGCCGACGACCGGGGTGTTCGCCCGGGTCGGCGACTCGTCGCGGCGCAGGCCGGTCGCCCAGGCCGCGTACCCCTTGAGACCCTGCTCCAGGGGCTCGACCTTGCGCAGCCTGCAGCACAGGTCGGGGTCGCGGTCGTGCAGCTTCGGCCCGTACTCGGCGTCCTGCTCGGCGACCGACTGGACCGGGGTGAGGGTGAGGACGCGGACGTCCATCACGGCCTCGACCGCGTCCCGGGTGCCGATGGTCTCGGGGAAGTGGTAGCCGGTGTCGAGGAACACGACGTCCACACCGGGCTTGGCGCGGGAGGCGAGGTGGGCGACCACCGCGTCCTCCATGGAGGAGGTGACACAGAAACGGTTGCCGAAGGTCGCGGTGGCCCACTGGAGGATCTCCAGCGCGGAGGCGTCCTCCAGGTCACGGCCCGCCTGCTCGGCGAGCGCCTTCAAGTCGTCGGTCGTACGCTCTTTCTGAACCGTCGTCATATCTCGTCCCCTCCACCGTCGTTGCGCCGAAGTCCACGGGACAGCAGCCCGAGGAACTTCAACTGGAAGGCTCGGTTGCACGCTCCGCATTCCCAGGCGCCGTGACCCTCCTCGTTCGGACGCAGGTCCTCGTCGCCGCAGTAGGGGCAGTGGAAGGGGGCCGCGCGCTCGCTCATGACAGGGACTCCTCGGAGGCACGCGTCGCCCAGGCGGCGAAGCGCTCGCCGTCCTCGCGCTCCGCCTGGAAGTTCTTCAGCACGCGCTCGACGTAGTCCGGCAGTTCCTCCGAAGTCACCTTCAGACCACGGACCTTGCGGCCGAAACCGGCCTCCAGACCGAGGGCGCCGCCCAGGTGGACCTGGTAGCCCTCGACCTGCTCGCCCGCGTCGTTCAGCATCAACTGGCCCTTGAGACCGATGTCCGCGACCTGGATACGGGCGCAGGCGTTCGGGCAGCCGTTGATGTTGATGGTGACCGGCTCGTCGAACTCCGGGATACGGCGCTCCAGTTCGTCGATCAGCGAGGCGCCGCGCGCCTTCGTCTCGACGATCGCGAGCTTGCAGTACTCGATGCCGGTGCAGGCCATCGTGCCGCGCCGGAACGAGGACGGCTTGACGGTCAGGTCGAGCGCCTCCAGACCCTCGACGAGCGAGTCGATCTGCTCCTCCGCCACATCGAGCACGATCATCTTCTGCTCGGCGGTGGTACGCAGGCGGCCCGAACCGTGGGCCTCGGCCAGCTCGGCGATCTTCGTGAGGATCGTGCCGTCCACGCGGCCCACTCGCGGGGCGAAACCGACGTAGAAGCGGCCGTCCTTCTGGCGGTGGACGCCGACGTGGTCGCGCCAGCGGGCGACGGGCTGGGCCGGGGCCGGGCCGTCGACGAGCTTGCGCTTCAGGTAGTCGTCCTCCAGGACCTGGCGGAACTTCTCCACGCCCCAGTCGGCGAGCAGGAACTTCAGCCGGGCGCGGGTGCGCAGCCGACGGTAGCCGTGGTCGCGGAAGATCGAGATGACGCCCTCGTAGACGTCCGGGACCTCGTCCAGCGGGACCCAGGCGCCCAGCCGCTGGCCGAGCTTCGGGTTGGTGGAGAGACCGCCGCCGACCCAGACGTCGAAACCGGGGCCGTGCTCGGGGTGCTCCACACCGACGAACGCGATGTCGTTGATCTCGTGCGCCACGTCGAGGAGGGGCGAGCCGGAGATCGCGGACTTGAACTTGCGGGGCAGGTTCGAGAAGTCCTTGTTGCCGATGATCCGCCGCTGGATGGCGTCGATGGCGGGGGTGCCGTCGATGATCTCGTCCTCGGCGATCCCGGCGACCGGCGAACCGAGGATGACGCGGGGGGTGTCACCGCAGGCCTCGGTGGTGGACAGACCGACCGCTTCGAGCCGCTCCCAGATCTCCGGGACGTCCTCGATGCGGATCCAGTGGTACTGCACGTTCTGCCGGTCCGTGAGGTCGGCGGTGCCGCGCGCGAACTCCTGCGAGATCTCGCCGACCACCCGCAGCTGCTCGGTGGTGAGCCGACCGCCGTCGATGCGGACGCGCAGCATGAAGTACTTGTCGTCCAGCTCCTCCGGCTCCAGGATCGCGGTCTTGCCGCCGTCGATCCCGGGCTTGCGCTGGGTGTAGAGGCCCCACCAGCGCATGCGCCCGCGCAGGTCGTTGGGGTCGATCGAGTCGAACCCGCGCTTGGAGTAGATCGTCTCAATGCGTGTCCGCACATTGAGACCGTCGTCGTCCTTCTTGAACTGCTCGTTCCCGTTCAGCGGGGTGAAGTGTCCCGCTGCCCACTGACCCTCACCACGGTGACGGCTCACCTTGCGGCGGGGCGCGGCGGCAGGGTTCTGCGGGGTGGCGGCCATGGTTCTAGGTCCTCCGGGACAGGCGGGAAGCGGCTCTTACCTGCGCGTACGGGCGCATGGTCAGACTGGCGCGGCTCTGCGCAGGCTGAGGCGTAGGGGAGAGGGCGGCGGTGCTGTGGCTCGTCAGCCCGCCGGACAGATGGCGCTGGACATGCGGCCGAGGTCGACGTGGCGTCGACTCACCAAGGCAATCCCAGTTCCAGACATGACGGAAGCGTGTCATGGCGTTCTGGACACAGTCCAGCATTGTCCGTCATCCGGACGCCCCTGTCTCGTTGGGTGAGACGGCATGTGCTCCTGGCCAGGGGCCGGGGGCGGCGACCTCCTTCTCCTCCTCGACCTTGGTGTCGAAGAGGGCGAAACCGCGGCGGAGGTAGTTGTCCATCGCGTGCGGTCCGTCCTTGCTGCAGGTGTGCAGCCAGACGCGCTTGGTCGGCGTCAGCCCTGGCCAGCGGCTTGCCAGGTCCCAGGCGCGGGCGGCTCCGTAGGAGAGGAGGTGGCCGCCGATGCGCCTTCCCCGGAAGGCGGGGATCAGGCCGAAGTAGACGATCTCCACGACTCCGTCGTCCTGGGGTTCGAGTTCCAGGTAGCCGGCCGGGGTGCCGTGGTCGTAGGCGACCCAGGTTTCTACGCCGGGGCGGTCCAGGTGCTCCTGCCAGCGGGCGTATGTCCAGGTCAGGCGATCTGTCCAGCGGATGTCGCCGCCTACGGAGGAGTAGAGGTAGCGGCTGAATTCGGGGGAGGGGACTTTGGCTCGGGTGATTTTGACGTCGCCGTCGGGGGCTTGGGCGGGGAGGAGGTCGGTTGGTGCTGTCTGCTCCAGGGACCAGGTGGTTACGGCGATGTTGGTCATGGCGGTCAGGGAATCATCTGGGTGGGTTGGGTGTCGATTTGGCCGCGGGTCCGGTGGGGGCTGGTCGCGCCCACGCGGCGGTGCCGCAGATCCAATACAGCCCCGCGCCCCTGAAAGCAGGCCCGCTGTCGCTCACCCTGCTATTTGAGTGAACCCGTGATCGACGAAAGCGGTACCGCGTACAGCACCCGTTCCGGGATCGGGGTGCCCTGCCAGCCCGCTCGGGCGTCCGCTGCCCGTTCCGTCAGGGACCAGACCTCGCCCGTGCCCTCCCAGTAGGAGAGGGACTCGGCGTGTTCGGCCCAGCAGCGGCGGGACTCGTCGTCGGTGCCGCAGCGGGCCGCCTTGGCGCCCTCGGAGTCCAGGCGCCACAGGGTGCCGTGGCGGTCCTTGGCGCCGGGGGCGTGGCCGACGTACCAGTCCGCCTTCTCGTCGCCCGCCGAGCGGTACGACAGGACGCCCTGTATGCCGGTGGCCTTCGTCGAGTAGGCCTCGACCGCGTCCGCGCGGCCCAGAAGGTCGGTGGCGAGGAGGCCCGAGCGGTCGCTCCCGCTGCTGAACGAGTAGCGCCACAGGCGGCTGCGCTGATCGGCGCCGGCCGCCACCTGCTCGCTCGCGACCAGGCTGTCCGGCGTGGAGCTGCGGTCCAGGGAGAGCGAGCCGAAACAGGGGGTGCGGTCGTCCGACCTCGGGTCGCACGTGCCACCGGCCAGGCTGTACGAGGCGACCGCGGGCATGACATAGCCGTAGCCGTGCGCCGACCAGCCGCCGGGCACCTTGCCGACCGCCGGGCTGTCGACCGAGGCCCGCTGGATGCGGTTCATGTCGTACACGTACAGGGAGTTGTGGTCGGAGTCCGTGGGCGAGGCGGTGACCAGCAGCTTGTCCTGGTACCAGACCATGCCGGAGATCGACGACGACAGCTTGCGGTAGTCCGAGCCGTCCTTCGTCGGGACGACCAGCAGCACCCAGCGGTACGTCATGTTGCTCAGGTCGTTCGCGTCGACCACGGCGACCCGGGCCAGGCCCTTGGAGACCGTGGGCTCGTCCGGCTTGGCGTCGTTGTGCGTCCAGCCGGACAGGATCACGCGGTTGGCGCCCCAGCGGCCGTCCTCGTCCGCGTCGCCGGAGGTGGTGACGGACTGCGGCAGCCAGCGCCGGCTCGCCGAGTCGGCGTCGTCCCAGCAGTACGCGCGGGTCGCTGTCGGGGCGACGGGCAGCGCCTCGGTCTCGGTGCGGACGCACTCCGCCGTGTTGCGCATCGTGCGGTTGGTGTGCTCCAGGACGGTGCTCACGCCGACCGTGCCGCCCATGGAAGTGGCCAGCCGGTCGAGCGAACTCTTCGTCACCAGGTGTTCCTTGAGCTGGAAGTTCTTCAGCTCGGCGGCGGACGTGACGGACTTCAGGGGCCCCGGGTTGTCGCTGCTCACGGCCTGGGAGGCGCTGACGATGGTGGCCGCGGCGGTGAGGGCGAGAGCGGTGCCGGTGAGCACGCCGCGCAGCGCTCTGCCCCTCTTCTGCCTGCGGTGTCTGCCGCGATGCTTCATTACATCCTCCCGTGGCAGGCCAACTGCTGGTCACGGTCCGTGCGTTGAACCGCTCGGGCAGTGTGGGGGGGCCGTGTGATGGATGGTACGTCAGGGGGCGCCAGGCCTGGTCGAATACCTCGGAATCGATGCGGCTGTGTTGCTTCCGGCGCCCGTTCGGGTGCGTTTTCTCACCCCGGTGTCACAGTCGGGTCACTGTGTGTCGTCCGGCGGCGCGGTTCCGCGTCCCTGGGCCACCGTGGGCGCCGTCGAGTGCGGGAGCAGATCGCGGGGGTCGTCCGGGAGCAGGACGGTGACTTCCGTGTCCGCGCTGAAGCGGTACGGGCGATGGTCGAGGAACGCTCCGAGATACCGCCGTATCCGCGACATCTCAGCGCGTACGGTCACCGTGCGGGCCGGGTCGCCGAAGACGTCCTCCGCCAGGCCCGCCGCACTGCGGCCCGCCGGACGCAGCGCCAGGAGGTACAGCAACTCGGCGTGCCGGGGACTCAGTTCGTGGGTCCAGGAGCCCGCGGGGCCCGACACCGTCACCGACCGGCGGCGCGGTCCGCCCAGGTCCAGGACGATCCGGGTGGCGCCCTGGGGCTGGGGCTCCGCGGTGGCCCGTAACAGCCAGCCGCCGGCCAGCGGCTCCACCGCGCACAGTCCCAGGGTCGGCAGCCAACGGCAGCCCGGGGAGAGCGACTTGGGCAGGGCCACCCGGTTCGTGTACGGCATCCCGGTGACCGCCGCCGTCCAGCCGTCCCGGTCGACGGCCACGGCCCGCCCGCCGAGCCTGGCCAGCACCGGTGCCGCCACCACCCGTAGCCGCTCCAGCGAGCGGTGGTGCCGCTCCCGCAGTCCCGCCTCGGCGAGTTTGGCGACCGAGTCGACCCAGGCGAGCGTCGCCGGATGCATGCTCTCCAGCGGCCCGCTGACGTCCACCACGCCGATCAGCCGACCGTCGCGCGGGTCGGTGATCGGGGCGCCCGTGCACGTCCAGGTGGCGTGCGACCGGACGAAGTGCTCGGAGGCGAAGACCTGTACGGGGCGCCGCGCGACCACCGGTGTGCCCACGCCGTTGGTGCCGACGACGTCCTCCGCCCAGTCGGCGCCGGGCTCGAAGCCCAGGGAGTCCGCCCTGCGCAGCACCGGCGTACAGCCCTCGCGCCACAGCACCCGGCCGTCCACGTCGGCGACGACCATGATGTGCTGGCTGGCGTCCGCCACCGACAACAGCCCTTGCCGCAGCACCGGGAGGACGTGCCGCAGCCGTGAGGTCTCGCGCCGCCGCTCCAACTCCTCGCGGGTCAGCAGCCCGGCCCGGAAGTCGTGGTCGGGGTCGACGCCGCTGCGCAGCATGCGGTCCCAGGACTGGTCGATCACCGGGCGCGGCGCGAGCCGCGGGCGCTGTCCGGTGAGCCGGGCCGCGCGTACGTCGCTGAGCAGCCGGGCAGCCTGCGCCGCGTCACGGGCGGCGAGCTGTGCGACGTCCATCGGCGGGTTCGCCACTGAGTCCTCCCGTACGTATTGACCGGTTGTCTCATGGTGCCGTCCCGTGGCACCGGAGCGACACACTCCGCACACAGTTGCCGACAAGTTGCAACCCTCTGCAACCCTGGTGAACTGCCCTGCGGTGTTTGAAACTTGGGCGACGCCGCACGCGGCGTCCACGCTCCCGATCCATGCGGGGCCAGCGAGCGGGGGTGGTGCCGTGTCGGCGCAGCACCACCCCCGTGCCGCCCCTTTCGGACGGACCCTCAGCCCGACGGCCGCGCCCGCTCCACCACGGAGGCCAGGTCCAGGCTGTGCGGGAGGGTGCCGAAGGCGTTGCCCCAGTCGCCGCCCAGGCGGGACGCGCAGAACGCGTCGGCGACCTCCGGGGGTGCGAAGCGGACCAGCAGGGAGCCCTGGAGGACCAGGGCGATCCGCTCGACCAGACGGCGGGCGCGGCCCTCGATGCCGTCCAGGTCGGCGAGTTCGGTCAGCAGGTTCTTGATGGCGCCGTCGAGTCGGTGGTCCGCGCCGCGCGCCCTGCCGACCTCCACGAGGAACGCGTTGAGGGCAGCCGGCTCGCGCTGCATGGCCCGCAGTACGTCCAGCGCCTGGACGTTCCCGGCGCCCTCCCAGACCGAGTTGAGGGGTGACTCGCGCAACAGCCGGGGCAGGCCCGACTCCTCGACGTAGCCGTTGCCGCCCAGGCACTCGGCGGCCTCCGCCACCAGCGGGGTGCAGCGCTTGGTCACCCAGTACTTGGCGGCGGGCAACGCCAGCCGCAGGAAGGCCCGTTCCTGCTCGCCTCCGTCGTCGTAGGCGGCGGCCAGCCGCAGCGC
The DNA here is from genome assembly GCF_002954775.1 of Streptomyces geranii. Lineage (GTDB taxonomy): Bacteria > Actinomycetota > Actinomycetes > Streptomycetales > Streptomycetaceae > Streptomyces > Streptomyces geranii. Next base: position 386,629 of record NZ_PJME01000003.1, read on the forward strand.
GAGGGTGGTCGCCGCCTCCGACTCGAGTGCCAGGTCGGCCAGGACGTTGCGCATCAGCGGCTTGTCGGTCAACTTGCCGCCGAAGGCCTCGCGGTGGGCGCAGTGGTGGACGGCCTGGGCGACCGCCTGCCGCATCAGCGCGGCCGAGCCGAGCACACAGTCGAGCCGGGTCGCCGCGACCATCTCGATGATGGTGCGCACCCCGCGCCCCTCGTCGCCGACCCGGCGCGTCCACGTCCCGTCGAACTCGACCTCGGCGGAGGCGTTCGACCGGTTGCCCAGCTTGTCCTTGAGCCGCTGGACGCGGAACTCGTTGCGTGTGCCGTCGGGCAGGACGCGGGGCAGGAGGAAGCAGGTCACCCCGCCGGGCGCCTGCGCGAGGACCAGGAAACCGTCCGACATGGGCGCCGAACAGAACCACTTGTGGCCGGTCAGCTCGTACGTCCCGTCCTCGGCGAGCGGCCTCGCGACGGTCGTGTTGGCGCGTACGTCGCTGCCGCCCTGTTTCTCCGTCATGCCCATCCCGAAGAGCACCCCGGACTTGCGGTCGGCCGGCCGCAGCCCCTCCTCGTAGACGGTGGACGTCAGCAGGGGCTCCCATTCGGCGGCGAGCGCCGGGTCGGTGCGCAGCGCGGGCACCGCCGCGTGGGTCATCGACAGCGGGCAGCCGTGGCCCGCCTCGGCCTGCGACCAGACCAGGAACCCGGCGGCCCGCCGAACGTGCCCGCCCGGCCGGGTCCAGGCCGCCGTCAGCCCGGCGGAGACGCCCTTGCCGAGCAGCCGGTGCCAGGCCGGATGGAACTCCACCTCGTCGATCCGGTTGCCGTACCGGTCGTGCGTGCGCAGTTTCGGGGGGTTCTCGTTGGCGAGCGCCCCCCATTCCTGCACCTGCGCGGACCCGGCGGACCTCCCGAGCGAGGAGAGGTCGTCCCGGGCCTCGTCGAGAAGCCCGGGGTCCAGATGCCGTTCGACGGCCGCCACCAGGGCCTGGTCGGCGGAGAACACGTCATATCCGACCAGGGGCGGCGCCTGGTTGGTCACGGTGTGGGTGCTGGCTGCCATGAGGGGAACCTACCCGTGGCGCGGCACCCTGTCCGCCCTAGGCCGGGCGGGAGAGAGTCGCCAGTTCGTCGGAGGCCAGGGAGGCCATGTCGCGGTCGGCCAGGTGCTGGTCGGCCTGAAGGGACTCCAGCCAGCCGGGGTGGTACACGGTGTCGAGGTAGCGCTCGCCGAGGTCCGGGGCGATGGCCACCGCCGTGAGGTCGCGGCCGTCGTGCCGGGCCAGCCACTGCCTGGCCCCGCTGATGACCGTGCCCGTGGACCCGCCGAACAGGAAGCCCCGGGAGGCCAGCCGCCGGCAGACCCGCACCGCGTCCGGTTCCTCGACCCGGATCACCTCGTCGATGTAGGACTCGTCCAGCAGCTCCGGCCGTACGCTCGTGCCCAGGCCCGGGATCATCCGGGGTCCCGGCGGTCCGCCGAAGGTGACCGAGCCGACCGCGTCCACGGCGACGATCCGCACCCGCCGGTTCCACTGCCAGAACCAGCGCGCGCAGCCCATCAGCGTGCCGGTGGTGCCCGCCCCGACGAACAGGACGTCCAGGCCCGGGAACCGGCGGGCGATCGCCGGTGCCGTCGTGCGGTAGTGCGCCCGCCAGTTCCCGTCGTTGGCGTACTGGTTGAGCCATACGTAGCGCTCGTCGGAGGCGCACAGCGCGCGGACGTAGCCGATCCGGGCGCCCAGCAGGCCGCCGTGCAGATCGGGCCGGTCGACGACGTGCACCCGGCTGCCCAGCGTCTCCATGAGCCGGATCGCCTGTGCGTTGCAGCGCGAGTCGGTCACGCACAGGAACCCGTAGCCCCGACTGGCGGCGAGCACACTGAGCGCGACGCCCAGGTTGCCCGACGAGGACTCCACGAGAACGGATCCCGGCCGCAGCCTGCCGTCCCGTTCGGCGGCCGACACCATCTCGCAGGCGGCCTTCATCTTGATCGAACCGGCGAAGTTGAAGCCCTCGCACTTCAGATAGAGGGGGAGCCCGACGGTGGCCCGCAGGTCGACGTACAGCTCGTCCTCGTTGAAGTCCGATGGTTGGGAAATGACTGGCATGTTGTCCCCCTGAGTGTGGCGCCCCTGTGTTCGGCACGCCTGATCTGTGGCACGGCGCCCGGTCTCCCGGGCGCTGCCGCCGGCCCCCTGACGGGTCAGCCGTGCCTGCGCAGTTCGTGGAAGAAGCCGTCGACGACCCGGAGTTCGCCGCGCCGGGCCACCTCGTCGTGGACGAACCTGCCGACGGCGAGGTCGAGCACCCCGAGGCCGAAGGGCGAGAACACCACCGGCCGGTCCACCGGCACCTTCGTGCGGCCGGTGAGTACGTCGTCCAGCGTGCCGTCGATGAACTCCCGGCCGCCGGTGAGCTGTTCGGCCAGGTGCGGCGAGGTGTCCGCCTTCAGGCAGTGCTCGACGTCGTCGACGTAGTTCGCCGAGGCGAGCAGGATCTCGGGCGCGAGGTCGCGCAACGAGACGTGCAGCACCAGCGGATGGTGGTCGAACCACGACACGTCGTGGATGTGCGGCTTCGCGGCGACGGTGGCGAACACCAGCAAGTCGCTCGACCTGACCAGCTGTTCGGCGCTGTCGTGGACGGTGATCTTGCCGCCGTTCTCCGACCGTTCCAGATAGCCCCGGAAGCCGGCCGCGCTGTCGGCGGACAGGTCGAACACGCCCGTCTCGTCGAACTCCCAGCCGGTGGCGGCCAGATAGGTGTGGATGTAGCGGGCGATCAGCCCGGTGCCGACGAACCCGACCCGGGTGGGCCGGGTACGCCCCTGGCTCAGCCTGGCGGCGGCCAGCGCGGCCGAGGCCGCCGTGCGGGCGGCGCTGATGATGGAACTCTCCAGGCAGGCGAAGGGATAGCCCGTGTCGTGGTCGTTGAGGATCAGCACGGCCGACGCCCGCGGGATCCCGCCCGCCACGTTCTCCGGGAAGCTGGACACCCACTTCAGCCCGTCCACCCGTACGTCCCCGCCGATCGACGCGGGCAGCGCGATGATCCGCGACGACGGACGGTCCGGGAAGCGCAGGAAGTACGAGGGCGGGTTCACCGAGTCCCCGGCGCCGTGCAGCCGGTACACCGCCTCGACGAGGTCGACGACGTCCGACTCCCGTCCCCGGAGGGCCTGTTGGACCTGCTCGCCGGAGACGACGGAGAACGGCGGGACCGCGACAGAAGTGGTGACAGGGGCGGTGACAGGGTTCGTGGTCATGAGGCTGTCCCTTCGAGCGGGTCGGAGACGTCGGTGCGGTGGACCGGGTCGGCCAGGGCGGCGAGGACCTCGCGCGGCCCCTCGAACGGCTCCCGGCTGTGTGCCGTACGGATGTTGTCGACGAGCAGCAGATCGCCGCCGCGCCACGGCTCGCGCACGGTGTGCGCCGTGTACACCTCGTTGAGGATCTGGACGACGTCCTCGCCGACCGGATCGCCGTCGCCGTAGCGGGTGTTGAAGGGGAGGCCGTCGGCGCCGTACACGTCGACCAGGTACTCGTGGACCTCCGGGTCCATCGTCCACTCGTTGAGGAAGGCGATCTGGTTGAACCAGCAGCGGCGGCCGGTGACCGGGTGGCGCAGGATCGCGGCGCGGCGCTGCCGGGTGCGCAGGGAGCCGTCCGGCTCCCAGGCGAACTCGATGGCGTGGGAGCGGCAGTAGCGCTCGACGGAGGGCCGGTCGGAGGTGCCGAAGGCCTCGGCGAGCGTCGCGCCTATCTCGTCGTTGAAGGTCCGGGTGAGCAACCAGCCCTCCCGCTCGAAGCGTTGGACGAGTTCGGCGGGCAGCGCGTCCAGCACGGCCGCCGCGTCGGCCATCCCGGTGGCGCCGCCCTCGGCGGGCGCCTCCAGGCAGGCGAACAGCAGCAGGCCGGGGAACTCCTGGGCGTAGCTCAGCTCGTGGTGCATGCACATCGGCTGGTTGGGCGGCCACTTGGAGGAGGAGTACACGCCGTCGGCGTACTTCCGCCGGGGCGCGAAGGCCTCCTGGTCGCGCATCAGGCCGTCGGCCAGCCGCCGCAGCACGGCGCCGGTCGTGGCGGGCTCGCGCAGTCCGAGGCCGCGCACCAGCAGCGATCCGTGCTCGGCGACGGCCGCGCGCAGCGCGTCCCGGTGGGCGCCCGCCCACTCGGCCGGGTCGGCGACGGCCGGGGTGTGCAGGACCGGCGGCCGGCCGGGAAGCAGCTCGATGCCGGGAAGTGCCGTCCTGGGCACGGGTGTCGGCGTCGCGGGTGTGGATGAGAGTGCCATGTGTCGTTCCGTCTCTTTCCTGTTCCTGGTCTTCTTTTCCTGGTCGCGGCGCGTCGTCAGGCGGTGGCGGCCGGTGCGTCGAGCAGCTCGGCCAGGTCGGCGAGGACCGGGTGGCGGATGACGTCCTTGTGGGTGATCGCCCGGTCCAGCGCGATCGACAGCCGGACCGCCGCCAGCGAGGTGCCGCCCCGGTCGAAGAAGTGGTCAAGCCGTCCGATCCGGTCGGCCGGAACACCGAGTACGTCGGCCCACGCGGCGGCCAGCCGCCGCTCACCGGCCGTCTCCGGACCCTGGACACCCTGGTCGGCGGCGCCGAGTTCCTCGGCGAGCGCGGTGAGCGTCCTGCGGTCCGTCTTGCCGTTGGGCGTGAGCGGCAGCCGCTCACGCCAGTGCACGGCCGCCGGAACCATGTACGCGGGCAGCGACTCGGCCAACCGCTCCCGCACGCCGCCGAGTTCGGCGCCGGTGCAGAACGCCACCAGCCGGGCGCCCCGTACGACGACCACGGCACCGTCGCGGACGCCGGGCACCCGCAGCAGCGCGTTCTCGATCTCGCCGATCTCGATCCGGAAGCCCCGCAGCTTCACCTGGGTGTCCCGGCGGCCGAGGAACTCCAGCCTGCCGTCGGGCAGCCACCGCCCGTGGTCCCCGCTGCGGTAGAGCCGCTCACCGGGCCGGTACGGGTCCAGGGTGAACGCGGCTGCCGTCCGCTCGGGGTCGTTGACGTACCCGCGCCCGACGCACACCCCGGAGAACACGATCTCCCCGGGCGCCCCCAGCGGCACCGGCGCGAGGTGCTCGTCGACCACGTACACGCGCACGTTGCGCACGGGCCGCCCGAGCGGCACCCGGGGCCCGTCCGGCACCCGGTCCATGACCTCGTGGTTGGTGTCGTCCGAAGTCTCCGTCAGACCGTAGGCGTTGGCGACCTTGATGCCGGGCTGGGCGGCGAACCAGCGCTGCACCAGCTCCCGCTTCACCGCCTCCCCGGTCACCGACACACAGTGCAGCTCGGGGAGTTCACGGGGCCGCTGCTCCAACTCGGCGAGCACCGCTTCGAGATACGACGGCACGATCTGGAGCACATTGACCCCGCCCCGCACGATCGTGTCCACGAACCGGGGCACGTCCAGGATCACGTCCTGCCCGACGATCAGCGTCCGGCCGCCCACCAGCAGGGCCGACACCAGCTGCCACAGCGAGATGTCGAAGCACTGGGGAGCGGTCTGCGCGACCGTCTGCCCCTCGCCGACCTCCAGGTCCTCGATCTTGGCGAGGACGTGGTTCACGAACCCCGCGTGCTCGCACATCGCACCCTTGGGCTCCCCGGTCGACCCCGACGTGAAGTAGATGTAGGCCAGTTGATCCGCGGTGACCTCCACCCCGAGGTCGTCGTCCGCGTGCCCCTCCGCCGCGATCTCGTCGACGTACAGCCTCGGTACGTCCGTCCCGGTCGCGTCGAGCGTGGTCGTGCTGCCGTGCTCGGTGACGACGAACGCGCACTCGGCGCGGGTCAGGGTCGCGGTGATCCGCCCGGCCGGGAAGTGCGGCTCGACCGGGAGATAGACACCGCCCGCCTTCAGCACGCCGAGCACGGCGGCCATCCAGTCGAGGTTGCGCTCGGTGACCACGGCGACGACGTCCTCCCGGGCCAGCCCGCGCGCCAGCAGGGCCCGACCGAGCCGGTTCGCCCGGGAGTTGAGCTGCCGGTAGGTCCACACCGTCCCGTCTTGCACGGCCGCGACCGCGTCCGGGTGTTTCCGCGCCCGCTCCTCGAACAGCTCGTGCACCCGGTGGTCCGGGAGTTCGCGCTCGGGGCCCGCCAACCCGTCCAGCTGGAAGGCGAGTTCGGCCCCGGACAGCAGGCTCTGCCCCTCGTGGTCGGCGTCCGGGTCGGCGGCCATCAGGGAGAGCGCGGTGAGGTGGTAGCCCGCGATCCGGGCCGCCGCCGCGCCGTCCAGGACATCGGTGCGGTGCCACAGCCGCAGGGCGCGCTCACCGACGCTCAGGTACAACACGGCGCCGTCCGCGCCGGGTTCACCGCCGTGCGGGTCGAGGACCGTCTCGTACGACGGCTCGTCCGCCCCGCCCGGCTCGTCGGCGAGGTCCGTCAGCGCCAGCAGCTCCCGCCAGGAGCCGGGGGCGACCGTCATCCGGCGGGCCACGGGCCGCTCGCCCTTCACCGCCACGTACCCGGTGGTGACCTCCCGCTCGCCGGACAGCGCGGCGAGCACCTTGGCGTGCGCGGCGAGCAGCGCGGACTCGAACGAGGCCGACCTCAACAGGCTCGCGTCGAACGGGACTTCGTACTCGGCGTACACCGGGTGGGGTCCGCTCTTCGGGTTCTCGCCCGGCACCGGGCCGGATATCCAGCGTGGAATCGTGTTCATCGTTCTGCCCCCGTGGGAATTTCCGTGTCCGTCATTTCTGCGGTCGTCGTCCGAATCTCCTTGGCCCTTGCGGACCTTGCGGGTGGTGCGATCTGGTCGCTGCGCAGGGCCACCGCCGGGTTGCCGCCCCAGCGGGCCAGGCACGGCATGTCCTCGCCCTTCATGAGGAAGGAGTCCGGGGCGAGTTGGGCCCCGTCGCCCACCGACACCCCGTAGTGCACGAGCGCTCCGGTGCCGACCGTGACGCCCGCGCCCAGGACGATGTGGTCGGACTTGAAGGTGCCGTCCTCCTGCGAGTGGGCCTGGAGGATGCTGCGCGGGCCGAGCGTGCAGTCGTCGCCGATCGTCGTCAGCGTGCGCTCGGTGATGGCGGCGCCGTCGTCGAAGACCCGGCGCCCGATCCGCACCCCCAGCAGCCGCCAGGCCAGGCTCTTGAACGGCGTGCCGTTGAGCGCGACGAGATACGCGGCGGGCACCTTCCACAGCCGCTCCTGCCACCAGAAGTGCGGCTCGTAGATGGAGCACAACCTCGGCACCAGGGACCGGAAGCGGGTGATGAGCCGCTCCACGAGCACGTAGTACCCGGCGGTGAGCACGAGCCCGAGGAACAGGGAGGCGCCCACCAGCGCACCGGCGGCCACGCCGTGCGTGCCGTGCACGGCGAGGGCCGCGAAGCCGAGCACCGTGAAGAGCAGCGAGTGCAGCCAGCGTACGAACAGGAACAGGCCCATCGTGCGCAGGTTGTAGCGGTTCTTCGCGGTGAGCCGGCGGCGGAACTCGTCGCCCTCGCGCAGATGGTCGAAGCTGCTGTCCCGCTCCACCGACCTCGGGATCTCGAAGGACGGCGAGCCCAACAGGCCGACGTTCTCCCGGACTTCACCGTCCAGCGGCACCATCACCTTGGTCGCAAGGAGGACGTTCCCGCCGGTGCGACCCCCCGAGGGGTAGGCGATGTGGTTGCCGAGGAAGCTGTGCGGCCCGATCTCCGCCCGGGTGACCCGGAACGACGTGGCGGAGTAGTCCGCGTTGAGGACGGACAACCCGTCGGCGACCATCGTGCCGCGCCCGACGGAGACCAGGTAGGGGGTCTCCTGCCGTACCTCCGTACCGAAGTTGGAGCCGGTCTGCTCGACGTGCGAGAGGTCGTAGCCGATCGCCCGCAGATAGTGGACGACGTACGAACTGTCGCCGGTCAGCCACAGGAAGAACTTCAGGTTGGTCATCCGGGTGATGGCCCGCTGCGCCCCGTAGTGCAGGCCGTACAGCGGATATACGCGGTCCGGCCGGATCAGCAGGTTCAGCACCCGGGGGACCAGGGTCACGCTCACGGCCCCGACGACGAGCACGGCCGCGAAGAACACGACGGACACGCCCAGGGCCTCGGCGTAGAAGCGGGCCGAGGTCATGTCGGCCACGTCCGGGTCGAGCAGCACCTCAAGGCGGGGTGCCAGGTCCAGCAGCAGAAAGCCGCCGCCGACCGCCAAGGGCACATAGACCAGCAGGAGTTGGAGCAGGCTCGCGAGACCGTAGGCGGCCCGGCGGGCGGTCGAGCAGGGCGCCGCGGGCACCCGGACGTAGTCGACCTCCGTCGGCTGGGCGGGCGAGCCGTGCCAGCGTCGGCCCGCCGGGACCGCCTGGCCCTCGAACAGGGCGGACGAGTGGCCGAGTTGGGCGCCGTCGCCGATCGAGGTGCGGATGTCGAGGACGGTCTTCTCGCCGACGTACACATCCCGGCCCAGGGTGACCGGGCCGGTCTCGACGCGTCCGGCGACCGCCCGGTAGCAGAGGAAGAAGGAGTCCTTGCGGATCACCGAACCCGCGCCGATCGTGAGCAGGTCGGTGCAGACCGGCAGGGAGGGCGAGAGGATCGTGACGCCCTTGCCGATGCGCGCGCCGAGCGCCCGCAGGTACAGCACGTAGAGCGGGTTGCCCGCGAACAGGCGCATCGGGTTGGCGTGCAGCAGCGCCTTCACGGTCCAGAAGCGCAGATACGCGAGGCCCCAGACCGGGAACTCGGTCGCCTTCCAGCGGCCGATCAGCACCCACTTGGCGACCACCGGCAGCACGCACATGCCGACGAGGACCGAGCCGCCGAACACGACCGAGCGCAGATAGACGTCAACAGCCCCCACGCCGGCGTCGGTCCACTCGTAGCCCTCGACGGTGACCAGCCCGGCGAGGAAGCAGTACGCGGCGAAGACCAGCAACTGGGCCGCGCCGCACAGGACATACCGCAGACTGCTGCCGGGCGCCGGGGCCTCGGCGGGCGGTGCGGCGGGTGCCTCGGCCGGGGCGTCGGTGAGCGCCGCCGCCAGACCCCGGATCGTCGGATGGCCGTACACGTCCTTCATCGACACCGACGGCAGATCGTCCCGCTTCCTGACGCGGGCACAGAAGTGCGCCATGACCAGGGAGTTGGCCCCCAGATCGTCGAAGAAGTGCTGGTCGACCGGTACTTCGTCCGTCTTCATGACTCCGGCGAGCACCTCGGCGAGAATCCGCTCGGTGTCACCTCCGGCACCGGATGTGTGCCTGCTCGGACCGGTCGGCGGTATGAGCGCCAACTCGATCGGTTTTCCCCCCACTTGTCCCCCCACGGTGAACTCCTCAGCGGTGCTGGTCCTGGCTCTCGGTTCGGTCGGATCGTTCGACGGGCGCTTCGGCCGGGCTCCCCTGCGCCGACCCCTGCCCCCGCCCGCCCTGCCCTCGTCGGTCCTGCCCCCGCCGGTCCCGCTCCCACGCCTTCGCGCGCCGGGCCGCCCCCGCGACCAGCGCCTCCAGGGGTCCCCGGCCCCTGGTGAACCGCCAGCCGGCCGCGAAGAGCAGCGAGCCCGCGACCAGCACGGCGTACTGGAGGTCGGGGGAGCCGTTCAGCGCTCCGGTGGCGAGGAAGAGGACATGGGCGGTGTACAGGGTCAGCGGCATGCTTCCGGCAGCCGCCAGCGGGAGCAGCGCCCGCCGGACGACGGTGATACGGGTCAGCAGCAGGACCGCCGCGAGCAGTGCGGTGGCCGCGCCGAGGGTGTGCAGCACGTCGAACGGCGAGGTGGAGTGCGGCGCCCGGGAGACCATCGCCCACCAGGTCTCGCCGTCCGGGGTGTCCCACAGGGCCTCGTCCCGGGCGTGCGGTCCGGTCGCGTCGTGGAACTCGTTCTCCTGGAGGCGCGCGAGCCCGCCCCAGCGCAGCAGCCACAGCGAGCAGACCAGCCAGGAGGCGGCGGCGAGCGCCAGTCCGGCGGTCAGCAGGCGGGTCGCGACGCGCCGGTCGAAGAGGTCCAGGCGCCCGATGGCGAGCCCGGCGCAGAGGTACGCGGTCCAGGCCAGGACCGGGTAGTCGCCGTGGACGAGGAGGTCGCCGAGGAGACCGGCCGGGTCGGTGACCACGTCCTGGAGCGTCGGGTCGCCCTCGAAGGCGGGTTCGGGCAGCGCGCCCCGCAGCAACTGGACCAGGAACGGCGCGACCACGCCGAGGCCGAGGGCGACGTACGCCAACGTCCGGGTGCGCAGGGCCAGCAGGGGCAGCGCGAGCAGGAACAGCAGGGCGTAGAAGGCGAGGATGACGTCGACTTCGAGGCCGGCCGCGTTCGAGGCGTAGCCCAGCAGCAGCCCGATCAGACCGACGGTCAGCGCGCGGGCGGCGACCGCGGCCAGCGAACCCCGGTCGGTGCGCGGCGTACGGCCGCCGGTGGTGAAGGCGAGGCCGACCCCGGCCACCAGCGCGAAGGTCGCCGAGGACCGGCCGCCCGCCAGTTGCCAGGCGACCGTCGGTGAATCGTCCGGCTCGAAGGCTCCGAATACGTGCACGGAGAACATACCGAGTAACGCGACACCGCGGGCCACGTCCACACCGGCTATGCGCGGTGTCGATAAAGGCATGGCTAGCTCCGTAAATTGGCAAATGGGCACGATGGATTTCGCGTCGGCCGTGTGCCCGCGATGCCGCTGAGGGCGGGAGTGGCGGTGGACGCGATATGAGAAATGGCGTACGGGACGAATGGGCGGGTGAGCGGAAGAAAGCGGTGAGGTGTGCCGGGCACGGCGTCGAGCCGCACGTAGGCCGTGCGGATCAAGGGCAAACGCGGCTTGATCGGGCTTGGTCGGAGCCCGGATGCCCCCGTGTCGTGATGCTTCGCACTCCCTTGGGTGGGTGTGCCCCGGAGAATGCAATCCGAATTGTTTCGACCCGGTTATGAAGGGGTCAAGGTCGCTCGGCGTAATGTCGCTTTCCTGTTACAGAGTCACGACTTTTCGTACGGATTGCGACCGCGTGTGCGGAGCCCTCACCTGGGAGCTTTCCGTAGGGCAGGTGTAATTGCCGGGCGGTATTCCGCTTGGGCGCGCCGAAATATAGCCGCCGAGTGCATGACAGAATTAGTATTCGATTTCTCTGCTGAATCGTTCCTTTCCGTTTCCGCTGGGTTTCTCGTCGTTTTCTGCCGTGTCACGGGAAGGGAGGGAAGGGGGAGGGAGGGGAGCGGTGCGCGGGCGCGGGGCCCGGACCGGGGTACCGGAGGGTGAGAGGGGCACCGCCCGCCCGATACCGTTAGGGCGTGCAGGCAGCAAGTGAACTTCCCGAGAGCCCCAGCGGCCGACTCCACCGCGCGCGCGTCCTCTACCGGAACGTCTCGAAGCGCAGGACCGCCTGGCTGTTGCTGAAGGACACCGTCAACTCGTGCATCGAGTACCGGATCCTGGGGCTGGCCGCCGAGGCGGCCTTCTTCACGCTGCTCTCCGTACCGCCGCTGCTGCTGAGCCTGATCGGCCTGCTCGGCTACGTCGACGACTGGACCGGCACCGACACCATCACCAGCCTGGAGAACAACCTCCTGGAGGCGTCCCGCACGGTCCTGTCCGACAAGGGCGTCACCGAGATCGCCCAGCCGATCCTCAACGACGTGATGAAGGGCGGCCGGCCGGACGTCATCTCCATAGGGTTCCTGTTCGCCCTCTGGTCCGGCTCGCGCGCGGTGAACGTCTTCATCGACACCATCACCGTCATGTACGGCCTCGACGGCGTCCGGGGCATCGTGAAGACCAGGCTGGTCGCCTTCGTCCTCTTCGTCGTCGCCCTGCTGATCGGCTCGGTGGCGCTGCCGCTGATGGTGGCGGGCCCGGACGCCGTACTCAAGGTCCTGCCATGGTCGGAGACGCTGGTACAGGTCCTGTACTGGCCCGTCGTCATCCTCCTGTCCATCGCCTTCCTGACGACGCTGTTCCATGTCTCGGTCCCGGTGCGCTCACCGTGGATCGAGGACGTCCCGGGCGCGCTGATGGCACTCGGGATGTGGGTGCTCGGCAGCTTCCTGCTGCGCATCTACCTCACCAAGACGGTCGAGGGCGCCACGATCTACGGCTCGCTCGCCGCCGCCGTAGCCGTCCTCCTGTGGGTCGGCGTGTCCGCGTTCGCCGTGCTCGTCGGGGCCGCCGTCAACGCGGCGATCGACCGCGTCTGGCCGGCCGCCTCCACCGCCGCCGCGCGCGCCGCCAACGAACGGATCCGCGAGGAGGAGGCCGCCGAGTACGTCGCCCGGATGACCGCCGCCCGCACCTACGAGATCGACGACGACCCCGACGACCCGGCGGACATGCCCTCCGAGTTCCCCGAACGCTGGTCACGCTTCCTGCCCCCGGAGGACGTGACCTCACGACTGCGGGCGCAGGTGAAGAGCACACCCAAGACGGGAGAGAGCCCGCCCTCCGCCAAGTGACGCAGAGCGGGCCGCGGTTGCCGACCGGCCGGCGCCTCCGGTCTCACACCTTCCACACGCCGGCCGCCGCGTTCTCCCGTACGAAGTCGGAGAACTCACGCGGCTCACGCCCGAGGACCTGCCGAACGCCGTCCGTGAGACGGGAGTTGCGGCCGTCCAGCAGCCCCTCGAAGACCTCCACCAGGAACGCGGCCTCCTCCGCGGGCACCCCGAACCCCGCCAACGCCTCGCCGTACGCCGCCGCCGGCACCGGCGTGTACGTCAACTCGCGCCCCGTCACCGCCGAGATCTCCGCGACCGCCTCCCGGAAGCTCAGCAGCCGGGGCCCGGTCAGCTCCAACGTCCGCCCCACGTACCCCTCCCCGGACCCGAGCGCGGCCACGACGACGTCCGCGATGTCCCGCACATCGAGGAACGGCTCCGTCACCTCCCCGGCGGGAAAGACGAGTTCACCGTGGCGCAGCCCCTCCACCAGCGGCCCCTCGCTGAAGTTCTGCGCGAACCACGAGGCCCGTACGACCGTCCACTCCGCGCCCGACGACCTGAGCGCGTCCTCCGTGGCCCGCGCCTGCTCCTCGCCCCGCGCCGACAGCAGCACGAGCCGCCGCACCCCGAGCCCGACCGCCTCCCGCGCGAGCGCTCCGACGCCCTCGGTCGCGGGGGGCGAGCCGACATCGGACGGGTACATCAGATAGGCGGCGTCGGCACCGGCGAGGGTGTCCGCCCAGGTGGTCGGGTCCTCCCAGTCGAACCCCCGCGCGCGGGACGCCGCCCGCACGGTGAGCCCGGCGCCCCGCAGGGCCTCGGCCACCCGGCGGCCGGTCCGCCCGGAGGCCCCGGTGACGACCACGGTCGTGCCACCCCGGCCGGTCTCTCCGCTCTGCCCGTTCTCCGAGTTCTGTGTCATGCCTCCAGTCAACGGCCGCACGCTCCGGGCGCCCATCGCCGAACGGCTCATTCCCATGCGTACGCGTCTACGCTGACGTCATGGACGCCCTTGCAGGCCTTCTGGAGGGTCCACGCGCGCGTGGCGCCTTCATGATCCGCGCGTGCTTCGAGCCGCCGTGGTGTGTGCGCATCGAGGACGAGGCACCCCTGACGGTGATGCTCATGGTGCGGGGCGACGCCTGGATCACCCCGGACACGGGGGACCGGCTGCACCTGCGCGCGGGCGACCTCGCCATCGCCCGCGGCCCCGACCCCTACACCTGCGCCGACGACCCCGGGACGCCCCCGCAGGCCCTGATCCTGCCGGGCGCCGAGTGCCGCTACCCCGACGGCCGCTCCCTCAACGGCGTGATGGACCTCGGCGTACGCACCTGGGGCGACCGCCCCGACGGCTCGGCCGTGCTGCTGATCGGCACGTACCTCATGCGGGGCGAGATCAGCGGCCGGCTGCTGGACGCCCTGCCGCCGCTCCTGTCGCTCCCCTCGGGGGCGTGGCGGTGCCCGCTGACACCGCTGCTCATGGAGGAGGTGGTGCGCGACGAACCGGGCCAGGAGGTCGTCCTCGACCGGCTGCTCGACCTGCTGGTCATCGCGGCCCTCAGGGCCTGGTTCTCCCGCCCCGAGGCGGCGACCCCGGCCTGGTACCGGGCACTGGCCGACCCCGTCGTGGGCCGCGTACTGCGCCTGGTCCAGGACGACCCGGCGCACCCCTGGACCGTGGGCCTGCTCGCCGCCGAGGCGGGGGTGTCCCGGGCCGCCCTGGCCCGCCGCTTCACGGACCTGGTGGGCGAACCCCCGATGACCTACCTCACCGGCTGGCGCCTGGCCCTGGCCGCCGACCGCCTCCGCGACACGGACCACACCCTCGACGCCATCGCCCGCCAGATCGGCTACGGCAGCGCGTTCGCCCTGTCCAGCGCCTTCAAGCGGGTCTACGGGATCAGCCCGCAGGAACACCGCGCCCTGCGGCCGAGGTGAGCGGCGGCGTAGCCTTTCGTACGTGTACGAGGAACGGCCCTCCCGGCTGCCGGGCGCGGTGGTGTGGACGAACACCCCGGCCGGGCCCGGTGTGCGGCCCGTACTGCCCGACGGCTGCATGGACCTGCTCTGGCGCGAGGGGCAACTGCTGGTCGCAGGCCCCGACACCCGCCCGTACGTCCCCGAAGGTGCCCCCGCGCGTTGGGCGGGCGTCCGCTTCCACCCCGGCACGGCCCCGGCCCTGCTGGGCGTACCCGCACACGAACTCCGCGACCGGCGCGTCGAGTTGGCCGACCTGTGGGGAGTGGCCGAGGTGAGGCGGCTGAGGGCGCGGGTCGACGCGGCGCCCGATCCGGCGACGGGACTTGAGGAACTGGCACGGGAGCGGGCGGCGGACACTCCTCCGCCGGATCCGCTGCTCGGCGCCCTGGTGGCGGCGCTGGAGACGGGCCGCCCGGTCGGCCGTACCGCTGACGAACTGGGCCTCAGCGCCCGCCAGTTGCACCGCCGCTCACTCTCCGCCTTCGGCTACGGCCCCAAGACGCTGGCCCGCATCCTGCGCATGCAGCGCGCGCTGGGGCTGGCCCGGGAAGGGGTGCCCTTCGCGGAGACGGCGACACGCGCGGGGTACGCGGATCAGGCCCACCTCGCGCGGGACGTAAGGGAGTTGGCGGGGATGTCGCTGGGGCGACTACTCGGCGGAGGGGTCGGAGGCCGGCCTACCGGCGCGTGAGGTCGGCCGTCACCGCATGTCTCGGCCGTCTCACCGCATGTCCGGGACGGTGACCCTGCGGTGTTCCTGGTGGGCCGATTCCGCGAGGGTTTCCGCGCCGCACCGGGTGAACAGCGTCCTCGCCCGCGCGAGTTGGGCCGGGGCATCGGTGGGACGGCCGGAGGCGGACAGGGCGCTGCCCGCCGTCAGCCGGGCGGAGGCCTCGTAGAGCGGCATGCGGGCCGTGCGGAACACCTCGGCGGCTCGCAGCGCGGTGGACGCTGCGGAGGCGTCCCGCCGGAAGAGGCCGACCTCGGCGCGGGCGAGCAGGGCGAAGCCCGTGCGGGCCGGTGGTCCGTCAGAGGACGCGGCACCGGCGGCGGCACGTACCCACCGCTCGGCGGCCGGGACGTCGCCCCGGGCCAGCTCTGCCCCGGCCAGCACCCGGAACCACAGCGGACGGAAGGGGGCGTCGTACCGGGCGAGTCCGGGCCCGCCGCCGCCCTCGACCACGGTGCGGACACAGCCGTCCGGATCCCCGGTGAGCAGCATGGCCTGACCTAGCAGCGCGGTGACCGTCGGCCTACGGGAGCCCGGGTCGGTGCTGGTCCGGGCCAGTGACTCCTGGCAGATCTTCAGCGCTCCCGCGCCGTCCCCGCGCCACATGAGCACCCCGGTGTGCACCGCGGTGGCCAGTGAGCAGGGTTCGTCGGTCCCGACCAGTGTGGCCGCCTCCAGCGCCTCGTCCGCGTACGCCGACGCCTCGTCCAGCCGGCCGAGCCACAGATGGACGTAGGCGGCGATCTCCAGCAGGTCGGCGCGGAGGACGCTCTGGCCCGTGTGGCGGCAGACCTTCAGTCCGCGTCCGATCCTGTGCAGGGCGGATTCGAAGTCGCCCTGGAACATCTGTGTCCAGCACGTGGAGACCACGGTGTCGAGGTGGTCGGCCAGCCCCTGGTCGTCGGCGGCCTCCAGCGCGTCGTTCGCCGGGCCGAGGTGCCGCGTCGATCGTGCGTGGTTCCCGGACATGGTGTGGGCCAGCGCCAGCATGCCGTGCGCCTCGGCGGTGTGCGGCGCGTCCCCGTCGTACCGCGCCGCGCGCAGGGCGCGTTCCGCCCGGTCGACGGCGGCGGGCAGGTCGGAGGTGCGCAGGGCGACGGCCGCGATCCCCAGGTGCAGGGGCACGGTCCCGGAGGCCCCCAGGCCGTCGCTGTCCGCCAGTTCCCGTTCCAGCAGGTCCCTCGCCTGCCGGTACCGGCCGAGCAGCCACTCCGCCCGGGCGAGGGAGGCGGTCGTGCGCATCCGCAGACCGTGCGCGTCGGCGGGCAGGAGGACGGCGGCGTCGCGCAGGAGGTCCCGGCCGTCCTGGAGCCGGCCCGCCAGACCCAGGGCGTCGGCCTGCTGGAGCAGGAGTTCCGGCCGTGCCGGGTGGTCACCGCCGAGCAGGCGCAGCGCCTCCCCGGTCCAGGAAGCAGAGGTGACCGGCGCGAGGGTCAGGATCTGGAGTGCAGCCTGCGCGAGAAGGCAGACGGCCTCCGTGTCGCCCTCCCGGGCCGAGCGCTGGACATGGGATGCCCGCGCGATCACGGAGGCCCCGCGCGCGGCCAGGCTGTCGGCGGCCCGGCCATGGGCCTCGATCCGCCAGCCGGCGCCGAGCCCCTGGTACACCGCCGCACGCACCAGCGGGTGGCGGAACCGGAACCGTCGGGTGACCTCCAGCCGCCGCACCAGATCCCGGTCCGTGAGTTCGTCCAGGGCCGCCAGCGCCCGGCTGTCCGGCAGCCGCGCCACGGCCGCTGCCATGTCCACGTCGAAGGTGTCGCCGAGTACCGCGGCGGCTCCGGCGGTGGCGCGCGCGGTGGCCGACAGACCGTCCAGCTCCTGCTGGAGCACGGCCCGTACCGACTCCGGCAGTCCGTCGGGGGCGGGCGCGGGCTCGGCCGGGGCAAGCGGCGCAGCGGTGCCGGTGCCGCGGGCCAGCGCCTCCAGGTAGAACGGATTGCCCGCACTCTCCTCGTACAGCCGATCGAAGTCCAGCCGCTCGAACCGCTCGTCCCCTGTTGCCGCGCCGCACAGTTCGGCGCACTCGGCCCGCGACAGTGGCTGGATCTCGATCCTGGCCGACCGTCCCTCGTCCCCCGACCGGGACAGCGCCGCGAGCAAGCGTGGCGGGGCCTGCCGAGGCCGGTGGGCGAGGACGAGCAGCAGCGGGGTACGCGGCGGGTGCCGTACCAAATGGTCCACGAGTTCGACGGTCGCCGCGTCCGCCCAGTGCAGGTCGTCCAGCCCGAGCAGAAGGCCTCCGGGGCCGCCCAGCGTCTCCAGCAGCGCCCGCACCGACCTGTGGAACCAGTGCCGCTCGGCGGTCACCGGCTTCGGACCCTCGGCACACCACGCGGACAGGGCCGGGAAGACCGCGCCAAGCAGACCGAGCGGGAGCCCCGACGACTCGTCCAGCGCGCCCAGGTGATCGTCCAGCGCGTCCACGAACACGCCGTACGGCGCCTGGTCCCACTCCGCGCACCGCCCGGTCAAAACGGTCAGGCCCCGCCGGCGCGCCAGTTCGCCCACCTCACCGAGCAGCCGGGTCTTCCCGATGCCGGGCTCCCCGGCGAGCTCCAGCACTCCCGGCGTCCCTGCCGCGGCGTCGTCGACCGACCGTTCGGCGAGCGCGAGTTCCGCGGTACGTCCGACCAGTCGGCCGGCGGTTCGGCCGTGTCGCGCGGCCACGGCGACGGGGACCGCTGCCCGTACCGGTGCGGGGCCAGCGGCGGGGAGGTCGAGCGCGGAGTCGGCGGTGAGAAGCCGCTGGTGCAGCCGCCGCAGTGGGGGACTCGGGTCGCAGCCGAGTTCGGCGGCCAGCCGCTGCCGGAGCCGCTCGTAGCCGTGGAGGGCGTCGGCCGGACGGCCGCATCGGTACAGGGCGAGGAGCAACTGCCCGGCCAGCCGCTCGTCCAGCGGATGCGCCTCGGCGCGGCGGGCGAGTCCGGCCAGCAGCTCGGTGTGTTGTCCGCGCCGCAACTGGATGTCGGTGCGGTCCAGTTCGGCCGCCAGGCGCTCCTGGTCCAGGGTGGTGCGCAGGGCGTTGATCCATGGGGTGTCGAGACCGGCGAGGGCCTCTCCGCGCCACAGGCCCAGGGCCTGGTCGAACAGGGCCGCGGCCCGGTCGTCCTCTCCGGCCGCCCGGGCACCGGCCACCAGGTCGTGGAAGCGGTGCAGGTCCACCGTCGCCCGCTCGACGCCCAGGACGTAGCCGCCGGACCGCCGGACGATGTCCGCCCCGTCCACGTCCGCCAGCGCCCGCCGGAGACGGGAGACATAGCCGTACAGCGTGTCCCTGGCCTGCCGGGGAGAGGTGTCCGCCCATACCCGGTCGACGAGTTCACCGACCGGCACGGAACGGCCCGCTTCCACCAGCAGCACCGCCAGGACGCTCCGCTGCCGGGCGTGGCCCAGGTCGAGGAGCCGGCCCCGCACCCGCGCCTCGACGCCGCCCAGCAGTCCGAACGCCATCAGCCGGTTCAAGGATTCCCCCAGATTCACCGCAGGCCCGCCCTGCATCGTCAGTCAGGAGAGTGGCATGGGCATGGAGAGGAAGCCACGGTTGCCCAGCCTCGAACTGACCGAAGGAGATCTTGCGACATGTGGAAAACACTCACCAAGGCCGGCATCGCGCTCGGCGGCGTCACCCTTATCGCGGGAACCGGGCTCGTCATGGCACCGGCCGCCCAGGCCGGGGGCGTCTCGGCGGCGCAGGCGCGGACGCAGACGGGAGTACAGGCGCCGAAGGGGATGAAGGCGCAGTTCGAAGGCAGGACGATCGACCTGTCGAAGAGCTGGGGTGCCGCGAAGGCCTGCACGGTCTGGCGGGCCGGGGGCGTCGTGCAGTGCTTCCGCACCGCCGAGGAGCAGGAGCGGACAGCCTCCGAGCTGACCCGGCTCCGCACGGGCAGGGTGGCCGCCGCCACCTGCTCCACCCCGCTGCGCGTGTACGAACACGGCGAGTTCAACTACAACGGCACCGTCAACGGTCGCACGCTTTCCTTCTACGACCGTGGCTACTGGCAGAACCTGACCGACTACAACTTCAACGACCAGACGTCGTCGTACCGAATCGGCAGCTGCAACGCCCACCTGGCCGAGCACATCGGTGGCGGCGCGTACTGGTACCCGGGCAACACCAACGCCTGGTACTCGGAGGGCGTCCTGTACTCGGGCTGGAACGACCGAATCAGCTCCGTCAAGAACGACTGACCCGGGGCACGAACGTGGCGGAGGACGGGGGGTAGGGGACCGGGGGTATCGGGGATAAGGGGGTAGGGGCGAGGGCGAGGGTCACCTCGCCCTCGCCCTGGAGCCTCGGCGGTCAGGGCGCCAAGGGCGCGAACAGGTCGACCCCGTTGCCGTCCGGGTCGAGCACACAGGCGTACCGCTGCCCCCACACCGCGTCCCACGGCTTCAGCTCGCTCCGATACCCCGCGCCCACCAACTCCTCGTACAGGGAGTCGACTTCGGCGGCCGAGCCGCACAGCACGGCCAGCCCGATGCGTCCGCCACCGCTCGGTCGCTGCCAGCCGGGGTGGAAGGACCGGACGGTCTCCTCCGTGTCGAGCAACAGCCGCATCCCGCCCGGGAGTTCGGCCTCGACATGCGGCTGATTCTCGGCTCCCTCGGGGAAGTCGAGCCCGAGCCGACGGTAGAAGGCGACGGAGGCGGCGAGGTCGGACGCGACGATGCCGACGGCGTCGAAGCGGAGGGTGGGGCGCGAGGTCGGTTGTGCAGTCATACGGCCAGGTTAGGCGGGCGCCGATGCCCGGTCTTGAAGGAATCGGACGTGCCGGGACGCCCGCCGACCCCCGGTTGCGAGCCCCGTGGAGGGCGCGAATAGTGGGAAGAGCAGCTGCACCTTGGCCGGCGGCCGAAATCCCCGCACACGGAGGAGCACTGCCATGCGCAAGCACACCCGGGCACGTCGTCTGCTGACGGCGTCGACGGTCCTGTTCGCCGGCGGCGTCCTGCTGCTGCCGACTCCCTCGGTCGCCCAGCCGGAGAAGGAGCAGAGATCCGGCTCCAGAAACGCCCCGGCCGCTCCGGCCGCCCCGGCCGTGATCTCGGGGGCAGCCTTCCAGATCAGGAACCCGGAGACCGGCAAGTGCATGACGGTCGCGGGCGGGCGCTCGAAGGAGAACAACGTCCGGCTCGTCCAGTTCACCTGTGACACGGACCCCTCGCGCCGCTGGCGGCTCACCAACGGCGACGACAACTCGTACCAGCTCGTCAACGCGCAGACACGCAAGTGCGCGACGGTCGCGGGCGGGCGGTCGACCGGGAACAACATCGAACTGGTTCAGTTCGACTGCGACTCGGACGCCTCGCGCCGCTGGAGCCTCGTCAACTGGGACGGCAGCTCGTACGAACTCGTCAACGACCAGACCGGCAAGTGCGCGACGGTCGCCGGTGGCCGGTCCACCGAGAACAACGTCTCCCTGGTGCAGTTCGACTGCGACCGGGACCGGTCCCGCACCTGGAACCTGAACCTCGCGGGCTGAGCGGGGAGAGTCGCTCGCAGGGGGCGTTGTCAGTGGTGGCGTGCAGGATGGCGGACATGACCACACCTTTCGCAGTGATCGTGGATGCCGCCGCCTACGCCCAGGCCGTCGAGGACGCGGTGAAGGCCTCGGCCGCCTACTACACGGGCGGTACCTCGGCGCTGGACGACGACGCCTACGACCGGCTGGTGCGCGGTATCGCGGCCTGGGAGTCCGAGCACCCCGAGCAGACGCTGCCGGAGTCGCCGACCGGGAAGGTCGCCGGGGGCGCCGTGGAGGGCGATGTCCCGCACACGGTGGAGATGCTGAGCCTGGACAACGTGTTCTCCCCGGAGGAGTTCACCGCGTGGACGGCGTCCCTGGCCCGCCGCATCGGCCACGACACCGAGCGCTTCAGCGTCGAACCGAAGCTCGACGGCCTCGCGATCGCCGCCCGCTACACCCGGGGCCGCCTCACCCGGCTGATCACACGCGGCGACGGGAGAGCCGGGGAGGACGTCTCGCACGCCATCGGCACCGTGGAGGGCCTGCCCGCCGAGCTGGCCGAACCGGTGACGGTCGAGGTGCGTGGCGAGGTCCTGATGACGAGCGCGCAGTTCGAGTACGCCAACGAGGTGCGCACGAGCCACGGCGGGGCACCGTTCGCCAATCCGCGCGGCGCCTCGGCGGGCACCCTGCGCGCCAAGGAGCGTGCGTACACGGTGCCGATGACGTTCTTCGGCTACGGCCTGCTGCCCCTCGCCGACACCGAGACGGCCCTCGCGGACCGGCTGGGCGGACTCGCGCACAGCGAGCTGATGACGCTCGCCGGTGAGCTGGGCGTCAACACCACCGCGACCACCGCCGTACCCGGGGTCACTGCCGACACGGTCGAGCAGGTGCTGGCCCGGGTCACGGAGATCGCCGCGCTGCGGGCGGAGCTGCCGTTCGGGATCGACGGGATCGTCATCAAGGCCGACCTGGCCGCCGACCAGCGGACGGCGGGATCGGGATCACGCGCTCCACGCTGGGCGATCGCCTACAAGCTGCCCGCCGTCGAGAAGATCACCCGCCTCCTGGAGGTGGAGTGGAACGTGGGCCGCACCGGGATCATCGCCCCGCGCGCGGTCCTGGAGCCGGTCGAGATCGACGGCGCCACCATCACCTACGCGACCCTCCACAACCCGGGCGACATCACCCGCCGTGACCTGCGCCTCGGCGACCATGTCATGGTCCACCGCGCCGGTGACGTCATCCCCCGCATCGAGGCCCCCGTCGCCCACCTCCGCACGGGCGACGAGCAGCTGATCGTCTTCCCCGAGGTGTGCCCGCGCTGCGGTTCGGCCATCGACACCAGCGAACAGCGCTGGCGCTGCGAGAACGGCCGCAACTGCCACCTCGTCGCCGCCCTCTCCTACGCCGCCGGCCGCGACCAGCTCGACATTGAGGGCCTGGGCCACACCAGGGTCGTCCAACTCGTCGAAGCTGGCCTGGTCGCAGACCTCGCCGACCTGTTCGCCCTCACCCGGGATCAGTTGCTGGCTCTGGAGCGGATGGGCGAGACGAGCACCGACAACCTCCTCGCCGCCCTCGACGCGGCGAAGGCCCAGCCCCTGTCCCGGGTGCTGTGCGCCCTCGGGGTCCGTGGCACCGGACGCTCCATGTCCCGCCGTATCGCCCGGCACTTCGCGACCATGGACAACATCCGCGCGGCGGACACGGAGGCGATGCGGCAGGTGGAGGGCATCGGCACGGAGAAAGCCCCGTCGATCGTCGCGGAACTCGTCGAACTCGCCCCGCTCGTCGACAAGCTCGTCGCGGCCGGAGTGAACATGACGGAACCGGGCGCCACCCCGCCCGCCCCGGTCACCGACGACGGCAGCGCCAGCGGTAGCGGCAGCGGCAGCGGTAGTACGGACGAGGGGGCGTCGGAGGGCGGACCGCTGGCCGGGATGACGGTGGTCGTGACGGGCGCGATGACCGGAGCGCTGGAGAAGCTCAGCCGCAACCAGATGAACGAACTCATCGAGCGGGCGGGAGGCCGCTCCTCGTCCAGCGTCTCCAAGAAGACCACCCTGGTCGTCGCCGGAGAGGGCGCCGGATCCAAGCGCGCCAAGGCTGAGACCCTCGGCGTCCGCCTGGCCACCCCGGACGAGTTCGCCGCCCTGGTCGCCGACCACCTGGACCCCCTGTGACGCGCGGCCTTTCGCCGCCTAAGCTCGACGCCCATGGCACCGAGACTCCTCGTCCACACCCGCACGACCGGTTTCCGGCACGACTCCATCCCGGCCGCCGTGGCCGCCGTACGCACCCTCGGCGACTTCGAGGTGGACCACACCGAGGAACCCGAGGCCTTCGAGCGCCCCCTGAACGGCTACGCGGCCGTCGTGTTCCTCTCCACCAGCGGCGAGGTCCTGACCCCCACGGGCCGCGAGCGACTCGCCGAGTACATCGAGACGGGCGGCGGTTTCGTCGGCGTACACGCGGCGGCCTGCACGGAGTACGACTGGCCGTACTACGGCGACCTGTTGGGCGCCCGGTTCGCCCAACACCCGGCGTACCAGCCCGGCAAGGCCGTCGTGGAAGACCGTGACCACCCGGCGACCGCCCACCTGCCGGAGATCTGGCCCTTCACGGACGAGTGGTACGACTTCCGCACCAACCCCCGTGACAGGGTGCGGGTGTTGATATCGGCGGACGAGTCCTCGTATGAGGGCGGGGGAATGGGCGACGACCACCCCCTGGCATGGTGCAGGGAGCAGGGCACGGGCCGAGTCTTCTACACGGCCCTGGGCCACGCGGCAGAGGCCTACGACGACCCGGCCTTCCGAGCCCACTTGCGAGGCGGCATCACCTGGGCAACGGGCGTCGGCTGAGCGCGCCCCTTGAGGGGCGCGGGGAACTGCGCGACCAGCCCCCACCGCCCCGCACCCGACAACTGAACCTCAAGCCCCCAACCCCGGCGCCCCCGTACTCCCTCGCACAACCAACCGCGTAGACAACTCCATCCGCGTCCCCTCAGGCCGCTCCCCACCCATCAACCGCACCAACAACCCCACCGCGGCCCCCGCCATCTCCGACAACGGCTGCCGAACAGTCGTCAACGCGGGCGAGACCCACCGAGACTCCGGCAGGTCGTCGAACCCCACCACACTCACATCCTCCGGCACCCTCAACTCCCGCTCGGCCAGCGCCCGATACACCCCCAGCGCCATCTTGTCCGAGCACACGAACACCGCCGTCGGCGGCTCGGGCAGCTCCAGCAGCTCCAGCATCCGCCGGTAGGCCACCGTCTCGTCGAAACTCCCGTACCGCACATACTCGGGCCGCAACCGCACCCCCGCCGAGACCAGCACCGACCGATAGCCCGCCACCCGCGCGCTGCTGCACATCTTGCGCCGGTAGCCGGCGATGACCGCGATGCGTTCATGGCCCAGGCCCAGCAGATGCTCCGCCGCCGTCACTCCGCCCTGCCAGTTGGCCGCGCCCACCGACACCACCCCCGGCGGGGGTTCGAGGACCGGGTCGATCATCACGAAGGGGATGTGGTGCTGGTCGAGCCAGGCGTACTGCGACGGGGTGAGTTCGGCGAGGTTGAACAGGACGCCGGCGGAGCCGCGGGTGGTCAGTTTGTCCAGCCAGCCGCGTTCCGGGCGCCCGCCCCGGGTCCGGGTCAGGCCCGCCG
This sequence comes from Streptomyces geranii, assembly GCF_002954775.1. Lineage (GTDB taxonomy): Bacteria > Actinomycetota > Actinomycetes > Streptomycetales > Streptomycetaceae > Streptomyces > Streptomyces geranii. The sequence continues at coordinate 410,873 of NZ_PJME01000003.1, forward strand.
ACACGACCACCTCAAGGCCCGCGTCGTGCGCCGCCTCCTCCACGCCGTGCAGGACCGCGCCCGACCATGAGTTGTCCAGCGAGTGGACGATCAGGTCCACCAGGCCGGGTGCCTTCGACGCGTCGAAGCGGGGTCTGCGGACGTAGCCGAGCCGGTCCAGCGCCTCGGTGACCCGCCGCCGGGTCTCCGGTGCCACGTCCTCCCGGCCGTTCACGACCTTCGAGGCGGTCGGGACGGAGACCCCGGCCTCCCGGGCCACGACCGCCAGTGTGGGGCCCGTCGGCGTGCTGCCGCCTCCGGTGCGGACCATGGGGAAACCGCCTCTCCGGCCCGCCCGAGGACCATCGAAAGTTTCGAATAGCGCTGCTCACGCGACGGAAACATTGACCGCGTAGCAACCGGTTCCTACATTAAGCCCGCCTCAACACCGCGTGAAGACGTAGGAATTCAAAGGATCACGCCGCCCGAAATTTTCGAAATACCGAACGCGAAAACGACGAGGAGCTGTGCGGGATGACAACCGCAGACGCCATCCGCAACCCCGTACTCCCCGGCTTCCACCCCGACCCGAGCATTCTCAGGGTCGGCCCCGACTACTACCTCGCCACCTCCACCTTCGAGTGGTTCCCGGGCGTACCCGTGCACCACTCGACCGACCTCGTCCACTGGACGCCGGCCGGGCACATCCTGGACCGCGCCGACCGCCTCGACCTGCGCGGAGTCCCCGACTCGGGCGGCGTGTGGGCGCCCTCGCTGTCGTACCACGAGGGCCGGTTCTGGATGGTCTACAGCGTCGTCCGGACCGTCGGTTCCCCCTACAAGGACATCGACAACCTCCTGGTGACCGCCGAGTCGATCGACGGTCCGTGGTCGGAACCGGTGTTCCTGAACTCCTCCGGATTCGACCCGTCGTTCTTCCACGACGAGGACGGCCGCAGCTGGCTGCTGAACATGCGGTGGGACCACCGTGAGGGGCATCCGTCGTTCGCCGGAATTCTGCTCCAGGAATACGACGCCCGAAAGCAGGCCCTGATCGGCCTGCCCCGCACGATCCTCACCCACGACGAGCTGATCGAGGGTCCCAACCTGTACCGGCGGGACGGCTGGTACTACCTGATGCTCGCCGAGGGCGGCACCGGCTGGAACCACGGCATCCTGATGGCCCGCTCACGCGAACTGGCCGGCCCCTACGAACTCGACCCCCGGGGCTCGCTCCTGACGACCCGTGATGTTCCGGACTGGCCTCTGCAGAAGGCGGGACACGGGGAGTTGGTGCGCACGGAGGCGGGGGAGTGGTACCTCGCCCATCTCGCCTCCCGCCCCGTCGCCACCCCCGAAGGACCCCGCTGCGTACTCGGCCGGGAGACCTGCCTGCAGCGCGTGACCTGGACGGACGACGGCTGGCTGCGGCTGGCGGACGGGGGCCGCCGCCCGAGCCTGGAGGTGGCCGCGCCGAAGTCAGCGGAACCCTCGACCGCCCCTCCGGCAGCCTCCCTTCCTGTCGCTACTCCTCCGGCAAAGGCACTTGAGCGCGACGAATTCGACACCCTCACCCTCCCCACCCCCTGGAGCACCCTCCGCACCCCCGCCACCCCCGACTGGCTCACCCTCACCGAACGTCCGGGCCACCTCCGCCTGCGCGGCAGACAGAGCCCGCACTCCCGCTACGACCAGAGCCTGGTCGCCCGCCGACTCACCTCGGTGCGCTGCGAGGTGACGACGGTGACCGACTTCCGCCCCGCCCACTTCACCCAACTCGCGGGCCTGATCTGCTGGTACGACACCACCCAGCACTACTACCTCCGCCTCACCCACACCGAGGGCAGCGGCAGAGTCCTGGGCGTCGTCCTCACCGACGACGGGACCTACGCCGAACTCCCCGACTCCCAACTCGACGTCGACGACTGGCCGTTGGTCCACCTGCGGGCCCGCTTCGACGGCGCCGACCTTCGCTTCTCCGCCTCCCCGGACGGCACGGACTGGCGGCCCGTCGGACCCGTCCTCGACGCGAGCAGACTCTCCGACGACTACGGCGGACGGCTCCGCTTCACCGGCGCGTTCGTCGGCGTCTGCGCCCAGGATCTCGGCGGTGCCCGTACCCCGGCGGACTTCGACTGGTTCGACGTACGGGAACTCGCCGACAGGTGAGAAACCGGTTGTCGAAATGACGCTTGGCAACCACATCATCCAGTCTCTGTCTTCCAGTCTTTTCGAAAGTCGTCGAGACCCTTGACGTGGCCTGTTGGCCGGAAGAAGCTCTGCCACGACGTACAACAACCGGTTGCCATACCCGATCGGTTCCCGCACAACACGCAGCAGGAGGTGGGACGTTCATGCACGCACAGGCCGCCGGTACCCGCCCGGGCCGCCCGAGTCGCCGCCGGTTTCTTGCCCTCTCGGCGGCCGGTGGTGCGGCGGTCGGGGCGACGGCGCTGAGCGGCTGCGCCCTGCGGGTCGCCGGTGCGGCCACCGGCGGCGGTGAGTCCATCACCATGATGGTCAAACTCGACGACGTCTCCACGGAGTTGATCCAGCAGGCGCAGCGCGAGCTGGGCATCGCCATCACCGTCGTGCAGGACGACATCACCCGGCTGATCGCGATGCTCACCAGCGGCAACCCACCGGACCTGGTGCGCGGTGTCGGCGCCCTGGACGCGCCGTTCTACGCGGCCCGGGGTGTCGCCGAGAACCTCGACCCCTACTTCGCCGCATCCAGCGTCCTCAGGGTCGAGGACCTCGATCCGGCCAACGACCTGTGGCGGTTCGACGGGACGACGCAGGGCAAGGGTCCCCGCTACGGCATGGCGAAGGACTTCTCCCAGGACGCGATGTTCTGGTTCAACACCGCCCAGTTCGACCGGGCGGGCGTGGAGTATCCCTCCGAGACCGAGCCGATCACGTACGAGGAGTGGGCGGAGAAGGCCGAGCGGCTGGTCGTACGGAAGAACGGCCAGACCACCGTCTACGGCGGCAGCTACAACGGCGTCAACATCGTCATCCTGCTGACGAATCTGGTCGCCGCCGCCGGAGGCCGGCTCTTCTCCCCGGACTTCACCCGCGTCGACTTCACCACCCCCGAGGCCCGCAGGGCGCTGACCTGGTACGTCGAGTACGCCAAGGCCAAGGTCGGGCCGAGCCTCATCCAGCCCAACCCCGACGCCTGGGACGGTCCCACCTATGTCGCCAACCGCATGGCGATGTCCGGCAGCGGCTACTGGCTGGGCGGCATGATCAACGCCGAGCCGAAGATCGCCGAGGTGTCCCGGCTCGCGCCCGCCCCCGTCTTCGAGGGCGGACCCCGGATCAGCTCCTGCCAGGCGGGCACCGGCATGTGGATGCCGAAGAAGGCGCGGAACAAGGACGCGGCCTGGCGGGTCTTCGAGTGGTTCTTCGGCGAGGGACCCGCCAAGGCGCGGGCGGCGGGCGGCTGGGGGATTCCCACACTGAAGTCGCTGCGTCCGCTGATGCCGAAGAAGGAGGAGTACCAGAAGCGGGTCCTCCGGGTGCAGGAGGCCGAGTTGAGGCACTTCTCGGTCACCCCCTTCACGCCCTACGCCAAGTGGGACGCGCTGGAAGCCCTGATCAACCAGGTCATGCCGGCCGCGATGAACGGCGCGATCTCCGTCGACACCCTCGCGGGTCGCCTCAACTCGTCGATCAACGAGCAGCTCAAGCGCGGTAAGGAGCAGGTGGGATGACGGTCGGTCAGATTCCGCAGGCCGTGGAGCGGCCCCGCTCCGCTGCCCGTACTGGCACCGGCGCCGTCCGCTCCGGCGGCCTGCCCCGGACCTCCATGACCGCCCGCAGACACCGGGCGTTCTACATGTTCACCTCGCCCTGGATCGTCGGCTTCCTGCTGCTGACCGTCGGGCCGATGGCGTACGCGCTGTGGCTGAGTTTCACCACGTTCGACGGGATCTCCCCGAACTGGAGCTTCGTCGGCCTCGCCAACTACCGTGAACTGCTTGCCGATCAGGTCACCTGGGACTCGCTGAGCCGGGCCGGGGTGTTCGCCCTCACCTCCGTACCGCTGTCGATCGCCGCCGGGCTCGCGCTGGCGGTGCTGGTCAACCGGCCTTTGCGGGCAAGGGGGTTGTGGCGCACGCTGCTCTATCTCCCGGCCGTGGTACCGCCGGTGGGCGCGGGCCTGGTCTTCAAGGCGCTGTTCAACCGGGACTCGGGGGCCGCCAACGGCGTACTCAACATCTTCGGCATCGACGCCATCGCCTGGCTGGACGATCCGTACGCCCGGTACGTGATCCTGATGGCGGTCCTCTGGGGCGCCGGGAACGTCATGATCATCTCGCTGGCCGGGCTCCAGGACGTACCCCGCGAACTCCACGAGGCCGCCCGCATCGACGGCGCGAGCGCCTGGCGGACCTTCCGCAGTGTCACCGTGCCGCTGCTCTCGCCGGTGCTGCTGTTCCAGGCGGTGACCGGGATGATCGCCTCGGTCCAGACGATCATGCCGCTGCTGATCGCCGCCAACCCGACCCCTGCCGGCGTCACGGCCATCCCGCAGACCAACTACATGTACATGATGCACGTGTTCGCGGAGTACTTCGCGCTCGGCCGCTACGGCTACGCCTCCGCGCTCCTGTGGGTCCTCTTCGTCCTGATCCTCATCGCGACCGGGCTGATCTTCAAACTGACCTCCGGTGTGGTGTTCTACAACGTCGACCCGGAGGCGAAGAAGTGACCGCCACCATCGTCACACCCACGGGCAAGAAGGCCGACGCGGACGTCCGCGTACGGGTGCGCACGTCCCGACTCGTCCTCTACACCGTGCTCGTCGCGGCCACCGGCCTGATGATCGGCCCCTTCGGCTGGCTGATCATCACCGGCCTGAAGACCACCCCCGAACTCGCCGCGTCCCCGGTCCACTGGCTGCCTGACCGGTTCCAGTGGCACAACTTCGCCGACGCCTTCACCCAGATCGACTTCCTCGGCTACGCCCGCAACTCCCTGATCATCGCCCTGATCTACGCCACCCTCGTCACCCTCAGCTCCGCCTGGGTCGGCTTCGGCTTCGCCCGACTCGACGCGCCCGGCAAGAAGGTGCTGTTCGGCATCCTGCTCGGCTCGATGATGCTGCCGCAGATGATCACCCTCTTCCCGACCTACCTGATCTTCGCCAAGGTCGGCATGGTCGACACGTACTGGCCGTGGGTGCTGTGGGGACTGTCGGCGGCGCCGTATCTGGTCTTCCTCTTCCGGCAGTTCTTCGCCGGGATGCCTCGCGAGCTGGAGGAGGCCGCGATCATCGACGGCTGCGGCTACGCGACGGTCTTCTGGCGGATCTTCCTGCCGCAGTCCCGGCCCGTGCTCGCCGCGAGCTTCGTGATCGCCTTCACCTGGAGCTGGGGCGACTTCCTCGCCCCGATGCTGCTGCTGTCCAGCGACCGCACCACCCTCTCCGTCGCGATCATGACGCAGTACGTCACCCCGGGCGGACTCCCCGTCAACAACCTGCTGGCCGCCGGATCCGTGCTGTACGTCGTGCCGATCCTGCTGATCTTCCTGGTCGCCCAGCGCGGCTTCGTCGCCGGGATGTCGACCACCGGCCTCAAGTGACCGTCCCGTACTGCTAGTTCGCCCCTTGTCACTCTCCACCCCGCAAGGAGTTCCGGATGAACCCGTCCCTGTCCCGCCGCACCGCCCTCCAGGCGGCCGGTGCCACCGCGCTCGCGGCCGGTCTCACCAGTCTTTCCGCTACGACGGCCCAGGCGGACGAGGCCGTGGCGGCGGCGCCGACGCTCGTCACCTATCCCCGCCCGGCCGCCATGCCGACCAACACCACCTTCAAGGTGCGGGTGCGCACCGCCCCCGACGGCGAGTGGCAGACCCTCGACATCTGGCGGCCCCAGCTGGGCGAGATCAACCCCACCACCGGGTCGAGCAAGATCTACAACTCCTCGCTGGCGTACTTCGACTTCCGGGGCTCCGTCGAGATCGAGGTCACCTACCTCAAGGGCGGCACCACCAAGGCCCGGGTGAGACCGGACTCGTACGGCATCACGCCCGAACTCCTCGGTGACACCCTGCGGTTCACGCTCGACCGGCCGCGCAATGTGGTCGTCCAGATCAACGACGACATCTTCGACTGCCTCCACCTGTTCGCCCGCGCGGTCGAGAAGAAGCGGGAGCGCCCCTCGGCGGACGACCCGAACGTCATCTACTACGGCCCCGGCGTCCACACCACCGCCGACGGCACCCTGCTCGTGCCCTCCGGCAAGACCGTGTACCTCGACGGCGGTGCCGTCCTCAAGGCGACCGTCATCTTCCGCGACGTCGAGCACGCCGGGATCGCCGGCCGGGGCGTGCTCGCCGGTACGGCGGGCGGCGGGGCCCTCGTGGAGAGCGCGCGGAACATCTCCATCGGTGCCGTCACCGTCCTCAACCCCAATGGCTACGCCGTCCAGTTGGGCGAGGCCACCGGTGTCACCATCAAGGGGCTCGGCTCCTTCAGCTCCAAGGGCTGGGGCGACGGCATCGACATCTTCTGCAGCAGCAACGTTGTCATCGACGGCGTCTTCATGCGCAACTCCGATGACTGCATAGCCATTTACACCCACCGCTGGGAGTACTACGGCGACACCACGAACATCACCGTCCGCAACTCCACACTCTGGGCGGACGTCGCCCACCCCATCAACGTCGGTACGCACGGCAACACCGACAACCCCGAGGTGCTGAAGAACCTCCGCTTCAAGAACATCGACATCCTCGACCACCGTGAACCGCAGATGAACTACCAGGGCTGCATCGCCCTGAACCCCGGCGACTCCAACCTGATCAAGAACGTCCGCATCGAGGACGTCCGGATCGAGGACTTCCGCTGGGGCCAGGTCATCTACATGAAGGTCATGTACAACACGAAGTACAACACCTCGGTCGGCCGGGGCATCCAGAACGTCTACGTCAAGAACCTCACCTACACGGGCACGCACGCCGAGCCGACGCTCCTGCTCGGTTACGACGCCGACCACGCCGTCAAGGACGTCACCTTCGAGAACCTGGTGATCAACGGGCTCGTCGTCGCCGACTCGATGAAGAAGCCGAGCTGGTACTACACCACGGACACGATCCAGTGGTTCGCCAACGAGCACGTGACCAACCTGAGGTTCCTCACCACCGCCGAGGCCGAGGCACAGGCGGCGGCAGACGCAGCGGCAGACGCGGCGGCGACCTCATGACGACCACCTCCCCACTCAGCCGCAGAGGCTTCCTCGGCGGCAGCGGCGCCACGGCCCTGCTGCTGGCGGCGGGCACGACCGGCCTCGCCGCCCTTCCCGGCCCGGCCTGGGCGGCGGCTCCCCAACGCGCCTTCGCCCACCCCGGGTTGCTGCACAGCGCCACCGACCTCACCCGCATGAAGGACGCCGTCGCGGCCAAGCAGTCCCCGGTGTACGACGGCTACTTGGCGCTCGCCGCGCACGCCCGCTCGAAGTCCACGTACGCCGTGCAGAACACCGGCCAGATCACCACCTGGGGCCGGGGCCCGGCCAACTTCATGAACCAGGCCGTCGCCGACTCGGCCGCCGCCTACCAGAACGCCCTCATGTGGTGCGTCACCGGCAACCGGGCCAACGCCGACAAGGCCCGCGACATCCTCAACGCCTGGTCGGCCTCGCTCACCGGCGTCACGGGCGCCGACGGCCCGCTCGGCGCGGGCCTCCAGGCCTTCAAGTTCGTCAACGCGGCCGAACTCCTGCGGCACGGCGGCGAGTACGACGGCTGGGCGGAAGCGGACATCGCCCGCTGCGAGCGGTCGTTCCTCGATGTCTGGTATCCGGCCGTCTCCGGCTACATGCTCTACGCCAACGGAAATTGGGACCTGACGGCCCTTCAAACCGTGCTGGCCATAGGCGTGTTCTGCGAGGAGCCGACCCTCTTCGAGGACGCCCTGCGCTTCATGGCGGCCGGCGCGGGCAACGGCAGCGTCCGCCACCGCATCGTCACCGACGCCGGCCAGGGCCAGGAGAGCGGCCGGGACCAGGCCCACGAACAACTCGCCGTGGGCCTGCACGCCGACACCGCCCAGGTCGCCTGGAACCAGGGCGTCGACCTCTACGGCTACGACGACAACCGGTTGCTGGTCAACGTCGAGTACGCGGCCCGCTACAACCTCGGCGGCGACGTCCCCTTCACCCCCGACCTCGACCGCACCGGCAAGTACATCAAGACGACGGTGTCGGACAAGGTCCGGGGCACCCTGCCCCCGATCTACGAGATGGCGTACGCCCACTACACGGGCGTACGCGGCCTCGATGCCCCCTACACCCAGGCCGCAGTCTTCCGGGGCACCGGCGGCACCCGGGTCGTGGAGGGAAGCAACGACGACCTCCCCAGCTGGGGCACCCTGACCTTCGCGGGCACGACGGCCCCCGCGTCGACGGCGCCCACCGCCCCATCGGGCGTCACGGCACTCGGCACGGCCGACGCGGTCAACGTCTCCTGGCTCCCGTCCACTTGGGCGACGGGCTACACGGTCCGCCGGGCCACCCGCCCCGAGGGCCCGTACAAGACGATCGCTGACGCCATCACCACCGCCACGTACAAGGACCGGGCGGCACACCGGGGCCGGACCTACTGCTACACGGTCACCGCCACCAACTCCCACGGTACGAGCGGCACGTCGGGCTGGGCAGCGGCGAACTCCGGTCTGCCCGCGCCCTGGTCGAGCCAGGACGTGGGGGAGACGGGCGTCCCCGGTTCGGCGGTCTTCGACGGTGAGCGCTTCGTCCTGGAAGCGGGCGGCACGGCGGACACCTACCGTCTGGCCCACCTCCCCCTGCGCGGCGACGGCACGGTCACCGCACGGATCGTATGGCCGCTCAGCTCCCAGTACTCCAAGATCGGCGTCACCCTGCGCGCCTCCCTCGACCCCGCCGCCCCACACGCGTCGATGCTGATCCAGGGCCTGCCGCTGCACACCTGGAGCGGCGTATGGACGGTACGCCCGACGCCCGGAGCGCCGATCTCCGCGACCGGCAGCACCCCGGTACCGCCCGCGCAGCAGCAGGCGATCACCACGGCCGCGTCCTTCCCGATCTCCGACCTCGGCGCACTCCCGGAGTCGGCGACGCCCCTGGAATCGCCCTACGTCGAAGGCGCGGGCGACGGCTACCGCCTGCGCGCCCCCTACTGGGTCCGCGTCGAGCGCAAGGGCCGCCGCTGTACGGGGTCCATCTCCCCGGACGGCGAGCACTGGACCCAAGTCGGCGTAACCGAAGTGGAGTTGGGGCGCACGGTGTACGCCGGGCTCGCCCTCACCTCCTGCCTGGGCGTCGACGCCGAGTACGCCGAGACCGGCACCGGCGCCTTCGACAACGTTCAGGTCACCTCGGCCCACGGGCCTGTCTGGTGCGTGCCCCGCCCCCGACGCACCGCCACCGACCTACGGGCGGCCACCGGAGCCGACGCCGTCGAGCTGACGTGGACCGACCCCGACCTGTCGGCGCGGTACACGGTGCTGCGGGGCACACGTCCCGAGGGCCCGTACGAGACTGTCGCCACCGATGTCGGGCCGGTCGGCTTCGGCACCCGGGTGCGGTACACGGACGGGACCGGGGTGCCTGGCCGGACGTACCACTACACCGTGGCCAAGACGAACTCCGGTGGCCGTGGACCGCGTTCGGCGCCGCGCAGTGCGGTGATGCCCGTGCCGTCCGTGCCCGAGGCGCTGTCGGCGGGCGTCGCGTTCGCCAACGTGGGCGTGCCCTTCCGGCAGCTGATCCGGGCCTCGCACGAGCCCGTGCGGTTCGGTGCCGTCGGGCTGCCGAAGGGGCTGCGGGTGGACCGGCGTACCGGGCTCGTCTCCGGAACGCCCGCCGAGGGCGGGGAGTTCGTCGTCACCACGACCGCGAGCAACGCCTCCGGCACGGCGACGGCCGCTCTCACGCTCACCGTCTCCGCCCCGCCGCCCGACCCGTGGACGTACGGAGACCTCGGCGATGTGGTCCTGGACGAGCGGGAGTTGGGGACCTACGGTGTGGTCGCCGTCCGTACGCCCGGCTCGACCTCGTACACGGAGGACGGCGACGGGAACGGGACCTTCGTCGTACGTGGCGCCGGGACCGATCTGAACGTCAACGGGCAGGGAATGACCGGGCAGTTCGTCCGGCGCCCCGTCGCCGGGGACCAGACCCTCACCGCCCGGCTGGTCTCCCGTACCGGAGCCACGACCGCCGACCGGGTCGGGCTGCTGATGGCCAAGTCCCTGTCGCCGTTCGACCAGGCGGCCGGGGTGATCGTCACCGGCGGCAGCACCGCACAGCTGATGCTCCGGAAGACCGTGGCCGGAGCCTCCGCCTTCACCGGCACCGCCACCCTTCAACTCCCTTCCCTGCTACGGCTGAAGCGCACCGGGACCACCTTCTCCGCCGCCTTCTCCACCGATAACGGCGTCAGCTGGACCCCCCTCGCCGAGGGAGAGATCCCCGGCTTCGGCGACGCCGCCTACTACGTGGGCCTCGTGGTCTGCTCCCGCGACCCCCTGGCCCGCTGCACCTCGTACTTCGACGAGGTGAGCATCAGCCCCACCTGATCCTCCTGGATCCACCAGGATTGGAGACGCATTCGCAATGAGCCGCGAACCCCACCCCCACAGCAACCCCCACAACCAACCCCACAACCACCCTTCCGATCAGCCTGAGTTGAGCCGCCGCGGACTGCTGAAGTCCGCCGGCGGGCTCACCGCCGCCCTCGCCGTGGGCGCGTCGGCCGCCGCACTCACGGCCCCCTACGCCCAGGCCGCACCCGCGACCTTCACCCACCCCGGCATGCTGCACGCCTACGGCGAACTCAACCGCGCCAAGGTCAGGGTCGCCGCAGGGACCGACCCCTGGCTGTCCGGCTGGAACCGACTCACCGCCAACTCCCACTCCGCGTCGACCTGGACAGCCAATCCCCAGGCCACGGTCATCCGGGGCGGCACCGGCGAGAACTACGGCATCCTCTACAACGACATCCACGCCGCCTATCAGAACGCCCTGCGCTGGAAGATCGCGGGGACCAGCGCCAACGGTGACACGGCGGTCGCCATCCTCAACGCCTGGGCGTCCACCCTCACCACCGTCACCGGCAACGCCGACCGCTTCCTGGCCGCCGGGATCTACGGCTACCAGTTCGCCAACGCGGCCGAACTCATGCGCGGCTACAGCGGGTTCGACCTTGCCGCCTTCCAGGAGATGATGCTCGGCGTCTTCTACCCGCTCAACAACCAGTTCCTCACCGAGCACAACGGCGCCTGCATCACCAACTACTGGGCCAACTGGGACCTCTGCAACATGAACTCGATCCTCGCGATCGGGATCCTGTGCGACGACGCGGCCAAGTACGACCAGGCGGTGGACTACTTCAAGACGGGTGCGGGCAACGGCTCCATCGCGCACGCCGTCCCGTACCTCTACACCGACTCCGACGGCTATGCGTTGGGCCAGTGGCAGGAGTCCGGGCGCGACCAGGGGCACACCATGATGGGCATGGGCCAGCTGGGCGCCTTCTGCGAGATGGCCTGGTCGCAGGGCGACGACCTGTACGGCTACGACAGCAACCGGTTCATGAAGGCCGCCCAGTACGTCGCCAAGTACAACCTGGGCAACGACGTCCCCTTCACCACCTACACCTGGGGCTCAGGCACGACCTGCTCCCAGCAGACGCAGACCGTGATCTCCAGCGCGAGCCGGGGCCAGGCCCGCCCGGTGTGGGACATCCTCTACTACCACTACGCCAAGCGGCGCGGCCTGTCCGTCCCCTACATCCAGGCGATGGCCGAGAGCGTCCGGCCCGAGGGCGGGGGAGGTGACTACGGCACGACGAGCGGCGGCTTCGACCAGACCGGTTTCGGCACGCTGATGTACGCCAAATAGCCGCCAGGTCACCCACCGAAAGGCTCCTTCCGCGGGAATACCGGCAGGTCATGTGTTGCTCTGATCTGAACGGTTCACGAGCGGCGGCGAGGGAGCTGGTGGGCAGATGACGGCAGAACCGACGGAGTCCGTGGAGCAGCCCGTCGTACGGACGCCCTACGGCGACGTCCGCGGCAGGTACGAGGGCGACGGGGTCGCGGTCTTCCGCGGCATCCCGTACGCCGCACCGCCCTTCGGCCCCCGCCGGTTCCGGCCGCCCGTGCCGCCCACCCCCTGGGACGGGGTGCGCGACGCGGGCGGCTTCGGTCCCACCGCGCCGAAACCGCCGTACTCCGAGGCCTTCGCCCGGCTGCTGTCCGACCCGGTGGTCCCCGGCGACGACTGCCTCAACCTCAATGTGTGGACCCCGGCGCTGGGCAGGGACGCCCGGCTCCCGGTCATGGTGTGGATCCACGGCGGCGCCCTGACCCGCGGCTCCTCGGCCGTCCCCGTCTACGACGGCCACGCCTTCGCCCGCGACGGCGTGGTCCTCGTCTCCGTCAACTACCGCCTGGGCGTGGAGGGTTACGGCCTCTTCCCGGACGCGCCCCCGAACCCAGGACTGCGTGACCAGCTGGCCGCGCTGGAGTGGGTGCGGGCGTCGATCGCGGCCTTCGGCGGCGACCCCGACCGGGTCACCGTCTTCGGTCAGTCGGCCGGCGCGATCAGCATCGGCGCGCTGCTCGCCTCGCCCCGCGCCCGGGGCCTGTTCCGGCGGGCGGTGCTGCAGAGCGGGCCGCCCGAGGCGAGCGACCGGGACAAGGTACGGCGGATGGTGCGCAGGATGGCGACCCGGCTGAAGATCCCGGCGACCGCGGAGGCCTTCGCCGCCGTCGACCGGGAGCTGCTGCTGCGCGTCCAGGGCGAGGTGGGCAGGCTGAGCAGCCCGGTCCTCGGCGGCCCCGCCTTCGGCATCGTCGTCGACGGCGACCTCGTGCCCCGCGACCCCCTGGAGGCCCTGATCGAGGGCGCCGCCACCGACGTGGACCTGCTCCTGGGCTGGACCCGGGACGAGTACCGGCTGTGGCTGGTCCCGGGCGGCCTGGTGGAGCGCGTCGACCGCCTCGGCCCGGTGGCCCTGGCCGGCGCCATGGCCCGCTGCCACTGCGGCCCCGAGGTTCCGCGCGGCTACCGCACCCTGCACCCCGACGCCGGCACCGCCGACCTCGTGGGCCAAATGGTCACCGACCATCTGCTCCGGGTGCCGCTGCACCGCCTCGCGGACGCCCGGAGCGGCGGTGGGGCCCATGTGTACGAGTTCGCCTGGCCGTCCGCCCAGCCCGGCCTCGGCGCCTGCCACGCCCTCGAACTGGGATTCGTGTTCGACACCCGCGAGGCCCCCGAGTCGGCCAGAATCGCGGGCGAGGGCGCCCCGCAGGACCTCGCCGAGGCCATGCACAAGGCGTGGGTACGCTTCGCCGTCGACGGTGACCCGGGCTGGCGGCCCTGGGACGCCACGCACCCGGTGCGGATCTTCGGTGACGGCGACCCGCACACCGTAGAAGGCCCGAGAGACCGCGAACTGGCCCTGTGGGCGGCCGACCGAACCCCCGAGGCGCCGGGACCCGCACCCGCATCGGCTCTGCCGCCCGGTTGGCGGATGCGGGCCACGGAACCCCGGTCGGTCGTACGGCGACTCCGCCTCCCCGGGAGCGTCCCGAGGCGCTGACCTCCGGCGGCCCCCAGGTGGCAGGTCTGCGGCTCGTGACGGCGAACCGCCAGCTCACAGCCGTACCCGACCGATGGCGGAGTGGCGCAACACTGCCGCAACACCATGGCGGGCGGCCCGCGGATATGGTCCGGGGGAAACGTACCCCCGCCCCTCCTGGGAGCCCCGATGCCCGCCGACCGCACTCGCGAACACAGCGCGCCCGTCGCGGCAGCGCGGCGCCGTCGGCTGCGCGCGGACCGGGCCCGCCAGCTCGCCGACCTGCTGCGCCACCAGCTCCTCACGGAGGGCTTCCCCGACGGCGTGCTCCCGCACGAGGACGCCATCGGCGCCGACTACGGCGCGTCCCGCAACACCGTGCGCCAGGCCCTGGACCTGCTCCGCACCGAACAGCTGGTCGAACGGCTGCCCGGGGTCGGCACGGTCGTCACCTGTCACAAGTACCCGCACGGCCTCGACCGGCTGATGGGGCTCGCGGAGACCCTGCACGAGCACGGCCAGGTCACCAACGAGGTCCGCACCATGAGCCCGGTCCCCGCCCCCGGCCCGGTCGCCGCCCGCCTCGGCCTGCAGCCGCGCACCGACGTGCTGTACGTGGAGCGGCTGCGCCGCCTCGGCGGGGTGCCGCTGTCCCTGGACCTCACCTACATCCCCATGGACCTCGGCGTCGAACTCCTGGGCGCCGACCTGGAGAACACCGACGTGTTCCGGCTCCTTGAGCAGATCACCGGCAAGCGCCTGGGCACCGCCGAGATCACCCTGGAGGCCGTCACCGCCGACGCGCACTCCGCCGCCGTACTGGAGGCCCCGCGCGGAGCCGCCGTACTGATGCTGGAACGGCTCACCTGCCTGTCCGACGGACGCCCCGTCGACCTGGAGTTCATCCGCTTCCGGGGCGACCGGATCACCATGCGCGGCCTGCTCCACCGTTCCACCTGATCCACCCCAACTCCCTTTCCGTACCCCCTTTCACCCCACTTCCCGGAGACAGCCATGCCTCTCGTCCCCCAGCGTGCCGACGTGCCCGTCACGATCGACGAGTCCAAGTGCATCGACGGCTGCACCCTCTGTGTCGACATGTGTCCGCTGGACTCGCTCGCCATCGACCCGGACACCAGCAAGGCGTACATGCACGTCGACGAGTGCTGGTACTGCGGCCCGTGCGCCGCCCGCTGCCCCACGGGCGCGGTCACCGTCAACATGCCCTACCTCCTCCGGTGAAAGGTTCCTCCCGCATGGCTTCCGTGGCCCGCGTCCCGTCGCGCAGAATCGTTCCGGCCGCCCTCGCCGCCGCGCTGCTCCTCCCGCTCACCGCCTGCGGCGGCTCCGCCGACGCGAGCGACGGCAAGTCGGTCACCGTGACCGTCGGCTACCAGTCCAAGACCATCAACACCGTCACCGCCGGCACCCTCCTGCGCTCCCTCGGCTACTTCGAGAGCGCGCTGAAGGCCCAGGGCGCCCGTGACGGCATCACCTACAAGGTGGAGTGGCAGGACTACGCGACCGGCGCCCCGATCACCGCCGCGATGGTCGCAGGGAAGGTCGACATCGGCTCGATGGGCGACTTCCCGCTGCTCATCAACGCCTCCCGGGGCAAGCAGCTGAACGCCCCGACCCGCATGGTCTCCGTGACCGGCTACAACTCGCGCGGCGCCCTCAACACCGTGGTCACCACCCCGGATTCGAAGCTGAGGTCGCTGTCCGACCTGCGCGGCAAGAAGGTGTCGACGAGCGTCGGCTCGGCCGCTGACGGCACCCTCGTACGGGCCCTGGAACAGGCCGGGTTGGACCCCGACAAGGACATCAGCAAGCTCAACCAGCAGCCCGCGGTGGGTGCTTCGGCGCTGGAGGCGGGCAGCGCCGACGCGCTCTCCCAATTCGTCGCGTGGCCTGGCCTGTTGGCTTTCCAGGGCAAGGCGAAGGCCCTGTACGACGGCGGTTCGCTCGGTCTGCCCACTCTGCACGGCGTCACCGTGCGCGACGCCTTCGCCGACCGGCGCCCGGCCGTCGTCGAGGCCTTCCTCGCCGCCCAGATCAAGGCCACCACCTACCTCGACACGCACCCGGTCGAAGCCGCCGAGAAGGTCGCGAAGGTCACCGGCCTGCCCGCCGAGGTCGTCTACCTCTACAACGGCAAGGGCGGCATCGCCACCTTCGACCCCACCCTCAAGCCGGAGTTGGTCGCCGCCCTCAAGAAGGACGTGCCCCTGCTCGTCTCCGCCAAGCTCGCGGGCACGGTCGACGTCTCCGACTTCGTCGACGACAGCTACCTCAAGAAGGCCTACGGCACCGGATACGCCAAGGCCACCGCCACCACGGCCCCCGCCTCCGAGCCCGAGGTCTGGCTCAAGGGCGCCTCCACGACCAGCACTTACGCCGACCCGACCGCCCTGCTCCGCTACGTCGCCGAGCACAGCGACAACGTACGGGCCGCGTACGTCCCCGACGCCACCACCGGCACCCGCTGGTTCGCCGACCGGTCGGTCTGGGTCCAGGACGGCACCGAACTGGAGCCGTTCGTCACCGAGTCGGCCGCCGAGGCCTGGGCGGCCGAGCACCCCGGTTCGCACGTCGTCAGCTACGCGGAGGCACTCCGGCAGGCCGCGGAATGACCGCCCCCTCGTCCCCGTACGCCCGATACGCGTTGCGCGCGGCCTCGCTCCTCGCCGCGCTCGGCATCTGGCAGCTGCTGACCAGCCAACACGTCAACCTCTGGCTGCGGTTCGCCCAGTTCCCGACGGCCACCCAGGTCGCCGACGAGTTCGCGCACCGCCTGGGCACGGCCGTCTACTGGCAGGACCTGACCGACAGCCTGACCCGCATCCTCACCGGCTTCGCGCTCGCCGCCGTGGCCGGGATCGCGGTCGGCACCGCCATCGCCCGCTCCCGCCTCGCCGCCGACCTGCTCGGCCCACTGCTCGAAGTCCTGCGCCCCATACCGGCGATCGCCCTGGTCCCGGTCGCGATCCTGCTCTTCCCCACCAACGAACAGGGCATCGTCTTCATCACCTTCACCGCCGCCTTCTTCCCCGTCCTGGTCTCCACCCGGCATGCGGTCCGCGCCCTGACCCCGGTCTGGGAGGAGGCCGTCCTGACGATGGGCGGCGGCCGACTTCGCATCCTCGCCTCGGTCGTCCTGCCGGGCGCGCTGCCGGGCATCCTCGGCGGGCTCTCGGTGGGCATCGGCGTGTCCTGGATCTGCGTCATCTCCGCCGAGATGATCTCCGGCCAGTACGGCGTCGGCTACCGCACCTGGCAGGACTACACGATCGTCAACTACCCGGGCGTCCTGGTCGGCATGGCCACCATCGGCCTCCTCGGCTGGCTCACCTCGACGGCAGTGGAGGTCGCCGGGCGCCGGGTCACGCGCTGGCTGCCCCGGCCCGCCACCGAACGGGCGGTGCCTGTACGGGTGGCGCGGCGCCCGGCGGCCCGCGCGCACACGTCTGGGAGGGCGGCCTCATGACGACCCAGGTCAGCACGTCCACGGTGGAGACCGAGGCCCCGAAGGGGGTACGGCTACGGCTGTCGGGCGCGACCATCGGCCGCCCGGGACTGCCGGTCCTCGACGGCCTCGACCTCGACATCGCCCCCGGCGAACTCCTGACCGTCGTAGGCCCGTCGGGCTGCGGCAAGTCGACCCTGCTGCGGACCCTGGCGGGACTGCTGCCCGCGCTCGACGGCCAGGTGGACCAGGACGACCGCCCGATCACCCGGCCCGAGGCCGACCGTGCCCTGGTCTTCCAGGAGGACGGCCTGCTGCCCTGGCGCAACGCCCGCCGCAATGTCGAACTCCCTTTGGCCATACGGGGCTTGCCGCGCGCGGAACGCCGGGCACAGGCAACTCGGTGGCTGGCCCAGGTCGGCCTCGCGGGCCGCGAGGACCAGTTGCCGCACCGCATGTCCGGGGGCCAGCGGCAGCGCGTACAGCTGGCCCGGGCTCTCGCCGGACGGCCGCGCGCGGTGCTGATGGACGAACCGTTCGGGGCGCTGGACGCACAGACCCGGGCCGGGATGCAGAACCTGCTCGTCGAGGTGCTGGCCGGGACCCGGGCCACGGTCGTCTTCGTCACCCACGACGTCGACGAGGCGCTGTTCCTCGGCGACCGCGTCGCCCTCCTCGGCACCGGCCAGGTCCTGGACGTCCCCCGCCCCCGCGAGCGCACGGCCCACGGCGAGCCCGCGACGGTCGCCCTGCGCCGCGAGATCCTCGCTTCCCTCGGTACCTGAGAGGCACCACCCATGGACCGCACTCCCATCCCCGCTCTTGCGGACGCCGACGAGCTGACCTGCGACGTCCTGGTCATCGGCGGCGGCACCGCCGGCACCATGGCCGCGCTGACCGCCGCCGAGCACGGCGCGAACGTCCTCCTCCTGGAGAAGGCCCACGTCCGGCACTCCGGCGCCCTCGCCATGGGCATGGACGGCGTCAACAACGCCGTCGTCCCCGGCCGCGCCGAACCCGACGACTACGTCGCCGAGATCACCCGCGCCAACGACGGCATCGTCAACCAGGCCACCGTCCGCCAGACCGCCACGCGCGGCTTCGCGATGGTGCAGCGCCTGGAGTCGTACGGCGTGAAGTTCGAGAAGGACGAGCACAACGAGTACGCGGTCCGCCAGGTCCACCGCTCCGGCTCCTACGTGCTGCCGATGCCGGAGGGCAAGGACGTCAAGAAGGTCCTCTACCGGCAGCTCCGCCGCCGTGAGATGCGCGAACGCATCCGCATCGAGAACCGCGTGATGCCGGTACGGGTGCTGACCGCCGACGGCAGGGTGGTGGGCGCGGCCGGGTTCGACACCCGCACCGGACGGTTCGTCACCGTACGGGCGGGCGCGGTGATCCTGGCGACCGGAGCCTGCGGACGCCTCGGCCTGCCCGCCTCCGGCTACCTCTACGGCACGTACGAGAACCCGACCAACGCGGGCGACGGCTACGCGATGGCGTACCACGCGGGCGCCGAACTCAGCGGTATCGAGTGCTTCCAGATCAACCCCCTGATCAAGGACTACAACGGCCCGGCCTGCGCCTACGTCGCCAACCCCTTCGGCGGCTACCAGGTCAACCGGCACGGCGAACGCTTCGTCGACTCCGACTACTGGTCGGGCCAGATGATGGCCGAGTTCGCGGCGGAGGTGGCGAGCGAGCGGGGCCCGGTCTACCTGAAGCTCAGCCACCTCCCGGAGGAGTCGGTGGCCGCCCTCGAAGACATCCTGCACACCACGGAACGCCCGACCCGAGGCACCTTCCACTCGGGCCGGGGCCACGACTACCGCACCCACGACATCGAGATGCACATCTCCGAGATCGGCCTGTGCGGCGGCCACTCGGCGTCCGGGGTCTGGGTCGACGAGAACGCCCGCACCACCGTCCCCGGCCTGTACGCGGCCGGTGACCTGGCCTGCGTACCGCACAACTACATGATCGGCGCCTTCGTCTTCGGCGACCTGGCCGGAGCCGACGCGGCGACCGAACACCGCGCGTACGAGGGTGAGTTGCCCCCCGATCAACTGCGCGAGGCGCACGAGCTGATCTACCGGCCGCTGCGCAACCCGGACGGCCCCCCGCAACCCCAGGTCGAGTACAAGCTGCGCCGCTTCGTCAACGACTACGTTGCCCCGCCCAAGAGCGGCGCCCGACTCTCCCTGGCCGTCGAGGCGTTCGAGCGGATGCGCGGCGAGATCGCGGGCATGGGCGGCCAGACCCCGCACGAGCTGATGCGCTGCGCCGAGGTCGACTTCATCCGCGACTGCGCCGAGTTGGCGGCCCGCTCCTCCCTGGCCCGTACGGAGAGCCGCTGGGGCCTTTACCACGAGCGCACCGACCTCCCGCAGCGTGACGACACGGACTGGCTGGTGCACCTCAACGTCCGCAAGGCGGCGGACGGTTCGATGGAGTTCCTGACCCGGCCGGTGGCGCCCTACCTGGTCCCGGTCGAGGGCTTCGAACCAACCGGCGGCGCGACGAAGGTACTTGGCGAGGTGCACCCCGAGCAGGTGGCCACGGCGGGCCCGCGCGAGGTGGCCCCGGTCGGCTCCGGGGCGGTGAAGACGCGTACGGTCCTGCCGGTGGCGACCGCGCCCTCCCCGCGCATCCTCGAACTCCTCGCCCTGGCCGACGAACAGCCGGGCCTCGCCGAACTCCGCCCCTACCTCACCGACCCCGACCCGGCCGTACGCCGCACGGCCGTCGCCACGCTCACCGAGACCGCCCCCGACGGCACCGGACCCGCCCTGGCCACCGCACTCGGCGATCCGGACGCGGGCGTACGGGAGTTGGCGGCCGGTTCCCTGCGCGAACTGGTCGAAGTGCTGCCGCCCGAGGGCGCGTTGCGGGACACGCTGGTCGTCGCGCTGGAGTCGGACGCCCCGGGACGGGAGGGCGTACGGGCCGCCGCGCTCGACGTCCTGCGCGCACTGAGCCTGGGCTCCGCCGCCCTGTACGCCCGCACCCTCACCGACCCCGACCTCGGGGTGCGCATCCAGACGGTCCGGGCGCTGGTGTCGGTGGACGCGGTACCGGAGCTGGCCCGTGCCGCCGCCGACACCTCCCGCGAGGTACGGGTCGCCGCCGCCCATGGCCTCGGCACCGTCGGCAACCCGGAGGACCTCAAGCCCCTGCTGGCCGACACGGACGCCCTGGTCAGGGCCGCCGCGCTCACCTCGCTCGCGACCACGGGCTGCCCGCCGCCGCTCGACACGGCCGCCGTCGCCGCGCTGGCCGACCCCGCCTGGCAGGTCCGTACGGGCGCCGCGACGGCACTGGGCGCGGCGGCACCGGAGCCGGCGGTGCCCGCCCTGACGGCGGCGCTGTCCGACGCGTTCGCCGACGTCCGCAAGGCCGCCGTACGGGCGCTGCGCCGCCACGACGGACGGCCGGGGGTGGCGGAGGCGCTCGCCTCGGTGGCGGGGGACGCGGACGCGGATGTACGGGCGTACGCCCGGCTCGCCTGACGGAGACGCGCGGGTGAGGGTAATTCGCTTGCCTCGGACGCGGGTCGGCGCTGCACTGTGACCGGACATCACGAGTCGTGGTGCCTGGCCCGGGTGCCGAGGAGGCAATGGCGGTAATGGCGGCAATGGAGATTCGTTCCACGACCGATGACGACTTCGGTGTCTTCGTCGACACGGCCCATGCCGCGTTCGGGCTCTTCCCGGGAACGCCGGTGGAGGGCGGCGGGCTGTGGTGGTCGGCGCTCGAACCGGACCGCTGTCTGCTCGCCCGCACGACGGACGGGCGGCCCGTCGGCACCGCCGCCGCGTACCCCTTCGAACTCACCCTGCCCGGTGGGAACTTGGTCCCGGTACCCGGGGTCACCGCCGTCGGCGTCCTGCCCTCGCACCGGCGCCAGGGCGTACTCACCGCGATGATGCGCCGGCAGCTCACCGAACTCCGGTCCGCCGGGCACCACTTCTCCGTACTGCTGGCCTCCGAGGCCACGATCTACGGCCGGTTCGGCTACGGACCGGCCACCTACACAAGGAAGTTGACGGTCGAGCGCCACCGGGGCGCCTTCGTACCGCCCCGCGCACGAGGAGCGGCCGACACCGCAGAGGCGGCCGAGGCGGGCGGCTCGCTCGAAGTGGGCGGCTCGATCGAGGTGCTGCGGAGTTCCGGGTGCGGCGAGATCCTGGAGGAGGTCTACGACCGGTACCGCCGCGCCCAGCCCGGCGCCCTCTCCCGGCCGCACCGCTGGTGGACCCTGCGCGCCGGGCAGCCCCCGATCTCACCGGCGCCGCGCTACATCGCCCTCCACCGGGACACCGACGGCGTCCCGGACGGATACGTCAGCTACTCCCTGGAGTCCGGCACCCTCTCGGTCGACGAGACCATCGCCGCCGACGACGCGGTCTTCACGGCCCTCGCCAGGTTCGTACTCGGGCACGACCTGGTCACCCGGGTCGTCTTCAAGCACGTCCCGCCCGATCACCCGCTGCGCCACCAGCTCGTGGACTACCGCGCGAGCGAGGTGAGCGGCGACATGGACTGGCTCTGGGTACGGCTCCTGGACGTCCCCGGCGCACTGACCGCACGTGGCTGGTTCGAGGACGGCGAACTGGTCCTCGACGTCGAGGATCCGTTCCTCGGCGAGCACGGCCGCCACCTTCTGACCGTCCGGGACGGCAAGGCCGACTGCGTCCCGACGGACCGGGAGCCGGATCTGTCCCTGGACGTGCGCGACCTGGGCGCGGTCTACCTCGGCGGCACCGCCCCGAGCACGCTCGTACGCGCCGGACACATCCGGGCCCACCACCCGGACGCGGCCACCCGCGCGGACGCCCTCTTCCGCACCGACCGCACCCCGCACTGCCTGCACTGGTTCTAGGGCTTGCGGGGCCTGCCGGAGGTGCCTGGGCCACCGGAGGAGCCGGGGGCGCTGGGAGAGCCGGGGGTGCTGGCGGTCACCGCCGCGACCGAGTTCCGTACGACGACATGCGTGCCCAGCAGCAGATGCTCGTCCGGGTCGTCCGGCGTACGGCCGAGGACGGTGCGTACGGCGAGGCGGCCCAGTTCCTCGTACGGGACGTGGACCGTGGTGAGCGCCGGGTGCAGGTCGCGGGCGAACGGGATGTCGTCGTACCCGGCCAACGACACATCGCCCGGCGCGGAGAGGCCCGCCTCGTGCAGGGCGGTCAGCGCACCGGCGGCGACCATGTCCGTGGCGGCCATCACCGCAGTGAACTCCAGCCCCTGGGACAGGGCTTGACGCATCAGCCGGTGGCCGGAGTCGCGCGTGAAGTCACCGTGCAGCCGCAGCGCCGGGTCGGGCTCCAGGCCACGGGCACGGTGGGCGGCGGTGTAGCCGCGTTCACGGCCCTGGGCGGTGGTGTGGTCGTGGCGACCGCCGAGGAAGAGGACGCGTTGGTGGCCCTGGGCGAGGACGTGGGCGCACAGGGCGTAGGCGCCGCCCTCGTTGTCGTACTCGATGACCGTGACCGGCGTACCGGGGGCGAGCGGTGGCCGGCCGCACAGCACCAGGCGGGAGCCGACGGAGGCGAGGGAGTCGGCGATCCGGGCCGTGCGGGTGCGGTACTCGGGGGTGTCGGCGGTGCCGCCGACCAGGATCACGGCGGCGGCCCGCTGGGCGCGCATCATCTCGACGAACTCCAGTTCGTGCGCCGTGTCGCCGTCCGTGCTGCACACGAGGCTGAGATGTCCGAGCCGGGTCGCCTCGCGCTCCACGCCGTGCGCCATCAGCGCGAAGGAGGGGCCGGTGATGTCGTCCAGCACGAAGGCGAGCGTGGGCGTCCCGACCCCGGCGATCGCTTTGGCACGGGCGTCGGCGACATAGTCGAGTTCGCGGACGGCCCGCATCACGCTGGTACGGGTCGTGGCGCTCACCGGATAGTCACCGCCGAGCACCCGGGAGACGGTCGACGCGGACACCCCGGCCCGGGCGGCGACATCCCGGATGGTGCTGCGCGTGACGCTGTCCCCGGTGCTGCTCTTCCTGGTCATGACGCGTGCCCCCCTGTCCGTGGGACGTGCGGCAACACTTCGGCAACCGGTTCCCGTGCGGAGGCTAGCAGCGGATGTGGGTGGGCGGGAGCGGGTGGGGGAGAGTGAGCGAGGTGGGGAGAGCGGGGTAGGGCGTCAGGCCGAAGTCGCCGCCGCCTCCTCCGCCGAGAGGCGTGGGCGGGCGGTCGTGGTTCCGAAGGTGCGGGCGGTTGTCGGAGTCGTCGGGTCGGCCGGTCTGCGGGTGTGCCAGTCCGTGACCGTCTGGTAGGCCGCCGTGACCTCCAACAGGCGGTCCTCCTCGTACGGTTGGCCGCCCAGGATCGTGCCCACGGGTACGCCGGTCCGGTCGAAGCCGATGGGGAAGGCGATCTCGGGCAGGCCGAGGATGTCGAAGGGGACGGGGCCGGTCTGGAGTACGACGTCGGATGCGGTCAGCATGCCGTCGAGGACCTTCCTCAGCAGATGGTTCTTGGCCCGCTGGGCCGTGATCCACTCGTCGCCCGAGAGCATCAGCCCCTGCAGCCAACTCAGCAGCGACACCCCGAACTTGGTGGGATCGGTGCGCAGCCAGTGCCGGAAGGGCTCGGTGCGCTCGGCGAGTCGGGCCGCGTTGAACGTGCCGGTGAGCAGCGCCCAGTCGTCCGGGTAGGCGATGTCGACCAGCGTGACACCCGGGATCGCGTCCAGGCGGGCGAGGAACGCGGTCCTCAACTCCCGCTGCGCGGACAGGAAATCGGCCGGAACGCCGATGCGCGTGGCCCGGCGCAGCCGTACCTTGCCGCCGCGCGACACTACCGGGGTCGCGGCGCGTACGAGGTCGGGTACGGCGGGCAGGCCGAGGGTGCGCGGGTCCTGCGGGTCCGGGCCGGCCAGCGCCTGGAGCATGATCGCCGCGTCCAGGGCGTCGCGCGCGAGCGGACCGGCGTGGTCGCGGGTGAAGGACAGCGGGATGACGCCGTGGACCGACACCCGGCCCATCGTGGGCTTCAGACCGGTGAGGTTCTGCTGGTTGGACGGCAGCACGATCGAACCGCCCGTCTGCGTCCCGATCGACGAGGCCGCGAGCCGCCCGGCCACCGCACAGGCGGGGCCCGTCGAGGAACCGCCCGGATCGACGGACGGGTCGTCCGGCGTCCACGCGTTGACCGTCGTCACCGTGCCGTTCGGCTTCGTGGCACGGGTGGTGGCCAGCGGCCCCATCTGCCCCTTGCCGAGCACGATCGCACCGGCCGCCTTGAGGCGCGCGACGGCAGTGGCGTCCATGTCCGGCACGAAGTCCTCGAAGACGAGGGAGTTGCAGCGGGTGGGCACGCCCGCGGTGAAGTAGTTGTCCTTGACGCAGAGGGGGATGCCCCGCAGGAGACCGCCACGCGCCGGCGTCCGGTCCGCCCGCCGGGCGGCGGCCCGCGCGTCGTCGGCGGTGACTTCGGCGTACGCCTGATACGTGCCGTCGTACCGCTCGATCCGCTCCAGATACGCCTCGGTCAGCTCCGTCGCCGTCAGCTTCCGGCGCCGTATGAGGACAGCGGCCTCGGCGAGCGTCGCCTCGGAGGGGTCGTCACGGGCGGCTTGCCGTACGTCGATGTCGAGGCTGAGGTCGAGGTCGAGGTTGGTGACGGGGGTGGTTACGGGGTTCGAGGCGCGGTCTGCGACTGGGGCCGCGTGCGCGGCAGTTGCCGTCTGCACGGTCACCCCGGTGGCCAGTGCCGCCGAACTCGCCAGGAATATCCGCCGGTTGAGGGATCTGCTCATGCCTGGCCACCCGCCTTCCCGGTCCACGCCTCGGTGATCGACGGGTAGAGGAGCGGCGGCGAGGCCTGCTGCGCGTACGCCGGGTCGGTGGCGGGCGGGGTCCAGCCGGAGATCGCGCCGGGGGTCGAGGCGACGAACGCCCGCAGGGAGGCGAGGACTTGGGAGCGCGTCGGGACTCCGGTGGCGGGGTCGGCCCGCTCCGGCAGGAGGGACAGATCGAACCCGGCCAACGCCAGCCGGGTCCGTACATAGGCGTCCAACTGGTCCTGCGTGGGCGGCTCGGTCACCACGGCCTCCATGATCGGCGTACCTGCTCGACCAGGACTCCATCACCGGCCCGTGAAGCCCTCGTTGAGCCCATGCTTCACGGGAGTTACGCCGGACGTGGCGGCACAGGTGCCAGACCACGGACCAGATGCCAGACCAGCTGCCGGACCAGGTACGGGACTGGGAGTCAGGCGGGGTTGAGGGTCCGGGCGATCGAGGTGATCGCCGCCGGTCCCACCCGGCAGCAGCCGCCGATCAGCCGGGCCCCGGCGTCCCGCCAGCCCGTCACCTGGCCGGCGGTGAAGCTCGAACTGCCGCCCCAGGCGCGGATGTCGGGGTCCCAGACCTCGCCACTGTTCGGGTAGACGACGACCGGCTTCCCGGTCACCCGGGTCGCCAGCTCCACGGCGGCGTCCACGTCCTCCGGCAGACAGCAGTTGACGCCGACGGCGACGACCTCGTCCGCCGCACCGGCCAGCGCGAACGCCTCCTCCAACGGCTGACCGGCCCGAGTCCGCTCCCCGGCCGCGCTGTACGAGAGCCACACCGGCACCCCGAGCCCGCGCACCGCGCGCAGCAGGGCCTCGGCCTCGTCCAGGTCGGGGATGGTCTCCAGGGCCAGGACATCCGGCCCGGCCGCGGCCAGCGCCTCCACCCTCGGCCGGTGAAAACGCTCCAGCTCGTCGACGCTCAGCCCGTACCGCCCCCGGTACTCGGACCCGTCCGCGAGCATCGCCCCGTACGGCCCCACGGAAGCCGCCACCCACAACGGCCGCTCCGCCTTGGCGCGGCGCGCGGCCTCGCGGGCCGACTCCACGCTCAGCGCCAGCAGTTCGGCGGCGCGCTCACGCCCGATGCCGCGCTTGGCGAAGCCCTCGAAGGTGGCCTGGTAGCTGGAGGTGATCGCGACGTCGGCACCCGCCTCGTAGTAGGCGAGGTGCGCGTCGACGATCGCCTCGGGCTGCTCGACGAGCAACCGCGCCGACCACAGCTCGTCACTCAGATCGTGCCCGGCGGACCCCAGCTGGTTGGACATGCCGCCGTCGAGGACGAGGGGGGTACCGGAGGCCAGGGCGGCGGCGAAGGAGAGGGCGGAGGCGTGGGTGGGGCTGGTCTCGCTGGTCATGGGTTCGACGCTAGTCGACGGCGGACCGGACGGCCGTAAGTGTCCAGCAAATGAACAGATTGACCACATTATGGGACGGCGCGTTACGATCGCGCCCTCCCCGCCGAACGATCCGGAAGTGCCATGACCGCTCCCAGCACCACCGAGGCCGACGAGCCGGAGCCGAACCCGACCGGGACGACCGGGACGGCCGAGACCGCCGAGACGGCCGGGAAACCGCCGCCAGGCCGCCGGACCTTCGGCCTGGCCGCCGCCACCGCGCTCGTGATGGGCAACATCATCGGCGGCGGCATCTTCGTCCTGCCGGCCACGGTCGCCCCGTACGGCTCGGTGAGCCTGCTCGCCTTCCTGGTCCTGTCGGTGGGCGCGGTGCTCCTGGCCCTCCTCTTCGGCAGACTGGCCCGCCGCAGCCCGGTCACCGGCGGCCTGTACGTCTACCCGCGCGACGCGTTCGGCCCCTTCGCGGGCTTCCTGTCGGCGTGGTCGTACTGGACGATGACCTGGGTCAGCATCGCGGCCCTGGCGGTGGCGGCGGTGGGATACGTCGACGTACTGATCCCGCTCGACGACAGCCACGCCCTGGGCGCACTGGTCGCGATCCTGGCCCTCTGGCTGCCGGCCGCCGCGAACTTCGCGGGCACCCGGTGGGTGGGCGGCGTACAGATCGTGTCGACGATCCTGAAGTTCGTACCGCTGCTGGTCGTGGCCACGGTCGGCCTGTTCTTCGTCGACACGGACAACTTCGGCGCGTTCAACGCGTCCGGCGACAGCGTGCCTGGCGCCCTGGCGGCCTCGGCCGCGCTGCTCCTCTACAGCTTCCTGGGCGTCGAGTCGGCGGCGATCAGCGCGGGCGAGGTGGCGGACCCCGAGCGCAACGTGGGCCGCGCGAGCGTCCTGGGCACGCTGGGCTCGGCCCTCGTCTACATCCTCGGGACGGTCGCCGTCTTCGGCCTGGTCCCGCACGACAAGCTGGTCGACTCGGGCGCCCCCTTCGCCGACGCGGTGAACGCGATCACCGGCGGCGGCTGGGGCGGCACGGCGATCGCGCTGGTCGCGGTGGCGTCGATCGTCGGCTGCCTCAACGGCTGGATTCTCATGGCCGCCCAGATGCCGTACGCGGCAGCGCGCGACGGCCTCTTCCCGGCCCCGTTCGCGAGGGTGGGCAAGGGCGGGGTCCCGGGCTTCGGAGTCCTGGCCTGCGCGCTCCTGGGCACGGCCCTGATCGCCTTCAACTACACGGCGGGCCCGGACACCACATTCCGGGTCCTGGTCCTGATCACGACGTTCACCGGCTGCGTCCCGTACCTCTTCTCGGCAGCGGCCCAGCTGTACTGGCTGGCCAAGGGCACGAGGGCCCGCGTCCGCCCGGCGGGCCTGGTCCGCGACCTGACCGTCGCCTCCCTGTCCTTCGCGTTCTCGTTCTGGCTGATCGCGGGGGCGGGGTACGCGGCGGTGTACCAGGGGGTGCTGTTCCTGTTCGCGGGGATTCCGGTGTACGTGTGGATGCGGGGACGGCAGCGGACGGAGGAGACCGAGGAGCGGGTAGCCGCCCAGCCGCAGGGAGGGGATGCGGAACGCCCTTGTCGGGGGAGCGGGCGTTGAGCATGAAATGCCGCTACGAGATTACGAGATGAGGTCCCGGACGTTGGCAAGTGCTCCTCGGAGGGCGCCGGAGAGTCTGCGGTCGCCCTCGGCGGAGGGAAGTTCGCTCTGCCACGCGTCGACGCCCTGCCAACCGTGCTCGGCCAGGGCAGGGACGGGCGGGTCGGCCTTCAGCTTCGGGGGCGCCGCGGGAAGTCGCAGCAGCAGAGTCGACATGCCCAGCGCGACGGCGGCAGCGATGCCCTCGTAGGCCAGGACCGGGACGCCGTAGGCGGCATGGAGAGCCGCGCGCGGAGCCAACTCGGTCATCCTGTCCTGGAGATCGGGGTGCGTGTGCAACTGCCATTCGCCCAGCGCGTAGTCGTTCGGTCCGCTCGGCGGGGAGCCTTGGGCCCGTAGGAAGTCGAGAATCGCGGAGTTCTGGGGATGCTCTGTGTTCAACGACGGCAGGTCCAAGCGCATGGACTTGACCCTAGTTTCCCCTGACGGAGACGGGGAGGGCACTTCCGGACGGCTCTCGACGTTCGTGGCGGTGGTCGTAGGGTGATGCCTCATGCGCAGCCTGGTTCGTTTGCCGAAGGCCCACCTTCATCTGCACCTCGAAGGCGCGATGCGCCCCGCGACGCTCGCGGAGCTGGCTGAACGGGCGGAACTCCCGGAACCCGTGGGAGGGAGCGGCGAACAGCTGTCGGCCACGGCCGGGTTCACGTCGTTCGAGGACTTCACGACCGTGTATGGCGCCGCCGCGCGGCTGGTGCGCGAGGGCCCCAGGGAGAACCTTCTGCGGCTGGTGCGCGAAGTGGTCGAGGACGCCGCCGAGGACGGAGCGGTCTGGGTCGAGCCGCATGTGAACCCGCTGACCTACGAGGAGGAACCGGGCGCCGCGCTCGACGTACTGGACCTGGTGATCGAGGAGGGGCGTCGCACCGCTGCCCGGCTGGGCATCGGCTTCGGCGTCCTGGTGTACGCCCGACGCAACGCTGACCCCTCGGAGGCCGTCGAGGTCGCCCGGCTCGCGGCCCGGCGGGCCGGGGACGGGGTGGTCTCCTTCGGTCTTGCCGGGGACGAGGCCCGGTTCGGCCCGGAGCCGTTCGCCGAGGCGTTCGCCATCGCCCGTGACGCCGGGCTGATTCCCGCCCCGCACGCGGGAGAACTCGCGGGTCCGGCCAGTGTGCGTGCCGCACTCGACGTGCTCGGCGCGCGCCGGATCGCCCACG
Organism: Streptomyces geranii; assembly: GCF_002954775.1. GTDB lineage: Bacteria > Actinomycetota > Actinomycetes > Streptomycetales > Streptomycetaceae > Streptomyces > Streptomyces geranii. The sequence goes on from NZ_PJME01000003.1 coordinate 439,878, forward strand.
GCGTACGGGCTGTCGAGGACCCTGCTCTCGTCGCCCGCCTGGCGGCGGAAGGCGTGGTCCTGGACGTCTGCCCCACCTCCAACGTCGCTCTCGGCGTCGTGAACTCCCTGTCCGCCCACCCGCTCCCGCGGCTGCTGGAAGCCGGCGTCCGCTGCACCCTCAACGCCGACGACCCCCTGCTGTTCGGCCCCGGACTGCTGGCGGAGTACGAGACGGCCCGTACGGAGTTGGCCCTCACGGACCTCCAACTCGCCGCGGTGGCCCGCACGTCGGTCGAGTCCTCCGGTGCTCCGGACGCCGTGGCGAGGGAAGCGGTCGCAGCCATCGGCGACTGGCTCGACACCCCCGCCCGAGCAACGACACTCCCGGTCCACTGATCACCGGGCCACGGGCCCATCGACCCACTGGCCCATCGACCCACAGGCTCAGTCCTGGTCGCGCAGGGCCCAGACATGGAGAGCGTTCCCGGCGGCGGCGTGGGTGTACCAAGTGCCGTCGCCGAGGCCCCTCGGCGGACCGGACACCGGATGGGGGTAGACCAACTCGTCGGCGACGCGCGCCGGACCGGCGGTGTCGACGAGCCAGTGTCTGCCCTTGCCGAACTCCTCGTCGCTCTCCACCGTGCCGACGACCGCGAGGTTCTCGTCGATGAATCCGCCCTCGTAGTCGAAGTAGACCCCGGCCTCGTCGTCCTCGGGATCCGCCTCCGGATGCCGGGGAACCGTGTCGGCGTCCAGCTCGGTCTCGACCGTACCGCCGTCGACCCGATGGACGGCGAGGGTGTCCTGGTCGTGGGTCACGGTGAGCAGCCGGTCGCCGGACGGGCTCACCGACAGCAGGACGCGGTCCTCGTCGCCGAGGCGGTCGACCACCAGACGGGAACCGTCCCAGCGGCCCCACCGCAGCGGGGACCCGTCCTGGCCCTCACCGACGCTCAGGCCCATCTGGTCCGGGTACGGCGACGTGAAGTGGAACGAACCCGCCGCCGCGGTGTCCGTCTCGGTACGGGCGAGCACCGACCCGTCCGCCGCGTCGATCACCAGCCACTCCTCCGCCGACCCGCCGTCGCCGACCCGCCGGTCCGTCACCAGCGGGCCGAGGATGTGCGCCCACACGAGCTTCCCGTCCGCGGAGAATCCGGCCGAGCCGCTGTTCGCGTACCGATGCGCACGGTCCGCCGGGTACTCCTCGAACGCCGAGTGCTCCGCGCAGCCCGCCCAGCACCGGTGTCTCAGCTCCCAGCGCACGTTCCCCGCCGCGTCCACGGCCCGCAGCACGTGCCCTCCGGTGAAGACGGCCAGGTCCCCGGCGGGGGACACCGCGCTCTGGCCGAACCGGCGCGGCCAGGGCGCAGGAAAGCGGACCTCCCGAATCGATGCCCGAACCGATGCCCGGTCCGACCCCGACGGCTCGATCTCCTGGACGACCAGCTCCGCGTCGCCCCACTGCACAAGGAGCCGTGACGTGGCCGAGTACGTCAGGTACGGGGCGTCGTCGGCCCGGGAGAAGGCATGCGGGGCGGCGAGCGTGGCCACGGGCTGAGCGCGCTGGGGCATGGGGTCTCCTGAAGAGCGAGAGGCGGTGCCTCCTCGTCGGCGACGACAGCGCCGGCCGCGGATTCCTCCCGCGAGCCGGTGACCCGGACTCCGCCGTGTTCTCCGCCGGCCCGGGTCATCCGGATCCTACGGACTTCGACGTCGTGTCCGCGAACTTCGCGCCCTGGACGGAAACTGCGAAAGACTTTCGTAACCGCACCATTTCCCCTGCTTGTCCCAGCCGTGAATTCCATGTCAGTGTCCCGGCCAGCAGGTAGGCCGTCGGCAGCGTGGCATCCGAAATTCTTTCGCGCCGGTCTCCGATCCGCCTGGCTCATCGACGGCACAGAAAAGCAGAGAGGTACCACCATGCGGAGAATCCCGGTCGACGGAAACCCCGGAAAGCTCGCAGGCCCGCGAATTCGACGTGTCCTCGCGTCGGGCGTCGTGCTCACCGCGGCCATCACCCTTGCCGCGTGCGGGACTTCGGGCCCCTCCGGATCGGCGGGGAACTCGTCCTCGAAAAGCCTCACCATGTGGGCGCTCAACGACCAGACGATCCTCAAGGACTCCGTCGACGCCTACAACAAGGACCACCCGGACGCGAAGATCACCCTCCGGCTCTTCGCCAACGACGACTACAAGCAGAAGCTGCGCGTCGCCTTCGGCGCAAATCAGGCACCGGACATCTTCTTCAGCTGGGGCGGCGGCGCCCTGAACGACTACGTCAAGGCGGGCAAGGTCGACGCCCTGACGGAGTCCGGCGCCGGCACCGGCCGGTTCACGCCCAGCGTCATGCAGAGCGCCACCTTCGACGGCAAGGTCTACGGCGTACCCGCCAACGGCCTCGCCCCGGTCGTCCTCTACTACAACAAGAAGGTGCTCGCCGACGCGGGCGTCGAGCCGCCGAAGACGTACGACGATCTGCTCGCCGCCGTGAAGAAGCTGAAGGCGAAGGACGTCGTCCCGATCTCCCTCGCCGCCAACTCCAAGTGGCCGACGCTGATGTACCTGGAGTACCTGCTCGACCGCGAGGGCGGTGCCCAGGTGTTCACGGACATCGCGGCCGGGGACGCCGAGAAGTGGAAGGACCCGGCCGTCACCGAGGCCAACCAGCGTCTCCAGGAGCTGGCGAAGGCCGGTGCCTTCGGTGACAACGCCTCCTCCGTCAGCTACGACCAGGGGGCCTCCACCGCCCTGCTCTACACGGGCAAGGCGGGCATGGAGCTGATGGGCACCTGGGAGTACGCCAACATCGCCAAGGCCGCGCCCGACTTCCTCAAGGACGGCGACCTCGGCTACACCGCATTCCCCTCGATCCCGGGCGGCGCCGGGGACGCCAACAGCATCGTCGGCAACCCCTCGAACTTCCTTTCGCTCAACTCGGCGACGAAGAACAAGTCCGCCGCGCTCAGCTACTTCAAGGACTACGTCCTCGACGACTCCCAGGTCGACTCCTACCTCGCGGCCGGCAGCGTGCCGCCCGTCAAGGGGCTGGAGTCGAAGCTGGCGGCCGTCGAGTCGTTCACCGACAAGGACTGGCTCACCTTCGTCTACGACCTGGTGCAGAACGCGCCCGGCTTCCAGCTCTCCTGGGACCAGGCCCTGCCCTCCGACCAGGCCGACCCGCTGCTCACCAACACCGACAAGTCCTTCCTGGGCCAGCTCGCGCCCGCCGACTTCGGTACGAACATGAGCAAGGCGGGGTCGTGACGCTCACCGCCTCCACCCGCCGCCGGTCAGGAGGCTCCGGCCTCCTGATGGCGGCGCCCGCCCTGCTGCTCTTCGGCCTGTTCGGACTGGTCCCGCTGGTCGGGGTCGTCGCGCTGAGCCTCGCCCGCTGGGACGGCCTCGGCTCCATCGGCTGGGCCGGTCTCGCCAACTGGGGCGACACGCTCACCGACGGCGCCACCTGGCAGGCCCTCGGCCTCACCGTCAAGGTGATGGCCGTCAGCTGGCTGGTCCAGACACCGATCGCGCTCGCCCTCGGCGTCTTCCAGGCGCCGAGGGGGCGGGTACGGGCCCTGTTCGCCGTGCTGTTCTTCCTGCCGCTGCTGCTGTCGGCGGTGGCCATCGGCCTGACCTGGCAGGCGCTCCTCGACCCGTCCTTCGGCATCGGCGCCACCCCGGGCCTGCACTGGCTGGCCCAGCCGCTGCTCGGCTCGCCCGACCTCGCCCTCTACACCGTGATCTTCGTGATCGCCTGGCAGTTCGTGCCGTTCCACGCCCTGCTCTACCAAGCCGGGATACGGCAGATCCCCACCGCCCTCTACGAAGCCGCCGCCCTCGACGGCGCCGGACCCGTGGCCCGCTTCCTGCACATCACCCTGCCGCAGCTCAAGTACACGATGGTCACCTCAAGCACCCTCATGCTGGTCGGCTCGCTCACCTACTTCGACCTGATCTTCGTCCTGTCCGGCGGCACCGGAGGCCCCGGCACCGCCACCCGCGTCCTGCCCCTCGCCATGTACATCACCGGCTTCCAGGCCCACGACATGGGCCGCGCCAGCGCCGTGGCGACCCTCCTGGTGGTGTTCGGGCTCGGCCTGTCGATGCTGATGACCCGCCTGTCCGGCTTCACCCGGATGGACAGCCAGCAGGAGGGCATGTGAGCACCGCCGTCACCCGGGCCCGCCGAGCACTCACCGGCGCCACCACACTCCTGTGGGCCGCGATCGTCGTCGTACCCGTGTACTGGCTGGTGGTGACCAGCCTCCGCACCCGCGCCGACTTCACCGCCGACAGCCCGCTAGCCCCGCCCGGCCACCCCACCCTCGACAACTACCGGACCGTTCTCGACGGCGACTTCACGACCTACCTGCTCAACAGCGTGCTCGTAACCGTCGCCACCGTCGCCCTGACCGTGCTCTTCGCGCTCATGGCCGCGTTCGCGATCGTCCGGGGCGCGGGCAGCCGACTGTCCCGGGTCTCCTTCCGGCTGTATCTGCTGGGCCTGGCGATCCCGCTCCAGGCGGTCATCATTCCCGTCTATCTGCTGATCATCAGAATGCGGCTGTACGACAGTCTGCTCGCGATCGTCCTGCCCTCGGCGGCGTTCGCGTTGCCGATCACCGTGATGATCCTGGTGAGCTTCCTGCGTGACGTGCCCCGCTCGCTCTTCGAGGCGATGATCGTCGACGGCGCCGGCGACTGGCGCATGCTCCTCTCGCTCGCCGCGCCCCTCGCCCGCCCGGCCCTGATGACCGTCGCCGTGTACGACGGGCTGCAGGTCTGGAACGGCTTCCTCTTCCCGCTGATCCTCACCCAGAGCGGCGACAAGGCCGTACTCCCGCTGGCACTGACCCTCTACCGGGGCCAGTTCGGCATCGACGTACCGGCCACGATGGCCGCGGTGGTGCTCTCCACCCTGCCGATGTTCGCGCTGTTCGTCCTCGCCCGCCGCCAGCTCGTCGCCGGTCTCACCGCCGGCTTCTCCAAATAACCCGCCGCACGTAATCCCCCCCCAAGTACCGCCGTTCATCGGGCACTTCGCTTCGACCGGAGGCCGGGCCGAGTACTGGTCCCGGCCCCGTCGGCGTGCCCGCCGCCCGCGGATCACCCGAGGAGAAGTGAATGACCACCACCCTGCCGGACAACACGGACCACAACAGCGCCCTCCCGCCCGAGGGCGACCGGCCCTGGACCGACCCCGCCCTGCCCGTCCCGGACCGCGTCGAGGCCCTGCTCGCCCGGCTCACCCTCGCCGAGAAGGTCGCCCAGCTCAGCAGCGCCTGGGAGGACGTCGAACCGGCCGGCCCCGAAGTGGCCCCCGGCACCAGCGTCTTCGACCGCGTCGGCGACCTCACCGAGACCGCCCGGCACGGACTGGGCCAGCTCACCCGGCCGTACGGCACCCTGCCCCGGCCCGCGCTGGAGCACGCCGGGGCCCTGGCAGAGCGCCAGCGGCAGATCACGGCGCTGAGCAGGTTCGGCATCCCGGCCATGGCCCACGACGAGTGCCTCACCGGGTTCACCGCCTACGGGGCGACGATCTACCCCACCTCCCTGGCGATGGCGGCCACCTTCGACCCCGACCTGATCCGCCGGGTCGGCGCGGCCATCGGCGCCGACATGGCCGAGGCGGGCGTCCACCAGGGCCTCGCCCCCGTCGTCGACGTCATCCGCGACTACCGCTGGGGGCGCTGCGAGGAGACCTACGGCGAAGACCCCTACCTGGTCGGCGAGATGGGGGAGGCCTATGTCGGCGGTCTGCAGGGCGCCGGGGTGTACGCCACCCTCAAGCACTTCGCCGGGTACTCCGCCTCCATGGGCGGACGCAACCACGCCCCGGTCGGCATCGGCCGCCGGGAGCTGAACGACGTACTCCTGCCGCCCTTCGAACGGCTCGTCGCCGCGGGTGTCGGCTCGGTGATGAACTCGTACGCCGAGATCGACGGCGAGGCCCCCGCCGCGAGCCAGTGGCTGCTGACCGAAGTCCTGCGCGAGCGCTGGGGTTTCGAGGGCACCGTCGTCTCCGACTACTGGTCCCTGCCCTTCCTGGTGACCGCCCACCGGGTGGCCGCCGACCTCCCCGGCGCGGGCGCGCTCGCCCTGGCCGCCGGGATGGACGTCGAACTGCCCGACCAGCGCGGCTTCGGCGACGCCCTCGTGCACGCCGTCCAACAGGGGCTGGTGGACGAGGAGTTCGTCGACCGGGCGGTACGCCGGGTGCTGCGGCAGAAGGTCGCCCTCGGGCTGCTGGACCCCGACTGGGACCCGCGGCCTCCTGCCCTGCGCGCGGGCGAACTCGACCTGGACAAGCCGGCCGGCCGCCAACTGGCCCACGCCGTCGCGCAGTCGAGTGCCGTGCTGCTCGCGAACGACGGGACCCTGCCCCTGCCCTCCGGCGGACGGATCGCGCTCATCGGGCCGTGCGCCGACGACGTACGCACCATGTTCGGCTGCTACAGCTTCCCCAACCACGTCCTGGCCACGCGCGACGACCTCGGCAACGGCGTCGAGGCGGTCTCTCTGCGTACCGCGCTGGCCGCCGAACTCCCCTCCGTGAGCTGGGAGTTCGCGCAGGGCTGCCCGATCCGGGACGAGGACCGCTCCGGCATCCCGGACGCGGTGGCCGCCGCCGCCTCCGCCGACCTCACCGTCCTGGTCGTCGGCGACAAGGCGGGCATGTTCGGCATCGGGACCTCGGGAGAGGGGTGCGATGTGGAGGATCTGCGACTGCCCGGGGTTCAGGAAGAGCTGGTGGAGGCGGTGCTGGCGGCCGGGAAGCCCGTCGTGCTGATCGTCAACAGCGGTCGGCCGTATGCCGTGGGGCGGTTCGCGTCGGCCGCCTCGGCTCTGGTGCAGGTGTTCCTGCCGGGGGAGGAGGGCGGCCGTGCCGTCGCCGAACTCCTCTCCGGGCGGGTCAACTTCAGCGGCAAGCTGCCCGTGCAGATCCCCGACTCGCCCGGCGGACAGCCCTACACCTACCTCCACCCGCCGCTCGGCGACCGGCAGAGCTTCCTTTCCAACCTCGACCCGACCCCCGCGTTCCCGTTCGGGCACGGGCTGTCGTACACCGGCTTCGACATCGACCTGCTCGCCGTGGACCGCCAACAGGTGCCCACGGACGGCGAGTTCACCGTCTCCGCGCGGGTGCGCAACACGGGGGCGGTCGCGGGCGCCGAGACGGTCCAGCTGTACGCCGTCGATCCGGTCGCCCAGGTGACCCGGCCGGTGCGCTCGCTGCTCGGGTTCGCCAAGGTCGTGCTGGCCCCCGGTGAACAGGCGACGGTCCGCTTCCAAGTCCACACCGACCGGCTGGCGTTCACCGGTCTCGACGGCCGGCGCATCGTCGAGGCGGGGGAGATCCTGCTGTACGCCGGTTCCTCCAGCCTGGACACACCGGTGCGGGAGGCCGTACTGCTGGTCGGGCCGGAACGGGACGCGCGGGTCCTGCGGCACCACGCCGTGCCCGTGACGGTCGAGCGCGACTGAGCGAGCACCTCGCCGGTCCAGCACAAGCAGGCGGCGCCCCCGGTCAGGCAAGACCGGGGGCGCCGCCTCTTCGTGGTGCGTGGACCCTAACAGCGGGGACAGGTCGGGGTGGTGCTGCCCCGGCCCGGGCACAACTGCACCTTCGAGCCGTTGGCCGTGGCCGCGCCGGACACGTCGAGGACCAGGCCGTTGGAGCGGCTGACGACACTGCCGTCGACCCGGAACGCCCACTGCTGGCTGGTCTTGCCGTTGCAGGCCCACAGGATGACCTTGGTGCCCGCGGTGGTGCCGTCGGCGTTCGCGGCCAGGCACTTGCCGGAGACCCGGAGTTCGCCCGCAGCGGTCTGCGTGATGGTCTGGTTGGCGTTGCCGGAGCAGTCGTAGAGCTGGACCTGGACGCCCGTCTGACCGTTCGGGACGTCGAGGCAGCGGCCGGAGCCGGTGCCCTTCAGGGTGAACGTCGAGGCCGTGGGCAGCGGGTCCGCGACCGGCAGCCACTCCTGGGAGCCGTCCGAGGCCGATGCCGCGAGCGTGACGGAGCCGCCCGCCGTCGCCCCGGTCATGAACAGGCCGGTGTTGCGGACCGAGCGGAGCCGGTAGTAGCCGTCGGTCGTGGCGACGGGGGTCCACTGCTTGTCGGTGGCGCCGTCGTCGACCCACTGGGCCAGCTTCTGCCCGGCCGTGGCGCTGCCGGTCCAGATCGCCACCGCCCGGCCCCCGGCCTTGTTGAGCAGCGTGTAGTCGGTGCCCTTCTCCGTCAGGTGCCAGCGCTGGGTGTTCGTGGCGGAGTCGGCGGCGAGGACGAGGTCGGGGGTGTCCCCGGTCAGGTTCGCGTCCTGGGTCTTGCCGGAGGTGGTGGACAGGACCTGGCCGGTCAGCCGGTTGACGAGGCTGTAGTAGGTGCCGTCGGAGCGGCCGAGGTCGACCTCCGCGTACTTCACCGGGCCGACGCTGCCGCCGCTCCAGGACGCCTGGAGGATCAGGACACGGCCCGTGCCGTCGACGTACTGCAGGTTGCGGCTGTATCCGGCGGCGATCGGCGTCTGGTACTGCTTCCAGGTGCCGGTGCTCAGCCCGGACTCGTTCACCCAGACGCTGCCGCTGGCGGACGAGTTGTAGACGATCCGGCCGTCGGGCAGGGGCAGCAGTACCGGGCTGCCGCCGGTGGCCAGTGTGTTGCCGCCCGAGGGCACGGGCAGCGCGGTGATCGCCGCGTCCGTGGCCGAGAAGAACTTCAGCGGGTCGTCGGAGATCCGGTAGCGGACGGTGGTGCCGCCGCCCCAGTACTCGTACGTCAGTAGCCACTTGCCGTCGGTCGTCGGCGCGATGGTCGTCATACCGGGCCGGCCGCCGCCGATCTCGGTCTTGCCGCTGCCCATGCTCACGGTGGAGCCGGGGACGTCGACGACCGGGCTGCTCCAGGCCGAGGCGCTGGTGCCGTCCCAGGTGCGGTGCAGGAGGACCTGGCCGCCGGAGTCGGTCGCGGTGTCGTTGTCCGGGTCGAGGGTCGGGGCGCCGGTGGTGGTGTCGTAGCCGGTGTAGTCCTTCTCGTCGGAGTAGTAGGCGATGAGCTTGCCGTTGTGGGCGAGCAGGTGGGGCTCCCAGATGGGGTCGACCTGGGCCTCGGTGTTGGCGGCCGAGACCCGGCCGACGGCTCCGGCGCTGCCGCCCTGCCAGCCGCCGGCCTCGATGATGTTCTTGAAGCTCCAGCTCGCCCCGTCGTCCGTGCTCGCGTACAGGGCGAGCGCCACGTCCTTGCGGTCGCCGTCACCGGAGGGGGTCCAGCTGGAGTTGGCGGCCTTCTGCTCCTGGTAGTAGTAGTCGTCGCCCGAGACGATGTTCGCCAGCAGCAGTGTGCCCGCGCTGAGGGAGCCGACGGCCTGCGGAAGCACGTAGAGATACGGGTTGGTCCAGCTGCTCGTGTACTTCGCGTACGCGGAGTCACTGGAAAGGTAGGCGGGGGCCTGGATGTCGGCCAGTTTCGCCCACGTCGTTCCGTCGTCGTCGCTCTTGTAGAGGGGCATCGTCTGCCCCACCGGAGCACTCTGGCTGTTCTCGAACGCCGCCACGATCCGCCCGCTCGGCAACTGGGCCGACTTCGGATAGAGCACACACGGGTTCTTGTTGCACGCGGCGGTGTTGTCCGCCGTATACAGATTCGCGGGACTGGGCTGATAGGCCGAGGCATTCGTCGCCGAGGTGACGGCGAATGCCATTCCTATACCGAAGGCCGTCGCAGCGGCGAAAGCCTTTCGTGCCCACGCGGATTTCCAGGATCTTTTCAACGGCGTTCCTTCGAAAGGGAGGTGCGGGGAGGACGCCAGTATTCGCAAACGGCACCGCGATGTCACCGGAACATTGCGAAAGGATTTCGTACGACGGCGGGTTACGCGGTATTGACTCTGCGGTGAACGGAGGTCGAGGTCCGCAGCACCAGTTCCGTGGCCAGTTCGATACGGGCGGAGGCGGGCGGGCGGCCCTCGGCGAGGTCCATGAGGACCCGGGTTGCCTCCCGCCCCAGCTCCTCGAACGGCTGACGCACCGCGCTCAGCGGCGGGCAGGCCATGGCCGCGACCAGCGTGTCGTCGAAGGACATGACCGACAGGTCCTCGGGCACGGCCAGCCCGCGCTGCCGGGCGGCCTCCAGCACGCCGAGCGCCTGGGCGTCGCTGGCCGCGAAGAGGGCGGTCGGCGGATCGTCGCCGCGCAGGATCTGCAGGCTCGCCGTGAGGGCCTCGGCGTAGTCGAAGTCGGTGGAGCGCACGATCGCCGGGTCGTAGCCGATCCCGGCCTCGTCCAGCGCGGCCCGGTAGCCGTGCAGGCGGGCCGCGCCGGCCAGGGAGTGCGAGCGGCCCGCGACCATGCCGATCCGGCGGTGCCCCAGCTCCAGCAGGTGCTGTACGGCCTCGCGGGCGCCGCTCCAGTTGGTCACGCCGATGCTGGGGATGTCCTCCGAGGGGGCGCTGAGCGGGTCGATCAGCACGACGGGCAGGCGCTGCTCGACGATCCGCCGCTGGTCGTCCTCGGCCAGCATCGAGATCACGATCACGATGCCCGCGGCGCCGAGCGCGACGCACTCCTCCAGCCAGGCGGAGATCGACCGCCGGCCGGTCGTCCCCGTGACCACGTCGATGCCCAGCTCACCGGCGGCGTCCACGATGCCCCGGACGACCTCCAGGGTGTACGGCCCGGACAGATCGCGGAAGACGACGATGATCTGCCGGGGCGTCGCGGGATCCCGCTCCCAGAGCCGGACGTAGCCGTACCGGTCCAGCAGCTCCTCGACCCGGACCCGGGTCGCGGCCCCGACGTCCCGGCGCCGGTGCACGACCTTGGACACGGTACTGAGCGAGACGCCGGCCTCGGCGGCGACACTGGTCAGCAGCCCGTGCTGAGCGTCCTGCCGCTCCTTGCCCCGACCGTCGGCCCGATGACCTGTCACCCGATGTCCTGTTCCGCCTGCCGAACACCGATGCGCCGCGCCGCACCGTCTACCTGGCCAGAGATCTTGCCGCAAGGTAACGGGGGTTTCCTTGCGGAGGCAAGGGGGGCGTGGGTTCCGGCTCCGCGAGCGTCAGCTCCCAGGTGCCGGACCCCTGACATCGGGTCCCGGCGTCCTGCCGTGTCCCCGGTGCCGTCGGGAAGCCGTATCAGCAGGCCGAGCCGTGCGGTGGCGGCAGTCGGCGGCCGGTTGCCGGAAGGGTCTCTGGAGGTCGGCTCATCCGGACGACCGCCACCCCGCCCTCCAGATCCACCGTCGTCCGATTCGGTGGCGCCCCGTCCTCCTCGTCGTCGCGCATGATCAGGGCCGACTGCCGTTCCTTGAGTTCGTTCTGCTTGCCGGGGGAGAAGGTGGCGTGCAGTTGCTCGAAGCCGGTTGCCGATATCTGGCCCTGTCTGGCGCTGTTGCGCCAGGGCAGTACTCCGGCCCGCCCGGCCCGCAGCAGCAGCTGGTCCGTGAAGGCCAGGGCGGTCAGCAGGATGACCAGCCCGGGCAGGGTCATGAAGACGGCGAATTCCATGCGCCCAGTATCCGGAGCGAGGCCCGGCACCGACAGGTCCCGCAAGCGGGAACCGGAACCGAGTCGGCACCGTCAGCCCCACTCGCCAGCCCCGCTCGCCCGGAATCAGCCCGGCGCGAGCAGGTCCGCATCAGCCCTGGGACGCATGCCGCCCGCCCCGACGCCGCCCGCTCCCCTGCCACCGCACCCTCCGCGTAGCCGGAATCATCAGTCCCGCCAGCAGTCCGACCGCCATCGCGTACGGCCACCAGCCGAGTCCCGAAGTTGCCGCCGCCGGGGCCGAGTTGGTGTTCGCGCCGGTCGTCGTCGCCGAGTCCGATCCCGTCGACGAACCTGCCTGTGCTCCCGAACTCGCCTTCGGTGACGCGCTCTTGGCCGCAGCCGTGAGGACCACGTCGTTGCCGTCGCCGCCCCGGTAGCTGATCCGGTACGTCTTCGTGCCGAGCTTCAGCGCCGTGCCCTCCTTCAGACCGCTGAACACGCCCGTCGTCTTCGCCCGTCCGGTGTGGTTCAGTACCGTCATGGTTCGGCCGACGCCTGCTGTCGCTCCCGCCGCCGACAGGTCCAGCCCGCCCGCCAGGCGCACCGGCCCGGTCACCTTCAACGGGCCGCCCCGCCAGACGAGTTCGCCCTTGGCTGTCTGCGTGTAGCCTCCGGTCACCGTCAGACCGCCCGCCACGACACCCTCGTTGGTCACCGAGCCCTTCACCGTCCCCGAACCCGTGAGCGTCGTCCCCACGCGCAGGCCCGTCGAGCCCACGTCCAGCCTCGCTCCCGCCGAAGTCAGGCGAATCGCCCTGCTGCGGGCCAGAGTTGCCCCGCCCCTCAGCGCCAGCGTCCCCTTCGTGACCGTCGTCGTCCCGCCGTACGTCACCCCGCCGCCCGTCAGCGTCGTCGTCGCGGCGCCCGACTGGGTGAACGACCCGCTGCCGCTCACCCGCGACAACGTCACCGCCCTGCTCGTGTTCCGCACCACCAACGAGCCGTTGTTCACGACCTTGTAGAGCGAACCCTTCGTGTACAGCCCGCCGTCGCCGCCCGCCTTCCCGCTGCCCAGCCTCAGCACCGCGCCCTTCTCGACCGTCGTCGAACCGTCGTAGTACTGCACCGCCGCGAACGTGACGTCGTTGCCCCGCGTCCCCTTGATCACGACGTCCCCGGCGCCGGGCGCGGACAGGGTGTCGTGGAACCGGCCCCCGCCGATCGGGGCGCCCAGCGTCACCGGGCCGTCGTAGTCGAACGTCAGCAGTGAACGCGACCTAGCCGCAAGGAGGTTGATGTACACCGTCTCGGCCGTACCCGGCATGAAGATCTTGTTCGTCGTGCCGTCGCCCCACTGGACGTTCGCGCCCTTGATGTTGGTGCCCCGCTTGTTGACGTTCTTGCGGGCCGGCGTCCAGTTGAGGGCGGGGTCGCTGAGCGAAGGATTCGTGTCGCCGCCCCGGTCCGACCAGCTGTACTGGCCCGTCAGGACCACCTTCGAGCCCGGCCGGGACTGGACGTTGATGTCGCTGCCGTACTCGCGCTGGTAGAAGTCCATCCCCATCGTGACCGTCTGGCCGAGCGGCGTGTCCACCGTCCAGGTGCCCTGGTTCAGCACCTTGCGCACCCGGGGGAGCGACGTCGCGAACTCCGGCCGCCCCGCGTTCACCTGCGTGCCGTTGTCGATCACTCCGGAGAAGGCGTGCGTGCCCGACAGGTCCCAGGTGCCCCAGAGGAACCTGGGCTGGGTCACCAGTCCGCCGCCGCTGATCGTGCCCAGGTTGTACGCGCTCGTCAGCGACAGCCGCAGGGTCCCGTCGACCTTGATGTTGTCCTGGTTCAGCCTGAACGCCGGTGTGTTGTAAGGGAAGTGGCCGATCAGGCCCGTCGCGCCGCCGTCGCCGTACTGCAGCGTGGCTCCCCGTTCCACCGTCACCGCCGGCGGGTCGGGGTTCGTCACCGTGACGTACGGATGGTTGCCGCCGGGGATGCTCACCCGCTGGCCCTGCCGGGACCGGGGCAGCGTGAAGTCGCTGTCCTTCGTGAGGATCAGGGTCCCCGCGCCGCGCACGGTGAGCGTGCCCTCGCCGCGCAGGACACCGCCGTACGTCGTCGTCCCGGCGGGCACGGTCACCACCGAGTCGCCGGTGAGGGTGACGTCCCGGTCGGCGAGCACGTCGGCGGTGATGTCCCGGGCACCGGCCGCCGAAGCGGGCGGGGCACCGAGCAACAGGGCGGTCATCGCGAGGGCCGCGGCGGCGGTCGTCGACCTGCGGGCGGGGCTGGTGGTGGGGGAGTGGCTGTGCACGGGACGGAGACGCTCGGGACTCCCAGGCGATAACAGAAAGTTGCCCGGCCGATTTGGTCTCTCCCGACCCGTTGACCTTCCCGTAACACACGCTTACCTTTTCGGCGATCGGAATGACAGATCTTGTTCGCTATTACGAACGTTTCTCGTGTCACCCCCCACACACGGACACAAATCCACACGCCGACGTCTCGCGCCCCACCACCGAGAGGCAGCCCGCATGAGCCGCGCCCACCATCCCTCCGAACACGAAGTCCCGTCCCCCTCCACCCGCAGAACCCTCCTCAAGGGCGCCCTCGCCGCAGGCGCCCTGACCACCGTCCCGGGCATCGCGCACGCCGCCACCCCTGGCACCACCCCTGCCGCCGCCCCCTGCGCTCCCACCGCCCCCTACATCAACCCCCTCGTCCGCAACCGCGCCGACCCCCACATCCACCGCCACACCGACGGCCGTTACTACTTCACGGCCACCGCCCCCGAGTACGACCGCATCATCCTGCGCCGCTCCCGCACCATCCGGGGCATCGCCACCGCCGACGAGTCCGTCATCTGGCGCAAGCACGCCACGGGGGCCATGGGCGCGCACATCTGGGCGCCGGAGATCCACCACATCGACGGCAAGTGGTACGTCTACTTCGCCTCCGCGCCCGCCGAGGCCGTCTGGGACATCCGCATCTGGGTCCTGGAGAACGCGGGCCGCGACCCGTTCACCGGGACCTGGGTCGAGCGCGGGCAACTGAGAACCGCCTGGGAGACCTTCTCCCTCGACGCCACCACCTTCACCCACCGCGGCTCCCGCTACCTCGCCTGGGCCCAGCACGAGCCCGGCATGGACAACAACACCGCCGTCTGGCTCTCGAAGATGGCCGACCCGCTGACCCTGACGGGTCCTCAGGTCAGGCTCACGACGCCCGAGTTCGACTGGGAGCGCATCGGCTACCGGGTCAACGAGGGGCCGTCGTTCATCAAGCGCAACGGCCGGATCTTCATGTCGTACTCGGCCAGCGCCACCGACTTCAACTACTGCATGGGCCTGCTGACCATCGACGCCCGCGCCGACCTCATGGACCCGGCCAACTGGACCAAGTCCCCGACCCCCGTCTTCACCAGCAACGACACCACCGAGCAGTACGGCCCCGGCCACAACTGCTTCACCGTCGCCGAGGACGGCCGCACCGACGTCCTCGTCTACCACGCACGGCAGTACAAGGAGATCGTCGGCGATCCGCTGAACGATCCCAACCGGCACACCCGGGTGCAGCGACTCGGCTGGCACAGCGACGGCACACCGGACTTCGGCATACCGGTGGCGGACACCGCCACGGACACGGAGGTTGCGTCATGAGACGTGTGTATGCGGTACTGCTCGCCCTCTGCCTGGCTCTCGCCGGCGCCCTGGTCACCGCGGGTCCGGCCCAGGCCGCCACCCTGACCATCCCCAACGGCGTCCAGTTCACGGACACTTCGGGAGCCGCCCTGCACGCCCACGGCGGCGGTGTCATCAAGGTCGGGTCCTACTACTACTGGTTCGGCGAGGACCGGAACTCCGACAACACCTTCCGGTCCGTGAACGCCTACCGCTCGACCGACCTGAAGAACTGGGAGTTCAGGAACCGCGTCCTGACCCAGTCCAGTGCCTCGGAGCTGGGCACCGCCTACATCGAGCGGCCGAAGGTCGTCTACAACGCGTCCACCGGCAAGTTCGTGATGTGGATGCACAAGGAGAACGGCACCGACTACAGCGAGGCCCGCGCGGCCGTCGCCGTCGCCGACACGGTCGACGGCACCTACACCTACCAGGGCAGCTTCCGCCCGTTCGGCACCTACATGTCCCGTGACATCACGACGTTCGTCGACACGGACGGCACCGGCTACATGGTCTCGGCCGCCAACGAGAACTACGACCTGCACATCTACCGGCTCAACTCCGCCTACACGGCCATCGACAGCCTGGTCGCCAACCCCTGGGCGGGCGGCCACCGCGAGGCACCGGCCCTCTTCAAGCGGGGCAGCGTCTACTTCATGCTGACCTCGGGCGCCACCGGCTGGAGCGCCAACCAGCAGCAGTACGCCACCGCCACCTCTCTCGCCGGTCCATGGACCTCGATGGCGAACGTCGGCGACTCCACGACGTACAACTCGCAGACCGCCTACGTTCTCCCCGTCCAGGGGACTTCGGGCACCTCGTACCTCTACATGGGCGACCGCTGGGGCAACTCCTTCGGCGGCGTCGTCACCGACTCGCGTTATGTGTGGCTGCCGTTGACCTTCCCGACCTCCACCACGATGTCCATGTCCTGGTACCCGCAGATCGGTGTCGACGCGACGGCGGGGACGGTCACCGGCACCAGCGCCACGTACAACACGCTGATCGCGCGCAACAGTTCCAAGTGCGCGGACGTCCCCAACCAGTCCCTGTGGCAGGGGGTCACGATCACCCAGTACACCTGCAACAGCGGCACCAACCAGAAGTGGTGGTTCAAGGATCTCGGCACCGGCTACTACCAGTTGGTCGGCCGCGGCAGCTCCCTGTGCCTCCAGGAGAACGCCTCCACGGTCAGTCAGGAGAACTGCGGCAGCGCGACCACCCAGCAGTGGTCGGTGGTCACCTCGGGCTCGTACGTGAACATCGTGGCCCGCGCCACCGGTGAGTGCCTGGACGTGAACGGCGCGTCCACCGCCAACTCCGCCGCGATCATCACCTACACGTGCAGCGGAGCGACCAACCAGCAGTGGACGCGCGGAACATGATGAACCGTCAGGTCGATGCTAGGTCAGCAGGTCCAGCGCGTCGATCGCCGTACCCGCACTGAGATAGGAGGTCGTCCCCGACCCGCTCACCACGTTGATCTTCAGCACGTTGTACTGACCGGTGTCCGTGAGCCAGGCGCTCGCCGGCACGCTGTACGTGAACGTGTTGTTGTTGCCCCGGTAGGACCCGTTGGTCAGCGACCGGGTGTTCGGCTGGGTGGGCGGGGACGGGATCGCCGACGTCCAGGTGTCGTTGACGACCACCTGCGGACGGCCGTTCGCGTACGCCGTCGTCACGCCGATGCGCAGGGTGTGCGCGGCGGCGGCCTGCGCGGCCGTCAGCTTGAAGTACACCAGCAGACCGCTGTTGACGTCCTTCCAGATGTAGCAGGGGAAGCCGGACGTCTCCGTGCCGCTGCCGATCACCACGTTGCCGGTCCAGGCGGCGGCCCGGACGTCCGACGGATGCGCGTACGTCATCAGGTCGGCGTTCTTGAAGCCGCTCGGCGTGCCGTTCCAGTCGTTGATCCGCCAGATCGCGCTCGCGTTGCTCGGGTCGTTCGTGGACGGGATCGCGATCGAGTTGAGCGTGGTCGTGCCACCGGCCGTGACCGTCACCGACGTGGTGTACACCGCCAGTTCGCCCTTGAAGACCGTCAGCGTGTACGTCCCCGGCAGGGCGCCCGTGATGGAGAAGTAGCCGTCCGACGCACGGGCCGAAGCCCAGTACTGCGCCGCCGAGTTGGCGATCCCGACCGTGTACGCGTACGCCGTGTTCCGCCCGGTGATCCCGACGCCCGCGACCCGGCCCCGGCCGCCCGAGGCGACGTAACCGGAGATGCCGAGCGAGTCCGCCCACGAGGTGGTGAGCGTCCCCGGGAACAGCGACGAGGAGGGTGTGCCGCCGTCCGTGAGGGCGATGACGTACGGGCCCTGGAGCCCGAAGCGCTGCTCCTCGGTCTGGTTCTGGCCGTAGTACAGGATCTCGTACAACCCGCCGCCGTCCGCGCTCTGGTGACGCAGGAGGGAGCGGTAGAAGGGGCCGCCGGAGGCCTTCTCGTGGTTGGAGCGGACCACGTACAGGCCGACGCTGCCGGTCGTCCAGCCGACGTAGTTGTAGTCCATGACCCGCAGCTTCGAGTAGTGCTTCGAGCGGGTCTGGCCGTCGGACTTCGCGAAGACGTCCGAGGCCTCGATGGTGGTCGGCGCGTAAGTGTAGGAATCCGGCTCGTCGTTGAGGAACAGGCCCGCCTTCACGCGCAGGATGAACCGGGTCGCCGAGACCGAGGTGTCGGCCTTGTTGGTCCAGATGTAGACGTTGTTCTCGCCGCTGCGGGCCGCGTAGTAGTGCTTCAGCGTGCCGTACGTGACGCTGACCAGGATCGTCGAACCGGACTGCGCGATGGTCACGGTGGAGGTGCCGAGGCCGGACTCGATGTGCGAGTTGTTGCCGCCGTAGCCCTGGTACTCGGTGCCCCGGTAGACCAGCGAGGACAGGTCGCCGTTGGACTTGCGGACCTTGAAGACCAGGTTGGCGCCGGTGTCGATGACGTAGTTCGTGCCGTCGTCGGTGTAGCCGAAGGTCGCCGCCTGCGCGGTGCCGGGGAGGGCGAGTCCGGCGGCGGTGGCCGTGGCGCCGAGGACGAGCGCACGGCGGCCGAGATGTCTGTCGCGGGGTGCGGACATGTGGGGGTGCCTCCTTCGGAGGTCTGCGGGTATGTGTGGGGGTGTTCGGAAGCGTGACAGTTGAATCGTTTTCGCGAAAGGGCTTTCGTTGTAAGGAAGTTGGCAGTTGTGTGAAATCGTGCACGCATCTAGAAAGCGCTTGTCGGACGATGTACGGTCCTGCCGCTGGGCCTTGTCGAGTGCCGGAGGACTGCCGTGGGAGTCGCGATGAGACGTTTCAACCGTGCCGTGCTGGCAGCGGTGGCCCTGAGCACCGCCGCGACCCTGTCGGCCGTGCCCGCGGCGGCCCATGAGCGCCCCGGGCACGGCCCACGCGCCCTGGGCATCGCCAACTGCACAGCCACCGCCTGCCACTTCGACGTCGCGCCCGGCACCTACGACGTACGGGTGCTGCTCGGCGGCGAGTCCGCCGCCAGTACGTCCGTCACCGGCGAGACCCGGCGCGCGCTGCTCCCGGAGACGGTGACGGCGGCCGGTGAGCGGGTGTCCCGCAGCTTCACGGTCGACGTCCGTACGCCGGAGGGCGAACCGACCGGCCCCGCGGGCACCCCCGGCCTCGACCTGGTGCTCGGCGGCTCGGCGCCGGCCCTGGCGGACATCCGGGTGACCCCGGCGGGCCGCCACACCCGGCAGATCTTCCTCGTCGGCGACTCGACGGTCTGCGACCAGCCCGGCGACCCGTACACCGGCTGGGGCCAACGCCTCCCGCAGTACCTCCGCAAGGGCCTGTCCGTCGCCAACTACGCGGATTCCGGGGAGAGTACGGTCACCTACCTCGCCAACTCCGCGCTCTTCCCGACGGTTCAGCCGCTGATCCGCCCCGGCGACCTGGTGCTCGTCCAACTCGCCCACAACGACAAGCAGACGGACGAGCCGACGTACCGCGCGAACCTGGAGACGCTCGTCGCGGGTATTCGCGAGCGAGGGGGGAAACCGGTACTGGTGACTCCGATCGTGCGCCGCTGGTTCAACGCCGACGGCACCCTGAACAACGGAACCGCCCTGCTGGTCAACGGACTCGGCGTCGACCACCCGGCGGTGATCCGCGCGGTCGCGGCGGCACAGGGCGTACCGCTGATCGACCTGACCGCGAAGACGAAGGCGCTGGTGGAGTCCCTCGGCGTGGAGGGTTCCAAGGCGCTGTACCTCTACAACGAGAAGCGCGACAACACGCACACGTCCGTCCAAGGGGCCACGGCGTACGCGGAGTTGGTGCGCGACGAGCTGGTGGCGCAGCGGCTGATTCCACGAGGCGCGGTGCGCTAGGCCCACCACCCGCCCGCCCGAAAACCCCTGGAGCGTCCCGACCGGAACCGGGGCGCTCCAGGTTCTATCCCGCCGCCGTCCGCCTACTCGGGTGCCGCGACCAGCCGTACGGCGAGGCCCGTGAAGACCGTGCCGCTGAAGATGTTGAGGCCGCGGGCGATACGGCGGCTGCCGCGCAGCGCCGACGAGAGACGGCCGGAGAGCAGCCCGACCGAGGAGTCGACGGCGAGGCCCATCAGGACCAGCGTCAGGCCGAGCAGCAGCAGCTGCCAACTCACGTGCCCCAGAGCCGGGTTCACGAACTGCGGCAGGAACGCCACGTTGAACAGGATCACCTTGGGGTTGAGGAGATTGGTGACCGCGCCCTGCCAGAAGGCTCGCCGCCGGCCCGGCTCCGAGGGGTCGGCCGGGGTGTTCTCCCCGGTCACCAGGGGTGAACGGTCGCGGAACGCCTTGACCGCGAGGTAGAGGAGATAGGCGGCGCCCAGCCAGCGCAGCACGTGGTACAGCACCGGCAGGGTCGTGAAGAGCGCCGACAGGCCGAGCGCGGCCGACAACGCGTGCACCAGCGCACCGGCCGCGACTCCCAGCGCGGCCAGCACTCCGGTGACCGGGCCGCCACGTCCGCCCATGGCCACGATGAACATCATGTCGGGGCCGGGGGCGACGCAGAGGGCGAGGGCGGCGGCGAGGAAGGCCGCGTACAGAGAGGTGTCCACCATGGCGGTCATGCTCTGCGGTACGCGGCCGTCCGGCGATCGAGTTTCGCGGGTCGAGACGCCTCATGCGCTGTCGGGGCGGCCGGTTCAGGGGGTCAGCCGGGCGATCCGTAGCGTGGCGGTGGTCGGGGACGTTCCGTTGAGCGCGGTCGCGTACGACGGGGTCACCGGGGTGTATGCCCAGGTCAGGGAGCCGTCCTTGAGGACCGCTATGTCGCCCGTGATGCGTGCCTGCACGACTTTGTCGGCCGTCTTGTAGACGCCGTTCCAGTCGATCAGCCGCAGATGCGTGCCCGTGAACGTGCCGGTGCAGGTGCCGCTCGCGCACTTGGCGTTCTTCAGCGACTCCCAGGAGACCAGCAGCCGGTCCTTGCCGTACGGGGCCACGCGGACGTTGACGTGTTCGGTGCCCGGCGAGTTCGTCAGGTAGATGGCCTTGCCCGCAGGGGAGTTGCGGTTCTTGAGGAAGGAGATCGCGGCCTGGTGGGTGCTCCACCTCGGCTTGACCGTCCAGCCCCGGCCGCTGGAGTCGTCGGGGTTCTTCGCGGCGGAGGCCGAGCCGCGCGAGCCGTACGCGGTGGCGTAGCGGCCGGTGGACGACTTCACCAGGTCGCCGGTGCGGCCCGCGTACGTACCGCCGCAGTAGCCCGCCCAGCACTGCTCGCGCTGCACGACCGGGGCGTTGTCGGGGGCGCCGATGCCCGTCGACACGAACAGGCCCGAACGCCAGTCGTCGAAGCAGAGGGAGGTGAAGTCGCCGGTGGTCTCGGCATGCAGGGCGATGCCCTCGTTGTGGGAACAGCCCCAGCCCCAACCGCCGCTGAGCTTCGCGCCCTTGGCACTCAGATACGACAACTTGTCGCCGAAGTGGCCGTCGGCGAAGCCGCCCGCGCCGTGGACGACGAAGTAGGCGCCGTACTTGGTGCCGTTCCACGTGAGCTGGCCGTCCAGGGTCGGCGAGGTGTCGTTGGACGCGGTGCCGGTGAGCTTGGTGCGCCAGGCCTCCTTGCCCTGCGAGAAGCGGACGAGCGCCGCCGCAGTCTCCTTCCACTTGTTGGTGTCGGCGACCCGGGTGAGCAGCGCGAACCCGTCGTCGTGCGCGACGAGCCCGCCGACCTCCTTGGCACCCTTGACGATCGCGTCACCGCCCGCACGCTTGCCGGCCGAGGTCAGCGGGGTCACATGCACACCGTCCGAGGCCGGCCAGGCGACCCGCATCGTGCCGTTGGGCGCGACCGCGGTCGCCGTACGCGTCCACTCACGGGTGTTGTTGTAACCGGCGGACAGATACGGGAACTTGGCCGGCAGCGTCACGGAGGTGGTCGTGACGGCGAGCGTGGGCGCCGCGGGCGTCGTCGCCGCCCCGGCGGTCGCGTACCAGGCGCCGGCGAGCAGCCCGACCGCCGCGAGCCCACCGATCAGGGGCTTGCGGGCCGCGTGGGTGCGGCGGTGGGCGGAGGGGGTGCGGGGGAGTGGTGCTGAAGTCATACCTGTCTGTTGCCGGGGGTCGGAGAAAGGTTGCCGCCGGTACGGACGGGTATTCCGAGGACGGACCGGACAGGTTCTTCGCAGCGGTGCGGGTACGGTTCGGCGGGCGCCGAACGGTCGTGCCCCTACCGTGGCGGCATGCCCTCCTCAGGCCCGGTCTCCGCCTTCGCCGCCCTCCACCACCGCGACGAGCCCCTCCTGCTCCCCAACGCCTGGGACCACGCCTCTGCCGTCGCCCTCGCCGGGCAGGGCTTTCCCGCGATCGGCACCACGAGTCTCGGTGTCGCCGCGGCCGTCGGACTGCCCGACGGTACGGCGGCCACCCGCGACCAGACCCTCCAACTCGCCCTGAACCTGGGCACGGAGGACTTCCTGCTGTCGGTCGACGCCGAGGGCGGCTTCAGCGAAGACCCTTACCGGGTGGGGGAGTTCGCACGGGAACTCTCCGTCGTCGGCGCCGTCGGCATCAACCTGGAGGACGGCGACTCCGAGGGCGGCCTCGGGCCGACGCGTCTGCACGCCGCGAAGATCGCCGCCGTGAAAGCAGCCGCCCCGGGCCTCTTCGTCAACGCCCGCACCGACACCCACTGGCTCGGCGACCGCAGGTCCCCCGCCCCGCTCCGGGACACCCTGGCCCGTCTCGACGCCTACCAACAGGCGGGCGCCGACGGGGTGTTCGTCCCGGGGCTGACCGACCCGGAGCGGATCGCCACGCTGGTGAGGCACCTCGACGTCCCGCTCAACATCCTCTACTCGCCCACCGGTCCGACCGTCGCCCGACTCGGCGACCTGGGCGTACGCCGGGTCAGCCTCGGTTCGCTCCTCTACCGGCGGGCCCTCGGCGCTGCCGTCGCGGCGCTCACCGACATCCGGGCCGGGCGGGTACCGGAGGGCGAGGCACCCTCGTACGAAGAGGTCGTGGCCCTCGGGCACCAGCGCCACGGCGTCGTCACGACACCGGACCGGATCAGCCGACCGGAACCAGCGTCTCCGTGAGCCGTGCCGCGAACTCCGCCGGATGCGTGAGCGCCCCGAGGTGCCCGCCGGGAAACTGCCGGGCGGCGCTCCCCGTCCGCCGGGCGAGGAACGTGGCCGTGCGGTGCGGGAGTTGGCCGGCCGAGTCGATGCCCACGGCGACCGTGAGCCGGGGCGAGGGGCCGGACAGGGCGGCGAGGTCGGGGGCGTACGAGGTGAACGGGAGCAGGACGCCGGTGAGGAAGACGGCCATCGGGGTCGCCAAGTCGTCGGCGGGGGAGGGGGATTGGGCCGCCGGGTCCGTCAGCTTTCGTTGCTCCTCCGCCGTGGGCGGGCGTTCCTCAAGTCCCGCCACCATGCGCGCCGACGCGGCGTCGAGGCCCCGGGCGCGGTAGGCCTCGTACACCTCGGTGAACATCGCCCGCTGCCGCTCGGCGTCCGGCAGCACCGCCACCACCGGCGCCTCGTGCGCGACCACGTGCCGCAGCCGCCCCGGGTGCCGGGACGCCAGGTCGAGGGCGACGATCGAGCCGGAGCTGGTGCCGAACACGTACGCGGACTCGCCCTCGGGCAGCACCGCGTCCAGCACCCGGGCCGCGCCGTCGCTCCACCACTCGACGCGCTGTTCCTCGACGGGCTTGCCGAGTTGACCATGGGCGAGGCCGAGATGGTCGTACGTCACCACGGTGAAGCGTTCCGCGAGGCGGCCGGTGAAGTCGTCGAGGCCCATGGGATGTCCGGCGCCGCCAGGGAGGATGAGGAGGACGGGGCCGGAGCCGCGCACGTCGTAGTGATCACTCATCCCGCCGAAGTTACCGGCTGGGAAGCTTCAGGGTGCAACGATTTTCCGTACGGAGGTCCGGACGGAGATACATACGGAGTCTGGACAGTAGTGCGGGCGGGCACCGGAAAGGTGTCCGCCCGCACAACAGAGCTAGTAATGCAGGGAGTTGACCGGGCGTCAGGCGATCGGCGCGTACACCACGCCCAGCTTGTCGATCTCGCTCCCCGAGCGGCCCGTGAAGCCCACGATCTGCCAGCCCGACGGCGCCGTGAACGTCGCCGTGTCCGACGTGGCCGTGCCGGAGGTCAGGGTGCGGGACCTGTCGGTGGTGAACGCCGCCGAGAAGATCCTTGTCCTGCCGTCCTTCTGACCCTGCGTCAGCTTCACCGAGGTGAGGTGCTCGCCGGACGCCAGGGTGAGCGAGGTGGCCGTACCGCCCGTGCCGCCGTGGGTGAGGGCCGTGCCGCCGTCGAGCGTCAGGGACACCGCGTCCAGGCGGGAGCCGCCGCGCAGGGTGAGGGTGCGGGGCGAGGGCGTCGCCGGGAGGTTGTCGGAGTCGTTGAAGGCCGTGCCGTGCGGGCCGCCGATGAAGTCGCTGGCACGCAGGTTGGAGGGCAGCGCCCAGGAGAAGTCGACCGTGTGCGGGAAGTGGTCCGAGAGGTTGCCGCCCGCCGAGTCCAGGAACGACGCCCACTCGTTGTTGTAGCGCGTCGCCGAGAGGTTCACGAGCTTGCTGCCACGGTAGAAGATCTTGTCGACGACCTCGCAGTTGTTCGTCGGCGCGGTCGTCGGGCAGAGCAGCGCGTCAGCGCCCTGCGTCGGCTGCACCCCGCCCTTCACCAGCTGGACCCACGCGTCCGTCAGGCCGTTGTCCGCCACGAGCGTGCGGATGTTGTCGCCCGCCCGCGTGTACCGCGTGTTCGTGTCACCCGCGACGATCACCGCGTTGCCCGCCGAGTTGGCCTGGATGAACGCGGACAGCTGCGAGATGTTGGCCCGCCGGGCGGCGTGCGCCTCGGCGGTGTCGTCCGCGTTGGGGTGGGCGTTGTACACGTCCACGTAGACACCCTCGGCGAGCCGTATCCGGGCCAGCGAGAAGCCCTTCGGCGTAAGGCAGTTGGTGCCGGTGCAGTTGTTCCACTTCACCCGCTCGAAGTCCTGGAACGTGTAGTCCGAGAGGGTGTTGAGCCCGTCGCCGAACGGCACTCCGCCACTGGTCGCCGTGCGGTTCGCGTGGTTGTCGTTCGCGTACAGCGCCGCGTGGTAGTTGAAGTCCTCCTGCACGTTGACGATGTCGTAGGCGCCCAACCGCGGTGAGATCAGCGGGGTGTTCACCTCCGGGTTGCCCGAGCTGATCAGCCCGGGCAGGCCCGCGACGTTGTACGTGAGGACGTTGAAGGAGCCCGAAGCGGGAGCGGCGGCCTGCGCGACGGGCGCGGTCGTCGCGGCGAGACCGGCGACCGCCAGCGCGCCGGCGACCAGGGTGCCGATGAGTCTTCTCATGAGGGGGGTGTCTCCATGGGGACGGTAGATGAGCAGTGCTCAGGTTCAACGGCCAACAGTGTGGTGGACAAGGTCTCTTGGGGGAACAGTGAGCGCTGAGGCGATCTGCCGCGTCCGGGTCGTCCGGCGATCACCCGCCGGTCGGGCAAGGTTCATGTTTCACACGGATTCTCCTCAGGCGGCGCACTACGGGTGCCGCGTGACTGAGGAGGCGCAGCCATGGGGCATGGGCACTCGCACGGAAACAGCGGCCATCACCACCACCATCACCCGCACGTTCACACCCACGCCCACACCGACGAGGGCGGTACGGCACTGCCCGCGGCCCTCGACACCTCCGTGCCCGACGAGGCACTGAACCCCGAACAGCGGTCGCGCCGCACGCTGTTGCGCGGCGCGGGCCTGCTGGGCGCGGGCCTCGCGGCAGCGAGCGTCGTCACCCCGGCCGCCGCGGCTCCCGCGCAGGCAGCCACCAACGGCCGCCGCAGAGACGGCTTCCGGTGGCTGACCGGCGACCACCACATCCACACGCAGTACAGCAGCGACGGCAAGTACCGCGTCGTCGACCAGGTCCGCCAGGGCGCCAAGCACGGCATGGACTGGCTGGTCATCACCGACCACGGCTCCACCACGCACGCCAAGATCGGTGTGGACAAGGTCAATCCGGACATCAGGGCGGCCCGCGCCGCGTACGAGGACACCCTCGTCTTCCAGGGCCTGGAGTGGAACATCCCGGGCGCCGAGCACGCCACGGTGTTCGTGCACCCCGGCAACAACGAGGTGTCCGTCCTCAAGCAGTTCGAGACCGACTACGACGGCAGCGTGAAGGGAGCCTCCGACTCCACACCGGCCAACGAGGCGCTCGCCATCGCGGGCCTCGCCTTCCTCTCCGACCAGGTGAAGCGGCGCAAGGTCAAGGACGCGCTGATGCTCGCCAACCACCCCGCGCGGCGCGGAGTCGACTCCCCGCACGAGATCCGCGCCTGGCGCGACGCGAGCCCGGCGAGCCACCAGATCGCCGTCGGCTTCGAGGGCGCCCCCGGCCACCAGGCCGCAGGACTGCCCGCGCCCCTCGGCATGGGCCGCGCCCGGGGCATCTACGACAACAACCCGAGCGCCAACTCGTTCGCCGGTTACCCGTTGGAGAGTTACCGCACCTGGGGCGGCTTCGACTGGATGACGGCCACCGTCGGCGGCCTGTGGGACAGCCTGCTCGCCGAGGGCAAGCCCTGGTGGATCACCGCCAACTCCGACTCCCACCAGGTCTACGCGGACACCGCCGTACGCGGCCCGGGCGGCAGCTTCGAGACCAACGGCCGCTACGAGGACCCGATCTACGGCGGCAAGATCGACATCACCCAGGGCGACTACTGGCCCGGCCAGTACAGCCGCACCCACGTCGGCGCGGACGGCTTCTCCTACGCGGCCGTCATGGACGGCATCCGCGCCGGCCGCATCTGGGTGGACCACGGCCAGTTGATCGACGGCCTCGACGTCCGGCTCTCGGGCGGTGGCCGCTGGAGCACGCTGGGCGGCGCCCTGCACGTGAAGCGAGGCACGAAGGTCACGCTCACGGTGGACGTGACCCCGGCGGGCGGCCCCAACTGGGCCGGATTCCAGCCGAAGTTGGCAAAGGTGGACGTCATCCAGGGCGATGTCACCGGCCCGGTCGCGGACCGCGACACCTTCACGGCCCCGACGGCCAGGGTCGTCAAGACGTACGAGGTGAACCAGACCACCGGCACGCTCCGCCTCACCTACGACCTCGGACGCGTCGACCGCCCGCTGTACGTCCGCCTGCGCGGCAGCGACGGCAACCGCTCGGCCGTGGGTTCGCTGGGCGCGACGGTCGACCCGGCAGGCCCGGCCATCGACATCGTCGGCGACGCGGACCCGTGGCGCGACCTGTGGTTCTACACGAACCCGGTATGGGTGCTCCCTTCGTGACGCCGTACGCCCTCTGGGCCGACACCGAGGTGTCGGCCCTCAGCACGGCCGACCACCTCCTCCTGACCATTGCGACCGAACTGGCCCTCCCCGAGGGCACGTTCGGCTGCACCCACCTGATCCGCGGTGACCGCCCCCGGGTCGCGCTGTCGTTCACCGTGCCGTCGGAGTCGCTCCTGCGCACCGCCGAGGAGCAGCTCCGACGGCAGGGGTACGAGGTGACGCCCGGGGTCCCCGACCTGGTGGGCCGCGCGGTCGTGTACCCGGGCGCCGACTCGCTCAACGGGACTTTGACGGTGGGGGAGTTGGTGGCCAGGAGCGCGATCGACCGGGTGACGGTGCTGGGCGCCCCGGGACAACCACCCGCAGAACAAACCCTGGTGACACGTAGTCACGTACGCCCCCAATGGCATGGCGGCGACGAACTCGTCCTCGCCGCCATGCCCGCCGTCGGGGGCACCCTGGTGCCGTTCGAGGTGCCCGACCCGACACCCTGCTGCGCCGATCACTGAGAGGGCCTCCGGGCCGAGGGAGTCGGCTGGAACTGTGGTGAGGGTTCCAGCCGACATCCGCTCCCCCGTGTCACACGCTACGCACGCACGGCCCGGCTGAGTCGCCGATTCCCGCCCGCGAAGTCGCCGTTCCGCGCCACGGAACCGGCCGAACGTCGTTTACGTCACGGAGACGACGAGGAGAGGGCGGCCCGTGTGTGACGGCGCGGCAGGTGAGTTAGGCGAGTTGGGCGCGTTGCACGTACGCGGTGCCACCGTGGGGCAGTTGGAGACCGCCGCGTCCTCGATCCTCGCACCGCTCGCGGTGACCGCGCCGGGCGCGGCCGGGTTCCGCGCCGACATCGACGCGGCTGCCGTGGGACGCGCGGCGGTGGCGCGGATCAGGGGCTCCGGCCATCTGGTGGCCCGTACGGCCAGGGCCATCACGTCCACCGACCCCGAGCTGCTGAAGGTGACCCTGCACCGCTCGCCCGTGCCCGCGGCCGTGGACCAGGGAGGGCGGCAGTCCCGTGCGTACGGCGGGGACTTCGTGGTCCTCGACATGACGCGGCCCTACCGGCTCGCGGTCGCCGACGGCTGCGACGTCATGGCCGTCGGCATCCCGCGCGCCGAACTCGGCCGCCATGCCGACGCGGTGACCCGGCAGTCGGCCCGGCGGCTGCCGACCGGCACGGGAGCGCAGGCGGTGCTCGCCGCGTTCCTGCAAGGCCTCGGCGGCCATCTCGACGAACTGGCCGGACCGGCGCGCGCCCAGGTCGGCGACGCCCTGACGGCCCTGCTCGTCGCGGCGTTCACCGAGACGGCACCCGGCCGGACGGACACGGAGACGGCCCTGGTGGACCGCATCCGTGTCTACGCCCTGGCGAACATCTCCGACCCGTCGCTGTGCGCCGACTCGGTCGCCGCCGCGCACGGCGTCTCCGTACGCCAGCTGCACCGCCTCTTCCAGCGCTCCGGCGAGCCCTTCGCGGCCTGGCTCCGCCACGAACGCCTGGGCCGGATCCGCCGCGACCTGCTGGACCCCGCCCACGACAGGCGTACGGCCGCCGCCGTGGCCGCCCGCTGGGGCATCCACGACCCTCGGCACCTGGCCCGCGCGCTGAAAGCGGCCTACGGACAGTCGGCGCGCGAACTGCGAGGCGGGCGACCGGCACGTGCACAGTGAACGAAGGTCATCCGTTGACCCCCGTGTAATGCCCCAGACTCCACCGCCAGAGCCACCGCGCCCCCACAAACGCCACCAGCCCCAGCAGCGGCGACGCCGCCGCCAGCCAGTACGGCACTCCCGTGTCGTCGCCGTGGCCGGTCAGTACCGCCGCCGGGAAGTACGCGACGAACGCCAGCGGCAGGCCGAAGGTGAGCAGGCCGCTCACCGCCCTCGGGAGGACGTTCAGGGGGTAGCTGCCGAACGTGCCGAGCAGTTCCTCCAGCCAGCGGCCCCAGTAGTCGGCCGCCGGGAAGCGCAGCGAGGCGCAGGCCACCGCCGTGAACAGGGCCGCCTCCAGGAGCATGCCGCCGAGGACGCAGAGCACGAGGTACGTGATCCGGCCCGCCGTCCAGTCCAGGTCGCTGCGGGACAGCGCGCCGATCATCAGGCCCACGGCCACCGTCAGGTCGCCGATGGCGTTGGTGGGGAAGACGGACAGCTGGACCTGGCGGTACACCGGCATCGGGCGGACCAGATAGGTGTCGATCATCCCCTCCTGGATGATCTTTCCGATGCCGTGCATCCGCCCGAGGAACAACACGAAGATGCCGTGCGCCAGCATCCGGGTCGCCGGGATCAGCAGTACCTCCGAGCTGTCCCAGCCGCCCATCCCGGTGAACCGGGTCAGCAGCACCGTGGCGAAGACGATCACCGAGACCTGCCAGACGGCGCCGATCGCGATCATCATCAGGAACTCGGAGCGGTACTCCAGCTGGGCACGGAAGTTGAGGCGCGTGATGCGCCACGCGATACGTACGGCGTTCACGGTCTCAGCCTCCCTGGGAGATCACGCGGCGGGCGGCCCGGCTCCACAGGAACCGGGTGAACAGGGCCAGCAGGAGGATCCAGCCGGCCTGGACGGCGAGTTGGAAGGGGGCGTCCGAGAGCGGGACGCGCCCCACGTACAGCGACAGCGGCACGCTCAGCGTGGCCTGGAAGGGCAGGAAGGAGCTGAGCGTGATGAACCAGTCCGGGAAGAACCACAGGGGCGCGTACACCCCGGAGAGGAGGTTCTGCGCGAAGACCAGGATGAGCATCGCGGCGCCGTTGCGCAGCGTCCAGAAGCACAACTGGTCGATGATCAGCATGACGTAGTAGAGGACCAGCTGGCCCAGCAGCAGGCTCAGCGCGAACACCCCTGCCACGGCGGCAGATTCGGGCGGCTGGACCACGCCGACGGCCAGGCAGACGACGTACCCCGTCAACGCCCAGGCGAAGCCGTACAGTTGCTCGCCGAGCGCGCGCAGCGCGTAGTAGCGCTGGGGCGGCAGCGGGCGCAGGTACCAGTACACGATCGTGCCGAAGTGCATGTGCTGGAGCACGGTGTCGCGGCCCGCGTACTGGTCCAACTCCCGCAGCCGGGAGGCGAGTACGGCCATCACGGCGTACGTCACCGCCTGCTCGCGGTTGATCCCGGCCGTCGTGCCGGTCTGCTGGTAGAGGCCGTTCCACAGGGACGCGACCAGGACCACCTGGACGGTCAGCCGGACCAGGGCGGCGGTCATCCGGGGCGGGGCGTACAGCTCACCGAGGGGGGTGACCCTGGTGGCCCGCCAGGCGTGCAGGACGGCCATGTCAGCCGCCCTCGTGCGCCGTCGGCGCCTCGGCCTGGATGTACGCGGCCCGCATCACGTCCTCCAGGTCGGCCTCGTCGAGGGCGATGTCCGTCACCTCGTACCGCTCGATGACCCGCTTGAGCGCCTGGTGGACCGTCGGGGCGTCCGGTCCGTCGTCGGGGCCGAAGACCACCTGGGGGCCCTCACGGCGGAGCAGTTCGATGCCCGGGAGCGCCTCGACCTCCGCGTGCGGGTCCGCCAGAGTCGCCCTGACCTGCCAGGTCGAGCCGAACCGCTTCTTGATCTCGTCCAGCGTGCCGTCGAGGACCAGCCGGCCGTGGTTGACGAGGACGACCCGCTCGGCGAGCCGCTCGACCTCCGTCATGTCGTGCGTGGTCAGCAGCACCGTCCGGCCGCGTTCCTCGACCTGGTGGCGCAGGAACTCCCGTACCTGTTCCTTCACCACCACGTCCATGCCGATCGTGGGCTCGTCGAGGAACACCACCGGCGGGTCGTGCAGCAGCGCCGCCGCCAGGTCGCAGCGCACCCGCTGGCCCAGTGAGAGGTGCCGTACGCGGGTGTCCCAGAAGGTGGACAGCTGCAGGATGTCGTCGAACTCCCGCAGCCGTACGTCGTGTTCGGGCTTCGGTATCTCGTAGATGTCCCGGAGGATCGAGAACGACTCGCGCACCGGCAGGTCCCACCAGAGCTGGGTGCGCTGGCCGAACACCGCGCCGATGTTGCGGGCGTTGCGCTCCCGCTCCAGGTAGGGCACCACACCGGCGACGCGTGCCTCGCCGGAGGTGGGGGTGAGGATGCCGGTGAGCATCTTGATGGTCGTCGACTTGCCGGCGCCGTTCGGGCCGAGCAGGGCCAGGAGTTCACCCGGCGCCACGTCGAAGGTGATGTCGGAGACGGCGTCCTTCGCGACCCGCTCCGGTTGGACGAGGGAGCGCAGCGCACCGGTGAAACCGGGACGGCGCACGGTGGTGTGGAAGGTGCGGGACAGCCCCCGGACCTCTATGGAACCGCTCACTCAGGGAACCTCCGGGAGCTTGCCACGCACGAACACGGCCGTCCGGCTGGGGAGCCGGACGGCCGTGTGACCGGTAACATCCTTAGTCATTCACCGCCGAGAAGACAACGGAGAATTCAGCGGGCTGAACCCGCAGCAGGTACTGCGGAAGCGTGCCCGGACCGCAGGACTGCGAGCCGATGCCCTGCTGGCCGTGGTCGAGGTTGACCCACACCCCCGCGGCGGAGCCGCTGTCGGATGCAGTGCCGGGCGTCAGGTCGGTGAGGTGCTGGGCGGCGTCGAGCTGTTCGGTCGTCCAGCGGCGGGCCGTGAACCAGAACTCCGGGTCGCCGTCGAACCGCAGCCCGCCGATCTCCGCCCAACGGACGTCGGCACGGGCGCCGTTCTCCTGCGGACGGACGTAGGGGGTCTGGAGTTCGTCGACGGTGGACTCCCAACGGCCCAGCATGGATGCCGACTTGGTGTCCGGGTAGCCCTCGCCGGGTCCACCGCCGAACCAGGTCACCCGGTCCGCCTCCGACAGCCTCAGCCGGATGCCGAGCCTCGGCAGCGGCAGCGTCCAGTCGCCCTCGGGGTCGACGGACACGGTCAGCTTCAGCCGCTCGCCGTCGGACGTCCAGCGGTACACCGTGTTCAGGCCCACCTCGGCCGCGGCGGGCGCCACCCGGGTCCGTACCGTCAGCGCGTTGTCGCCCGACTCCACCGAATCCAGGCGGTGTCGCATGCGGTGCAGGCCCAGCTTGCGCCAGAGCATGCCGTAGCGCTCGTCCGGCTGCCAGGCCGCGCCGTCGTCGTTGTCGGTGGGGGCCCGCCACACGTCGAGGCGCAGATCCCTGACGTCACGGCTGCCGATCGTCCGCAGCGCGCCGGTGCGGGCGTCGAAGGAGGCGGGGCCGAGGTAGATGAGCTTCTCGCTCGCCGTCGGGCGGTCGGTGGCGGCGACGGACGCCGGTACCCGCCCGCTGACCGGGAGTTGCCCCCAGGCCACCTCATGGTCCTTCTTCCCCCACGCGGTCGCGTCCGCCAGCAGCGCCCGGACCGTCCACTGGGTCTCGCCGCCCGAGCCGCCCGCGCCGTCCACGGGCGGCTGCGGCAGCTTCACCTCCGCCGACTCGCCGGGGGCGAGCGCGGGCACGGGGAGCGGACCCGACCTGACCGTCCTGCCGTCCACCTGGAACGACCACTCGAAGGTCAGCGCGGACAGGTCGGCGAAGTCGTACGCGTTGGTGATCCGCACGGTCCCGGCCGTGCCGTCGCCCTCGATCCGGACCGGCTCGATGACCTTCTTGAACTCGACGAGCCCGGGGGACGGCGTCCGGTCCGGGAAGATCAGCCCGTCGCAGACGAAGTTGCCGTCGTGCAGCTCCTCGCCGAAGTCGCCGCCGTAGGCGTAGCCGAACCGCTCGTCCTTGATGCCGTGGTCGATCCACTCCCAGATGAAGCCGCCCTGGGTGCGGTCGTGGGCCTCGAAGATCCGCTGGTAGTCGGCGATGCCACCGGGGCCGTTGCCCATGGCGTGCCCGTACTCGCAGAGGATGAAGGGGAGCCCGCGCCGCTTCTGCGTACCGCCGTCCAGGCCGAGCCCGATGCGCTCGGTCTCCGCGTGGTCGGCGTACATCCGGGAGTACATGTCGGTGTCGCGGCAGTCCCAGTCGCCCTCGTAGTGCACGAGACGCGAGCTGTCGCGGCCGTGGATCCACTCGGACATGGCGGTCAGGCCGCGCCCGGTGCCGGCCTCGTTGCCCAGCGACCAGATGACGACGGAGGGGTGGTTCTTGTCGCGCTCGACCATCCGGGACGCGCGGTCCAGGAGGGCCGGGGTCCAGCGGTCGTCGTCGACGGGGTTGTCGCGCCAGTTCTGCTCGGTGAAGCCGTGGGTCTCCAGGTCGCACTCGTCGATGACCCACAGGCCGTACTCGTCGCACAGGTCGAGGAAGGCCGGGTGCGGCGGGTAGTGCGAGGTGCGGACCGCGTTCAGGTTGTGCCGCTTCATCAGCAGGACGTCGGCCCGCATGGTCTCCAGGTCCAGCGCGCGCCCCTTCTCGGGGTGCCACTCGTGCCGGTTGGCGCCCTTGAAGAGGATCGCCTTCCCGTTGACCTTGATCAGCCCGTCGGCCAGCTCGACGGTCCGGAAGCCGATGCGCAACGGCACCCGCTCACCGGCCGTGACCAGCACACCGTCGTAGAGGCGGGGTGTCTCGGCGGTCCACGGCTCGACCGTGACCGTCACCGGTTCGCCGGTCCTGACATCGATGTCCAGCTCGGGGACGGTGACCCGGCCCTCGACCTCGGAGTCCACGCGGAGCGTGCCCGTACCGGCCGTGTGGTCGTACGAGGCGTGCACGAAGAAGTCGCCGACGCTGCCCGCCGGGCGGTGCAGCAGCGTGACGTCACGGAAGATGCCCGGCAGCCACCACTGGTCCTGGTCCTCCAGGTACGAGCCCGCCGACCACTGGTGGACCCGGACGGCGAGGACGTTGCCGCTGGGCTTGAGCAGCTGCCCGACCGCGAACTCGTGGGCCAGCCGGGAGCCCTTGAACTCGCCGATCTCGGTGCCGTTCAGCCACACGCGGGCGCAGGACTCCACCCCGTCGAAGCGCAGCACCGCCCCGCCGTCCGACAGGTCGGGCCAGTCGGACGGCAGGTCGAAGACGTGCAGGTGGTCGCCGGTCGGGTTCTCGGTCGGCACCCGGGGCGGGTCCACCGGGAACGGATAGAGGACGTTGGTGTAGATCGGCGAACCGAAGGCCCCGTCACCCTGGAGGACCCAGTGCCCGGGGACCGTCACCTCGGCCCAGCCCCCGGCGTCGAATCCGGGCTCGGCGAACGAGTCGTCCGCACCGTCGGCGGTCGGCGACAGCCGGAACCGCCAACTGCCGTTCAGGGACAGCGAACCGGCGTCCGAGGCCGCGTACCAGGCCCGGGGCGGAAGGGCCCCGGAGCCGGGTGAGACGTCCTCGACGTAGCCGGTCGCCGCGATGGACGCTGCCGTGGTGCGGAAAGACATCGGTCTCCTGGTAGTGAGGTGTGGGTGTCAGCCCTTGGTTCAGCCCTTGATTCCGGTCTGCGCGATCCCCTGCACCAGCCAGCGCTGGAGGAAGAGGAACACGAACACCAAGGGAAGGATAGAGATGGCCGTCGCCATGAAGATCAGGTGGTAGTTCACCGTCTGGTTCGTCATGTACGACGACAGCGCCACCTGGACCGTCCAGGCACTGGGGTCCTGGCCGATGACCAGAGGCCACAGGAAGGCGTTCCAGCCGTTGATGAACGTGATTGTGGCAATGGCCGCGAAGAAGTTCAGCGAGTTCGGTACGACGACACGCCAGTACGCGCCCCAGTAGCCGAGCCCGTCCACGCGTGCCGCCTCCTCCAGCTCCTTCGGGAACCCCAGGAAGTACTGCCGAAAGAGGAAGCAGGTGAAACCGCTGAAGAGGCCCGGGATGATGAGACCTCGGTAACTGTCGACCCAGCCCAGGGAGGAGACCAGGACGAAGCTGGGCACGAAGGTCACGGCGGTCGGCACCATCAGGGTGACCAGGACCAGGTAGAACACCTTGTTCGCGTGCTTGTAGGGGATGCGCGCGAGCCCGTACCCGGCGAGCGAGCACACCAGGAGGATGCCCGAGGTGTGCAGGACGGCGACGACCACGGAGTTCCACATCGACCGGGCGAAGTCGACGGTGACGTCGTCGAACGGCTCGGTGATGTTGCCCCACTGGATGTCGGCGGGGAACCACTTCCAGTTCTCGCCGGTGATCTCCGGGTCCGCCATCAGCGAGTTGCGGATGATCAGGTAGAAGGGGATCAGGAAGAGCAGGCCGGCGACGCCGGTCGCGAGGTAGAGGCCGGTGTTGCCGATCACGCCGCCGCGCTTGACCTTGGTGGCCTTGGCCGGCTGTGCGGTCGTCCTGTCGATCTCGGGTGCTGTGGTGGTCACTTGGACTCCTCCCCCCTTCCGAAGCCCATGATCTTGCCCTGCAGCAGCGTGACGACGCAGATGAGCATCGTCAGCACGACGGCGCCCGCGCTGCCCGCGCCGTAGTTCTGGTTCTCACCGAGGGCCATCTTGTACAGCTCGACCAGCGGGGGCTGTCCCCAGGTGGCCTTGCCGAGCAGGTTGAAGAACTCGTCGAAGGCCTGGTAGGCGGCGACCAGCAGGAGCAGGATCACCGCGGTCGACGTCGCCCGCAGCTGGGGCAGGGTGATGAAGCGGAAGGTCTGCCAGCCCGGCTTGGCACCGTCGATGGCGGCGGCCTCGTACAGCTCACGCGGGATGTTCTGCAGCGCCGCGATGAACAGGATCATGTAGAAGCCGGACTGGAGCCACAGCCGCAGGGTCACGATGACCAGCCAGTACCAGGGCGGGTCGGGGACGGCGAGCCAGGCGATGTTGTCGATGCCGAACCAGCTGAGGACGGTGTTGGCGAGGCCGAAGCGGACGCCGTTGAAGATCGACATCTTCCAGATCAGCGAGGCGGCGACATAGCTGACCGCCGTCGGGAGGAAGAAGACCGAGCGGAAGAAGGCCCGCATGAACCGCAGCCGGTTCACCAGCAGGGCCAGGCCCAGCGAGAAGGCCCAGGTGGTGGGCACGATGAACGCCGCGAACACGGTGAAGGTGACCAGGGAGTTCAGGAAGTCGACGTCGGTGAGGACCTGTGTGTAGTTCTCGAAGCCGACGAAGTCGCTCGGGGTGACCGTGAAGCGGGCCTCGAAGAAGCTGAGGTAGATGCTCCAGCCGATCGGCACGAAGACGAAGACGATCAGACCGATGAGGAAGGGCCCGGTGAAGAGCCAGAAGTTGAAGGTGGAGCCGGCCCGCAGGCCCCGCCTCGGCCGGTCCTTGGAGACCTTGGCCGGGGCGGGCTGGGCGACCCCGCGCGTGGTGGTGGTCGACATGTCGCTATCCGTCCGGTGGTCTATCCGAAGAGCTTCTTGAGTTCGGTGTCGACCTTCTTCT
Organism: Streptomyces geranii; assembly: GCF_002954775.1. Taxonomy (GTDB): domain Bacteria; phylum Actinomycetota; class Actinomycetes; order Streptomycetales; family Streptomycetaceae; genus Streptomyces; species Streptomyces geranii. Next base: position 476,055 of record NZ_PJME01000003.1, read on the forward strand.
CGCACGCGTCGAGCTGGGCCTTCGGGTCGTCGTCCTTACGGACGGAGTTGGCCATCACGTCGTTGACCGAGGAGATCATGGCCTGGGTCCAGCCGATGTTGTCGAAGTGGCCGAACTCGTTGAACAGCTTGACGCCCTCGGCCGGCAGCCCGGTCTGGAGCTTGGTGGCGCTCTGCGCGAGGGAGGTGCGCGGCGGGATGTGGAAGCCGTAGGAGGTCGCCCAGTCCTCCTGGTACTCCTTCTGGTCGATCCACAGCCACTTCACGTACTCCTTGGCCGCGTCGACGTTGTCGCCCTTGGCGTTGACGAACATCGACCAGCCGCCGTTGGTGACCGACTGCTTGCCGGCGGATCCGACCTTCGGGAAGGGGAAGATGCCGATGTCGTCGCCGAGCGCCTCGATCATGGCCGGCATGGCCCACATGCCGCACCACTGGATCGCCGTCAGGCCCTGGATGAAGGCCGAGGGGTCCCACCAGTCGGTCGGGGCGCCGAGCAGCAGGTCGCCGCTGGTGAACAGGGTGCGCAGCTGCTTCAGGCCCGCGGCGACCTCGTCGGTGTTGAAGGCGGGCTTGTTGTCCGCGGTGAGGGTGTCGGCGCCCGCGGACCAGATCAGGTTGTTCTGGACCGGCGTGAGGTCGTTGCCGAGGTAGGCGCCCTTGATCTTGGCGGTCTTGAGCTTGGCGGCGGCCTCGATCAGCTCCTCCAGCGTGGTCGGCACCTCGACCTTGGCCTTCGCGAAGAGCGAGGGCCGGTAGAAGAAGAACTGCGGGTCGTCGATCATCCGGACGCCGTATATCTTCCCGTCGACCGTGTGCGACGTGATGTCGGCCTGGTTGAAGTCGTCCTTGACCGGGGCGATGATGTCCGTCAGGTCCGCCACCTGGCCGCTCTTGATGAGCTGGATCTGCGGGTGGAACTCGAAGACGTCGGGCGCGTTCTTGGTGAGCAGCGCGGCGAACAGCTTCTGCTCGAAGTTGGAGCCGGTGATCCACTGCGTGGTCACGTTGGCGCCCTTGTAGGCCTTGGCGTACTTCTTGATGGCCTGCTCGGTGCCCGCCTCGCCGTACGCGTGGAAGTACTGGACGAGCGCGTCGCCCGAACCGCCGCTGCTACGACCGGTGTTGCCGCCGCACGCGGCGAGTCCGCCGACCGCGGCCAGGCCCATGGCGGCCCGCAGAACGTTCCGGCGGTCCCAGTTGCTGTTGCTCAATGCCGACATGTGACGTCCTTGTCTCGAGTACGGCCGCTGCCCTGTCGCTTCAGCGCCAGATGGCTCAAATGAGGTTGCGGAGCGGGACGTTAACCTTCGGCTAAGGCTTCGGCAAGGGGTTGGACGAAGCCCGTTCGAAACGTTGTGAGGCGTTCGGGATGCCGGACGAGGCCGGATCGACCGCGGACACGCCGGAGTCGCGGACCGCCTCGACGGCGGTTCGCGCGGACGTCGACGGCCGTTGGCCCAGACCTACTTCAGGGGCATCGGGCCGGTGCGCCGGGCGGCCGACGACCGCTGGGTGGCCGAGGACAGCGCGCCCTCCAGGGCGAAGGTCGCCGCCCCCAGACACGCCGGATCGGTGGGGATGGGGGACAGGACGATCTCGGTCGCGGCGAACGGCCGTTTCAGCGCGTGCCGGCCGACGGCCTCGGTCACCTCGCGCAGCAGCGGCTCGCCGAGCCTGCGCGCGACCCAGCTGCTGAGCACGACCACCTCGGGGTTGAGGACGTTGACCAGGTTCGCGATGGCCGCGCCGATGTAACGGGCGGTCTCCCGTACGACTTTCAGCGCCACCGGGTCGTTCGCGGCCACGGCGAGGGCGAGGGCGTCGATGGTGGCGGTCTGGTCGTCGGGATGCAGCAGCGGACTGCGCGGATCGATCTCCCGCAGGTTCAGCATGATGCCGGGCGCACCGACATAGGCCTCCACGCACCCGTGATTGCCGCAACGGCACAGCCTGCCGTCCAGCACGAGCGTGGTGTGCCCCCACTCCCCGGCACTGTTGCTGACGCCCCGGTACAGCCCGCCCTGCAGCGCGAGCCCGGAACCGACACCCGTCCCCAGATTGACGACCACCGTGTCCCCGCGCCCACGCGCGGCCCCGAACCACATCTCGGCGACCGCGCAGGCGCGCAGCGGATTGTCCAGGTAGAGGGGGTAGGCGATGACCTCGGACAGCAGATCGAGCAGCGGTACGTCGTGCCAGTCCCAGTTGGGCGCGTACTCCGAGACGCCGGTGTCCCGGTCCACCTGCCCCGGCACGCTCACCCCGACGCCCAGCACCCGCGCGCCCTCGATCCCGGCCTGCGCGACCACCGACCCGACGGCGGCGGCCACATGGCTGACCACCTGCTCGGGCAGGCTCTCGCCGGGCCGCATGTCCTCGTCGGCGCGGGCCAGCACGTTCAGCGCGAGGTCGAACAGCTCGACATGGACGTACGTCTCCGCGATGTCGACGCCGATCAGCGCGCCCCCCGACGCGTTCACGGCAACCAGCCCCCGGGGCCGGCCGCCCGCCGAGTCCTCGAACCCGACCTCGGTGATCATCCGCAGCTCGATCAGCTCACCGACGAGCGTCGCGACCGTGGCGAGGCTCAGCCCGGTGGCGGCGGCCAGCTCCTGCCGGGACGTCGGCGACGCGGCGATGATCTGGCGCAGCGCCTCGTAGCGGTTCGCGGTGCGGATGTCACGTGATGTGCGCTTCACCACCGGGCTTGCCCCCTCGCCGTGCAGACCTCGCCGTGCCGACCTCAGTGCGGACATCGGGCCAGGGCGCGACGGCCCCGGCGCGCGGCAAGGCTATGGGCAGCGGGGGAGGTTCGACAAGGGGTTAGGAAAGGGGCTGAAGAAAGTCTCCCCGCACTTCGCGGCGGTGGCCGGGACGGTCGGCTGGGAACACCCGATCACCCGGTCCGCCGGACAGGCTCCAGTATGTCCCGTACGAACCCGTTCGTGAACTTCGCCGACGGGTCCAGGGACGCGGCCAGCGCCGCGAAGTCCGCCAGTCGCGGATACCGTCCACTCACCACCTCCGCCGGTACGGCGAACACCTTGCCCCAGTGCGGACGCGCCCCGAACGGGTTCAGCGCCGCCTCGACCCGCCGTACGACGGGCAGCACCGCCGCCGTGTCCGCCACCCAGGTGAAGTGGAACGCCACGCTGTCCCGGCCGTGCGCCGGGCTCAGCCACTGGTCGTCGGCGGCGATCGTCCGCACCTCGCACACCTGCAGCACGGGCGCGACGACGTCCCGGATCGCGTCGAGGGAGCGCAGGGCGTCCACGGCGTACGGGCGTGGCAGCAGGTACTCGGACTGCAGTTCCTCGCCGCTGCTCGGGGTGAACTCCGCCCGGAAGTGGGGGAGTCGCTCGTGCCAGGGGCCCGGCACCCCGAACTGCTCGGTGCAGTTGACGGCCGGCATCCCCGGCACCGGGTGCATCGCCCCGGTGGCCGGCGCGGCCCACGGGAAGTCCACCGGCGCCTGGTCGGTACGCCGCTTCAGCCACACCTGTCGGAAGCCCGGCCCACGCCAGTCCGTGAACAGGCTCACGCTGTACGCGGCCCCCGCCACCGTCTCGAAGTCCAGCCCTTCCAGGGGCAGTTCGGTGAACACGTACTGCTCGACCTCGTAGTCCGCCTCCAGGTCCAGCGTGAGCGCCGTGACGACGCCCAGGGCGCCGAGCGCGGTGACGGCGCCGTCGAAGCCGTCCTCGCCCCGCGCGATCGTCAGCGTCGAACCGTCCGAGGTGACCAGCTCGACCTCGCGCACCGCGGCGGCCAGCGAGCCGTTGCCGACGCCCGAACCGTGCGTACCTGTCGCCACCGAACCCGCCACCGAGATGTGCGGGAGGGACGCCATGTTGTGCAGCGCGAGCCCGCGCGCGTGGACGACCCGGGCCAGCTCCGCGTACCGGACCCCGCCGCCGACCCGGACCGTACGGGCCACGGTGTCCACGTCGATCTCCTGCGGCAGCGCCGACAGGGAGAGCAGGACACCGCCGTCGCCCGGCTCGGCGATCTCGTTGAACGAGTGCCCGCTGCCCAGCACCCGCACCCGCCGGCTCTCCCCGACGAGCACCCGCAGGGCGCTCAGGGAGTGCGGTCGGTGCAGCTCCTTGGGCGTGTAGATGATGTTGCCCGCCCAGTTGGTCAGCGTCTCGGCCATCGGGTCCGTCCCTCCGCTCAGATGTGTCGACCCTCTCACGCGGCGGTGCGGGTGACATGCCCGAGGGGCCCCGGGGCCACGGACACACAGGCGGGGGCATACCGTGAGGAGTCGAACCGGATTACCGCCGGAGCTGGAGGAGACACGGGATGGGCAGCCGCACCGCGCTGGTCGAGGATCTGATGGAGCGCTTTCCGCACGTACCGCGCGAGGCCGTCTTCAAAGAGGACCTGCTCAGGGGCGGTGTGGCCTTCGACCCGTCCGCGCTCAGCGACAACGAGGGCGGCGACGTCAAGCCGAAGTCGTACTTCATCTTCTCCTTCGACCACGGCACCCTCCCCGAGCTGGGCGAGGCCGCCCTGCGCCGCCCGCCCGAGGAGATCATCCTCACCGGCGGCCCGTACGACCTGCGCCGGACCGTCGTCTCGGTACGCGTGAACCCGGCGTCCCCCTACCGGGTCGCCTCCGACGAGCACGGCGTCCTCGGCCTCTACCTCGACGGCAAGCGGATCTCGGACGTCGGCGTGCCCCCGATGCCCGAGTACTACAAGCACAAGCTCTCCAACGGGAAGTCCGTCATGGAGGTCGCCCCCACCATCCAGTGGGGCTACCTGATCTACCTGACCGTCTTCCGGGTCTGCCAGTACTTCGGCGCCAAGGAGGAGTGCCAGTACTGCGACATCAACCACAACTGGCGCCAGCACAAGGCGGCCGGCCGGCCCTACACGGGCGTCAAGGACGTCGAGGAGGTCCTCGAAGCCCTGGAGATCATCGACCGGTACGACACCGCGAAGACCTCCACCGCCTACACCCTCACCGGCGGCGCGATCACCAAGACGGTCGCGGGCCGCGACGAGGCCGACTTCTACGGCCACTACGCCAAGGCCATCGAGGAGCGCTTCCCCGGCCGCTGGATCGGCAAGGTCGTCGCCCAGGCGCTGCCGAAGGACGACGTCCAGCGCTTCAAGGACTACGGCGTGCAGATCTACCACCCCAACTACGAGGTGTGGGACGAGTATCTGTTCAAGCTGCACTGCCCCGGCAAGGAGCGCTACGTCGGCCGCGACGAGTGGCACAGGCGCATCCTCGACTCGGCGGAGATCTTCGGTGCCCGCAATGTGATCCCCAACTTCGTGGCGGGCGTGGAGATGGCCGAGCCGTTCGGCTTCAAGACGGTCGACGAGGCCATCGACTCCACCACCGAGGGCCTGCGCTTCTTCATGTCGAAGGGCATCACGCCCCGGTTCACCACCTGGTGCCCCGAGCCGACGACCCCGCTCGGCAAGGCCAACCCCCAGGGCGCACCGCTGGAGTACCACATCCGGCTGCTGCAGGCGTATCGCCGGACGATGGACGACTTCGGCCTCGACTCGCCCCCCGGCTACGGCGAACCCGGCCCCGGCCGCGCGGTCTTCTCGGTCAGCTCCTTCATGGACAGCCTCCCGGCCAGGGATACTGCGTCGAAGGTCTGAGCGGAGGGTCTGACTCGAAGGTCTGAGCCGAAGATCTGACTCGAAGGTCTGAGCCGAAGGTTTGAACGGAACACGCCCTCGATCCGTATGGGGGGCGGGGACCCGCACATGGGTTTCCGCAACTCTCTACCCCCGTACGGCGAGCCCGTGTTGACATGTGCGGACATCTGAACACGTCGCTTGTCAGTTGTGCGGGAAACGTGAAAAGCTCGGGCTCCGTTTTGCGGAACGGTCCCCAACTCCCCTGTTCTTGGGGTCAGTTGACCTTGACGTTGGCGTGTGCAAGCCGTTGATGCTGGAGTCCCCCCATATGCCAGATCTGCCGACCCCTCAGGACGCGGCCGAAGCAGCGCTGTTCTCCGAGTGCTGGGACGCGGTCCTCTCCTACGCCGACCTGTGCACGTCCGGCTCGTCCGCCGGCACCGAACTGGCCGCCGAGGCGTTTACCCATGGTATCCACGCCGCCCGGGCCGCCGACTTCGGCGCCCGCAACACCGGGCGCCGCATACCCCGCCTGCCCTGGATACCCCTTCTCCTGGCGGCGGTTCGCAGTACCGCCGCGTCCTGGGAGGAGACCGGGCACGGCAACCATCTCGACCCCGACCTGAGACTGTGGCTCAACTCCGACAAGGCCGCCCGGTACGTGGGCCCGCCGCTGCGCCGCCCGCTCGCGCTGCGCGCCCTGCGTGACATGCAGGAACCGGACGCGGGCCTGCTCTGGCTGGCCGACGTGGAGTCGCTGCCGCTGCCCGTCGTGGCCCGCAGGCTCGGCCTCGACCCGGAGAGCGTCGCCGAGGAACTCGCCCAGGTGCGCGGCCTGTTCAGAGACCGCTGCCAGCGCAACCTCCTCGACTCCCCGCTGAACTCCGACTGCCGCCACTTCGGCCGCCTCCTCGACGCGGTCATCCGCTCGCAGGGCGCCGAGATCCCCGAGGACCTCTCCCGGCACCTCGCGACCTGCGTGGAGTGCGCGGAGGCCGCCGCCTGTCTGCGGCTGTACGGCGGGATCAGCGGCCTGCCCGCCGCGCTCGCCGGCGGTGTCATCGGCTGGGGCGGCCTCGCCTATCTGGAGCGCCGGCGCCGCGCCGCCGAGGCCGGTCTGCTCGGCGGTCGTGGCGAGGCGGGCATCAACACCGGCCTCACCATCGGGGAGTCCCGGCCGCGCATCGGCCGTACGGCGATCCTGGTCGCGGCCGTCATCGTCTCCGCGCTCGCCCTCACGGTCTCGCTGATGCCCTTCGACGGCTCCGGCAACGACGTCTCCGCGAAGGGCGGCACGACCGACGGCCGGCCGGTGGTGGACCCCGCGGGCGGCCTGCCGTCCGGCGTGACCGTCCCCGCGGGCTCGATCCCGTCGGTGTCCCCCGACCCCTCGGCCCCGGACGCGTCCCCCACCACGTCCACGCCGTCGACCCCGTCCGAGAAGCCCGACCCGGAGCCCCAGGGCACCTCCTCGCCCACCGATGGCGCCGAGACCCCGAAGCCGAGCCCCGACACGAGCGAACCCGCCTCCTGCGAGGTCGAGTACGACCTGGTCAACGAGTGGCCCGACGGCTTCCAGGCCACCATCAGCGTCACCTCCACGAAGGCCGTCGACGGCTGGCGCATCGCCTGGTCCTTCCGCAACGGCCAGCAGGTCGGCCAGATGTGGGACGCGGGCTTCTCCCAGGACGGCGCCCGAGTCACGGCCACGGCGGCGGACTACAACCGCACGATCGCAGCCGACGGCACGGTCTCCTTCGGCTTCCTGGCCAGCTGGCAGGGAAGCAACACGGCCCCGTTCGACTTCACCCTGAACGGCAGCACCTGCACGACCTGACCCCGACGACGACTTCCCGGTCCGGCCAGGCCCCAGGGCCGGCCGGACCGTTGGGGTTCGGCGCGTGCCTGTTGGCGTTCCGCGCGTGACCGGGCTGGGGCGAGCCTGACCGGCCAGGGCCGGGTCGTTCGAGGTCCGGTCCCCGGCGTGCAATCCCTTGCCGTGCAGTGCCCGTCCGGCCCCGGTCAGTGTCGAACCGGGCCGCGTTGCGCTGCCCCGGTCCGAGGCGGAAGGGGAACAGCCCGGCTCCGCTCGGATCGGCCCAGCCCGCTCCGCCCCGCTCCGGAGCGCGAACAGCCCCCCCCCGCGCAGGTCAGCCCAGCGGAGTCCGGTCGGCCTCGTGTCGCCTCACCTTGTGGCGTCCGGTCCGTGTAGCCCTGTGCCGCGCCGGTTCGTCCCGCGCCGAGCCGGAACGCGAACAGTCCGACCCCGCGCAGGTCAGCCCGGCCCGGTCCGGGCGGCCCTGTGGCGCTTCACTTTGTGGCGCCCGCCCTGTGCAGCCCCGCTCCGTGCCGCGCCGGAACACGAACAGTCCGACCCGGCCCAGGTCAGCCCAGCCCAGTCCGGCCGGCTCCGGTCAGCCCCGTAACGCCTCGCCCCGTGACCCCCGCCCTACGCAGCCCCGTGCCGTGCCGGTCCGCCGCGCCCAGCCGGAACACGAACAGTCCGACCCCGCCTGGTCCGGCCCAGTCAGGCCCAGGTCGGCCCGCCCCGCGCAGGTCAGCCAGCCCGGGCGGGCCGGCCCAGTCCAGGTCGGCACCGCCAACTCAGCCCCGCCCAACTCAGCCCCGCCCCGCCCAAATCAGCCCCGCCCCGATCAGATCACTTCGCTCTCGCTCCGGTCCGCCCGCTCCCACAGAGTGTGGAAGCGGCCCTCGCGGTCGGTGCGGCGGTAGGTGTGGGCGCCGAAATAGTCGCGCTGGCCCTGGGTGAGGGCGGCCGGGAGGCGTTCGGCGCGCAGGGTGTCGTAGTACGACAGGGCGGCGGAGAAGGCGGGCACCGGGACGCCGTGCCGGGCCGCTGTGGCGACGACCTCGCGCCACGGGACCTGGGCGTCGGCGATCTCGGCCGCGAAGCCCTCCTCCGTCAGCAGGGTGACCCGGCAGGGGTCGGCCGCGAAGGCGCCGCGGACCCGGTCGAGGAAGGCGGCCCGGACGATGCAGCCGCCGCGCCAGATCCGCGCGATCGCCCCGAGGTCGATGTCCCAGCCGTACTCGGCCGACGCGTCCATGATCATCTTCCAGCCCTGGTCGTACGCGATGAGCTTCGACGCGTACAGCGCGTGCTCCACGATGCAGGCGAAGCGCTCGGCCTCGTACGCCGTGAGGTCCCAGCTGGTGCCACCCGGCAGTTCGCGGTACGCCGCCCGCAGCGCGCGCTGGCCCGAGGCGGCGCGGGCGAAGGTCGCCTGGGCGATGGCGGTGACCGGTGAGCCCAGCTCCAGGGCGCTGCGCACGGTCCAGCGGCCGGTGCCCTTCTGCCCGGCGGAGTCGGCCACCACGTCCACGAACGGCCGCCCGGTCGCGGCGTCGGTGTGCGCGAGCACCTCCGCGGTGATCTCCATCAGATACGAGTCGAGCCGCCCCTTGTTCCACTGCCGGAACACCTCGGCGATCCGCGCCGGCTCGTAGCCCCCCACCTGCCGGAGCAGATGATAGGCCTCGCCGATGAGCTGCATATCGGCGTACTCGATCCCGTTGTGCACCATCTTCACGAAGTGCCCGGCACCGTCCGTCCCGACGTGGGTGACACAGGGCTCGCCGTCCACCTTGGCACTGATCGTCTCGAACATCGGCCCGAGTGCGGCATACGAGGCCACGGAGCCGCCGGGCATGATGCTGGGCCCGTTGAGCGCCCCCTCCTCGCCCCCGGAGACGCCCACCCCCACGAAGTGGATGCCGAGCCCGCGCAGGGCCTGTTCTCGGCGCCGGGTGTCGGAGAAGTGGGCGTTGCCGCCGTCGATGATCATGTCGCCGGGTTCCAGGAGAGCGGCGAACTCGTCGATCACGGCGTCGGTCGCCGTCCCGGCCTGCACCATGATCATCAGGCGCCGGGGCCGCTCCAGGGCGGCCACGAACTGCTCGGCCGTCTCGGCGGCCACGAAGTCGCCCTCGTGCCCGAACTCCTCGACCAGCGCCTTGGTCCTGGCGGGGGTCCGATTGTGGAGGGCCACGGTGTAACCGTGCCGGGCGAAGTTCCGGGCGAGATTCCTACCCATCACCGCCAGGCCGGTGACGCCGATCTGCGCGGTCGCCTTCATGGTGTGCTCCTTCGCTCGGTGCGGTCGCTCGGCGCGGTCCAACCGCCGCACTGATCAGTTACGGCTGGTGGGGCCCCAGTTGTTCAGCCGGATATTGGGTGGCGTGCCGAGCGGGGGCACGCCTAGAGTGGAAGCGCCCCGATCGACGAGGGGCGATGGTGACAACCGCGACGAGGATGACAAGGAGGTGTGACCCGATGGCTGTCTTTGCGATGGGCGCTGCCCGCATCCAGAAGTTCGTCAAGTCCACCTCCGTGGCCACCGGCTGACATCCACTTCCTTCGCGCCCGAGAGCGCGCGCCGGGGTCACCCATGTGAAGGGTCTCCCTTGACTTCCCTCTCGTCCTCGTCCTCGTCCTCGTCCACTTCTACTTCTGCTTCCTTCCGCGCGCTCGCCCCCTACGGCTGGGACGACGCCTGGGCCGCCGAATTCGCCCCCTACGCGGCAGAAGGCCTGCTCGTCGGGCGCGTCATCCGCGTCGACCGAGGCCAGTGCGACGTCGCCACCGCCGACGGTGTGCTGCGCGCCGACACCGCGTTCGTGACGCCCAACGATCCGATGCGGGTCGTGTGTACCGGTGACTGGGCCGTCGTCGAACCGGTCGGCGATCCGCGCTATGTCCGTACGTATCTGCCGCGCCGGAACGCGTTCGTACGGTCCACCTCGTCCAAGCGTTCCGAGGGCCAGATCCTCGCGGCCAATGTCGACCACGCCATCGTCGCCGTGTCGCTGGCCGTGGAACTCGACCTCGGCCGGGTCGAACGGTTCCTGGCGCTGGCCTGGGAATCGGGTGCGCAGCCGGTCGTGGTGCTCACCAAGGCCGACCTCGTGCCGGACGCGACGACCCTCTCCTACCTCGTCGAGGACGTGGAGGCCACCGCCCCCGGCGTCCCGGTGCTCACCGTCAGCTCCACCAACGGGGACGGCGTCGACGTCCTCGCGGCGGTCGTCTCCGACGGTACGGCCGTGCTGCTCGGGCAGTCCGGTGCGGGCAAGTCGACGCTCGCGAACGCGCTGCTCGGCATGGACGTCATGGAGGTCCAGGCCACCCGTGACGCCGACGGCAAGGGCCGCCACACCACCACCACCCGCAACCTCCTCGCCCTGCCCGGCGGGGGCGTCCTCATCGACACACCCGGGCTGCGGGGTGTCGGCCTGTGGGACGCCGGGACGGGCGTCGGCCAGGTGTTCGCCGAGATCGAGGAACTGGCCCAGGGGTGCCGTTTCCAGGACTGCGCGCATACGGCTGAGCCGGGGTGCGCGGTGCTGGAGGCGGTGGACTCGGGGGTGCTGGGGCAGCGGCGGCTCGACAGTTACCGGAAGCTGCTGCGGGAGAACCAGTACATCGTGGCGAAGACGGATGCGAGGTTGAGGGCGGAGATTCGGAAGGACTGGAAGAAGAAGGGGGCTGAGGGGCGGGCGGCCATGGAGGCCAAGCGGGGGCGGGTGAGGTAGTGACGCCGGGGGGTGGCGAGGGCCTTTTCCTCGCCCCCGCCGCCCCTACCCGTTCCTATCGGCCTGGGGGGGGGGGGGGGGGGGGGGGCGGCGGCGCCGGGGGGGGGGGGGGGGGCGGGGCGGGGGGGGGGGGGGGGGG